>NZ_CP011391.1:0-1271243 GCF_001564455.1 Faecalibaculum rodentium
ATGAACTCTCCGGATCTTGATCAGATTTGGCAACATATCCTCGAATCAGTACGTTCCCAAGGGGAAATCGATCCGGTGACATGCCGGGACTGGATCTCACGGACACGTCTGATATATCTGGACCCGCAGACCGCCAGAGTCTACTGTCCTTCAAGAATCACGCAGTCCATTCTCCGTCAGGAACAGGCTCTGTTTGAAACACTTCTGTGCGAACAGACAGGAACCCCTGTCTCCCTGCAGCTGACAGACCGGGTGGAGCAGCAGACGGAACCTGCTCCATCTTTTCCTTCCACTCCACCGGCTACACCATCGGTTCCTCTTCTTCAGGCAAGATTCAATCCGGAATACACCTTTGACAGCTTTGTGGAAGGAACCAGCAACAAGGAAGCCTATGCAGCCGTCTACAACAGCTGCATTCAGACCGGGATACGAGCCTTCAATCCCATCATGATTTATGGAAATTCCGGACTGGGAAAAACACACCTGCTGCATGCAGCTGGAAACTGGCTTCGACTCAACCGCCCGGAAGACAAAGTCATCTATATGGATGCAAACACATTCGTGGATCTGCTCATTGAAGCTATGAAGTCAAAGACTGTGGATTCAGTCAAAAGCAGACTCACTGACTGTGACTTTTTCCTTCTGGATGATATTCAGAATCTTCGGCGATCAAGCAGTCAGGAAATATTTTTCACTGTTTACAACGAACTGATCTCTCAAAATACGCAGGTCATGATGACATCGGATATTCATCCGCAGGATTTGTCCGGCCTTCAGGCCCGCCTCATATCCAGATTCACATCCGGGCTGACTGTTTCCATCAGCCGGCCGGAATTCGATACCAGCCGCGCCATTCTGAGAAAACGGATCGAGGGAAAAGAAGAGCAGATCAGGATACAGGATGATGTCATTGACTATCTGGCCAGCACTTTTTCCAATGATGTGAGAAACCTGGAAGGTTCGCTCAACCGTCTGATATTTTCCGCCACTCTCGAAAATCCCGAGGTCATCGATACGGCGTTTGCCAAAGCCGTTCTGGTCAATGAACCAATAGTGGATAGACAGAAGGAACTGACTCTGCACAAGATCGAAAAGGCTGTGACAAATTTCTATGGACTGACCTGCTCTGATCTCGAGGGAAAATCCAGGCAGAAAGCCATCGTGAATGCCCGTCATATCTGTGTGTATCTGGCCAGGGAACTTCTTCACACTTCCTATTCTCAGATTGGTCAGCAGCTCGGTGGACGGGATCACAAGACAATCGCAAGCTCCTACGAGCGGGCAGAAAAACTGATACGACAGGATCAGGCGTTTTCACTTGCTGTAACCAGGATCCAGGAATCTCTCCAGTGAATCCCCGGGGTTATCCCCCGACAAAATGACCGAAAGACGCCTCAGAATGCAGGGTTGACCGGTTTTTCCCCTGTTTTCCCCCGCCTTATTGTTATGACTTAAGAAAAATGTAATCTGCAACAACCGCAGAAACTGCTTTTCCTATTGCAATTTTTTTGTGTTAAGATTATCGGCGAACGAGAAAAACGCACTCGAAAAACAGCGTCTTACATAGATCCGGAGGAAAGTATGAAATTCAGCATTGACCGAAGATATCTGCAGGATAAACTGTCCACTGCAGCCCGGGCTGTCAGCCCTTTTTCTCCATTGCCTGCTCTTTCAGGAATCCTGATCGATGTCAGGGAGGACCGGATTGTATTTACCGGAAGCGACTCAAATGTCGCCATTCAGACTGCCATTACACCTGGAGAAATGAACCGGCTGCAAATCGAATCCACAGGCTCTGTCTGCGTGGAATCAAAATACATTCTGGACATTGTCCGAAAACTGGACTGCGATACAGTCGGCATGGAACTGATGGACTACACTCTTGTCAGACTGACAACCGAGAACGGCACCTTCAACATCAACAGTTCATCGGCCGACGAATACCCTTTTATCGATTTTTCGAGGCCGCAGGGACATTTTGTGCTCTCTCCGGATGAATTCCGACAAATTGTCTCAAGTACGGCCTTTGCCTGCTCCGACAAGGACAGTCGTCCTGTTTTATCCGGAGTCAATTTCCGGATTGCGGGAAATGAGCTGCACTGCAGTGGAACAGACACCTATCGTCTGGCCCGTAAAACCCTGCAGCTGAATCAGGATCAGACATTTGACATTACAATTTCAGCCAGGACATTGAATGAGGTCATGAAGTCTTTGTCTGATTCAGATTCCATCGACATATTTGCGGACAGGAGAAAAATACAGTTTGTCTTCGGCAAAACCATCATTCAGTCACGGCTTCTGGATGGAACCTTCCCTCCTGTGGACCGGATCATTCCGACAGAATTTGTAAGCCGCCTGACAGTTGATACACAGGAACTTTTCCGGGCAATCGACCGTACCAACTTCATGAAAAACGACAATGTGCATCTCATCAAGCTGGACTGCAGTGAACAGGCTGTAAGGATAAAGGTCCGGGCTGCAGAAATCGGAAATTCAGATGAACGTCTGAAAAACGCAAGCTGGACCGGTGAACCCATGAGTGTGACCCTGAACGGAAGTTATGTTCTGGATGCCCTGAAGGCTTTGAAGGGGGAGCAGACGGAATTTGCATTTTCAGGGCAGCTCAAGCCCATTCGGATCATGGATACAAAAGATGCCAGCACGTTGATGGTGGTGGTTCCGGTTCGTTCTTTTGACTGAAGGAAAAACAATCATCCAAAATGACAGAGAATTCCGCATTCTCTGCTTTTTTTTATGCTGGATAGCGATTATACTTGTAAATTCTTATTCCATCATGGTAAAATGTATCATTTTATAGTATAATACACTACGATGAGGTGAATTTATGCTGATAGAACTACAAGACGAGTACATCACCCTGTCTCAGCTTCTGAAAGTGTGTAACATCGTTTCCAGCGGTGGAGAAGCCAAGGCTTATCTGACACAGGAAACCGTTCTGGTGAACGGCGAGAAGGATGACAGACGCGGACGGAAAATCAGATCCGGTGATACCGTGGAGACAGGCGGAAAAATCATTCATATCCAATGAATCTTCTGGAACTTCATCTGCATCAGTTCCGCAGTTACCATGAATCGGTGTTCCGGTTTGAACCAGGTGCCATCCACATTCTCGAAGGAGCCAATGCGCAGGGAAAAACGAATATCATTGAAGCCATTGCCTATATTTCAAATCTCAGGTCTTTCAGAACCCGAAATCTGCGTGATCTGACTGAACATGGGCAGCCATCCTTTTCCATTGATGCTGTCTGTGAACATGGAGGAATCAGGGAACCCTTGCGGATTCATCACGAAGCCGGAAAAAAGAAGCTGTTCCGCTTCGGCAATCCGGTTGCTTCCTTTTCCAGGTTCGTCGGTACTTTGAACGCGGTTCTGTTTTCTCCCGATGACATGATGTTTTTTTCCGGAGCACCGGTTCTTCGAAGAAGGTTCATGGATACCGAACTGGTCAAACTTTCTCAAAGTTATACTTCTGCTCTGCGGACGACGCAGAAACTCCTGAAAAACAGGAATGCACTGCTGAAAAAAAAACAGCCCGAACCATTCCTGCTGGAGACAGTTACAGAGCAGCTTGTGGATACGCAGGGAACGGTGATCCGTCAAAGGCAGGGATTCGTCAACCGGCTGAATGAAAGACTCCGGGAATTTTATCCTGTGTTTTCCGGAGGGACAGAACATCTCAAAATTCAGTATAGGACCTTTGTGGATACGGAACGAAATCTCGAAACACAGATGAAAGATCTGTACCGGAAAACCAGAGAACGGGATCTGCGCTTTTCTGTCACAGGAGACGGTATACATAAGGATGATCTTGTTTTTCTGCTGAATGGCTATCCGATGTCTGCCGTCGGAAGCCAGGGCCAGAAGCGGTCAGCTCTGCTGGCCCTCAAGCTTTCGCTGTGCAGCATCATTCAGGAAAAAACCGGCCAGTATCCGGTTTTCCTGCTGGATGATGTGTTCAGTGAACTGGATCCGGTGCGGAGACAGAAACTGATCGATCTTATCCCTCAGAATATGCAGGTTTTTATTACTGCAGCCGAACCGGTTCAGGCAGATTTTGGAAACCGGATGGTCTGCGTGCATCATATCAAAAAGGAAATCAACGGAAAGGACAAACAGAATGAGTCACAGTGAAGAAAAGAAACGGTTCGAGGAACTGGAAAACGAAGCGACTTTTGTTGACCACTCCTATACCGCAGACGATATACAGGTTCTTGACGGACTGGAAGCTGTCAGAATGCGCCCCGGCATGTACATCGGATCCACCAGCTCGAGAGGTCTTCACCATCTAGTATGGGAAATCGTGGACAATGGCATAGACGAAGCCCTGGCCGGATATGCCAGTCAGATCGATGTGGTGATAGAAGAAGGCAATGTGATTTCTGTCAGGGACAATGGCCGGGGAATGCCTGTGGGAATTCATGAAAAAACAGGTTTGAGCGCTGTTGAAACCATCATGACAGTACTGCACGCCGGCGGAAAGTTCGGTGGAGGTGCATACAAGGTCTCCGGAGGTCTGCATGGAGTGGGCGCTTCAGTGGTGAATGCTCTTTCCGAGTGGATGGAAGTGACAATTTTTCAGGGTGGAAAAGAGTATTTCATCCGGTTTGAGAATGGAGGCCATACCGTGGCGCCACTCAGACAGACCGGGGCCACAGAGGAAACCGGAACTCTTGTTAGGTTCAAGGCCGATCCTGCCATATTCACAGAAACGACAGTCTATGATTTCGAGCAGCTGAATACACGCCTCAGGCAGCTTGCATTCCTGAACAAAGACATACGGCTGACACTGACTGACCAGAGGTGTGACCCCCCTGTCAAACATGATTACAAGTATGAGGGCGGTATCATCGAATATGTATCCTTTTTGAACAAAGGAAAAAAAGTGGTATCCGAGCCCGTGATTTATGTTGAAGGCCTGCAGGATGGAATCTTTGCAGAAGCAGCCCTGCAGTACAATGACGGGTACCAGACACAGATCTACTCATTCGCAAACAACATTCACACCCATGAAGGCGGTTTCCATGAAGACGGATTCCGGATGGCCCTGACCCGTGTGATCAACAAGTATGCCAGGGACAACAAAATGATCAAAGCCGACGAAAGTCTGACCCAGGATGATGTAAAGGAAGGGCTGGTTGCGATTGTATCCATCAAGCATCCGGATCCTCAGTTTGAAGGACAGACCAAAACCAAGCTGGGCAATTCGGAAGTCCGGAAAATTGTGTCAGGCATTGTCGGGGAGAAAGTCACCCGGTTCTTCATGGAAAATCCCGCAGCAGCCAAAACCATCGTGGAAAAGGCCATGGTGGCCAGCAAGGCACGCGTTGCTGCCAGAAAGGCCAGGGAACTGACACGACGGAAGTCGGCTCTGGATGGAATTACCTCTCTGCCGGGGAAGCTCACGGACTGCAGTTCCAAGGATGCGGAAGAATGTGAAATTTTCATTGTCGAGGGCAACTCCGCCGGAGGCAGCGCAAAACAGGGACGGGATGCAAAAACACAGGCGGTTCTTCCGCTGAGAGGAAAAATCCTGAATGTGGAGAAAGCCCGAATCGGCCGTATTTTCGAAAATGCAGAAATCCGCAGCATGATCACCGCCTTCGGATGCGGCGTACAGGATGATGTGGATGTCTCCAAGCTCAGGTATCACAAAATCATCATCATGACCGATGCGGATGTGGATGGAAGCCACATTCAGACGCTGATGCTCACTTTCCTGTACAGATTTATGCGACCTGTCATCGAAGGCGGGTATGTTTATATTGCACAGCCGCCGCTGTTCAAGGTCCAGAAGGGCAAGAAAGTGGCGTATGCCTATAAAGATGCGGAAATGGCACCCATTCTTTCTGAATTTGGAGATGGTGTGAAAATCCAGCGATACAAAGGTCTGGGGGAAATGGATGCGGAACAGCTGTGGGAAACTACAATGGATCCTGAGCAGAGAATCCTGAAAAAGGTTTCCATCAACGATGCGATGGATGCTGATTCGGTTTTCAGTATGCTGATGGGAGACGATGTGGATCCGCGGCGTGAATTTATCCAGGAAAACGCCGTCTACGCCAATCTTGATTACTAGGAGGACACATGGACGAATTGGAAAAGAACAACGGATATGAGGTTGTGGACATTGCCAGTGAAATGAAGGATTCTTTCCTGGATTATTCTATGTCCGTTATCGTGCAGCGTGCGCTCCCGGATGTACGGGACGGCTTGAAGCCGGTTCACAGACGTATTCTGCATGCGATGAACAGTTTGAATATGACCCCGGGGTCTGCACACAAGAAAAGTGCCAGAATTGTTGGAGAAGTCATAGGCAAGTATCATCCCCATGGTGATACGGCAGTGTATGATTCCATGGTACGAATGGCACAGGATTTCTCTTATCGATATCCACTTGTGGATGGTCATGGCAACTTTGGATCTCTGGATGGAGATGAAGCTGCAGCCATGCGGTATACAGAAGCCCGTATGTCCAGAATTTCCATGGAAATGATGCGTGATATCAACAAGGACACAGTGGATTTTGTGGACAACTATGATGGTGAGGAAAAGGAACCCGTGGTTCTTCCGTCAAGAATACCGAATCTGCTTGTGAATGGTTCCATGGGCATCGCTGTGGGAATGGCCACAAACATTCCTCCGCATAACCTGAAAGAAACAGCTGAGGCAGTTTGTGCCTATATGGATAATCCGGATATCACGATCCCGGAACTGATGGAATTTTTGCCGGGACCTGATTTTCCGACAGGGGGCATCATTCTTGGCAGAAAGGGTATCCGGCAGGCCTATGAGACAGGGCGTGGTTCTTTACAGGTCCGTTCCCGGTATCGTGTGGAAGAGCTCACAGGTGGAAGAAAACGGATTGTCTTTTATGAGATCCCCTTTTCTGTGAACAAAGCCAGCCTGATTGCGAAGATGGCTGCTCTGATCCGGGACAAGGCGATCCAGGGCGTCACGTACCTGAACGATGAATCCAACAGAGAAGGCATCCGGATTGTCATGGATCTGAAAAAGGATGCACAGGAAGACGTGATACTGAACCAGCTGTTTCATCTGACACCTTTGCAGTCCGGATTTGGAATCAACATGCTGGCACTGGAAGGCGGAAGGCCGAGGCAGCTGAGTCTGAAGGAAATCATCCGCGATTATGTTGAGCATCAGGTGGAAGTGATCAGAAGGAAAACTGCGTTCGATCTGAAAAAAGCACAGGAGCGTGCACACATACTGGAAGGTCTGCGCATTGCACTGGATCATCTGGATGAGATCATCACAACCATCAGAAACAGCCGGAGCGATGAAGCGGGTTTAAATGCAGAGCTTTGTGAGAAATTTGGATTTTCATATGAACAGAGCAGAGCCATCCTGGCTATGCAGATGAAGCGGCTGTCCGGTCTGGAGCGGGACAAAATTGAATCTGAATATGATGCCCTGATCCAGGCTATTGAAGATTACAAAGATATTCTGAATCGGGAAGAACGTGTTGTGCAGATCATCAAAGATGATTTGACCGAAATCGTACAGAAGTATGGCGACAAGCGACGTACTGAAATATCGACCGACTATGTGGATATGGATGATGAGGACCTGATTCCCAGAGAACATGTGATCATCACCATGACAGCATCCGGTTATATCAAGCGCCAGCCTGTCAGCATGTATCATGCCCAGAACAGAGGCGGAAAAGGCATCAAGTCACTGACATTGAATGATGAAGACAACGTGGAACATATGGTTTCCATGTCGACTCACAGCCATCTGCTTCTGTTTACCAATCAAGGCCGCGTTTATCGCCTGAAAGGCTATAATATTCCCAATGCTTCCCGCACAGCCAAAGGTACCCCGATTGTCAATGTCATGGATCTGCAGCCGGGAGAAAGCATTCGGACACTGTTGCCGGTTCCTGAAAACAAAGAAGGATTCAAGAGCCTGATTTTTGTGACCAGAAACGGTGTCGTGAAGCGGACAGCTGTCGGTGAATTTGATTCGATCAACCGGAATGGCAAGATAGCGATTGGTCTCAGACCGGATGACGAATTGAAGTTCGTAAAGGGAACTACAGGTGATGACGATGTGATCATTGCCGGCTCCAAGGGGAAGGCCATCCGGTTCCACGAATCGCAAATCAGGATGATGGGACGCACTGCTGCCGGAGTTTCGGGCTTCAATACAGATGGTGGTGAAGTGGTTGGGCTGGCTCTTACACATGAAGGCGACACCCTTCTTTCAGTCAGTGAAAATGGATTTGGCAAACGGACATCAGTGGAAGAATTTACCAGGCGGAGCCGCGGCGGAAAAGGAATGTATGCCATTCATATGACTGAAAAAACAGGACCTCTTGTTTCTGTCATGGCAGTTCATGGAGATGAAGATGCAATGATTGTTGCAAGTGATGGCATCATGATCAGAATCAGCCTGAAAGATGTGGGCTTGTACAGTCGACAGACCCAGGGACTCAAACTGATCAATCTGAATGATGGTGCTACTGTGACCCGACTGTCACTGGTTCATCCTGAAGATGAAGAGATTGCGGAAATACATATTTCCGAGGAAGAGAGCGGTCAATCCGAACAGGATGAATTGAAAGAGAACGTGTATACCGGTGATCTGGAAGTGGATGAATCGATTGAAACCGGTTCAGATGATTCTTCCCTGGAGTGATTAGTTTCACGGATTTGTGGTCTGTGTCCAGAATGCATAAATGAACACGGGTCTGAAAATCAGATAATGGATTGAGATACTCAAAGAACCCCCTTTTTGTGAGGGGGTTTTCTTTATAAAAGTTGATATATGCTGATTGTGTATTCTGTTCAGCTTCTTCTTTCCATAACCGCATTATCTGGTACAGATCAGGGATATTCCTGTATACCAAACAGGAAGCCGGCTCATTCAGAAAACTGAGGATATATAGCCAGTGCTTTTCATAGATCCAGGGCATCAGAAATCAATAAAGCAGATGTTTCTGTTTGATGAAGAACACAGGATCCATCTGCTGCAGGTTTTCTGTTCTCCGCTTCGCTCTGTCCTGCAATTCCAAATTCCAGGGAACAATTACCTGACATTCTAGACATTTCTGATTCTGTCACTTCTAGACTGCCGGATGAAAGGACACAAGCTGTATGTTCTTTCTGGATTTCAGGTCTGTAATCGGAATCACAGACAGAGATAAAGCTTATAAAAGTATAAATAACAAATACCCAAGACTGTCTTTCGCTTTTTTGCTGATCCTCAGATCCTGAGAATGACCTTTATCACAGGAGGTACGTCAAAGATGCAATCGGTTCTTGTTCGATTGTTTCGGCTGAATCATATCGGAATTTACTACAGTTTTCTGCTCCTGAATTTGTACAGAATCTGGCTTTCTACAAGCTTCTCTGCCTGTCTGTGCGTATGATTCGGTAAAGGGTCAAAATCTTCTGGGTGGAGAGAAAACATCCCGATCACAGGCTGATATCTGCCTTGCGACTGGCCGGTTTTTCCCTGTGATATAATCACTGCAGACAACAGGAGGGAACATGCTTGATATAAAATTTGTCCGGGAGAATCCGGATGCAGTGAAAGAAAACATAAGAAAAAAATTTCAGGATCATAAACTTGTACTTGTTGATCAGGTGATTGAAGAAGACCAGGAACTGAGAATTATTCAGCAGGAAGCAGACCAGCTCCGTTCCAGAAGAAAAACAGTGTCCAAAGAAATTGGATCTCTGATGAAACAGGGTAAGAAGGAAGAAGCCGAAACCGTAAAAAAAGAAGTATCTGAAATAGCCGGCAGACTGGAAGAAATGACTGCGAGGGAAAATGAACTGAGAGATTCTGTAACATCCAAAATGCTGCAGATTCCTCAGATGATCGACCCTTCTGTACCGATTGGCAGAGACGACACAGAAAATGTTGAACTGCAGAAGTTTGGAGAACCTGTCACACCTGATTTTGCAGTCCCCTATCATACAGAAATCATGGAGACTTTTGATGGTATTGATCTGAACAGTGCCGGCAGAGTATCCGGAAACGGCTTTTATTATCTGATGGGCGACATAGCAAGACTGCACTCGGCTGTTTTGAGCTATGCCCGGGATTTTATGATTGACCGGGGATTCACATATGTAATTCCACCGTATATGATCAGATCCAATGTTGTGACCGGAGTGATGTCTTTTGCCGAGATGGATGGAATGATGTACAAAATCGAAGGAGAAGATCTGTATCTGATTGGAACAAGTGAACATTCCATGATTGGAAAATTCATCGATCAGATTCTTGAAGAAAAGAATCTCCCTTATACATATACTTCCTACTCGCCGTGTTTCAGAAAAGAAAAAGGGGCCCATGGGATTGAAGAACGGGGAGTGTATCGAATTCATCAGTTCGAGAAACAGGAAATGATCGTTGTATGCAAACCGGAAGACAGTGCAGACTGGTTTAACAGACTGTATATGAACACTGTGGATTTCTTCCGGACCCTGGACATCCCGGTGAGAACACTGGAGTGCTGTTCAGGTGATCTGGCAGACTTGAAAGTAAAGTCTGTGGATGTGGAAGCATGGAGTCCCAGGCAGCAAAAATACTTTGAAGTGGGCAGCTGCTCGAATCTGGGAGATGCACAGGCGCGGCGTTTGAAAATCAGGGTTCGCGGCGAAGACGGCTCCAAGTATTTCGCTCACACTCTGAACAATACCTGTGTAGCCCCTCCCCGCATGCTGATTGCTTTCCTGGAAAACAATCTTCAGGCCGATGGATCTGTACGGATTCCGAAAGCTCTTCAGCCATATATGGGTGGAAAGTCCGTTCTGATGCCAAAGGGAAAGGAGTAATCCTTCCCTTTTTTTTGTGGAAATGATATATTGAATCTGCTGCTGCAATAGCATCTTATGAACCGGGTCAGATAGGGAACTAAGCAGCCCTAAGTAATGCTCTGTTATGTGCGGCAGTTTTTTTATACCTTTTACAGCGGGAGGCATTCAGATGGAACACAATGATGAATGGTATATGCACAAAGCAATGACGGCAGCCCGTTGGGCGGCACAGCTGGATGAAGTTCCAGTTGGCTGTGTAATCGTAAAACATGATAAAATCATCGCCTGGGGCTGGAATTCGCGTGAAGAGACTCAGGACCCCACAGGTCATGCTGAGATCATGGCTATCCGTAAAGCGGCAGAATATCTTGGAAGCTGGAGACTGGATGACTGCACAATGTATGTCACACTGGAGCCGTGCTGCATGTGTGCAGGTGCTCTTGTACAGTCGAGAGTATCAAGAGTTGTGTTCGGAGCCAGTGATCCTAAAGGCGGATGTGTCGGATCCTGTCTGAATGTATTTTCAATACCGGAATTCAACCACCATCCGGCAGTAGACTCCGGATGTCTTCAAACGGAGTGCGGTAGACTGCTGCGCGATTTTTTCAGACAGAAACGACAGAGAACAAAGCAGAAAAAGAAAATACAGGCAGGCTTCGGGTGCTGAAAATGGAAGCCTGCTTTTACGTTATAATATGTAACGAAAAGGAGGATGCTTATGGCCTACCAGGCATTATACAGAAAATATCGACCAGCGGTCTTCGAGGATATGGCAGGTCAGAAGCAGATTGTCCGTACGATTCAGAACGCGATTCAGAACGACAGAATCTCACATGCATATCTGTTTTGCGGTCCCAGGGGAACTGGAAAAACATCCGCTGCCAAAATATTTGCCAGAGCGCTCAACTGTACTTCCGATGGATTGAAGCCCTGCGGGCATTGTGAAAACTGTATGGCTGTCGATCATCCGGACATTGTGGAAATTGATGCTGCTTCCAACAATGGTGTGGAAGAAGCCAGAAATCTTGTTGAACGAGTAAAGTATGCCCCAATGATGGGTAAATACAAAATTTATATAATCGATGAAGTCCATATGATGACGGCAGGAGCGTTCAATGCTCTTCTAAAAACAATTGAAGAACCTCCGGCTCATGTCGTATTCATTCTCGCAACAACAGAACCTCATAAGGTATTGCCAACCATTCTGTCCAGATGTCAGAGATTCGACTTTAAAAAGGTCCCTCAGAATGAAATCCGTCAGAGGCTGCTGCAGATTGCAGAGAAGGAAGGAACAGTACTGGATCAGCAAGCTGCTGAACAGATTTCCCTGCTTTCTGATGGAGGGATGAGAGATGCATTATCTATTCTGGATCAGTGTATTGCATACGAGCCTGAGCATTTAACAGCTGAAGATATACGAGCTGTGTATGGCGTTGTTTCAGATGCTGACATCAGCGATATTTTCGGCTTATTGCAGCGCGGCCAGGCTGATCAGCTTATAAATGCCATCAAGACCCTGTATGACAACGGAATGGATCTCGAACGGTTCACTGCTGACCTGATCACACTGGTAAAGGATAGCCTGATTTATTCCTGCTCTTCTGAAACTACACTTTTGTCAGAGGAAAGAAAACATTTGCTGCAGGCGTCATTCTCAAAAGCATCCATAGAATTCAGAACCCGTTTCCTGAAAGAACTCATGGATGTATATCCAAAATATTCCCATGCATCCAGCGTCCTGGATTATCTGGAGGCTGTCCTTCTGAAGTACGTACAACATGAAACAATCAATTCTGAATATGATTCATCAGTTCCCGTTCAGATACCTGTCAGAAATTTATCGGAAAATATCGGTGAATCAGATTCCAAAACGGCTGGAAGTGTAAATAAACCTGTCACTGAGAAGCAGAATGTGAAATCAGAATCTGATGTTTCACGTGAAACATCTCTGAAGAAGAAAGCGACACCTGATCCACTCGAAACACCAGAGTATACGAATGACCAGATTGTCGGTCTTCTTCATACAGCTGATAAATCTTTACGCGAAAAGGATATGTCAGCATGGAAAACCCGTATGACATTCAGTGGCTCTCTGCAGTCAGGAAAATATGCGAGAGCAGTTGCCAATGCGAAGCTTGCAGCTTCTGGCAGTAACTATATAATCGTATATACTTCAAAACAGATGGAGTCAGACGCGATCAATGATCTCCAGAAAGCTGAAGGCTTTGAAGATTTCATGGAACTGCTCACAGGGACAAGGAAAGCCGTGATTGCAGTGTCAGCATCCAGATATAAAGAAGTACTGGATACATTCAGGGCATGTATGAAATCAGGAACATTCCCTGCAGCCCCGGCCATTCAAACATGTGAAGTAGATGTTGGTCATATGAAATCTACAGAGGAGGAACTTCGGGTGATGTTTCCAAATCTGAAAATCATAAATGACTGAAAGGAGTAACTATGTATCCTGCCAAATTCGAAAATCTGATTGCCGCATTCAGAAGGCTTCCAGGTGTTGGGATGAAAACAGCAGAGCGGTACGCTTTTGAAGCTCTGAATTGGGATGAGGAAACAAGAAAAGAAGTAGAGAGGAGTCTGCAACAAATATCTGAAATTCATACATGTCGTATTTGTGGAAATCTCTGTGATGAAGATGAATGTGAGTACTGCAAAGATCCAAACCGAACGGACCATTTGATCTGCATTGTGCAGTCACCAAAAGATCTTCAGGCCCTTGAGTCAGCCGGGGTCTTCAATGGAAAATATCATGTATTAAATGGAACCATAAATATGGCTAAGGGAGTCCTGCCGTCAGATTTAAACATAGATACACTGATTCAACGTATCAATGAAAATATAGATGAGGTGATTCTGGCCACTGAACCCACCGTTGATGGAGAAACAACGGCATTGTATTTGACAAAACTGCTGCAGGGAAAAGTGAAAGTCACACGATTAGCGAACGGTATTCCTATGGGAGGCCATTTGGATTATTCCGATGCAAGAACTCTTCAAAGAGCATTTCAAGGTAGAACCAATGCTCAAAGTGAATAGAAGCAAAAAGAGGAGAGCTCATCTGGAACTCTCCTTTTTCATATGGGCGGATATTATAAAATGGCATACTTTCTGATGAATCATAAGAATAATATATGAGCTTGAGAAAAGACGTCTTTTGATAGTTCTACAGTTTTACAGCCTTACGGCACCATTAATGGGAGAAAACCTAAGCTACAGAGATGGATTTCAGACTGTTGTTTTATCCTATTATTGTCATAAGAGTAATCACATTACATAATCCAAAGAGATATATAAATCATATGAAATGATGGTACCATGAAAAAAGAACGTTATTTTCATATGAATAATTCCTTTAAAGAGTGACCAGACGGCATAAGAGGCAATCAAGTATAAGCAAATTCGTAAGAATTGTCAGACAGGTATTCTTTCATCTGAAAACAATATGAGTGGAATATGAAACACTCATTATTGCCTCAGTAAAATCAAATCAGAATAAGACAACGAAACTCACTGAAATATAGGTGTTGTCTTAGATATGAATAGAATATGAAAAGATGCAGCAATAAGACATTACACTGTATGATTTATCCTGCAGTATTTGCCAAAATCTTACCAATCATATGAATAAAGTAGGACAGTAAGAAAACTTGACCTGACAGCATTCTGATTCAATAGATACCCCTAGATTGAAAAGTTAGATGAATACACTTACAGCAACATTAGTCGGTTTTTTACGAATTAAAATATATGACAAGAATATGAAAATGATGAATTCCTAAAATCTAATATGAACAGTGAATATGAATCATATGACATGATGGGAATATTCAGATTCAGATTGCTGTAGATTAGCCCGATCACCATGAATGCTTCTTTAATATGACTATCGAAGCTGGAAATGGATCCCCAACATACAATTCGTTTATATATGTATGATTTTCTCGATAGTAATCATATGACTTCTGTGGTATAGCAGTATTAGTATCTATAGAACTGGACATGAAAGTCATATCTATGAGTCTCCGGTAACAGACAAAAACAAGGGAAAATTCTGAAAATTCTTTGTTCATATGATTGCGGATTCCATATGTAGAGATATTCATATAATGTATCTGAATTGCAGAGAATATCGGGCTAAGGCATAATACTCAACTGTCAAGTATCATATGAAATCATAGAATGTCCGGAAGAGCTATGATATAATGCCACCGCAATCCTAAGAAATACGTAAGATGCTGTGATGAAAGGAAGTGATTGGTTTGACGGATTCAGATAAAACGATAGATGTTTTTTATGATATGGACATTGCCCAGATCTGCCAGCACTTCAACAAATCACGGAATACAGTGGATAAAGCAATCGCGAAACTGGTAAAGGACAATCCTGACAAGGACTGGAAATATAAAAATCCTGAAACCAGACGGATCACCATAAAAGCAGAAGGAGTTGAACGCCTGAGTACATATTTTCGGAAAGAGAAACATGAAGTCTCTGCAGTGGAAATGGAACTCAGATATGAAAATGAAAAACTCAAAGCTATCATAGATGAAAAAGAGAAAGCATTTTCCCAGATAGAAACGCTGTACAATCAAAGACTTCTTCTGGAGCTTGAAAACTCCAAGAAAACATATCTGCTTGAAACTCAGACAAAAGATGAAAAAATATCTGAACTGGAGTCTGAGAATCAAAAATTGAAAACACAGTTATCGGATACAGAATCCATTTCTTCGAAATATGAAGAACTAAAAAAAAAGGAAGAAGAGTACAACTCAAAATCCTTTATTTATCGATTGCTCCACAAGTTTTAGACATCAGCATATGAAACTGCCCTTGCCAGCTTGGACGGGGCATTTTTTGTATATTCCAATCCGATCTTAGAGAGTATTCTGTTGAATTTCTCAATCCCGTCATGGCTTTCTGTATATTCATATTCAATTTCATAATCCAAATAGTTTCTGTGAATTCCAAATGCCGTTTCGTCCAGACATAACTCTGCTGACGGGAGATGTAATACGTACCGTTTGGTTTGTGATACAGCAAAGGGCTTCACGGTAAGCGGTATACCATATTGTTTCAGCCAGCCGAGAATTTCAGGGTCCTGAATATTACGGATGGAATCAACTGGTATCTTCTTTTCCAGTTCAGTCTGTGTAATGGAGTCCCTTCGGATTTTCAACGTAAATATATGCTGCTCACCAATCGTACGAATGCGCAATGCCCCCAGTTTTCTTACAGATCCCTGATCATCATCAAAATATACATTGGTCTGCAGAACTGGTTTTCCAAAGTCATATGAATGGAGTATCTGGCAGAACTGCTCTTTGTTTACGAGAATTTTCAGTTCCCGTTCGATTTGATCATACATATTCATCACCTGTCGTTTCTGTTAAAATAGTACTGTTATCCGAAACAGAAAGGAAGGGATACTATGCGCTTTGCTTTGGTAGACCGCGGGGATATCCATTCACAGAGACTCGCCTGTGAATTGAGAAAGAAACTCGAAGCTATAACCTGGCAGGAAGATGCAGAATATCCTGAGAGAATTTTCTGCATTGGTGGTGATGGGACAATGCTCCGTGCAATTCACGAATATATTGACCAGCTTGATACAGTGGCGTTCATTGGAATACATACAGGAACCCTGGGATTCTTCACAGACTTTACAGCAGATGAAATGGATGAGATGCTCCAGCTTCTGGCCGGAGATGCAGAATTCGAAGAATGCCGGCTGGTCGAGGCTGTGTTTCCGGAGAAGGATCTGGTCCTCAGAGCCTTGAATGAAATACGCCTTGAATCCATCACGAAGACGCTTACTCTCGACGTCAGCATAGATGGTGAGTTCTTCGAACGCTCCAATGGATCTGGAATCTGCGTCAGCACACAGCCTGGAAGCACAGGAATCAACCGGTCATTGAATGGAGCCATTGTAGATGATGGCCTGAGCATCCTTCAGCTTACAGAAATCATGCCAATTGCTCATCACAATCACCATACATTACGGAATCCCTATGTCATGAAAGGAAGCCGAACAATAGAACTGAAGACAAAGCCGATGCATGATGTAGTATGTTCATATGATAATCTGAAATATAAACCTGACGGAGAAACAGGTGTCATCATCCGGCTTTCAAAACAGAAAGTAAGGTTTGTCAGGTACAGGCCCTATTCGTATATTCGGCGCCTGAAAAATCTGTACTGAAACAAAAAAGCTGAAGAACCTGAACCAATGTCCTTCACTTAAGGGTGAATAACCACAGAACCTCCGATTAATTCGATAATCGGAGGCTCTTTTGTCTTTATACTTCTTCTTAAAATCAAGAAACGGCTTGACAAACAAAATCCGGCCTTAATCGATAATCCGCAGGAAATTGAAGGGAGGTATTTACCTATGAATTCAATTTGCCCAGTCGGCCCAGCTTTAAAGGATTACTTCGCTCTGTCTCTCGTATGCGAAAATACCGCTCCATACTGTCTGGATCCAGTCGCAAATTTGACCCGAAAACGGAAACTGACAGCGGACAAACTCATTACTTTTCTTACTGCCATGCAGAAAAAAGTGATGAACAGTGAAATCTGTGAATTCTTCCCGGAAGATGTTCGTGCTGTTCATCATGAAAAAACCTCTCAAAGCTAATCAGTCACGAAAAAACCGGAATAAACCACAGTGCGGTTCATTCCGGATAAAAAGTCTGCACCCTGACTAAAGCAGTCATTCAAGCCACAGGGAGATAGCCTTGGTTAAGCGAATGACATTGGAACCTGAACTTCAGCTTTTTTGCATTCTTCTGACAGCCATCAGATTGTTTTTTCTGCCTATTCTGTACTCTTTTCGGGCATTGGGACTGGCTCGGAGTATGAGACCAAATGCAATGAAATATGAAACAATGGAGCTTCCTCCGTAGGAAATCAGAGGCAGTGTGACACCTGTGATTGGAACCAGACCTACAATCATTCCCAGGTTCTGAATCTGCTGATAGAGAAGCATGGCGATCACACCAATGGTGATATACCGGTCAGCAGGTTTTTTCATATTGTAGGCGATTTTGCATAAATACAGATCCAGCAAAAGGCAGACAAGAAGGATGAACACAGTTCCCAGAAGACCAAAGCACTGGCCAAAGGCTGCAAAGATGAAATCGGTATGGGCTTCCGGAATCGCAATAATGTTTGCTTGAAGCCCGTATCCAGTCAGCCCGGCACTGCCAAGACTGAGAAGTGCCGTATACAGTTGGTTGGAGGATCCGAGGATATGTGATTCAGGATCCAGCCATGCATCGATGCGCTGCAGCCGGTAGGATGAGAAGAGTGTAACCATCAGTTCTCTTTGGAAAAAGTAAAGATAGAAAAAGAGAGCGATGACTGAGGCAGCCAGAATGACGATCAGCCAGATATACTCCCGCCGAAGGCCGGAACAGAGAATCAGAACCAGCAGTGTAAAGGCGATGATGATACAGACACCGGTATCAGGCTGCAGGAAAATCAGTACAAGCGGAGGCAGGGCAATCCGGGCAATCTGCAGGAGAAGATGCATATCATCCTGGATGGTCGGGCTGGTATGTGTTTTCCAGTATCTGGCCAGCATTTCAGAGACCATGACAATCAGAACAATTTTGATGAATTCACTTGGCTGGAACCCGAGACCACCGAGACGGAACCAGGAAAATGCACCATTGATCCAGGGAGAGAAAGGAAGCGAGTGGCCGGTCAGCCGGAACAGAATGCTGGAAGCCAGAAGGTAGAGAAGGCAGATCATCAAAACAGTATAGGCTTTATGAATGATTCGCATCAGCATCTTTCTGTTCAGACTGGATATGATAAACATCACCGCGAATCCCACTGCATACCAGAAAATCTGTTTGATGAGGTTGCTCATGCCGGATCCATCGCGTATCAGATTGAATGCATTGTACAAAGCGAAACAGCTGGTCAGACCCATCAGAAGCAGTATCGCCACCAGACCAAAGTCCATTCGCAATGTCAACCTGCCGATATGAACGGTATGTTTCATCCCGCACCCCCTTTCATGTGAGAATCATTTTACCATATCATCGCATGGTATAATCAGGCCATGGAAAAAACGAAGTATACCCCCATGATGAATCATTATCTGAGTATGAAGGAACGGAATCCGGATGCAATTCTGTTTTACAGGCTGGGGGATTTTTATGAAATGTTCTTCGATGATGCGAAGACAGTCAGCCGGGAGCTGGATCTTGTCCTGACGGGAAGAGCTGCCGGCAACGGAGAAAAAGCACCTATGTGCGGTGTTCCGTTTCATGCTGCGGACAATTATATTCAGAGGCTTGTCAACAAGGGATACAAGGTGGCAGTCTGTGAGCAGCTGTCAGACCCTTCAGCATCCAAAGGCCTGGTAGAACGGGATATTGTAAAAATTGTGACTCCTGGAACCATTCTGGAGGAAACGGGTTCACGTCGCGAGCAGTATCTGGCTGCGGTTCATGTGGATGGATGGAATCTTTCGGTTCTGTATTGTGAACTCTCTACCGGAGAGCTTTTTTATGATATCCGGGAGAAGTCGCTGGTGGCTCTGCAGAAAGCCCTCAGGGAACGGGATATCGCCGAAGTCGTATTGTCGCGGCAGATTTCCCGGAACTGGAAACAGGCCCTGGCACAGGATCCATCCCTTGTCCTGTCCGAATCAGCTGCCGGAGAGCCGGATCCCGACAGGAAGGAGCTGGTCCCGGATGAACCTCACGTCCTGGCCGGAACTCTTTCCCTGCTCCTGAATTATCTGGAAGATACACAAAAACAGAAAATACGACATCTGCAGAAGGCTGTGCCTCTTCAGCAGGAAAAAACGATGATCCTGGATCAGGAAACAAGACAGCACCTGGAAATCACCAGATCGCAGTCGAGTGCTGCCAGGGCTGTTTCTCTGTGGGAATTTCTGGACGTTTGCCGCACAAGCATGGGAAGCAGACTGCTGGCCAGGTGGCTGTGTCAGCCACTGGCAGATAAAGAGGCCATAATCCGGCGTCAGGAGGCAGTACAGACTCTGACCGATCAGTTCCTGATGAGAGAAACAATCGGAGACTGTCTGTCTGCCATGTATGACATGGACCGGCTTGCGACAAGAATCGCCTATGGATCGGCCAGTCCAAGAGATGTCGGGCAGCTGGGTCTTTCTCTGAAACAGATCCCTGCGCTCCTTGAAGCTGCAAGACCGGTCCCCTCCTGGCCAGAATGGCAGATCACCCCGGACTGCTCCGGACTCCAGAAGAAAATTGAAGATGCATTGATTGAGGATCTTCCCCTGACCATGAAAGACGGGGGTCTCTTCCGCGATGGATATGATTCCCGACTGGACGAACTGCGCAGGCTGTCAGCAGATGGCAATTCCTTCATCCTGGATCTGGAACAGAGGGAACGGGAACGGACAGGGGTGAAGTCGCTGAAAATTGGATACAACCGGGTTTTTGGGTATTACATTGATGTGCGGAAAGGCAATCTCTCTGCCATCAAAGAAGAATTTGGCTATATTCCCCGGCAGACACTGGCGAATTCGACACGCTTCACCACCGCTGAACTGAAGGAGCGCGAAGACCGGATCCTGTCTGCGAACGATGAACGAATCTCACTGGAAGCGAGCCTCTTTCAGGACCTGCTGAAAGAGGTGGAGAGTCATCTGTTTGAAATCCATGCAGCTGCCAGAACCGCTGCACAGATCGACGCCCTTCTTGCACTGGCCGATCAGGCTGTCAGGTATGGGTATACCAGACCGGTGTTTCATGAAGACCCGGCTGTGGATATCCGGGAAGGACGGCATCCGATCCTGGATACCAGAATGAGCGGATATGTCTCCAATGACTGGGTCATGGGAGCAGATACAGACATTCAGCTCATTACAGGCCCGAACATGGGAGGCAAATCGACCTGGATGAGACAGAACGCCCTGCTCGTCATCATGGCACAGGCAGGAAGCTTCATTCCTGCACGAAGTGCCAGTCTGCCGGTATTTGACAGAATCTTTACCAGGATGGGAGCTGCCGATGATCTGCTGACAGGAACCAGTACATTCATGGCCGAGATGCAGGAGGCCAACAATGCACTCCGGTATGCCACAGACCGCTCACTGATCCTGTTTGATGAGATTGGCCGTGGAACCGCAACATACGATGGAATGGCTCTGGCTCAGGCGATCCTGGAGTATATTGAAAGCTCGATACATGCCAGGACACTGTTCTCCACGCATTACCACGAGCTTACAGCCATGGAAGCGGACAATCCCGGAATTCAGAATGTGCATGTGGATGTGAAAGAGAAACAGGAGACAGTGGAGTTCCGGTACCGGATCATTCCAGGCAAAGCAGATAAAAGTTATGGAATCAATGTCGCGCGGCTTGCCAGACTTCCTGAATCAGTGACAGACAGGGCGCAGGAGCTTCTCGACGAGCTGGAATCAGATACGGGACAGAGCAGATGGCAGCCCAGTCTGTTTGTCATGGACAGGAAACCCCCGGCCGAAAACAGACTCATGGACCGGCTGGATGCACTGGATCTCGACGAAATGAGTCCCAGAGAGGCTCTGGACTGTCTGTATGAACTGAAGAAACTGAGAAAGGAGGTGAAGAACTGATGGCAAAAATACAGGTACTGGACGAACATCTTGCCAATATGATCGCTGCAGGAGAAGTGGTGGAACGTCCAGCCAATATTGTGAAGGAATGCATGGAAAACAGCCTGGATGCAGGAGCACGAACCATTTCTGTCGAGGTATTCGAAGGCGGGATCACCCGCATTGTGGTGGAAGATGATGGAGAAGGAATGGATCCCGAAGACGCCAGGCTGGCTTTCTGCCGGCATGCCACCAGCAAACTGCGAACCGAAGATGACCTCTTCAATATAGGGACCATGGGTTTCCGGGGAGAAGCGCTTGCATCCATTGCCAGCGTGGCGGAGGTTGTGCTGCAGACAGATGACGGGACCACCGGGACCCGGCTGCGGTATTCCTATGGAAATCTTGTGGACCAGGAAGAAGGCCGTTTTCCCAAAGGCACCCGGATCGAGATATCCGGTCTCTTTGTCCGGACACCTGCACGCTTCAAATACCTGCGCCGGCCTGCGTATGAATTCAGTATCATATCCGACATTGTCAACAAAATCGCCCTGAGTCATCCGGATGTGCGAATCGCACTCTCCCATGACGGCCGCCCTGTGTTCAATGCTGCCGGCAGCGGATCCAGGCAGGAAATCCTGTATCAGATGTACGGACGGGATGTGGCTGCCTCAGCAGTTGCCGTGGATGAAGCGGATGAGGACTTTCACATTACCGGCTATGTCGTACAGCCGAAAATCTCCCGCGCCAGCCGGCATTATATGTTCATGTCTGTCAATGGCCGGATCATCCGCTCCAGACAGATGCAGGATGCGCTGATCGATGCCTATGCAGACTATATGCCCCCCGGGCGGTATCCAATCGCAATTCTGGATGTGGAGGTTGACACCCAGCTTGTGGATGTGAATGTGCACCCCAATAAATGGGAAGTGCGCATTTCCAAACAGCCTGAACTTATGGAGCTTATCAGGGAAACGGTACGGAAAGCATTTGACATGCAGCTGCGTACTGTGGAAATATCAACAAACACTATAGAGATTCCGGAAAAGAAACCGAACAGATTCGAGGAACAGACCCGCAGAATGGCAGAAAATGGGGATTTCCGTTCATATGAACAATCCGATGAGTCCTGTTCTTCTGATAACCGGGCAGCTTCTGGACAGACCGTCGAGATTCATCGCCGCGGACAGTCATTTCCACTGCACCCGGACCAGGAGCAAATCGCCCAAAAGCCGGATATGCCCCAGACAAACAGCCCGGAACCCAAACCGGAAGCACACCGGCAGCCACAGCTGTTTGACAGGAATCTGCATGCTCCCATGGCTGCCGCTTCACAGGACCTGCCAGACACAGGTGACCGGACAGACCTGCGGGTGTCTGAATCTCAGACATCTGTATCCATCGACTATCCGGTTCCGGTACAGCCCGTCTCCCGCGAGGAGTTCCATCCACAGGCACAGGGAAAGGCTTTTTTCGAACATCTTCGGGTGATTGGACAGCTCAGGGACAGCTATATTCTTTGCGAAGGCCCGGAAGGACTGGTGGTGATCGACCAGCATGCAGCCCAGGAACGATACCACTATGAACAGCTGCGGGAGAGACTGAGACACCCTGACGGACAGACCCAGCCGCTGATGGTTCCCGTGCTGCTGAAAGCCGGAGACAGAGTGCTGGCCGGACTGGAGGACATCAACCGCCAGCTGGCGTCGCACGGCCTTTGCTTCGAGGCCTTTGGACAGAATCAGGTCATTGTCCGAGAACTCCCTCTCTGGATGAATGATGTGGATGCGCCGGGATTTCTGCAGGATCTCCTGGATCAGTTTGCAGCCTCAGAGATTGCAGATCCCGCTGCACTGCGAAAGCACATCACAGCCACCATGGCCTGTCACTCCAGCATCCGGTTCAACCGTGGTCTGACCATGGAGGAAATGAATCAGGTGATTCGCGATCTACAGGCATGTTCTCAACCATATCACTGCCCACATGGCCGGCCAACCGTGATCACACTGTCTGACACCCGGCTGCGCAGGGAGTTTGAACGTGGCTGAGCAAAGGATGTTTCCAGCGTCCCCGATAGCAGAAACAAGGCCGAAGGTCCTGGTCATTGCAGGATCCACCGGCACCGGAAAAAGCCGTCTGGCTGTAGAGCTGGCGAAACAGTTTGACGGAGAAGTGGTGTCCGGTGATTCCATGCAGGTGTACAGGGGCATGGATATCGGTACAGCAAAAATCACGCCAGACGAGATGCAGGGAATCCCGCATCATCTGCTGGATGTGCGGGATCCTGGACAATCCTATGATGTCAGGCAGTTTCAGCAACTGGCACGGGCTTCCATCCGGGACATTCTGAACCGCGGACATCTCCCGATTCTGTGCGGAGGAACCGGACTGTATCTGAAGGCTGCGCTGTATGATTATGAATTCGAGGAACAGCCTGAAGATCCTGTTCTGAAAGCACAGCTGGAATCCATGACGAATGAAGAGCTCCATACCCGCCTGAAGAGAGAGGATCCGGAGAGTGCCGGCAAGATCCATCCCAACAACAGAAAACGGGTGATCCGGGCGCTGATGATTGCATCATCCGGAAAGACGAAATCCGGACGGGAAAAGGAACAGGCGCATGCACCGCTCTTTGATGTGTTCTGGCTGGGACTGGAAAAACAGGACAATGATGCACGGCTCCTGGGCCGGATCCGGGATATGGCTGCCGCCGGTCTGGAGCAGGAAGTCCGCGGACTGTTTGCCGATCCAGCCTCATGGTCTTCCACAGCCTTTCAGGGAATCGGCTACAAGGAATGGAGACCGTACTTTGAAGGACTCTGTTCCCGGGATGAGGTCCTGGAGTCGATTTATATACACACCCGGCAATATGCCAGACGACAGAGAACCTGGTTCACGCATCAGATGCCCATGCGCTGGTATGATCCGCTGGATACAGAAACGATAAAACAGGATATAAGGAGCTGGCTGCATGACGAATGAACGGACAACACTGCTGATTGGTGAAGAAAATGCAAAAAAGCTTCAGGATGCCACTGTCCTGGTTGTGGGGACAGGCGGTGTGGGAGGAATGGCCGTGGAGTCGCTGGCACGCAGCGGTGTCGGCTGCCTGATACTCATTGACCGGGACATCGTGGAAGCATCCAACACCAACCGCCAGCTTGCGGCGCTGACTGATACAGTGGGTGAAGCCAAGGTACAGGTCCTGGCCGACAGGATTCACCGGATCGATCCCGCCATTCACGTGATTCCGATACACGAGTATTATGACCGGGATATGAATGAGCGTCTGGACGCCCTGCATCCGGACTTTGTTCTGGACTGCATTGATTCCCTCCGGGCAAAAGAGGATCTGATTGAGTACTGCACCACCCGGAAGATTCCGTTTGTTTCCAGCATGGGCATGGCAAGACGCAGAGATCCATCCAGACTAGGCATCTGCGAGCTGGAAAAAACCGCCGGAGATCCACTGGCCAAACGCCTCCGCATCTGGCGCCGCAAGCAGGGCATCCGCGAGACAGTCAGGGTATGCTGCTCCTCTGAACTCCCTGGCCCCGCCGAGGCAGGAAGTCCTCTGCCTAGCATGATGTTTGTCCCCGCAGCTGCCGGACTGATCATGGCAGCAGAGTGTGTACAGGTCCTGACAGAGGCAGAAACAGGCAGGACTTCAAAGGAAAGGAAATACAACTGAACGTATTATGAATGGTGACATACAATCTTCCCTGATCCTTGTGGTGATTCTTCTCCTTCTTTCCGGTTTCTTTTCCTCCGCTGAGACCAGTCTCGTCGCAGTGAGCCGGATCCGGATCCGGACACTGGCAGAAGAAGGAAACCACAGGGCAAAACTGCTGCTGTCCATTTTTGCCCATGAAGACAAAATGCTCAGTGCGATCCTCATCGGCAACAATCTCGTCAACACCTGGCTGGCAAGCACTGCTGCCACCCTGGCATCCGGTTTTGGCGGGGCCGCTGTCTCCATTGCGACGTTCGTGATCACGTTTCTGATCCTGGTCTTTGGAGAAATCACCCCCAAGACCATGGCCACGCAGAATGCAGAGAGGCTGGCCCTTCTCTACGCTCCGGTGATCACACTGCTCATGAAACTGCTCACACCTGTGATCTGGTTCATCAACCTGTTTTCCTCTCTGATTCTCCGACTGTTTGGAATCAGCCGGGAATCAGCCGGTCCATCCATGACAGAAAGCGAACTGCGGACCATTGTGGATGTTTCGCATGAAGAAGGCGTGATTCAGTCAGATGAGAAGCAGCTGTTGAACAACGTATTCGATTTCGGAGATGCAAGGGCCAAGGAAGTCATGGTCCCGCGGGTGCACGTGGTGATGGCAGAAGCCGGCAGCACCTACAAGGATCTGCTTTCGCTGTTTCGCCAGGAACAGTTCACGAGAATCCCCATCTATGAAGATTCAGTGGACAATATCATCGGTCTGGTCAATATGAAAGACCTCCTTCTGCTGGATGATCCTTCACAGTTTGACCTGAAGGCCATGCTGCGAAAGCCTTACTTCACGGTGGAAAACAAGAAAGTTTCCGACCTGCTGATGGAAATGAAAAACTCCACAGTGAACATGGCCATCGTTCTCGACGAATACGGAGAACTGTCAGGCATCATCACGGTGGAAGACATCATCGAGGAAATTGTGGGCGAGGTCCATGACGAATATGATGCACATGAAGCGGAAAATATCCGGAAGGTCGGAAACCGTACCTGGGTGGTGAAAGGATACCTCAGTCTTCATGACATCAATGATGAACTGGGCCTGAACCTGGACAGCGAGGACTTTGATTCCATTGGCGGTCTGATGATTGATGCCATTGGCCGGCTGCCAAAACTGGGGGATCAGGTGACACTCCCGGACGGTGTGACGCTGCAGGTCACCAAGACACAGAAAAACCGGATAGAAGAAGTGCGGATCCTGTTCCCGGAACAGGAGACAGACACAGAGGAAGAAGCAGGAAAGAAACATCCGGCAGGCCATTGAAACTGCATGATCCAAAAAACACCCCCGTACCAGTGAGTGCGGGGGTGTTCTGCATAGGTCGGTCAGGCTTCCGGCCGGACTGCCTTTATTCGCCGCTGTCCTGAAACAGGGCTGTGCCAATGCGGACCATGTTGCTGCCGTGCTGTACAGCCAGCCGCCAGTCCTGGGACATGCCCATGCTCAGGGTCCGGGCCCGGGGAACCCGGGTCTGGAGGTCGCGGGACAGCTCCTTCATCCTGTCAAATTCCGCTGCGACTTTTTCCTGGTCTTCGGTGTGTGAGGCGATGCACATCAGCCCATCCAGGCGAAGATGCGGCTGCCGGAGCACGAATTCCAGCAGCTGTGGATACTCATCAAGAGGGCATCCTGTCTTGTTGGGATCATCCGAAATCCGGATCTCGATGAGTATCGGCTGGATGATTCCGGTTTTGGCCGCCTGTTTTTCGATTTCCGCAGCAAGCCGGCGGGAATCCACGCTTTCGATCAGCGCTGTTTTTCCCATCAGATACTTCACTTTGTTGGTCTGCAGATGGCCGATTATATGCCATTCATATGCTGGATCATATTTCTCCAGAAACTCCTGCACCCGGTTTTCGCCAAATCGGCGGAGTCCCAGTTTTGCGAGTTCGTCTATCTCGGATTTTGTATGTTTTTTTGTCACAGCCACCAGGTCAACGCCTGGTGTGGACTGCAGTTCTTCGATCAGTTTTCTGTTCATAGTCTGTCCTTTCAGTCAGCGGGTCAGAACAGCCGGGGCTGTTCAAACAGGGCCGGACGGGTGATCATCTCCGGGGGTGTCAGATCCGTCATTCGCCTTGCGGCGGCTTCATCCCGGATCCAGGGAGTCACCTGGTCTTCCCGTAGAACCAGGGGCATGCGGTGATGAATGTCCCGAATGCTGTCATTGGCTTTTGTGGTGAGGATCACAAAGGATCCATCTGTCACGAATCCGGCCATATACAGCACAGGTGACTTCGGTTCCCGGCAGCTGATCATTTCTTTGGCGGGCGTCCATTCGAAAAAACAGGATGCGGGAATCACCGCCCGGTCATGCCGCATATGGGGTCCGAACAGCGGACTGGTCCAGGCTGTTTCGCTTCGTGCATTGATCTGCAGCGGTCTGTCCGCCTTCCACTTCCATCCGAACTTCGCAAGTTCGCCGGTGAGAGAGTCCGGATGATTCTCTGCAGCGGTCAGAACGAGAGAAGGGGTTCCGGGATAGATGAATCCCAGGGGGATTTCAATGAAACTGGGGATACTGGCCAGCCGGGATGCTGCCGACCAGGCTTCAGGTGTCATCTGGAAACGTCCGCACATTGCTGCTGCCTCCTTCATTCTCCTTATTATAAGTGATTTTGCTATAATCACAGAGACTGGAGGAAACATGAAGGGAACATTTATTACCATAGAAGGACCGGATGGTGCCGGAAAATCGACGGCAGCGGCCCATATCCGGGACAGCCTTGAAGCCAGGGGCATTGACTGCCTGCTGACACGGGAACCTGGCGGTTCTGTCATCGCAGAACAGATCCGGTCCATTCTGCTGGATCCCGGAAACACTGCCATGGATCCCGTGACGGAAGCCATTCTATACGCCGCCGCCCGCCGGCAGCATCTTGCGGAAGTGGTCAGGCCGGCGCTGGAATCGGGAAGGACAGTGATCTGTGACAGGTTTGTGGATTCCAGTCTTGCCTACCAGGGGATCGGACGGAACCTGGGATTTGACCTGGTGTGGCAGATCAACGAACCGGCCATCCAGGATACAATGCCCGATGTCACCATTCTTGTGGATATCGGGGAAGAAGAAGCCCGCCGTCGTGTGAAGGCACGCGGAGTGACCGACCGCTTTGATCTGGAGGACAGAATGTTCCGGGAACGCGTTCATCAGGGGTTTCTGGAAACGGCACGACGGTTTCCCGACCGTATTGCCGTGATTGACGGAGAACAAAGCGAGAAACAAGTCGCAGCAGATAGTCTCAGGGTGCTGGAACAGCGCGGACTGCTGCACGGCCCCAGGCCGGAAGGCACGCCGCGAACCACAGACCGGCAGGACTGAGTCTGACAGGAGGCGGGATCCGAGATATGGACAAGGAAACATTTTGCAGGGCACAGCCGGCTGCTGCCCGGATTCTGAAACAGATGCTGTCGGTGAATCGAATGGCCCATGCTGTTCTGTTCTGGGGCCCCCGGGGAGTGCCATCCAGTGAAGCCGCGGAACTGGTCACACAGGCGCTGGTCTGCCGGAATCCGGATCCGGATGGTTTCGGGTGTGGAAAGTGTCTGGAATGCCGGAATGCTGCGGAACACAGAGGAATCGGTGTGTACTGGAACAGCCGCCTGCAGAAAAGAAACGCAGCCGAGCTGCAGGAACAGTTTTCCCTGACCAGTGAAGGCAGCCGGGTCTGTGTGCTGGAAAATTTTGATGAAGCCACACCCCAGGCCGCCAATGCGCTGCTGAAATTCATTGAAGAACCACAGCCTGGTATCACTGTGATCCTGACAGCCGGCGAACGGAGCGCTGTGCTGCCGACGATTGAATCCCGGTGTCTGTGCATACAGCTGCGCCCCATGCCGGAAAAAGACAGGGCCAAAGCCCTGACACAGCTTCCGGAGGACCTCAGACAGGCTGCGGCATCGGCAGGCTATGGACCGGAAGATTTTCCGGAGCCTGATGAATTCCTTGAGCGTATCATGCCGGCTGTGAAACACTACATAACGCTGTGGGATGTACCGGATGGCCTTCTGTTTCTGCAGCTGGAGGTGTTTCCTGCCAGGGCTGCCCAGACCACGAGATCCATGGTCCGTCTCTTTTTTGAAGCCCTGCAGTGGCAGGTGCGGCAGTCGGAACTTGAAGCAGAGACCAAAGCCATGGTGTTTGATGCGCTCATTCAGGGCGTGGAAGCCGTGAAGCGCACAGCCGATCCATCCCTGGCCATCGACCAGATGGCCAGCCGAATCAGAAAGGGGATCAATCATGACAGAACATGAACGGACAGAGTATCCGTACCTTATATATATTCAGTTTGAAGAGAGCCGGAAGGCATATTCTTTCGGGTCATTCGTGAAAGCCGATACGGGAGACCAGGTGGTGGTCGAAACCGTGAGGGGACAGGAAATCGGTACTGTCTGCATGCCGGCAATGCCTTTTGACAGCCGGAAAGCCAAGGACGACTGCAAGCCGGTGCTGCGCATCGCCACACCGGAGGATCTGGCCAGGCGGGAAGAAAACCGGATCCGTGCAAAGGATGCCATGGCAGTCTGCACGCAGTGCATCCGCCGTCTGGGTCTGGATATGCATCTGATCAGTTCAGAATATACCCTGGACTGTGCCAAGATCATCTTCACCTATGTGTCGGATGAACGTGTGGACTTCCGGCAGCTGCTCAAGGACCTGGCCCACCAGCTTCACTGCCGGATCGAACTGCGGCAGGTGGGCCCGCGCAACAAGGCGAAAATGGTGGGCGGAATCGGATCCTGCGGCATGGAGTGCTGCTGCAGCCGGTTTATGAGCGAGTTTGACACAGTCTCCATCAATATGGCCAAGAATCAGCTGCTGGCGCTGAACATCTCCAAGCTGTCCGGTCAGTGCGGCAAACTGAAGTGCTGCCTGCGGTTTGAAAATGACCTGTATACCCGCATGCGCCGCAATCTGCCCCGGATCAACTCCCAGCTTGTATTCGAAGGAACCCGCTATCGTCTGTCTTCCATGAACCTGCTGCAGCAGCAGGCAAAGCTGGAAAACAGGGAAGAAGTGAAGTTTGTGGACTTTGATACGCTGTGGCCGGACCGGGAAGACCGGGAGCCGGGTGCAGACGGGGCTGCCGTGAAAGTAACCGGTGACCGGCAGCAGGCAAACAGCCCGGCTGCACCCGCAGTCGAACCGGGATTGCAGACAGTACACCGCGAACGGATGTCAGAAGAAACCGGCAGCCGCAGCCGGGAGAGCCGCGTGCGTGAAGGGCGGGAATTGCGCGAGAGCGGAAAACCAAGAAAACAGATGCCGGACTCCACAGGCACCGGACGTGAACGCAAAAAGGGAAAATCCGGTGGGGGACGCCGGGATCCGCGGGCCGGAGGCACCAGAAACCGCCGGGCGGAGAAACAGGAAAAGTCAGGGAAAGAGGACAAGCGGTGAACAGGCAGAAAAGCTTTGAACAGGACGGTCCGGCCCTGCTGCTCATCCCTTCTCCCATCGGCAATTTGTCGGAGATCTCCGACCGTGTCCGGGAAGCCATAGAGTCCTGTGATGTGATTGCCTGTGAAGATACCAGGAATACCGGAAAGCTGCTGTCTCTGCTGGGATTCCGGAAACCCCTGATCAGCCACCATGAACACAACCAGAGTGTCAGCATTCCGAAGATCCTGGAAGAACTGTCTTCGGGGCACAAAGTGGGGGTCATGAGCGATGCGGGGTATCCCGTGATCTCGGATCCCGGGCAGAACCTGGTGCGGGCAGCCACAGAGAAAAACTGGCCGGTCATTTCCTTTTCCGGCCCCAATGCAGCCATCAATGCCCTCGTTGCCTCCGGTCTGGATGCACGGCACTACCTGTTTTATGGATTTCTCGATGCGAAATCCGGGAAACGGAAAAAAGAGCTTGAAGAGCTCCGGACGGTTCCATGGACACTGGTATTCTATGAAGCCCCCCATCGGATTGTCGACACCCTGGAGGACATGGTGGAAGTGTTTGGTGACAGACCTGCCTGTCTGGCGCGGGAACTCACAAAGAAATTCGAAGAGTATCTCCGGGGGACTCTGCAGGAGCTGCTGTCGGCGGCCGGAGACGGATTGAAGGGGGAAATGGTGCTGGTCGTGGCAGGCTGCGAGCCGGAACAAGTCAGTACGGAAGCAGCCATCACCAGGGTCATGGCCCTGACGGCACAGGGAATGAAGCAGAAGGCAGCGGCAAAACAGGTGGCGGCTGAAACCGGGCTGTCTGCCAATGAACTGTATCGTCTGCTCCTGCAGCGTCCAAAGCCCGGTGAAGAGGATACAGAGATACCCAATCGGTGACAAGGAAATAGAGATTGTCAATTCCAATGACCTGCGGTAATATGACTCATAGGGGAAATCCCCGCTTTTGGAGGGTCTGGTTATGGTCTTAACGAGATTGACGACAGAAGATACTGCAGAAGTCTTTTTCAGCGTACCTGAAACACGGTGCGCTTTTTTCGTCCTGATGACAAAAGAAAGGAAACGGTGAGTCCTGTGAAACATTCCGTCCTGATCGTAATGGGGTCGCGGTCCGACCTGCCGCAGATGGAATCCTGCATGGAGATGCTGACAACATTCGGCATCCCCTTTGAAGTCCGCATTCTGAGTGCCCACCGCACGCCCGAAGCCGTACTGGCACTGTCCAAAACAGCTGTCGACACTGGTGTGGCGGTGATCATTGCCGCCGCAGGAGGAGCCGCACATCTGGCCGGTGTACTGGCAAGCTCGACACCGCTGCCGGTCATTGGCGTTCCCATGGAAACCAAAGTCTCCGGCGGTCTGGATTCTTTGCTTTCCACCGTGCAGATGCCCGGGGGTGTGCCGGTGGCCACAGTCGCCATTGGCAAGGCGGGATCCAAAAATGCCGCCATCCTCGCTGCCCAGATCATCGGCGTTGCAGATGCTGAAGTGCAGCAGAAAGTGGTGCAGTTCAAGAAAGACCAGGCTGAAACGGTCCTGGCAGGATCGAGGCTCTGATGAATACACGAATTTTTGTCCGCAAGAAACCCGGGTTCCGTGTCGAAAGCCGTTCCCTGGAGGATGAACTCCGTCAGTCCCTGAATCTGCCGGAGGAGTTCCGTCTGCTGAAATACAACATTTATGACATCTTCGGAGCCGATGAAGAAGAAGTGTCGCTGCTGAAACAGCATGTGCTGGCGGAAGCCGTGACGGATGAAATTGCCGAACCGGAGGGCGAAGACATGATTGCCTTTGAATTCCTCCCCGGTCAGTACGACCAGCGGGCGGATTCTGCCATGCAGTGCCTGATGCTGCTTTCCGGCCGGAAACCTGCTGTGATCCGCAGCGGCACCCTGCTGGAGATGGAAAACGTGACAGAGGCTCAGAAAGAAGCCATTGCTGCCTACGTGATCAACCCTGTTGAATCCCGCCGGAAGGACCTCACGGTCCTGGACAACGACCAGGATGTGCAGGTGGAGCCGGTTCCTGTCATTGAAGAATTCACCGGCATGGATGAACAGGCTCTGACTGCCCTGCATGACAGACTGGGGCTAGCCATGAGCCTGGAGGACCTGGCGTTTGTGCAGGGCCATTTCCGGGACGATGAACACCGGGATCCCACCATGACGGAGATCCGGGTGCTGGATACCTACTGGTCCGATCACTGCCGTCACACCACATTTGAAACCGTCCTGGAAGATGTGGTCTTTGAAAAGAACCGCCTGCACAAACGTCTCCAGGAGGCGTATGAAAACTATCTGGACCTCCGGAACAAAGTCCATGGAGGCAGGAAAGAATCCACCCTGATGGACATGGCCAGTCTCGTGGGCAAGTACATGCGAAAGACCGGCCAGCTGGAAGACCTGGAGGTGTCGGATGAAATCAACGCCTGCAGCATCGAAATCACCGTGGATGAGGATGGAGTGAACACGCCCTGGCTGCTGATGTTCAAGAACGAGACACACAACCATCCCACGGAAATCGAGCCCTTCGGCGGGGCCGCCACCTGCATCGGGGGCGCGATCCGGGATCCGCTGTCCGGCCGCAGCTATGTGTACCAGGCCATGCGGATCACAGGTGCCGGCGACATCAACCGGCCTGTGAGCGAGACCATGGAGCACAAGCTGCCACAGTCGAAGATTTCCCGGACTGCTGCCCGCGGTTACTCTTCCTATGGCAACCAGATCGGCCTACCCACCACCTTCGTGGAGGAAATCTATGACGACGGCTACACAGCCAAGCGGATGGAAGTCGGGGCCGTGATCGGTGCTGCCCCGAAATCCCATGTGAAGCGGGAAAAACCGCAGCCCGGAGACTTTGTGGTTCTGATTGGCGGGGCCACAGGCCGCGACGGCATCGGGGGTGCCACCGGATCCAGCAAGGAGCACACAGACACCAGCCTCGAGAAGTGCTCCTCCGAGGTGCAGAAGGGCAACGCGCTGACAGAACGCAAGCTCCAGCGCCTGTTCCGGAACCCGGAGGTGACCAGGCGCATCCGCAAGGCCAACGACTTTGGTGCCGGCGGTGTCTCCGTGGCCATTGGCGAACTCGCGGACGGCCTGGTGATCGACCTGGATGCCGTGCCGGTGAAGTATGAAGGACTGGACGGCACGGAACTGGCAATTTCCGAAAGCCAGGAACGAATGGCGGCGGTCATTCCCGCAGAGGAATTCGAAGCCTTCCGGGAACTGTGCCGTCAGGAAAACCTGGACTGTGTCCAGACAGCTGTGGTGACAGAAGAACCACGTCTTGTGATGAACTGGCGCGGCAAGACAATCGTGGATCTGCCACGGGCATTTCTGGATACCAATGGCGTCCGGCAGCACCAGAAAGTGGTGGTCACTGCCTCGGACTATGATGACGATCCCTTTGCACCCGCCAGGGAAACGACCCTGACAGAGGTCCTGAAGCGGCCGGATGTGGCCTGCCAGATCGGTCTTGCCGAGATGTTCGACGGATCCATCGGCAAGTCCACGGTTCTGATGCCCTTTGGCGGCAGGAAACAGCTGACGCCGGAGGAAGGCAGCGTACAGAAGCTGCCGGTGGACGGGTTCACGAACACAGTCAGTGCCATGACTTTCGGCTTTGATCCTGTGGTGGCGAAATGCTCCCCGTATCTGGGCGCGGCCTATTCGGTCGTGGCAGCCCTGGCCCGTCAGGCGGCCCTGGGCATGGATCCCCTCAGCGCACGGCTATCCAACCAGGAGTACTTCGAGCGGCTGGGAAAAGATCCCGTGAAATGGGGACGGCCTCTGGAAGCCATGCTGGGTCTGATCGACGCACAGATGGCCTTCGGCACCCCATCCATTGGCGGCAAAGACTCCATGTCCGGCACCTTCAATGACATTCATGTGCCGCCCACGGTGATCACCTTCGCCGTGACAACCGGTCAGGCCGATGAGGTGAAGCCGGCAGAATTTGCCGGAGCCGGTCATGACCTGTACCTGCTGGCGCACAGGCCGCTGGCAGACGGCAGTCCGGATTATGAACAGCTGAAAGACAGTTTCCGTGCATTGCGTCAGGCGGCACCGAAGGTCCTGGCCGCCCGGTCTGTCAACAATGGCGGGATCGCAGCGGCTCTGGCCAAAATGGCGTTTGGAAACTGGATCGGTGCGGATGTGACTGTTGACGATCCCTGGGGATTTGGCATCGGTTCCGTGATCGTGGAAGCCTCTGAACCACTGGAGGATGGACGGTTTGAAAAAATCGGGCAGACCACAGCGGATGAGACAGTCACCATCAACGGACAGACAACGGCTCTGCAGGATGCCTTTGACGCCTGGACATCCACATATGAAGGCCTGTATCCGAGAAAGGCAGCGGATGGAGAAGGCCAGCCTGCTGCAGACCTGGTCCAGGGAGAAAAGCAGTATGCCGGAACCAGGGTGGAAAAGCCGCAGGTGCTGATTCCCGTATTCCCGGGACAGAACTGCGAACTGGACACCGCCAGGCGATTTGAACGTGCCGGCGCACAGGTGAAGCAGTTTGTCCTCAATGACCGCACGCCCGAGGCACTGAATGAAAGTGTGGATCAGCTGGCAGACGAAATCCGCAAGGCGCAGATCCTGATGATTGTCGGGGGGTTCTCGGCGGGGGACGAACCGGATGGATCGGGAAAATTCATTGCGAATGTATTGAAAAACCCGAAAATCGCAGCTGCCGTGGAGGCGATGCGAAAGGAAAACGACGGGCTGATCCTGGGAATCTGCAACGGGTTCCAGGCTTTGATCAAGTCAGGCCTGCTTCCGGGCGGTGACAGGCTGCAGGGGAAGGATGCCCCGACGCTGTTCCGCAACGACATCGACCGCCATGTGTCCAGGATCGCCAGGACACGGATCACCAGCACAAAGTCTCCCTGGCTGCAGGACTTCAAACCGGGTCAGGTGCATTCAGTGGCTTTCTCCCATGGAGAGGGCAAGTTCGTGGCAGATGAAGAGACCCTGAAGCAGCTGGCGGCCAGCGGGCAGATTGCCACACAGTATGTGGATGATACAGGGAAACCCAGCATGATGGGGGAAGACAACATCAACGGATCGGCCTGGGCTGTGGAAGGCATCACCAGCGAAGACGGCCGGGTACTGGGCAAAATGGGTCACAGCGAGCGCTGGGAAGAGGGCCTGTTCATCAACATTGACGGGGACAAAGACCAGGACATCTTTGCATCCGGTGTCCGGTTCTTCACCCGCAACCCCCTGCCGGACGAGAACACATGAGCCGCGAAATCCTGCAGGATATGGCGGGAATCGCAGGTCTGTTCAATGTCCCGCACGCCGCGGCTGACTGCGCCCTGCTGCTCCATGGACTGCAGCATCGCGGGCAGGATGGTGTGGGAATTGCGGTCACCGACGGGGAAACCCTGCGCTGTTACAAGCGGCGGGGTCTCCTGTCGGAACTGCTGAAGGCCGAACCCGTACAGGAAAGCCCCGGCACTGCTGCCATTGGCCAGGTGCGCCTTCGTCTGGAACAGGACAGGATGGATGAGAATCTTCAGCCGGTCATGGTCCGCGCCTATCAGGGGCACTTCGCCATTGTATCCACGGGCATGATTGAAAATGCGGCTGCTCTGCGCGAATCCATGGAAAATCAGGGTCTGATTTTTCAGGGACTGTCGGATGCGGAGGTCATTGCCCATCTCATACAGAGGGAATCGGGGCACCTGTTTGAAAAAATCACCCGTGCCTGCCGGCAGATGCAGGGATCCTGGACGTTTCTGCTTATGACCAAAAGCACATTGTATGCCATGCGGAGTGTGGAAGGCGCGAGGTCCCTGTTTGTGGCGGATGTCCCGTCAGCGCCCGGAGGAAAGGCTTTTGCGACGGAATCCGGAGCCCTGTCGATTCTTGGAGCCGAACACATCCGGGAGCTGGAGCCCGGGGAACTTCTCAGGTTCGGCAAAGGCAGCGAAGGCCGCTGGCTGCTCCCGGCAGACGGCCCCTGTCTTGGTCCCTGTGCGATGGAATATGTCTATTTTTCCAGACCGGATTCTGTTCTTTCCGGCCGCGGGGTGCTCGGTGCGCGCAAGGCGTTCGGCCGTGCCCTGGCACAGGGAGAAACGGAGACGGCGGATATGGTGATCGGTGTGCCGGATACGGCCATTGATGCAGCGGCTGCCTTTGCGAGGGAACTCAACATTCCCTATGAAACCGGTCTGATCAAAAACCGGTACATCGGTTCGACATTCATTCGCCCCACGCGGATGCAGAGAGAACAGGGAATGCGGGTGCGGCTGAACGCCATTTCGTCGGTGGTGGCGGGCAAAGAGGTGTTTCTGGTGGATGATTCCATTGTGCGGGGAAGCACGGCGGCAAGGATCTGCCAGCTGCTGCGGGAAGCAGGGGCTGCAAAGATCCATGTCCGGATTGCAGCTCCTGTGATCTGCACTGAATGCACGAAGGGAGCCGAAAGCAGCCGCAAAGAGGAGCTGGCCGGCGCCAGGTGGACAGAAGAAGAACTGAAAGAAAAAATCCGGGCGGATTCTGTCCGGTTTCTGACCAGGGAGGAGTTCTCCCGGGCTCTGGGCATCAGAGCATGCCGCGCCTGCTTTGGCTGCGGTGAAGAGACACGAAAGGATGAAGAAAATGGCAGAACAGTATGAAAAAGCCGGTGTGAGTCTGGAAGCCGGCTATGAATCCGTGCGGCGGATCCGCAGTCATGTCGACAGAACCAGAATCAGGGGAGCACAGGATTCCATCGGGGCCTTCGGGGGATTGTTTGATCTTTCCTGCTACGGAATGAAGGAACCGGTGCTGGTTTCCGGCACAGATGGCGTCGGAACCAAGCTTCTGATTGCCTTTGCCATGGACAAACATGACACCATTGGCATCGACGCTGTGGCCATGTGTGTCAATGATGTGCTCGTGCAGGGTGCCCGGCCGCTGTTTTTCCTGGATTACATTGCGGTGGGAAAGAACCACCCGGAAGTGATCGAGCAGATCGTCAAGGGTGTGGCAGATGGCTGTGTCGACGCACAGTGTGCCCTGATTGGCGGCGAGACCGCGGAAATGCCGGACATGTATGATGTGCATCACTATGATGTAGCCGGATTCTGTGTGGGAGCGGCGGACAAAAAAGATATTCGTACCGGAGAACACATTGCGGACGGTGATGTGCTGATCGGCCTGCCATCCACCGGTGTGCACTCCAACGGTTTTTCCCTGGTCCGCAAGGTTCTGTTCAAGGATGCCAAACTGGATCCTCACCAGAAGATGGAGGAACTGGATGGCCGTGAACTGGGAGAGGTGCTGCTGACTCCCACCAGGATCTATGTCCGTCCGGTCCTGAAGGTTCTGGAGGAAATTGATGTGCACGGCATGTCTCACATTACCGGAGGCGGATTCTTTGAGAACATTCCCCGGATGCTGAAGGATGGACAGGGTGTGCGGATCGAAAAGGACAGCTTCCCGCGGCCGGAGATTTTCGATGTCATTGCCAAATACGGCAGCATCGACGAAGAGGAAATGTACAACGTCTTCAACATGGGCATCGGCTTCATCATGGCGGTGAAACCTGAAGACGCCGCCCGGACGCAGCAGATCCTGGCGGATATGGGTGAAACCAGTTACGTCATCGGCGAGGTCACGGAATCCGGGAAGGTAGAAATCGAATGACGAAACGGGCGGCTGTCTTTGTCTCCGGCAGCGGCACAAATCTGGAGGCGCTGCTGAAAAGGCAGGAAGCCGGTGATCTGGAGGCACAGATCGTCACTGTGATCAGCGACCGGCCTGATGCCTTTGGCCTGACAAGAGCGAGAGACCATGGCATTTCCTCGCATTACGTTCAGGCAAAGGGGCGGGACAAGAAGGACTACGAGTCGGAGGTCCTGGACATTCTCCGCAGAGCGGAGGTCGAACTGATCATTCTGGCCGGCTATATGCGGTTTGTCGGCCCCACACTGCTGGCGGCTTACCCGAATGCCATCATCAACATTCACCCGGCGTATCTGCCGGAATTTCCGGGGGCACACGGGATCCTGGATGCCTGGAATGCGGGCGTGAAGGAAACCGGTGTGACGGTTCATTATGTGGATGAAGGCGTGGATACCGGACCGGTGATTCTGCAGGAGCGGGTACCGGTGCCGGAAAGCGGCGGACTGGAGGCTCTGGAAGCCGCGGTCCATGCAAAGGAATACGATCTGTTCTGGCGGGCGGTGAACCAGGCTGTCCATGATCAGGACTGAGTGGCGGGTGTCTGCACAGCTGGAACAGACAGGAAACAACAAGGAAAGGAATCAGGTATGAAACGAGCTCTCATCAGCGTATCGGACAAGACAGGACTGGGGGATTTTGCCCGGGGACTGGAAGAACTGGGGTATGAAATCATTTCCACGGGCGGTACAAAACGGGCCCTGGAGGAAGCGGGTCTGAATGTCATCGGCATTTCCGATGTGACAGGGTTCCCGGAAATCATGGATGGCCGGGTGAAGACGCTGCATCCGAATGTCCACGGCGCCCTGCTGTGTGTCCGGGACAATCCCGAGCATGTGAAGCAGATCCGGGACCTGGGGATCCAGGACATCGACATGGTGGTGGTGAATCTGTATCCCTTCCGGGAAACGGTGCAGAAACCCGGCGTATCTCATGAAGAGATCATAGAAAACATCGACATCGGTGGCCCGAGCATGCTGCGGTCGGCGTCCAAGAACTACCGGTTCATTCCCGTGATCTGCGATCCGGCGGATTATGAGCAGGTGCTGCAGGAGCTGCGGGAAAACGGCGAGACAGCTGCTGAAACCCGGGAACACCTGGCGGCGAAGGTCTTCCGGCACACTGCACGGTATGATGCGATGATTGCGGATTACCTGACGAAGAAAACCGGCGAACAGTTCCCGGAGAGCATGACGATCACGTTCGACAAGGTGCAGGATCTGCGGTACGGTGAAAACCCGCATCAGAATGCGGCGTTCTACAAGGGAATGAATCCGCAGTACTCCCTGGCCAATGCCGTGCAGCTGCATGGCAAGGAGCTGTCATACAACAACATTCAGGACGGCAACGCGGCGATCGAGATCCTGAAGGATTTCCAGGGACAGCCGGCGGCTGTGGGCCTGAAGCACATGAATCCCTGCGGCGTGGGCATCGGGAACACGATCAGCGAAGCCTGGGACAAGGCCTATGAGGCAGACCCGGTTTCCATCTTTGGCGGCATTGTGGCGCTGAATGAACCGGTGGATGAGGAACTGGCGGAAAAGCTGTCCAAAATCTTCCTGGAGATCATCATTGCTCCGGACTTCACACCCGAAGCGCTGGAGATCCTGGAGCGGAAGAAAAACATCCGGCTAATGAAGCTCGACACCACGCTGGAGCCCAGCAACACGAAGAAATACACAAATGTCAACGACGGCCTGCTGGTACAGGACATGGATGTGAAAAGCGTCACGGCAGACGAACTGGAGTGTGTGACGGACAGAAAGCCCACGGAGGAAGAACTCCGGCAGCTGCTCTTTGGCTGGAAGGTTGTGAAGCACGTGAAGTCCAATGCCATCGTCCTGGTCAAGGACGACATGACGATCGGCGTGGGTGCCGGTCAGATGAACCGTGTGGGGGCTGCAAAAATTGCCATCGAACAGGCCGGCCCGAAGGCATCCGGGTCGGTTATGGCATCCGATGCGTTCTTCCCCATGCCTGATACGGTGGAAGCGGCTGCCGCTGCCGGTGTCACGGCCATTATTCAGCCGGGTGGGTCCATCAAGGACCAGCTCTCCATCGATGCATGCAACCAGGCCGGCATTGCCATGGTATTCACGGGCGTTCGCCATTTCAAACACTGATCTCTGTGATATAAAAAAGTCATCAGAAAGGAGATTCTTTCATGGATAAATATGTATGCACAGTCTGCGGGTATATCTACGACCCGGCGGAAGGCGATCCTGACAACGGCGTGGCTCCCGGAACTGCATTTGCAGATATCCCCGATTCCTGGGTATGCCCGGTTTGCGGCGTTCCCAAATCCGATTTTGAGAAAATGGACTGATCCCCGGAAGGGATGAAAAAAGACAGGTCTGCAAGTGGTGGACCTGTTTTTTTTGTGTGCCCGGCATGGCATACATCCAGGTGGTGAAAGTCCACTATGGGAGCGTATCATCGCAACCGCTAACCATTAGCTCAAGGCAAGGGGCTCACTGGTAACAGGAGTTCTGAAAGAAGCCCGGCGGCAAAGTTCCGGCCTGAGGAACACGAACCGCATATAAGGCCACAGACGGAGACGAGCGTGCGAAACAGCGCAAAGTCGTAATAGTTGCGGATGACTGTCTGGGGTAAATGCGGCAGGTATATGGAATGAAAGATGTATGACCTTACCCGGGGAGGTCCTGCCAGCGAGAGGAATCATCAAACCATGATGACCCCCTTCCCGCAGTAATAACGAATGGCAGGAAGTCAGCCGAGGCCATAGTAGCGAAGAAGTCCCTGTAATGGGGATGGAGTGAAGGGCCGAACGTACAATTTACTGCAAATATCAGGAATGCGTCCTGCACAACAAACCGATAAAGGACAAACCCAGAGAGCCCCTGAAGATGAGTAAGGAAGGGCAGTGCAGGAACACGTGAAAGAAAGGAGCAGCCATGAACCAGACCAGACTGATACAGCCGGAAGACCTGAGCACACAGGAAATCTTCTCCATGGAGAACCTGACCAATGCGTGCAGACAGGTACGGCGAAACAATGGAGCTGCAGGGGTAGATGGAGTCAAAGCCAGAGAACTTCCTGCCTGCCCCGGAGAGTATTGGGAGCGACTGCGGGAACAGATACTGGGCCGCAGTTATAAACCACTGCCAGCCAAAAGGACCGATATCCCGAAACCGGATGGGAGCCTGCGGGGGCTCAATGTCCCGGCTGCCAGAGATAGAGTCATACAGGCCTGTCTGGCAAACTATCTGGATTACAGGAAGGACTTCGAGATGAGCAACAGCTCATACGGGTTCAGGAAGAACAGGAGATGTGAACAGGCGATACTGAAAGGCCTTGAGTTCATGAACGACGGGTATGACTGGATCGTCGACATCGACCTGAGGAAATTCTTCGACACGGTGGACCAGGACAGACTGATACGACTGATAGACAACCTGTTCCATAACAGGGACGTCACGTCGCTGACAAGGAAGTTCGTCAGAGCGGGAGTCATGATAGACGGAAGGCTTGTCAGGACAGAAAGAGGCATCCCGCAGGGAGGGCCGCTTTCGCCGGTACTGGCCAACATCTATCTGGACCAGGCAGACAAGGAACTGGAAAGCAGAGGGCTGAGATTCACGAGATACGCAGACGATATGCTCATCTATGTGAAATCGGAAGCCGCCGCCAACAGAGTGATGAAGTCATTCAGCAACTATCTTGAAAAGAAGCTGAAGCTGGAAGTGAATGCTTCAAAATCGAAAGTGGCCAGACCGGATGAAGTGAAATATCTGGGGTTTGGCTTCAAAAGGAACAAAAGGGAATGGAAGGCGATACCGCATGAGAAGTCCATTCATGAGTTCGAGCAGAAGATAATGAAGCTGACAAAACGGAACTGGAGCGTATCTCTTGAGGAGAGGATTGAAAAAATCAATCAGGTCATCAGGGGATGGAGCAATTATTTCAGGTGTGCATGGCTGTATAAAGAAACGGTGCGCAAACTGGACAGCAAGCTCCGGAGAAGAATCAGGGCCATCATCTGGAAGCAGTGGAAAAGCATCAGGAAAAAAGAAGAGAGCCTCATCAAACTGGGATGTCCCAGAGACAAGGCTCACTCATATGCGTGTGCACGACAGGGATATGTCCGTTGTGCAATCACATTCCTGAACAAGTATATCAGAAATATACACCTGAAAAAGAAAGGCCTTCTATCCATGGAGGAATACTTCGATACGGTGGCAGTAAGGTTCATGAAAACATTTGTACGAACCGCCCAGTGCCGAACGGCACGCTGGGTGGTGTGAGAGGGTCAGATGACACCTACTCGATTATGAAATGTGCGAAATGGGGGTAAGCGACGTTAATTAGGCACTCCAAAATTGGATAGGGAGGAAGACTAACCCCATCCAAAGATACCTTAGGGTTTCCGTTACCCTACAGAGCTTTGGAATTTGAACATCACAGTAAGCACTCAGGGGCTGTCCACTTTGTGGGCAGCCCCTGATTCTACTTGTTTTTCTTCTTTTTCACAGCCTTACTGCCGAACCTGGGCTCCAGAGAATATGTCGCTTTTGGATCGAGCACATACATTACACGATTCCTGAACCTGACCCAGTTGGTAAAGCCATAGGAATTGTGTTTCATGCACTTGATCATTTTGTTGCGGTTCTCAATGATCCCGTTGTGGAGCCTTACGCTTTTGATCGTATATTCGCTCCTCCTGTTGACCATGTATTCAACAGTCACTGTGTTGAAGGAATTGAAGATCTCATCTCTCCATTCCTTCATCGTTCTGGAGAATCCGTTCATCTCTTTGATGGAACTGTTCCTGAACGCTACATAAGTTTCGTTGAACAGCTGTTCTCCTGCTTTATCATATGTTCCCGACTCATACATGTGAGTCAAAACCCTTTTCAAACGCACTGCTTCTTCCAGTTCAGGGTCGATACCCAGAAGAATCTCCCGCAGCTGCAGGAGCGTCATATATTTTTGAAAATGTCGGTTGTATTGTCCTTCTCTCCCTGGGTCAAAGATATCCAGATCCTCATCTTTTGAGAGGAGCCAGTGGAAATGCTTCAGTACATAATACTGGTCAGAGGTTTTCTGCCAGTCAGCGGATATCCTCTGCCAGCACGGATCGTCCCGGTATCTTTCCCTTGGGAAGTCGCTTTCCACGGCCTTCATTTCTTCCTTCAGCCTTTCCCGCCTGGCTCTGGTCCTGTTCATGACCCGGATCCTGACTTTTGTCAGCCTGCGGGTGAATTCCTGCATCACATGGAACCTGTCCACCACGCCAATGGCGTTGGGGAAGCAGGCTTTCACCATTTTCCTGTAAGCCGGGTACATATCGAAACAGACCGCTTTGACTCCGAGTCTTTCCTCCTCGGGGATCAGACTCATATATTCAAGCAGTGAAGGGAGCCAGCGGTTTGGAAGCAGATCCACAGGTGTCTGCTTTTCAAAATCAAGGAGCAGACATACATACTTGCTTCCCTGGGTCTTCATCGCATAGACCTCGTCTATGCACAGGAGTGACGGTAGCTTCTTCCTGGGGATCTCTACATGGGCGTCGAAGATATTGGACACCGTGGTGGCTGAAACGCAGTATTTGCGGCCTACCGAAGCGAAGGTCTGGTTGTAGTCCTTGAGATCCTTCAATATGTCGAATACGACTTTATCCGCGATCTTTCCCTTTTTCTGAACGAAAGGAGAAGGCTCATAGTAAGTGCGGTGGCAGGCTGGGCATTTGAACCGTCTGGCATGATAAAGCAGGATACAGTCCCTGCCAGCTCCATCCGCATATTTGATCTTCTTTGGGATATATTCCTTCACCCTGGGATGCGGGCAACCGCAGTCAGGGCAAGGATCGTGATCATTGGTGAGAATGACACGCAGTATAGGTCGTTTGTCGGACTGCCTGGTATAGCTGATGTCCTCGATCTCACCTGGTTCCAGCCCGAAAAAGTCCACCATGAATTCTTTTTCTGCATTCAACACGGTATTCCTCCTGTTCACGATGTCATCATCGCAGAGGATACGGGGTGAGTCATAAAAGCTGTGTGGAATGGTGGAAAACTTTGTGCGATCTCATATCTAGACATTTGGAAAAGTTGTTTATTCCTGTCTTTCCAGGCTAAAAGACACAATTCCTCCAGCGTGGCGTCTAAGAATAGTGAAAGGAAATCAGACCAGTATTGGGCGATGTGTTTGGAGATATAGCGGATCACGACAGGAGGCAAAGCGTAACGGGCAAGTTCGCACTCTGCCTGACGGAGAGTGCGATCAGGGCCTTTGAACAGGCCGGCCATGACCGCTATCAGGAATTGTGCCAGCAGCGGAACGCGGGAGAAGGGAACAAGTTCAGCGGGGATGAGGGCATGAGTTTTACCGCATACGGAACATTTTGCACGCTGGATCAGCACCTCGTCACGAACGCCGTTTACGGGACTTTCGAAACTGCGGAGATAGGAACCATGACGGTACAGCTTACCATCATGGCAATCAGGGCATTTCCTGGTACCAGCGAAGAACCTGTTACAAGTTTTTTGATATCCATTCTGGAAAGATGAATTGATTTCAGGGTGATTTCCCGGTACCATGATCATGTCATTAGACAGGGAGCGGCAGAACTTGACGGCAATCAATTGGGCTCTGCTCCTTTTTTTTGTTTCATCACAAAGTTCCTGATATCACTGTTTCAGTGACTGGAAGGGGGTACTGACTCCCTCCTTAAGCGGAGAACTGCCAAAGTATCTTCATTCAGCCACTTTCACCAATAAACACAGGGAAATCTTCGTTATTCTCTCCCTATAACTCCTTAATTCAACTATAACAAAACAAGGCAGCTTTAGAACCTCCATGAAGGTTCGGAGCTACCTTTTATGACTTTGGTGATCGACCCTAAGGTCGCTTTATTGAAGGGGGTGGACCCTGTCCAATTTTGCGTATTCGTTAATTACCCATCTATGACAAATCCCTCCGTAGCGGGACAATACCGGCACGGAGGGATTTTACATGACTGGACTTGATGATATTTCCCGATTATACCTGGTCACTGAACCTGTGGACTTTCGCAAAGGCATAGATGGACTGGGTACATACGTCCAGTCGATCCTGAACACTGATCCATTCCAGAATGCAATGTTCGTCTTCACCAACAAACGACACAACAAGCTTAAGCTCCTCCATTATGACGGTACAGGGTTCTGGCTCCTTCACAAGCAGCTGAGCAAAGGAACCTTCAAATGGCGGATGAGTTCCCCGGATCCGTTTCTGCAGATCTCCCCACAGCAGCTGGACTGGCTTTTGGAAGGACTGGACATAAACCAGAAGCGGGCTTTCAGGCATGTGATGCCTCAATATATCTAGACAGATTTCCTGATCCCTGACCGTTTTCAGTCATATCGAATGAACCATTTCTGGAACTGTGAGCATAATAATTATTTAAGGCATTTCAGTTTGCCCCTTTTCCTCTTTATCCTATACTTTTGCCATGGACTTCTTATCTTCTTTTGACTTCGAAAACTACACCCGCAAATCCATGAAAGAAAGCCTCGAATCTCTGGATCATGATGACCTGGTCGATGCCGCTCTCTTCCTGGCCGACAACCTGTTCCTGAAAGACCAGATCAACAGGAAGGCGGCCATGGACCGCTTCGCTTCCAAAAGCGAGCAGCTTTTCATATCCCTGTTCAACGAGGCGGAAGAGATCGCATCCACGTCTTCTCCCGAAGACCTGGATGAATCAGCTGTCCTGGAAACTGTGAGCAAAGAGAGACCGGCGTCCCCCAAAAAGCGCAGATCCATGAAGGAGAAAGCAAAGGCGCTTCCTGAAAAGATCATCGATGTGTATCCGGATGCAGGCAAGGACCCGGTGTGCCCTGTATGTGGCACAGCCATGAAGGAGCTGAAACCGACTGTACACCGGACCATCAAATACGTTCCGCAGCGCCTCTATGTCGAAGTGGAAGTGGATCATAATTATGTCTGCCCCAAAGGTTGTGAAGATGAGGATGGAAAGCCTGTGATGATCCCGGCTGCCCGCAAAGAAGCACCGCTTCTGGAGAATACGATGTCTTCGCCTTCTCTTGTGTCCCACATCATAGCCCAGAAAACAGTCATGGGACTGCCTCTTTACAGACAGGAACAAGACTGGCAGCGAAGAGGATTCAACCTCAGCAGGAGTATCATGGCCAGCTGGATGATCCGTTCTTCCCAGATCTATGGAGAAGCTCTGGTGGACAGGATGATACAGGATTTCAGGGAATGTGATGTGGTCCATATGGATGAGACCGTACTGAAATGCCTGGAAGTGAGTCGGGATCAGGATCGGACGAACTGTTACATGATCGTCGGGGTCAGCGCAGAGCATGAAGCCAGACAGATGGTCATATATCAGTTCAAGAAGAGCAGGGCCCAGAAGTTCGTATGGGAATTCCTGGGAGAAGGATTCGAAAAGGCCCTGATGTCAGACGGATTCGAAGGCTACGATAATTACACAGCAGCCATCCATCTGAGTTGTATGGCCCATGCGAGGCGGCATCTGTATGATGCGGTGAAGATCCGTGCAGACTACCAGACATTCAAGAATCTGCCAGACGATACAGAAATGAAACTGAAACATATCAGGGAGAATCCGGCACTGGGGATCCTGTTGGAGCCACTTGGGAACATCAACAGGCTTTATGAGGTGGAGAGCAGAGCGAAAAAGAAGAAACTGAGTCGGGAAGAAGTATACGAACTGAGGCAGAAAGAGTCTAAACCGCTTTTTGACCAGGTGATCGCAGGAATGGAGCGGATCGCCCGGAGTTTTGATAGTGGTTCGAAAGCAGTAAAGGGAGCAAACTACTTCCTGAAAAGGAAAGACTCGCTGGCCCTTTATCTGGAGGATGGGAACTATCCGATCGACAATAACCTGGCGGAGCGGATGGTGAAGCCGTTCGTGATAGGCCGGAAGGGGTTCCTGTTTGCGGACACGGAAGCAGGAGCGGAAGCAACAGCAGTATGGTACAGTCTGAGCCAATCGGCAATCATGAATGGGCTGGTGCCTGAGAAGTACATCGAATATGTGCTGACAAGGCTGAAGAACGAAGGGATCAGAGAGGAAGTACTCGAAGACCTGCTTCCATACTCCAGGACACTTCCAGGACATCTGTATAAGAAATAGAAAACAGGACTGTCCCCAATACCATGATGGTACAGGGAATCAGTCCTGTTTTAATATGGGCAATTAACGTCGCTTACAAATGGGGGGCCTTCAGGCTTTACAGAAACCGGAGAACGGGTTTTGCAAAACCATTCGGGAATCTTTCGAAAGCTGTAAGAATCTCCAATATTATTCGTCATATAATATAGATGAAAGGAGAACGTATGCTGATACAGACAGGAGGCGGACTGCTGGAGATGTGTGTGCTGGCAGTTCTTGACCGGGAAGATCTTTACGGATACCGGCTCACCAGACAGGTTCGGCAGGTGCTGGATGTATCCGAGTCGGCATTGTATCCCGTGCTCCGGCGGCTGAAAAAAGAAGGACTGCTGGAGACCTATGACACGGAAATGGATGGCCGCAACCGGCGGTACTACCGGATGACGGCAGCAGGAAGGGAAAGGCTGACGCAGTACTGCAGTGAATGGCGTCAGCTGACAGCCGGGATAGACCGGATACTGGAAGGAGAGTGGCAGGATGACAAAACGTGAGTACCTGGAGATCCTGGAAAAAAACCTGCAGGGGATTGGACAGGAGGAGACCGGCGATATCCTGGACTATGTGGCGGAATATTTTGATGAGGCAGGGGAAAAGGAAGCCCTGGAGGCGCTGGGATCACCGGAGAGCTGTGCCCGTCAGATGAAGGCAGATCTCGTGGCTCAGGTACCTCCGCTGCCACAGGGTCTGAGGATGGCCGGGCAGCCGGCAGGATCCCGAAGCCAGAATCCATACAGACAGGACACATATCAGGGACATGGGGAGTATACATCCCGGAGGACCGGAGGATCCACATCCGGCCAGCCTTCGTATGCTGCCGGAATCCGGTCAGCAGCACATACGGAGAGACGGAATCTCTGGATCCTGATACTCGGAATTCTTTCCCTTCCGCTGTCCCTGCCTCTGGCAGCCTGTGTTCTTTGCCTGCTGCTTGCAGCGGCTCTGGTCATCCTGGCTCTGCTTCTGGCCCTGGTCGTGATCTGTGCAGCAGGGCTGTTCAGCGCCTGTGTGATGCTCTGGAAAATGTTCGCTTTGCTTCCTGCAGACCCCGCCGGTTCTTTGTATCTTCTGGGGACCGTAATGGCAGGTCTGGGGCTGTTCTGTCTGGGAACCGCGGGGCTCTGGTGGGTCTTCCGGAATGGATTTCCCATGCTGGTTGAGAAACTTTCGACGCTGTATCGCCGGCTGAAAGAGAAAGGAAAGGGAAAAAACTGTGCGTAAACTTGCAAAATGGGGTCTTTGCCTGTTGCTGGCAGGAGGCCTGCTGATGCTGGGGTGCCGGGTGATGCTCGGTCCCCGGGTCATGAATCTGGCCACTCTGCAGGGTATGAGTCCCTATGCAGATACCGACTGCCACTATCAAGGGGACAGTCAGATCCAGTCCCTGGACCTGAATCTGGAAGCCACCAGTGTGATTATCCGCAAAGGAGACCGGTTTGAAATCCTGACTCATGGACTGAAACCTGCAGACAGTGAGGTCCGCGACGACTGGAACACTGAATACAGCGTCCAGGGAAAGGAAGCTGTGTTCAGCGCTTCCATGGACGACGACCAGTTCCTTGCAGGCAGCAATCCGGAAACAGTGGTCCAGGTCACTGTACCCGAAGCGATGAAAAATCTGACAGTGAACCTGTCCATGGGCGGCCTGGAACTGTCGGGAATCAGCCTGCAGTCCATTGATGCGGTTCTTGATATGGGCACTCTGAAACTCTCCGGCGTCATGGCCGGATCTCTGAACGCCTCTGTATCCATGGGAGATGCAGATATGCGGAACGTGGATATGCAGAACGGAACAGTGACAGTGGATATGGGAAGTCTGACCATGACCGGATGCAAAGTGACCGGCCAGCTGGATGCAGAGGTGTCCATGGGCAGTGCCACGATGGACCTGCGGCAGAAAAACGCGCTGCTGGACCTCAATGCAGATATGGGTGATCTGACCGTCAACGGTACCAAAGCCGAATCCGGGATGCTGCGCACGAATACGAAAGAGACTGAAACAGGAAAAGGTCCCGTGATCCGGGTCGGTGTCTCCATGGGAAGTCTGGACCTGGACCTGGACGGTGATATTCAGACCATCCGGGAGTTTCCCGCAAGCGGAAAAGCAGAGAAAGACTGAAACAGGCAGAGCCATATCAGCCATGGCAGAACCTGTGAAAAAAAACCGGATCAGCCAGGCCTGTCCCTGCCAAGGGAACAGCCAGCCAGTCCGGTATTTTCACTGAAGATGGATCCTGACTTTCTTCAGCTTCATCCAGTCCTCTTTCAGAAGATACACCGCCAGACCCCCTGGGCGACAGGTGACAGTCACCTGGCCCCGGTCATCGAAGGTCAGGGTATGACCCGGATCGGTGATATCCGTGATTGTTCTGCCTGCCAGACGCGGTTCGCAGAAACTTCTCTGTTTCCAGTCCGCAATGGTATACAGCACAATCACCGGGTGCCGCCCCCAGGCCATCCAGCAGGCTTTCTGCGGATCATCGTCACAGAGATCCACAATATTGTCTGTCAGCAGATTGTGCCGGATCCAGATCATCTCCCTGAGAAACGGAACCGGAGGATTTCCCCGCTTCAGTCCATACAGGTCACCATAGAACACAATGGGCAGCTGACAGCGGCTGAGGAGAATCGAGGCATACGCCTGGGGCCTGAACCAGTCCATGATCCAGGACTCCAGTGCCTGACCGGGCTGTGTGTCGTGGTTGTCCACAAAAGCCGCTGCGAAGCCCGGATCGGTTTCAGACAACGTGTAGTGAAAGAGATTGCGGATATCATAGTGGCCATTGGAGCTTGCTGCCTGCTGCAGGTGGTAATGCAGTGGCACATCCATCAGCCGCATGCAGTGTCTGCACTGCTCCAGGTAGTTCTTCAGGACAAACACATCCCCGGACCAGTACTCGCCGATGAACAGATCCGGATGATTGCCGGTCTGATGCATGGCCTTCAGCCATTGTTCAAAGAAATGAGAATCGATGGATTTCAGAGAATCGAGGCGGAATCCGTTCACGCCTGTTGTCTCTGTATACCATTTTCCCCAGCTGTACAGCTCCTGATGCACTTCCTCATTCGTGAAATCCACATCGGCGCCCATGACATAGTCAAAATTCCCGAGTTCCGGAGATACATTGGGGTTCCAGTGTTTGCCCTCGAAGAGAAGGATCTGCCGCGACCCATGGCCATCATCCATGTCCGTTCCCGTGAAATCCTGCCAGTGCCACTGAAAGCCGGAATACTTCCCCTGCCGGGCGGGAAAGGTGAATGCAGTCCAGACATCCACAGGATGCAGATCCTGGAGTATCCGTTCACGATTCATCCGGTCCACGGTCCGGGCCTGGACGGTTTCTGTGTGATCCGCCCCCATGCGGTGATTCAGGACAATATCGGCCAGAACCTGAATGTCGCGTTTCTGGAGAGCGGAAATGGCAGACAGGTACTGTTTCCTCGTACCATATTTTGTTGGGATTCCGCCTTTTTGACGAAATTCTCCCAGGTCATACAAATCATAGACCCCATACCCCGTATCCTGGCATCCGCCCTGGCCCTTGAACGCAGGCGGCAGCCAGACACCGGTGATTCCCAGTCGTTTCAGAAACCCCGCCTGGGCAGAGACCTGGCGCCACAGTCTGCAGTCAGGACCCAGATCCCATTCAAAGTACTGAATCAGTGTCTCGTTCCTTGCCATGTTTGTTTTCTCCTTCCCGATGGGTTCCGGACATCCTGTTCAGTCCGTCGCCCCCTGCTGAATCCCGGGGGTCTCATACCCTTCATGTTCCTGGCCAACGGTATAATGTAGCCGCAGGAAAGAAAAGGTGAGAATCATGAACAGCATTTTTCATCGACGGTCCATCCGTCAGTTTACCCCCGAAGTGCCGGACAACGGGCAGATTGAACAGATCCTGAAAGCCGCCATGGCTGCGCCGACAGCCTGTGACGACCGGCAGTATCAGTTTTATGTGGTCCTGGATCCTGAAATCCGGCAGGCGCTTGCACAGACATCGCCCTATGCCCGCTGCGCCGCAGCTGCACCTGCAGTGATTGTTCCCTGTTTTGAAGACGGGGCAGGGTACGCGCCGGAATACATCCCGGTGAACATGGGAATCGTCTGCGAGAACCTGATGCTGGAAGCCGATGATCTGGGCCTGGGCACCGTGTTTCTGGGCATTTATCCCGAACAGGACCGCATGGAAGCCGTGCGCAAGGTCCTGCAGCTGCCGGAAGGACTGACTCCGTTTGCGCTGATCCCTGTGGGTCACCCCGCTGCGGTTCCGGCAGACAAAGACAAATTCGATCCGGACAGAATTCACTGGATCGGCCGGCAGAAATGACAAAGCCGGACGTCGCCTGGCGTCATTCAGACTGACCTGAGAGACAGAGTTCCGCCCGGTATGCAGGGACTGCAGTCACTGCCGGTGAACCAGGGGAAGCCAGTTTCCATAGCCTTCTTTCTCCATCTGCGATTCGGGTATGAAACGCAGTGCAGCGGAATTGATGCAGTAGCGCAGTCCTCCCGATGCAGCGGGTCCATCCGGGAACACATGCCCCAGATGAGAATCGGCAGAGGAACTGCGGACCTCCGTGCGCACCATACCGTGGGACAAGTCTGTTTTTGTTCGAAGAGCCGATGAAGAGACCGGTTTGCTGAAGGCGGGCCAGCCGCATCCGGAGTTGTATTTATCCGCGGAGGAAAACAAGGGCACGCCGTCCACGGGATCCACATAGATCCCAGGCTCGAAGAAGTCATCGTATTGACCTGTGAAAGGACGCTCTGTAGCGCCTTCCTGCGTGACAGCTCTCTGCAGCGGTGTCAGCGCCTGAATCGCATTCTGTTTTTCTGTATCATTCATAAGCCAATGATAACGAAAAGGTAAGGAAATCACAGCTTTCGGCCCCTTGCCGGAATGCGGGGGCCGTGTGGTAGACTGGTTTATATGTGTCGGAACGAATGTTCCAGTATTGAACCGCTGTTGTCGTCCGGGTTCCCGTGTATGCACAGACAATGACAGTCATCGGATTGCGGGGCTTCAGAGGGTTCTTTTTGGCGTGCTATGGCGCTGACTGCCGAAGGAGCAGGGAAAGGAGGAGTGCAGGTGAAGCTGCAGTGGGAAAAAATTGTTACGTGGCCCAATCTGATCACCAGCATCCGGATTGCCGGGGCAGTTGCCCTGATCTGGATCCTCCCTTTTTCACCGCTGTTCTATGGTGTGTATCTGATCTGCGGACTGAGCGACGGACTGGATGGCATGGTGGCCAGACTCACAAAACAGACATCGGATTTTGGCAGACTCCTGGACAGCGTGGCGGATCTGATCCTGTACTCAGTCACGTTTCTGAAAATACTTCCCGCCATGGTGAGTCTGCTCTCCCGCTGGATTTGGGTATGGCTGGCTGCAGCGGTGATCCTGCGGCTGATGGTTTACATTCTGATTGCAGTCAAATTCCGGAAGTTTGCCGCTACCCATACCTGGCTGGACAAACTCAGTTCGATCCTCGTATTCCTCGTGCCGTTCACCATCATCCCCGGCTATGGAGACTGGGGATGCGGACTGGCACTGCTTGCCGCAACCGCTGCATCTCTGGAAGAACTGCTGATGTTCGGGGCAAGTTCTGCCTATGACCCGGGACGCAGGTCACTGTTTCAGACAAAATGCGGGTACCCAAAATGCAGTTCATCAGCCGCAGACGGACAGCAGGGAACTGAAGCCTGACACAGGGCGGGATCGGCAGGAACGGGAACGGTGTGAGAATCATGAAAAGGCAGCCGCAGCTCTGTCCGGGTTTCCGTGCAGGAAATCTCAGGCAGAACTGCGGCTGCTGTTGTTTCTGAATTTTGCTGTTTCCTGCTCGAATGCTGATGGAAGACAGCAGGCATGAAAAGGACGGGGGGGAAAAGGGAGGAAAACGGCTTTACTGATTGACGTCCATTCCGTTTACTTCCAGACCATCGTCGATCTGAATCATGAGATACCGTTTGCCATCCACCAGCTGTGTTTTCACTTTCCATGCCGCATCCCCCCGGACTGTGACGCTGATGTCTTTCATCCTGACAGACAGTTTCTCGGAATCCATCAGATTCACCGCCTTCAGCTCATTGTCACCCACGGTTTTGTCATACACGGCGGAATAGTGCTGCAGGGTATCCTCGTTCAGACCGGCGTCTTCAAGAAGAGCCCGCATTTTTGTTTTATCCAGCGCCAATGGGACTCCGTCTTCTTCCGCTTCTGCGACCATGTCCCGCAGAGAACCGTACACATGGCTGACGGTATCAAAATTCAGTTCCCGACCGGCGACATCAGTCAGCATTTTGCGGAAACAGTCATTTTCCTTGTCATACGGAAGATCCGACATGGTGCCGATGATGTATTCGATGAACATCTCATTCGGCCGTTTGGGGGTCTTTGTATAATACAGGATATGGTTTACATCTGCGCCGCCATCTGTATAGCAGGGGTACAGAAAGCCATCCAGTCCTGAGGATATGACATGCATATCCACGTCCTCTTTTTTCTCCATCGTGCCTGTTTCTTCATTGAAGTACAAGCCGATGTCTGTCAGGGTCACTTCGTTGATGGAGCACAGCAGAAAACGGTAGGAGGAACCGCTGTCTTCCAGCTTGTTCTGGTCCTTGACCTGCCATGCACAGGCAGCAAGAATCAGGAAGTATCCATTGAGGTAGGAAGTGTTTCTGGTGAATTCATTTACGAATTCTTTGACCAGGTCCGGGTCCTTCAGACGGGACTGATTCAGGTCGTACAGTTTCTGCTGACAGTCAGAACCGGATTCAAAGCTGTACTCTGTCAGCTGACGACCGAGTTTGCCGGAAAGGGCCTTTTTGAGTATTGCCAGGTAAATGGTCCGTTCGGATTCGCTCAGGTCTTCATAGTCTGTGATGTCAAAGCATTTGATGACCGGAGACGAATTTTCATTGGAGACATAGGCAGCAGCGATATTGGCAATGAAAAAATCGCTGTTGTCTTTTTTGAACTGGCGCCGCAGCTGGGCGATTTCTTTTGCATTCATGTCAGTAAGTGTATCATTCCCGGCCGATGGTGAACACAGGAAAGAGGATTCCTGAATAAGGGAGAAGATATGCAGATGGGGATGATTGAGGAATCCGGAGCATAAATGGATTGAGCAGGAATGACGGACTGCAGCAGATGGAGAGGGACGTGGAATCGACAGGTGGCCTTACTTGTACAAAACGATACTATCAAAAAAATGAAATGCAAAAAAGTGCAGAAAAGGGGTTGCACTTCTGTGAGGGTGTGGTATTATAAGTGAGCCGCAAGCGATTTGGATAAATCAAAAAGCTGCAACACAGAAAAGAATAAAAAGTTCAAATAATGTGTTGACAGACTCTTGCGGATGAGTTAAGATATAAGAGTGCTGAGGGGCACAGGCGGGCTTGACAGCCAGACCGCTCATTCAGTATCTTTGAAAAGCTTGTGACTTCATCAGAAGCCGCAGGCGATGGAAGCATCTGTCATGGGTGCTGACGCTCTTTGAAAACTGGACAGGAAAAACGAAGTAAATACAAGACGATACAACGTCGATTCTTTGAACCTGAAAAACAATCATGAACACAAGACGCAAAGCGTCTGAGTACAGATCAAATGGAGAGTTTGATCCTGGCTCAGGATGAACGCTGGCGGCATGCCTAATACATGCAAGTCGAACGAGAGACCTTCGGGTCTCTAGTGGCGAACGGGTGAGTAACACGTAGGGAACCTGCCCGCGCACCGGGAATACGCTCTGGAAACGGAGAACAAATCCCGATGTACAGGAAGGAGGCATCTTCTTTCTGTGAAACATCCTTTAGGGGATGGGGCGCGGATGGACCTGCGGTGCATTAGTTGGTTGGCGGGGTAAAGGCCCACCAAGACGATGATGCATAGCCGGCCTGAGAGGGCGGACGGCCACATTGGGACTGAGACACGGCCCAGACTCCTGCGGGAGGCAGCAGTAGGGAATTTTCGTCAATGGGCGCAAGCCTGAACGAGCGATGCCGCGTGAGTGAAGAAGGCCTTCGGGTCGTAAAGCTCTGTTGCGGGGGAAAAAAGGCAGCATCAGGAAATGGGTGCTGACTGATGGTGCCCCGCCAGAAAGTCACGGCTAACTACGTGCCAGCAGCCGCGGTAATACGTAGGTGGCGAGCGTTATCCGGAATGATTGGGCGTAAAGGGTGCGCAGGCGGTCCTGCAAGTCTGGAGTGAAACGCATGAGCTCAACTCATGCATGGCTTTGGAAACTGGAGGACTGGAGAGCAGGAGAGGGCGGTGGAACTCCATGTGTAGCGGTAAAATGCGTAGATATATGGAAGAACACCAGTGGCGAAGGCGGCCGCCTGGCCTGTTGCTGACGCTGAGGCACGAAAGCGTGGGGAGCAAATAGGATTAGATACCCTAGTAGTCCACGCCGTAAACGATGAGGACCAAGTGTTGGGGGTGAAACCTCAGTGCTGAAGTTAACGCAGTGAGTCCTCCGCCTGGGGAGTATGCACGCAAGTGTGAAACTCAAAGGAATTGACGGGGGCCCGCACAAGCGGTGGAGTATGTGGTTTAATTCGAAGCAACGCGAAGAACCTTACCAGGCCTTGACATGGGATGCGAAGATGCAGAGATGCATCGGAGGTCAACATCCACACAGGTGGTGCATGGTTGTCGTCAGCTCGTGTCGTGAGATGTTGGGTCAAGTCCCGCAACGAGCGCAACCCTTGTGGCATGTTGCTAACAGGAAAAGCTGAGGACTCATGCCAGACTGCCGGTGACAAACCGGAGGAAGGCGGGGATGACGTCAAATCATCATGCCCCTTATGGCCTGGGCTACACACGTACTACAATGGCGGCTACAAAGAGCAGCGAGACAGGGATGTCGAGCGAATCTCATAAAAGCCGTCCCAGTTCGGATTGGAGGCTGCAACCCGCCTCCATGAAGTTGGAATCGCTAGTAATCGCGGATCAGCATGCCGCGGTGAATACGTTCCCGGGCCTTGTACACACCGCCCGTCAAACCATGGGAGTCGGTAATGCCCGAAGCCGGTGGCATGACCTCATAAGAGGAGTGAGCCGTCGAAGGCAGGATCGATGACTGGGGTTAAGTCGTAACAAGGTATCCCTACGGGAACGTGGGGATGGATCACCTCCTTTCTAAGGAGAAAGTACAGGGGAAAAGGAAAAGAACAGAGTGGTTCCTGTCCGGTTTTGGAAGAGTGTCTTCCAGGTCGATCTTTGAAAACCGTACAACGATATGAAAGACAACAGAAGGTCTGAAGTAAAGTTGTGGAGAAAACAGAAGAAACTGAGAGAAAGAAAAGAACAGTGAAGAAACAGTTCTGAGAAAATATCTCGAAGAAAGCACGAAAACGTTTGAGAGAATCAGATCAAGCAAGGAAGGGCGCAGGGAGGATGCCTGGCCACACTGTACTGAAGAAGGACGTGCCAAACAGCGAAATGCGACGGTGAGCCGTAAGGAGGCAAAGACCCGTCGGTGTCCGAATGGGGGAACCCGGCAGCCGGAAGGCTGTCATCCCGAAAGGGAGAGGTACCCGGGGAACTGAAACATCTAAGTACCCGGAGGAAAAGAAAACAACAGTGATTCCCCGAGTAGCGGCGAGCGAAAGGGGAGAAAGCCCAAACCGGAGAGATCCGGGGTAGTAGGACCGTCAAAAGAGTGGGAAAGACACAGCAGAATGTACAGGGAAGTACAGCCAGAGAGAGTGAAAGCCTCGTAAGCGAAGTGTTGGAAGCATGAGACGGGATCCTGAGTACGGCGGGACACGAGAAATCTTGTCGGAAGCAGGCGGGACCATCCGCCAAGGCAAAATATACAGTGTGAGCGATAGAGAACGAGTACCGTGAGGGAAAGGTGAAAAGAACCGCGGGAGCGGAGTGAAAGAGAACCTGAAACCGTGTGCCTAAAAGAAGTCAGAGCCCGTCAAAGGGTGATGGCGTGCCTTTTGTAGAATGAACCGGCGAGTTGTTCCATGGTGCGAGGTTAAGTCGGAAAGGACGGAGCCGAAGCGAAAGCGAGTCTTAAGAGGGCGGGAAGAGTAGTATGGAGCAGACCCGAAACCGGGTGATCTAGCCATGGGCAGGTTGAAGCAGAAGTGAAATTCTGTGGAGGACCGAACCGACTACCGTTGAAAAGTTAGCGGATGACCTGTGGCTAGGGGAGAAATTCCAATCGAACCCGGAGATAGCTGGTTCTCCCCGAAATAGCTTTAGGGCTAGCGTCGGAGGATGACAGACGGAGGTAGAGCACTGAACGCATGATGGCCCCATCCCGGGGTACTGAATGCGATCAAACTGCGAATGCCGACTGGGAGGAATCCGGCAGTGAGACTGTGGGTGATAAGGTCCATGGTCGAGAGGGAAAGAGCCCAGACCGCCAGCAAAGGTCCCAAAATACTGGCTAAGTGGAAAAGGATGTGGGGACGCACGGACAGCTAGGAGGTTGGCTCAGAAGCAGCCATCCTTGAAAGAGTGCGTAACAGCTCACTAGTCGAGTGGCCCTGCGCCGAAAATGTACCGGGGCTTAAGCCAGGTACCGAAGCTGCGGATGTATATGGAAGTATATGTGGTAGGGGAGCGTTGCATGCAGGAAGAAGTATGACGGAGACGGCATATGGACAGCATGGAAGAGAGAATGCCGGTGTGAGTAGCGAGATGCAGGTGAGAATCCTGCACACCGAAAGCCCAAGGATTCCAGGGGAAGGTTCGTCCGCCCTGGGTAAGTCGGGACCTAACGTGAGGCCGAAAGGCGCAGCGGATGGAAAGCAGGCGGAGATTCCTGCACCCGTATATGGAGCGAAGGAGTGACGGAGAAGGCAGATGCGACCCTCTTACTGGATTGAGGGCCAAGCGAAGCAGGTGGTATCCAGGCAAATCCGGATACGGAAACCAGAGCGTGACGGGTAAGCGAAAGCGGAAAGCGAGTAGCGAAGCGCATCGAGTCAGCTTCCAGGAAAAGCTTCTAGTGGAAATGCATATACGGCCCGTACCAAAACCGACACAGGTGGGCGCGCAGAGGATGCGAAGGTGAGCGAGAGAACTGTTGCCAAGGAACTCGGCAAAATGGCCCCGTACGTTCGCAAGAAGGGGCGCTCGAAAGAGCCGCAGTGAAAAGGCCCAAGCGACTGTTTAACTAAAACACAGCTCCCTGCGAAGCCGCAAGGCGAAGTATAGGGGGTGACACCTGCCCGGTGCTGGAAGGTTAAGGCAAGCTGTCAACCGCGAGGTGAAGCAGTGACCCGAAGCCCCAGTGAACGGCGGCCGTAACTATAACGGTCCTAAGGTAGCGAAATTCCTTGTCAGGTAAGTTCTGACCCGCACGAAAGGTGTAACGATTTGGGCGCTGTCTCGGCAGCAGACTCGGTGAAATCTTAGTACCTGTGAAAATGCAGGTTACCCGCAACTAGACGGAAAGACCCCATGGAGCTTTACTGCAGCCTGGTATTGGGTCCTGGACAGCCATGTACAGGATAGGTGGGAGACTTGGAAGCGAGTACGCAAGTATTGGTGGAGTCGCCGGTGGGATACCACTCCTGGATGTATGGGGCCCTAACCCGTGTGCCGAGAGGGACAGGGGAGAGTGCCAGGCGGGCAGTTTGACTGGGGCGGTCGCCTCCCAAAGAGTAACGGAGGCGCCCAAAGGTACGCTCAGGTTGGATGGGAACCAACTGAAGAGTGCAAATGCAGAAGCGTGCCTGACTGCGACAGAGACAACTGGAGCAGGGACGAAAGTCGGGATTAGTGATCCGGCGGTGCCGAATGGAAGGGCCGTCGCTCAACGGATAAAAGCTACCCTGGGGATAACAGGCTGATCTCGCCCAAGAGTTCACATCGACGGCGAGGTTTGGCACCTCGATGTCGGCTCATCGCATCCTGGAGCTGGATTCGGTTCCAAGGGTTGGGCTGTCCGCCCATTAAAGCGGTACGCGAGCTGGGTTCAGAACGTCGTGAGACAGTTCGGTCCCTATCTGTTGTGGGCGTCGGAGATCTGAGGGAAGCTGTCCTCAGTACGAGAGGACCGGGATGGACCTGCCGCTGGTGCACCAGTTATCATGCCAATGGTAGAGCTGGGTAGCCAAGCAGGGAACGGATAAGAGCTGAAAGCATCTAAGCACGAAGCCGGACCCAAGACGAGATCTCCCATTCTAAAAGAGAAGTAAGACCCCTTGAAGACTACGAGGTGGATAGACCAGGGATGGAAGTGCAGAGATGCATGGAGTTGACTGGCACTAATCGGTCGAGGACTTGATCTAAAGAAGAAGCCCGCAGCTTTGCGGAAAGACAGGAAACGAAAGACATATCGTGTATGGTTTTCAGAGAGTGACCAAAAGACAGGATTCCACAGAAAGTGTTAAGATACAGCCGGTTTCTCAGGGAGCCGGTTTTTTTGTATTCGGAATGATAATTACAGATACCTGCAAAGTCCGGACTGACTTCCGGCAAAAAGCCCTGACTTCCGGAAAATCTCCGGGCAGCCAGGGGCTTTCTTCAGTAGGTATACCGGGCTGCGGTTTGCTGCCCTTTACATTGGCTGATAATCTTTATGAACCCTGATAATTGGGGTTGAAGACATCTGTCAGCGTGAATCTGTTCGTATCTGTATCGAAATCGAAAAGCAGTACGGCACAGTTATACAGCCTGTCAGGGATCAGATCCTTGTCCTCAGGATGCCAGAATCGCTGAAAATTCCGGATGGCTCCTCCATGAGAAACAACAAGAGCATTCTGCACTGATTCCTGCATCATGATTCCCGTCAGAGTTGCGTTCATCCGGGAAATCAGATTCTCACGGCTTTCTCATCCATTGGCCTTGAAAAAAGAATCGTACTGAACCAAAGGCGGATTCAGATACTCAGGCTCACCATCCAGAATTCCAAAATTCCATTCCTTGAGACCTTTCTTCCGCTCATACGGCAAGTTGGTGACCAGCTCCAATGTGTCGCAGGCTCTTTCGGAAGTGGAAGAAAAAGCGTGGTCGATCGTAAAATCGAGTCCATTGATATAAGCGGCCGAAAACTTTGCCTGCTCAATGCCCAGAGGTGTGAGTGGCGAATCCACCCATCCCTGGATCCGTTTCCGCTGGTTGAAAACCGTCTGGCCATGACGCATCAAAACCAGTTTCTTTTTCATGTGTCTTTCCTTTCTACCTGTAACGCAGGGTGGTGCTTTTTTAACCTTATCATATAAAACTCCTGCAGTGCCAGATGCCCTGACACCTGTTGCGGAAGACTGTATTGGGTCATATACCGGTCCCTCCTTTTTTCCGGTCAGCATTCCTTTATACTTGTTTTATGAATACAGATAAAAAAGCGCGACAGCGACAGGCAGCAATCCGCGATCTTCTGCAGAAACAGGAAGTCGTTACAATTCGCGAGTTCTGTGAAACACTCCATGCCAGTGTGGCCACGATTCGAAAGGATCTCACCCTGCTGGAGGAACGGGGCTGCCTGCGAAGAGTCAGAGGGGGTGCTGTCTCCACAGAAGGCACACCCCGGAACACAGTGTATGTCAGCCGGCTGCATCTCAATGAACAGGAGAAAACACAAATCGCAGATCAGGCTGTCAGACTCATTCAACCACATATGAAACTGATTCTGGATGCAGGCACGACCTGTGCCCGTCTTGCGCAGCGGATACTGGAAGAAGAGATTCCCTGCACTGTCTGGACACCGAACCTCACTGCAATTCAGATTCTCAGCCGGAGTCCGAAAATCACGCTGATGTCCGCCGGAGGGATCCTCGACCGTGATCATAATCGGTTTCAGGGTCCGGTCCCCGGGGAGTTTTATGCAGATCTGTATTTTCTTTCTCCGGATGGTTTCTGCTGTGGACAGGCAACAGGAACCGACCAGGAGGAATCACTGCGAAAACGCTCCTTTGCCAGCCAGAGTGACAAAGTGATATGTCTTGTGGAACCATCCAAGGAAGGGAGGGTGGCACCTTTTGAGATTTTCTGCCCTGCCGTGACGATTACAGAGAAAGGAATATCATCAAAATAAGCGAAATCGCTAATAATAGTTGCTTTTTCTGATCCAGCAGGAGTACGCTGTTGTCAGAGAAAGAGGAAACACTATGAGACTAACCATCTGCAAAAACTATGATGACGTCAGCAGAATCATGGCTGAACGTGTATTGACACTGCTGGAAAAGAAACCGGATCTGGTTTTCTGTCTTCCCGCCGGGAACTCCCCCGTTGGCATGTATAAGGAACTCGTCAAGGCGTATAAAGAAGGCAAGGCGGATTTTTCCTCCCTGCAGACATTCGACATGGATGAATACGTCGGGCTGGGTCCTGAGGATCCTCAAAGCTTCATTCACTTTATGCATCACCATTTTCTGGATCATGTAAACATCAACCTGGACAACGTTCGCTATCCGGATGCTATGGCGGTGGATCTGGACACTGAACTGAGGCAGTATGCGAAGGAAATCGCCCACAAAGGACTGGATATCGCCATTACGGGAATCGGTGATGACGGTCACATTGCCTTCAACGAACCAGGTGCGGTACAGTATCCGGAAACACACAAAGTGAAACTGGATGAGGCCACACGCCTTCAGAATGCACCGGCTTTTGGAAATGATCCTGAAGCAGTCCCTGAATATGCAATCACGACAGGGATGGCAGAGCATATGAAAACGAAAAACTACTTCGTTGTCTGCTCTGGATCCCGCAAGGCACCGCTGCTGCAGAGATTTTTCAGCCGCGAAGAACTGGATCCGCAGTTCCCCGTTTCCTGGCTTCGCATGCATCCCAATGTGGAATTTATCGTGGATGAAGAGGCAGCTGCACTGATTCCTGATGACATCAGGAAGAAAGCCCTGGCAGGGGAAGAGCTCTGATATCTGCCAATTGGTGTGACTCCTGGAGACAGAACCGGCGGGATACGTAGTCTGAATTCTGACCATGAAGTCCGGAGTGCGGCCATAAGGACAGGAAAAAAGGACAGTCTTTCAGGACTACTGCGTGATCAGCAGTCCCGGGACTGTCCTTTTTGTCTCTCACTTTGCTGTCGTGCGCCGGTGTTTTCCAGCTGCCTCATGTCCCGCTGCTTCCGGTTTTTCCATAGTATCGCTGCAGGAAGCTTTCCTTGAATTCCTCAAAGGTTCCATCCAGAATCGCCACCCGTGCCTGTTCCATCAGCCGAAGGATAAACCGCAGGTTATGAACCGAAGCCAGATGGAAGTACTGATACAGCTTTTCCTTGTCTTGTCTGGATTTCCAAAGTTCACGCAGCTGTCCCCGTGTCCAGCCCGCCCGGCAGGTTGCACAGTCGCATTCATCGTCAATCAGTCTGTCTGAGTCTTTCCAGGGACCGAGATTGACCGGTCCATCCAGGGAATAGACCCGGCCGTGACGGGCTTCTCTTGTGGGAGCAACGCAGTCAAAGGTGTCAGCACCCATGGAAATACCCACCAGGATGTCATCAGGATGGGACAGTCCAAGAAGATGGCGTGGTTTGTCTTCCGGAAGTTCTTCGCTGCACCAGCGGAGTATTTCTCCCAGATCATCTTTCAGAAAAGCACCACCAAGGCCATAGCCGTCAAAGTCCATGGCGCCAAGTTTTCTGGCTGTGGCCCGCCGGAGGTCTTCCCATCGTCCCCCCTGAAGCACTCCATAGAGTGACTGGCGGTATCCGAGATCATCACGGTGCTGCCGGTGCACTTCCAGACTTGTCTGAGCCCAGCGCTCAGTTCTCGCCAGTGCCTCTTTGTTATAGTCATAATCATCTGCCAGGGAAGTGAGTTCATCAAACGCCATATGAATGTCAGCACCGATCCGGCACTGGATTTCCATGGATTCCCGCGGGCCGATGAAGTCCTCCCGCTCAATGACCGGATCCCAGAAGCGGATGCCGTCTTCTGTTACATGCGCAAGGCGTTCACGGTGAGGTGTGTTTGTGAGGTTTTCCTGATTTTCCATAGCCACGACTTTTCCCATCCCCGATCCCAGGGACATGACCTGGAATCCGCCGGAGTCCGTCAGTGTCGGCCCGCTCCATCCGGACCACTGCGCCAGCCCCCCCTGTGCTGCAATGTCTTCCGAAGCATTTCGAAGGTGGTATCCATTGGACAGCATAGCCTGGGCACCGATCTCATGAAGATCCTCCATGGACACAAACGGAACTTCTCCTCTCGTCCCAACGCACATGAATGCCGGTGTGTGAATGTCACCATGAGGTGTATGAATGATGCCTGCACGTCCCAGTCCATTCAGCCGCTTTTCGATTTCAAAGGAAAAACTGTTGTCTGATGTTTCCAAAACCGGTTCTGATTCTTTGATTTCCGGTAACTCTGACACTTCAGGTGTTGTCATAGGGACCTGCTCAGTTTCTTTTCAATGGCAGCTTCCAGGGGAGACAGAAGAAGTTCCAGCCCCATTCCCAGGATGTAGGCGAAGACTGCCTGCATAAGGAATTCCCTGAAGGGAAGAACCCCGAGAAATGCCACGGTTTCAAAGACACCTGAATCCACGATATGGGCCAGTGCAGAAGAGCCCAGGGCCCTGGCGATGAAGCTGCGGGAAAATGCCGAATCGGAGTTTTTCATTCGGATGAACAGCCAGTTGTTGAGGAGATTGGAACTCAGGTACCCGGCAAGAGACCCGAAAATAATTCGGGGAGAAAAACCGAGGACTGCTGCATAGGCTTCCTGCATATTCCAGCCAGGATAAGCAGGAAGGGCTATGACGGCGTAGAAGACAAACACAGCAATGAGGTTGATGAGAAATCCGGCATAGATCACGGTTCGTGAGAGTGATTTGCCAAAGAGTTCCACCGTAAGATCCGAGAGGATATAGGTAAGAGGAAACAGAACGATTCCCCCATCTACTGCAATCCCCCCCAGGTTCCACAGTTTGATGGCGGAAAGATTCGATATAAGAAGGGCACCGGCTGAAAGTGCCGAGAAGTATATCAGCAGCCTGATTCTTTTTTCCGACATACCTTCATTATAACGTTGGAAAGACAATTGTTGAACCAGGTGACGAAACGGGAGGCAGAAGAAAGACAAGTGGCGTGCCGATGATGGCCGGGAGGGGCAGAAAAGGAGAGGCAATCGGGATTCGCGAGAGGGGCATTTGCACTAATTGGCGATAACTGGAAATAAAATGCAAAAAAGTGCAGAAAAGGGGTTGCACTTCTGTGAGGGTGTGGTATTATAAGTGAGCCGCAAGCGATTTGGATAAATCAAAAAGCTGCAACACAGAAAAGAATAAAAAGTTCAAATAATGTGTTGACAGACTCTTGCGGATGAGTTAAGATATAAGAGTGCTGAGGGGCACAGGCGGGCTTGACAGCCAGACCGCTCATTCAGTATCTTTGAAAAGCTTGTGACTTCATCAGAAGCCGCAGGCGATGGAAGCATCTGTCATGGGTGCTGACGCTCTTTGAAAACTGGACAGGAAAAACGAAGTAAATACAAGACGATACAACGTCGATTCTTTGAACCTGAAAAACAATCATGAACACAAGACGCAAAGCGTCTGAGTACAGATCAAATGGAGAGTTTGATCCTGGCTCAGGATGAACGCTGGCGGCATGCCTAATACATGCAAGTCGAACGAGAGACCTTCGGGTCTCTAGTGGCGAACGGGTGAGTAACACGTAGGGAACCTGCCCGCGCACCGGGAATACGCTCTGGAAACGGAGAACAAATCCCGATGTACAGGAAGGAGGCATCTTCTTTCTGTGAAACATCCTTTCGGGGATGGGGCGCGGATGGACCTGCGGTGCATTAGTTTGTTGGCGGGGTAAAGGCCCACCAAGACGATGATGCATAGCCGGCCTGAGAGGGCGGACGGCCACATTGGGACTGAGACACGGCCCAGACTCCTGCGGGAGGCAGCAGTAGGGAATTTTCGTCAATGGGCGCAAGCCTGAACGAGCGATGCCGCGTGAGTGAAGAAGGCCTTCGGGTCGTAAAGCTCTGTTGCGGGGGAAAAAAGGCAGCATCAGGAAATGGGTGCTGACTGATGGTGCCCCGCCAGAAAGTCACGGCTAACTACGTGCCAGCAGCCGCGGTAATACGTAGGTGGCGAGCGTTATCCGGAATGATTGGGCGTAAAGGGTGCGCAGGCGGTCCTGCAAGTCTGGAGTGAAACGCATGAGCTCAACTCATGCATGGCTTTGGAAACTGGAGGACTGGAGAGCAGGAGAGGGCGGTGGAACTCCATGTGTAGCGGTAAAATGCGTAGATATATGGAAGAACACCAGTGGCGAAGGCGGCCGCCTGGCCTGTTGCTGACGCTGAGGCACGAAAGCGTGGGGAGCAAATAGGATTAGATACCCTAGTAGTCCACGCCGTAAACGATGAGGACCAAGTGTTGGGGGTGAAACCTCAGTGCTGAAGTTAACGCAGTGAGTCCTCCGCCTGGGGAGTATGCACGCAAGTGTGAAACTCAAAGGAATTGACGGGGGCCCGCACAAGCGGTGGAGTATGTGGTTTAATTCGAAGCAACGCGAAGAACCTTACCAGGCCTTGACATGGGATGCGAAGATGCAGAGATGCATCGGAGGTCAACATCCACACAGGTGGTGCATGGTTGTCGTCAGCTCGTGTCGTGAGATGTTGGGTCAAGTCCCGCAACGAGCGCAACCCTTGTGGCATGTTGCTAACAGGAAAAGCTGAGGACTCATGCCAGACTGCCGGTGACAAACCGGAGGAAGGCGGGGATGACGTCAAATCATCATGCCCCTTATGGCCTGGGCTACACACGTACTACAATGGCGGCTACAAAGAGCAGCGAGACAGGGATGTCGAGCGAATCTCATAAAAGCCGTCCCAGTTCGGATTGGAGGCTGCAACCCGCCTCCATGAAGTTGGAATCGCTAGTAATCGCGGATCAGCATGCCGCGGTGAATACGTTCCCGGGCCTTGTACACACCGCCCGTCAAACCATGGGAGTCGGTAATGCCCGAAGCCGGTGGCATGACCTCATAAGAGGAGTGAGCCGTCGAAGGCAGGATCGATGACTGGGGTTAAGTCGTAACAAGGTATCCCTACGGGAACGTGGGGATGGATCACCTCCTTTCTAAGGAGAAAGTACAGGGGAAAAGGAAAAGAACAGAGTGGTTCCTGTCCGGTTTTGGAAGAGTGTCTTCCAGGTCGATCTTTGAAAACCGTACAACGATATGAAAGACAACAGAAGGTCTGAAGTAAAGTTGTGGAGAAAACAGAAGAAACTGAGAGAAAGAAAAGAACAGTGAAGAAACAGTTCTGAGAAAATATCTCGAAGAAAGCACGAAAACGTTTGAGAGAATCAGATCAAGCAAGGAAGGGCGCAGGGAGGATGCCTGGCCACACTGTACTGAAGAAGGACGTGCCAAACAGCGAAATGCGACGGTGAGCCGTAAGGAGGCAAAGACCCGTCGGTGTCCGAATGGGGGAACCCGGCAGCCGGAAGGCTGTCATCCCGAAAGGGAGAGGTACCCGGGGAACTGAAACATCTAAGTACCCGGAGGAAAAGAAAACAACAGTGATTCCCCGAGTAGCGGCGAGCGAAAGGGGAGAAAGCCCAAACCGGAGAGATCCGGGGTAGTAGGACCGTCAAAAGAGTGGGAAAGACACAGCAGAATGTACAGGGAAGTACAGCCAGAGAGAGTGAAAGCCTCGTAAGCGAAGTGTTGGAAGCATGAGACGGGATCCTGAGTACGGCGGGACACGAGAAATCTTGTCGGAAGCAGGCGGGACCATCCGCCAAGGCAAAATATACAGTGTGAGCGATAGAGAACGAGTACCGTGAGGGAAAGGTGAAAAGAACCGCGGGAGCGGAGTGAAAGAGAACCTGAAACCGTGTGCCTAAAAGAAGTCAGAGCCCGTCAAAGGGTGATGGCGTGCCTTTTGTAGAATGAACCGGCGAGTTGTTCCATGGTGCGAGGTTAAGTCGGAAAGGACGGAGCCGAAGCGAAAGCGAGTCTTAAGAGGGCGGGAAGAGTAGTATGGAGCAGACCCGAAACCGGGTGATCTAGCCATGGGCAGGTTGAAGCAGAAGTGAAATTCTGTGGAGGACCGAACCGACTACCGTTGAAAAGTTAGCGGATGACCTGTGGCTAGGGGAGAAATTCCAATCGAACCCGGAGATAGCTGGTTCTCCCCGAAATAGCTTTAGGGCTAGCGTCGGAGGATGACAGACGGAGGTAGAGCACTGAACGCATGATGGCCCCATCCCGGGGTACTGAATGCGATCAAACTGCGAATGCCGACTGGGAGGAATCCGGCAGTGAGACTGTGGGTGATAAGGTCCATGGTCGAGAGGGAAAGAGCCCAGACCGCCAGCAAAGGTCCCAAAATACTGGCTAAGTGGAAAAGGATGTGGGGACGCACGGACAGCTAGGAGGTTGGCTCAGAAGCAGCCATCCTTGAAAGAGTGCGTAACAGCTCACTAGTCGAGTGGCCCTGCGCCGAAAATGTACCGGGGCTTAAGCCAGGTACCGAAGCTGCGGATGTATATGGAAGTATATGTGGTAGGGGAGCGTTGCATGCAGGAAGAAGTATGACGGAGACGGCATATGGACAGCATGGAAGAGAGAATGCCGGTGTGAGTAGCGAGATGCAGGTGAGAATCCTGCACACCGAAAGCCCAAGGATTCCAGGGGAAGGTTCGTCCGCCCTGGGTAAGTCGGGACCTAACGTGAGGCCGAAAGGCGCAGCGGATGGAAAGCAGGCGGAGATTCCTGCACCCGTATATGGAGCGAAGGAGTGACGGAGAAGGCAGATGCGACCCTCTTACTGGATTGAGGGCCAAGCGAAGCAGGTGGTATCCAGGCAAATCCGGATACGGAAACCAGAGCGTGACGGGTAAGCGAAAGCGGAAAGCGAGTAGCGAAGCGCATCGAGTCAGCTTCCAGGAAAAGCTTCTAGTGGAAATGCATATACGGCCCGTACCAAAACCGACACAGGTGGGCGCGCAGAGGATGCGAAGGTGAGCGAGAGAACTGTTGCCAAGGAACTCGGCAAAATGGCCCCGTACGTTCGCAAGAAGGGGCGCTCGAAAGAGCCGCAGTGAAAAGGCCCAAGCGACTGTTTAACTAAAACACAGCTCCCTGCGAAGCCGCAAGGCGAAGTATAGGGGGTGACACCTGCCCGGTGCTGGAAGGTTAAGGCAAGCTGTCAACCGCGAGGTGAAGCAGTGACCCGAAGCCCCAGTGAACGGCGGCCGTAACTATAACGGTCCTAAGGTAGCGAAATTCCTTGTCAGGTAAGTTCTGACCCGCACGAAAGGTGTAACGATTTGGGCGCTGTCTCGGCAGCAGACTCGGTGAAATCTTAGTACCTGTGAAAATGCAGGTTACCCGCAACTAGACGGAAAGACCCCATGGAGCTTTACTGCAGCCTGGTATTGGGTCCTGGACAGCCATGTACAGGATAGGTGGGAGACTTGGAAGCGAGTACGCAAGTATTGGTGGAGTCGCCGGTGGGATACCACTCCTGGATGTATGGGGCCCTAACCCGTGTGCCGAGAGGGACAGGGGAGAGTGCCAGGCGGGCAGTTTGACTGGGGCGGTCGCCTCCCAAAGAGTAACGGAGGCGCCCAAAGGTACGCTCAGGTTGGATGGGAACCAACTGAAGAGTGCAAATGCAGAAGCGTGCCTGACTGCGACAGAGACAACTGGAGCAGGGACGAAAGTCGGGATTAGTGATCCGGCGGTGCCGAATGGAAGGGCCGTCGCTCAACGGATAAAAGCTACCCTGGGGATAACAGGCTGATCTCGCCCAAGAGTTCACATCGACGGCGAGGTTTGGCACCTCGATGTCGGCTCATCGCATCCTGGAGCTGGATTCGGTTCCAAGGGTTGGGCTGTCCGCCCATTAAAGCGGTACGCGAGCTGGGTTCAGAACGTCGTGAGACAGTTCGGTCCCTATCTGTTGTGGGCGTCGGAGATCTGAGGGAAGCTGTCCTCAGTACGAGAGGACCGGGATGGACCTGCCGCTGGTGCACCAGTTATCATGCCAATGGTACAGCTGGGTAGCCAAGCAGGGAACGGATAAGAGCTGAAAGCATCTAAGCACGAAGCCGGACCCAAGACGAGATCTCCCATTCTAAAAGAGAAGTAAGACCCCTTGAAGACTACGAGGTGGATAGACCAGGGATGGAAGTGCAGAGATGCATGGAGTTGACTGGCACTAATCGGTCGAGGACTTGATCTAAAGAAGAAGCCCGCAGCTTTGCGGAAAGACAGGAAACGAAAGACATATCGTGTATGGTTTTCAGAGAGTGACCAAAAGACAGGATTCCACAGAAAGTGTTAAGATACAGCCTTTGACGTGAGCAGTCACCAGAGGCTGTTTTTCATTATCCAGAGCTTTCCTTCTGCGCCAAACTCCAAATGTGATAGAATGGAATTGCACAAAAATTGCGATAATATCATTTCTTATACAGCTTCTTCGTTGAAAGGAGGAATACAGAATTCATGGAAAACACCATCAAGATCCGGGGTGCAAGAGAAAACAACCTGAAAAACATAGACCTGGATATCCCCAGGGACAAACTCGTCATCATGACCGGTGTATCTGGTTCAGGCAAAACCAGCCTGGCCTTTGACACCATTTATGCAGAAGGCCAGCGCCGCTACATGGAATCACTGTCCGCCTATGCCCGACAGTTTCTCGGGAATTCGGAGAAACCGGATGTGGATCAGATCGACGGTCTTTCCCCGGCCATTGCCATCGATCAGAAAACGACATCCAATAACCCCCGCTCCACCGTCGGAACCGTCACGGAGATTTACGACTATCTCCGGCTTTTGTATGCCCGAATAGGCATTCCGTACTGCCCGGAACATGGAGAACCGATCCAGGGGATGACAATCTCCGAAATGGTGGATCAGATGATGGCATTGCCGGACCGCACGCGAACCACCATCATGGCTCCGATTGTCCGCGGCAAGAAGGGGACCTTCAAGGAGACCTTTGAGAAGCTCATCAAGGATGGATTCATCCGTGCCCGTGTGGATGGTGAAATTGTCTACCTGGAAGAACAGGGACCGTTGAACAAAAACCAGAAACACAACATCGATGTGGTCGTGGACCGGATCATCAAAAGTGATAACAGATCCCGTTTCTACGATTCCATCGAAACGGCGGTCAATCTGGCAGACGGCATGGTGGATGTTCTTGCCGATGACAAAGAGTTCCTGCTTTCGGCCAATTACGCCTGCAAAATCTGCGGCTTTACTGTCCCAAAACTGGAGCCCAAGCTGTTTTCCTTCAATGCCCCGCTGGGAGCCTGTCATCACTGCAAGGGACTTGGAATCACCCAGAGTGTGGACATGGATCTGCTGATTCCGGACAGGAGCCTGAGCATTCGCCAGGGCGGCATCCGCTATCTGAAAAATATCGTGGATACCGAGAACCTGGAATGGCAGAAAATGTATGCCCTGATCCGGCATTACGACATTGACATGGATGTCCCCATCCGCGACATTCCCAAAGAAAAACTCGATCGCATCCTGTATGGATCGCTGGAACCCATTGGCTATACTCTGTATTCCCGTTCAGGCTCCGTAACGGAAAAGAATGACATGATCGAAGGCGTGATTCCCCTGATCGAACGCCGGTTCATGGAAACCAATTCCTCCTGGAACCGGGAATGGTACGGCTCGTTCATCTCAGACCAGACCTGTGAAGAGTGTCATGGAGCGAGGCTGGATGAAAAGGTTCTTGCGGTGCGTGTCGGCGGCAAGAACATCTATGAATGGACGCAGATGTCAGTGGATGAAGCCATTGAATTCATGAAAAATCTGCAGCTGACGGATACAGAGAAAAAAGTATCGGAGCTCATCACAAAGGAAATCCGCAGCAGACTGGAATTTCTGCACAACGTCGGGCTCACGTACCTGACCCTGAATCGTCTGGCAGCCACATTGTCAGGCGGAGAAGCACAGCGGATCCGTCTGGCCACACAAATCGGTTCCCGGCTGACAGGGGTCATGTATGTGCTGGACGAACCCTCCATCGGCCTGCATCAGCGGGACAATGACAAGCTCATTGGCACGATGAAGGAAATGCGGGACCTGGGCAATACGCTGATTGTGGTGGAACATGACGAGGATACCATGCGTGCCTCTGATTATATTGTGGATGTCGGCCCGGGTGCAGGGATTCACGGAGGGGAAATCATCAAGGCAGGAACGCCGGAGGAAGTCATGGCCTGTCCGGATTCCGTCACGGGCCAGTATCTCTCCGGAAAGCGTTCCATTCCGGTACCGGTGAAGCGCAGGAAAGGCAACGGCAACACGCTGAAGATCGTGAAAGCCACCCAGAACAACCTCAAGGGTGTGAATGCAACGATCCGTCTGGGAACCCTTACGGTGGTGACCGGTGTCTCCGGATCCGGCAAGTCTTCTCTGGTGACGGAAGTTCTGACAAAGGGCGTGGAACATGCCCTGGGGAAACTGCGGGTGAAACCCGGTGCCTGCCGGGAGATCCAGGGACTGGAGAATATTGACAAGCTGGTTGTGATAGGACAGGAACCAATCGGCCGGACACCGCGGTCCAACCCTGCGACGTATACAGGCGTATTCGATGACATCCGGGATCTGTTTGCACAGACACGGGAGGCGAAGCTTCTGGGGTACGACAAGGGAAGGTTTTCCTTCAATGTAAAAGGCGGACGCTGTGAATCGTGCCAGGGGGATGGAATCAAGAGGATTTCCATGCACTTCCTGCCGGATGTGTATGTCCCCTGTGATGCCTGTCACGGGAAGCGGTACAACGAAGAGACACTGCAGGTGAAATACAAGGACAAGACGATCGCGGATGTCCTGGATATGACGGTGGAGGAAGCCGTGGTATTCTTCGACGGCATTTCCCGGATCCGGCACAAGCTGCAGACGCTGAAGGATGTCGGCCTGTCCTATATCAAACTGGGGCAGAGTGCCACAACGCTGTCTGGCGGAGAAGCGCAGCGGGTGAAGCTGGCGAGCGAACTGCAGAAAAAACCTACAGGGAAAACCCTCTTTGTCCTGGATGAACCCACCACGGGGCTGCATTCTGCGGACGTGGAAAAACTCATTGAAGTTTTACAGAGGCTTGTAGATAATGGGGATACGGTGCTCGTGATCGAGCACAACCTGGATGTGATCAAGAACGCGGATCAGATCATAGATATTGGACCGGAGGGTGGAGATGCAGGGGGCCGGATCGTGGCTGCCGGCACACCGGAACAGGTGGCAAAAGTGCCTGAAAGCTGGACCGGTCAGTACCTGAAGCCGCTGCTGGAAAGGAAGTGAGGGTATGCCCAGAGCCACGATCAGAGACCTGCTGGACAAATTCGGCTGGGACCTCGTGACCGGCAGTCCCAGGGCTCTGGAACGCCCTGTCACACTTCCTGACACGAACCGTCCGGGTCTGGAACTCGCCGGATATTTCCCGGATACCGCCCGTCGCCGGCTTGTGATCCTGGGTGCCAAGGAAATGGGCTATATCCATGAAGAAATGGATGAAGTCGCCCAGCGCCGGGCATTTGAATTCCTGACGGGACCCATGACACCGGGCATTGTCATCACCAATGGAAGCCGGTGTCCTGAAATTCTGGAGGAAATAGCCCGCCGGAAGGATTTCCCGGTGGCCAGGACACTGGAAAAAACCACCTACGTGGTCAACAATGTCACGAATTTTCTGGATGAAAAACTGGCTCCCAGCCACATCATTCACGGAGAACTGGTGCAGATCTTCGGCGTGGGGGTGCTGATCTGCGGAAAATCCGGGATGGGAAAATCAGAAATCGTTTTGGAGCTCATCAAGCGCGGACACCAGCTGGTGGCGGATGACCGGGTGGACTGCTACCGTATCCACAACACGCTGATAGGCCGGAGCACCCCCATGATCGAGGGATTCATGGAGCTCAGAGGCGTGGGCATCATTGACATACAGAAGATGTATGGCGTGACTTCGATTGCCAGACAGACAGAGATCCAGTTCCAGATCACCCTGGGGCGGTTTGACGGCCACAACAATTATGACCGTGTGGGGATCGAGGAAAAGAAATATACAGAAATCCTCGGCATCCAGCTCATGGACGTGGAAATCCCGGTGAGTGAAGGACGTCCTATGGCGACCATCATAGAAACCACGGTGACAAACTTCCTGCTGCTGCGGGAAGGCATCAATTCCGCCAAGGAATTCGAGGAACGGGTACTCCGCGAAATTGCCAAAAACCGCTATGATACAGAGGGAGACGACTGATTTCTGTCTGAAAACGAGTCATTTCAGCCTGTCGGGATCTGCGGATTCTGCCAGGCTTTTTGTGTTTGACACACTCAACAGGAAACGCGTTGCACAGGACAGACAGGAAATCAGGTTTTATACTGGATGAGAATGGAGGCTGGAATATGAATGAAATATATGATGTGGCAATTATCGGCGCCGGGCCGGCGGGGATGACAGCCGCCCTGTATGCCAGCAGATCGGGTATGAAAACCTGCATGATTGAAGCAGGTGCTCCCGGGGGGAAAATGCTGAAAACCTACCTGGTTTCAAATTACCCTGGGGTCGCGGAAATACCCGGACCGGATCTGGGTATGACGATGTACGAGCAGTCCCTGGCGTTTGGGGCGGAGTACATTGCGGGGACTGTCAGCGAAGTGCTGCCGGACAAAACCGTCAGACTGACGGATGGACGGGAAATCAAGGCCCGTTCCGTGATCGTGGCAACCGGAACCAAAGAACGGCTCCTGGGGATTCCCGGTGAGCAGGAACTGGTGGGACATGGTGTGTCCTATTGTGCGGTTTGCGATGGTGCATTTTTCCGGAACAAAACCGTGGCTGTGATCGGCGGCGGCAATGCGGCGCTGGAAGAAAGCGGGTTCCTGTCCCAGTTTGTGGATAAGATGTATATCATCATCCGCCGGGATCAGTTCCGGGCGGAGGAAAAGCTCCAGAAAGAAGTCATGGCCAATCCCAAGGTGGAGATCATCCGCGATACAGTCCCAGTCAGGGTCGTGGGAGAAGACACGGTCACGGGTCTTGTGGTGAAGAATGTCAAGACTGGTGAAGAATCACAGCTGGATGTTGCCGGCGTGTTCCCCTATATCGGCCAGGATCCGATTTCGGGCATGGTCAAAGACCTGGGCGTCTGTGACGAACATGGTGCCATTATCACCAACCAGGAAATGATGACAAAGGTTCCGGGTGTGTTTGCAGCAGGGGATGTCCGTGTGACGGAACTCCGGCAGATCGTGACGGCGACATCTGACGGGGCCAAGGCAGCGGAGTCTGCATTCCTGTGGGCGAAGGAACATCTTGTGCCTACGGAAGAACTGGCGGAAGAGCTGGAAGCATAAGACAGTCGGATGCCCCGGTTTTCAGTCCGGAAGGCAGCAAAGCAGAAAGACAGATACGAAACAAAGGCACAGGTACGGATGAGACGTGTGCCTTTTTCGATTCGGGTCAGCCGGCCGGCACTGTATATCGTGGAGGATCACAGCCCGAGGATTTTCACATTTTTATAAAAGTATGAACGGGAGCAGTCCAGCTGCCGGAGGGCTTCCTGCAGGGTGATCTCCTGCCGGCGCCAGGCCAGAACAGTTTCCGGGAACTTCTCGGGAAGCGGTTTTCCGGGGTTCCCGAAATGGATGCCCCGCGCTTTGGCGGCGGCAATTCCTTCGGCCTGTCGCTGGCGGATGGACAGTCTTTCGTTTTCTGCGACGTAGCTCATGATCTGGAGAACCAGGTCAACGATGAATTCCCTGGTCAGGTCCGGATGTTCATGCCTGGTATCCAGGAGCGGCATATCCAGAACGACCATCTGCACACCGCGTGTGCATGTGAGTTTTTTCCATTCTCGAACCACTTCGGTATAGCTGCGGCCGAGGCGGTCCAGAGAATGAACCACGATGGTGTCTCCCTTTCGGCAGCGTTTTGTCAGTTCCTGCCACGCTGGACGGGCAAAATCCTTCCCGGACTGATGATCGATATAGATGTGGCAGTCTGCCACCGGAAACTCCCGCAGGGTTTCCAACTGCCGGGCGGGGTTCTGGTCCCGGCTCGAAACACGTGCATATCCATAAATCGTCATGGACAAAATGATAAGTGAACGGGTGGTGTGACAGGTGTCTGATACTTTGCCTGGATGTTGCCCGGCAGACAGGATGCAGGGCAGAAGTCCATCGGAGAAGAACCTGATTTTCCGGCTGCGGGGCAAGAAAAAAGCAGGCTGCCTGCCTGCACACACAGCCTGCGACCGGGATTTCATCTGCTTTCGGTTCCATCTCCATGAGGCTGCCCGTGGGCCTGGTCCAGCCAGCGGGCATGCCCTGCAGCCAGGTCTTTGTGCCTGGCCGAGGCCTCTGCAAACTGTCCGGCCAGCTGTTCAAAGCCTTCTTCTCTGGCAGCGGCGGCAAACTCATGATACAGGGCAGTCCACTGGTCATCTGCACGTTTCGCAGCTTCATGCAGACTGGCCAGGGAGCCATTGACGGGTCCGTCATTGAGGACCTCGAACCATTGACGGGCAAGGTCCTTGCTCTGGTTCATGGCCTCCTCGAAAGGAGCCGCAGCCTCGCGGCTGACGGCTTTGCTGTGTTTTTTCAACTGCCTGAGAATGGTCAGATTCTGGCTTTCTCCGGCGAGAGCCACCTGCAGATTTTCCCGGGTGCGGGATCCTTCAAATTCCACCTGAACCGCCTCACACTTTCAGGAACTGTTCCACGTTCAGCACAAAAATGGAGGCTCCGCATGCAGCGACCGGTGTGTAGGGCTGTTCGAGGCGGCTTACGGGTGTGGACAGGGCCCCGGCATGGTCCCGGATCACGTCTGTGACCGTCGGGACGTCTTCGTCCTCGCATACGGTGATCAGTGTGGTGGTTCCCGGACACAGAAAACCTCCTGTGGCTGCCAGGCGTGTGCTCGAAAACCCGCTGCTGCAAAGCGCCTGACTGAGTTCCCCGGCGTCTTCGCTGGAAATTACGGAAATAACCAGTTTCATGTTCTTCTCTCCTTGTTGTATATCATCTCTTTTCAAGTATAATCCACGGTTTGGCAAAATCCGGAAGAATACCATATAGTAATACACAGAGATTGCCCTTTCGGTGGCGAGCCCGGCAACCGGTCCGAAAGGGAAGGGATAGAGAAAAGAGAGATTGATCAATGGCAGCAAAACGAAAAAAAGGCCGGCGCCGGAGAATCCGGTGGTCGCGGTTCCTGGTCCTGGGTGCATGCGCAGCTCTGGTTCTGGGGCTCTTTACAAGTATATGCCTCCTGATTTCGCCGCTTCACCTGAAAGCCGGCGAAGTCACGACGGAATACAAACACAAATATGATCCGGAGAGCAACATCCGCGTGGCGTTTCTGGGGTCCCCGGCCGATGTCAAAATCGAAGGCACCGTGGATACCAATCAGGTCGGGGACTATCCGCTGACCTATACATACAAGGGACACGAAGCCAAAGCGGTCGTGCACGTCACCGATACCACCGCGCCGACGCTGGAAGTCAGGGACTACATGGCGGACATGACACAGGATGTCAAACCGGAGGATATGGTGACATCCGCGAAGGATGCCGGGGAAGTCACGGTGGCGTTTGCCCCGGACACAGAAGATCTGACGCCGAAGGGGAAACACCGGGTCACCATTGTGGCGACGGATGAATTCGGAAACAAAACAGAGCGACAGGCCACTCTGGACCGGGTGGAGGACACCACGAAGCCGCAGCTCAAGTCTGACAACAAGACGCTGAAGGTCAAACAGGGAACCGCATTTGAACTGTCGGGAATCACGGCGACAGACGACATGGATCCGGAACCGGCCATCACCTGGGACGAGGATTCCATAGATATGACCAAAGCCGGCGACTATGAAGTGACGGTAGTGGCGACCGACCGGTCGGGAAACAAGTCGGAGCTGAAGCAGAAAGTCACCGTGGAAAAGAACCCCGAATATGGCAACAAGGTGGTGTTCCTGACATTCGATGACGGCCCCAGCGAAAATACAGGAAAGATCCTGAAGATCCTGGAGAAATACGATGCGAAAGCCACCTTCTTTGTGACCGGCAACGGACAGGCGGACAATCACTTCATCAAGGAAGCCTACGACCAGGGCAATGCGATCGGCCTTCATACCTATACCCACGATTATTCCTATGTGTATTCCTCCGTGGACAACTATTTCCAGGATCTCCAGCAGATCTCGGACATGGTCAAGGACATCACCGGCGAGGCACCGAAGGTCATCCGGTTCCCCGGCGGCAGTTCCAACACCGTATCTGCGAATTATACCGAAGGCATCATGAGCAGGCTGGTGGATCTCGTGCACGAAAAAGGATACGAGTACTTTGACTGGAATGTATCCAGCGGCGATGCCGGCGGCAATGACATTCCGGTGGATACCATTGTGCAGGGCGCCACGGCCTGCGAGGAGCAGTACTGCACGATCCTCTTCCACGACACCATGGCCAAAAACACCACAGTGGAGGCACTGCCTGAAATCATCCGGCACTACAAGGAACGGGGATATGTGTTCCTGCCCCTGACCCGGGATTCTGTCGCTGCACACCACGGGGTCAACAACTGAATCTGTATCATTATCTCTCCGCAGAAGGCTTACAGCCGCGGAGAGTTTTTTCGGTTTTCCGCACCCGCAGCGGCTGGTGACAAAATGAGAAACCGAATGCGAAAAGGACCTGTTGGCAAAGTGACAAATCATGTTACCATGAACCATATCGGAAGAAAGGAAGCAGATATGAAGATTTTGGTCATTGGCAGAGGCGGTCGGGAACACGCCCTGGCTGCAGCACTGGCGGCATCAGAGCAGTGCACGCAGCTGTTCTGCGCCCCGGGCAATCCGGGTATGGCCCGGCTGGGTACAATCGTGCCCGTGGGTGACAGTGATGTTGAGGCCATGACGGCTTTTGCGGTACAGGAAGGGATCGGCCTTGCGGTCATCGGCCCGGAGTCTGCACTGGCAGCAGGCATGGCAGATGCCCTGACTGAGGCGGGAATCCGCGTGTTTGGCCCCACACAGGCTGCAGCCCAGGTGGAGTCCTCCAAGGATTTTGCCAAGCGGATCATGGAAAAATACCACATTCCCACCGCTGCCTACCGCACCTTCGACACGGTGGAAGCGGCCCGTGCCTGGGTGAAGGAGCAGGGTGCCCCGATCGTCATCAAGGAAGACGGCCTGAAAGCCGGAAAAGGCGTCACGGTGGCAATGGACCTGGATACCGCGCTGGAGGCACTGGATGCGGCATTTGCCCAGGAGGGCGGCCGGGTCGTGATTGAGGAGTACCTGGAGGGATTCGAATACAGTCTCATTGCCCTGGTGCATGAGGGCCTGGTGGTTCCTCTGGAAACGGCTCAGGACCACAAACGGGTCGGAGACGGGGATACCGGACCGAATACAGGCGGCATGGGATCTTATTCCCCTGTCCGCCGGATCACACCGGAGATCCTGGAAGAAACCATGAAGACGGTCATGGAACCCATGGCACAGGCGCTCGTTCAGGAAGGCGTACCCTTTACAGGATTCCTGTACGGGGGGCTGATGCTGACAAAGGACGGCATCAAAGTCATTGAATTCAACGCCCGGTTCGGCGATCCGGAAGCCGAGGTGATCCTGCCGCGTCTCAAGAGCGATTTTGTCGATGCCATCCTTTCGGTGATGGACGGACAGCCTGTACAACTGCAGTGGACGCCGAAGACCTGCCACGGCGTGGTGCTGGCCAGCGAAGGATATCCTGCAGGCAGCACCAAAGGGGCACTCATCGAAATCGGGGACACGGATGCGTCCATCTTTCACATGGGCACCCGCAGCACGGACCAGGGTCTGAAGACAGACGGCGGGCGCGTGCTGATGGTGGTGACACTGGAGGACACCCTGGAGCAGGCATTTGAACACACTTACCGCGAGGCTGAGAAGATTGGCTGCGACAAGCTGTTTTACCGTACGGACATCGGAAGAAAGGACATGGCGTAATGGCATTGACAGATCTCGAAATCGCACAGGCGTGCGTACTGGACCCCATTGACAAAGTGGCGGCAAAGGCGGGGATTCCTGCCGATGCCCTGGAGCCCTATGGCAGGACCAAGGCGAAGCTCTCCCAGGAATATCTCGATTCCCTGGATGCCCCCGATGGCAAACTGATCCTGGTCACGGCCATCAACCCGACAAAAGCCGGTGAAGGCAAGTCCACTACCACCGTCGGCCTGGGAGATGCGCTGAACCTGCTGGGAAAAAACACCATGATGGCCCTGCGGGAGCCAAGTCTTGGACCTGTGTTCGGACTCAAGGGCGGAGCTGCAGGCGGCGGCTATGCGCAGGTCGTGCCGATGGAGGACATCAACCTGCACTTCACGGGGGACATGCATGCGATCACCACAGCCAACAACCTGCTGTCGGCGGTCATTGACAACCACATCCACCAGGGCAACGAACTGGGCATCGATCCGGACAGGATCACGTTCCGCCGGTGTCTGGACATGAATGACCGCGAGCTGCGGCAGGTGAACATCGGCCTTGGACCGAAGGCCAACGGCATCAAGCGCGAAGACGGATTCAACATCACCGTGGCCAGCGAAGTCATGGCCGCCCTGTGCCTGGCTTCAGATCTGCAGGACCTGAAGAAGCGCTTTGGCGACATGCTGGTGGGATACAGCTTCGACGGAGAACCGGTCTATGCCAGGGACCTGAAGGTGGAAGGCGCAATGGCCATGGTCATGAAGGACGCCATCAAGCCCAATCTCGTCCAGACACTGGAGCACAACCCGGTGCTGATTCACGGCGGGCCCTTTGCAAACATCGCCCATGGCTGCAACTCGGTGATTGCCACGCGCACAGCGCTGAAGCTGGCGGACTATGTCGTGACGGAAGCCGGATTCGGGGCAGACCTGGGGGCAGAGAAGTTCCTGGACATCAAGTGCCGGCTGGCCGGCCTGCATCCTTCGGCGGTTGTGATCGTGGCCACGATCCGGGCCCTGAAACAGCATGGCGGCGTGGCGTTCGAGGATCTGAAGGAAGAAAACATCCCGGCGCTCAAAGCCGGCATTGCCAACCTGGAGAAGCACATCGAGACCGCCCAGGCCTTCGGACTGCCCTATGTGATCGCCATCAACGAGTTCGCCACCGACACAGCGGCGGAAATCGGAGCCCTCGAGACCTGGTGCCGGGAGAACGGACACCCCATGTCCCTGTCGCAGGTATGGGCCAAAGGCGGCGAAGGGGCACTGGATCTGGCGGAAAAGGTCATTGCCCTGACAGAACAGCCCAACGACTTCGAAGTCCTGTATGACGAGAAGCTCCCGATTGAAGAAAAAATCCGGATCATCGCCCGCAGGGTCTATGGCGCGGATGATGTGGTATTCACCGACGAAGCGAAGGAACAGATCGCAGAATTCGAAAAACATGGCTGGGACAGGCTCCCGGTCTGCATGGCCAAGACCCAGATGTCTCTCTCTGACGATCCCACGAAAATGGGCCGTCCGGAACATTTCACCATCACAGTCCGAGAACTGCGGCCGAGCCTGGGCGCAGGGTTCATCGTTGCACTGACGGGCAAGGTGCTTACGATGCCGGGCCTTCCGAAGCATCCCTCGGCACTGGACATGGATATCGACGGAGAAGGAAAGATCACGGGACTGTTCTAGACAGAACCGGTCTCCGGACTCTCCGGTCTCGGCATCTGCCGGCACAAGGCGTCAGTTTCCCTCCATGGGAAAGTGACGCTTTTTTCAGTCATCTGGATGCTTCCACCGCCGAAACTGCGATATATGCATAGCGAGAGCGATGACTCTTTCCGCTGATGTGTGGAACCATCGACCTGTTTTCTCATCCTTGTTCTGACTGTGCAGCCCACTGGCTGATGGCGGCTGCAGGCAGGATCTGGAAGCAGGCGGCGGGTAGAAATGAGGTTAGTACGAAAAAAATCTGTATCATTACCGGTGCGGCCGGATTTCTGGGAAACAACATTGTCCGTGAACTGCAGAACCGGCCGGATGTGGAGCTCCGGTGTCTGCTCCTGCCAGAAACATCCCTGGAGTCTTTGCAGGGACTCCGGTATTCTCTGTACTTTGGCAGTGTCACGGAACCGGAATCGCTGAAGGAGATTTTCTCGATTCCGTCCGGGGCTTTGCTGTACGTGATTCACTGTGCAGGCATTGTGGACAGAAAACCGGGGTATGATCCGAAGGTCTACGCGGTGAATGTCCAGGGAACAGAGATCGTGGCCCGAAAAACCCTGGAAGCCGGCGGACGACTGATCTATATCTCCAGTGTGCATGCGATGCCCCCGGGTAAGGGCCGGCAGCCGATGCCACCGGCGACGGTGTTTGATCCCGACACAGTCATTGGCCTGTACTCCAAGGCCAAAGCCGAAGCCAGCCGCCGGGTGCAGGCACTCATGAAGCAGGGACTGGATGCGGTGATCATTCAGCCATCCGGGCTGATTGGACCCAATGACTATGACCATACCAATATGTCTGAGTTTTTCTGCGAAGCTGCGTCCGGAAAACTGCCGGCCTGTGTAAAGGCAGGGTACAGCTTTGTGGATGTCCGGGATGCTGCGCAGATGATCGTTGCCGCCTGCACCAGAGGCGTCAGCGGCCAGAGCTACCTGGCGGCGGGTCCCACTGTGTCCATGATGAAGCTGGCTGTCATGGCGGCCCGAATCAGCCATACCCGCCCCGTGGCTCTGGAGCTGCCCCTGGATGTGGTTCTGGCTGTCACACCTGTCACAGCGCTCTATTACCGCCTGAGCGGGAAAAAGCCGCTGTTTACTGCCTTTGCCGTACAGACACTGGAAAGTGACTCGAACTTTGATGTGTCAAAGTCTGTGGAAGACCTGGGATTTTCCTGTCGTCCCCTGAAGGAAACCGTGACAGACATCATCCGGTTCCAGCAGGGCATCTTCCGCCTGGACGCAGATGCCATCCTGACCCCCCAGGGTCCGGTCAGGGAAAAAAACGGAAAATCGGTCTGGACAAAGACAGCCCTGGCCGCAGCCGCGGTTCCGGCAGCCGCCTGGCTGATGGCCGGTCGCCGCAGAAAGTCCGGCCGGTCGCGCAGATGAACGACCATCTGGAAGAGCATCAGCCCGGGTGGGTGTAATCGCAGCCGGACAGTGGTCTGGAAAGTGTTCCCGATGGTGATGCCCCCCGGGATTGGGTACAATGGACCCAAAGATTGTGAAGTGAAATCATGAACAAACACAGAATCCCCTGGACGCTCATCCTGGTACTGGTGGCAGCGGTCCTCTTCATCCTGAATTTCCCTGCGGTCCTCAAATGGATCGGCCTGCTCTGGAATGCCGCCCTTCCGCTGATTCTCGGCGGCTGTCTGGCATTTGTCCTGAATCTGATCATGGATCCCATGGAGCACTGGTTCAGGCGGTACAGTCCGGCTTTCGAAAAAAAGGCCAGGCCACTGGCCATCACCATTTCCCTGTTCATCTTCCTGGGCATCATCACCCTGCTGTGCATCCTGGTGCTCCCGCAGCTGGTGGAGAGCATTCAGCTGCTGGTGAAAACCATCCCCGGCTATGTGAAGGATCTGCAGGTCTTTCTGTCGAATCTCTTCAAGGACCATCCCCAGATTGCGGACTCCATCAACAGCCTGAACATTGACTGGAACTCCATGTTCCAGAAAATCACGGGCTTTCTCTCCAGCGGCGTGCAGGGAGCGCTGAATTCCGCCTTCAGTGTCGTCACCAGCATTACCAGTGCAACGATCAACAGCATCATCATGCTGATTTTTGCCATCTATATCCTCGCCGACAAGGAACGGTTTGTCCGGATCTACCACAGACTCTGTTCGCTGTACCTGACGAAGGAAAAAGAAGCCCGCCTCACACACATTCTGGTGACTTTTGACAGCTCATTCCGGTCCTTTGTCATTGGACAGTGCACCGATGCCCTGATCCTGGGGACCATGTGCACAGTCGGCATGTGGATTTTCCGGCTCCCCTACGCGCCGATGATCGGCACACTCGTGGGGGTCACGAACATCATTCCCATGATCGGTGCCTTCATAGGCGGCGGCATCGGCTGTTTCCTGGTATTCACGGTATCTCCCATGAAAGCGCTGGTGTTCCTGATTTTCCTGTGTGTTATCCAGCAGTTTGAATCCAATGTGATTTATCCCAGGATCGTGGGCAATTCCGTGGGACTCCCTGGCATTTTTGTGACGATGGTCATCGTCATCGGTGGTGCCCTGGCGGGTGTGGCCGGTATGGTCATGGGCATTCCCATTGCGGCAGCTGTCTACAAACTGGTTTCTCAGTACTTTGTGAGAAAGGAAATCGAAGCAGGACTGCGGCCCTCGGGTGCCGGGGAGGACATGGCGGATTCGTCCGCAGCCTGAGGTTCCATGTTTCCGGTTCCTGTGTGACAATTGACTCCCTGTTGTATAATAAAGTGTACGACAGGGGGTTTTCTTATGTTCGATGAACTGCATGAAGAATGCGGTGTGTTCGGGTGCTATCACATTCCGGATGCCGCCAGCATGACATACTATGGCCTGCACTCCCTGCAGCACAGGGGACAGGAAGCCAGCGGTATCGCCGCAGAGCATGACGGAGAGATCACCGTGCTCAAGGGCCGGGGCCTGACAGTGGATGTGTTCCGCAAACCGGAGCTGGCATCCCTGGAGGGTGTCAACGCCATAGGGCATGTGCGGTACAGCACCGCCGGGGGTGCCGAGGCGGCGAACATTCAGCCCATTGTCTCGCACAGCAGCCGGCTGGGGGACGTGGCGGTAGCTCACAATGGCCAGATCGTGAACGAGAAGGAACTCCGTCGCGAGCTGGAGGAAAAGGGTGCGATTTTCCAGGGGACCAGTGATTCCGAGGTCATTCTGCATCTGATCCGGATGGAGGAGGGAACCCTGGAGGAACGGGTAAAGAAAGCCGCAGCCAGACTGGAAGGCGCGTTTGCGGTTCTCGTGGAAGGAGAAGGAAAGCTGTTTGCCTTCCGTGACACCCATGGCCTGCGTCCTCTTTCGACAGCAAGATTCCAGGACGGCTGGATGGTTTCCAGTGAGACCTGTGCCTTTGAAGTCATGGGAATTTATGACAGCGAAACGGTGCCGGCGGGCGGGTTCTGCACCTTTGAGGACGGCATCCTGCGGCGGTCCAGCTACCGGGAAGCGGATGCACCCCGGGTCTGTGCCATGGAATACATCTATTTTGCCCGGCCCGACAGTGTGATCGAGGACGTGAACGTCCACAAGTTCCGGAAGGAAACCGGACGGATTCTGGCCACCGGCGATGATGTACAGGCGGATGTCGTCATTGGGGTCCCGGACTCCAGCCTGTCTGCAGCCATCGGGTATTCCGAGGCCAGCGGGCTGCCCTTTGAAACGGGTCTGGTGAAAAACCGCTATGTGGGCCGGACATTCATTCAGCCGACGCAGGAAATGCGGGACAGGGGTGTGCGCATGAAGCTCTCCCCGGTGAAGGAAGCCGTGGAGGGAAAGTCCGTGATCATGATCGATGACAGCATCGTGCGCGGAACCACCAGCCGGCGCATCGTCCGTCTCCTGCGGGAAGCGGGGGCCCGTGAGATCCATGTGCGGATCGCCAGTCCGGTGCTGAAGCTGCCCTGTTTCTATGGGGTGGACATCAGCACGAAGGAGGAGCTGATCGGGCACAGAATGACCGTGGAGGAAATCCGGGAATATCTGGAGGCAGATTCCCTGAGGTTCATGACGCCGGAGCAGCTGCGGTTTGCGGCAGGCACTGCCGGGCTTTGCACAGCCTGCTTTGACGGCAGCTATTGTACGGATTTGTACAGCTACAGCGAGGTCCTGAGCAACTGAGAAGGGAGCCGGGAACCAACGCGGTATGATGAAGACGTAAAAGAATGGAGGAAATTCCAATGATCAAGCAAGTAGAAAGCGTGGAAAGCTTTAAGAAAATTGTAGAAGAGCCCGCAGTGCTCATGGACTTTTTCGCCACCTGGTGTGGTCCCTGTAAAATGCTGCACCCCGTACTGGAGTCAGTATCCGAAAAGGTGGAAGGCGTCACAGTTGCCCAGTGCGACATCGACAAGTTCCCGGAAATTGCTGCAGCCTTCAAGGTGCAGAGTGTTCCGACGCTGTTCTTCTTCAAGAACGGCACCCCGGTTGCCGCAACAGCCGGATTCCAGCCGGAACCCCAGCTGATGCAGTTCATTCAGCAGGCACAGGCAAAGTAAGGCAATTGTCTCACAGAGACACGAAAGCCGCCGGTTTTTATGACCCGGCGGTTTTTTGCGTACTGTGCAACGGGAACAGGAGGTTGCTGTCCTGTTCTCCGGAACCCGGAAGAGGTCAGACCCGGGAATCTTGCGCAGGAAGGAACCACTGTCACAATTCCGCCATTTTCCGGCAGGTTCAGCCAAAAACGAAAAGGATCCGGAGCAAAAAGACGAAGATTTGCACGTTTCGTTCAAAATTACAAATTAAGTTACGGAAGAGGTCTGCGGAGGTTGCGACAGAAAAATCAAATAAAACCGTATGCTGTATGCAGAATCAGGATTGTCTGTGTGTCAATCCGAAATGTATGTGCGGAAATTCAATTGTTCGATTATACTGATAAATGAAAGGCGCATGTCAGAATTATGTTTTAAAGCAGTTTTGTAAATCTGAATTCTGGAGGTGAATGCATGGAATATGGATATATGCTGCGGAAAAACGGTGAGTCGGTGGAGCCGTTCTGCGAGGGGGAAATCTACAGTGACTTGTATGGAGACACCGGGTACCCTTCCCTGAGGGAACTGCTGGATGTGGTGGAAACCGGGGACAGAGTCACGCTTCCTTCCATTTATGTCCTGGGCCACAACCTGTCACAGGTCTGCCTGAACTGGCAGACACTGAAGGAAAAGGACGTGGATGTGCACGTCCTGGATTTTCCTTTTGCTGTTGAAAATCCCCAGGCTTTCTGCCGCATTCTTTCTTACCTGAATGATTCAGCCGCAGTATCCCGGAAGGAGCGAAAGCTGTCCGGTCTCAACGGTGTGAAAGCCCGGGGCATCCGTCTGGGCAGACGGCCTCTGGGAATGCCCGAGGCCTTTGAATCTCTGTATGCCGAGTACAAGAAAGGGAACATCTCCTGCCGGGAAGCTGCCCGGCAGCTGGATATCTCCCATACGACCTTCCTGCGCTGGGGCCGTGATCTGGATGCCAGACTGTGGGAAGAAGAGACAGGAGAATGACACAGACCGGATCTGCCGGTGACGGAAACAGTCACGGCAGATCCGGTTTTTTCAGATTCTCCACCAGATCCTCTGCGGTGTCTTCCTGTGCAGCATCCCGGGGCATATCATCTGCCCGATCCCGCACCGGTGTTACACTGATGGCATGAATACACAGAACATCAGGGAAATCACAGACGGCCAGCGGGCATTCTTTGCCACCGAACAGACGCTGGATGTATCCTTCCGCAAACGCCAGCTGGCCCGCCTGGAGGCAGCAGTGTATGCCTGGCAGCCAGAGATTGAACAGGCCCTCTTCCAGGACCTGGGAAAAGACGCCACCGAGAGCTGGATGACGGAAATCGGCATGGTGCTTTCGGAGATCCGGTATCAGCGCCGGCATCTCGAGGAATTCGCACGGGAAAGCTGCGTCCCGACACCTCTGGCGAACTTCTATGCCCGCAGCCGGATCGTGAAAATGCCCTATGGAACGGTTCTGGTGATGAGTCCCTGGAACTATCCGTTCCTGCTCTCCATGCAGCCCCTTGTGGAGGCACTCGCCGCCGGCAATACCGTTGTGCTCAAACCCGGCAGTGCCAGCAGCCATACCTCACAGGTCATGGCAGACATGCTCGCCAGCGTGTTTCCCTCCAGCTATGTGGCGGTGATCCAGGGCGGTCATGCGGAAAACAGCGCGCTGCTGGCCCAGAAATTTGACTACATTTTCTTTACCGGCAGCCGGCATGTCGGACAGGTGGTGCTGGAGGCAGCCGCAAAATACGTGACACCGGTCACACTGGAACTCGGCGGCAAGAGTCCGGCAATCGTTGACGAAACAGCTGACATTGCCCTGAGTGCCCGCCGCATTCTCTGGGGCAAGGCCCTCAATGCCGGCCAGACCTGCGTTGCACCGGACTATGTGCTGGTGCATGAAAGCGTGAAGGATGGACTGGTCAGGCAGCTGCGGCACGAAGCCAACATTCAGGTCAATGCCGATGCGAAAATCATCACCGAAAAGGCCTTCGCGAGGCTCTCCGGACTGATCGAAGCGGAAGAGAAACTGGGGCGTCCAGTGTATTCCAGGGGACGGGAGTATCCGAAAATCGGCATGACGATCGTGGATGATGTGCAGTGGAGCGACCCGGTGATGGACCAGGAGATCTTTGGCCCGATCCTGCCGGTTCTCACATATTCAGACTGGGAAACGGATGTGGTGCAGAAAATGAAGGATCTGCCGCATCCCCTGGCCTGCTATCTGTTTTCCCGGAACCATGGGCATATCCAGTGGATGAAGACCAGGATGCAGTTTGGCGGCGGATGTGTGAATGACACGGTGATCCAGCTGGCCAGTGACCGGCTGCCCTTTGGCGGTGTGGGAGATTCCGGCATGGGACAGTACCACGGCAAATTCGGATTTGACACCTTTACACACCTCAAGAGTGTGGTGGAAAAGGGTCTCTGGATCGATGTGCCTGTCAGATACCGGCCATTTACCACGAGGGCAGAAAAACTCATTCGCAGACTCATGAAGTGATGCCGGCATGATGCATCGGGAAACCGGGGCGATGCAGTCTGTCTGCCGGTCCGGTTTTTTCAATGATTCCGCTTTATCCCGCACACGGCGTATAATGAAGCCATTGAACCGAAAGTGCAGGGAGGGAACAGCGACGATGATTGAAATCATGGAATGCACCAACAATGCGATGCTGGAGGAAACGGCTGCTCTGGCTGCGGAAATCTGGCATGAGTATTTCAGCAGCCTGCTGACACCGGACCAGATCGACTACATGGTGGAAAAGTTTCAGAGCAGCGAGGCAATGAAGCGCCAGGTGGAAACGGAACAGTATGGCTACTGGCAGGTCAGGCAGGATGGGACCCTGATTGGCTACATCGGCCTCCAGTTCCAGAAAGACCGTCTGTTTCTGTCGAAACTCTACCTCCGGCAGGAAAGCCGCGGACAGGGGATCGCCAGCCGGATGCTGGAAAAGGTGTACGACACAGCGCGGGAGTTCGGATACGACAGACTCTGGCTCACCTGCAACAAGCACAATCGTCACAGTCTGGATGTATATGCAGCCAAGGGATTTGTGTGCATTGGCGAAGACGTGACGGACATCGGTCAGGGATATGTCATGGATGATTATTTTCTGGAAAAAACCCTGTGAACCAAAGAACAGCATGCGGGCAGAAACCACACGGTTCCTGTCCGTTTTTTTTTTTTTTTTCAGCTTCAGGCATTGTCCCGTGACGGAACGCAGACCCACAGAAAAAGGGAATTCAAGACATTGATATTGATAAAAGATACAATTCTATAATATTCGTACATGAATAATGCGCTATAATAAGAACAGCTGAAAGGAGACAGACAATGAAAACACTCAGAACAATTCTCCTGAGTGCGGCGGTTGTCCTGTCTGCCATCCAACTTATGCCGGCCCTGCCGGTGTTCGCGGCGGAAACCTCGGCCCAGGCTCCGATCATGGCCCAGGCCCAGCAGACCGGATCTGCGATCGACAAACTCAGTGGAGGTGCCACCTTCAAGGTGCCGGACTCCGTTCCGGTTTCGCCTGGTGAAGGATCACCGACCGCTGAGCCCGAACCCGCGCTGCCGTCCCTGCAGCCGGATTTCTCCAATGCGGCGGTCTGGAAAGACTCGCCGTCTCCCTACAACACCCCGGGGCTCTGGGGCCAGTGCACCTGGTTTGCCTGGAGCCGGTTCATGGAACTCTACGGCTATGATCCGGGGTTCCGTGGCAACGGGTACGAATGTGTGGATCAGCTTCTGGCCGCACATCCGGATGCATTCACCAGAAGCGACACCCCGGTAGCCGGATCCATGTTTTCCAGCTACAATCACGTGGGGTTCATCCTGAAGGTTGACGGTGACGTCTGGACCATTCAGGATGGCAATCAGGATCTGGTTTCCAATCCCGACTGGGAGGAAGCCATCCGGGACTGGCGGACAGTGACGATGACCCGGGACGAATTCGTTTCTCAGGTGGGAACGGTATGGTTCGCCAATCCGGTGAATCCCGTCACATTCAGCGAATAAACACAAATCAGAACACAGCAGGCGAAGGATTCAGACAGTCCTTCGCCTTTTTCCTTTGCGGTTTCTTCCGCCAGAGACACAGTCTTTTGACCTCTGACAGCCTGACAGCAGACCGGAGATCCGGGAGACCGGGCAGATTTGACGGAATCAGACGGCTGTGCCACACTGCAGACATGAAATACACAATACTGGAAACCCTCAGCGATACGCTAGCTCATGTGAAAACCGCTGAAGGAGATTATATGCTGGAAACGGTCCGGTTCCCCAGGGACCAGAAGGATCTCTTCGACTGGATGATGCAGGGAAAAACCATGCCGGAGATCGAAGAGGAATGCCTGCAACAGGTACAGACACTGGGAAAGGAACTGGATCTTCTGCAGCTTGCGGGTCCGGAGAGTCACCTGGTCAAGCCCCTTCGCTATGAAATCATGAAGATCCCCGGCGGGACCGGCTGGCAGGCAGAGATCCTGAAACCCCGTCTGATGCCCCTCTCTGTGCTTCGCCGCTACCATACGCTGACATCGCGGGAGGAAAGCCTGCTGGCCAATCAGCTTGCTGCAGCCCTGCGGGAAGCGAAAAAAGCCCGGCTTCACAAAAACCGGGTTCTGGAATCGGATGTATATGTCGCCCAGGAACATGAATTCCTGCTGGACCTGACCGGTCTGGACTGGCCGGTGGTGCCGCAGGAAGAGTGTGATACGCTGGAAACCTTGGTGGATGTGGTCAGAGATCCGGATCTACGTCAGCGTCTGCGCCGGCAGCCTCTGTTCGGCGATGTTTCTGAATGACACGCAGGAACGCCTGACCATATTTTCTCAGCTTGATCTCGCCAATCCCCTGCACCCGGAGCATCTCTTCCTTCGTGCAGGGCTTTTTCGATGCCATGGCATGCAGCGTTGCATCGTTGAACACAGCATAGGCCGGGATCCGGTGTTTCTGCGCAATGGTTCTCCGGACATCCCGCAGTGCCTCAAAGAGCTCATCGCTTTCCTCCAGGACGGTATACCGTTCGGCAGAGGTGGCGGTTTTCACTGTCACGGGACTGTGGGAGGAAATTGCCCGGCAGGCTTTTGGCGTCAGGGACAGGATGGGATAGTCTCCCGTCACCTGCAGGTATCCGTTTTCGCAGAGCTGCGTCACCAGTGTTTCCAGCAATCTGGCTGTGTGCTCCCGAAGCTTTCCGTATGCCGGGTTTGTCTTCAGGTTCCGGCTGCGGATGAATTCTGTATCCGCACCACGCAGCACTTCGATGACACGCTTCTGACCGAACCGGGATCCGGTCCGGACAATGCCCGCAAAGATGGCCATGGCCATTGCAGTCACATCCCGGTCCTCGTAGTCTGCCAGACAGTTGGAGCACTTGCCACAGTCCTCCCCCGGATCCTCCCCGAAGTACCGGAGGATCTGTGAACGCAGACAGCTTGTGGACTGTGCATAGGACCGCATCTGGAACAGTCGGTCCATGTCGCGCTTCTTCACCAGCTGTGCTTCCTCCTGCGACAGCTCGGGGTTCGGGTCGCCGTTTTCAATCATGTAGGACTGCAGCCGCAGATCCTGGGGACTGTACAGCAGAATGCACTGAGCCGGATCACCGTCCCGTCCGGCACGCCCGGCTTCCTGGTAATAGGCCTCCATGGAAGCCGGCATCTGGTAGTGGATGACGTAGCGGACATCCGGCTTGTTGATGCCCATGCCGAAGGCATTGGTGGCCACGATCACCGGAATGCGGTCATAAATGAAGTCCTCCTGGGTCTGCCGCCGCTGCTCTTCGCCAAGCCCCGCATGGTAGGGTCGTGCGCTGAGTCCGCGTTTTGCAAGGTGTGCGGCTACTTCTTCCACGGTTTTCCGCGTTGCGCAGTAGACGATACCGGACTGATCCCGGTGCTGCCTGATCAGATATGTCAGGGCTGTCAGCCGGTCGCTTTCCCGGTGCACCTGCCACGTGAGATTGGGCCGGTCAAATCCCGTCACGACCTGCACAGGGGTCTGCAGGCCAAGCAGGCTGATGATCTGCTGCCGGACCGGGCCTGTGGCTGTGGCTGTGAACGCTGCAACCGGCGGACGCTGGGACAGGGATTCTATGAACTCCCGGATTTTCAGATAGGATGGCCGGAAGTCCTGTCCCCATTGCGAGACGCAGTGGGCTTCATCCACCGCAATGAGGCTGATATCCAGCTCCCGGCAGATATCGAGAAACGCCGGTGCCATCAGGCGCTCGGGTGCCGCATACACGATTTTGTACTGCCCCTGCCGCAGTCTTGCAAGCGCTGTTTTGTATTGCGCGGCAGACAGGGAGCGGTTGAAATACGCAGCGGGGATCCCTGCTGCCACCAGTTCCCGGACCTGATCCTGCATAAGGCTGATGAGAGGTGAAATCACCAGCGTGACTCCAGGGCAAGCGAGGGCCGGCACCTGGAAGCAGATGGACTTGCCTGCACCGGTGGGCATCACAGCCAGGAGATCCTGGTGATGCAGGATGGCTTCTACAGCCTGTTTCTGTCCCGGCCGGAAGGCGTCGTATCCAAAGTATTGTCGAAGCACCTCCAGGGCGCGGGTTTGGGACTGTTCTGACATGGTGAAATGATACCATACGCAGCCCGGCACACCGAAAAAGCGGCAGTGCGTGAAGCACTGCCGCTGTCTGTGACTGATTCTGGAAGAACGATGACTTACTTCCAGGCCACGGCGATATCGATCTGATAGGGGTTGCTCAGGGCAAATTCTCCTGTATCGCAGACGATGCCGGTTCCCAGGGAGGTTTCCACCAGGGAGCCTCTGGGGTGAACACGGAGATCGGCGGCGACCATGATGTAGCGGCCCAGCATTTTGCATCCATCTGCACGAACCCAGTAGAGGTCTTTGTTTCCCATGGAGCGCATGATGTTCACCACACCCGACATGGGGAGGTTGTAGTACGTCTCCTTGCCAGAGGGACCCATGATGGTACCCACAGTGCGGTTGAGGGGCTGACCGCTCCATACGCCTTCGACTTCGTCAAAGCTGAAGAACTCCAGATCACCGTAATCGGCGGATTCCAGTTCCTTTGCCCGTGCACGGAAGAATTCATGATTGTTTTCCGGCACCTGGTCATCCAGTTTCGGATTTGCATAGGTCACTTCGCCATAGGCCTGCTTCAGGATTTCGGGAGTGACCACGCTGGTTTTCCAGTCGAGAATCGCTTCGTTCCAGACGGGATTGGAGACGCCATCGAAGTTGGCTTCCTGTATAAGCATGAGGTCCTGTTCCTCATCCACCGCCAGGACAAGACCCACGTGGTTGTGGGCATAGTCGCTGGAGAAGACGGCACCGGCTTTGGGCATGTCGGATTTTTCGAATTTGTCCGGGTGTGCGGCCAGGAGCTGATCCACGCACTGGTTGCCGTTTCCGGTGAATCCGGGATCGAATCCGTAGATTTCATAAAAGCGGCCCCAGGCAAACCAGGTGCACTGTCCCCAGAGACCCGGGGTGTTGTAGGAACTGGAAGAGCCTTTCCAGGCCCGTGCGTTGTTGAAGTCCGGCAGCAGGCGGATGTCCCCCAGGCCGGGTATGGTCAGGCGGGCATCTTCCATGGTGTTGATGACCTTCAGCGGTGCATAGGGACCGGAAGGGATCGTGTAGCTGGGATTGTCCGGAAGTGCGGGCTCATAGGGTGCCACGGGAGCCGGCTGAACAGGAGCGGGTTCCGGTGTGGCCGGCTGTTCGGGTTCGGCAGGTTCCGCCGGTTTTTCAGAAGGTTCCTCCGGCTGTTCCGGCTCGGCCGGTGCATTCGGATCCTCCGGGTTTTCGGGATCCTCCGGGTTTTCGGGGTCCACGGGATTTTCGGGGTCCACGGGATTTTCGGGATCGTCCGGATTGTCCGGCTTGTCCGGAGCCTCCGGTGTTTCCGGGTTTTCAGGAGGCTGCGGCTGATCCGGCTGATCCGGCGCTTCCGGCTGCTGCCCGGCTTCTGGCTCGGCCGGTGCATCCGGCTGCTCGGGGGCTGCCGGCGGTGTGACCGGTTCGGCGGGTTCCGGACTCACCGGACTGGTATTGGTCGGATCCGGGACTGTCGTTCCGGCAGGCTGTGTACTGGCTGATGAAGAGCCATCAGTGCCTTCATCAGGTACAATGGTCTCGGCAAATGCCGTGAGACCAGCTGCCTGCGCAGAAAGACAAACAGCCGTCAGAGCCGCAAATATCTTTTTTGTTTTCATATTCAAATACCTGAAACTGTTTTCCTTTCTCATTCTTTCTTCATCTTTCCACAACATTCTACCATATTCCTTTGAGCGGATTTTTATCTTTTTTATATCAATTCCATGAAACTGCACGGAAGGCCTTCAAATGAAACAAATTCCACTGATTATCCTGACATTATTCATCGTGAGTTGCGCGGGTTTTGGAATCTCCGGACATTGGCTGGGGTTGTTGACAATTGTCATAATCGCTGTGGCGGGGGTTGCGGTCTTCTCCAGGGTACTTGCGCGTTTTGCCCTGGACAGGAAGGCGAAGCTGAATCTGGTCAATTACTTTGATTATGAAACCGAGCACAGCTGGCCGGATTTCCGGGCTGCAGCTGCCAGGCTGAATGCCCGGCGGAAAACCTGGACCATGACAGCCAATGACGGTCTGCACCTGGAAGTGGGATACCGGCCTGGAAGGCCGGGCAGTCATGACTGGGTGATTCTCTGTCATGGCTATGGGGATGATGCGCCGGATGGCATGGCGAAATATGCACAACCTTATATAGAGGCAGGATGGAACATACTGACACCCGCTGCTCGGGCGCATGGAAAGAGCGAAGGACGGTATATTGGCATGGGGTGGCCGGAACGGTTCGATATCTGCGGGTGGATGGAAAAAATCAGGGAATTCGACCCGGAGGCTTCCATTGTGCTGCATGGAGTTTCCATGGGCGGGGCTACGGTTCTCAATGCAGCGGGTGAGCGTCCACAGGGACTGAGAGCAGTTGTGGCGGACTGTGCGTTTACCGGGATTCGGGAGGAATTCGCAGCACAGGCCCGGGCCCTCTTTGGCCTTCCTTCATTCCCGGTCCTGGACATTGCATCTGTCTTTGCCGGCAAATGGATCGGGACGTCTCTCAAAGTGACAAGCACCACCGGACAGACAGCAAAGATCCAGGTGCCTGTCCTGTTTGTGCATGGAGCCAAAGACGCCTTCGTCCCCTTTGAAATGCTGGATCAGAATTTCTCAGCCTGCAGGGCGCCGAAGGCGAAGCTGGTGATTTCTGATGCGGCACATGCCAATTCTGTCTTCAAGGATCCCGGATATGGAGAAAAGGTGATGCAGTTTCTGGGCCGTGTGCAGTGCGGGGAGGATGTGACGTCGATGTTTGAGGAAGAACCGGTACAGCAGTGACATCCAGGAGGCTTACTGTCACTGACAGCAAAAAAATGAGAAAAAGCATGGACAGATGGGCGGTTGGGGGATATAGTAAACAGGTAGTCCGGCAGACGCCGGCCGCACAGCAAAATATAAGTTCAAAAAATGCTTGCAACTGGTTGCCGAACCTGTTATAGTAAGTAAGCACTTGATGAACAGATGCGCCCATAGCTCAATTGGACAGAGCGTTTGACTACGGATCAAAAGGTTGCGGGTTCGACTCCTACTGGGCGCGCCATTATGTTTTTACCGGGATGTAGCACAGCTTGGTAGTGCACTTGGTTTGGGACCAAGGGGTCGCAGGTTCAAATCCTGTCATCCCGACCATCTCAAAAAACAACTGAATCCCGTTAACTCTGGCTGGATAGCTTAGTTGGCTAGAGCATCCGGTTCATACCCGGAAGGTCGTGAGTTCGAGTCTCACTCCAGCCACCAACTGTTTTTGGACCCTTAGCTCAGTTGGTCAGAGCATCCGGCTCATAACCGGCGGGTCGTAGGTTCGAGTCCTACAGGGTCCACCACTTGTTTACATGGAGAAGTACCCAAGTGGCTGAAGGGTCCGGTCTTGAAAACCGGTAGGTCGCGTGAGCGGCGCATGGGTTCGAATCCCATCTTCTCCGCCAAATTTTCAAAAAGTTCTAAAAAACTTTATTACATCGCGGGATGGAGCAGTCTGGTAGCTCGTCGGGCTCATAACCCGAAGGTCGTTGGTTCAAATCCTTCTCCCGCAACCATGGTCTCTTAGCTCAGTTGGTAGAGCAAAGGACTGAAAATCCTTGTGTCGTTGGTTCGATTCCGACAGAGACCACCATACCTGAAAATTACCGCTTTCTTATTAGAAGGCGGTTTTTCATATTGCATCTGTCAACTCAATGATAAAAAGGAGTATCCGAAGATTTGTGAGGCCGGATCAAGCCTCCAAATTAAAACGAATATCCAAAGATTTGTGAGGTCGAATCAAGCCTCCAAATTTAATCAGTAAAACTGAAAAGGAGTTGTTCCTGTCCTTTCCGGCCTGTATGCCAGAAGAGTGTTCAGCTGAAGCGGGTTGGAACCTGATCCTCACAGTGGGAATAAAAGAAAAACAGGCGGAGAGGGAAGTATGAATGTTTTGTGGGTACTGTGGCAGATTGTCTGACGGTTAGTCTGTGCAATTCTGTGGATCATTCTGAGTGCAGTGGTACTGCTTGCATATGGCGCAGCTATGATCTGGGAACTTTTGCATCTGCTTTTTTCTCTCCTGTTGGTCTGCACATTGCTTGCACTGGTGTTCAGTGAGGAGTTTAGGGCTTCTGTCTTCACACTTGGCGGTATGGTGAGCTTAGGTGCCGGGCTGCTTCTCTGGGTTGCAGTGAACTGCGGAGCCATCCTGGTTCTGGGAGTAATCGTGGGGCTTCGTGAGTTTATGTTCGAGCAGGCTTTCGGCTGATCCACCAGAGTAAAAAAGATTCGGTGGGGATTCCACCAATTCCCCCGCCTTCGCCCGACCGCTCCACCATTGGCAAATGGGCATTCATATCCGGCTTCCTGCTTCTGCAGTCAGCAGTTACATCTTGGCGCATTCTGCCACAGTTATCCGCCTGAAGACCTCTGACGCTGCTCTATATTGTAGGCTTTCTTTACAGAAAGTGAGGTATCCTGTGAGATACGAAATCAAGGGAGACAGTCTGCCTGTCGTGATCTGCCATCTGGATCCTGAAGAGAGCGTCATGACTGAACGCGGCGCCATGACCTGGATGAGCCCCAACATGGAGATGCAGACAAAAGGAACCACGGTCTCGAAGGCCTTCGGCCGCATGTTTAGTGGTGAAAGCATATTCCAGAACATCTATACTGCCAGAAAGACACCAGGAATGATCGCCTTCAGTTCTTCATTTCCCGGAAGCATCAAAGTGATGAAACTGCGGCCGGGGGAATCCATCATTGCCCAGAAACGGGCTTTTCTCGCTGCCACCAGCGGCGTGACGCTCTCGACTTTCTTTCAGCGGCGTCTGTCCTCCGGATTCTTTTCCGGAGAAGGATTTGTCATGCAGAAGCTGACCGGCCCCGGTACGGTATTTCTCGAAATCGACGGAGCGGCGATTTCCTACAATCTGCAGACCGGGCAGCAGCTTGTCATTGACACCGGGAACCTCGCGGTGATGGAAGAAACCTGCACCATGGACATCCAGAGCATCAAAGGTATCAAAAACGTACTCTTCGGGGGTGAAGGCATGTTCAATACCGTTGTAACGGGTCCGGGAACAGTCACTGTACAGTCCATGCCTATTTCGACGCTTGCAGCGGAGATCCATGGAGTTCTTCCCCATTCCAGCAGCTGACAACAGAATTCATTCCGCATAGTCAAAACGGCACAGGTGCGTCTCTCAGGACGTGACTGTGCCGTTTTCTTCCACCGTCCGCAGACTGTACTGCACCCAGATTTTGGAGCAGAGTGTCCGGATGACGTTGATCATGATCTGCTGTTCGAGGGTGGGATCCGCGATGAATTCTGTATCCGAATGACCGGTCTCCAGCATTTCCCGAAGACAGGACTCAAAGACCGTGATGAACTTGTTGTAGTCGCGGCTCACGCGCTCGGGGTCCTCGATGTTGGAATACACTCGGATCAGCCGGCTGATTTCCGACAGGGAAAAACACCGTTTCATGAGCATGACCACAAAGAGATACGCTAGGTGATATCGCTTATAGTGTTTTTTCACCGGCGGCTTCACGATGTTGGTTTTGACGTAATTGTTGACCATGGAGGAAGTCAGCACAGTTTTCTCCTCTCCAATGGAAAGCGGCTCAAGCCGGGAATTGATGTAGCTCAGCACCTGATCCATATACAGGTCCAGGTCAGGAAGTTCCTCCCACCGGGGAATGGCCAGTTCTTTGAGTGCGTGGTTTTCCATACTGAAATTATAGCCGGATGCAAGTACCCTGCAACATAATATTGAAAACCAGATGTAGTGGAAATGAATATATGATAAACTTGAATTCAAAACAGGGAGGCCATCTCATGATTCATATTGTGTCCGATTCATCCACGCTGTATTCCCCCGCCCAGGCAGCTGCAGCCGGTTTTCACTGCGTTCCTCTGAGTGTCTGCGTCAATGATGAGACTTACCGGGATTATGACGAAATCACACCCCGCGCTATGGCGGATGCCTGCCGGAAGGGTGCAAAAGTGTCCAGCTCCCAGCCGGCTGTGGGGGAAAAAACAGAATTATACAGCCATCTGCTGGAGAACCCGGATGACACTGTGCTGGACATCACCATAGCCGACGGATTATCCGGCACCTATGCCACTGCCTGCATGGCCAGAGACCTCAGTGAAGATCCCGGCCGGATCACCGTCTTCAATTCCCGTGCTCTGGGCGGTCCCCAGCGGCTGATGGTGGAAACAGCGGTCAGGATGCGGAATGCGGGGCACAGTCTGGAGGAGATCCTGGCGGTTCTCTTGAAAATGGCAGAGTCCGATGTCAGCACCGTGACAGTCAGCGACCTGCACTTCCTGGCAGACGGGGGCCGGATCCCGAAGGGGCTTGCGGCGGTGGGATCCATGCTGCGGGTCCTGCCGACGGTCGTGCGGAGGGAAGACGGACAGTCCCTGGATACGCTGGCTGTCAGCCGCACCTGGAAAGGCGCTTTCGGGAAAGTGGCGGCGGCTTTCGATAAAAAGGGAATGGATGCTTCGAATGTGATTTACATCCTCCATGCCGATTGTGAAGAGAATGCCGCAAAAGCCCGGTCCTCGTTTGCAGCCAGGTACCCGGACAGTGACATCGTGGTTCTGGACCTGTGTCCGATGTTCATGGTGCATGGCGGGCCGGGTTGTCTGGCCCTGGAAACAGTCAAAAAAGCATGAAAAAGCGGCGGAATCCCGGCTCAGCGCCAGGATCCGCCGCTTTTGTTGTGTGTCGGGCATGACGCACATCTAGCCGGTGAAAGTCCGGTCACGGGTATTTGCCGCCAAGTGTAGTGAACCGCAAGTCGAAAGCCGCGAGGCTGGGATGGAAGAAGCGGTGTAGCCAATCTGACGAGCCTACGAACAGAAACCTGATACAAGGCCAAATGGCGGGTGAGGTTGCAACACAAACCAAAGCCCAAAAGGCAAACGTAAAACCAAGACGGTAAATCAGGAGGTTGTGCAGAGAAAGATGTGTGCCTTACCCCGAGAGATCTCGCAGACGTCAGTCCAATAAGCTTTAAAAACAGCGATGGTGGTGCCAGTGGCATACGGTCCGAAAATGTTTACTGCGAGAAGTCAGAGCGGAGCATAGTAGGTAGTAATACTGAAGGCTCCTGCCGGCTATAGTGAGCGAATCGCTTTTGAGTAATTACCCTGCAGTCCGAAAGTCAGAATAGTCATAAGGTGAAGGATCGTAACCGGAGCCGGTGAAATGGATGGGGACGGTCAGGGAGTCTCTGTAAGAAAGAAGGAAACGCAAAATGAGATTGTCAGATTTGATTCTGGAATCCTCCAACATGGAGAAGGCCATCAGAAAGGTAGTGTCAAACCGCGGTTCAGCGGGAATCGATGACATGCCCGTTGATGAGATCAGAGCATGGATGGAGGTGAATGGGGATGAACTTGCAGAACAAATCCGGGAAATGAAATATAAGCCCAGTCCTGTCCGCAGAGCCTATATTCCCAAGCCAAATGGGAAAAAGAGGCCCTTGGGCATCCCGACTGTCGTAGACAGGGTCGTCCAGCAGGCTACGTATCAGATACTTTATCCGATATTTGATTCCACGTTCAGTGACAGCAGTTTTGGATTCAGAGAAGGTCGAAGCGCCCATCAGGCCATCGAGCGAACTCTGGAATATCTCAACGAAGGATATGAGTGGGTCGTGGACCTGGACATTGAAAAGTTCTTTGATATGGTCAACCACGACAAACTGATCTCGATCATTCGCCTGAAGGTCAATGAAAAGGAGACCCTTCACCTGATCCGTTCTTTTCTTAAAGCCGGAGTCATGGAAGAGGGGAAACTGAATAGAAATGACCTAGGGACGCCCCAAGGTGGTAATATTTCGCCGCTCCTTGCCAACATCTATCTGGATGTATTTGACAAGGAACTTGAAAACAGAGGATTGAGATTTGTCAGATACGCTGACGATGTCACGATCTACTGCCGAAGTGAGATGGCCGCCGACCGGGTAATGAGATCTGTATCCTCTTGGCTCGAACGGAAACTGTTCCTGAAGGTTTCGCCAACCAAAACGCATGTAGTCAGACCACCTGAAAGTACATTCCTTGGATTCACTTTCTGGAAGGGTAGAGACGGATGGAAGTGCAAGCCGGCAAACGACAGAAAACAGAGACTCTATAAGAATATGAAAGAGCTCCTGTGCCGTCGGAAAGCCGCTGCCATGCCTTTATCCGATCTGTTTACGAAAGTTAATCAGAAAGTCAGAGGATGGATCAACTATTTCAGTATTGGTTCCATGAAAAGATTCTTAATAGAATTTGGACAGTGGCTAAGACACAAAATTCGGGTAGTGATCTTTAAGCAATGGAAAAGACCGAAAACGCTCTTCAAGAATCTCATGATTCTGAACAAGCAGTTCAAAACGGGATTTTCCAAGGAAGAGATACGGCAGACTGCCAACTCGAGACTTGGCCTGTGGCGAACTACTGGGTGGAGGACTGTGAATTTCATCTTATCACCAAAGGTTCTTGCGTTACCCAACAAGGAAAAAGAACGACCGGGTCTGATCGACCCGGTCGGGTGTTACCTGAACTTACAGAATAAATCATAGCAAATTCATGAATGCCCGCAAGGGCAATATAACTGTAGAGCCGTATACGAGATCCGTACGTACGGTTCAACGAGAGGGGCGGAAATCACTGAATTTCCCCTCTACTCTATTACCGTCGTGACAACCGGTCTGCATTCAGGATCCGGAAGCAGCGCCACGCCACCGCAGCTGGCCTCCTGAATGAACAGGTAATTCATATCGTTTCCCTTGTTCACATACATCCGGACGGCACGGAACAGCCCATCCCGATCATAGATGGGTTTGAATCGTGTTTCCTTTGCCATTGAAAGACCTCCGTGCTTCCCGGATGCCGGGAGTCTGCCGCCAGACACCAGCGGTCTGCACAATAAAAGGAGATGCGATTCCCGGCACATCTCCTGTCGAATTGGCTTGTTTGTTTTTTACATCCACATAATAGCCCCGCCATTTACCAAAGTCAATAATTAACCCGGGTTTTTCTTGCCTGCGGTCAAATAGTTACTCAAGTAAATGGGTCGGGCCAATTTGAGAGACGCTTTATCCAGGCATCGCTGGAGGCGTGATGTTATATCAAAGCAGCCAGGGTTGGCATATAATGGAATCATCAAAATGGAATTATCCAAAAGGAGTACCAACATGGCTGATATGACACAGACAAAAGGGAACCTGATCGTTTCCTGCCAGGCGCTGCCTGACGAACCCCTGCACTCTTCCTATATCATGGGCCGAATGGCGGCCGCTGCCGAAGAAGGCGGTGCCAAAGGCATCCGGGCCAACACCGTGGATGACATCGCGGAAATCAAGAAAACCGTTGATCTTCCGGTCATCGGCATCATCAAGCGCCCCTATGGCGACAACCCGGTGTTCATCACCCCGACCATCAAGGAAGTGGATGAACTGATGGCCATGGACACACCCCCGGAAGTGATTGCCGTGGATGCGACCTGCCGGCCCCGTCCCGATGGCCGGACCCTGGATGAATTCGTGGCGGAGATCCGTTCGAAATACCCTGACCAGCCGCTGATGGCCGACTGTGCCACGCTGGAGGAAATGAAGCATGCGGATGACCTGGGCTTTGACTACATCGGCACGACGCTGGTGGGCTACACTGAGCAGTCCAAAGGCAATCACGTGGAGGCAGATGACTTCAAGGTGATCCGGGATCTGCTGGACTACGCAAAGCACCCCGTCATTGCGGAGGGCAACATCGATACTCCGGAAAAACTCAAACGCGTCCTGGACCTTGGCTGCTACAGCTGCGTGGTGGGCTCCATCATCACCCGTCCGCAGCTGATCACGAAGCGGTTTGTGGATGCGATCAAATAACATCTGATCAGTGCGGTAAGCAGGGAATGTCCCATTGGAGGGAGGTTCCCTGTTTTTGGGTTTTACCGGGGCATTTCAAAATACATTCAAATTCCGGCGGATTGCTGAAGGGATAGTTTCAGAGGGGCCACGGGATGGTATAATCAACAGATACGGAACATGTACAACAAACGGGCCAGAGGGTGTCCGGGAAATTGCATGAACCGCAGAGATTTCAAGGCATGAACCCTGCAGATGTCTGCGGGGACAACAGACGGCAGATGACTGCCGATACAGGAGGTGAACGGATGCTGAAGAAAGAACAGCTGGAAAGGCTGCTGACGGAAGCCATGGACTCCGGGGCGGATTTCGCCGAAATTTTTGAAGAGGACGCGGTTTCCGAATCGCTGTCCATGCTGGACGGCAAGGTGGAGAACGTGGACAGAGCCCTGCGGGAAGGAACGGGAATCCGTCTGTACAAAGACCTGCAGACAGCCTACGGATATTCCAACAGTGCCAGGTACGAAGACCTGCTGGCTCTGGTAAAGGATCTGCGCACGGCGTTTGAAGGAACATCCGGCAGACAGGTGGTGCTGACAGAAGAGGCCGTACCCAATATTTCGCCGGTGAAGACAGATCCGGTGGATGCACCGCTGCAGGACAAGACAGCGCTGATGATGCAGGCGTGGGAAGCGGTGAAGGATGAACCCGAGATCGAAAAAGTGAGTGTGTCACTGTCCTCCCTGCGCCAGAAGGTCCAGATTTCCAACTCCGACGGACGGCTGGTGAAGGATACCCGCATCCGGACCCGGATGGGTGTGTCCATCTATGCAGCCCGGGGCGAAGACCGGCAGTCCGGCTTTGAGGGCCCCGGGGCAAGCATGGGACTGGAATTCTATGAAGGCGGCATTCCGGCACAGGCGGCGAAAAACGCCGCAGCGACAGCCAGGGTGCTGCTCGATGCCGTGGATGCTCCTTCCGGACGCATGCCCGTCATCATTGACAATGGATTTGGCGGGGTGATTTTCCATGAAGCCTGCGGCCACGCCCTGGAAGCCACGGCTGTGGCGAAGGAGCAGTCAGTGTTTGCCGGCAAAAAAGGAACACAGATCGCTTCGACGAAAGTCACGGCAATCGACGACGGCACGATCCCCAATGCCTGGGGAAGCCAGAACGTGGACGATGAAGGAAATCCGCAGCAGCGGCGTGTTCTGATTCAGGACGGCATCCTGACGCAGTACATGGTGGACCGCTTCAACGGACGGCGGATGCAGGAAGGCTCCTCCGGTTCCGGCAGACGGCAGAACTACAAATACGAACCCACGTCCCGCATGTCCAACACCTACATCGCCGCGGGCAGCGATGAATTTGATGAAATGTTTGAAGGAATCGAAAAGGGCCTGTACGCAAAGCGCATGGGAGGCGGCAGTGTCAACCCGCAGACCGGGGAGTTCAACTTTGCGGTCTCCGAGGGCTACCTGATCGAGAACGGGAAAGTCACAAAACCGGTCCGCGGTGCAAGCCTGATCGGATCCGGTGCGGAGATCCTCATGAACATCGACCGCGTGGGCAAAGACCTGAAGCGGGCCCAGGGCATGTGCGGATCAGTTTCGGGCTCCATTCCCACGGATGTGGGCCAGCCCGCGATCCGGGTTTCTTCGATCACAGTGGGAGGTACAGCCGGTGAATAAGCAGAAATGGCTCGACAGAGCACTGGAAAAAGGATTTGAAGCGGCAGAAATCTACGAATCCGCTTCGAAGTCCCGGGAAATCACCTGGTTTGCCGGGTCCATGGACAAAATGGAGATCTCGCAGACTGATTCCGTGGGCATCCGGGTGCTGGACGACGGCAGCCTGGCCAACACCGGGCTGGAGAAGCTGGATGATTCTATCATGGATGAAGTCCTCGACAGCCTGCGCCAGCAGGCGGCGACCATTACCAGTGAAGACCGGACGCAGTTCGTTGCGCCCATGGATACAGACCTGGTGGTGAAGGAAAAGACCTGGGCGGTGCCCGAAACGGCAGAGGTGAAGGAACTCCTGGCGGATCTGGAACAGCGGATCCTGGCATACGATGAACGGATTTTTCAGGTGACGACCCTGGGCTGGAGCCAGTCAGAGGGATCCCGTGCAATTTCCAACACCCTGGGGCTGGAAACCGGGGATGAGGATTATGTCCAGTACGTCGTGGCAGGAGCTGCAGGCCGGCAGGATGACCGGATCCAGGACTGGTACCTGATCAAAGTGGTGCCGTCGATTGACACCTTTGACCGGGAGGCTTTCGTGAAGGAACTCTGCGACGAAGTGCTTCACCGCCTGGACGCTGCCTCGATTCCCAGCCGGACGTGTCCGGTGATCCTGCACCGGGAGGCGATGACAAGCCTGCTGGGAGCCTTTGCGGGACTGTTCTCCGGGGACCTCATTTCCAAAGGCATTTCCCCGCTGAAGGGAAAGCTGCACGAAAAGATCTTCTCCGACAAGATCACCATCATTGACGATCCGAGGAATACAGACGCGCTGACCATTGCGAACTTCGATGATGAAGGCTATCCCACCAGGCGCAAGCTGGTGGTGGATCACGGTGTGTTCGAGACGATCCTGCACAACCAGCAGTCTGCCGCGCGGATGCAGACCGAAAGCACGGGCAACGGCTTCAAGGGAGGCTATGCGAGTCCGGTGAGTGTCTCCCCCATGAACCTGTACATCGAACCGGGGGACCAAAGCCTGGCCCAGCTCGAGGAACGCATGCAGGACGGGCTGGTAATCACGGACCTGGAAGGACTGCATGCAGGCATTGACTTTGTGTCCACGAACTTCTCCCTGCAGGCCCGGGGCTACCTGGTTCAGGGCGGAAAACGGACACAGAGCGTGACGCTGATCACCGCTGCCGGCTCCTTCATGGAGCTGATGAACGACGTGACGGCTGTGGGCAGCGACATCGACTGGTCCTACCGTCAGCTGGTGTCGCCTTCGATCCTTTTCGGCAAAATGGCCATCAGCGGAGAATAGGATACCCGCCGCCAGAATCGCCGGCCCAGTCACTGGACAGCCGGAGCGGGAATCGGTGCCGGCGGGCAAGGCAATCAGATACAGACAATACAGGCCGCGGCCACTGCTGCGGCAAAGGAGAAGAATCATGGACAATCAGACTATGCTGGATCCCGGGCTGCGAAAAGCCCTGGAGGGACTCAAAAAACACCAGGGACAGAAGGAGTCCGCCGCGGTGGCCGCAGAAATGCTGAAGGGAAAGATCCTGGCGCCGGCGGTATGGGACAAGGCGCCTGCACCCGATGGTCACGGCCAGCTGGTGTTTCCCCCTGACACCAACATCTCGCTCATGGTCATGGAGCGGCAGGACAAGAAGAACTTCTTCCCGTTTTTCACGTCGAAGGAAACGCTGGAAAAATGGAGCCCGAAGGCACAGTGCCTGGTGCTGACCTTCGACCAGTTCATGCCGTTTCTGAAAATGGCCGGCGGTGAGGTGGATGGCGTGATCCTGGATCCCGAGGATCTGGACATCACGCTGGACACCAGCTTTCTGCAGCAGCTGGAGAAGATCCGTCTGCGGGGGCTGTCGGCAAACCGGATCGTCAAGGGGGACAAAGTCACCGTCAAGGACCCGGGAGAAGAAGGAAAATATCTGGGAAATGTGCTGGCAAAAACCGCAGAATCCATGCCGGAGGTCCGCAGCATTGTGCTCAAGGAACGGCTGATGCCGGACAACAGCCAGCACTGGTTCATCATCGTGGATGCCGACTCGGAGGATCCCGTCCTGTTTTCGAAGCTGTCGGCGGAAGGGTCCCGTCTGGCGGGCGGCCGGGACATGGAATTCATGTTCGGCAGCACGGAGCTGGGAAAGAAAATCATGCACGATTCCATGCCCGTCTACACCCGGGAAAAGGCCTGATCCAATCCGGGAACGCGAGGACACAGACAGCAGAAAGGAGGCGGCAGCATGCAGGTGCCTGAACAAGTGAAAGCAGTCATGGACCGTCTGTCTGCTGCCGGCCACGACTGTTATCTGGTGGGCGGATGTGTCCGGGACTGGCTGCTCGGACGCAGACCCCATGACTATGACCTGGCCACGGATGCCACTCCGCAGCAGGTCATGGACCTCTTTGAAAAAACCGCGCCCACGGGACTGCGGCACGGGACGGTCATGGTCCTGCTCCCGGGCGGGCAGGTGGAAGTCACCACCTTTCGCAGGGAAGGCCGCTATTCCGACAGCCGCCATCCCGATGAAGTGCAGTTTGTCCAGACTGTGGAAGAAGACCTGGCCCGGCGGGACTTCACCATCAACGCCATGGCCTGGAATCCCGGCAGGGGCCTGGTGGATCCCTTCGGGGGACGCCGAGACCTGGAACAGGGCCTGATCCGGGCGGTGGGAGATCCCGTACAGCGATTTGAGGAAGACGCCCTGCGGATGGTCCGCGCATTCCGGTTTGCGGCCCGCCTGGGGTTTACCATCGAGCCGGCAACACGGAACGCCGTGGATGTCTGCCAGGACAGGATCCGGTTTGTGGCCGTGGAACGGCTCGTGCCGGAATGGATGGAGATCCTGCGGACCGATCCGCTGCGCATCCAGGACATGACCGGACTGTTTGCGCCCTGGATCCCGGAACTGGAACAGGCGGCACAGACTCCGCAGCACTCGCCTTACCACTATGCCGGGGTGCTGCGGCACATTCTGGACTCCATCCGCTACCTGGATCCCTTTGACGAAACCGCCGCCCTGGCACTTCTGCTGCACGACCTGGGAAAACCGGAAACGCGCACGACCTCTCCGGGGGGACGGGATCATTTCAAGGGACATCCCGTGGCCGGACAGGCCATTGCCAGGCGGGTGGTGGAGGCCCTGAAGCTGCCGGCCAGACAGAAAAAAGTCATCCCGGAGCTGGTGCTGCATCACGATGACATCCTGCCCAGAAACCTGGAGACCATTTACCGCCTGCGGGTGACGGAAGGCTGGAGCGATGAATGGGTGCAGCTGCTGTTCCGGGTGCAGTACTGCGACATCATGGCGCATTCGGAAAAAGGGAGACAGCGCCTGGAGCGGCTGGAAGCGAGCCGGGCGTTCTATGAGGAACAGATCCGGTTTCGCCCTTTGTCCCTGCAGGAACTGGCCATTGACGGTCATGACATCCTGACCTATACCGGTCTGCGGAATCGGCAGGTGCGTCAGGCGCTGGAGACGGTGCTGGAGTATGCCTTTCACCATCCGGAGAAAAACAACCGCCTGGATCTGCTGACCTTCGTGCTCCGGTCCATGCCGAGACTGGAAGGAGCCGGATCATGACATGGGAGTGGATCCTGACGGGTATCATGGCAGCGGCGATTCTCTGGCTGCTGCTGGACCGCAGGCACGGTTTGAGTGCGGGACCGGGAATCACGGACAGCCAGTACGAGGCACTGCGGCAGGAACTGGCGCAGTTGAAGGAAAGCCAGTCGCTGTCCGGCCAGAGCCTGGACTGGATGCTGGAAACGGTTGACGGCATGAGCCGGATCATGAACCGGTCCAAATCCCGCGGCATGTGGGGAGAATACCAGATGGAGCTGCTGCTGGAAAACTACGCCGGGACCCGGGGCCGGATCTGGGACCGCCAGGTGACACTGGCCAACGGGAAGATCGCCGATGCGGCGCTGCTGCTTCCGGGCAGCCGCCAGGTGCTCTGCGTGGATTCCAAGTTTCCCATGGACAATTTCCTGCGGATGGACGAAGATCCGCGGTATGAGAAACTATTTGCGCAGAACATGAAAAAGCACATCGATGACGTGGCGCAGAAATACATCACGGAACAGACAGCGCCGCTGGCGGTGCTGTTTGTCCCGGCCGAAGGGGTGTACCAGTACATTCTGTCCGACTGCCCGGATCTCTTTGACTACAGCCTGCGGCATCATGTCATGATCACCGGGCCGGGGACCCTGACCGGTGTGCTGACGATACTGGGACAGGCCCAGCGGGACTGGTACCGGGCAGAGCACAGGCCGGAAATCGAAGCGGGACTGGAGAAGCTGCAGGAAGAAGCCGCGAGACTGTCCGACCGCTGCGAAAAAGCGGAACGGACGTTCTCTGCACTCAGTGACCAGCTCCATCAGTCGGCGGTGACGAGCCGGAAAATGCGCAGAAAACTGGATGAGCTGCTGGAAGGGGGAGACTTGTCATGATCACAGTGCTCAAAGGAGACCTGGTGGGCCTGGGTCTGGACCTGGTGGTCAATGAAGCCAATACAGAACTGCTGCCGGGGGCGGGGATCTGCCGCCGGATCTTTGAAGCCGCCGGCCCGGGCCTGGTCCGTGCCTGTCATGAAGCGGGGCGCCGGGAATTCGGGGATGTGGTGATCACCGGCGGATACAACCTGGACTGCGCCCGGATCGTCCACGCGGTGACCCCGCTGTACATGGACGGGTACCGGGGAGAGGATGAAGACCTGCGGGCCTGTTACTGGAACAGCCTGTGCCGGGCCTACGATTATCTGCGGATGTCCGGAAAGGAACGGGTCACCATCGGCTTTCCGCTGCTGGGCAGCGGGGTGTTCGGCTTCGAGCTGCGCGAAGCCGCCTGGATCGCACGCAAAACCATCGACCGCCTCATGCGGCGGTATCCGGAAGCCAAAGCCATCGACATCGTGATGGTGGCGCAGAACGATGCGGAATATGCGGTCATGAAGGAGGCTTTCCGTTGAGAAGCATGGTGGAGGTCTCTCATGACTTTCTCAAGCCGGTCCTGCACCGGGATGCGGTCATGATCGATGCGACCCTGGGGACAGGGAGAGACTCCGCGTTTTTCCTGAGAAAGGCCCGCCGGGTGATTGCCTTCGAGATCCAGCCGGAAACCGCGGCTCGGTGCCGTCAGGCCATGGAGGATCCCCGTCTGGAGATCCGTGTGGAAAACCATACCGGCATCCGCGAACTGGACCCGGCGCTGGAAGCCGATGGCGTGATTTTCAACTTTGGCTGGGATCCGGCCGGAGACCATCAGACCGTGACTCAGCCACAGGACAGCCTGAGAGCGGTCCAGGCTGCGCTGGAGCGCCTGCGGGTCAAAGGCCGCATGTCTCTGGTGTTCTATCCCCATGCGGATGGGCGCCGGGAAGCGGACCTGATCCTGGACTGGCTGAAAACGCTGGATCACCGGCAGTATCCCTGCGAAAAAGTGGAACTGGTCAACAGCGGCCGCAGCCCGTTCTGCGTGCTGATTGAACGGCGGAAGTGACCGTCTGCAGAAACTGCAGGCGGTTTTTTTCCGTTCTCCCGTTTACTTTCGGCGACAAACTCGTATAATCGAACGTGAAAATGATATATCATTTAAAACTGCCGCCAGGTGGAGAAAGAAAGGTGAAGCAATATGAAAGTGATTCCCGCAGCGCTGAAACATACCGATCTGCTGATTGGTGAAGGAGTCGTGAAATCGGAGAAACGGCTGAAGGATACGTCCTTTTTTGCCGACAGCGCCGGTGTGGATCCGGACCTTGTGCTGTACGAAGTTTATGCAAGGACAGACCAGGCGAAGGAAGGCGAACTGAACTGGGGGCTGTCCCTGCTGCACCCCGTGACAGTGAACGGCGAATGCTGCATGACCCGCGGACACTGGCATGAAAACACCGATGCCGCGGAATACTACTGGTGTGTTGGAGGGACAGGTCTGCTGCTTCTGATGGATGAACAGGGCCATGCCTGGGCAGAGGAAATGGTACCCGGGTCTTTGCACCATATACCCGGGGTACTGGCCCACCGGCTGATCAACACCGGTGACGAAGACCTGAAAGTGGCCTGCTGCTGGCCGACCACCGCGGGTCATGACTATGCACGGGTGGAGGCCATGCCGTTTCCGCAAAGAGCATACAAGACAGAAGAAGGAGAAATCGAATGGAAGTAAAGTACGACAAGTTTCCCGCCATTCGGGTGAAGGGACATGAAAACGACTATGCGGCGGGGTGGCAGGCACTTGCAGACAGCGTGTCCAATGCGGCGAGTCCCGTGGTATTCGACCTGTATCCCGGGGCCAGCCAGGAAGCCGTCCAGGATCACATTGCCAATGGATTCGATGTGGTGATCGATGCCTGTGACATCTATAAAGACAAAGACATCCTGGAACAGATCCTGGCTCATCACGTGACGGAGGACCGGATTTTCGGCACCATGTTTTATGGTGTGCTGCAGGACTTGATTGACGAAAAAAAGCTGGCAGAGGCAAAAGAAAAAGCCGCCCTGGCAGAGGCGGAAGGCAGGCGGGTGCTGGTGATTGGCCCCGGGGCATCGAAAATCATCGACGGCACGCTGTTTTACGGGGATATGGCGCGCTGGGAGGTGCAGCTGCGCTACCGCAGGGGCATGCCCAACTTCTTCTTCGACAACCCAAAGGAAGATCCCCTTCGGAAAATCAAGCGCGGATTCTTCATCGAATGGCGCGTGTTTGACAAACACAAAAAGGAAAGCTTCGAAAATGTGGACTGGTTCGTGGACCTGAACGAAGATACACCGAAACTCGCCACAGGCGATGCCGTCCGGGACGGACTGGCGCAGGCCGTCAAAGGTCCCTTCCGGACGAAGCCGTATTTCGACCCCGGTGTCTGGGGCGGCCAGTGGATGAAGGACGTCTGCGGACTGGACAAAAACGAGAAGAACTTTGCCTGGAGCTTTGACGGTGTGCCGGAAGAAAACGCGATCCTGCTGGATTTCGGCTCCGGAAAGATGGAACTGCCCGCCATGGACCTGGTCCTGACCCATCCGAAGGAACTTCTGGGTCCCCAGGTCTACAGCCGGTTCGGAGCGGAGTTCCCCATCCGCTTCGATTTCCTGGACACCATGGGCGGCCAGAACCTGTCCCTGCAGGTACACCCGCTGACAGAGTACATCCACCGCACCTTCGGCATGGCCTACACACAGGATGAATCCTATTACATCCTGGACGCAAAGGAAGGCGCCCATGTCTACCTGGGCCTGAAGGAAGGCGTGGATCCCGAAGAAATGATGGCGGCGCTGGAAGAGGCCAACGCTGGCGGCAGGCCTTTTGATGCGGAAAAATACGTCAACAAAATTCCCGCAAAGAAACACGACCACTTCCTGATCCCCGCCGGCACGATCCACTGCTCCGGCGCGGATTCCATGGTGCTGGAAGTCAGTGCGACGCCCTACTGCTTCACCTTCAAGCTCTGGGACTGGGGACGTCTTGGACTGGACGGACTGCCCCGTCCCGTCCATCTGGATCACGGCCGGAAGAACATCCAGTGGGACCGGCAGACGTCCTGGGTCATGGACAATCTCGTCAACAACATCTGGACCATCAGCGAGACGGAAACCGTGAAGGAAGAACACACCGGGCTGCATGAGCTGGAGTTCATAGAAACCCGGCGGTACTGGACGGACACAGAGGTGGAAATCGATCCGGAGAACAACGTCAATATGTGCAATCTGATCGAAGGCGACGAGGCGGTGATCGAAAGCCCGGAAGGGACATTCGAACCGTTCCCCATCCATTATGCGGAAACCTTTGTCATTCCCGCCGATGCAGGACGATACGTGATCCGCAACACCGGCAGCAGACCCATTGGCGTGCTTCGCGCCTATGTGCGGACACCCAAAGCAGACTGACGGCACATAGGACAAACAGCGCAAGGCTAAAAGGAGGCTCTTTTCTCACAGGAAAGGGCCTCCTTTTCATTGCGGCATTTTGTTTCGGGCAGCCGGCTGTCTGCGGTCAGTTCGCTTACCGGTTCTCCGTATCTTCCGGTTCCTCCTCCTGAAGCAGGGACGTCGTGGAATGCCGGCGCGCTTCCACCCGCCGGGAGATGCCCAGTTTCCGTTCCACATTGCGGTCATACTCGCTCTCGAACAGACACGCATACAGAACATGGAGCAGGTAGAATACAGAGATTTCCGAGGAAAAGGATCCGATTTTGGAATACAGTTTTTCCCGTGTACACAGTTTCAGCGTTGCCTGCGAGCGCCTGGCCAGAGTGGTTTCCCCGACATTGGAGATTGAAATGAAGGGAACCTTCCGTTCATTGAGGATCCGGGCTGCCTCGACCAGCAAACCGGTTTCCCCGGAATAGGAAAGGATGATGGCACAGTCTTCCGGTGTCATGAGCCAGGCGGCATACAGCGGCTGGTGCACCACGACCACCGTCCGCCCGATCCGCAGCATCTGTTCCCGGAACATGCCCGTCAGCTCGTGATTGGGATACGCTGTGAGAATGTAGATGATTTTTGCGTGCCGCAGCATCATGGTGGCTTTGTGCAGCTGCGCGGCATCCAGCATGGAGAGCGTATCCATGATGGATTCGCATTCCAGCACCGCCAGATTCTCGCTGATGGTGATATCCGTGTCGCCCTTGAAAAACGGGAAGTTCGCATCCACGCCCGAATGCTGATGAGAGAGATACTCTGTTTCCTCCAGAAAGCTTTCCTTCAGGGCGCTCCAGCCCTCAAACCCCAGCTTGTGAGCGACGCGGATCAGAGTGCTCGGGGCGCAATAAGCTGCAGCGGCGATCTCCTTCACCGTCATGTCCCGGATGTCTTCTTTCTGCTCCAGCATAAAATCCACTGCCGACTGTTCACCGGGTGAAAATGATGTGGCCTGAATTTTGTCCAGCAACAGCATGGTCCGTTCCTCCTCCCGCTTCCAGACGCCATCTCTGTAGAAGGATGCTCTTCCACAGATGGCCGTTATTCCGGCAATTTCCGGTCTTGACAGCTGACCGGAACGCTGTTTACAGGCAAAGCCGGCGGATGCGGCAAGGTTGCGAACGGCATTCCGGAATTCTCCGGTTTCATTTTCTTAAAAGATGGTCTCTTTTACAATACAAGACGCAAGGAGGACGCGACGAAGGAAATGAGAAGACAGACCGCTGGATTTGACAGAGAACAAAGCCGGAGAAATGCAGGCTGCATCCACAAAGACCTGGCAGCCCTGCATCTGGAGAATGTCTGCATTTCCAGAAAACCCGGACAGGAAGGCATGGACATCTGCACAGATCGGTACAAGGCCATGATCTCCTTTCATGACGACATCATCGAGCTGTATATCGAGGAACGTCTGACGGGTGCCCTGGTGTATTACCTGCACTTTGAGACGTACGATTATGAGGAATCCATGAACAACCTCCGGTCATTCTTCGATGTCCTCCTGGAGCGTAAGCCGGTTCCGGGAACAGAATGCACCGCAGCGGAAGGCATGCGGATCCTCATCTGCTGCACGAGCGGAATCACCTCTTCCATGTATGCACAGATCCTGCAGGAAAAGCTGGAGCCTGCAGGCGTGCAGGTGGATGCCCGCAGCTACATGATGCTGGAGCCTGCGGATGACCAGTATGACCTGATCCTTCTGGCCCCGCAGATCCGGTATGCGCTTCCTGACCTGCAGGCTCAGTATGGATCGGACAAAGTGCACATGATCAGCGCGATGGACTTCGCCACCGGCAGCTGGAGCGGGCTGCCCCTGGTTTCCTGACAGAGTTCCCGTGTCCTGTGCTCAGACAGTGAGGGAAAACGGGAGATCGAAACACAAAAAGCGGAACAGGCCGCTTTTTTTCATTTTTCCCCGCACTTTCCGGTATCCTGAAACTATATGGATCTGAAAGGGGTTGCACACAAACATGAAAGTCAAAAAAGCCATGCTGCTCTCCCTTCGAATCGGTCTGGGCAGCGCTGCAGCCATCTTTCTCGCAGATTTTCTGCATCTGGAAAGTGCCGCAGCCGCCGGGACGATTACGCTGCTCACGCTGCTGACCACCAGGGTGCAGACCATCAGGCTGATCATCAACCGGTTTCTGACCTTTGCCGGGACCATTGCTCTCTGTCTCGTGATCCTCCCCCTGTGGGAAAGCCAGCTGTTTTCCTTTGCGGTGCTGCTGGTGTTCATCGTGGCGATGTGTGAACTGTGTCATGTCCAGAACACCCTGAGCGTCAATGCCCTCATTGCCATGCACCTGGCCATCACCCATGGATTCACAGGGCCGATGATCGTGAATGAATTCTGCCTGCTCTGCATCGGGGTGGTGATCGCCTACATCATGAACATGTTCCAGGACTACAAAGGCATGGAACGGGATCTGGAGGCAAAGGTGCAGCAGACGGAGGAAGCCTTCACACGGCTGCTGCTGGAAGTGGTGCGTTACATTGAGGAGAGACCGGAGAACACTGAAATCTGGGAAGAGATGGGCAGACTGGAATCCGACCTCTTTGATTTCGTCAACGACGCCCGGCATTACCAGGAAAACCGGCTTCATACCCGGGAGGGCGTGTATGTCCAGTATTTCCAGATGCGGGAGCAGCAGCTTTCTGTGGTGCACGCCCTGCATTATCAGCTGCGGCACATCCGCACCATGCCGGATCAGTCTGTAATCATTGGCGAGTTCATCCGGGAACTGGCGGTGGCGGTTCCAAGCCGTTCGCTGCCGGAGGATCAGAAGCGCATGCTGGAGGAAATCTTCCGGCACATGAGCCGGCAGCCCCTGCCCGCCAGCCGGGAGGAGTTTGAATCCCGGGCAATTCTGTACCATGTGCTGTATGACCTGGAATCGTATATCAAATACAAGCAGGACTTCATTTCAGAACTGCCGCCAGAATATCTGCACCGGTTCGGGATCGTGGACCGGATCCGGACCTGAAGACCGGAGATCGTGTGTGCTGAGAGGTGCCGGATGGTGCACAGCAGGCAGGAGAGGGCCTGCCGACAGAAAAACAGCTGAAAAACAGATGGCAGATGCGAAAAAACTGTTGACTCTGAACCGGGAATCAGTAAAATAAATGTTGTTGTGGTGATGACAGCGATGTGGAAATACCTGTTCCCATCTCGAACACAGAAGTCAAGCACATCAACGCCGACGATAGCCGCAAGGCAAAAATAGGAAGTTGCCACTTCATCGAAACAGCCGGAAGGCTGTTTTTTTGCGCCTGCCAGACTTTTTACACTGACGGATGGGTCCGGAGATGCGAAAAACAGCAGCGTGTGGCTGCTGTGTCATGACCTCAATTCCGGCCCTGCGCTTACTCCGCTTCCGGCTGCGTTTCCGGCTTTTTCCCGCCAGAGCCCGCAGGATCCCTCCCGTCAGACTGACCGCCAGTTTCACGATACTTTTTGCGGCCGCAAGCAGAAAAGCCGCCACCAGCAAAAAGATTCCTTTCGTTACAGACCAAAGCACACGATCCATTCCGGGCATACAAATTTCCTCTCTTTCCAATGGAATGAGTACAGCATAAATAAGTACATGACTGATGCACAGAAAGGAACCCCTGATACAAAGAGTCCGGAAAACCGGTTCCCGACCCGACATGCGCGCTATACAATGAAGCCAGAAGGGCAATGGAGGAACCATCATGACAAGAAAACCATTCAAACCCGCCGCCTGGGCGCTTCCCCAGCCGGTGTCCATCATTGGCACATATGACGAAACCGGTACACCCAATGCCATGAATGCTGCCTGGACAGGGCAGTATGATGATACACAGGTCATTCTGTGTCTGTCCGCCGGGCACAAAACCACGAAAAACATCATGGCCCGCAGGGACTTCACATTGAGCTTTGCCACCAGGGACCAGATGGCAGCCTGTGACTATGTGGGCATGGCCAGCGGCAACACAATACCCGACAAAGTCGGCAGAACCGGCTGGACGGTGCACAAAGCCGGGCAGGTGAATGCCCCGGTTTTTGAGGAACTGCCCCTGACACTGGAGTGCCGCATGAACGGCCAGACCGACAACGGCAACATTGTGGCGGACATTGTGAACATCACCTGCGACGAAGCTTTCCTGGATGCAGATGGCAGGCCCGATGTCCGCAAAATGCAGCTGCTGTCCTTCAATCCCGTCAACCGGACCTATCTTGTTGTGGACCAGGAAGCCGGACAGGCCTGGAACGAAGGACGGAAACTGCTCTAGGCAGCAGTGGCCGCACACGCGCCTCTGGCGCAGTGAACCACCGGAGGTATCCGGTTCATCTGATTCGCGGAAAAACGCTAAAAACGCATCTTTTTCCGGATCAACCGTTGACATCCGTCGTGAAATCAGTAGAATAACTATTGTTCTGGTGATGACAGCGATGTGGAAATACCTGTTCCCATCCCGAACACAGAAGTCAAGCACATCAACGCCGACGATAGCCGCAAGGCAAAAATAGGAAGTTGCCAGTTCACATGACCCGCAAGGGTCTTTTTTTTCGCCCTGATACGGGGTCATCCTACTGGGCCGGCGGTACAATACTTCCATGAACATACGAACTCTTACACCGGCCGACCTTCCGGCCATCCGTGTCGTGAGCCGCAAGGCTTCCCTGCATCAGGACCGCACCCCGGAACAGTGGGCCCTTGCTGCCCTGAAATACGTCGATTACTACCCCTGTCATGCAGGCGATACCAGCCTGGCACTGGAGCTCGAAGATGGCAGCTTTGCCGGCTATGTCCTCTGTGCTCCGGATGCCGATGCCTATTTCCAGACCCTGGAGCAGGAATACAGGCCGCAGATCGAGACGCTGTCTCCAGGCAGCTATGCACCGTTTCTGGAAGCACAGTCCTATATCCGGGAGTTTGCCCGGGAGTATCCCGCCCATCTCCACATCAATGTCGTTCCCGAAGCCCAGAACCTCCGGGCAGGGTCCCGCCTCATGCAGGCTCTTCTAAAGCGCCTGAAGGAAAAGGGCATTCCCGGGGTGTGCCTGGGGGTGGACAGCAGCCGGAAGCAGGCTGTGCACTTCTACGAAAAGAACGGATTCACCGTTCTTCGGGATGCAGGCGACACCCTGTTCATGGGACGCCGGACAGACTGATCCTTCCTGCCGCCTGACCGGCGGCTTTTCTGTCTGCAGACCCGGCTGCGGATGCATGTTCTGCATCCGTTCACAGGAGCCCGTCATCGTCCGCCGGGAGCCGCCATCATACTGGAAATCATCATCGGCATGGATCGGCCCCGCTCCGGCCGGCACCGGCAGTGCAGAAACAGAAAACGGACCCGGCAGGAGCACCGGATCCGCATGACATCAGCCAGGCGCAAATCACCTGCGGCTGTCGATATAGGTCTGAATGTTGCGTTCCACGATCGCAAAGGGCACGCTGCCGTCCTTGAGAAGCGCCTGGTTGAAGTCCCGGCTCTCGAAGGAACTGCCGAGGGCTTTCCGGGCTTCGTTGCGCAGGGTCATGATTTTGTAATGCCCATAGTAATAGGACTGGAACTGTGCGGGGCAGAATGCGAGCTGGTCGTAGATGTCCGAGAGATCGCCGCTGCCGAAGACATCCCCGTACTCCTCATTGAATTCCTCCAGGGAGGCGCCCTCATAATTCACCGAGAGGTCCATGAGCGCGGTGTAGCAGTTGGTGAGCATCATCATCCAGTTGTAGAACTTGACGGCGTTCTGGGAAGCGTCGAGCCATTTGTTGGCCTGTCCCTCGACGTACGTGGCATAGCCTTCGGTGAAACCGCTGTTGTTCAGCATGTACTGAATGGGGTACACAAAGGTTTCGTGATCGTACTGTGTCTGATACATGTGACCGGGGATCCCTTCATGGGCGAGTGTGTCATACAGTGCCACGTCCGTGGTGTCGCTGCCGTAATCCACGGCGTTGAACCGGATGCGGCAGGGGGCGGTGTTGTCCACAGGGGGGATCATGAAATACGCCATGACACCGGGATTCGCCTGTTCCCCGCTCAGGGGCTGCACTTCGTAGTCCATGGCCTGCACCGTCGGGAAATCCCGCTGGTAGTTGTCCTCGAGGAACGCCATGATCTCATCCACCGATTCGAAGTCCGTCACCAGGTTCGTGGCTTCCTGCACGCTCTGCGGGTCTTTGTCCATCATGTTCTGCATCTGCAGGGAGAGAGAGACCACGGTTTTCTGCAGGTTTTCCTGCATTTCTTCCGGCGTATCCTCTGTGCCCGTGGCGTCGTGGGCGAGCGCCGTGTAGTAGTCCCGGCCGTTTTCCAGATTCGCCAGCCCCGTGATGTCCCGGGACTTGTTCTGCCAGGGCTTCAGGTCCCGGCAGATGCGGTCGAACTGCGGATAGAAGGACGTTTCCAGAGCCTTGTTGACCTGGTCCAGGTATGTCTCTTCGGTCTTCTCCGGCAGGTCCAGCGCACGGATCTCCTCCTGGAGATTCCGGCTGACGGCGGACTCGCTGCCGGCTTCGATGATCTCTTCGCATTTTTCCTGCACATCATCGTACTCCAGCATCAGCAGGCCGCGGTCTGCCTGTTCCTTTGTATAGGCCATGCAGTCGTCCACGAACCGCGGGGTGTCTTCCAGAAGCGTGATCAGCGGGGCGATGTCGGCTTCTTCCCGGATCTCGTACTCCGAGAAGGTCTGGACGAGACTGTCTGCAGGGTTGTTGTAGGCGTTCCAGATCTGGTCGAGGCAGTTGTAGCGCGTATCGTAGACCTGGTCGGCGACATCAAACTGGAAGGAAAGGGAGTCGTAAATCACCTGCTGGGTCAAGTCCAGGTCCGCGCGGTCAAAGGACTGCAGCCGCTCTGCCATTTCATCCTCGAGTTCCATGTCTTCTTCATCCGGGAGAATGCTGCCCAGGGTCACCTCCGCTTTGGCGGGATCGATCCCGAAGGATTCCGGATCTTCGAAGTAATGATGCAGGACCAGGTAGCTGTTTTCGCAGGTCTGGCGGACGTAGTCCTCTGTATAGGCGGTGAAATCCGGATCCGGGTGGGCCGCAGCGGCGGTGGATTCCGTCGAGTCCACCGTTTCCTGCTTATGAGGGGTGTCACCGGTATCCGGGTCGGCTTGCGGTGTCCTTCCGGCACAGCCGGAGAACAGAAGCGAGGCTGCCAGCAGCCAGGCAGCGGTGTGATGCAGTGTCAGTTGTTTCATGTTTGATTCCTTTGTCCGGGATTTGTCCCGTCTCTTGCACTGCACCCATTGTAACAGACGTTTCTTCCTTTCAATCCGGTTGCACGCCGCCACGGTGGTTCGCGGCCGATGATGGAAGAACCGGCTGCGGACGTCACGGGCCATCGCGGGACCACTATGTGGGTACATACGGGTCGGATTCGGCCGGTCTGGTGGCCGGCATCGGTCTGCATCTGGAACATAATATGAAACAGAATCCGGATTTCCTTCACTTTTTCGGGCATGCATCTTTTCTGACCCGGGTTAAGGTCTATAATGAAGGTGCCTGAAGAGTTTAACCGGGTTAATAAATGACCCGGGTCAACATCTTCGCACCAGATTCAAAGATTCACCGGCTCTGCTTCGTCGGGGAAGAAAGGGAACCGTCATGAATGAAGATTCAAGACAAAGACTGAACGCGGCTCTGGATGTGATCCGGAAAGTATACCGGACTGTGGATGAAAGCCTCAGTACCCGGGAGACTGGCATCATGCAGGCCGCCTATGATTCGCTCCTGAATTCAGGAAGCACCAGCCGCCAGGCCAAGAAGATCCTGGCCAGGGAACTGTGTGCCGGCATTCTTGCCACAGATACCGGATACGCCTTCTGCGAACGGGTGGCCATGGACAACGTGGCCATGATGCACAGTCCCATGAACCTGCAGGCCTGAGCCCGCGGACGCCACACTGATTCACAAACAGCACAAGGCCTTCTGCCGGCATGGATGACTCCATGTGCGCAGAAGGCCTTTTTCTTTGTCCGTGGTCCTGTATTTGTTCTCCCGCAGCAGCGCGGGGCGGGTTCAGCCGAATTGACCCGAGACGTAGGCTGCGGTTTTCTCCATCTTTGGATGACGGAATACCTGCTCTGTTTCTCCTTCTTCCACCAGATGACCCATCCAGAAAAACGCCGTCCGGTCCGCGATCCGCTGCGCCTGCTGCATGTTGTGGGTGACCATCACGATGGTGTACCTTTCCTTGAGCTTCAGACACAGGGCTTCGATGTGGGCCGTGGAAATCGGGTCCAGGGCACTGGTGGGTTCGTCCATGAGCAGCACCTCCGGTTTTACGGCCAGGGCCCGGGCAATGCACAGCCGCTGCTGCTGACCGCCGGACATGGACAGGGCAGAGGATTTCAGCCGGTCCTTCACTTCCTCCCAGAGACCCGCGCTTTCCAGCGCGTCCCGGACAATGGCATCCAGCTCCTTCCGGTTCCGGATTCCATGGGCGCGCGGTCCGTAGGCGACGTTGTCGTAGATGCTCATGGGAAAGGGGTTGGGTTTCTGGAACACCATCCCCACCCGACGGCGCAGAAGATTCACATCCAGTCCCTGCGTGATGTCCTGGTCCTCCAGGCAGATCGAACCGGTGATGCGGCAGCCGGGGACCAGGTCGTTCATGCGGTTCAGAGATTTCAGGAGGGTGGACTTTCCGCACCCCGACGGGCCGATGAACGCCATGATCTGGCGTCCGGGAATGGCCAGGGAAATGTCATGCAGAGCCTGTGACTGTCCGTAAAAGAGACTGAGGTTTGAAATCGTGAGCTTATCCATGCTGCCGCCTTTCCATGAACCGCCGGATCAGGGCGGATAAAGCGTTGAGACAGAGCACAGCCACCAGCAGGATCAGAGCCGTGGCCCAGGTCTGGGGAATGTGCAGGCCTTCGCTGGCCAGGGAATACATATGGACCGCCAGGGTCCGCGCAGACTGGTCAAGTCCGGTCACCAGGGTCACCGCTGTGCCCGCCGTGAAGATCAGGGCGGCGGATTCTCCGGTGATCCGTCCGATGGCCAGGATGGTTCCGGAGAGTATTCCGGGAAAAGCAGCCGGCAGGACCACCTTGAAGATGGTGTGCAGGTGGCCGGCGCCCAGCGCGAGGCTGCCTTCGCGCAGGGACTGGGGAACTTCCGACAAAGCCTGCTGGCTGGTTCTCAGGATCAGAGGGAGCACGATCAAAGCCATGGTCAGGGCTCCGGAAATCAGGGACATGCCCAGTTCCAGGAACCGGACAAAGAACAGCGAGCCGAACAGACCGAAAACGATGGAAGGCACACTGGACAGCACTTCGGCTGCCGCCGCAATCAGGCTGGCTGCGCGGCTCTTCGGGCGGGTGTACTCCGTCAGGTAGACAGCGCCCAGCACCCCCAGAGGCAGGGCAATGACCAGCGTCAGCAGGATCATGGACCCGGTATTCACCAGTGCCGGCAGCATGGATACATTCTCTGAGGTATAGACCAAAGAGAACAGATCCGCGCGAAGGGCCGGGAAGCCATTGACGAAAATGAAGGCAATCAGGTAGAACAGGAATCCGGCCACTACCAGCGCGGCTCCGTAAATCAGTCCGCGCTGAAGCAGTGTCGCAAAACGGCGGCGCAGGGTGGACCCCTGCCGGAAGGAGGAAGAAGACTGTCCCTTCCTCCTGTTCTTCTGTCGCCGGCTCCCGGGAACCGGCTGGGAGAATCGCGGGGGAGTCCCGAGTTCCAGCGGGGTGCCGGAAGAGACGGCCGCTGCGCTGGTCGAGGCAGCCGGCACGTCCAGCTGCAAAGCGGAAGGGATTCTTTCTGTTTTCATCTATTTGCACTCCTTTTCCGCAGCCATACCAGGCCTGCGATCACAGCGAGAACGATCACCAGCAGCACCAGGGCGGAGGCTGTCAGTGCCTGGCGATGCAGGTCGGCTGCGTAGCCCATTTCCATGGCGATATTGGCTGTCAGGGTCCGCACACCGCCAAGCAGGCTGTCAGGGAACAGTGGCTGGTTGCCGGCGACCATCATGACAGCCATGGTTTCTCCGACAGCCCGTCCCAGTCCGAGCACCACGGCCGTGGCCAGTCCCGATCTGGCAGCAGGAAGAACAGCGAAGAAACCGGAATGTTCGGGTGTAGCCCCAAGGGCCAGACTGCCTTCATAACAGCCTGGATCCACGGTTTCGATGGAAGACAGAGACAGTTCTGTAATGGTGGGAACGATCATCATGCCCAGCAGCACCGCAGCGCACAGAAGGCTGGTGCCGGTGCCGCCCATGTTCAGGCGGATCCAGGGAACGAGCACTTCCAGGCCGAAGAAGCCATACACCACCGAAGGGATCCCGGCCATGACCGAGACGACTGTCCGCATGAACGGCTTCAGGCGGGCGGGACAGAAGTGTGCCAGATACAGCGCGCAGAGAATGCCCAGGGGAGCGGCGACTGCCAGCGCGGCAATGGTCACGGCAAAGGTCCCCGCGATCATTGGCAGAAGTCCGAAACGGCCTTCCGTGGGTTTCCAGACAGTGCCGAAGAGCAGGCTTCCCAGGCCGATTTCCTGAAAAGCCGGCAGGCTCTGGACGACCAGAAACACCAGGATCAGGGCAATGGCTGCGGCGCTGATCCAGGCGCAGGCAGCGAAGAGAAACTTGCCCCATCCCTCCCGCCGGCTGCCTGGAACACTGGTCAGGCCGGCTGTGGCGGCGAGTCCGTCCTGCAGCCCTGGACCGCCTGGGTGATTACCCGAGGACATCGGACCACAGAGTCTTTTCGCCGGAGAAGATCTCCTTCACCTGCTCTGTGCTCAGGTCTTCGGCGGTATTGGACGGGTTCACGATCACGGCGATGCCGTCCATCGCAATCACCACCGGTTTCACGCCTTCCGTCAGTTCGGAGTCCTTGAGGTCCCGGCTGGCCATGCCGATATCCGACACACCGTCTGCTGCATCCTGGATCCCGGATGAAGAATCGCTCTGCTGGATCTCCACCTGGACATTCGGCTGTTTCTCTTTGTAAGCCTCGGCGAGTTTCTCCATGACGGGAGTGACGGAGCTGGAGCCGGAGACCACGACTTTACCCGAAACGTCCGCCGGGGTCCAGGTTGCAGTTGTGTCCAGCGGGATGCAGCCGTTGTCTGCCACCACTTTCTGCCCCTGATTGGACAGGATGAAGTCCATGAAGTCCTTTGCCGGGGCGCTCAGTTCTTCTTTGACCACAATGTTGAAGGGACGGGATATTTTATAGGAACCATCCTTGATGGAAGCGGCATCAGCGGGGGAGCCGTCGATTTTCAGCGGTTTGACGGAGTCATTCAGTGACCCCAGAGAAATGTATCCGACTGCAGCCGGGTCATCTTTCACGGTTGTCAGCATGACCGAGGTGGAATTCGTCACCGAGGCTGTCTGGGTGGTGCTGTCTTTTTCAGAACCATCCGCCTGTTTTTCCACCAGGCCTGTCAGCTCTCCAAAGGCGCTCCTGGTGCCGGACCCTTCTTCCCGGGTCAGGACATGGATTTCCTGATCCTTTGAAAATTCAGCAGGGGCATCCGGGGCAGAAGCACAGCCGGTCACCAGACAGGCCAGAAGCAGGGAAATACTGCCGGCACAAGCCTTTCCTAAAAATTTCATATATCCTCCTCGCCTTGTTCAGGCAGGACCATTATAAAAAGTCTGTGTAAAGCCAAAATCAACCCCATGCAAACAGGATGTAAATTATGAGACAAACCAGGAACAGCTGCCACTTGACAGAGAAATCCGGAAAGGATGCCCGGGCAAACCGGGACTGGGTGGAAAAGCCGGAGGCATGGCTGTCCATACCGGAAAGGCTGTTGTCAAATATACGGCGGTTTTTTAAAATGAACATACATGCGACCGGAAAAAGTGAATGGATGCCGTGTTAATGAATGTTTGAGAAAGGAGCAGGCAGACACCCGGCCGGGCATCCGTCTGCCTGAATGCGTATGAATCAGTCTGTAAAGAACATGACCACCGCCGCCCTGATGCTGGCACTCGGTCTTGTCCTGCCGTTTCTGACAGGGCAGATTCCGGAAATCGGATCTCAGCTTTGCCCCATGCACCTCCCCGTGCTCCTCTGCGGATTTCTGTGCGGCTGGAAATACGGGCTGGGCGTCGGGTTTATTGTCCCTCTGCTTCGCTCGGCGCTCTTTGGCATGCCTGTCATGTACCCCGCCGCATTAGCCATGGCCTTTGAACTCGGCACCTACGGCATGGTCGCCGGCTGGCTCTGGCAAGTCTCGAAATACCAGTGCACGAAAGCCCTGTACCGCTGCCTGATCGCCGCCATGCTGGCCGGCCGTCTTGTCTGGGGCCTGGTCATGATGCTGCTTCTGGGACTCGGCCAGTTCACCTGGCAGATGTTTCTGGGTGCGGCTTTTGTCACGACGCTGCCGGGTATCATTCTCCAGCTCGTGCTCGTTCCCCTGATCATGGTGGGCCTGCGCCGCGCCGGTGTGATCCGCTACCGGTCCCAGGCTGTCTGACATGATCCTCGTGGCCCTGGACGGCCGGTCCGCCGCCGGAAAAAGCACACTCGCTGACACCCTTGCCCGCGATACAGGCGCCCTGGTGTTTCACATGGATGACTACTTCCTGCCCCGGGATCTCCACAAGCCGGGGATTGCCGGCAACATGGACCTGACCCGGTTCAGGCAGGAGGTCCTGGAACCCCTGCGGGCCGGAATTACCGTCACCACCAGGCGGTTTGACTGCTCAGCCCAGCGCCCTGGTCCGGAAGAAACCCTGGAGCCGGCGGATCTCGTAATCGTCGAAGGCGCCTATTCCCTGCATCCGCTGCTGCGGGACTTCTATGATTTCCGGGTGTTCCTGGATATTGATCCCGAAACGCAGAAGGCCCGCCTTCTGCAGCGGGGCGGCCCGGACAAGACCAGGCAGTTTGAAGAAATCTGGATCCCGCGGGAAGAAGCCTATCTGCAGGCCTGCGGCATCAGGGAACTCTGTGACATGATCCTGGAAGCATGAGCATCCGGGATTTTTGTTCTGCCGATGATGGCCTTTCGGCAACAGCTGACAGATACCCCGGGCCTGGAGAACGGGCTGGTGAGACAAAAGAAAGGCCGCAGCCGGACCGGGCTGCAGCCTTCTTTATCTCTCTTTTGCCTGTCTTGCCTTTCCATTCTCCGGATTTTCCGCAGAAGCCATTCGGTGGACTACCGTCCGGCCGATCCGGTGATGGTGGATGTCAAAGATCTGCACAGACAGGGGATCCAGGAAAATCTCCAGCTGCGTGCCGTCCTCCGGAATGAAGCCATAGGTCCCCAGGACATAGCCGCCGAAGGTGTCATAGTCCTCCACCGGCAGCGTCACATTCAGAGCCTCCGCCACATCCTCCAGACTGGCGGATCCCATGATTTCCCAGGTATCTGCCGACAGCTGCCGGATGTCGTCGGGCAGCACGGCTTCATCCGCCTCCTGCATGCGCCCGAACAGCGTTTCCATGATGTCATGCAGCGTCACGATCCCCGTCATGCCGCCGTATTCATCCAGCACCACCGCAAAATAAGTTTTTTCCTTCTGCATTTGCCGGAAGAGATCGTCGGCCTTCATGTTTTCCGCCACAAACAGCGGCTTGTCCACACACTTGGTCAGAACACTCTCCAGGTCGGCGTTCGCCAGCCGGAAGTAGTCCCGGGTGTCCAGGATCCCGATCACATCCTCGCCATTGCGGCCGATGATGGGATAAAACGTATGGCGGTTGTCATGAATGACCTGCTTCCAGTCCCGGGCCTTGTCCTGCATGTTCAGGGACACGACCTGCGAACGGTGGGTGCAGATTTCATCCACGTCCGTATCATCGAGTTCAAAGACATTTTCCAGCAGTTCTTTCTGGGGCTCGTCAATGTCTTCCTCATCCGCTTCTGCCAGCAGTTCCCGGATCTGGTCCTCGGACACATCTTCATCTTCCACCGAGGGCAGCTTCGTGAAGAAACTGAACACAGCCAGCATACTGCCGATGGTCATCAGTCCGCGGGCAAGTCTGTCGGAAGCTTCCGGGCTTCGGCGGGCAAGCAGTCCCGGGATGAACAGTACGGCGAAAAACACCAGATACACGAGGGCAGCGCCGACCAGTATCTGGAACCAGATGGACAGGCCGCGGTTCAGGCAGAATGCAGCCAGCAGCCAGGCGGCTGCACTGACACAGGCGACCTGTGTCAGGCGAAGGGCGGAACGCGGGCGTCCTTCCAGTCCCGGCATGCCAAACTGCAACAGGGCGGCCGCCAGCAGAAGGGCGGCCATGATACAGGGATATGATTCCATGGAGTCTCCTTTATGTACTGATTATAACAGTCCGGCAGCAATGTGAAAGTGCATGGCAGGATGCGGCCGGGCTACAGAAGGCGGGGAGGGATGAGGCCGGCAGAGAAAGAGGCAGAAAGACGCGGAATCCAGCAGAATATGCGTATATCCGCAGTCATTCGTTCGACTTCCTGCTTGAAGGATCGATACAGGATGGATATTTGCATAGGATGTTTGTTTTTGGAGATAAGAGAATAGAAATGGCAGAAACTGGATTGTCTTTCTGCGTGGCTGTGCGGCTGCTGCATCATCGACACAACTTGTTACAGTCTTGTTCCAAATGTCATATCTATCCGGTATAGTGACTGTAGAAAAAAGAGAGGTTTTCACTATGAAGAAATTTCTGGCAGCCCTTCTGGGCGTGACGCTTCTGTTTGCGGCCGGCTGCGGAGCCAATCCCGAGGCGGAGGCAGTCAAGACCACTGCAGACAGTTTTCTGAAGGCACAGCAGGAAGGGAACCTGGATGAAGCCGCAAAGTACATGACGGAGTCCGCCGTGCAGGACATGGGGACGATGTCGGAACTGCGTGACAGTCTGAGCATGTATGAAGAAGCCGGTGTGTCCGGTGACACCCTGGACACATTCATGGACAGCATGCTGAAGGCCTATCGCCTGATCTGGGAAAAGTATGAAATCGGCGATGTGAAGGTGGACGGCGAAACTGCCACTGTGATGGTCAAGGTCACGGGCGTGCCCATGGAGGTCATGGAAAAAGAGATGACGGAGGAGTTCGGAGCCAATGTGGCAGGGCAGTGGGCAGAAGACCACATGGAGGAAATCCAGAACTATGCCACCGGTCATACCGAGGAGGAGACCTTTGCCTGGCTCATGGATCAGATGCTGCCGGCTGCGGGGAAGGAAGCCGAAGCGAAGATGGACGAAAGCGAACGCAAGGCCTCTGACTACCGCCTGACGCTGAACAAGGAAGGCGATGACTGGAAGATCAGCAACGTGGAAGTGAAATCCGAATAACCGGGCTATGGTTAAAACCGCGCAAAAATTGCATACTCTGTGCGGTTTTTTTTCTTGCTGTGAATATTTTCAGAATATAACAGGCTGTATATGCACGAAATATAAATAAAATCCACTATACTCGGTTAGTATTTCAGAATACACGCAGAAACGATATAAATCAGTCAAAAACGCTGACAGATGAAAGAGATTGAACGGTTATTCAAAGTTGCGGGTATCTGCCTCTGAAAAACAACGGCATCCTGTTACAGTTTCCCTATGACAAAGGGAGGTTTTGACATGAAGAAATTACTGACAGCGGCTTTCAGCGCGGCCCTTCTGTTCATGGCCGGCTGCGCCGACTCTGATACCGGTGCCGTCAAAGACACCACAGAGAGCTTCCTGAAGGCAGAACACGAAGGAAATCTGGATGAGGCCACCAAATACCTGACCGGGGATGCGACGGATATGTTCGAGTCCAGAGAAGATATGCGGGCTGATCTGAAGGGTTATGAAGACCAGGGGGTCAGCAACGAGACACTGGATCAGTTCGTGGACGCGCAGATCAAGGCATACACCATGGTGTGGGAAGACAGCAAAATCGATGATGTACAGGTGGGCGATGACACAGCCACGGTTCTGGTCACCACCAAAGGCATTGGCATGAAGGACTGGGAAAACATGACCACTTCCGGACTGTCAGCCGAGGTTGGCAGTCAGTGGATGGATGACAATATGTCCAGGATCGAGGAATACAAAAGCTCGCACACAGAAGAAGAGTATATGGCCTGGTATCTGGATCAGGTGGTACCTGTTTACGCACAGGAACTGGTGTCAAGACTGGATGCCGAGCCGCGTCAGACGACAAACTACCGGTTCTCTCTGGAAAAAACCGGTGATGGCTGGAAGATCAGCAATGTGGAGATCGGAACCCTCGAAGAGTCGGATGACCAGTGACACGGACTGGAGAAAAACACGAAAATAGAGTAGAGGGGAAATTCAGTGATTTCCGCCCCTCTCGTTGAACCGTACGTACGGATCTCGTATACGGCTCTACAGTTATATTGCCCTTGCGGGCATTCATGAATTTGCTATGATTTATTCTGTAAGTTCAGGTAACACCCGACCGGGTCGATCAGACCCGGTCGTTCTTTTTCCTTGTTGGGTAACGCAAGAACCTTTGGTGATAAGATGAAATTCACAGTCCTCCACCCAGTAGTTCGCCACAGGCCAAGTCTCGAGTTGGCAGTCTGCCGTATCTCTTCCTTGGAAAATCCCGTTTTGAACTGCTTGTTCAGAATCATGAGATTCTTGAAGAGCGTTTTCGGTCTTTTCCATTGCTTAAAGATCACTACCCGAATTTTGTGTCTTAGCCACTGTCCAAATTCTATTAAGAATCTTTTCATGGAACCAATACTGAAATAGTTGATCCATCCTCTGACTTTCTGATTAACTTTCGTAAACAGATAGGATAAAGGCATGGCAGCGGCTTTCCGACGGCACAGGAGCTCTTTCATATTCTTATAGAGTCTCTGTTTTCTGTCGTTTGCCGGCTTGCACTTCCATCCGTCTCTACCCTTCCAGAAAGTGAATCCAAGGAATGTACTTTCAGGTGGTCTGACTACATGCGTTTTGGTTGGCGAAACCTTCAGGAACAGTTTCCGTTCGAGCCAAGAGGATACAGATCTCATTACCCGGTTGGCGGCCATCTCACTTCGGCAGTAGATCGTGACATCGTCAGCGTATCTGACAAATCTCAATCCTCTGTTTTCAAGTTCCTTGTCAAATACATCCAGATAGATGTTGGCAAGGAGCGGCGAAATATTACCACCTTGGGGCGTCCCTAGGTCATTTCTATTCAGTTTCCCCTCTTCCATGACTCCGGCTTTAAGAAAAGAACGGATCAGATGAAGGGTCTCCTTTTCATTGACCTTCAGGCGAATGATCGAGATCAGTTTGTCGTGGTTGACCATATCAAAGAACTTTTCAATGTCCAGGTCCACGACCCACTCATATCCTTCGTTGAGATATTCCAGAGTTCGCTCGATGGCCTGATGGGCGCTTCGACCTTCTCTGAATCCAAAACTGCTGTCACTGAACGTGGAATCAAATATCGGATAAAGTATCTGATACGTAGCCTGCTGGACGACCCTGTCTACGACAGTCGGGATGCCCAAGGGCCTCTTTTTCCCATTTGGCTTGGGAATATAGGCTCTGCGGACAGGACTGGGCTTATATTTCATTTCCCGGATTTGTTCTGCAAGTTCATCCTCATTCACCTCCATCCATGCTCTGATCTCATCAACGGGCATGTCATCGATTCCCGCTGAACCGCGGTTTGACACTACCTTTCTGATGGCCTTCTCCATGTTGGAGGATTCCAGAATCAAATCTGACAATCTCATTTTGCGTTTCCTTCTTTCTTACAGAGACTCCCTGACCGTCTCCATCCATTTCACCGGCTCCGGTTACGATCCTTCACCTTATGACTATTCTGACTTTCGGACTGCAGGGTAATTACTCAAAAGCGATTCGCTCACTATAACCGGCAGGAGCCTTCAGTATTACTACCTACTATGCTCCGCTCTGACTTCTCGCAGTAAACATTTTCGGACCGTATGCCACTGGCACCACCATCGCTGTTTTTAAAGCTTATTGGACTGACGTCTGCGAGATCTCTCGGGGTAAGGCACACATCTTTCTCTGCACAACCTCCTGATTTACCGTCTTGGTTTTACGTTTGCCTTTTGGGCTTTGGTTTGTGTTGCAACCTCACCCGCCATTTGGCCTTGTATCAGGTTTCTGTTCGTAGGCTCGTCAGATTGGCTACACCGCTTCTTCCATCCCAGCCTCGCGGCTTTCGACTTGCGGTTCACTACACTTGGCGGCAAATACCCGTGACCGGACTTTCACCGGCTAGATGTGCGTCATGCCCGACACACAACAAGAAAAGAGCTGCGGACTGCAGCTCTTTTTGGCGTTTTACCTCATCCAGCCACGCAGGCCGTTTCGGCTGTCTGAACGTAGATGTAAAGCGAACTTTACACCAAACGCGGATCTGTATATACTGAAAATATGGAAAGCGCGCTTTACATACAAAAGGAGCGGACATGAAAAACTGTCTGGAGGCCCTGCGCAAAGAGCGGGGCATTACGCAGGAGGAACTGGCACGTGACCTGCAGGTCACGCGGCAGACCATCAGTTCACTGGAAAAGGGACGGTACAATCCCTCCATTCAGCTGGCGTTCAGGATTGCCAGGCATTTTCACAGGACCATCGAAGAAGTATTCATTTTTGAGGAGGAGGAAACATGAAACACAGAAATCTTATGACAGCTGTTCTGGGGATCATGCTCATGCTGGCCGGTCTCTGGGCCATGAAGCAGCTGCCTGTTCAGGAAAACAGCTGGCTGCGTGCCATTTGCGGCATGCTCACAGCCCTGGGGTGCGGATGGTTCGGCCACGGCCTGGCCGGACTTGTGCAGAACCGCATCCTCCAGCCCTATCCGGAGATCCGGCAGCAGATGGCCATTGAAGCCGCTGATGAACGCAATATTGCGGTGGCAGCCCGAGCCAAGGCCAGGGCCTATGATGTCATGACATTTGTCTTCGGTGCCCTGATGGTGGCATTTGTTTTCATGCAGGTGGATCTGGTGCCTATCGTGATGCTGGTCTGCACCTATCTGTTTGTGGAAATCACCGGAATCTGGTACCGCATCCGGTATGAGCGGGAAATGTGAGGGTTGGCTGCAGGCAGCCATCAACACCTGAAATCCACAACAACAGCCACGATCTGGATTATGTTGCATGGAAATGAGAAAAACCGCGCAAGACTGTTTGTACACTGCGCGGTTTGACTGTATTCGGGGATAAATCAGGCGGCCGGCTGTGTCACGGGAACCCGTGCGTCGCCTTTCAGTTTCTTCAAAGAAGTCTGCATGACTGGGATCGTCAGGGCAAAGGCAATGACATCGGCACAGGGTGCGGCCCAGAAAATGCCCTCGAGGCCCAGGAACATCGGCACCACCAGCGTGAAGACAATGAGCAGGCCGTCCCGCAGCACAGCCAGGAACGCCGACGACTTGCCATGGCCAATGGACTGCAGGAAGATGGCGCATCCTTTCTGTACACAGGTCAGAGGCAGAAGGCAAAGATAGATGCGCAGGCAGTTGCAGGCGAATTCCACATACAGTTCTGAGCTGGCGCCGAAAAGCTGCACGAAGAACAGCGGGAAAAACTCGAAGGCCATGGTGCAGACCAGACTCAGCCCGAAGGTCCAGGCCATGACAAGCCAGAACAGATGGGTGACGCGGTCCCATTTGCCGGATCCGTAGTTGTACCCCACAATGGGCTGTGCCCCGGCTGCCAGGCCGATGGCAATGTTCAGCACGATCTGGAACAGCTTCATGAGAACCACAAAGGCTGCGAGCGGAATGTCAGAGCCATACGCGGACAGCGCGCCGTAGTGAACCAGCAGAATGTTGTTGAGGATCGTGATGACCACAATGGAAAGCTGCGTGATCAGACTGGAGGTGCCAAGCATCATCACGCCAGTCAGGCTGTGCCATTTGGGGAGGAAGGACGGCCAGGAGAGGCGGAAATTTTTCGCCCGGAACAGGTAGCCGATGCAGAGCAGGAAGCTGACAAACTGTCCCGCGATCGTGGCAATTGCGGCTCCCTGGATGCCCCAGTGGAAGACGAAGATCGTCAGAGGATCGCCAATCAGGTTGATCACGGCTCCCACAATCATGGCACCCATGGCATACTCAGGCGACCCGTCGGCCCGGATGATGGAAGCCAGGCCGTTCTGGACCATGGCCAGCGGCATCATGGCGAATATAATGACACCGTAGGACCATGCCATGGGCAGAGTGGCTTCGGTTGCCCCGATCACAGTGAGCAGGCCGGTGCCGCCAAGATAACAAAGGGCAATCAGGACCAGACCGGTGATCAGGATGGCCATGACCGTGCTGCCGACAATGGCAGGCAGGGACTTTCTGTCATTTTCTCCCATCTTCATGGAAAGCATTGCGGCGCCGCCGTCTCCGAAAAACAGGGAGATTCCCCAGCCAATGACGGTGATGGGGAAAACGACACCCGTGGCGGCATTGGCTTCATAGCCGATGCCCTGGCCGACAAAAATCTGGTCGGCGATATTGTAAAGACACGATATGATCAGAGAAAAGATGCAGGGAACTGCGAATTTCGCAAGCAGAGAGGACAGCTTTCCACTGCCAAGAATTGCACTGTCGTTCATGAATCGATGCTCCTTCCGCGCAAATGCGGGCGGCAGTAAAAAGCAGCCGCCGGTGTTTTCCATCTGTACCGTTGCGGCTGCGAAAGCTCGTGTCGTTGTTGAAAACTCGATTTGTGCAATAGGGATTTTAGCAGAAACCTTTGGCCATTTGCAAAGAAGGTCTGTCCGCAACTGTGACATATTGTCACGGAATCAGGTCCTGCAAAACCAGGTATCATACCGGGCTCCATTCGCGATTGTCTGTCTTTTTTCGGGCCGGAAACCGTGGGCTGCATGATTTTTCAGGGCGCCAGCATGAAGGAATCCGGTAGAAGGCTGCGCACCGTATACCGTTTCTCCTGTGTGCCATTTGTCACGATGACGGGCGTATCCGGTTCCAGGAGTTCCGCCATCACCTGCCGGCAGGCACCACAGGGCGTAGTCAGGGACTCTGTGGGCGCATAGACCGTCAGGGAGGCGATCTCTTCCTTCGGGACACCGCAGGTCACCGACATGAACAGGACATTGCGTTCCGCACACATGCACAGGCCATAACTGGCGTTTTCCACATTGCATCCCGACAGCAGCGTGCCATCCTTCAGTTCCAGGACCGCTGCCACGGGGAAGTGCGAATAGGGGACATAGGCATTGGCGGCAGCAGACTGCGCCTCTTCCAGGATCCGCCGGTCAGTCACGGTCTGTCTCCTGCAGACCTGCGGCCTCCCGGTCCCGGACGAGCAGCATCCGCATTCCCCGGATCGCTGCTTCAATGGCCTGTTCTGTATCCCGGACCACCGGATTGGCCAGTCCGGTTTTTTCCCGTTCCTGGTTCGCCATGACCAGCAGCACGGCGCCGCAGCGCACCTTCCGGTACGCAGCCACGGTGAACAACGCCGCACATTCCATCTCGCTGCCAAGGACGCCCAGGCGCTTCCACGCCTCCCACTCCCCGTTGAGTCTGCCCGCCACAGGCATCCGGTCGGGATCGTGCTGGCCATAGAAGGAATCCTTGGTCTGCACCACACCCAGATGAGCCCTGGGTGCTGCCTGATGCAAAGCGGACATCACATCGAAATCCGCCGTGGCCGGCCAGGCCAGCGGGGCATATTCCCGGCTTGTTCCGTCCTGCCTGACTGCGGCAGTCGCAATGACCAGGTCGCCGCTTTTGACCTCCGGCTGAATCCCGCCGCAGGTCCCGACCCGGATAAACGTGTGGGCTCCCAGATCGGACAGCTCCTCCAGGGCGATGGCTGCACTGGGACCTCCGATGCCTGTGGACATCACCGTCACCGGTTCGCCATCCAGCATGCCAGTCCAGGTTTCGTATTCCCGGCTGTCCCCCACTTTCCGGGCGCTGTCCAGATGCGACGCGATTTTCTTCACCCGCTTCGGGTCTCCGGGCAGCAGCACATAGCGGCCGATGTCCTCTGCGGATACGCCGATATGATAGGGAAGTCCGTTCTGGCTGTATTTCATGATGTGTCCTCCTTTGTTGTATTGTACCGGCAGTCTGCCGGACAGCTCAATATGGTCAGAACCTGTTGAGACGGATATGATGAAGACAGATCCAAGAGAAGCAAGGAAAAGGAGAATCTTGTATGTCCACACCACACATTCAGGCAGAACCCGGTCAGATCGCCTCAACCGTTCTGATGCCCGGCGATCCACTCCGGGCAAAATACATCGCCGAGCACTTTCTGGAACATCCGGTCCAGGTCAACAGCGTCCGCAACATGCTGGGATACACCGGAAAGTACAACGGGAAAGACGTCACGGTCATGGGATCGGGCATGGGAATGCCCTCCATCGGCATTTATTCCTATGAGCTCTACAATTTCTATGGCGTCGATACCATCATCCGCATCGGCAGTGCCGGAGGACTGGCACCGGAGCTGGAGCTGATGGATCTCGTCGTCGGCGTGGCTGCGAGCACGGATTCAAACTATGCGACGCAGTTCAACATGCCGGGTATCATTGCCCCGACAGCGGATTTCGACCTGGCGATGAACGCGGTCTCTCTGTGCGACGAACTCGGGGTGCGGGTGATGGCCGGGAACATTCTGTCTTCGGATATTTTCTACAACGACCAGAAAGATGCGCTCCTGCGGTGGAAGTCCATGGGGATCCTGGCGGTGGAAATGGAAGCTGCGGCGCTGTACCTCAATGCGGCGAGGGCCGGGAAGAAGGCCCTGTGTCTGCTGACGATCTCCGACAAGCCCCTGGAGGGCAGCGGCCTGTCCAGCCAGGATCGGGAGACCGGCTTCACGCAGATGATGAAAGTTGCCCTGGAGCTCGTGCAGTGACGAGGCGGACCGGGGCATACAGACGGATTTTTGTCGTGGTGGTGGATTCCTTCGGGGCCGGCGGTGCGCGGGATGCGGCGGCGTTCGGGGATGAAGGAGCCGACACCATGGGGCACATTGCCCAGGCCACACCCGGCTGGAAGATTCCCGTGCTGATGAAACTCGGGCTGGGCAGTCTGAGGCCACTCGCCCACCAGACACCGGATCCGGCCCCTGTGGGCAGGTATGGGTTTTTGAACGAAGCATCGGCGGGGAAGGACACCATGACCGGGCACTGGGAAATGATGGGGCTCAAAATCGACACGCCGTTCCAGACCTTCGGGCATTTTCCGCCGGCACTGATCGAGGCCCTGGAACGGGAGACCGGCCGCAGGGTCATCGGCAACCGCCCGGCGTCCGGGACTCAGATCCTGGAGGAACTGGCGCCGGAGGAAATCGCCACAGGGCACATGATTGTCTACACCTCAGCGGATTCCGTCCTGCAGATCTGCGGCAATGAGGAGACGTTCGGACTCCAGGAGCTGTACCGGTGCTGCGAGATTGCCCGGCGGCTGACCATGAAACCGGAATGGAAAGTCGGGCGTGTCATTGCCCGACCCTATGTGGGGAAGAAACCGGGGGAGTTCGTGCGGACGGCCAACCGCCGCGACTATGCCCTGAAGCCCTTTGGCCACACCGTGCTGGACAGCCTGAAGGATGCGGGGTTCGAGGTGATTTCCGTGGGGAAGATCCGGGATATTTTTGACGGCGAAGGCATCACCGAGGCGATCCACTCCGATTCCTCGGTGCAGGGCATGGAGCAGACCATTGATCTGACAAAGCGGGACTTCACAGGGCTGGTGTTCACGAACCTCGTGGATTTCGACGCGAAATGGGGCCACCGGCGCAATGTGCCGGGATACGCCCGGGAGGTGGAAGCCTTTGATGAAAGGCTCGGGGAGCTGATGCAGGCCCTGAGGCCGGATGATCTGCTCCTGGTGACAGCCGATCATGGCAATGACCCCACCTGGACCGGCACGGATCACACCCGGGAGCGCGTGCCGCTGCTGGCCTGGAGCCCATCCATGAAGCAGGGAGGGCCGCTGCCGGAGCAGGATACCTTTGCGGCCATTGGCAGACTGGTGGCGGAAAACTTTGGCGTACCTGTACCGGAGATGGCGGAACTGAAGACACAGCCGGCCATTGAGCTGTAAGGAAAGATCCGCAGGATGTCGATGATGGCTGCCGGGGAGGATCATAAGTGGAACTTTTGTCGCACGTGCGCCAAAATATCCGGAATTTTTGTCACAGCTGCGACATTTTTTCCTTTACGGATTCGACCAGGCCCATCAGCCGACTCTGCAACACTTATGGACAGGACTGTCTTTTGATTCGGAGGGCCGGAGATTACACCTGTATAATCACCGGCCCTCCGAATCAATGTCCTATCATTATGTTATTATGGGAACGTGAAAACCCGCCGTACCTGGAGAGAACGGCGGGAGGAGGGAAGGTTATGAAGAAACTGAAGTCTGTGGGCTCTGCGATCCTCAACGCACTGTCCGGTTCGCTCGTACCTCTGATCCCGGTGCTGATCGGCGCCGCCATGTTCAAGACACTCCTGGCGGTCTTCGGCCCCGACGTCCTTGGCTGGATACATGCCGACAGCGATCTGTACATCCTGCTCAGTTTCGTCGCTGATGCAGGATTCTACTTCCTGCCCATCTACGCCGGCTATACCTCTGCGACCTACTTCAAAGTCAGCGGACTGCTCGGCATGTTCCTTGGTGCCATTCTGATCCACCCCACCTTTGCAGCCCTGGACCAGAGCCTGGTGGTGTTCGGCCTCACGGTTCCCAGTCTGGCCTATTCCGGCACCATTCTCCCCATCCTGCTCTCCTGCTGGATCATGAGCTACGTCTACAAAGGCGTGGAAAGAGTCATCCCCAAAGTCCTCCAGGACGTCTTTGTTCCCTTCCTGACCATTCTCGTCATGCTGCCCATCACCCTGTGCCTCGTCGCACCCCTGGGCACCTGGCTCGGTCAGTTCATCTGTGACTTCGTCCTGAGCCTTGGAAGCCTGGGCGGTATTGGCACGATTCTGTCCATGGCCCTCATTGGCGCCTTCTGGCAGTACATCGTCATGTCCGGCATGCACTGGATCTTCATCACGACCATCATCACCATTCTCGCCACCGGCGAAGTCGATGCCCTGATTTTCCCCGCCTGCACCGCCAGTTCCTTCTCCATAGGCGGCATGTGCCTCGGCGCCTTTCTTGCCCTGCGGGGAACCGAAGACAAGGCCAAAGCCATGAGCTGCGTCATTGCCCAGATGATTGGCGGCGTAACCGAACCCGGGCTCTATGGCGTGGGATTCCAGTACAAAAAGCCCCTGGCGGGGATGATGGCCGGGGGATTCTGCGGGGCGCTGTATGCCGGCATTACCGGTGTCGTGTGCACCAACCTGGTACCCGTGGCGAGTTTACTGGTGTTCCTGAGCTTCACCGGGGCCTCGGCCATGAACCTGGTCAATGAGATCATTGCTGCGGCCATAGCCTTTGTTGTTGCGGCAGCGGTGACGTTTGTGCTGATGAAATCGGGGGAGAAATAGGTGCAGAAGGGATAAAGTTTATCGACGATTTGGCAGATTCAGCCTTAAATGAGGGGCGAATCTGCCTTGTTTTTGAGGGAACGTCGATGGTTTTTGGCGTATAATCAGCTTGTATCCGGAGACTGGGACAGAAAACGAGTAGTTTTGTTCATGAACTGAAGACAGACTATGATTTTTGTCCGCGAGGTCTCAGGTAAATATTGTTCTTATTAAGGATTAACGCTTGATGACGTCGTCCAAGTCCGTATCAGGATCCGCATTTTGGTAAATATTGTTCTTATTAAGGATTAACGCAAGTTTAGATTTCTTAAACATTTTTTTATTTCCTTTCCTGGTAAATATTGTTCTTATTAAGGATTAACGCAATATAATTCTTGGTTTGTAAGCTCATAAACAGGCATATGGTAAATATTGTTCTTATTAAGGATTAACGCTCCACGTGTTGCACCAGTAAGAACCAGAATCGTTTCGGTAAATATTGTTCTTATTAAGGATTAACGCGTTTTCGATTTTCAGGCTGTCCCGCTCCTGCTGCTCGGTAAATATTGTTCTTATTAAGGATTAACGCCTGCCATTTCTTTGATGATTCCCTGCGTCATTGCTTCAGGTAAATATTGTTCTTATTAAGGATTAACGCAAGTGTTTCTGAAGTTTAGATTCATTAAACATTGTTTTAGGTAAATATTGTTCTTATTAAGGATTAACGCAATCTGCTTCACGGACAGCTTTCTTCAGATTACGGGTAAATATTGTTCTTATTAAGGATTAACGCCTGGAGCTCTGCTAGCACGTCATCAAACTCCGGATCGGTAAATATTGTTCTTATTAAGGATTAACGCCTGAAGTTTTTGGTATCGTGCCTCGTTCAGGAAGTTGGGTAAATATTGTTCTTATTAAGGATTAACGCTGGTTGTATCCTCCTTACATCCATTTCCAGTTACGGGTAAATATTGTTCTTATTAAGGATTAACGCTTTGTCGCTTCAATGATGTTCATGTGTGTGTCTCCTTGGTAAATATTGTTCTTATTAAGGATTAACGCTAGAATTCGTCCAGGTCTTCTTTGCTGGGAAATACCGGTAAATATTGTTCTTATTAAGGATTAACGCCGATGCCAGAGTCGTCAAAAAGATCATGGGCCATAAGGGTAAATATTGTTCTTATTAAGGATTAACGCCAGTCCCAGCCCTCAGTCAGAAGCATGCTGTTGAGGTAAATATTGTTCTTATTAAGGATTAACGCTCTAATTTGTCGTAATCTGCTGTCTGCATTTCGTCTTGGTAAATATTGTTCTTATTAAGGATTAACGCTGTTTCACGGATATAACATTTTACATCTGCGTTTGTGGTAAATATTGTTCTTATTAAGGATTAACGCGCAGCGCTGTCACCATCAATCTTCCCCGGGCATCGTGGTAAATATTGTTCTTATTAAGGATTAACGCTTTCCCTGGATGATTCGTTCATCCAGTTTTTTCTGGGTAAATATTGTTCTTATTAAGGATAAACGCTGTAAATATCGTTAAATCCTTCCCACTCTGCCACCTCTTCTAGGTAAATATTGTTCTTATTAAGGATTAACGCTCAATAGCCGTTGTCCTGCCTTTCGTGGTTGACCCGGGGTAAATATTGTTCTTATTAAGGATTAACGCAAGCAATTTTCCGTGTGGCACTGAGAAGATACAAATTTGGGTAAATATTGTTCTTATTAAGGATTAACGCGTGATGAGCTGGAAACAATTATTGATGGCGGTTGAAACAGGTAAATATTGTTCTTATTAAGGATTAACGCTTTGTAGTTTTCCATGTGTTTACCTCCTAGGCTATTCCAGCCAGGTAAATATTGTTCTTATTAAGGATTAACGCTTTAACCAACTCCGATAACGTCTGACTTGCTTTTGGTAAATATTGTTCTTATTAAGGATTAACGCTCTGCTGCCTGATAATTTTTTGTCAGCAGGTATTTCGGTAAATATTGTTCTTATTAAGGATTAACGCGACAATCTTCATCCATTTACCTGTCAGAACGCCTTCATGGTAAATATTGTTCTTATTAAGGATTAACGCGTAATCTCTGCGCTGACCATGTGGCTCTGCGCTGTGGTAAATATTGTTCTTATTAAGGATTAACGCTAAAACTTTGGCGGTAAACACTGTGGCCGCTCACAATGGTAAATATTGTTCTTATTAAGGATTAACACCGCTCCAGTCACCTGCAGCTCTGACCCCATCCAGGGTAAATATTGTTCCTGTTCAGGGTTAACGAAGGAATGGTTCTGTCGGTACCAGTCTTCCGACAGCCATCAGAAAAAGACCACTCCGCAAGTTTCGGGTGGTCTCTCTTTCTGATATGGAATTTTCACATGATAATGGTCCGGTCCTCCGGTGCCCGTCCATAGGAGGTGGTGTTGAGGTCCTTGTCATTATACGTAAAGTAGAAAATCACCGAGTCCTTTTCCGAGGTCAGCTCCTTCAGCTCATTCTGGAGTACCCGGAACTGTTTCGGGGTCAGCACTCCCTGAAATACCGAATCCTGTACGTGGAACAGATAGCGTCGGAGCACTTTCATCAGCTTGACGCACTTTGCTGAATCCACATCATAGACACAGATAACGTTCATGCTTACCACCCGACTTCAAAGAAGCGCAGATCTGCCGAGTCTGGGTCCTGGATGAATCTGACCAGACGGTTGATGTCCCGCATCATGATGGATTTATAGGACAATGAGCGGCCGTCGATATTCACAGTTGTTTTGAGGAGCTGCTGGAAAGCTGCCACAAATATCCTGCTTCCATCTTTGTTCATGTAGCAGGAGTTTTCCTGCTGGTCAAAATGCTGACGCTTGATTTCCTTTTTACGGACCAGGCGCATCAGAAGCCGGTCAACAAGAAAAGGCTTGTAGATATCCGCCAGGTCATACTGGAGCGAAGCTCCTTTCTTGACCACGCTGTGAATGAACGAGATTTCCGGGACCAGGCGGCTTTGGTGAAGCATAGCCAGCAGCTGTCCGTACAGAAGGGTGTTACCATAGCTGATCATGGAGTTCACGGGGGTTGCAGGCGGCCGTTTTGACCTGTGGCCGAACCTGAATCCGCTTCCTGCAAGGATTATGTCGAATATCTGGTAATATTCAGACTTTGACTTTGCCTCCAGCAGCAGGATTTCCTCCACAGAGTCTGCTTCAGTCAGTTCGCCTTTCAGTCGCATCAGGCTGCTTATGACAGTATTCAAATCTTTGTCCTTTTTCTGATAGTACTTGCAGATATTGATCATATTCTGGAAGGCGGCTGACTGGATGCTTTTGGCAATCATCAGTCGGACAGATTCATTCTGAAAGGCATTGGCCTGGGCAATCAGGCAGGTCCCGGTCCTGGTCGTCACCGGAAGAAAACTTCCAATGCAGTCTCCGTAATAATTGAAGAAGAGCAGTGGAATCGAATGCCTGTTCAGCAGACCCAGCAGCCGTTTGTTGAATGTGATTTCTCCGAAACAGAAGATGGATTCTGTCTGCTCTATGGGAATCAGAATTTCTTCTCCGTCGGCGCTTTCCAGGGCGAGGGAACTGTCTTTACGTTTCAGCTCTCCGCTTTTGTACAGATAGACCGGGTTCATGAAAGAACCTGAATCATGCCGAATCCAGCAGGATTCTTGGCAGACAGACCTGCGCTCCAGATCAGCTGCAGCGTTTCGAAATTGGTCAGAACCTTCAGCTCGGCGGCGTAGGCGATATAGAACGTATTCTTAAAATGAACGATCCGCTTTCTGGCCTGCTTCACATCAGTGATGGAAAAAACAGGCACCTGACAGTAATTGAAGTAAGCCTGGCTTTTTTCCTGGATGTTCTGCAGACACAGTGTCTGGAATTCAGATTCTTCCGGAGAATAATACTGAAATTTGCCGTTTTCCGAGCGGTAGGCTGTGACAGGCGAAAGGGTCCTGATCGTGACTTCTTTTGTATCGGGAAACCAGGGCAGGTCTTCAATGGCCATGGCAGAAATTTCCAGTCTGTTTGTGCCAAGGCGCAGGGATCCGGCAGAAAGCCAGCGCTGATAAAGAGTCTCCAGAAAACCATTGGACAGGGAGCCGATATAAAACTCCAGCTTGCCGGAGTAGGTAATCTGCCGTTCATGGATATGGAAAGTCCCCAGCAAGTCGGAAAGGACAAACAGCTTGAAAGGCTTCGGCCCACTCTGATAACCGGTATTATGCAGGAAGGACCCGTACTCTTCGTTTTTGAATGAAGAATAGATGACACCCTGCAGCAAATTCTTGTAGTTCAAAGGCAGGGTGATCTGGTCTGAGTCAAGAATCACTTTCAGTCTCAAGCCGGCCACCTCCCATGAAATTCCATTTGCCGATTCCCGTCTCCAGCGCAAAAGCCGGAAGTTCCAGCTCCTTCACCTGACCGGCATAGCCCTTTGGACGTATTTCCCTTCCGCCGGTGCGGAAGCCTGGCATAGAAACCCGAACCGGGTTTTCCAGTCTGTTCCTTGCTGTCAGCGACAGGCCGATATCCGCCTGATACTTATCATTCCAGCAGGTAACCATTTCCTGCAGAACGGAAGAGATATCCGCAGATTCAACCGGTGTCAGAATACGGATGCCCTTTGCGGACAGGGGCGTTTCATCCATACTGGTTCTTTCAAACCCCTTAAGGATCATGGGGATGCCATGAAGATGAGAATGGCTTTGAAAGAAAAGCTCAATGAAGGGAAGAAAGCTGATCCCCGACCCGATGAAGAAAAAATTAAAATCCATCACTTCCCCGGGACCGGCTACCTGGTGATAAAACACAGAAGACCGGATCAACAGAGAGGGCGACCAGTCAAAGTTTCCGCCGCTGACCTGATGGTACTTGCAGAAACCCGATTCCGGACAATCGCGGCACTTCTTGTCTGCATTGAAGCAGGACAGCTTGCGGATATAGTTCATGATATCCCGGTACAGCATGAGCGATGGATTTTCGTGAAAGACAGCGCCTGCCGGAAAGCAGACACGGTAAGTTCCTTTGGTGATCATGGCCGGATTTCCAGAAATCCCAGCAGCCAGGCATTATCATAGTTCCAGAGAACAGTTCTGGTGGAGGGCATTTTCCGGGGATCCAGGCTGGCACCTTTTTTCGACCGGCCAAGGGGTGAAAAAGCCTGCTGAAAGTATTCGCTGTACAGGCGGAAAGATCGGGTCTTGACCAGCCAGCTGACGGTCTTGTAGAAATAATTGGTATATTTTCCCACCCGCAGGTAAACCGTATCCTCTGGGCTGGTTTCAATTTTGCGCTTCAAATCCTGGCAGAACGCATACAGATACTCAAACCCCTGGTCTTCGAAATACCTTTTCATGTCAGGGGTCAGGTCGCTTTGCAGCATATCCAGCGTATAGGATGTGCACGCCTTTTTAAGGTAGGAGTCATTGAAGGAATCCAGAACGAGGCTCTGAGCAGCGGTGGCATTTTCTCTCATGCGTTCCAGCTTTTTTTCGTCAAGTACGAACAGGGCTGGTCCCTGCGTTTCCTGGGCCGGAGAAATCACCTCTGTATAGGGAATCGGTATGTCATTCCGCTCGGTTTTGCCCAGACGGCATCCTTGCAGAACTTCCATGTTCCGGAAAGGAACGTCTTGGCAGATCAGGCAGCCAAACAGGTTCCGGAAAAACTCGTCCGACCCTTTCCGTTCCCCCAGCAAAGTGAGGATGAAGCCTTCTTTTACGGAACGGTTGCCCAGTTCCTGCAGAAACTGCGGCAGTTCGGGCTCGATCCGGTCGTAATGATCTTTCAGCAACTGGTACCGGAAGGCATTCTCAACGGCTCCTTTCAGCGTGGATCCCGGAATATAGGCTGTATCCAGCGTTTTGATCTGCTCACTGACGTTTTTATAAATGATTTCATCCGGGTACTCCACATTCAAAGCGCAGGTATAGATGGGATGAAGCTTGCCGAAATCCGTGAAAGACTGCAGCTGCCGGTAAACGGCTTCTTTCTTCTCCGGAGTCTTTCCCGCGTACCTGGCAAGATCCTCCAGCATCCGGGTGTTCAGCAGCTGCCTGGGCGGGATAGATTTCAGGATATTATCCGCCAGATAGCGGGAAATCCTGTTCCCGGACCAGTGATACTCGAACCCGGGAATTTCGTTGCCTGTGCCAATGTGGACAGGCGTAATCGTTTTGTAGATAGCCATCAGAATACAAACCCCATTCCATAGTGCCAGACGGTTTTTCCCTGCGACTCGTCCCTGACCAGCATCCCCGTCCAGCCTTTCCTGTTCACCGAGTTGATCAGGCTGCCGGGTGTCAGATACGTGTAACGACCGGTGAAATACCCGCCATTATAGGATTTTGACCCGCGGAAAACGGCCGACTGCAGCCCATAGCAGGACCGGTCCAGGTCTACCGCTTCATCAGGAACACAGTCGGACAGAAGATATTGTAGTTCGCCCGTGGTCTGCAGCCGGATTTCCTTCAAACCCAGCAGGGTGAACACATTCATCCCGACCGTACGTCGACTGCCCAGACCGAAGATTTCCAGTTTCATCAGCAAATCCTCGATTCTTTCTCGAGGCCAGTCGGACTTGATGTACAGGGAGAACTTCTGGGCGGGATCCGGATAGATGGTCTTTGTGTAAAACAGATCCTTTTCGGTCGTGGTGCCCCGGCTGCCGTTACGAGTCTGAAGAACAGTCTTCTGCCGGTAGTCTGATGTTTCCGAGCTCAGGCGCAGAATGCCCGATTCGAGAAGAGTGAAGCGCTCCGGGTTTGCAAGGAGGTCTTTCTGCAGCTGTTCAAACCTGTTGGGCAGGATATAATTCTCCAGGATTTTCCGGCTGACATAGCGGATTTTTTTATACTTCTTGTAACCGGCCATCGCCTGCAGTTTGTTTCGCGGATTGGAAGAGTGGACCGATTCATTGACAAAAGCCAGAGAGAAGATACTGCGCTTTGGCATGGGGAAAAGGTCTTCGGGAAACAGGGAGGAATGAACCATCAGCGGCTGGTCCTGAAAGGAATCCAGATATTCAGCCAGGGGCGCCTCTCCTTCCGTATCTGTCAGGATCTGGCAGATGGCTCCGAAAATCGTCTGAGCAGAGGGCAAATCTGTCAGGGCCGATCCCGCGCAGAAAGTGGCCTGATAGGTTTTCATCATGACACCTCTTCAAAGTCAGTGTCGTTAATGGCAATCTTTCCATAGCCTCTTGTTCCGCTTCCGCCCAGATAGCTGAGTTCCAGAAGACGGATTCCTTCTTCCAGGCCCCGGCGGAGCTCTTCTTCGTTGTCGCCGTCAAAAATCTGCAGGATGATCTCCCCCTCAAAAACGGCTGAGGCTGGAACCCGTTCAATGAAGCGCGGGTTTTCCGCTTTGCCCTTCAGTGGGTTGATTTTGTTTTCCGCCTTGATTTCCGTAAAATTGCCGGCTCCCAGATGCTGCTGCAGCCTGTCCCTGGACTCTGGGGTAAGAACCGCGTCCCGGAAAATGGCGCGGCTGACCTGAATGGGGTTCAAATCTTCCACCGGCTGAAAAAGACTCAGGAATACCTTGTTATCTTCAAGGGTATAGTCCTGTTCCTTTTCATCGATCTGACCGTATTTCATGGTGAGAACAGACCGGATCTTGCCTTTGATGCTGGAACCGGGGATATAGGGCTCACCCGTCATGGGGTTCTTGATGATTGTGGAATCCGCGCCGCCAATGTCGAATACATCGGTAGAACCGCCGATATGCAAACCGCTCAGCAGTTCCAGTTCATAGTTCATTCGCAGTATTTTCTTAAGCATTATGATCTCCTCCCGGACTTGTTTTTGTTCTGTTCCTCTTCATATTTGTGATAGGCGACGATGCTTGTCATCAGGCTGTCGAAGACTGAAATGTCTTCCGGACCCTTCAGCGTTTCTTCGGAAATGTTTGCCTTCAGAAAGAGGTACAAGGGCTTCACTGCCGGAAGACGGCCGGCGTTGTAGGCGGACATGGGCAGCAGCATGAAAAGTACATTTCTGGCTTCGTTGAACCTGGAACCGCCACTTTCCATGATTGTCACAGCCTGCTTGGCCTGAGAGAGCACTTTTCTCAGCTGGTGCGTGGTGATTTTGGCTCCCACAAACTGCCTGGCTGTTTTCTGGGCGACCCCGTCTGTGAGGTACAGCTTCGCTTTGTCTTTGTACTGAACGGAAAGAGGGACCGTGACCGTTTCGAATGAAACAGCATTGTTCCTCTGGTTGTTGTAATTTCCCGGATTCCGGTTGTAGCCGTGATCGTTTCTGTATTTGTTATCCTGGTAAGCCATATTCTATTCCTCTCTTGTTTCCATGATGGCGAGTTTCATGATCAGGACCAGCCGGCGAAGGGCAGGCATGTCCTCCGGTGACCGGATGGCGGAAATCTCACGCACCCAGTGGTTTCTGCAGCCCGGATCCTGCACTGTCCGTGACAGGCTGTACAGCAGAACAGGGACCCGCCGGCTGAATTCGTTGAAGTCATCCACGTCCAGGACGCTCATCAGCCGGTAAAAATTTGTCCTGGAGATCCTGCTTTCCCGGATATCCCCGCGACAGGCGTCCACTGTCTGCAGAAGCCCGTGATACTGACTGAATGGAATGGAAGTGGACAGCAGTGTCAGGCTGTTTTTATCCGGCATAGACTTGGACAGCTCCAGCTGACCTTCCGCTTTCTGAATGCCAAACCGGACGGGTTCCTGGGGCCTTTGAATGAATACACCGCCGGAAATGGTCAGGTTTTCGTTGTGCGTGAATTCCAGAAATTTGCTGTGGATTTCATCCGCAAGCCGCAGGATACCGGCAGCTGGGCCAATGATCACCAGGTCATCGCCGCCGGCGTAGTCAATGTAAAACATGGTATCCGTTGCTGAGTCCAGATCCGGATTGACGGCGAGACTCACGTCCTGACAGATTTCCGGCAGTTGCTTGCCGAAGAAGACTTCCATCAGCCGGCTGAGGGTCAGGAATTTCGAGATAGACCTGGTTTCCCTGGGCAATCCGTAGGCGAAAATCGCTCCCAGGTTGTCGACATCCATTTTCAGGATGGCCAGCTTGGGATCTCCCCAGTTGGCTTCAGGAGCCAGTTTCGCGATTTCCTCAAAATTCTGAATCCGGAGAGATTTTCCATTGGGGTACAGAGGCACATCATTGGCGATATAGCGGGTCAGGCCCAGGCGGCTCCGGTTGATGGTTTCCACATAGCTGAAGCTGTCATGCAGGGATTCCAGCCCTTTTGTGTTGACCAGAGAGAAAGAGGCCGGCCCTATATCGAAGGTGACACCGTCTTTGTCATCCAGCTCAGGCTGTCCAGAATACGAGAAAACGACATACAGGTCGTCGTTTTTCACGAAGAAATCCGACAGCCGGGTGATGATGTCGCAGATCGGACAGATATCCTGAGTGGTGAAAACATGCTCGCAAAGAGGGCACAGCTTCTGTGTCGAAGGTTCTTCATGGAACAGTTCGGATTCTGCAATCTCCGAGAATTTTCTGGTCTTTTCTTCCTCCAGAATGGATTTCAGCTCGATTGCCTTGTCCGGCTTGAAGCGGATGAATTCATCCCGGGTCACCCGGATGGAGGCATAGACATAGGTGATATCCGTGTGAAAGATATCGAAGAGATCCCTGAGGAGCTGCTGCGATGTGGCTTTCAGCTTCCTGTCATAGTCCTCCGTGTCCGGGAGCAGGAGCAGGGCGCCGCCTCCGGTGCTGAAGAGAATATTGGCCTGTGTCATCCCGAAAGCATGCAGATAGGCGTGGACAATGAAATCCGTCACCAGGCTGATGAAGAGCGAGCGGCCTCGAAGCGCTTTGGCAATGCCTGTTTTCTGCTGGCCGCCCTCTGTGACCTGGAAGATGAAGTTCTGAATTCCGGAGATGTCAAACTCCAGCAGCCGGAAGCAGTCCGAGTCCGAAGCCGCATAGCAGGAGCCAATCGCGGCTGTCAGTTTTGAATGGTCGTACAGACTGACAAACGTCCTGTCCCCTTCATAAGTGGATGCAGGGACCAGGGAAGCATATTCATAGAGAAGACCCAAGATCCGGTCAAAGGAATGCCGGTCGCGGCTGCTCAGTCCCTGGGGCTCTGCCAGGATTTCATCAATCAGCTGCTGATAGAGTCCGGCGTACTCTTCCGCCGCTTCCTTTTTGGAGGAAACGGGCAGACCGGTCTCCGGACTGGAGGAGCTGCTCAGCGTTGACAGGCGGAATTTGGAATCCTTTCTGTTTTGGCCGAAGTCTATTTCAGAAAAAATGCTGTTGAGCCGGACCTGCTGGAAGGAACTTTTCTCCCCCGTGGCCTGGTCGGTGTCACCGATATCATCATCACGGTCGATTTGCGCAGCGAGGCGGTCCGCATCCTGAATGTAACCGGAGAGCGGCTGGTTCAGAGGCGGGTTCAAGTGATGGGAGCTGACGGCAGCTTCAAATTTGCTGTCCTGTTTCAGAATGTCCTGCAGAAACCGGCTGGTATATCCGGCATGCAGGTGGGTATGATAGCCGCCCTTGTGCACAGGGGTCATGTATTTCTCCTGCTCTGTCAGGTCGGAACGGGTCAGGGTCCGCTGTCCCATCTTGCCGATATCATGCAGCAGACCGCCCAGAGCGGCATCCAGAATATTTTGAGAGATCATGGTCACTCCTTCCTAGAGCGCATCCACAATGGAGAGCATTTTTTCAGTCAGATATGGCAGGCGCTCCTTGTTTTTAAGGGTGTTGCCGTGGTTGATGGGGTTTCGAACCTCGCTGAAAAAGTCCAGAATGGTTTGTTGTGCTTCCGGGTTGCCGGTGACGAACCGTATTTTCTTCACACCGGCACCGGAGAACGGGACATAGCTTTCCATGTCATACCATTTGGGCGGTACGTAGTCTTTGCCGAGAATCAGCGAGTCGCGGATGTATTGAGAGCAGGTATAGCCGAAATCTTTCCTAAGCCAGTCCGGAAGATGCAGCAGGCTGGCCACCTCAGCCATGGAAGATTTGGGAGAGATATTGCCCAGAGCAGTCCGAATCAGTTCTTCCCGGAAAAATTCATCCGTGAATGTCACGGCGTTCTGGAATCTGTGGTGAGCCAGAAGAACCCGAATCAGGGCTGATTTCTGATCCTTCGTTTTCGGATGTGACAGCACGCCCCGAAGCTTTTCACTGATTTTCTGCGTCAGAGGAAGCAGCATGAAATATTTGTCCGGGTCCTTCGTAAGACTGCGTGCGGTTTCCGTGATGCGCTGAGCGATGTTTAGACAGGCGTCGAACTCGCACAGTTCCAGCATTTCATTGAAATCAGCCAGTCTTTGCAGAAACAGCTCCACTTTCTGATCTGTCGTAACAAATCCTTCCCAGTCTGCAACCTGGGCTGTCAGGGACTGGTCGAACTGCGAGAGAAGGCTGCTGATTTTCTGCGTCTCATAATCATTCAGCACATCGGTGATGCAGCATTCTTCCTGAGCCGATTCGTAGTATTTCATCATCCCATAATAGATGTGCCTGATTTTCGTGTTCTTCATCTGCTCGGCATAGCGCAGGGCGAAGAGGAATTTCATTGGCAGATGGCGGAAAGAGTGCGTTACGTCGAAGAGAGCTTCCCCATCCTGTTTCAAGTGTTCCTGAAGAAGTTTTACAAAGTCTTCGGTGTCCACATCCGCAGGCAGCATGATTTCCGTGATTTTCACATCCGGAAGCAGCGCCCGGAGTTCAGGAAATGTTTTCTCCTTAACTTCCGGCGTGATAAAGACCAGAACCTCGGAAATTTCATCTGCATGTTTTTTGTATATGACTTCCTGCAGGTAGCGCGCTATTTCAATCTCTTCAGGTTCGTTTTCAAAATAGGTGCAGGCTTCCCGGTAGCCGTTTTTGCCGCCTGTACCCAAAAATGTAAAATATTGCATAACATTCCTTTCCTGGACTTTCTTCTAAAAGGGCAGAGCCCGATTAAGTAATAGACTCATTAGTATGTCACAAGGACAAATAACATTATAGCTTACCGCAGTTCAATGTTCTCTGTATTTTAAGCGCTTTCAACAGAAAGAGATAACGAACGAAAGACAATTCAGTTTAGTCTTAAAGTGATTTATCGACAATTACATAAAAACAAGCCGGAATTGGAGCAAATATAAGCCTGTTTTTCCATCAGCGTCGATTGAAATGGGCTTATAATCCTCTTGTACCAGCCTTTTTTGCAGCAGGAAACTGGTTTTGTTCATGTATGGGAAACAAAAGGAAGGGAACTGTCTGCGATAAGTCAGGTAAATATTGTTCTTATTAAGGATTAACGCTAACCAAGACTTTTCCATCTTTGTGGTAAACTGTGATATTTGGTAAATATTGTTCTTATTAAGGATTAACGCCGTCAAAGAGATATTCACGGATCTTTACGTCTTGTGTGGTAAATATTGTTCTTATTAAGGATTAACGCCCGCCATTTCTGCAATTTCCTAAGCGTCTTCCGGGTAAATATTGTTCTTATTAAGGATTAACGCATGTTTTCTTTATCAGTCGCTTTAGCAAAGTTGTAAGGTAAATATTGTTCTTGTTAAGGATTAACGCGGTACATAACTGCATTTTCTACAGTCTCATAGGTTGTGGTAAATATTATTCTTATTAAGGATTAACGCTTCCACATTTCATAGGCAGCAGATTCCATCTTGTACGGTAAATATTGTTCTTATTAAGGATTAACGCTGGAAATCACGTCTTTCCATCCATCGGAATGCTTGTCCGGTAAATATTGTTCTTATTAAGGATTAACGCGTCATAGTTTCGAGGGTTTTGAGCTCTCTGAAGAGCGGTAAATATTGTTCTTATTAAGGATTAACGCCAGTTATAGGCTTTGATAGCCTTAGCCACAAGGTCAGTGGTAAATACTGTTCTTATTAAGGATTAACGCGACAAATCCGTACCACTTATAACTGAAGACAACGTGGTAAATATTGTTCCTATTAAGGATTAAGGATTAACGCGGTTCCTCCGGCACTTCGGGAATATCTGGTTCTTCAAAAATATTGTTCTTGTTGAAACGGGTAGATCCGGCCTTAGATGGAGGCGGATCTGCCTTGTTTTCTCGTTCGCTGCCGGTTGCGGCCATTCGAAACATGAAAAAGCCAGCCAGGACTCTCCCTTAAGAGAAAGTGCCGGCTGGCTCTTTTCACTTGCTTTGTTCCAGGCTTGACTGCTTAAAAGTGCTCCTTGTTGGCAATCATCGACTGCAGCTTCACCGCGATTTTGTTCTGAACTGTCCCGAGCTCCCGGGACCGCGGGTCCTCCTGCACGATGTGCAGGGCTGTCGGCAGTCCGATGATGTTCAGCATCTCGAAAGGCCCGTAAGGAGTGCCGGTCTCCGTCTTGATCCCCAGGCCAGGTCGATGGCCTGGGGATCGGCAATTCCCTCTGCCACCAGGGTCTAGGCCACATTCAGGAACGGAATGAGCAGCGAATTCAGGAGATATCCCGCATGCTCTTTGTTCATGACAATGGGGCACATCCCCATCTTCAGGGCATAGTCCTTCGCTTTTTCCGTCGTGCCAGGCGCTGTCAGCATCGACGGCATGATTTCACAGAGATTCTCCTGCCAGATCATGTTGGCGAAGTGCATCGCCAGAAAGTTTTCGGGGTATGACACATCCGGAGTCATCTGCGAAGGCAGCAGCGAGGAGTTATTCGTCGCGACCACTATCTCCTTTGTGATGAAGGGCGCCGCCTTTTTGAAGAAATCCTGCTTCGTGCTCAGCACTTCCGGCAGGCACTCGTTCACCAGGCCCGCATCGGCTAGCGCTTTTGCCAGATCCGCTTCATAGTCGATCTTGTCTCCGGCAGACTTGATCACCTGCACTGAATCTCTCAGACCCGCAAGGGCCGGCGGCAACTGTCCTGACTGGACGGCACTGTATATCTGTTCAAGTTTTTCAATCCGGGGCTTTGTCCGGGTAATGGAAGAAACTGTGTGTATCCGGAACGTCATATCAAATCCGCATATCGCACCCTTGGTAGTCGATCTGGCTTCCAAGGGTGCCGCCTCCGGCAACTGTGGAACTGGTCCAGATTCGTATCGGCACTGTAGCCCAGGGCTACGCCCATCGCGATTACATATTCTTCATCGATACCCAGATCCTCTGCAAGAAGGTCGAGGTACTTCACCAGTTCATAGGCTGGCATGAAACCGATACCGAGATTCCGTGCGCTGAGCATCAGTCCATAGCCGAAGGATCCCAGGTCATACACAGATCAGGGAGTGGAGTTTTTGTGAATCGCCAGATAGGTAACGGTCGGGGCATCGAAGAGATTGGCATTCACCTTGGAGAAAGCGGGTAACTTCTACCCCATGAAGTCTTCGCGCTTGACGTCCCCAGTCGGCCATGATGTGTCGGGGCTGTTTTGCCCACTCTGTCAGGTGCATTACGCGGAAGAATGAGTGACCGTAATCTCCCTCTTTGTCCATTTCTTCATGACGGGCGCGGATCCTGGCCAGTGTATCTCCGGTTGCGATATACACCTTCCATGCCTGCGCATTGGCCCAGCTGGGGGCTTTGCCTGCCTGCGTCACAATGGTTTTCAGATTATCTTCGCTGACAGTTCTGATGATGGTTGCTGGGGGGCTCAGCCCTTTTTCAGTTTTTGCGAAAGCCAGGGATTACCGCCATTTTACCGCCAAATGGCGGTAAAATGGCGGTAATTCATTATAAAAGGAGGCGGCTGCCTCCTCAATTGATTATTCGGTTGTCTCGTCCTTCACGTTTCTGTCACGCATCAGATACGCGAGAATGTTTTTTCGCGTCACGATCCCTATGAATATATTGCGGTCATCCACTACAGGCACGAAGTTCTGTTCAAGGCTTGCAGCCAGAAGCTCCCCCATACTGACATTGAATGGAACAGCGTGCATGAACCCCGGCCGAAGAATCTCGCCGATGGTGATAGTATCCAGGTCCGTGTCCGGATGGTCTGTCAGGTAGTAGAGAAAATCGCCTTCCGTGACGGCGCCTTTGTACTCTCCATCCGGCGCGACCACCGGCACCGATGTGTAGCCATGTTCACGCATGAGCCACATCCCATCGCGGAGACTCAGGTTGTCATAGAGAAAGCTTGTTTGCTTCTTGTTCGTGAGGAAAAAGAACAGATTCTGTCCCAAAAGAGACACCCCCTTAAAACACTTTCATTGTACGGCAGGGTTGTCTGTCTTTTATATCCGGTCTGTGTGAAATTGTCGCAAAGGTGAAGAGAGACGGAAAGAGGAAGGATTCTGCATGACTGATGAATCCGGATGGACAGGGCCTGTCACGATCCCCTCCTAAGCAGACCTGACCTTAGAATAATTTACGGACAGTCCATTTAGAGATTCTAAGAATACCGGTATCTATGTCATAGAACTACAATCACTATGAAAGAGGAAAATCTATGGCAAAGAAACGTAAAACATTTACAGATGAATTCAAGCAGGATGCGGTTCAATTTTTGACTAACCATCCAGAAATGACCGTTATAGAATGTGCTGAAACACTTGGTGTAGGCCGCAGCACCCTGGAAAGATGGAGGGCAGATTTCAACCGATCCGGTCTTTCAGCTGTGACAGCTCATAATAATGACAAGGAAGAAAAAGACCTTCTCAAAGAAAATGTCAGGCTTCAACGAGAACTCAGGGACTCACAGGAGGCTTTGAAGATTCTAAAAAAAGCCATAAGCATTCTGGGAAACTGAAGCAGGTCGAATACGAACTTGTTGCCGAGGATCATAAAGCTGGAATCCAATTCTCGGTATCCAGGGTGCTTCATAAACTTGGTCTTTCAAGATCTGGCTATTACGACTATTTAAAGCGGAAACCCAGCCACCAGGAAAAGCGCAGGCATGATGTGAAAAAGGCCATCCTTCAGATTTATGAAGACAGCCACGAAAACTACGGAGCGCCAAAAATCGCTAAAATCCTGAACTCAGGAGGGATCTCCATTACAGAAAGGACCGTTGGTGTTTATATGCGTCAAATGGGGATCCGAGCACAGTGGGTCAAGCCTCATACACAAACCACAATACGAAGTGATTTCAGTGGAAATCTGAAGAATCTTCTGGATAGAAACTTCTCTCCGGCTCACCCAAACTGCGTATGGTGCACAGATATCACCTATATCCACACAAAGCTGGACGGATTCGTTTACCTTGCCTGCATCATGGATCTGTATTCCAGAAGGATCATTTCCTGGAAGCTTACAAAAACGCTGGACACAGGTCCAATTCTGAAATCGATCGAAGAAGCCAGAAAACGCCGGCCGTCCCAGGAACCGATAATGATTCATACGGACCGAGGAATCCACTATACCTGTGATCTGTACAGAAAACTGACCAGAGGAATGATTCGCAGTTATTCAGCAAAAGGAGTTCCGTATGACAACGCCTGTATTGAATCATTCCACTCCCTGATCAAGAGGGAATGGCTGAGCAGGTTCGATATACAGAACTACAGGCATGCATACCGACTGGTGAGTCAGTATATAGATGACTGGTACAACCCTGAACGGATACACAGCCACTGTGGATATATGTCCCCAGCAGAATATGAAGTAATGTTCCAAAGGACCAGCACTGACTGAGAAAGAATTCTGGAGCGCCCTTTACAGTGGGCTATCCCCTGGTAGACTGATGAGCCTTCAGCCAAGAACTGTCAGATATTGACTCTTTGGATGAAGGCAAGAGAAAGGGGTCCAGGGGATAGTGGGCCCCACTGTCAAGGGAGGAAGCGGAGGAAATCTTTCGTAGAATTGGCAGTATCTGCCGACTCTCTAAAATCAGTGTCCGTTTTCTTGACATAGGACCAACCCGTCTTTCCGGAGGGCGCATTATCAAACCAGCTTTCCCGAGTGAGCCAGGAAAGCTGGTTTTTTTTCTTCATGTATAAAGAGAGAGACAGAGCAAATTCAGAATCATTGAGTTTTTATACCCCCGTATAACGGTTGGGGGTATAAAAGGGTATAATGAGATTGGAATTTGAAGCGGAGGAGGGCAGACATGAGCACAGCAGATGAACTCAGGGCCAGAATCGCAGAACTTCCCAGGGGAGGCCTGACTGTAAAGAATGTGAACGGGCACAGGTATCACTATCACCGGATCGTGGAGAATGGAAAACGCAGAGAGATTTATGTACCGGAGGCGGAGGTTCCGGTTCTGTCTGAGGAAATCCACGAACGCAGGAAGCTGGAAAAGCAACTGCGGCAGCTGACCGGAAAGAATCCAGGACGGTCTGAATCAGAAGAATTTCTCTGTACAGTTTTGACAGGCAAAGCTCTGAAATCCTTTGTGGAGCCGGTGAAAGGCTGGAATAAACGGACCTGTTTCAGTCAGCTGCAGGAGTATGTGTCCAGTCCTCCACAGGATAAAGTCCTGATTCTCTGCGGCCTGCGGCGAACCGGGAAAACCACAATGCTGCGGCAGCTGATTGCAGAGATGAAAGAAGATGAGCTGAACCGGACTGCCTATGTACAGCTGGTGCCTGGACGAACGCTGGCCGATCTGAATCGTGATCTGAAGCGCATGCAGTCCCTGGGAATCACCGTTGTGCTGATTGACGAAGTGACCCTTATTTCAGACTTTATTGACGGAGCAGCTCTTTTGCCGGACATTTTCGCCTCATCGGGCATGCATATTGTGCTTTCCGGTACAGATTCTCTTTCTTTTATGCTGGCCCATTCTGGTCAGCTGTATGACAGATGCCGGATCATTCATACAACCTGGATTTCTTTTGGTGAGTTTGCCCGGGTTCTGGGAATCCGGGATGTGGATACGTATATCCGGTATGGGGGGACGATGACTATGTCAGGGACCCGCTATAATCCAGAAGACTCGGCTTTCAGGTCTTTACGGGCGGCAGATGAATATGTGGATTCGGCTATTGCGGACAACATTCAGCATTCATTGCGGTGCTGGCAGAATGGCGGTCACTTCCGCAATCTGCAGGACCTGTATGAACAGGGAGAACTGACAGGGGCTGTGAACCGGATCATTGAGGATGTGAATCACCGCTTCACGATTGAAGTGCTGACCAGGGCGTTTCAGTCTCATGACCTTGCCTTATCCGCCAGAAATCTCCGAAAGGATCGAAAAAAACCCAATGATATTCTGGACCACATCGACAGACAGGCAGTAACAGACAGGCTGAAGGAGTGGCTGATGATTGCGGAAGAGGAAGAGATGACGGTGGGAATCGAGCAGGTACACTGTCAGGAGATTCATGAATATCTGGAAACTCTGGACTTGATCCAGGAAGTGGAAATCCGAACCATACCCCAGTCTTGCCGAAAGCGGTATCGAACACTTGTTTCCCAGCCGGGACTCAGGTATGCACAGGCTTCTGCCTTGATTCAGGCACTGTCGGAGGATCCCGTTATTGAAACTTTGAATATCCGTGAACGCAGCGCTTTGAAGCAGCGGATACTCAGCGAGATCCAGGGCCGGATGCTGGAAGACATAGTCCTGCTGGAAACGAAGATGCACTGGCCCGAAAAGGAAGTCTTCGTACTGCAGTTTGCCCTTGGAGAATTTGACATGGTGATCTTTGACCCGGAGAAACTGGAATGTGAAGTATTTGAAATCAAGCACAGTCAGGTGCGGACAAGAGAGCAGGCCAGGCATCTGCTGGATCCGGAGAACCGTCGAAAGACGGAATTCAGATACGGTCCCATTACACGCAAAACGGTTCTGTATCGGGGAGAAACCTGTGAAGAGGATGGAATTCGATATCAGAATGTGGAAGAGTACCTGATGCAGGCAGGTTGATGGACAATCGTCAGCCAGTTTCCCGGGCAGCTGTCCGCAGCGCAGAAAACCCGCTGACGAAAAATGCAGCCTGAGAATGGTGGTTCAGGACAGAGATAATGGATTGTTACGAACACGAATAGGGAAAAAAGAAGTCCTGCATAGGACTGACAAACTCTGCCTCAGAAGGACAGTAAAAGGCTCAGCGGTCATCAACCGATGTGCTGTTAAATCAATAACCTTGGTGATCTAACGATCATCCAGAGCATGGTCGGTCTGCTACACTGATCGTGCTTTTTGTTGCACCAGCCAGTTTGATGGACAGTGGAACACTGTACATCAAACCCGCTGCTGCAGGTGAGTTCTGAGAACAGCAGCTGCTGTCAGATACAGTGGATTGTTTAGATTGGGAAGAAAAAAGGCCCCTCATAACTGAAGGGTCCGGAAAAGCCATCTGATTCGAGGAACCCGACGGCCTGGTCTGTTTCTTGCAAGATAAGCCAGATGGCCTATAATGTAAGTACAGACAGCAGACATCAACCGATGTGCTGTTTAATGAATGCTAGATGGTCTAACAATCATCCAGAGCACGGTCGCTGCGGGAACACTGATCGTGCTTTTTGTTGTTTCGGATGATCGAGACCTGGAAAGTTACGCTGATTTTACAGGGCAGCAAACTCCAAACCAGCGGCCGGACAAATTCTATGATGACGCACAGATTTGCCAGCAGCTGGAGAATCATATAAATATCCATTGTTCCTCCTTTCCAGTCTGTATAACAGGTCAGGTCGGAACAGGGTCCTCGAATCAGGGTGAAACAGGCACATCAGCGTTTTGATGACTGCAGTAAAATTATAACAAAGCAGAGGAACAGGTTACAGGCATCTCGGAAAAATCGCAATAAAAAGTATATTTATTTAACAAAACTGTATGTCGTTGCCTGGAATCGTAACTCTCCGAAATTCGATGGAAAATCTGTTGTCACCGACTTAGGTAATAAAACCTCAGCCAGTTCCCTGGACAACCTGCGGTTGTCCAGGGAACTGGCTGAGCCTATAATGTAAGTACAGACAGCGGTCATCAACCGATGTGCTGTAATGAGATTAAACCGGAGGTCTAACGATCATCCAATGCACGGTCGGTGCTGGAACACTGATCGTGCTTTTTGTTTCGTCAGCCAGTCTCCTGGGCAGCGGTCTGCTGCGCAGGAGACCCGCTGACGAAGAATGCTGCCTGATAATAGTACCCCGGAAAGCTCCAACCAGCAGAATCAGCCTGTATTTTCACAGGCCACCTCTCCAAAGTTTCAGCGGGTTGTCTTCACAACCACAGGCTGTCCTGACAACCGGCTGTACTTGCCCCGGCCAGGGCGTCAGCCCGCATTCACGCAGAGGGATACAGTTGTCAAAGACCAATCCCTTTCAAATCACATGACATGTACCGGGTATTGAAACCTTATCCGTTTCCCCATATAATAATGCGGATAACGATATTCACAGATTCACGCCTGTAATCCAGAGAAGCAGAGAGGTACAAGATGAACAAACTTTCACTGTTGTCTGTGCGGGACCTGTCCGTACATGAAATCCTGCAAATCCTCCAGGAGGCAAGAATTTTTAATAGTTCCCAAAAAGATTGGCATTTGCCAGCCGTGAACGCGCTGGTGGCTAATCTTTTTTTTGAGCCTTCCACCCGTACGCACTTCTCGTTTGAAAGTGCCGAATTCCAGCTCGGGTGCAAAGTGGCGGACTTCTCGGCATCCAGCTCCAGTGTCACGAAGGGAGAATCCCTTTACGATACAGCGCGGACTTTTGAGGCCATCGGCTACAAGGTGCTGGTGATCCGGCATCCCGATGACCGGTACTATGAACGGCTGCGGGATATCACGATTCCGATTCTGAATGCAGGAGACGGAGCTGGGGACCACCCCACGCAGTGTCTGCTGGATCTTTACACGATGTGGGAGGAATTCGGTTCCTTTGAGGGACTGAAAGTGGTGATCTGCGGCGATATCAAGCACTCCCGGGTGGCTGCCAGCAACAAAGAAGCCCTGGACCGGCTGGGGGCGGATGTCCGCTTTGCCGGCCCGGCACAATGGCGCCGGGAGGGGTATCCCGTCATGGACTTTGACCAGGCAGTGGAATGGGCGGATGTGGTCATGATGCTGCGGATCCAGAAGGAGCGCGGCGCCATGGCCGACATGCCCAACCGGGAATATCTGACCCGGTATGGCCTGACGATGGAACGGGCATCCCGCATGAAGCCCGGGGCCATCATCATGCATCCGGCGCCGGTGAACCGGGATGTGGAAATCGACTCGCGGCTGGTGGAAGCACCCCAGAGCCGGATTTTCCGGCAGATGACCAACGGCGTGCTCATCCGCAAGGCGGTGCTCAAGCGTGCCTTTGGCTACCCGCCGTTTCGGGAGGAAACCGGCGACAGGGGACAAAGCCGGACGGCCGACAAACAGAACAGAGATCATATAAAAGGAAAGAAGGGGACAGAATGACACAGAAACGGCTGATCCGCAATGCTTCGGTGATTTCCGGTGGCAGGCGGATCCAGGCAGATGTGCTGTTTGATGACAGAATTCTGGCGGTGGGCGAAAACCTGCCGGCGGACGAAAACACCCGGGTCACGGATGCCCGGGGCCTGACACTGATCCCGGGGCTGGTGGATGTGCATGTGCATCTGCGGGAGCCCGGGCGCGAGGCCAAGGAAACCATTGCGGATGGCACCGCGGCGGCAGCGCATGGCGGGTTCACCACGGTATTTGCGATGCCCAATGTCCTGCCTTTTCCCAGCACGGTCAGGACTGTGGAACCATACCAGCGGCTGCTGGAAGAAAAAGGCCGGGTGAGGGCCCTGCCTTATGGCACGATCACAGTGGATGAAGCCGGTGCTACGCCTACGGACTATGCCGCGCTCAGAGAGCTGGGCGTGCACTGGTTTTCCGATGACGGCGTCGGGGTGGACAGTGCGGCGGTGATGCGCCGTTGCCTGGAAGCTGCCAGGGAAGCAGACGTGCTGTTTGCCTGTCACACAGAGGACATGAACTACCGGCAGCCCGGGGCTTCGGTTCACGATTCTCCGGTCGTGACTTCCAGAGGCTGGATCGGGATTCCTTCGGCGTGTGAAAGCGCCCAGCTGATCCGCGACCTGAAGCTTCTGAAGGAAACCGGCGGCAGGTATCATACCTGTCACGTGAGCGCGAAGGAAAGCGTGGATGCACTGCGCGAGGCAAAAGCCGCGGGGCAGGATGTCACGGGAGAAGTCACGGCGCATCACCTGTTGCTGGAAGACAAGGATGTCCAGGGACCGATGTGGAAAATGAATCCGCCGCTGCGCAGCCACGAAGACCGCATGGCACTGATCGAGGGCCTGGAATCCGGAACCCTGGACTTCATCGCCAATGACCATGCACCGCATACGGAGGAAGAGAAAAACCAGCCCATGGACAAGGCGCCTTTTGGCATCGTGTCCCTGGAAACCGCCTTTCCTCTTTTATATACGGAATTCGTCAAAGGCGGCCGCTGGAGTCTGGAACAGCTGGTGCACTGGATGAGCACCGCCCCGGCCAGGCGCTTCGGCCTGGAAGGCACCGGGGACATTCTTCCGGGATACCGGGCGGACCTGGTGCTGGTGGATGAGAACCGGCCGGGCATTATTGACAAAACGACATTTCTTTCCAGGGGGAAAAACACCCCCTTCGACAAGTGGCCCACAGCCTGTACCATCGCCGAGACGATCTGCGAAGGCAGGACTGTGTGGCGGGATACAGAGACAGAGAAGAAAGGAAGCTGAATCATGGAACGACTGCTGATTCTGGAAGACGGAAGCGTGTACCGGGGCCAGGGCTTCGGGTCGGATGACCTGAAAACCGGGGAACTGGTGTTCAACACTTCAATGACCGGGTACCAGGAAATCCTTACCGACAACTCCTACTGCGGACAAATCGTCATGATGACCTATCCCCTGATCGGGAACTACGGCATCAACCGGGATGACTATGAGTCCATCGAACCGGCGGTGTTCGGGTTCGTGACCCGGGACCTGTGCCAGTCTCCGAACAACTGGCGCAGCCAGGAAACCCTGGATGACTTCCTGAAAGCCCACAACATTCCGGGCATTTACGATGTGGATACAAGAGCCATCACCCGGAAGCTGCGCAACAAAGGCACCATGCGGGCCATGCTGGCCAATCCTGACACAGATATCGAGGCGGCGGTCAGGCAGCTGCAGGAAACGGACTATCTGCATGACCAGGTGGCACGGGTGTCTTCCAGCAAGATTTTCCCGATTCCCAACCGGGGCCACAAAGTGGTGCTCATGGACTTCGGTGCCAAGCTGGGGATCGTGCGGGAGCTCTCCCGGCGGGGCTGCGACCTGATCGTCGTGCCCTGGGACACCGATGCCCAGACGATCCTGAGTTATCACCCGGATGGGGTGATGCTTTCCAACGGCCCGGGGGACCCGGAAGATGTACCCCAGGCCATAGAGACCATCCGGCAGCTGATGGGAAAAACGGTGATTTTCGGCATCTGCCTGGGACACCAGCTGATTTCCCTGGCGTGCGGGGCAAAGACCTACAAACTGAAGTTCGGACACCGCGGGGCGAACCACCCGGTGGTGGACCTGGAGACAGGCAAGGTGGACATCACAAGCCAGAACCACGGTTTTGCGGTGGACATTGACTCGCTGGCGGACACAGAGCTGGAACTGACGCACAAGGCACTCAACGACGGATCCTGTGAAGGGGTCCGGCACAAAGAGCTGCCGGTGTTCTCCGTGCAGTTTCACCCGGAAGCCAGTGCCGGTCCGGAGGATACGGCATACCTGTTTGATAAGTTTGTGGCCATGATGGACAAGGAGGGACGGCATGCCTAAACGTGACGATATCAAGAAGATCCTGGTGATCGGATCGGGCCCGATCGTGATCGGCCAGGCGGCGGAGTTCGACTATGCGGGCAGTCAGGCCTGCACCTCACTGCGGGAAGAAGGCTACGAGGTGGTGCTCATCAACTCCAACCCCGCGACGATCATGACGGATTCCTCCATTGCGGACCGGGTCTACATCGAGCCGCTGTCACTGGAATTTGCCAAGCGCGTCATCTGCAAGGAGCGCCCGGATGCCATCCTGGGCTCCCTGGGCGGACAGACAGGCCTGAACCTGGTGGTGGAACTGGCACAGGACGGCATTCTGAAGGATTACGGGGTCGAGATCCTGGGGACGGATCTGCAGGCCATCAACCGGGCGGAGGACCGGGAGCTGTTCCGGGACCTGATGCAGGAAATCGGCGAGCCGGTTCCCGAGAGCATGATCGTGCACACGGTGCAGGAAGCGGTGGACTTCTGTGCAGACCTGGGCTATCCGGTGGTGGTGCGTCCGGCCTACACGCTGGGCGGCACCGGCGGCGGTTTTGCGCACAATGAGGAAGAACTGCGGCGGATCACGGAAGCCGGGCTGAAAATCTCCCCGGTGCATCAGTGTCTGATCGAGCGCTCCATTGCGGGGTACAAGGAAATCGAGTACGAAGTCATGCGCGATGCCAACGACAACGCAATCGTGGTCTGCAACATGGAAAATGTGGATCCGGTGGGCATCCACACAGGTGACTCCATTGTCGTGGCCCCGGTGCAGACCCTGACAGACCAGGAAAACCAGATGCTGCGGACAGCGAGCCTGAAAATCATCCGGGCGCTGAAGATCTGCGGCGGCTGCAATGTGCAGCTGGCGCTGGATCCCGACAGCTTCAAGTATTACGTCATTGAAGTCAATCCCCGTGTGTCCCGGTCCTCGGCCCTGGCGTCCAAGGCCACGGGCTATCCCATTGCGAAGATTTCCGCAAAACTGGCCGTCGGCCTGACACTGGACGAGATCCTGAACCCGATCACCGGCACGAGCTATGCCTGCTTCGAACCGGCGCTGGACTACGTTGTGACGAAGTTCCCCCGGTTCCCCTTCGACAAGTTCCCCGGCGCCGACCGGCAGCTGGGCACCCAGATGAAAGCCACAGGCGAAGTCATGTCCATTGGCCGCAGCTTTGAGGAGTCCTTCCTGAAAGCCGTCCGGTCCCTGGAGACAAAGACCGACCACCTGGAGCAGAAGGACATGGCTGACATGTCTGATGGCGAGCTGCTGAGCCGGATCCACGAGCGCGACGACGAGCGGATCTTCGCCATTGCCCAGTATCTGCGAAACGGTGGCGACCCGGAGAGAGTCGTGCGGGAAACCCGGATGGATCCCTTCTTCATCGACCACCTGATGGTGATCCTCGCCCTGGAAGCGGAAGCAAAGGACCCGGCCGCTGTCGGCAACAGGGACCTGCTGAGGAAACTGAAGAGAAACGGATTCTCAGACGCCTGGATCGCCCGGCAGTGGGGCATGAGCGAGCAGGAACTGTACGAACTGCGAAAACAGGCGGGCATTGTGCCGGTGTTCAAGATGGTGGACACCTGCGCCGGGGAGTTCACGTCCGAAACGCCCTACTTCTACTCGAGCTATGAAGAGGAAAACGAAAGCGAAGTCTCCGACCGGCAGAAAATCGTGGTGCTGGGCTCCGGCCCCATCCGGATCGGGCAGGGCGTGGAGTTCGACTACGCGACTGTGCACTGTGTGGAGACCCTGCGGGATGCGGGCTATGAGGCCATCATCATCAACAACAACCCGGAGACCGTGTCGACGGATTTCTCGATTTCCGACAAGCTGTATTTCGAGCCTCTGACGACAGAAGACGTCATGACGGTGGTGGATCTGGAAAAGCCCGAAGGCGTGATTGTGCAGTTTGGCGGCCAGACCGCGATCAACCTTGCGGATTCGCTGGTCAAGCGCGGGGTGAAGATCCTGGGCACCAGTCTGGAGGACATTGACCGGGCGGAGGACCGTCATGAGTTCGAGGCCATGCTGCACAAGCTGGACATTCCCCAGCCCCAGGGTGAAACGGCTGTCACGGTGGAAGAAGCGCTGGAGATCGCCGGCCGGATCGGGTATCCGGTGCTCGTGCGCCCGAGTTACGTTCTGGGTGGCCGGGCGATGGAAATCGTGCACAACGACGAGGACCTGAAGAAATACATGGCCACGGCGGTGAAGGAAATCAGCCACGATGCGCCGATTCTGGTGGACAAGTACGTTGTCGGCAAGGAGCTGGAGATCGATGCGGTGGCCGATGGTGAAAACGTCTATATTCCGGGTGTGATGGAACACATCGAACGGGCTGGCGTGCATTCCGGTGACTCGATCTCGGTGTACCCCGCCCAGACCATCAGCCAGGAGGTCAAGGACACGATCATTGACTATGCGATCCGCATCGGCAAGGGATTCCACTTCAAGGGCCTGTACAACATCCAGTTCATCGTGGACCGCGACAACAAAGTCTATGTCCTGGAGGTCAACCCGCGAAGCAGCCGGACGGTGCCGTTCATTTCCAAGGTCACGGGCGTGCCGATGTCGGCGATGGCCACCCGGGCGATCCTGGGCGAAAGCATTCCGGACCAGGGATATACCCCCGGGTATCATCCGGAGGACAAGGAGCGTGTGTTCGTAAAGGCGCCGGTGTTCTCCTTTGCGAAACTCCGCAGTGTGGATACGGTACTGGGTCCGGAAATGAAGTCCACGGGCGAGGCCCTGGGATCGGATACGAGTCTGGAAAAGGCGCTGTACAAGGCACTGGTGGCCAGCGGCGTGCGGATCCCGACCCATGGGGCGGTGCTGATCACCGTGGCCGATGGTGACAAAGAGGAGGCGCTGAAGCTGGCGAAGCGGTTCTCGGATATCGGCTATGGCCTGTATGCGACGAAAGGTACGGCGAAGATGCTGCGGGATGCGGGACTCTTTGTGCATGAGGCGGACAAGGTGGAGGAAGGCGACACCAACAATGTGCTGGACATCATCCGGACGGGTCAGGTGAATTTTGTCATCAACACGCTGTCGGCCAACAACCAGGCCAGCAATGACGGCTTCCTGATCCGGCGTGTGTCTGCGGAAAACAACATTTCGTGCATGACGAGCCTGGATACGGCCAATGCCCTGGCGGGTGTGCTGGAGAGTCTTTCCTTCTCGATGGTGTCCATGAACGAAATGGGCAGATAGCGGCCCGCCCGTCCGGCCTTCCGGATGGTAAACTGTCTGGCAGTTTATCCATCCGGACAGCCGCCGTTGGGGTGCAGTGCAGTCCTGAGGGTGGTGCTGCAAAATGGAGTTCCCATCCGAACAATGGCGTGCCGTGCAGAAACCGGCTCTGTCCGTAAATGACACCGTCTATACCGGTGCATTTTCGAAGGGACCGGGGATTGTGGAGATAAACATATGAAAGACGAGAAAACGAAAGTCCTGTCCAATGTCCCGATTGCCCGGGATGTGTGGAAACTGGATCTGGAAACGGATATGGAGTGCGGACCGGGGCAGTTCGTGGAAGTGAAATGCGGCCAGTATTTCCTCCGGCGCCCGATTTCCGTATGTGAAGCGAAAGACGGCGTGCTGACGCTGATCTACAAAGTCGTGGGCAAAGGCACCGACTGGCTGTCCCGGGTGCAGCCCGGAGAAACAGTGGATGTTTTCGGACCCCTGGGAACAGGGTTCCCGACCAGCCGGGCAGAAGTTCCTGCGGAACTTTCTGCCCGGCCCGTCGGAAAGCAGGACCGTGGTCTCCAGTCAGGTGGAAAAGAGAATGAGGATGCTTCCTGCCCCGGGGAAAGAAAAGGACCGGGACACGGTTCTGTTCTCCTGATCGGCGGCGGAGTGGGGGTGCCCCCTCTGGTCATGACCGCCCGGAAACTGCAGGAACAGGGCGTGAAGGTCCAGGCTGTACTGGGGTTCGGCTCCAGGGCAGATGTATTTGGCCTGGACCTGTTTGCAGCCCTGGGCATTGAACCTGTGATTGCGACCATGGATGGATCCATCGGCACACCGGGTACAGTGCTGGATGCGATTGATGCAGCTGGTCTGGAAGCAGATCAGGTCATGAGCTGCGGCCCCCTGCCTATGCTCAAGGCAGTCAGTGACCGGTATGAAACCGGCTATGTGTCGCTGGAGAGCCGCATGGCCTGCGGTCTGGGTGCCTGCATGGGCTGTGTAGTGAAAACACCGGATGGCTCGCAGCTGCGTGTCTGCAAAGATGGACCGGTGTTCCGGATCGGTGAGGTGGTGCTGTGATGAAAATAATGGATCTTTCGGTCAGGCTCCCGGGTCTGGACCTGAAAAACCCGGTGATTCCGGCCTCCGGCTGCTTCGGCTATGGCCGGGAATACGCAGAGCTGTACGATCTCTCGCTGCTGGGCGGCATTGCCATCAAGTCGGTATCCGCCGCACCCAGGGAAGGCAACCCTACCCCGCGGGTGGCGGATACACCCATGGGCATGCTGAATGCCATTGGCCTGCAGAACAAAGGCGTGGAGTATGTGGTTGAACACGAGTTGCCGTTTCTGGCGCAGTATGACACCCGGGTGCTGTGCAATGTGGCAGGCAGCACTGAGGAAGACTACGTAAAGGTCATCGAAGCCCTCAACGACGATTCCCGGGTGGATGCCTTTGAACTCAACATCTCGTGTCCGAACGTGAAACACGGCGGCATGGGGCTGGGAACGGATCCGGAACTGGCGGCGCATGTCACCCGTATGTGCAAGGCTGCCAGCCGGAAGCCGGTATATGTGAAACTGTCCCCCAATGTGACGGACATCGTTGCGATCGCCAAAGCGGTGGAAGCCGCGGGGGCGGACGGGCTGGTCATGATCAACACCCTGCTGGGGATGCAGATGGATCTGAAAAGCGGGAAGCCGCTGCTGGCCAACAAAACCGGGGGTCTCTCCGGTCCTGCGGTGAAGCCTGTCGGCATCCGGTGTGTATACCAGTGTGCAAGAGCCGTGAAGATTCCCATCATCGGCTGCGGGGGCATCACCTGTGCCGAAGATGTGCTGGAATACCTGCTGGCAGGCGCCAGTGCGGTGGAGGTCGGCTGTGCCAATTTCACCGATCCCTGGGTATGTCCGGAAATCATCGATGATCTGCCCGGGGTGCTGAAGAAGTATGGATACGACAGCCTGGAGGCTGTGCGGGAAAGGAGCCGACAGATATGAGCAAGACCATTGTGGCGCTGGATTTTTCGTCGCGCGAAGAAGCGCTGGAGTTCCTGAAACAGTTTGATTCCCCGGTGACGGTGAAAGTCGGCATGGAGCTGACCTATGCCGCGGGGCTGGACATCGTGGATGAAATCAAGGCGATGGGACACGATGTGTTCCTCGACCTGAAACTTCACGATATCCCCAACACCGTCAAAGGCGGCATGAAAAACCTGGCCAGGCGCGGGGCGGATATCGTGAATGTACATGCGGCGGGCGGCAAAGCCATGATGGCGGCTGCCATTGCCGGACTGGAAGAAGGGACCCCGGAAGGGAAAAAACGCCCGCTGTGCATTGCGGTTACGCAGCTGACCAGTACATCAAAGGAAGCCATGAATGAAGAACAGGGGATTCCGGGTGAGGTGATGGACAGCGTGATCCGGTATGCGAAAAATGCGAAAGACGCCGGCCTGGATGGCGTGGTATGCAGTGTGCATGAAGCACAGGCCATCCATGAAGCCTGCGGCCCGGAGTTTTTGACCGTGACCCCGGGGATCCGGCTGGCTGATGACAGCAAGGATGACCAGAAGCGTGTCGCGACACCGGCTCTGGCGCGGGAACGAGGCTGTGACTATATCGTGGTTGGCCGTTCCATCACAAAGGCGGAGGATCCCAGGGCGGTATTCGAAGGGATCGAGGAGACAATGCATGGAGCAGTATAAGAAGGATTTCATTGATTTCATGAAAGACAGCGATGTGCTGAAGTTCGGGGAGTTCACATTGAAGTCCGGACGGAAGTCGCCGTTTTTCATGAACGCCGGCGGCTATGTGACCGGTGCCCAGCTCAAGGGGCTGGGGGAGGCCTATGCGAAGGCGATCCATGATGCCTATGGGCTTGACTTCGATGTCCTGTTTGGTCCTGCCTACAAGGGGATTCCCATTGCGGTGGCGACAGCGATGGCCTTTGACGAGCTGTATGGCAAGCCGGTCCGCTACTGTTCCGACCGCAAGGAGGACAAGGACCATGGCGCAGACAAAGGCGGGTTTCTGGGCACAAAGCTGCAGGATGGCGACCGGGTGGTGATGATCGAAGATGTGACCACATCGGGGAAATCCATGGAGGAAACCGTGCCGAAGGTGCGGGGTGCTGCGGATACACAGATCGTGGGTCTGATGGTGTCTCTGGACCGCCATGAGCGGGGAAAGGGAGACAAAACCGCGCTGAAGGAAATCGAGGAGCTGTACGGGTTCCCGGCGCATGCCATTGTCTCCATGCCGGAAGTGGTGGAGTACCTCTCCGAAAAGGGAGAGCTGTCCCCGGAACAGCTGGCGCAGATCGACGCCTACTACCGGCAGTACGGGCCGAAGGAATAAACAGAGGATAATGCAGACACCCGGGGCCGGGTCCAGACTGCACAAGCAGTTCTGGATCGCTCCGGGTGTCTTTGCCGTGGCAGGCATCTGCAAGGGGGATTGCGGGGCTGGCGGACGGTACGCCAAACCCAAAGCAGGTTCATCATGATCCCATCAGGGCATATGAGCTGGCTTTCTTGACTTCCTCAAAGGTCTGTTTCTGCTGGTCATCGAGCAGGTCGGTGTTGTATTTCCATTTCCGGATCAGGTTGCCGATCTCATCCATGCTGTTTGTGAAGCTTGTCGACGATTCGGGATCCATGGTCCCGTCCCAGAAGGATTCGATATTTGCGGCATTGGCCGGGTTCCACTCCTGGATGGTGTTCATGTCCTTGTCGAAGTCCTTGATATCCGCTTTCGGACGTTCCTCGGGCTGACCGTCACAGGCGGTTGTCCCTTCCATGCCGTATGCGGTTTTGTATATGAAGGAGACTGTGTCATCGTAGTAGAAATCGTGGATTTTCTGGAGCTGTTCCAGGGTCTGGCAGGTAAAGGTGATGGTCAGGTCATTGTCTGCCCAGCCCATTGTGATCAGGGAAGGATCAAAGCCTGTTTCATCCGCCACCGCAGCTTTGGATTATGCCAGGTAGTCCTGTATGTCTTTCTCGTCTGTATTCTGGAAATCCATGTCGGAAGGAATGTACTGAATCAGTTCCACTTTTGTGAAGGGAGCATCTTCGGATGAACCGAAGAAACGGATGTCTTCCCGTACTCCATCCTTTCCTTCCCAGGTGCAGGAATGCAGGGGGTTCTGAATTCTGTTCAGGGCTTTTGTCAGACTGAGTTTCTTCCTTTGAAGCGGAGTCTTCGCCGAATACGGGCTTGAAACCGTCATCCTCATCGGCAGCGGGTGCGGATGAGCAGCCTGCAAGGAGCAGGGCGGAAAGAAGGGCAGGCAGCAATCGTTTCATGGGTGCCTCCTGGAAACTGCCAGGGTGCCGAAGGTCACAGCCGGCATGGTATCGAAAGGAATTATTCCATAGAGGTGACAGAAATGCGAAGAAAAAATACGTATTATCAATGATATAAAAAGCGGAAATTTTGAATAATTTCGTGAATGTTGCAAAGCAAAGCGAAAGTTCGGGTATAATGGCACCACCGGCTGCCGCTGCTTTCAAATGGCTGTGTCTGCGTGATCCGCGTGGTCTGATGCCGGGTATTTTGGATTTTCAGAATTGGAGGGAGGTCCCCTATGGAACTTTTGATGATTCTTCTGCTTCTGGTTTTCCTGCTGGAGGAAGGACTCAAGCTCGCTCTGTTGAGCCTGAAGTTTCTGAAACGGCTGGGAAAGATCAGAAAGCAGTTCAGAGAAGAAAAATGCCTGAGTCGTCTCACACACGCTCAGGCGGTCCCAACAGGGATACGTAAACCTTTGAAAGCAGCACAGTCGTGCTGTTCAGTTTCATTATAGCAATGTGGAGAGACAGCAGCAACCGGAGTGTCTGTCAAGGCGGTCCGGTATCTTCGCCTGGCAGTCAGGCCGCATGGCAGGTTCATGCAGACACATGAGCCGTCCTGTTCGGGGCGGCTTTTGTGCATGAGGCAGCATATCAGCACGACGTGCAGAACAGACAGTCACAACCTGTCTGTTCTGCTGGTCGGGCCTGAAGTTTCTGAAACGGCTGGGAAAGATCAGAAAGCAGTTCAGAGAAGAAAAATGCCTGAGTCGTCTCACACACGCTCAGGCGGTCCCAATCCGACCAGCCGGACAGCCTTGCGAGTGTCCGACACGTCGAACAAGCAGGCAAGTCTCTTTTATTGAAAATCTGGATCAAACATTGTCATTTAAAATTCAGTCCGGCATCTTCGCCTGGTGATCAGGACGCATGGCAAGTTCATGCAGACCCATGAGCTGTCCGTTACAGGGCGGCTTTTGTGCAGATGGAGCCCTTTGCGATCCGACGGTTCCAAAAGCAGTCAGACTGCAGAGCTCTTTTCTGCTTTTTCCTTCCAGTAAGGCAGTGTCATCAGGTGAGCATGATAGAATGCCCGGCATTCTGCTTCATTCATCCCTTCCTGCGGCATATGGGAGACCAGAAAGTCCAGCATCTGCTCTTCCTCTGTGTACGCGAAGCTGCCATCCTCCAGACACCATTTGCAGTATCGGGGATCTGTCTCTTTGTCTCTGGTTCTTCCCATGATGGATGGCTCCAGCGGCATACCGCAGCATTCGCAGAACCGGATCTCCGGAGACCCCAGCAGTGCATCTACGGACACACCGAATACACCCGACAAGGTCACCAGCATGTCGGGACCGGGAATCGTTTCATCGTTTTCCCACCTGGATACAGCCTGTCTGGTCACATGGACTTTTTCGGCCAGAGTGCTCTGAGTCATCATTGCTGCATCACGCAGACCTTTCAGAATGCTTCCTGTACTCATACAATTTCCTCGTTTCTTCTGACATCAGTATGACCCAGCCATTCAGCCGGGACAAGCAACCGCCAGTTGCCTGACAACTGCCGCCGGTTCCTGCTTGTTCACTTCTTATACCCACAGTCAGTCCTTCCACTCCAGCCGGCGGAGCAGACAGAGGCTGTCTGTTCCGCCAGCCTAAGGCCCTGGCTTCTGCCGGCATGCCGGCAGCATCATCCTCACCCGGCAGTCTTGCATGAAAGGCAGTTGGAGACTGTACTTGACACTGCGGGTTTTTCCGGGTATTATAATTCAGGCTTTTTTTGGGCTGATGCCCGACATCGACAAAAAAACAGAAAGAGGAAAAGCGAAAATGAACGAATTTGAATGCATCCGCCAGGAAACCTGCAGCAGTCAGGAACCTGAAATGATATACGACGTTGCCATCATTGGCGCTGGTCCCGGCGGGATTTTCTCTGCGCTGGAACTGACGCAACAGGCACCGGAACTGAAAATCGCCGTACTGGAAAAAGGCAGCGCCCTCAAGGGACGCCGGTGTCCCATAGACGGTGAGAAAATCAAGTCCTGCATCGGGTGCCGGTCGTGTTCCATCATGAACGGCTTCGGGGGAGCCGGGGCGTTTTCCGACGGGAAGTACAACATCACCAATGAATTCGGGGGAACACTGTACAAGTATGTAGGGGAAGAGAAAGCCATCGAACTGATGGAATACGTGGACGAAATCAACTGCCGGATGGGCGGGGCTCCGGCCCGGCTCTATGCCAATGACGATCCGGTGATTTACCGGAAGTGCCTGCAGAATGATCTTCACCTTCTGAAAGCCAGCGTACGGCATCTGGGAACGGACCTGAACTACGTTGTGCTGGAAAACCTGTACGCGGCTTTGAAGGACCGGGTGGATTTCTTCTTCAACACCGGCGCAGAGTCTGTTTCTTTTGAAGACGGTCTGTATACCGTGACCGCGGATACCGGCAAAGTTTTCCGGGCCAGGCGGTGCATTCTCTCCACAGGCCGCAGCGGCAGCAAATGGATGGAATCGGTGTGCCGGACCCTGGAGATCCCCACGCAGAGCAGCCGCATCGACATCGGTGTGCGGGTGGAGGTGCCCTATGAAACCTTCAGCGAGATGACCGATGCGCTGTATGAATCGAAGATCGTCTACCGGTCGAAAAAATACCAGGACCGGATCCGGACCTTCTGCATGAATCCTCATGGTGTGGTGGTGAATGAAAACACCAACGGCATTGTGACAGTCAACGGCCATTCCTACGAGGATCCGGCGCTGTATACAAACAACACGAATTTTGCGCTGCTGGTCTCGAATCACTTCACGGAGCCGTTCCATGAATCCAATCAGTATGGCGAATCCATTGCCCGGCTCTCCAATATGCTGGGCGGCGGAGTCATCGTCCAGCGCTTCGGAGACCTGATCCGCGGACAGCGTTCGACGCAGGACCGCATTGAAAGCGGATTTGTGAAACCCACGCTTCAGGCAACGCCGGGAGACTTGTCCCTGGTGATACCCAAGCGTCAGCTGGATGACATCATTGAAATGATCTACGCACTGGACAAAGTGTGTCCGTCCACGGCCAGCGATGACACGCTTCTCTATGGTGTGGAGGTCAAGTTCTACAACATGGAGGTGGAAGTGGACAGCTCTCTGGAAACCTGCCGCAAAGGTTTGTATGTGATCGGAGACTGCTCCGGTGTGACCCACTCCCTGTCCCATGCCTCGGCTTCCGGTGTCCATGTGGCCCGGGAGATCCTGAAACAGCTGGAAGAAGAAAACTGAGCGTCTCTGTATGCCCCATATATAAACCGCTGCCTGTGATGGCCTGCACGGGGCTTTTTGTTTTCCGGCCCCTGAACTGCGCGCAAAAAAAGCCTGAGATCCTGAAGAAGCTTTGCAGCATTCTTCCGGCTCTCAGGCTGTTTTCAGATTCGTGATCAGTGCTGCTGGCAGCCCGGGCTCAGGCGGATGTTTGCTCTGTGTCTGACGTCGCCTGGCAGCTTTCACGCTCAATGAGCTGGAACGGAACCAGGGTCCGCGAAGGCATGAGATCCGGGTTGTCCAGATGCTTGATGGCCTGCAGGGCGGCTTCGATCCCCAGCTGACGGGCATTGATGTCAATGGAGGTCAGGGCCGGAGAAACGATGGTCGACACAATGGAGTTGTTGAAGGAAATCAGGGACAGATCCCGTGGGATCTCCAGACCTTTCTCCTGACAGATGTGACGGACCAGGACCGCATGCATTTCGTCTGCTGCCACCACAGCCGTCGGACGGGGACCGGTTTTCGGAAACAGAGCCGCTTCCATGATCTCCAGAGCCCGGGGATCGTCCACATCCACCTGCGCCACGGTAGCCGGCCGCAGGTCCAGACCCTGTTCCTGAAGCTGAAGGCGCACGCCACTGCACCGGGCGGTGGAAAACCGGTGACGGGGATCCGAGCCGACGAACGCAAATGTACGATGCCCCAGCCCTGTGAGATACCGCGCGGCTTCCTGCCCCGCGGCGATGTTGTCATTGTCGACTGCCACCGTTTCGTTTGGATGACTCGAAGGCTGCCCGATCTGGACATAGTCGATGCCTTCGTCATACAGATAGTCCACCACAGGGTCATCCTCCCGGGAAAAGAGGACGATCCAGGCATTGACCAGCCGGTTCCGGGCATGGGCCTGGACACTGTCAAGAAGCTCGGCATCATCCTTTCCGGTGATCAGGGCTGTCAGGACTTTTTTCTCGTTGCACAACTGGGTGATGCCCCGGAGCACTTCGAGAAAGAATGGATTTTCAAAGGAAGAAGTCCGGGAAGAAGGCAGAATGATGCCCACAGTCCGCAGACCGGTTTCCTGCTGTGCCAGGGCTCCGGCCGGTGGTTCATATCCCAGCTGTGCCATGGCCTGCCGGACTTTTTCCTGTGTTTTCAAAGAGATGGAGGAGCTGTTGCGGCAGGTGCGGGACACCGTGGAAGGAGACACCCCTGCCAGCGCGGCTACATCGCGGATCGTCGCAGCCATATGTTCACCCTTTCTAATGATTCGGATTCAGCTTCCTGGAAGGAAATGAGATGGAATCCGGCTGATGCCGGTTTCACGGATTGCGGAAACAGCATGCATCAGCAGCGAGCCGGATGGTCAGTATTGCATCCGGTGTATGCAACAATGGTAGCATGAAACCGTTTGCGGGATATGCAACATTTGCATAAAATTTCGAAAAAATCGCAAATTACTGAATTTTGTCCAGAGACTTTCCGGTTTATCCGGGCACTTTGCTTGTATTTGTCGCAAATCATGAAATTATTTTCGGAAATTGTTGCGGAAACCATTGCATAAACAAATTCTCCGAAATACAATGAAAGCACTTACCGAGAAGGAGGGAATGACAGTGAAAGACAGACAGAATGAATCCATTCTGATCGTGCTGCCCCTGGATGGAGAAATCGTTGCCATCGACCAGGTTCCGGACCCGATTTTTTCCGGAAAAATGATGGGTGACGGTGCAGCGGTGATTCCGGAAAACGGAAAAATCGTTGCACCGGTGGACGGCACCCTCAGCATGATCGCAGCCACGAAGCATGCCTTCGGATTCAAGACCGAAAGCGGCCAGGACATCCTGGTGCATGTGGGACTCGAAACCGTGGGACTGGAGGGTGAGCCCTTCACCGTACATGCGAAAGTCGGCGACAAAGTGAAAAAAGGTGACTTGATTGCCGAAGTGGACCTGGATCTGCTGAAGGAAAAGGGCATCAACCCCATTACACCGGTCATCATCTGCGGCAACAGCAGCAGTCTGGTGATCGAGACAGCTTCGGGCAAGGGAAAAGCCGGGGAAACAGCCATCCTGACCCTGACACCGAAAGCGGAAGAAGCAGAAACCACAGCAGTATCTGCCGAAACTGGTGACAGCCGGCCGGCAGCGGAAAAGAAGGAAGCCAAAGCAGGCAAAAAGCCGGAATAGAAGAAAAAGAAGCGGAAGCTGAACATCAACTTCGATGTGCTCCAGAAATTCGGGAAGGCGCTCATGGTCGTGATCGCCGTCATGCCTGCAGCCGGCCTGATGATTTCCCTGGGCAAGCTCGTGGCCATGACCGGTGCATCCGTTCCTGTGATTCTCACCATTGGTGCAGTCATGGAGAACATCGGCTGGGCCATCATCAACAACCTGAACCTGCTCTTCGCGATCGCCATCGGCGGCAGCTGGGCGAAGGAACGCGCAGGTGGTGCCTTTGCGGCATCCATTGCCTTTATTCTCATCAACAGCATCACCGGACAGATCTTCGGTGTGACACAGGCCATGCTTGCGGATCCCGCGGCTGTGACCCACACGCTGTTCGGTCAGGAAATCGCCGTGGATGGCTACTTCACGAGTGTGCTCGGGGCCCCGGCACTGAACATGGGTGTGTTTGTGGGCATGATTGCCGGCTTCACAGGCGCGATCATTTACAACAAATACTATAATTACCGCAAGCTGCCCGATGCGCTGGCGTTCTTCAACGGCAAGCGTTTCGTGCCCCTGGTGGTCATTGTATGGTCTGTGATCATTTCCCTGGTTCTCGCCATTGTATGGCCCATGATCCAGCTGGGAATCAACGAATTCGGTGTCTGGATCGCCAACTCCTCCGAGACATCGCCAATCCTGGCGCCGTTCATCTACGGAACCCTCGAGCGTCTGCTGCTGCCCTTCGGCCTGCATCACATGCTGACGATCCCGATGAACTACACCTCCTTCGGCGGTACATATGAAATCATGACAGGTGCCCAGGCAGGGACACAGGTATTCGGACAGGATCCTCTGTGGCTGGCATGGGTCAACGACCTGATCAACTACAAGAATGCCGGTGACATGGCGGCGTACAACGAGCTGCTGCAGACCGTGACTCCCGCGCGCTTCAAGGTCGGTCAGATGATCGGCGCGACGGGTCTGCTGCTGGGCATCACCTTCGCGATGTACCGCTGCGTGGATGCAGACAAGAAAAAGAAGTACAAGGGCATGTTCATTTCCCTGGCGCTGGCTGTCTTCCTGACAGGTGTGACAGAACCGCTGGAATTCATGTTCATGTTCTGCGCCGTGCCTCTGTACATCGTGTATGCCCTGCTGCAGGGATGCGCCTTCGCACTCGCGGGCATCTTCCACCTGCGGCTTCACAGCTTCGGCAACCTGGAGTTCCTGACGCGGATCCCGATGTCGCTGAATGCCGGCCTGCAGGGCGACCTGATCAACTTCGTCATTGCGTGCATCGCGTTCTTCGCCATCGGCTACTTTGTGGCGTACTTCATGATCCGCAAGTTCCACTATGCAACACCGGGGCGTCTGGGCAACTACCAGACCGATGATGATGACTCCGCTGCATCCGATGGAAACAAGGCGGCATCCGGTGACGGAAACAGCCAGCCGGAACGCATCATTGCGCTGCTGGGCGGCCGCGAGAACATCGTGCTGGTGGATGCCTGCATGACGAGGCTCCGTGTGACGGTGAAGGATCCGGAAAAAGTGGCAGATGCCGCGGCGTGGAAAAAAGAAGGCGCCATGGGTCTGGTGCGCAAGGACTCCGGCATCCAGGCGGTCTATGGACCGAAGGCCGATGTCCTGAAATCCGATATCAACGACATTCTCTAGGACAGGATTCCCTGCCTTCTTCGGGCGGACCGCGGCTCATGACCCGGTTCGCCTTTTTTATACCCGGACCCGCTGCAGCGGCGGACGGGCAGATGCCGCCGGCTGCAGCCCTGCACAGGTCTGGGAGCCGACAGAGAAAAAGAGAAAGGACTCTATGAAACTGCTGACACTGAACACCCATTCCCTGGAAGAATCCGGGATGCCTGAAAAACAGGCAGCGTTTGCGAAAGCCGTGACCCGGTTCCGGCCCGATGTCATTGCCCTCCAGGAAGTCAACCAGCACAGGAATGCCGCGGCTGTGCCGATGCCCGAAGGGTATGTCCCTGCACAGCAGGCAGTGGTTCTCCGACGGGACAATCACGGCCTGGCCGTGGCCCGTCTCCTGGAACAGGAAGGCCTGCACTATCAGTGGAGCTGGCTGCCTGCAAAGGTGGGCTATGACAAATACGATGAAGGCCTGGCACTGTTTTCCAGAAAGCCGGTCCTGGAAACCGCGGATCTTCTGGTTTCGCGCACAGACGACTACTTCAATTACCGGACCCGCAGACTGCTGGGGATCCGCACGGAAGACGGATGGTTTTTCACGGTCCACATGAGCTGGTGGAACGATCCGCAAGAGCCCTTTGCCAGGCAGTGGGAAACGCTGCTGGACCTGCTTCCGAAGGACGGTCCCGTATATCTCATGGGGGATTTCAACGGTGATGCACAGGTATCCGGCCAGACATATGACCTGGTGAAGGCCTCTGGTTTCTGCGACACCTATGACCTGGCACAGACAAAGGACGAAGGCTGGACGGTCCAGGGTGTGATCGATGGCTGGCGCGACCAGGCTGCGGTGCCTGCCCGCCGCATCGACCAGATCTGGGCCCGCCATCCCGTGACTGTACGCTCCAGCCGCGTGGTCTTCAATGGGGCAGAAGAACCGGTGATCTCTGATCATTTCGGCATCCTGACTGAACTGCAGCCGGAAGAAGAACACTGACAGACCCGCTGCACAGCGGTAATGGCTCCCGCATCCGATGATGCCGGGGCCCTTTTTCCATGTTTTGACAGCCTGTATCAGAAGCAGCGACTCCGGCAGATGCACAGCCGGGTGCAAAACCGGACAGACACAGCCGGTATCGGCACAGGGGGACGGGAGCCGCAAAAAAAGAGTATGCGCTTGCAGAAAGCGAATGAAAGGAATGAAAGCTTCACCCTTGGTATACTTTCAGACGATGAATTACTGCAACCAAGGAGGCATGTACAATGGAAACAATGCTGCAGTTTTTTGAATGGAATCTTCCTGACGACAGCCAGCTGTGGAATCAGGTGAAGGAAGCCGCGCAGGGACTCAGGGAAGCGGGCTTCACGAAGGTGTGGCTGCCGCCTGCCTACAAGGGCCAGGCCGGGCGTACGGATACCGGGTACGGGGTGTATGACATGTACGACCTGGGGGAATTCAATGCGAAGGGAACCGTCAAGACAAAGTACGGTGCCCGCCAGGAATACCTGGATGCGGTGAATGCCCTCCGAAATGCGAAGATCGACGTGGTGGCGGACATCGTGTTCAATCACCGGATGGGATCGGATGCGACGGAAACCATTCAGGCGACAAACATGAACTGGCAGAACCGGAACGAACCGACGGGTCAGCAGCATCAGGTGGAGGTGTGGACAAAGTACACATTCCCGGAGCGCAACAACAAGTACTCGAGCTTCACCTGGGACTGGAATGATTTCACGGGAACCGACTATGACCAGTCGACGGGAGACAAAAACCTGCTGCAGTTTGAAGGCAAGTCCTGGAATGAAAATGTATCCAGGGAACAGGGCAACTTTGACTTCATCATGGGCGATGACGTGGACTTCAATGAAAAGGAAGTCGTGGAGGAGCTCTGCAACTGGGGGCGCTGGTATGTGCAGACGGCGCGGATCAACGCATTCCGGCTGGATGCGGTGAAGTCCATCGATTCGACGTTCTTCCCGGGCTGGCTGAAGGCCATGGAGAAGGAGCTGGGAAAACCGGCCTATGCCGTCGGCGAGTTCTGGACACAGTATGTCCAGGAACTGGATCAGTACCTGGAGGACTGCGGCCATTCCATGGCGCTGTTCGATGTGCCCCTGCACTATCACTTTATGCAGGCGGGGCAGTCCAATGGCGGCTATGACCTGCGGAACATCTGGCGGGATACACTGACAGACCACCAGCCGGGGTATGCCTGTGCCTTTGTGGACAATCATGACACCCAGCCGGGGCAGGCCCTGGAATCCTGGGTGCCCAACTGGTTCAAGCCCCAGGCCTATGCCATGATCCTGCTGCGCAGTCAGCCCTGCCCGTGTGTGTTCTATGGAGATCTCTATGGCATGAAGGATGGCAGCAACGGCCCTGTGCCGTTTCTGTGGGACATGGTGTGGATCCGGCGCAATCTGCTGAGCAACGAACTGACGGATTACTGGACGGATGACCCCCAGATGCTGGCGTGGCTCGTGCGGGGAGAACACCCGGTATTCGTGATCCTGACCGAAGGCGACTGGAAGCAGTATACGGTGCAGGAACCGGACATCGCGGGACGCACATTTGTGGACATCACCGATCCGGATCACAAAGTCACAGTGAATGAAAACGGCGAAGGCACCTTCACGTGCCGTCCGGGGTCCCTGGGAATCTATGTGACGGAAGAAGACTGGGCCAGGCGGGGCGAAGGACAGATCCCGCTGATGGACCCGGTGTCTGCGCAGGCGGCGGAGGTTACCGGCGGATCCCAGGCCGGTGAGCGGGAAGAAACAGACCCGGAGCGGTTTGTGCTCAGTGAGCCCTCCATGGCGGGGAAGGTCTTTGTGGACATCACGGATCCCGGCCGCCGTGTGGTGGCGGATGAGAGCGGAGAAGCCGTGTTTGAACGCGGGGAGGGCCCGGCCGGTGTGTTTGTCACGGAGGAACAGTGGAACCGCTTCGGCGGGCAGTGATCCGTCGTTTGATGCCGGCGGACGAAGACTGAATCCGGAAGTCCGATGCGGCAGGTCATCACCCGGTGGCCTGCCGTTTTCCAAAGGGCGCCCCTCCTGCGGGAAAGGCCGGTACCGGACAGGACCGGGACACAGATCTGTGCAGTCGGCGGAAGAATCCGACAGCGGTGACAAGATGGAGAGGTTTGTTACATAGAAAAAATAATCTTAAATTTCACTTTATACCATTTGGCACTAAATTCAGAAATGGTGTAATAAATTCCAGCCGGTGCCGCACAGGCCGGTGATACAATTTCACCATTGAAGAAAATCCGGTGAATCAACCCGGGTTTATCGCAAAACCTGGTCGGACAGACATAAAGCAAGGAGGGATGATATGCAGTACGGATATACTATGATGGATGCCTCCCAGCGGATCGAGCCGTTTTGTGCGGGAAAGATTTTTCTGGACCAGAGGGGAGATGAATCCCGTCCGGGGTTCCGGCAGCTGCTGCACACCCTGCGCAAAGGAGATACTGTGACGATTCCCTCCTTGTCGTGTCTTGGCAGCACGCTGCTGCAGCTGAGCGTGAAATGGGAAGAGCTCACGGACAAGGAAGTGTCTGTCAGTATTCTGGACTTTCCTGAGCTGAAGACAGGAGACCGGCATTTTTCCCGGCTCATGGATTACCTGCTGGATACAGACCGCCAGATGCGTCGGAAGAAACAGGTGAACGGCATGCAGCGGGCCAGGGATGGCGGAAAACGCCTTGGCCGGAAGCCAAAGGCAATCCCCGACCGCTTTGGGGAGGTCTACGGGGAGTATGAAGCGGGCAATCTGTCAGCCCGGGATGCCGCGGGTCTGCTGGATGTCTCGCACACCACATTTCTGCGCTGGTGCCGCCGGGAGGAAACCCGGAAAGCGGAGCTGCACGTCTGAAGCGGTGCACCCAGGCCAGGACAGAATCTGACAGAATGACAGCCGGTTTCCGACAGGGGCCGGTTCTTTTTTGCTTTCCGGCAGAAAAGTGGCAGGGATGCCATTTATTCGAACGAAAAAGGGCAAAGGGAAAGTGAAATAGAAAAAGCCGCTGCTCTCTGTTGAAAATTTTTCAGAAAATTTGTGTAAACCTGTTGCAATCTCCTGCATCCTGTGCAAAACTTTGGCCATTGAAACCGATGAAGCGGAGATAACGGCAGCCAGGGCTGTACAGAGAGCCTGCGATGATGAGAGTCAGGTCAGGACCCAGCTGTCAAATGGACCGCGGAGGGCGCAGTGAAACGGGTGGCCGGAGTATTCTGCGACGGGAGGACACCGTAAAGGTCCGGGGATATGTCAGTATCCCGCAAGCGCATGGCCTGCCATGAACCAGGGTGGCACCGCGGATCGTGATGAAAGATTCGTCCCTGACAGAAGTGTTTTCTGTCAGGGATTTTTTTCATCGAAAGGAGCCGATCATGCACTGTTTCCCCACATATGAAGATGCAAAACGATATGCTGCCCTGGGATTTGACACCATGCCCGTGGCTGCATCCATTCTTTCGGACTTCATCACCCCCATGGAAGCCCTCCGGATCCTGAAACACGTGTCCAGCCACGTATATCTGCTGGAGAGCGCCAAAAAAAACGGCACCTGGGGCCGCTGGAGCTTTCTGGGGTATGAGCCCCGTATGGAAATCACCTGCATCGATCACGTCATGCACATCCAGGACCTGGAACTCGAGACTTGGGATCCTGTCATCCAGCTGCGGCAGATCATGGACAGGCACAGAGGCCCCCGGATCCACGGCATGCCGCCCTTTGCGGGAGGACTCGTCGGCTGGTTCTCCTACGACGCCATCCAGTACGCGGAACCATCGGCGAAGGTTTCCGTCCAGGATCCGGATGCGTTCCGGGACCTGGACCTGATGCTCTTTGACACCGTGATCGCCTTCGACCACCAGCGCCAGCAGATCCTGCTCATTGCCACCGTTGATTTGCACTGCCTGGACGTGTCGTGGAACCGGGCACAGCTGCAGATCGCCCACATGAAAGACCTGCTGGAAACCGGCACCAGAGCCGAAGAACCGGTAAGCCGGCTTGTATCCGACATCCGGCCGCTGTTTGACCGCCAGGCCTGGAGAAACATGGTGCAGCTGGCCAAAGGCCACATCCATGATGGAGACATCTTCCAGATCGTGCTCTCCAACCGGCTGTCTGCGGAATTTGAAGGCACCCTGCTGGAAACTTACCGCCACCTGCGCACCATCAACCCCTCTCCTTATATGTTCTATTTCTCCGGAACGGATGTCGAGGTCGCCGGTGCCAGTCCGGAAACACTGGTAAAACTCGAAGACGGCCGGCTGTCCACCTTTCCCCTGGCGGGGACCAGGAAACGGGGGGCCACAGAAGAGGAAGATCTGGTGCTGGAAGCTGAGCTTCTGGCGGATGAAAAGGAACTGGCGGAACACGACATGCTGGTGGATCTGGGGCGCAACGACCTGGGGCGCGTCTCCAGACCCGGCAGTGTGCAGGTGGAAACATTCCATGAAGTACAGCGGTTCTCCCATGTCATGCACCTGGCAAGCACGGTCACCGGACAGATCCGCACAGACCTGGACGCCCTGGATGCCATCCGGGCGGTGCTGCCGGCCGGCACGCTCTCCGGTGCCCCGAAGATCCGGGCCTGTCAGCTGATCGGCGAACTGGAAGGCACGAAACGGGGCATCTATGGCGGGTGCATCGGATATCTGGATTTTTCGGGAAACATGGATATGTGCATTGCCATCCGGCTGGTGTACCACAAGAACGGACAGGTGTTTGTCCGCAGCGGTGCGGGCATTGTCGCGGATTCCGATCCGGAGAAAGAGTATGAAGAGTGCCTGAACAAGGCGCGTTCCTCGCTGAGCGCCCTGCTGCAGGCCCAGGAGGACAGACTGTGATTCTGCTGATAGACAACTACGACAGCTTCACCTGGAATCTGGTCCAGATGACACAGGAACTCGGCGCCGATGTCCGGGTGGTCCGAAATGACCGGATCACGGTGGACGAAATCAGTCAGCTGCAGCCCACGCACATCCTCCTGTCACCCGGGCCGGGAAAACCGGCGGATGCGGGCATCACTCTGGAGGTCGTCCGCGCCTTTGCCGGCCGGATCCCCCTCTTTGGTGTCTGTCTGGGTCACCAGGCCATCTGTGAAGCCTTTGGCGCAACCGTTGCCCATGCACCCCGGCTCATGCACGGCAAGGCCAGCCGGATCCGGACGGAACCTGGTTCCCGACTCTTTGCCGGGCTCCCACCGGAATTCAGTGCCGGGCGGTATCACTCCCTGGCAGCCAGGGAAGACACCCTGCCCCCGGAACTGGTGGTGACAGCCCGAAGTGAAGACGGCCAGGTCATGGCCGTGGAACACGAAAGTCTGCCGGTGTTCGGGGTGCAGTTCCACCCGGAATCCATTCTCACACCCCTGGGAAAGGACATCCTGGCCGGCTTTCTGAAACACACCGCACCGGCTGCATCCACCTTGCCCGGCGCACACACAACCCCACAGGAAGGAGAACCCGCATGATCCGCGAAGCCATTGAAAAAATCGTGAACAAGGAAGACCTCACGTATGAAGAAGCATATGCCGTCATGAATGAAATCATGGACGGAGCCACCACCCCGACACAGAATGCCGCATTCCTGGCAGCACTGTCCGCCAAAAGCGCGAGAGCCGAAACAGCGGAAGAAATCGCCGGGTGTGCCGCTGCCATGCGGGAACACGCCACGCCGGTGAAGACAGACTTCGAGATCTTTGAAATCGTGGGAACCGGCGGCGACGGATCCAATTCCTTCAACATCTCCACGGTCTCTGCCCTGGTGGCGGCAGCTGCCGGCATGAAAGTGGCCAAGCACGGCAACCGTGCGGCGAGTTCCCGGTGCGGCACAGCCGACTGCCTGGAAGCCCTGGGCGTGAACCTGGCCCAGGATCCGGAGAAGGCCAGGCAGATGCTGGAAGAAACCGGATTCTGCTTCTTTTTCGCCCAGCACTACCATGCCTCGATGAAGTATGTGGGCGCCATTCGCCGGGAGCTGGGGTTCCGCACGGTATTCAACATCCTGGGTCCTCTGACCAACCCCGCCTCTCCCTCCATGCAGCTGCTGGGGGTCTACGATGAATACCTCACCGAACCCCTGGCCCATGTGCTCTCGAACCTGGGCGTGAAGCGGGGCATGGTTGTGTATGGCCAGGACCGGCTGGACGAGATTTCCCTCTCGGCGCCCACCACGGTGTGCGAAATCCGGGATGGCTGGGTGAAAAAATACGAACTCACCCCGGAGCAGTTCGGCCTGGCCCGCTGCCGGAAGGAAGACCTGACCGGCGGCACCCCGGACGAGAATGCGCGCATCGCCAGAGACATCCTGTTGGGAGAACGCGGCCCGAAGCGAGATGCCGTGCTGATGAATGCGGGGGCGGCTTTGTACATCGGCGGCAAAGCGGAGACCATGGCCGCAGGCATCCGTCAGGCGGCCAAACTGATCGATTCCGGAAAGGCCCTCAAGACACTGGAGGCAGTCATTGCCGCAAGCCAGGCCTGAGGCGGTGGATCATATGGCGAAACCCACCATTCTGGAGACCCTTGCCTGTGCCGCACAGCGCAGGACACAGGAGAACAAACGGCGGCTGCCACAGGAACAGCTCGAACAGCTGGTCCGGACAGCCCCTGGCCACCTGCCGCCCTTTGCCTTCGAGAAAGCCCTGCAAACCAAAGGGCTGTCTGTCATTGCCGAAGTGAAAAAGGCCAGCCCCTCCCGAGGCATCATTGACGACACATTCGCCTGTCTGGACATTGCCCGCTCCTACGAAGCTGCCGGAGCCACCTGTATTTCCGTGCTCACGGAACCCACACAGTTTCTGGGCAGCGACGCGTATCTGAAAGAAATCGCCGAAAGAGTGAACATTCCGGTTCTCCGCAAGGATTTCATCGTGGATCCGTACATGATCCTGGAAGCCCGTTTACTGGGCGCCGATGCGGTGCTGCTCATCGTGAGCCTGCTCGAAGACGGTCAGCTTCAGGCATATCTGCGTCTGGCGGATTCTCTGGGGCTTTCGGCGCTGGTGGAATGCCACGATGCAGACGAAGTGCGCCGGGCGCTCCAGGCCGGGGCCCGTGTCATTGGTGTGAACAACCGGAATCTGAAGACCTTCACGGTGGATACCGCCAACAGCCGGACTCTGGCGGGACTGGTCCCGGAAGAGACTCTGTTTGTGTCCGAAAGCGGCATCCGGACAGCCGGTGATGCAGCCGCAGCGGCAGATTTTGCCGATGCCATCCTCGTGGGGGAAGCCCTGATGAAAGCCGGTGACAAGGCGGCAAAACTGGCGGAGCTCACCGGACAGCAGGCACCCGCTGCTGCGGATGAAGGCAGCCTTTGATGGAGCGCCGTGGCATCATGCAGGTGAAATTCTGCGGACTGCGGACCATGGCGGATGTGGAAGCGGCCAACCGGGTGCATCCGGATATGGCGGGATTTGTGTTTGCGCACGGTTCCAGCCGCCGCATCGATGCGCGTACAGCTGCGCTTCTCAGATCCCGCCTGGACCCTTCCATCCGGGCTGTGGGGGTGTTTTGCGACCAGGATCCGGCCGCGATCGAAGAACTGGTCAAGAACGGCATCATTGACATGATCCAGCTCCATGGACAGGAATCGGAAGAAATGGTGCGGCAGCTCAGACGCCTGGCCCCGGTGATCCGGGCCTTCAGGATCCGCAGTGTCCTGGACCTGGAGGCAGCCCGGAAAACCCGGGCGGACATGGTGCTCCTGGATGCAGGCGCCGGGGAAGGAAAGACCTTTGACTGGAGCCTGACAGCAGGGTTTGACCGGCCGTATATCCTGGCAGGGGGACTGACTCCGGAAAATGTTCGGATCGCGGCAGCGTTGCAGCCCTGGGGACTGGATGTCTCCAGCGGGATCGAGACCCGGGGCAGGAAGGATCCCGGGAAAATGCAGGCATTCATGGAAGCCGCCGGCTGCCGCCGGATACCGGCACCAAAGAGGGAGATGGTCCGCCAAGACGGCATGGGCTGGGCCCGGTTTCTGCTCCTGGCAGCATCAACAGCCACAGGAAACCGGAAAGACAGGAAAGGAGACAGCAGGAAATGAAGACAGAAAACAGGGACAACAGACCGGGGCGCTTCGGCGTTCACGGGGGACAGTACATCCCGGAAACGCTGATGCACGCCGTGCAGGAACTGGAAACGGCCTACAGCCGGTACAAAGAGGATCCGCAGTTTCAGGAAGAACTGCAGACGCTGCTCGATGAATACGCCGGACGCCCCTCGCGGCTGTACTATGCCGAAAAAATGACCCGGGATCTGGGAGGGGCGCAGATTTACCTCAAGCGCGAAGACCTGAATCACACAGGGGCCCACAAAATCAACAATGTCCTGGGACAGGCGCTTCTCGCAAAGAAAATGGGCAAGACCCGTCTGATTGCGGAGACCGGAGCCGGGCAGCACGGAGTGGCCACCGCCACGGCTGCCGCCCTGCTGGGGATGGACTGTGTGGTGTTCATGGGGGAAGAAGACACCCGGCGACAGGCGCTGAATGTCTACCGCATGAAGCTGCTCGGAGCCACGGTGGTGCCGGTGACCAGCGGAACCGCCACGCTCAAGGACGCGGTCTCGGAATGTATGCGGGAATGGACCCGGCGGATCGATGACACGCATTACTGCCTGGGAAGTGTCATGGGTCCCCATCCCTTCCCGACCATTGTCCGGGACTTTCAGGCGGTGATTTCCCGGGAAAGCCGGGCACAGATGCTGGAAAAAACCGGACGCCTTCCAGATGCGGTGATCGCCTGTGTAGGCGGGGGATCCAACGCCATCGGCAGCTTTTACCACTACATCGATGACTTTGCGGTCCGCCTGATTGGCTGTGAAGCGGCGGGGCGGGGAATCGACACGCTGGAAACCGCCGCGACGGTGAACACCGGACGGCCGGGGATCTTTCATGGCATGAAGTCCTATTTCTGTCAGGATGACCAGGGCCAGATCGCGCCGGTATACTCCATTTCCGCGGGCCTGGACTACCCCGGTGTGGGGCCGGAACATGCCTGGCTCCATGACGTTGGCCGGGCAGAGTATGTCCCGGTGACGGATGAGGAAGCCGTGGAAGCCTTCGAATACCTGTCCCGGACAGAGGGCATCATTCCAGCCATCGAGTCGGCACATGCCATCGCGTATGGGATGAAGCTGGCAAAAGAGATGGGACCGGACCAGAGCATCCTGATCACCGTCTCCGGCCGGGGAGACAAAGACGTGGCGGCGATCGCAAGATACCGCGGGGAGGATCTTCATGACTGAATTCAATCAGGGAGCGAGCCGGCTGCAGGAGGCTTTCAGCCGCGGCAAGGCCTTCATTCCCTTCATCACCTGCGGCGATCCGGATCTGGAAACCACAAAAGCGTGCATCCGGGAAATGGCGGCCGCGGGAGCCGGTGTCATTGAACTGGGTGTGCCGTTCTCAGATCCCACGGCAGAAGGACCCGTGATTCAGGCAGCGAGTGAGCGGGCCCTGAAAGCCGGCGTCACACCCCGGGCGGTGCTGAACATGGCCCGGGACCTGCGGGAAGAAGGCATCCAGGTGCCATTTGTGATCATGACCTATGCCAATGTGCCCTTTGCCTTCGGTGCCGATGCCTTCATGGAAGCCTGCGCGCAATGCGGGATCGACGGCCTGATCCTGCCGGATGTCCCCTTTGAGGAGAAAGAGGAGTTTCAGTCTGTGTGCGATGCGCATGGAGTGGCTCTGATTTCCCTCGTTGCCCCGACCTCCCGGGAACGGATCACCATGATTGCCCGGGAAGCCGCGGGATTCATTTACCTGGTCAGCAGCCTGGGCGTCACCGGTACCCGGACCGAGATCCGGACGGATCTGGATGCCATTGTGGCGCAGATCCGAGAACAGACCGATGTGCCTGTGGCGATCGGGTTCGGTGTGTCCAGTCCAAAACAGGCCCGGCAGATGGCGCAGTCTGCCGATGGTGTCATTGTGGGGTCGGCGATCGTAAAGCTTGTGGGCCGGCATGGGATCAAAGCCGCCGGACCGGTTGGAGCCTTTGTCCGCGAGATGGTGGAGGCTGTCCGTCCGGCGGGAAGGACAGCCTGACGTTCCCAAAAATCCGGAAAAACTGCGAATATGCGAAAAACGTTCCCAAAAACTGGGAACGTTTTTGCGACTTTCTCAAAAAATTGAAAAAACTGCGAAGGTTCTACCGAAAAGTCCTTTTTACTGATACTCTGCCGATCCGGTATCTGTACTTTTGTGCCGATCCCTGATAAAGTCCTTGTATTTGGATAAAGGAGTGACTGTATGAACTGGTGGATCATTCTGGCTGTGACCTTTTTTGCCGGCATGGGGGCTGGTCTGGGTACCGGTTTTGCCGGCATGAGTGCCGCGGCAGTGATTTCTCCCATGCTCATCACGTTTCTGGGCATGGAACCTTATACGGCGGTAGGAGTGGCGCTGGCCAGTGATGTCCTGGCAAGTGCTGTCTCCGCCTGGACGTACGGGAAGAACGGAAACCTGGATATCCGGAATGCGCTGGTCATGCTGGCAGCCGTTCTTGTCTTCACCATGACCGGATCCTGGGTCTCCAGCGTGGTGCCCGGGGCTGCAATGGGCGGCTTCTCGGTCTTCATGACCTTTCTTCTGGGAATCAGGTTCATCGTCAGACCTGTCATGGTCACTGCCGGCACTCAGGGAGATCTGGACCGGAGTACCCGGATCCGCCAGTCGCTGATCTGGGGAGCGCTCATAGGTTTTGTCTGCGGTTTTGTGGGAGCCGGAGGCGGCATGATGATGCTTCTGGTCCTGACCGGTTTCCTGGGGTATTCACTAAAAATGGCGGTGGGGACCAGCGTGTTTGTCATGACCTTTACCGCGCTGACAGGCGCGCTGTCGCACTTTGCCATTGGCGGCCTGCCGGATTGGACCATTCTCACCCTGTGTGTGTTCTTCACCCTTCTCTGGGCCCGGATCGCTGCCGTGTTTGCCAACAAAGCCGATCCGAAAACGCTCAACCGCGCTGTCGGCGTGGTTCTTGTGGTGCTGGGGATCGTGATCCTGGGGTTCCAGTTTCTGGAGTGAGAGACTGAAGATGCAAAAATTCCCGTGGTTCTGTGAAAGGAGCCGCGGGAGTTTTGTGCTGCCGATGATGGGTGCAGCTCAGCATCCGGCCGTCACAGCCGGAAGCGTTGTAAAGCATGTCCTATGCTATCGGATGCTATGGTGAAACAGGACAGGAGGGAATTCAATGAACCTTGAAAACAAAACAGCGCTGGTGACCGCCAGTACAAGAGGAATCGGTCTGGCAATCGTGCAGCGCTTCGCAAAAGAAGGAGCCACAGTGTATATGGCTGCCCGGCGGATGGAGTACGCCCAGCAGCTGGCAGACGAAATGAATAAAGCCGGCGGCAAGGTGAAGGTGGTGCACTTTGATGCCTATGATGACAGCTGCTATCAGTCCATGGTGGATACCGTGATGCAGCAGGAAGGGCACCTGGATATTCTGGTGAACAATTTCGGCACTTCAAATCCCAGAGAGGACAGAACAATGGAGGACACAGACTGGGATGTGTTCCGGGATACCCTGGATGTGGATCTGAAAAGTGTGTTTCTGGGAACCAAGGCAGCCATTGGTGCCATGAAGACGCCGGGCGGTTCCATCATCAACATTTCGTCCATTGCAGCCACGACACCGGATATTTCCCAGGTGGCATATGGGACCTCCAAGGCAGCGATCGACCAGATGACGAAACTGACAGCGGTGCAGGCAGGACAGTACAATATCCGGTGCAATGCGGTGCTGCCGGGGATGACAGCCACGGATGCGGTGAAGGATAACCTGAGTGATGCCTTCCGGGACATTTTCCTGAAGCAGACCCCGCTGAAGCGGATGGCAAAGCCGGAGGAGATTGCGGCTGCTGCAGCGTATTTTGCCAGTGACGATGCCGCCTTTGTCACGGGGCAGATTCTTGAAGTGGCCGGCGGATTCGGTCTGGGCACACCAGTATACGGGGATCTGATGGCTGCGGGAACGAAGCGGTAGGAGAGCAGAAAAACAGCAACAGGAGAACCATGGCAGCCGGTGGCTGCCTTTTGTTGTGTGTCGGGCATGACGCACATCTAGCCGGTGAAAGTCCGGTCACGGGTATTTGCCGCCAAGTGTAGTGAACCGCAAGTCGAAAGCCGCGAGGCTGGGATGGAAGAAGCGGTGTAGCCAATCTGACGAGCCTACGAACAGAAACCTGATACAAGGCCAAATGGCGGGTGAGGTTGCAACACAAACCAAAGCCCAAAAGGCAAACGTAAAACCAAGACGGTAAATCAGGAGGTTGTGCAGAGAAAGATGTGTGCCTTACCCCGAGAGATCTCGCAGACGTCAGTCCAATAAGCTTTAAAAACAGCGATGGTGGTGCCAGTGGCATACGGTCCGAAAATGTTTACTGCGAGAAGTCAGAGCGGAGCATAGTAGGTAGTAATACTGAAGGCTCCTGCCGGTTATAGTGAGCGAATCGCTTTTGAGTAATTACCCTGCAGTCCGAAAGTCAGAATAGTCATAAGGTGAAGGATCGTAACCGGAGCCGGTGAAATGGATGGGGACGGTCAGGGAGTCTCTGTAAGAAAGAAGGAAACGCAAAATGAGATTGTCAGATTTGATTCTGGAATCCTCCAACATGGAGAAGGCCATCAGAAAGGTAGTGTCAAACCGCGGTTCAGCGGGAATCGATGACATGCCCGTTGATGAGATCAGAGCATGGATGGAGGTGAATGGGGATGAACTTGCAGAACAAATCCGGGAAATGAAATATAAGCCCAGTCCTGTCCGCAGAGCCTATATTCCCAAGCCAAATGGGAAAAAGAGGCCCTTGGGCATCCCGACTGTCGTAGACAGGGTCGTCCAGCAGGCTACGTATCAGATACTTTATCCGATATTTGATTCCACGTTCAGTGACAGCAGTTTTGGATTCAGAGAAGGTCGAAGCGCCCATCAGGCCATCGAGCGAACTCTGGAATATCTCAACGAAGGATATGAGTGGGTCGTGGACCTGGACATTGAAAAGTTCTTTGATATGGTCAACCACGACAAACTGATCTCGATCATTCGCCTGAAGGTCAATGAAAAGGAGACCCTTCACCTGATCCGTTCTTTTCTTAAAGCCGGAGTCATGGAAGAGGGGAAACTGAATAGAAATGACCTAGGGACGCCCCAAGGTGGTAATATTTCGCCGCTCCTTGCCAACATCTATCTGGATGTATTTGACAAGGAACTTGAAAACAGAGGATTGAGATTTGTCAGATACGCTGACGATGTCACGATCTACTGCCGAAGTGAGATGGCCGCCAACCGGGTAATGAGATCTGTATCCTCTTGGCTCGAACGGAAACTGTTCCTGAAGGTTTCGCCAACCAAAACGCATGTAGTCAGACCACCTGAAAGTACATTCCTTGGATTCACTTTCTGGAAGGGTAGAGACGGATGGAAGTGCAAGCCGGCAAACGACAGAAAACAGAGACTCTATAAGAATATGAAAGAGCTCCTGTGCCGTCGGAAAGCCGCTGCCATGCCTTTATCCGATCTGTTTACGAAAGTTAATCAGAAAGTCAGAGGATGGATCAACTATTTCAGTATTGGTTCCATGAAAAGATTCTTAATAGAATTTGGACAGTGGCTAAGACACAAAATTCGGGTAGTGATCTTTAAGCAATGGAAAAGACCGAAAACGCTCTTCAAGAATCTCATGATTCTGAACAAGCAGTTCAAAACGGGATTTTCCAAGGAAGAGATACGGCAGACTGCCAACTCGAGACTTGGCCTGTGGCGAACTACTGGGTGGAGGACTGTGAATTTCATCTTATCACCAAAGGTTCTTGCGTTACCCAACAAGGAAAAAGAACGACCGGGTCTGATCGACCCGGTCGGGTGTTACCTGAACTTACAGAATAAATCATAGCAAATTCATGAATGCCCGCAAGGGCAATATAACTGTAGAGCCGTATACGAGATCCGTACGTACGGTTCAACGAGAGGGGCGGAAATCACTGAATTTCCCCTCTACTCTATTCATAACAAAACGTGGGTTTGTATACGGCGGTTTTCGGGTTATGCCAGTGACAGGGTCCACCATTGCATGGACGACCACCGGTCTTTTTTTCCGGGGAATGAAATTCGTTTACATTCTTCTTTCATTTCCTTACAATATTTTCATGGCAGCTGATGTTTCGCCTGGAATTCTGGCGAAGACCGGCCGCAGGAGGATTAGTATGAAGAAGAAACTGCTTGCAGCTCTGTCTGCTTCAGCCATACTGCTGGCGGGCTGTCAGACCGATTCCAAACCCGTGATCGGTGTGGCTCAGCTGGTGGACCAGACATCCCTGAACATCATCCAGAATGCGATGCTGGATGAGTTTGAGGAACTGGGATACAAAGACGGTGAAAACGTGGTCATCGACTAGCAGAATGCAGCGGGCAAAGCCGAGAACCTGAACACGATCTTTTCGCAGTTCCAGAGCGAAGATGCTGCAGCTGTTGTAGCCATTACCACAGCAGCCGCGCAGTCGGCACAGAACTTTACGGACAGTTACCCGGTGATTTTCTCGGCGGTGGCAGATCCTGTGGGAGCCGGAATCGTGAAGGATCTGGAACATCCGGAGGGCAATATCACGGGGACAAGTTTCGAGGTGCAGGTGGACCAGATCATCGATCTGATCATGGAACTGAATCCCGATGCGAAGACCATCGGTGCGCTCTATACACCCGGCGAGGTGAACGGAGTTTCCACACTCAACCGGTTCAAGACGTACGCGAAGGAAAAGGGTCTGGAAGTGATTGACGGCACCGGAACCGATCTGACCACTCTGCAGCAGGCAGCGCAGATGCTCGTGGAAAAATGCGATGTGCTGTTTTCGCCGAATGACAACATCGTGGCTTCGGGCATGACGGCGCTGGCATCCATTGCCCTGGAAAACCAAGTTCCGTATTATGCTGCATCGGATTCCATGGTGCAGGATGGGGCCTTTGCCACGGTGGGCATTGACTACGAGGAACTGGGAAGGGAAACCGCCAGGATGACTGTGGAAGTCCTCAAAGGCAAGGATCCTGCGGATATTCCCGTCAAAGTCTTCCGGGACAACCTCAGCATCTATATCAACCAGAAGACGCTGGACAGTCTGGAAAAGGACTGCAGGACAAAGCTGGTCCTGCCGGAGCCGGTGATGAAGGCGGACAACCTGAAACTTCTTGATTAGACAAACACCCCCGGAAGGAAAAATCCGGGGGGTGTTTGTCTGAATCCGTGTCTGAGGGGAGCGGGCAGGCAGAAGATTTGGGATTGAGCACTTTGGCAGCTAACCACCGCAAAATGGCAGCAAGCCGTTGCTGCCATTCTTTCAAAGCAGGAAGTATTCAACGGATCTTGAATTACCTGTTCTTCCAATGATGTGAGCTGCCATCAGCTGATTCAGGAGGTTTGTGGTTTTGGAACGGGAAAAACCGCAGTGGTCTTCAATGGCCTGTCTCCCGGCAAACTTTTTTTCCATGAGAAACAGATAAATCTTCTGCTGATCCGGACTCAGATCAGTCAGCTGATTTACAACTGGAAGCGTGACTGAAATTGTGTTTTCCGCCGCATGGAAAGACGGCTTGACGATTTCATTTTGATAGCTGTTCAGGATTCGTCTCACACCGGTACCGAAACGTTCGATCAGACCAAGCCGCAAAAACACATAGGCAATATGAGGATTGCGTGGTACGGAGTAGAAATCCTGGAAGTACAGTGTTTCGTTCATGTTTTCGGGAAATCCTCCCGGCGAAATGATTTCTATTCTGTCTTCCAGCATGGCAATCTGGATCCGGGCATTCCCGATGGACCAGTCGCGATGAACCAGAGCATTGGCCAGTGCTTCACGGAAAGCCACCTCGGGGATACGGAGGGATACGGTCCGTTCCATCCCTTCGATGCGTTCTGAAGAGTAGAAGAGAAAGAACAGATCGCAGGCATCATTGTATATATCCAGAACAGACTGTTTTTCCAGTGTTCTTCTTGCAAGGATCTCATTGTGATCAGTTCCGAAGCGGACAATGTCTACTCCAGGGAAACTGTTTTCAGATGAAAAAAGGAGACCCGCATTGGTATATCCGTAGCTTTTATCGTAGAGATCAAAAGTGGTCATTGTATCCTTTCCCAGTGTTTCCAGACCGATTTTTTTCTGAAGCAGCTTTTCCAGTGTGGGAAAGGTCAGGTCCTCTTTCTTGCAGGGAAGCTGATCGAATGTCAGATTCCTGTCTTTCAGAATCATATCCATCAGCAAAGAGCGGTCAATGGGAACTGTGGAAGAATCGCGGCGTATATAGGCCTGGCCCTGATAAAAATAAGGAGCAAAAGGGCTTTTCGAAACTTCGAGTGTGACCGTTCTGTTACCCTCATCAACATGGATATTGAATGCTGGAACAGGGTTCAGTGAATTGTTGATTTTGTTTTCAATGCTTAAAGCGGAGCTGGTCAGATCCCTGAGACCTTTGATTTCCAGTGTATCGGTGACACCAAAAACGATTTTTCCGGTCCTGAAATTTGCGTAGGCAGAGACAGTTTTAAGGAATGAATCTGTTACTTTTTCCTTATATTCCAGAGTGTCTGATTCTCTTTCCATACAGTATTCTCCTTCAGTAAAGTCAGTATAGCAGCTAATCGCGAAAAAATGGTAGCAACGTGTTGCTACCATTTTTTCGCGATTAGCTGCCATTTTCCAGCCGGACCGCCAGCGGAACCTGCCGGACGTGCCCGTCTGCCCGCTGCCAATGTTCGCTCTGGCCACAGCCCGCAGGGCTGGCATTGCCCGGAAAACCCCACAACAAAAGGAGGACGCATCCCTTCAAACTGATGCGTCCTCCTTCTTTCTTTTTATGTAGTCCGCTGTTCTGCGGCCTCAGTCCCGGACTTCCTTCGCCTTCTCCCGCCGGCTTTTCTCCCGTAGGGGCTGGATTTCGCCCAGGTCATAGGGCGTGGTCTGGTAGACGAAATAGTTGATCCAGTTTGCATACAGCAGGCTGGCACTGGACCGCCAGGATACCACGGGGTCTCTGGTGTCGTCGTTATCCGGGTAGTAGTTCTGCGGCATGTCGATGGGCAGGCCCTTGTGCTTGTCCCGCAGGTACTCCTTTTCCAGGGTCCGCGGATCATACTCCGAGTGACCGGTGATGAAAATCTGACGCCCGCCCTGGGTGCTCACGGCGTAGATCCCTGCCTCGGGGCTCGAGGCCAGGACCTTGAGCTGCGACTCATTCCGGATCCCCGCTTCATCGGACTCCGTGTGACGGGAATGGGGCACCATGAAGGTTTCGTCAAATCCCCGGAACAGCATGCTGTTGGGGCGCTCCGTGTGATGCGCAAAGACCCCGAACAGCTTTTTGTCCAGCTGATGCTTGGCAATGCCGTAATGATAGTACAGTCCCGCCTGGGCGCCCCAGCAGATGTGGAATGTCGAGTGCACATGGGTCCGGCTCCACTCCATGATTTCACAGAGCTCCGGCCAGTACTCCACCTCCTCGAAGTCCATGTTCTCCACCGGTGCCCCGGTGATGATCATGCCGTCAAAATACCGGTCTTTGATGTCCTCGAAGGTGGAGTAGAAGCGCAGCATGTGTTCCTGCGAGGTGTTCTTCGATTCATGACTCGCCGTCTGCATGAGTTCGAGCTCCACCTGCAGCGGGGTGTTGGACAGCAGCCGGCACAGCTGGGTCTCGGTTTCAATCTTCGTGGGCATCAGATTCAGGAGAAGGATCTGCAGGGGCCGGATGTTCTGTGTCCTGGCCCGGTCCTCTTTCATCACGAAGATGTTTTCGTTTTCCAGCGTCGTGACAGCCGGCAGGTCATTGGGGATGCAGATCGGCATCAGGCCTGCTCCAGTGCCTGGGCGAGGTCGTCAATGAGATCCTGTGCATCTTCCAGCCCGCAGGAGAACCGGATCATGGAGGGGGAGATCCCGCATTCTGTGAGCTGTTCATCCGTCATCTGCCGGTGCGTCGCACTCGCCGGGTGCAGGCAGCAGCTCCGGGCATCCGCGACATGGGTTTCGATCGCTGCAGTTTTCAGCGCCTTCATGACGCGCTCCGCTGCCGCGCGCCCGCCTTTGATCTCGAAGCTCACCACCCCGCAGCAGCCATCCGGCAGATATTTTTCGGCCAGGGCGTGATACTTGTCCCCGGGAAGGCCCGCATACTGCACGGCTTCCACCTTCGGGTGGCTGTCCAGAAACTGCGCCACCGCCAGTGCCGTCTCGGAGTGCCGCTTCATCCGCAGGTGCAGCGACTCGAGCCCCAGGTTGATATAGAAGGCGTTCTGCGGCGACTGCACACAGCCAAGGTCCCGCATGAGCTGGGACGTGGCTTTGGTGATATAGGCGCCGCCCTGGCCGAATTTTTCGGTGTACACCACCCCGTGGTAGCTTTCGTCGGGTGTGGTCAGGCCGGGGAAGCGGTCATTCTGTGTCCAGTCGAAGTTGCCGCTGTCAATGATCGCCCCGCCGATGCTGGCCCCGTGGCCGTCCATGTATTTGGTCGTGGAATGCGTCACGATATCTGCCCCGTGTTCAATGGGCCGGCAGAGAACCGGGGTCGCAAAGGTGTTGTCGATCACCAGAGGAACCCCGCCGTCATGGGCAGCCTTGGCCCAGGTTTCGATGTCCAGCACCGTGAGCGCGGGATTGGCAATGGTTTCCCCGAAGACCGCCTTTGTATTGGGACGGATCGCCGCCCGGATTTCTTCATACGTGCTGTCGGGAGACAGGAACGTCACATCCACGCCCATGCGTTTCATGGTCGTGCCGATGAGATTGAAGGTACCGCCGTAGATCGAACTGGATGCCACGATGTGGTCCCCCGCCCCGGCGATGTTGAACAGCGCCATGAAGTTTGCGGCCTGTCCCGAGGATGTCAGCATGGCCGCCGATCCGGCCTCCAGGGCGCAGATCTTCGCCGCCACGGTGTCATTGGTGGGATTCTGGAGCCGGGAATAGAAATAGCCTTCGGCTTCCAGGTCAAAGAGCTTTCCCATGTCCTCGCTGGTGTCATAGCGGAACGTCGTGCTTTGCACAATGGGGATCTGCCGGGGTTCTCCGTTCCCTGGGCGATAGCCCGCCTGTACACATTTGGTGCCTTGTCTCATATCTGTATCCTCCCTGTTCTCTGTTCCTGTGCCGATGCCTGCAGCCAGGCCCGGAAAATAAAAAAGCGGCTGCCACAGGACGAAAGCCGCGCTTCGTGGTACCACCTGAATTCGCAGGCGTCTGCCTGCCTCGAGGAAATAACGGTTCCTGCCGTTCCGCCGTTTCTTGCGGACTGCTCCCGGGCCATGTTCACCGGGTCCCTTGCAGATCCTTTCACCGTACAGATCCTCTCTGGGGCTCAGGGCTTCGGCTACTCTTCCGTTCCACGCATTTGGTTTATTATAGCAGACGACAGACAGGATGGAATACCGGTTTTGGTGGACGAGAATGGAATAAAAAAGATTACCGTGATAAAGCCCTTTCACATAATATCCCACAATGTGGCGATTATTTTACCGCAGGGCTTTTGTATCCTATGAGTGAGCCAAGGATAGAGGCTCACTTCATAATCAAATTCCCTTTCTTAAACTTTCTTGGAAAAGAGGCCGCAAGGTCTCTTTTTCAATTGTACCGGGCAAAACCGCGCATTTTACGGCGGTCAATGATTGACTCGGGTAACCAGAACGCGCATTGGTCTGACCCTTTACGGTGGTAAAAAAGTGAATCGGGTAAACCCTGGATTTGTCAAGACTTTTTAATGTGGTAAAGCGCTTTCACACACTTTCCCACAGTGTGGCGATGATTAAAACATACACCCTTGGTAGACTAAGGACGAGTCAAGGATAGGACTCACTTCATAATCAAATTCCCTTTCTTAAAACTTTCTGCAAAAGGCCCGTGCAAGCGGGCTTTTTGTATTGCGGAGAAAAAACTGCAACGCAGGAAAAGGAGGAATCTGCATGAATGACAGAAAAACGGACACCAGGAATCTGGACGGGACACAGTTTGCGGCGTTCAGCCGGGAGATGGAGCACCGGATGGAGCAGCTGCTGTGTATGAAAAGACTGCTGGAGCAGACGAAGACGGCAATGGATGACTGCCGTGAGCCGGCCCGTACACTGTATGACTGGTATTTCAAAGGCAGCTGGCTGCAGGACAGAGACCGGGAAGAAAAACACCCGCTGAAGCAGCCGGCGGGTGTCTACAGCGAAGACGGACTGTATGACCTGTTTCAGGATCTGGAGGATCTTTGCAGATCAGTGGAAGAGGCAGTCCGTGACTTCCGGCTGCAGATGAATCCGGAAACCGGAGACGGAGAAAAAAGCCGGGGGATTGTGCAGGACGGACAACAGAGCCAGAAACAATAATAAACACAAAAAGTACTGTTGGATTACATCCGGCACAGTCAAATGCTGCTGGATTGAATCAGATACAATCACATCCTGATGCACTTTCAGACTGCTCTCTCATTTGTCAGTTGCGCAGGTGGGCGCAGGCGGACTGGTGCAGAGAATGGCCTTTCACTGGCTCAGGGAAAACAAAACGCCGCCTGCGCAGCTTCCCGGGTTTGGCAGGGACCGGAGAAGATGCGGGGAAGGACTGTCCGCAAAGCGGCTGTGCACAATGGAAATGCATCCGATGAAAGAAGTTCGTAATAGGAAATCTTTTTTCCGTTTTGCCTGATGGCAGAATCCGGAAATACATAAATTCTCTGCAGAAGTTCATCCTCATCCTGCATGACTGCCTGCATTCTGACTTCATCAGTCTGCGGATACAGGGAACTTCCCTGATCTCAGAGAGGAGCCAGTTTGATTGCATCGCTTTCCCGATTGTAGAGAAATCTCCAGTTCCGATATGCGAAGATTCGAACCGCCTGGAAGATGATGCGGAATGTTTCTCTGTCTGCACTGATGGCTTGTGTACCAGCGGCTTGCGGCCAGCACTGTGCCGGCTGCTTCGGCGGGTCTTCCTAAAGGACAGTCAGAGCTCAAGATGCATCAGCTGCATGGTGAATATGAATGGTATGGTTCAGCTGCATAGATGTGCTGGATTAAATCCAACACAATCCAACAGTGTTTGATTTAATCAGACAAAATCCATACAAATCTGATTCAGCGCTGCAAAACCGGTCATCGTCACCGGGCCGGCCCGCCCTCCACTGACAGACTCCACAGTCGGAAAAAGACAGAAAACCACCGCCCTTTTGCAGTCCCTTCACCCGCCAAGGGAAGGCAGCTGCAGCAGGACGGTGGTTTTATCATGCAGTCAGGATCACTGCCGCAGGGCAGTCACAGCCGGAATCTTCACGGCACGGGCGGCGGGGAAGAACCCGGAGGCCAGACCGATCGCCAGGGAGAATCCCATCCCCAGCAGCGCCAGCCACCAGGGAATGGCCGACAGCTGCATGCCTGCAACCTGATTCATGCCAAAGGAAATGAGATACGACAGCACGATTCCCGCCGCGCCGCCCAGAAAGCCGATGAGCCCGGACTCCGTCAGAAACAGCAGCCGGATGTCCCGGGTCCGGCACCCCAGGGCCTTCATGATGCCGATCTCCCGGGTCCGCTCGGTAATGGACATGATCATCGTATTGGTGATGCCGATTGCTGCCACCAGCAGGGAAATGGCACCCAGGCCCCCCAGCACCAGCTGTATGGTACGGGCCTGTTCATCCATGGATTCCCGCAGGCTCTTGTAGGAATTCGTCATGTACCCTGCCGTTTTCAGCGACGCTTCCACATCCGGGACTTCCTCCATGTCGGCGGTCTTCACATCGATTTCGCTGTAAGTCTTTGACGGAGAAGTCATGCCAAACCGCCGGCTGGCTTCTTCCATGATTTCCTGCAGGGCTTTCTGGTCCATGATGATGCCCTCGGAGGTTTCATACCCCAGGGAATAGTTCTCCTCCAGCATCCCCACCGGCCGCAGCTGGACTTCATAGGGCTCGCCTTCCGGATCCATGGGATTGGACAGAGACAGCGTCAGTTCCGTGTTCATGGGATCAAACCACGGAGCCGGGGCGTTTTCCGCGGTGAAGTTTCCGCTTTCGTCCATGCTGTAGCGGTCCACCATGTCTTCTCCCTCCGGACGGGCTGTATCCCGGAAACTGTAGGCCGAATACTGCCCCACCAGGACCGGAACCGCCGATGAGGTCCGGGAAAGGTTCAGGCTGCCCATCAGGGGTTTGTACCCCGCAGCTTCCAGCTCATTGCGGTCCACACCCACCACATTCGCCCAGCCAGACTGGTAACGGCCGTTGGAGGCAGTGATCCCGGACATGAAGTCACTCAGGGATTGCTTCGCGATCACGGTCTTAGCCCCGGGAGTCTCCTGAATCGTGCGCAGATCGCTGTCCTGCAGTATGCCGTCTGCCTTGCCCATGACCTGAATCAGCGTCAGGTCCCCCATGCCTGCCATCATTTCTTCGGTGGACTTCGTCAGTCCCACGCCAATGGACACCATCACGACAATGGAAGTGCAGCCGATCATGACGCCAATGGCGGTCAGGATGGTCCGGGACAGCCGCTGGCGCAGATTGTGGATGGCCAGAGACAGGATGTCAGAGGGTTTCATGGCTGTCCGGGCCGCTCTTTGGATCTTTGCTGTCGCTGTTTTCCGGTTCCGGATTGTCAAAGAGAGCCGTCACATCCCCGGGCTTCGCCAGAGTGGCTTTCTTCTTCTTTCTGCTGCGCAGCCACCAGAATGCCGCAGCCGCCAGAACGATCAGGCCTGCCGCCAGCCAGCCCCAGGGAATGGACGGCGTTTCTTCTTCCATGGGCATCATTTCGCCGCCTTCCGGTGCTGTGGGTATGTTTTCCTGCACCGGCAGTGTGAGCTCGAAGGACTTCTTCACTTCTTCCCCGGCAGTGTTTTCCCAGGCTATGACAGCCTTGAAGGTGTGATCTCCGGCTTCCTGCGGGGTCAGAATCAGGTCGATGCTGCCCGAACGCCCGGAGTCGATGTTACCCAGGTTCTGCTTTGGACTCAGAGTCGTCATGTCGCCCTCCACATAGGCCTCCAGGTTGTACACCGTGCCCTTTCCCTTGTTGTTGTAGGGAACACTCAGGGTGTATTCCTGACCTGCCACCGCCGGGGTCAGATCCTTTGGCGCCTCCAGCTCAAACCGGTCCGGTTCCGTGACTGGGATGGCAATGCGCTCCTGTGCGGTTTTCTCCAGACGCTGGTCTCCATCCACATACTCATAGGTGAAGCTCACTGTGCAGGAGGGTGAAGAACTCTTGTCCATGTTCAGGGCCTTCATGGGTATTTTCTGCGAACGGACAGCCCCGGCGCCCAGGTTCTCGAAGAAGAATGTGTTGCTGGAATTGGTGATGGTCAGCCCCTCTTCCGTTTCCACGCTCATGAGGATATTTTCCACAGCCAGGGATTTGGAGGTGTTCCGGAATTCGATGGAGAGATCGAATTTCTTTCCTGCCTGCACAGACTCCCCACCATAGGTGTACTTCGAAATGATGATATGCGGCGTGGCGGTCTGGATCTTCACCGGCTCCGAACCCTCGCCGCCGTAGGATCCCCCGAAGCCGCCATAGGCATCCCCGCCATCTGTTCCGGGATCGGTCTGTGTGCCGTTTTCCGGATTCTGTTCCGGGTCCTGGCGATCTGCCTCTTTCTCCGAAACTTCATAAATCCGCACATCCTTGCGGGCTGCACCGCCGGCGGTCTCCAGGGTGAAGGCAAAGTTGTCCTCCTTGCCCCGCCAGGCCACATCCTCAAAAGTCACCTCCAGACGCAGGGGCTTGTCCTGCTGTGAAGCCAGTGTGATCACCGGTGTGCCACCCTTGAAGGCATCCGACAAGCGGGTCACGGCCAGGTTTTCCGGATCTTTTCCCGGCTGTGATGGCGTGAAGGCCGAAGTCGGACGGGGAGAAGTCAGAGTCAGTTTCAGGTCGGCTCTCTGCCCCTTTTCCCAGGCATCGGACTCTTTGCCTTCAATGAAGACCCGGATATCGGAAATGCTCACAAGCCCGGCCAGGTTCTCCTTCTGATCCTGTCCGTCCGTTCCCGGATTCTTTGTGTCAGCCGGATCTGTGGCCGGTGTCTTTGTCTCTTCTGTTGTTTCGCGTTCAGGCTGCGGGTGCGCATTCTGTGCCATGACAGGCATGACCGGAACGGCCAGCAGAGCCGCCAGCGCCAGGGCGCTCAGTCGTTTTTGTGTTCTGTATGCTGATTCCATGTTTCCTCCACAATGTTTCCGTCTTTCAGTGTGATGATGTGATCTGCCCAGGCTGCGGCGTCCGGGTCGTGACTGACGATGACGATCGTCTTGCCCGACTGCCGGGAAAACCGGTGCATCATCTCCATCACCGCCCGGGAACTCTTCGAGTCCAGGTTCCCCGTGGGCTCATCCGCGAAAATGATCTCCGGGTCCGTGATGAAGGCCCGGGCAATCCCGGCACGCTGCTGCTGGCCCCCGGACATCTGACCGGGTTTGTGACGCATGCGGTCTTCCAGGCCCACTGCCTTAAGCAAAGCGGCGGCTTTTGCCTCTCTTGTATTCCGGCTGATGCCTTCAAAGAGCAGCGGAAGCGCCGTGTTTTCCAGCAGGCTGAGATGCGGCAGCAGATTGTAGGACTGGAAAATGAAGCCCATGTGCCGCCGGCGGAAATCCGTCAGCTGTGTCTGGTCCAGCAGGTTGATGATCGTGCCGTCTATGCGGACAGCGCCGGACGTGGCCGGTTCCAGTCCCGCCAGCTGATTGAGCAGGGTGCTTTTCCCTGAACCGCTGGGTCCGAAGATGCAGCAGATTTCCCCCCTTGCAATGTCCAGGGAGACATCGTCCAGTGCCACCACCGGATCATCCTCCACCGGGTATTCCCGCCGCAGGTGCCGGACTTCAATGATGGGCTGCGGTGTGTTGTTCATAGTGATCCCTTTCTTCCTGTCTGGTGAGGACGCCGGCTCCGGTGTCACCGGAGGCCGTACGTGTGTCATATACAGCGTACCGTCCGCAGGACCTGCTTTTTCTTAAAAACTTTCAAAGTTTCCGGCATAGTCTGTCAAGTAAGAGAGCATCTGGCGGATCTGTGATGCTGCGGTCCGTGCAATCCGGGGAGCAGTCTGTGTATCCGGACCGGAAAATGGCAGACGGATGCAAAATTCAGGGCCGGGGCAAGGTATAATGAAACGTATGAGACAAGCCACACTGTTTGACATGACAGACGAATCCCGGGAATCTCCTGTGCAGGAATCTGCCAGGGATGGAAATGCGAACGCCCCCCTGGCCGACCGCATGCGGCCCGTGACCCTGGAGGACTACATGGGGCAGGAAGCCCTGGTCGGTGAGGGCCATGCACTCCGGCAGATGATCGAATCCGATGCCGTCACCTCCATGATTCTCTGGGGACCCCCGGGGGTGGGAAAAACCACCCTGGCCCGGATCATTGCCCATGGCACGAAGTCACGCTTCGTGAACTTCTCCGCCGTCAACACCGGGGTGAAGGACATCCGCCTCATCATGAAAGAAGCACAGGAGGCCCGGGATGCGGGCATTCCCACGATTCTGTTTGTCGACGAGATCCACCGCTTCAACAAATCCCAGCAGGATGCCTTTCTGCCCTATGTGGAAAGCGGGCTGATCACACTCATTGGCGCGACGACTGAAAATCCCAGCTTTGAGCTCAATTCCGCTCTGCTCTCCCGGTGCCGGGTGTTCACACTCGAGGGGCTGAAAAAGGAAGACCTGAAGAAGCTCCTGGAACGGGCATTGAAGGATCCGGCAGGGCTTGGAACCATGCAGGTGCACATCACGCCGGAACAGATCGACAAAATTGCCGGTTATGCCCATGGGGATGCCAGGTTCTGCCTCAACACCCTGGAAATGGCGGTAAAGTCCTCGCCCCAGGATATGGAAGGCGTGCACATCACGGATGAGATCCTGAGCCAGACGCTGTCCCGGAAATCCATGATGTACGACAAGGACGGCGAAGAGCACTACAATGTGATTTCCGCCTTCCACAAATCGGTCCGCAACTCCGATCCCGACGCCGCGCTGTACTGGCTGGCCCGCATGCTGGAAGCCGGGGAGAATCCCCTGTACCCCGCGAGGCGGATGATCCGCATGGCGAGCGAAGACATCGGGATGGCAGATTCCCGGGCGATGCAGATCGCCATTGCGGCGTATCAGGCTGCCAGCTATCTGGGGATGCCGGAATGCAATGTGCATCTGGCGCACTGTGCGGTGTATCTGTCCCTGGCCCCGAAATCCAATGAAATGGAGAATGCCTACTTTGCAGCCCGGGATGATGCCAGGGCCACGCTCGACCAGCCTGTGCCTCTGCATCTGCGCAACGCCGAGACCCGGCTCATGAAGGACCTGGGATACGGGGACGGCTATGAATACTCCCACAACTATCCCCACCGCATGACAGATATGGTGTGTCTGCCGGAGGGACTGAAGAACCGGACCTATTATCATCCATCGGATCAGGGATCGGAGGCGGCGGTCCGGCGGCGGATTGCGCAGATACACGCCATAAAACAGGAATATGCACGCAGCAGGAGGAAGAAATGATCAGAGAAATTCATTCGCTGCAGGAAACCGCTCAGTTTGCGGAAGAACTTGCACAGAAAATACAGAACCATACCGTGACCCTGTGTCTGGACGGCGACCTGGGGGCGGGGAAGACCACCTTCACCAAGTCCCTGGGTCGTGCGCTGGGTGTGAAGTCCGTCATCAACAGCCCGACGTTCACGATCATGAAAAACTACACCGACGGCGCAGGGAATCCCTTCACGCACATCGATGCCTACCGCCTGGAGGGCGCCGGACAGGATCTGGGGTTCGACGAAGTGTTCGACGAAGGCATCAGTGTGGTGGAATGGTCGCAGTACATCCCGGACCAGCTCCCGGCGGACACCATCCGCATTGCGATCACCCAGGGAACCGGGGAAGACCGGACGTTTGACGTGACGGGCACCGGTGTCTGGGCAGCTGTGTTTGCACCGGAAACCGCGCAGGCCGATGCCGGAAAGGAGACAGTCGCATGATCACACTGGCCATGGATACCGCCTACCGCCACCTGACTGTGGGGCTCTTTGAGGACACGAAGCTGCTGGCGGGCACAAGCTTTGAATGCTTCAAGAAACAGAGCGAGAATCTCTTCCCGGAACTGGAGAAGGCGCTGGAGAAGGCAGGGCTCACGATGCAGGACATCGACCAGGTGGTCATCACCGACGGACCCGGCAGCTATACCGGGGTGCGTATTGCGATGACGGTGGCGAAGGTGCTGGCCAGCCAGAGGCAGATCCCGCTGTACACCATCAGCACCCTGCAGCTCTATGCGGGGACAGCGCCGGCTGTGAACGTGCTCCTGGATGCCCGGGGCCACAGAGCCTATGCGGGGCATGTGGAAAACGGCGTGCTGACTGAACCGGAAACGATCCTGACCGAGGCGGAGTACCGGAAATTCCTGGACAGCCACCCGGGGAGCCTCATGGGAGACGTGCCGGTGGAAGGAACAGAACCGGTGCATCCGGACTTCCTGCAGAACTTCATCGACCTGCAGGCACAGTGGGTGCCTGTCAAAAACGTTCATGCGGCTGTGCCCCGGTATCTGAAGGAATCCGATGCCTACAAAACAGCCCCGGCAGCCGCCGTTGCGGAGTCCCATGCAGGCTGAGGCACAGACTCTGGTCCTGCAGGAAGCGGGTCCGGAGGATGTGGACCGGTTGACGGCCATGGAAGCCGCCTGTTTTGCCCTGCCCTGGACCAGGGACAATGTGGCGGGGGAGATGGAAAGCAATCCCTTCAGCCACGGCTGGTTCCTGGTGCGCGCCGGTGGGGATGGCATGTCGGGGGAGGCTGTGGCGTATGCCTTCATGTGGGAGACCTTCGAAACGGCACAGATTGCCCGGATCGGCGTACTGCCGCCATTCCGCCAGCAGGGGCTGGGGCTGAAGTTTCTGGCGCTGCTCAAGGAACGGGCAGCGGGTTCGGGCTGCGAGTTTCTGCGGCTGGAAATGCGGGCCTCCAATGAAGCGGCGAGAAAACTGTACGAAAAAGCCGGCCTGATCCAGGCTGGTGTGACGAAACGATATTATTCGGATGGGGAAGACGCCATATCCATGGTGGCGGCCCTGGAAAGCGAGGAAACGACATGCTGGTGATCGGCATTGAAAGCAGCTGCGACGAAACCGCAGCAGCGGTGGTCAGAGACAAAAAGGAGATCCTGTCTTCGGTGATTGCCTCTCAGATCGACACGCACAAGGCCTTTGGCGGGGTGGTGCCGGAGGTGGCGAGCCGGATCCATGTGGAGAACATCTCCGGTGTGATACAGCAGGCCATTGACGAAGCGGGCATTTCCATGGAGGACGTGGATGCGGTGGCCGTCACAGCGGGACCCGGTCTGGTGGGGTGCCTGCATGTGGGTGTGCAGGGTGCGAAGACCCTGGCGGCGGTGTGGAACAAGCCGCTGATCCCGGTTCACCACCTGGCGGGACACATCTACGCCAATGAACTGGTGACGGATCTGCAGTTTCCGCTGGTGGCACTGGTGGTCTCCGGCGGCAACTCCGAGCTGGTGTACATGAAGGATGAAAACTCCTTCGAGATCCTGGGCCAGACCCAGGATGACGCCATTGGCGAGGCCTACGACAAAGTCGCCCGGGTCATGGGTCTGGGCTATCCGGGCGGACCGGTGATCGACAAGCTGGCACAGCAGGGCAAGGCAGTGTATGACCTGCCGGAGCCGAAGACGCAGGGCCGCTATGATTTCAGTTTCTCGGGCCTGAAGTCCGGGGTGCTGCAGTTCATCAAACGCTGTGAGCGAAAAGGCCAGACCTTCACACAGGAGGACCTGGCGGCGAGCTTCCAGAAAGCTGCCCTGGATGAAGTCTTCGACCGGGTGAAGCTGGTGCTGGAAGACCACCCGGAAGTGAAGCAGTTTGTGGTGGGCGGCGGCGTATCCGCCAACTCCGGTCTGCGGGCCCGGGTCGACGAACTTCGCCAGGAATACCCGGACAAGACCTTCACCGTGCCCCCCATGCGCTGCTGCACCGACAATGCGGCGATGATTGCCGTGGCAGGAGAAATTGCGGCAGAACAGGGGCGTGTGGCCGATGCCCGGCTCACGGCGGATCCCGGGTGGGAAATCTGCTGAGGAAAGACCCGGCAAGGGTATTCAAAGGCCGGTGGCTCACGGTATCATGAACAGTACGAGACCAGGAGGACAGGGTATGGATGAATGCAGGCAGACTGCGGCGCCTCTGGACGCATCGCAGATACAGGCGGTCATTTTCGATATGGACGGCCTGATGTTCGACACCGAATCAATGTTTCTCAAAGTGCTGCCGGAAATCGGCATTGCCAATGGATTTGACCTGCCGCCGGCTGCGGCCCGAGCCATGATGGGCTGCGACAGCCGGAAAGCGGTGGAGCTGGAGGACCGGTATCCGGGGCTGGATCAGTGCCTGAACGGGGAGTATACGCCCAACCGGCTGAAGTATTTTTTCGAAATGTTCCCCGCACCGGGATCGGCGGACAAGCCGGGATTAGGGGAACTGACGGCATGGCTGGAAGAAGCGAAGATCCCCTATGCGGTGGCCAGCAGCAGCACGCGCAATGACATCATGGCCTTTCTCGGCCATGCGTCCAGGACCCTGCACCCTGCGGCGGTGCTGTCGGGCAAGGAAGGCTTCAAATCCAAGCCGGACCCGGACATCTTCCTGGCGGCGGCCATGGAACTGGGCTGCGATCCTGCCCATGCCCTGGTGCTGGAAGATTCCGCCCATGGCGTGAAAGCCGCAAAGGACGGGGGCTTTCCCTGCATCTGGATCCCGGATGTGGTCCAGCCCGATGAAGAAATGAAGCAGAACATTCAGATGGAGCTGCCGGACCTGGCAGCGGTGAAGGACTGGCTGAAAGCAGCCCGTGACAACAGACAGGAAAAGGAAGGTAAGTAATGGCAGACAAAATCGTCGTGCTGGATTTCGGATCCCAGTACAATCAGCTGATCGCAAGACGGATTCGCGAATTCGGCGTTTACTCCGAACTGCATTCCAATGAAATGACACTGAAGGAAATCCAGGCCCTGGGGGATGTCAAAGGCATCGTGTTCTCCGGCGGCCCCAACAGCATTTACGAAGAAGACGCCCCGAAGTGCGATCCGGCGATCCTGGAAAGCGGAATCCCCATCCTGGGGATCTGCTACGGCATGCAGCTGATGCAGTATGTGCTGGGCGGCAAGGTGGAAAAAGCCGATTCCCGGGAATACGGCCGGACCGAAATCGATGTGGTGCACCCCACACAGCTGTTCGAGGGGCTCCCGGAACACCAGACTGTCTGGATGTCCCATGGCATCAAGGTCACGGACCTGGCGCCGGGCTTCGAACAGGTGGCCAAAAGCGACAACTGCCCCTATGCAGCGGCAGCCGATGTAAAAAAAGGCATGTACTGCCTGCAGTTCCACCCGGAAGTCCGTCACTCTGAATACGGAAACGACATCCTGAAGAACTTCGTCTTCAAAATCTGCCAGGCCGAAGCGAACTGGTCCATGAAGAACTTCATTGAAGTGGAGAAGGAAAAGATCCGGGAACAGGTGGGCGACGACAAAGTCCTTCTGGGTCTCTCCGGCGGTGTGGATTCCAGTGTCGTGGCGGCGCTGCTGCACGAAGCCATCGGGGATCAGCTCATCTGCATGTTCATTGACCACGGTCTGCTGCGCAAGGGCGAAGGGGAGTCCGTCATGGAAACCTTCGGGAAGAACATGAATGTGAACCTGGTGAAGATCGATGCAAAGGACCGCTTCCTGAAAAAGCTGGAAGGCGTCAGCGATCCGGAGAAGAAGCGCAAGATCCTCGGCAACGAATTTGTCTACACTTTCGACGAGGAAGTCAAGAAGCTGACGGAAGGGGAAGACATCAAGTGGCTGGCACAGGGAACCCTGTATACGGATGTGATCGAATCCGGCACCAAGACGGCGCAGACCATCAAGTCCCACCACAACGTCGGCGGTCTGCCCAAGGACATGCAGTTCAAGCTGATCGAGCCGCTGAACACGCTGTTCAAGGACGAAGTCCGTGCCCTGGGCACGGAACTTGGGCTGCCGGAGGAAATGGTATGGCGTCAGCCGTTCCCCGGACCGGGTCTGGGCATCCGGATCCTGGGCGATGTGACGGAAGACAAGATCAGAATCGTGCAGGACTCCGATGCGATCCTGCGGGAAGAAATCGCGAAGGCCGGCCTGGACCGGGACATCTGGCAGTACTTCACCGCGCTGACCAACATGCGCAGCGTGGGTGTCATGGGAGATGAGCGGACGTACGACTATGCCGTGGCCATCCGTGCAGTAACGTCCATTGACGGCATGACCGCCGACTGGGCCCGGATTCCCTGGGATGTGCTGGACAAAGTGGCCAACCGGATCGTTAATGAAGTGCCCCACGTGAACCGCGTGCTGTACGACATCACCTCCAAGCCTCCCGGAACCATCGAATTCGAATAGAAGCAGCCAAAAAGCCGGGCGGTTCCCGAGAACCGTCCGGCTTTTTGCGCTGCCTGTGGTGGAGCTGGTCACATGGAGGATCCGGTACTGTGAGAGCTGTGAACCGGACATCAGGCAGGAGGAAGTGTGCTGTTAAAATGGAGTCAGCAACACACGGGAAGGAGAATGACCTGAGATGAAAGGTGATATTCCACCGCGGACCATGCGGGAAATGCAGAGGTTTGCACGGGAAAGTGGAGTCTTCGGGGAAAAGAAATGGAGGCATTTCAGGAATGCGGGAAGCGGACTGGTTCTTTTCTTCGCTGACTGTTCTTCAGTCAGCGGATTTCGAAATGGCAGAGGATGACGATATTTACCGAATAGGTGTAATGGCTCAGTTCAGTGTGACTTTTGAGCTGGCATGGAAAGCGCTGCGTGCAGTCCTCCAGCTGTATGGCGTTGATGCAGATACTGAATCTTGCCGCAAGATGCTGGGGCTGAGGATTCCCGGCGAATCTGCAGCCGTTTTTTCATGCAGAAAAGGCCTCCGCAGCAGGCAGAGGCCGGCAGGAAACTGGAGTCAGCCTTGGACGTCCGTCACAGACTCGATCTCCGCATCCACGACGTTTTTCTTGCGCGGATCGATCCGCTGCTCCGGCAGCCGCCGGTAGACCCTGGTCAGATACCGCAGGTGCCGCATTGTGTCTTCATTCAGCTGCCCCGGCGTCAGGCGCCACTGCCAGCTGCCAAGCTCACCGGGCTTGTTCATCCGGCTCTCGCTGCCCAGACCCAGCAGGTCCTGTACCATGACGATCGTCGTATCCGACGGAGAAGCCAGAAGCGTCGACAGCATCTTCCAGTTCAGCTTCGAGTCATCCCAGGAATCCAGATATTCCCGGACATACTCCTTGTCCTCCCGCGAGAGACCATTGAACCAGCCGTAAATCGTGTCATTGTCATGCGTTCCCGCGTAACCCACACTGTTGACAGGATAGGAAAACGGCAGATACTCCTGGCCTTCGGTTGTATTCGTAAACAGACCGAATTCCAGCACCTTCATCCCCGGATATCCGACTTCCTCCAGCATCTTCTCCACCGAAGGTGTCAGGATCCCCAGATCCTCCGCAATGATGTTCTGCTGGCCGATGGCTTTCTTCATCTCCCGGAACAGATCCGCACCCGGACCCTTGCGCCACGTTCCATGCAGGGCATTCGGTGCATCCGTCTCCACCGTATAGAACGAATCGAAGCCCCGGAAATGGTCGATCCGCAGAATGTCATACAGATTTGCCATCCGCTGGATCCGCCGGATCCACCAGTGATAGCCGGTCTTTTTGTGGTACGCCCAGTCATAGACCGGGTTGCCCCACAGCTGGCCCTCGGCGCTGAAGGCATCAGGCGGGACCGCCGCCACCACCGTGGGATTGGACTGTTCGTCCATCAGAAACAGCTCCGGGTGACTCCAGGCATCCACAGAATCCATCGCCACATAAATCGGGATATCGCCCAGGATTTCCACATGATGGTCATTGGCGTACTGCTTCATGGCATTCCACTGCCGGAAAAACAGGAACTGGATCGCCTTGCACATATCCACTTCATTCCGGAAGCGTTCTGTCCATTCCGCGGTTTTCTTCCGGTCATAGACCTTGTACTCCTGAGGCCAGTCCCGCCACGCACTGCCGCCGTGCGCCTGCTTGATCGCCATGAACAGCGCATAGTCATCCAGCCAGTCGCGGTTGGCCATCAGAAACCGCTGATAGTCCGCAGGCGGGTTCTGCAGCAGGCGCCATGCTGCGGTCTTCAGAATGTTCATCCGTTTGCTTGCCAGAATCGGGAAATCCACCCGGTCGGGATAGGTATACCACTGCTCATGCTGGAATTCATGCCACTGCAGCAGGCCGTCAAACGCCAGCTGATCCAGATCGATCAGATAGGGGTTTCCCGCGAAGGTCGAATTCGAGGCATAGGGAGAATCCCCGTAGCCTGTGGGATTGATCGGCAGGATCTGCCAGATGCTCTGTCCATTCCGTTCCAGCAGATCGATGAAGTCCCGCGCCGGCTGACCCATGGACCCGATGCCATAGGGACCCGGCAGAGACGTTATGTGAAGCATTACGCCGCTTTTTCTCATGTCCGTCACTCATTTCTATTCTCTATGAAAGTATTGTAAGTTTCCCGCGGCGATTGAACAGCCTCAATGAACCAGGAATTGCAAAACGGACTACAGTGTCACAGACCGCCCCTGGAATCCGCAGATGCCGATGATGGGGGAAAGGGGCGAAAAGGAGAAGAAGGGAGACTTCGATGTCCGGGATTCCATTCGGTTTTCGGGGCAGAATCATCCATCCTGTCTGTCTGTGACAAGCCACCCGCCTTGCAGGATGACCGTTTCCCGCTATAATGGATATCACAGCAAGACAGATCCCCTGCGTCGCCGGATGCAGGACAAGGACGCCCGGGTTTCCGCCGCAGGCCATTGAAGGCAGGAACCTCAGGCGTCCTTTTTTCGGCCTGTGCCAACTGAACGCAATGGAAAGGAGACTTTCATGACACACTCTGCACGCATTCACGATCCCGCCCTGAGAAACGAATTCATCCGCTACACCTCCCTGAGCATCATCGGGATCCTGGGCGTTTCCTGCTATATACTCGCCGACACCTGGTTCATTGCCGCAGGCCTGGGCACCACCGGTCTTGCGGCCCTGAACCTGGCCATTCCCGTCTACAGCTTCCTGTGTGGCATCGGGATGATGCTCGGCATGGGCGGCTCCACCCAGTACACCCTGGCAGGAGCCAGGGACCAGACAGGAAAGAAAGACCGGATCTGGACAGACACCGTGATCCTGGGACTGGTCCTGTCCATTCCCTTTGTGCTTTTCGGAGCCTTCGGTCCCGATACCGCAGCGACGTGGCTCGGTGCCGATGCCCAGACCCTGGCAGACACCGCCATATACCTTCGCTGGCTCATGCTGTTTGCACCGGCCTTTCTGCTCAACTACATCCTTCAGGCTTTCATGCGCAACGACGGAAGCCCCCACCTCGCCACCTGGGCCCAGCTGGCCGGCAGCTTCCTGAACATCGTCCTGGACTGGTTTTTCATTTTTCCCTGCCACATGGGCATGTTCGGGGCCATTCTGGCCACAGTGCTTTCACCCGTTACCGGGATCCTGGTCATGCTCCCGCACTTTTGGTCAAAGAGAAACACCCTGCACTTCACAAAAGGCCTGCCAGACAGTCATGTCATGAGACAGGACATTTCCCTGGGCTTTCCTTCCTTCGTGACCCAGGTCTCTGCCGGCATTGTGATGATTGTCCTCAACACCATTTTCCTGAAACTGGCCGGTAATACCGGCGTGGCGGCCTATGGTGTGATTGCCAACGTCACGTGTGTCACCACCGCGGTCTTCAACGGCATTGCCCAGGGAATGCAGCCTTTGACCAGCGCCGCCTGTGCTGCTCATGATCCCGCCCGCCAGCGGCTGTGCCTGCGCTATGCCCTGGTGACGGCGATGATATTTGCGGCAGCCGTCTGCCTGGTCACCTGGGTCTGGCCCGGTCCCATTGCGGCGGTGTTCAACAGCGAACAGGACCCCATGCTCCAGGCCATTGCCGTTCAGGGACTGGAACTGTATTTTCTCTCCACGCCCTTTGCCGGCATCTGCATCATTCTCTCCACCTGGTTTGCCTCGGTCCACGCCCCGAAACCCGGCCAGGTGATGTCCATCGCCCGTGGATTTGTGCTGGTGATTCCCCTGGCCTATGGCATGGCTGCCCTGTTTTCCACCGCCGGCGCCTGGCTGTCCGTGCCTGTAGCTGAAGCACTTACCGCATTGCTGGGCTGGGTGCTGTACAGAAGATATCTTCGGTCAGCAGAAAGCGGGAATACCGGGATCTCCTGGCAGATGCCACAGAAAAACGGAAATCACTCCAGTGTGATTTGAAAACCGGAGAAACAGAAAGCCGCAAACCTGGTGAGGGGATGCGGCTTGATGATTCCGAATCAGTTTTTCATGCTGTTCTGCATTTCCTGCCAGTACTGTTCAAACAGCTGTTCAGAACTGGTAGCCTGCAGATATTCATTGGTGCGGTCCTGTTTGTCAAGCCAGGAATAAAGCTGATGAGCTCTGTTTCTTCCTTCTGTCCTGCCTTTCCTGATGCCCGCTGCTTCGCCCTTTCTGATGCCTGCTGCTTCGCCCTTTCTGATGCCTGCTGCTTCGCCGTGCTGGAATCCAGCCCGCAGAGCTGCATCCGCCTGTGCCTTGCTCAGACACGTATATGCCAGTTCCATGGTATATTCCTCCTTCGATTCAATCATCTTCAACAGTTCTTCGTCATCAATCTCCATGCCGCTCAGATATGCCAGTCCTTTGACTGTCCACACCGGATGATGGATTTCTCCTGTATTCACAGTATACTGCCTGCCCTCCCGTTTTGCCTTGAGCAGTCCGGCGAAATATCTCAGATCTGTGGTCATGTTCTCGATGACTTGATCAGGCAATCCCCCCAGATCCACCACCTGGATCCGGAAATCCTGGATGAATGATCCCTGTGTTGTGCCCGGGATCTTCAGCTTCTCCTTCAAAGAGACAGGAACCGTCCATGGCTTGTCACCGTAATACAGCACACCGCCAATGATGGGCACCGGCTTTTTCCCATCCCTTGCCCGGGTCAGATACTGATTGGCAATATGAGCCATGAGTCGTTCCACCATGATCGGATCTGGTATGGTCTGATTCTCCGTGCAGGTGATGGCCAGTTCCTCTTCTGTTGCCGGATCCACCACCAGCATTGCAGAGTCCTGTTCCAGAAAGGACAGGGTGCTGCCCATATCCCGGGGAATATGCACAGGATAATGCCGGAAGGAAGCAGGATGGATGTCCCACTTGCACCCTGTGATCAGCTCCATGGCTTCTTTGTGTTCTGCAGGATTCTCCACCAGATGCCGTTCCAGGATGTCTTTCTCTTTCCCCAAAACTTACCTCCTTGTCTATGCAGGCATTCTGATGGGTGCGTCAGGATGTCCATACTGGTTATATTCGCCAGATTCCCGAAATTTTGCGAAAATTCATCTGAAAAGATCGCTTTCAGTCATAAGTACGTAAGTTTTTCAGAAAGTTTCAAAATCTGAGATTTTTCAAAGGTCCAGCCAGTTATCCGGCACTCTGGATTCATCGGAACTTCCTTTCAAATCGGAACAGTTCAGACAGCCAGTCCATCTGTCCTTTCCTCCCTCTATCAGCCCGGAAGAAGCTTCCGGATCCGACTGTCACAGGAAAGGGGGTCAAAAGCCATGGCCGGTATCAGCGGGGAAGCGGGTTATCCCGGAACTCAGGAATCCGCTTATTTTTCCATGCCGGACATCAGTTATACACCTGGCGTTGCATCCCGCGCCTTTCTGTGCCTGCAGCGACCTATAATCCTGACAGCAGAGAGAGAATTCCCGAAACCCCTGCCAGGAGGCAGATTCATCATGAAACGAGTATATATATATTTCGCAGCCGGCCTCATGGCCCTGGCCCTGAGTGCCTGCTCCACACCGGTACCCGCACCCAGTGACAACGGCAATGCCGCAACGACAGACAAAACCACAGAAACCGCAAAACCGGCCACGGCTGCCGACTACGGACAGATCCTGGCAGATGCCTTCCGCGACAAAGACTACCAGATCACTGACAGAGACACCGATGCCGACGACTACGGATTCGATGCAGCCAACGACCTTGGACGACTGGAAATCAGCGTGGAAACCGGCGAGGCACAGGCAGACTACAACGAAGCCACGGCATCCTTCACCGGCGAGAATTTCTTCGAGGAACAGACCTGGAACAATGATCAGGGATATCAGATGACCAGCTATCTCAATGAAATGAACTCGATCTACAACATCGCGGCCATGGACACGAACAACAATGTATTCTATGAAATTGAAGACATTGCAGAAGCCGACAAAGACCAGGTGGTTTCTGTCATGAATTCCATCGGATTCTAGTACCCGCTTTCGGTAAACGAACAAATCCTCTGACAGTTTTTGATACTGCCAGGGGATTTTGAAATGCCGATGATGGCATAGTCGGTCAGTTGGGCAGATCTTTGAGAAAGCAGCGTCAGTTGAAGTGTAACTGTACAAGTGAATGTTAACTGGAATACGTTGAAGTTTGGATTGTATGGGAGCGTTCATTTTGGTTTACTTCAGGATAAACAGGGAACCAGGCAAATCCAGTTTCTTTGTTTCCTTCAAATGGCGAGAATTCCCCTGGGTATTAACTTTTCAGCATCCACTTCAACTGGAACATTAACTAAACCAGTTGAATTAAACTCCCGCGAGTTTATTTAACTGCACAAGTCTTCCTGAATTGATCCGCCGGCCTGACGCTTTTCCGGCAGCAGGCAGCAATGTCCGGATACAGTGGCTTCAGCCGAATCAGACAATAGTAAAAGGATACCCGCCTGCCATAAATCAGGTATCCTTTTTCAGTTTCAATATATATCTTCAGGGACTTTCACAATGAAAGAGTTCCGAACAGGCTTCAGCAGATGGAGAAGCTGTCCGGCAAAATACAGCGGATAGTTCACCAGCCAGTCCTGTTTTTTATACGGAAGCAGAGAAAAGCGGATACCTTCTTTCAGTTCATATTTCTCCACAAAGCTTTTCAGACTTTTCGACTGCATATTGGTTCCAGACTTCACCTCAATGGGCAGAATCTGGTTTCCTTCAGATGTGATAAAATCAACCTCGCCTTTGGAGCCTGAAGAGGACCAGTAATAAATGCCGGAAGTCTGTGCCAGAAGTTCCTGCAGGACAAACTGTTCACTCATGGCTCCTTTGAATTCTGTAAAGAAGATGCTTCCGTCCAGAATGGTTTCCGGCTGCAGTTTGGCCATGGCGCCCAGAAGACCGATATCCACAAAATACAGCTTGAAAGCCTTCCTGTCCTGATACGCTGAGAGTGGGATACCTGGCTTGTCAATCCGAAAAATCTGATGAAGGAGGCCAGTATCTGTCAGCCATTTGATGGGGACTTCATAGTCTTTGGATCGGGCACCTTTTTTCATATCTTTATAAACAAATTTTCTGTTTTCTTTGGCAAGCTGCTGCACAACAGAGTCCCAGACCTGATACACTTTTGGAATTTCAGAATCCGGAACATGTTTCGAAAAATCCTGACGATAGGACATCAGGAGATTCTCCTGTACCTGTCTGACTGCAGCAAGGTCATGTGTGTTCACAAACGTATTCACAGCCTCCGGCATTCCTCCGACATAATAGTAATATTTCAGCATATCCTGCAGACGCTGATCAAACACCTGAGCATCTTTTGTATTTCCATCCCTGAGCAGGGAAGCCAGTCCTTCCTGACTGTTGGCCATCAGGAATTCAGAAAATGACATTGGTTTTAGCTGCAGGACGTCCACTTTTCCCACAGGAAAGGACGACTGTCGGTGCAGACTGGTTCCGAGGTAAGATCCGGCTGCCATTACATGATATTCGGGCATTTTTTCCTGCATGTATTTCAGTGATGACAAGGCGGATGGGATTTCCTGAATTTCATCCAGGATCACAAGCGTGGATTCTGGCTGGATTTTCCTCCCGGCCTGGATTTCAATCAAATGAAATATCCTCTGTGGATCTGTAACGGATTCAAACATCGACTGATATTCCGGGGTTTTCTCCAGTTGCAGGTGAATGACATTCTTATAATTATGGCGGCCAAACTCGTCCATCAGCCAGGATTTTCCGCAGTGCCGGGGACCCAGAATCACCAAAGGCTTGTGACTCTGATTTTTCCACGTTTTCAGTTCCTGCATGGCAGTTCTATACATAGGAATACCCTCCTCTCTGGATAGACAATTCTATATGTGATGGTGAATCGTTTATCTAAACGACAACACTTTTACGGTCGATAAAATGTAAAATCCAACACTTTTCCGGGGGATAAAGTGTATAAATCCCACACTTTTCAAGGGGACTCCTTCAAAACCGCATATTTTGCCCTGTTTTTCTCACCTGACTGAAAGGACAAACCACCATGATTCTGCTTATTTCCGGCACCACTCACACAGGCAAAACCCTGCTTGCTCAGCAGCTCCTGGAAAAAACAGGCTGGCCCTATCTCTCCATGGATCACCTTAAAATGGGTCTGATCCGCAGCGGCATGACTGACCTCACCCCGCAGGACGACGACACACTGACAGACTTCCTCTGGCCCATTTTGCGTGAAATCATCAAGACCGCCATTGAGAACCGGCAGAACCTGATCCTGGAAGGCTGCTATGTGCCCTTTGACTGGCGCAAAGAGTTCACAGCAGACTACCTCCGTGACATCCACGATCTCTGGCTGGTCATGAGTTCCGACTACATCCGGACACATCTCAGGGACATTGAAGCCCATGGCTGTGACATAGAACATCGCCTGGAAAATCACATTGATTCCGACTCTCTGATCCAGGAAAACCGGAAAGTCCTGACAGGATGCAAAGAGAATGGCTGCACATATTATCTGATCGACCAGGCGTATCCCCTTGATCTCGCAAATCAGGTCCTGAATCAGATCAGGAAAGAAGAGAGGTGAAATCCTGTGCATTATATAACTTGATAGGCTACGAAGCTCAGTAAAGCTAAGCTGCAACCAGTTGTTTCTGGACGTCTTTAAAGTAGTCGATCATACCCTGCCGGGTCTGGTGAGCACCGCTGATTAGAGTTCTTCCCAGTGATGCAAAGATACTCTTTTTCTTCCATTTCCGACGACTCAGTTTCCACTCGAAGTCTGCTAATTCGTTCTCCAGAAACTGCAGTGCGATCCCGTGTGCAGTCCCCTGTACCTTGCTTCTGAAGTTGGAAATGATGTGATCCAGAGAGGACAGATGATCTGTATCCACTTCGAACTTTTGGGCATCCACCAGTTTGCCAGCTATATCCAGAGCCAGGTTGGACGAACTCCGGTCACAATGCACTACACAGTCACTGGGGACTTCTTCTTCCAGAAACTTCTTCAGTTCTGCCTTATTCTCGCTGTGAACGATTCTGAATTTGACAGCATCTGTGGCTTCGAATACTTCCTCATCACCATCCATGTCGTCCCAGACATAGTGTTTGATCACAGCTGCAGCCACATTGACTTTACCTTCTGCTCCCCATCCACGCTTTCCATGCTTCTTTCCGCCATAGGAAAAGACATCCAGTTCGATCGCATCGCAATCAACGGCTATGTGAGTTTCGTTGTCCTGCTTCTGAGCCTGTTTGATCTTGCGAAGCATGAGTTTTGTGGTGTGGTAGCTGACACCTGTCAGATCACTGATGTATTTGGCAGAAGTTCCCGTCTTGGAGATAACATAGGCGAACATCACGAGGATCCAGGAAAACAGAGGAGCCTTGGTGCTTTCCAGCGCTGTCCCGGCGGTGACAGATTCCTGATGACCACAGTGAGCGCACTGATAGACAGTTCTGAGAGAGCCGTTTTTTCGTACAACAGTCGTGTAGTGGGTATGACCGCACTTTGAGCACACAAAACCATCCTTCCACTTCAGATCAAAGAAGAAGCGTTCTGCGTCATGGGGGTCTGAATACTGGGTATGGATATCAGCAAAAGTCAGGTCTTTGAACAGCGATTTCTTGAACATAGGGTGCCTCTCTTCCTGATTCAAGTATCGCATTATTACTGGCGCTATTTATGTGTGATAAGCCATTAACTGAGCTTGGTAGTCTATCAAGTTATATAATCCGCGACATGAAACCCGAAGAGTATCCATTGCTTTCCGACTTTCTTTATGAAGCCATTTTCATTCCCGTAGGAATGCAGAAACCCAACCGGACTATCATCCACCAGCCGGAGCTGGCCCTGTATATCGAAGACTTCGGACAGGCCGATGATATCTGCCTGATTGCCGAGATTCAGGGAAAGGCAATCGGCGCCATCTGGTCCCGCATCATGAATGACTACGGACATGTGGGTGAGGATACTCCTTCTTTGGCCATCGCACTCTTCGAAGAATACAGAAATCAGGGCATTGGAACCGTGTTGATGAAGGCCATGCTGCAAAAGCTCAAGGAAGCCGGATACAGACAGGTTTCGCTGTCCGTCCAGAAAGCTAATTATGCGATGCACATGTATGAAAAAGCCGGGTTCAGGACAATGCGCGAGAACCCGGAGGAGTGTGTGATGGTGCGGGAGTTGTGAGGAGGGGGAGACTTCTATTTCTTTGCACCCCATCGGAAGATTGGGAAAAACGAACAGAGAAAAAGATAACGTTATTTGTTAAGGATCAAAAGATGGTGATATCACCTTTATGAAATGACCTGCCGCCATCTTTTATTTCGTAACTGTAAAATGCTGGACTAGAAAGTTGTAAATCCAGATAGAGCCAAAAAGAGGTTATTTATGATATACCAGGACAGGAAAAGAGCGAAGCTATGAATACGAGAATCGATTATTTATACCGCGATGCCGCAAACTACAAACTCTATGGTCATGTGGTCATCCCTGGCGAAATCACGGAGAAGCAAATTCAGAAAATCATGAAATTCTGCCTACCCTTTGATGGAGAGACACGTCAGTTTATTCCTGAGTTGATCGGATTTCCGGTGTTGAAGTTTGATCTACCTAGTGATGATGATCATCCGTGTTGTGAGATCAGTCCAAAGTGTTTCTCACCCACAGAGGAAAAACCGACTATAAAACTATCCGCGAAGCGATTGGTGATGAAATTTCATGCAGCCTCTCAAACCTCTGAAATGCAGTTTTATCGGGAGTGGGTTTTTACTGGCTTTGATCCATTAAATCCGCCGAAATGTGTTGACGAGATAGAATCAGAATATGAATGGGAATATTACGAATGACGACCTTCTGGTAATTGCGGTAGATGGATATCAGGGCGGTATTTCAGAAACAAACTACCGACTTTTGCATCACCAGCCTCACCGGTTAGCATCAATTCATGGACTGCATCTTCCAGGGAGTAGAACTTGAATCGACCTCGATTCCTACTTTCTCGGCTGTTGCTGATTCCGTAAAAATTGAGCAGAACTTTGGTATACCATCCCTTTTGATGATCCTTACCGAACAACAGTTTCTCGGCTTCCTCCCCGCTTAAACCCTTAAATAAATATGCATATAAGAGATGTGCTGCAACTTCCTCTAATTCATATTGTTCGCAATAACTGGAAGTGTGGTGACCAATCGGCATAGTAAATTCCTCATTTCTTCTATACCTATCATGATCGATAAATGCTGCATTTCAAATATATATTTATCATTAAGCTGCCTTTGCCATCCATTGACCGCCCCGGCCTGTCATCATCACCGGTAAACTGCCTTGAGGGCATCTCGACACCATTTATCCTACGGTTCCCGTATACTTTGAACCATGCAGACGTAAAAGTCTGCAGGGGAGGAAACATGGATCATGAAACGGGCTTTACTGTTCTTGCTGACAGGTGCACTGGCAGCAACACTCGCTGCCTGTTCCGGGACAGCCAAATCCGGTGACACACCGCTGTTTGCGGATGTCACCACGACGAAGTGAATTTGATTGTGTTTCCGCCGGGGAGATCCTGGCGGTTTCTTTTATCTCTTCAGACCGAAGTGCTGAAGCTGTTTCAGAGTCTGGATAAAATCCTCTGTTTCCTGATGGGAATGAAGAACATAAATGGAGCGGGACTCCCGGTATTCTTCCAGCATGGACATGATTTCGGGAAGATTGCGTTTTCTGAAGTGCCGGATCCAGTTCTGAAACTCTGGATCGAATTCCGTTTCCACCCAGGGCAGATCCTCCCGTTTGCGGCCAATCCTCCCTGCTGCCTGCGAAAGACAGATTTCGGTGGGGAAGTCCAGAAGGATCACCGTATCACAGTGTTCCAGACGGATAGGCAGAGTCCGGCGGTAATTGCCGTCCAGGATCCAGCAGGGGGAGTCAAGAACTTCTGCGAGTTGTTCATCAAACTCCTCCGGGGAAATGTGACTTCCATCGGGCAGGTGCCAGATCTGGTCGAGGTAAATCAGCGGCAGGTGCAGGATATCCCGCAGTCTGCGGCTCAGGGTGCTTTTTCCGCTGCCGGCACAGCCGATTACAAGAATGCGTTTCATGGTTCCATTATGAGCAGGATGCAGAAAAAAGGAAGCCGGGAAGGCTTCCATGAATGGAAGAGAGACAGATTCACCAGCCCCTTTGCATGAGCCAGTCATTTACCCGCTGCTCTCTGTCGGCATCGGCACGTTCCAGATACAGTTGATCTTTGATTTCTCCATCCTGCAGATACAGGATGCGGTCGCAGCGGGAAGCGGTTTTGCTGTCATGGGTGACCATGAGAATGCTCATCCCCTGCCGGTTCAGATTCACCAGCGTATCCATGACTTCCTGCGCAGCCTGCCGGTTCAGAGCTCCCGTTGGTTCATCCGCAAAAAGGATCACCGGGTCATTGATTAGACTCCGGCAGATACAGGCCCGCTGGAGCTGTCCGCCGGACACCTGCTGCACCTGCCTGTTTTCCAGACCCTCGAGCCCCAGTTCTTTCATGAGACGGCGGGCTTTTTCTTTCACCTTCGCCTTCTGACGTTTCCCCTGCGCCTGAATGCCGGGCAGAACAATGTTTTCCTCCAGAGACAGACCCGGTATGGTGTTCATCTGCTGGAACACAAATCCCATCTTTTCCAGACGGAGCCTGGCTTTGTGATCATCCGACAGGGCAGTGAGGACTGTGTCCTGCAGCCGGACTTCTCCTGCATCGGCCTGGTCCAGACCGGCGGTGTTGTAAAGCAGGGTGGATTTTCCCGACCCTGAGGGACCCATGACGGCCAGCAGTTCGCCGGGCATCAGATCGAAGGAAATGTTGTGCAGGATCCTGTTTCGGCAGAGATCTCTGACTTGAAGAACAGGTTTCATGATGATTCCTTTCCCCTGAAACATTCACAGGGGGTGATACAGCGGAGGACAGACAGATTGCACCATGTTGCGGTCAGGGCAGCGGCGGGTATCAGAAAGAGAACAGCCAGCGCAGAGAACCAGGGAATGTCAAAACTGAACCCTGTGGCTCCCAGTTGTTCCAGTACCAGACAGCACAGCCATTTCCCTGGACCCAGGGCCAGAAGCAGCCCGGCTGCAGCACCGCTCAGGCACCAGGGGATCTGGCGGAGAAACCATTCTCTTTTCAGCTGCCCTGTGGTGAAACCCAGGGCTTTTTTCAGAGACAGTGTGTCGCGGTTCTGCTGGATGGACAGCCGGATGGACAGAAACATCACCACGGCTGTGATGAACAGACCGGTACAGGCCGCCAGCTGCGCAGCCAGGTTCAGCTGATGCAGGGTCTGGGCATAGGTCTGCCGGACATACTCCCGGATGGATGTCACCGAAATTCCGGTACCCGACATGGATTCCATCCAGCTTTGCGGATCCGCCATGTCCTTCAGGCTGACGTATCCCACAGTCCATACAGGATCTGGCTCTGTTTCCAGGTGCAGCGCCTTGGCTGTTTTTCCGCCATTGGTGATATCCGAGTACAGACCGCTGATGACAAAAGGCTCCGGCTGATCTTCCAGCTGCAGGGTATCTCCCGGTTCCAGATTCAGTTCCCGGGCAGCGAGCACCGACAGGGCCAGTTCGTTTTCCTTCTCCGCCAGCCGGCCTTTGTCGCAAGTAACAGGGAATGCTTCAAGGTCACCGGTTTCCACCGGAAGACTGAGCGTGGTTCCATCGGTCAGTCTGACGGTCTGACCATAGGTTGTGAGCAGGGACCATTTCTTCACCTGCTCATCCTTTTCAAGACGTTCTGTCACGAAGCCGGCGGTTTGGGCGGAAGCCAGATCCAGCCGCAGCTGGGCATCTCCGATTCCCATGCTGGTGACAAACCCCGGGGAGGAAAGAGTATGAGAAAGAAACAGGGGCACCAGGACAAGGAAGGTGCACCCGGCACAGACGGCTGCGCTCATGAACCGGGTTCCGGATCTGCCGAAGGTTTGAGGATTTCGCAGGGCATCCAGCGGACTTTGCCGATCCAGAGAATGCAGTGAAAGCCGGACAGAAATCAGCACAATGAGGGCTATCACGCTGGCTGCCAGCAGGCAGGCCAAGGGTACGGCGGAGCTGTCCGGGGCTGTGCCGTAAAGCTCCCGCAGCTGTTTCAGCAACGGCCGCTGGAGAATCAGGGCTGCAAGAAGTCCCGCCAGGATCCCGGGAACCGTCAGCAGGGCATAGTGGACCAAATATATCTGACGGACCGCTTTCCTGCTGATGCCCAGTGCTTTCATCATTCCGGTCTGCTGCCGGTCCTGTTCCAGCTGCAGGAACAGGATATACCGGATACACAGCAGGGAAATGGCCAGAACCGCAAGACTGACAAGAAACAGCAGGAAGATGACAGTGCCATCGGACAGAACGTTCATCATGCGGATCAGACTCCGGTCAATGAAGGGCCCCGATGCCGGCAGCCCGGCGTCTTCATAGGTCCGGCGGAACTGCGAGGGACTGGCACCGTCTGCCAGCATGAATTCAATCAGTGTTTCCTGCACTCCTGCATCCTGCAGCCGTTCCAGGGTCTGCGGATGCACCAGAAACCGTTTCGAGGAACACATCATGGCGTTCATCTGTGCATCGCGGATAAAGCCGGCAATGATCAGCGAGTCGCTGCCAATGGTCATGATGTCACCGGTTTCCAGGTCATACAGACTGCGGTACGCAACAGGCACATACACCTCTCCGGGCTGAACCTCCGGTCTGCTGCCTGACAGGTCCAGAAGGAAATCAAAGTGTTCCGGCTGAATGACAAGTCCGTTGTCCTGCGTGCTGCCAGCCAGGGACTGGTCTTTGAGCCGGACAGCCGGATTGTTCAGGTTCAGAAAAGAAGAAATCTGCCAGCCGGTGATCTGAGGGCACCGGTCTGCGAAATCCTTTATGCCTTGTTCATCTACAGAACCTGCATGCATCTGGAGGATATCAGGCACCTGCGCCTGGTCCATCAGACTGTCGATGGATCCATACAGCTGACAGGATAAAAGAGAAGTCAGAGTGAGAAGGGTGATGGATGCCGCAATGAAGAAGACAGAGGCCAGAGAAGCCAGCGGCTGGCGGTGGATACCGCTGAAGGCAAGGCGCAGAGTCATGCTGATGCCTTTTCCAGCTGCCGGACTGGTCCAAGGGGCAGAAGGCAGAGAGCAGTGACTGACAGCAGGATCCCGGCAATCAGAATAACCAGAGCCGATCCCCGTCCGACGGAGATTTGCAGGGTGGCTGCGAGTCCGTCCGCACAGGTCCCGGCCAGGGTATAGGCAGCCACGTAGCCCATCTGGGACAGAAAGCTGATCATACCCCAGGCACGTCCCTGGAGTTCACCGGGGATCACACGCCGGACCAGACAGTCCAGGCAGTTGTTCGCAAAGGGCAGGGCCAGAAAGAACAGAAAGCCGAAGAGGCAGACAGAAACGATGTTTTCCTGCCAGGCAAACCCGGCCATGCAAAGTCCGGCAGCAAACAGCGAAGCGCTCAGGGTGCGGATATAACCGCCTTTGAGGCCACGGGCCCCGAGCCACAGGCTGCTGACCAGCATGCCGGAGGCACAGAGGGTTTCTCCGATTCCCAGCGTGGTGCTGTGGGCAAAGGCCAGGATCACCGGCTGTGCCAGAATCTGGAAGGACCCCATGAAGCAGGTGAGCAGGGTGCTGACGAGGATGAGAAGAAAGAGACCGTGATTTTTTGTCACTGTCTGCCAGCCTTCTGTCATGGACGCAAGAAAGGCAGGACGGGTTTCCTGTGCCCGCTCGCCCCCGGAGGACAGGCTGTTTCGCACAGCGGCTGCCGCAAAGACAGTGGGAAAAAAGGTGCAGACATCGATCGCCAGCAGCACTTTGATGTCGGTGACAGCCAGCAGGGCGCCGGCCAGAACCGGCGAAATCAGAAACCGGGCACTTTGTGCCAGGGAAAGCAGGCCGGCGGCTTTGGAGTATTCATCCGGTGTCAGAAGGTCGGTGATGGTTGCACGGAAGGCGGGTTCCAGCAGGGCGGAGAAAAAGGCACTGACAAAGACACCCAGGCAGATTTGCCACAGAGCAGGTTCTCCCTGCATCATGCAAAGAAGGATATACAGAATGCCCAGGGCGGAAAAGCCGTCGCCGATCATCATGAGAAGACGTCTGTCATGCCGGTCTGCCAGAGTACCTGCGGGCAGACTCAGAAGCAGAGTGGGAAGAAATCCTGTCAGGGTGACCAGAGCCATGTTGGCAGCCGATCCTGTTTTCTGGAAAATGTACACACCGAGTCCGAAACTGGTCAGGCCGCTGCCTATGGAGGAAATCAGTTCTCCGGCGAAGAGAAGAAGGAATCGGGAAAAGCTGCTGCGGGATGCGCTGGAGGAAGAAGCTGCATGGTTCATGGAAACAAACTCTCTTTCTTTGGTTTATGAGGAAGCAGTTCGACCGGCAGTCTGCTTACTGGTGTGATCGTCCTGCGCGTCGAACCGGAGAAGGGGACAGCAAAGGGGATTTATAACAGACCGACTGTCAGTCTGCTGAATGGGGAAAAACAAGGAGGGCTGTCACCTCCGTTACTGAGATTCAGGACTGAAATACAGGAATCATGGTTTCCATCAGACTGCCTTCCGGCATCTGCAGAAGCCTTTCCAGGTTGTAGATGAAAGCCAGTACTTTTTCCTGGCGCTTTTCTTCGGACAGACCGGAGAGTTCGTCAAAGACCGTGGATGCATAAAGCAGTGTCATTTCAGTCACTTCTTCCGGATACCGGGTCTGACACAGTCCCTGTTCCCGGGCTTCCTGCAGCAGGGAAGTTACAAGCGGCACGACTGCTGTCAGCATGCGTTCCTGCATTTTCTGATGCATGAGTGCATTCTGCGGTTTGTGAACCTGGCTCATGATCTCATGGCCCAGGGCATTGTTGACCTGCAGGCTCTGCATCATGAGCGTCAGGCGCTGCAGAACCGGAATGCCTTTCCGGTCCAGTACCCCGGCGGCCCGGGCTGCCAGAGCCTGGGTCAGACGGTCGATCATGGCATCCAGAATGTCTTCCTTGGATTTGAAGTGATAGTACAGAGTCCCCCGGGCAATCCCCAGTTCCCGGAGTATGTCCCCGGTACTGGTGGCATCGTACCCCTTTGTACCAAACAGCTTTTCGGCTGCATCCAGAATCTCGCTGCGTCTGGCGGCTGCATCTTTTACAATCCGCATACTCACCTCCTGCAGGTACCCGGCAATAGACCGACTGCCTGTCTAACTGAGTTATAGCCTGTCGGCAGACCGGATGTCAATGGGGGAAGGACAGAATCCGGATAAACCAGAGAGGATACCGGCAAAGAGCGGCAGGCACAGGAAGGACCCGCTTACAGAGCTGAAAAGCAATCCATCTGTATAGATGGAACTTCCCAGTCTCTGTAAGAGGAAAGAGATGCGCCTGGAACCTGTTCGCCGTGCTTTGCAGAAAAGGACTGTACAGGACGGAAATCCCTGTTCAGTTTCAAGAGCAGCCCGCAGGCTGCTTCCGGAAAGCAGTTCACTGCTGCAGGCTTTCAGATCTGCCTGCTGCTTCTGAACTTGCTCTGTTCAGAGTTTGCCGCTTAGATGGAGAAACCACTGTATCCCAGTCGTTTCATCCCGGGTCTCCATGCCTCCTGACGATCTCCGGCAGCTCCCGCTCGCTGATGCTCAGGTTGCGGCTGTTGATGTATTCCACCGGAATATCCCTGCGTTTGGCACTACCCGTGACTTTGCAGTATGTGGTATGGGAGATTCAGTGCGCGAACACCATGATCAGACTGGCATTGACCACTGCTTCCCGGGAGAAGGCGGGAGAGTCTGCTGCTGAATATATAGATCTCTATATCACTGTGAGCAATCAGTATCGATAGAGAATCTGTAAATATCGATATTGACGGCTTGAAATCTATACTGACCTATACTCAAATCTATACTGACTTGTACTAAAATCGATAAAATATGCAGGGAACAGATAAAAATCTATATTTATATCCAGTTTCAGGCTGGGTTGTGATAGCCGATTTGTATATTCTGTATATACAGAGCATCAGATATACGGAGCAGGTTCTGTCTCAATTGATGACCTGCAGCATGATATGCAGGTCAAGGTGGGAAACGGAGTAGAAACATGCAGGAACAGGAAATCAGAAATATACTTGATTCAGTCAGAAGCGGGCAAACAGAATCAAGGACTTTTGAAGCTAAAACAGCATCAGAGGGATGTCCGAAAAAGATATATGATACACTTTCCTCTTTTTCCAATCAGGATGAGGGCGGAGTGATTATGTTTGGAGTGGATGAGAAAAATGGGTTTGCGGTAACAGGAGTATACGATGCAGCAGATATCCAGAAGAAAATCCAGGGCAAATGCAGAGAAATGGAGCCGGAAATCCGGCCGGTATTAAGCGTTGGAGCCATTGACGGAAAACAGGTGGTAGCGGCAGAAATCCAGGGTGTAGAGTATGCAGACCGTCCTGTTTTTTACAGACCGGCAGGTATTAATAAAGGTTCATATATCAGAATTGGAGATTCTGATGAGCATATGACTGCTTATGAGATCTATAAGTATCAGGCATATCGCAAAGGACTTAAGGAAGACCAGCGTCCAGTCAAAGACGGATGGGTACTTCGTAACGGTGAGTTAATGAACAAGTATCTGAGTACTGTAAAAGCCAGCCGGATAAACACATTTGAGCATTTATCAGATTCAGAAATTCTCCAGCTTCAGAAAGTTGAGAAAGATGGCTGTCCGACCCTGGCCGGTTTGCTGGTGTTTTCAAAGTATCCTCAGTCTGCATTTCCGGGGCTTGGCATCACTGCTGTCGCTGTTCCCGGAACCGTATATGGTGTGACAGAAGCGGACGGGACACGATTCACGGACAATGTACGTATTGAAGGTTCATTGCAGGAAATGCTGGTATCTGCCATGGACTTCGTAAGGAAGAATATCAGACACCGCACAGTCATTGATGAAATGGGACAGCGGGCAGACAGATGGGAGTATCCTCTCAGAGCTGTGCGGGAAGCCTTGCTGAATGCCCTGATTCACAGAGATTACAGTCGACATACAGATGGAACTCCCATTCAGCTGATTATTTACGAAGACCGGATGGAGATCATCAACAGTGGTGGCGTATATGGCGGGTTTCCTGTTGCAAGACTGGGAAAAGAAAGTCCGGAGTCCAGGAACAGCACTCTGATCAGAATACTGGAATTTTTACAGATCAGCGAAAACAGGTACAGTGGTATTCCGACCATGAAACGCGAAATGGAAAAAGCCGGGCTGCCGCAACCGGAATTCCTGGATGACGGGAAACAGTTTAAAACCATTCTCAGAAATACTGTCAGCAGTTCGGCGGCAAGCCTGCCTGCCAGAACTGAAAACAAGGCAGATGAGAGAATAGCTGTCTATTGCAGGACACCTCGGACCCGAAAAGAAATTGCAGATCATCTGGGAATGAATTACTCCTATGTAAGCAACGGACTGATCAAGCCTATGATCCTCTCCGGAATCCTCGTTGAAGCCGGGAAAAAGGGAAGAGAGAAGTTGCTGCAGACACGCACAGACTGGAGTCAGCGGGAATTTGAGCCGGTTACCGAAGGATGACATACGCCTGGGTGCGGCTTGATCCTGGACTCTATACAGAACAGGATATATCACTGTGAGCAATCAGTATCGATACAGAAGCTGTAAATATCGATATTGACGGCTTGCAATCTATACTGACCTGTACTCAAATCTATACTGACCTGTACTCAAATCGATAAAATCTGCAGGGAATGGACCAGGAACTGCCGTCCAGACCCGCTGACTCTGCAGATACCTGCACTGCTGTCAGTCAGAGAGATACAATCTGGTCTATGGAACAACGCAGTCAGTCGCCAGACCTGTATATTTTCGGAAATCTGCCATTCCCGCCCCATTTCCCGGAAAGAACCTTTCATGAACACACATCACATCATTGATCCGGCTCTCCGTACACTATTGCCCTGCCCATGCCCTTTCATCCGGTGATGGCCGCTCTGGGCAATGCGGTTCTGGGCCCCTGTTGTGCTGGACCAGTGACATGCCCGGGGTGAAGCACCGGATCCTTCCCGGTCCGCCCTTTGACATCCATGTCTTTGAACCGCAACAGGGCGCAAAGGACAGCATTCTGTACTTTCACGGCGGTGCCTTTTTCTGCAAACCCTCTCCATACCACCGAAAACCTGCCGGACTGTATGCCCTGGAAACCGGCTGCCGGGTCTATCTTCCGGATTACCGCACCGGCCCGTATCCCGGACCGTATCTCGATGCCATGACAGCCTGGAAACGGGTGACGACAGACGGCGTGATCCCACGGGGATTTGCAGGGGACAGTGCAGGGGCCGCAGCCTGCAGAAGCAGCCAGCCCGGAGCCGGTACCTGCCCCTTCTGCATACAGCCGGGACGATGATGATTACGATAAGGTCCTCAGTGAGTATGAAGAGTATCTCTTTGTGGAAGACCATAACCTGCTTCTTGTGGAAGACCATAACCTGCTTCGAAAATAAACAAGGTGCGTAAAAGGTATATGACAGGCCCCTGAAGTGCCGGCTCAGCCTCATGACTGGAAGCCGGCACTTTTTGGTGTGGGCCAAATCCTCCATCTGCCCGGGAGGGGACCGGGGTTTCATGCAGCCGGGCCATCCATGGTATTCTTTTTCTGTAAACAACCATGAAAGGAAACGACAGGATGGAAATCGTACTGGATCACCTGACGAAAAAATTCCCCGGGCGGGGAAAAAACAGACAGGAAGTCATTGCGGTGAACGACTTCACGTTCACGATCCCCGACGGGAAGCTGGCGGCTTTGCTGGGTCCTTCGGGGTGCGGAAAGAGCACGACGCTGAACATGATCTGCGGGCTGCTGGCACCGACCTCCGGGGAGATTTTTTTTGGGGACAACAACGTGACGGCACTGCCGCCGGAGGAAAGGGGTGTGGGCATGGTGTTTCAGAACTATGCACTCTATCCCCATATGACGGTGGAGCAGAACATCCGGTTCCCGCTGGAGAATTTCCGGGGAAAGGACCGGCTGTCAAAAGAGGCCATGAAGGAACGCGTGCTGGAAGCGGCGAAGCTGGTGCACATCGAGGAGCTGCTGGAGCGAAAACCTTCGGAGCTCTCAGGCGGCCAGCAGCAGCGGGTGGCCATTGCCCGTTCGCTGGTGAAGCTGCCCAAAGTCCTGCTCCTGGATGAGCCTCTCTCCAATCTGGATGCCAGACTGCGTCTGGCGACACGGGAGGAGATCCGGCGGATCCAGCAGGAAACCCGCATCACAACGGTATTTGTCACGCACGACCAGGATGAGGCGATGAGCATTTCGGACCTCATTGTGGTCATGAAGGAAGGCGTGCTGCAGCAGGTGGATTCGCCCCAGAAGGTCTATGATGATCCGGCGAATCAGTTCGTGGCGCAGTTTCTCGGAACGCCGCCCATCAACATGTTTGACGGAGAGCTGAAGGACGGACAGCTGTGGATTGCCGGGGAACCTGTATTGCGGGTGGCCGAAGGCGAATCCGTACCGGAAGGCCCGGTTTCTGTGGGGATCCGCCCCGAGGGCTTCATTCTCCTGGAGGGTGGCGCCATGCACAATGAAATGGTGCGGCCGGAGATCACCGGACGGGATGTCTCCGTGATTTTCCGGAACAAGGCGGCGAAAACCGATGTCGTGCGCTCCATCATATCTGCTGAGGACTGGAACCACATTTCGGGAGGCGAGGTGCACTTTGACCTGAAACCCGCCAAGGTGTATCTCTTTGCGCCGGAGAGTGGTGAACGAATCCGCCTGAAGCTGGAACCCCTTGCACAGAGTGCCCCGCAACCGGAGACCAAAGCGCAGACAGCCGCTGTCCCCGGTCTGGCGGAAGAGACCGCTGAAGATACCGGTGAGGCGGAAACCATGGAGGAAAAAAGTGTGGAGGAGATCCCGGTGAGTGCCCGTGTGATCCCGCAGGTCATGGCCCTGGAGGCCCGGGAGCAGATGGCTGCAGCAGTTCAGTCTGCATCGGCAGCAGACGCCGGGGGCGACGCCCCGGAGCTGGACCGCATGCAGACGACTTTTACGGCGCTGAATGCAGATGGCCAGTCCGCGGAGGTGGTGCTGGAAACCGATGCAGTGGATACCTATATAAAGGAAGGGGAGCTGTAAATGGAGAAGCAGAACTTCAAGGCGTTTCTCTACCTGCTGCCGGCCCTGGTGTTTCTGGGGGTCTTCCTGGTCTATCCGCTGATTGACGTGTTCGTGTATTCCTTCGAAGAAGGCTACAGCTCCGCCAGCCAGAGCTTTTTCGGCGTCGGCGCCTACAACTACAGCTATGTGCTCCATGATCCCTACTTCACCCGGGCACTCATCAATACCGTGGTGCTGGTGCTGGTCACGGTGCCGGTCTCGACGGGGCTTGCGCTGCTGATATCCTGTGCGCTGATCCGCATTGAGAAGCTCCGGAGTCTGTTCCAGACGCTGTATTTCCTGCCCTATGTCACGAACACCCTGGCCGTGGGCATGGTGTTCATGGTGCTCTTCAAGTCCACGCCCTATTCCGAGGGTGTGGTGAACATGCTCATTCACATGGTGGGGGGATCCGGGGTGGATTTCATTGACGGACCCTGGTGGGCCAAGATGTTCGTCCTGTGTTTCTACACGATCTGGATCGTCATGCCGTTCAAGATCCTGATCCTGACCAGTGCCCTGGCCAGCGTGAACCCGGTGTATTACGACGTGGCGCGGGTGGACGGCACAAGCTCCCGCCGGATCTTCTGGCGAATTACCCTTCCGCTGATTTCCCCCTCGGTGTTTTATCTCGTGATCACGGGATTCATCGGCGCGTTCAAGGCCTACAGCGACGCCGTGGCACTCTTTGGGACGAACCTGAATGCAGCGGGGATGAACACGCTGGTAGGCTATGTCTTCGACATGCTGTACCGGGATGGCGGGGGCTATCCCTCCTATGCCTCGGCTGCCGCGATCATACTCTTTGCAATCGTGCTGACGATCACGGTCATCAACCTGCTCGTGAGCCGCAGGCATGTGCACTACAGCTAGAAAGGAGCCGGCATGAACGCAAGAAAAAAGTTCCGGCCTCTGACCTGGGTGCTGCTCATTCTCTGGGCCCTGGTGGTGCTCTTTCCCTTTTACTGGATGGTGCTGACCTCCATCAAGGACTACGGGGCCTACAACGCGGAGTACATCCCCTCGTTTTTCACCCTGTCGCCCACGGTGGAAAACTACGTGCAGGTCTTCACGGAAGTGGACCTGGGGCGGTATCTGCTCAACACGGTGATTTTCACCGTCATCACCACCGCGCTGATGGTTTTCGTGACGATCCTGGCTGCCTTTGCCTTTGCGCGGATGGAGTTTGCGGGCAAGAACCTGCTCTTCACGGCGTTTCTGGCGCTGATGATGATCCCCTCGGAGCTGGTGGTGATCACAAACTTCCAGACCATCACGGAGTGGAACATGCGCAACACTTTCCTGGGCCTGATCCTGCCGTCGGTGACGTCGGTGTTCTACATCTATCTGCTGCGGGAAACCTTCGCCCAGGTCCCGGATTCGCTGTATTACGCCGCGAAGGTGGATGGCACGAGCGACTGGCGCTATCTGTGGAAGGTCATGGTGCCGATCTGCCGGCCAACGGTGGTGACGATCACGATCCTGAAGGTGATCGAGTGCTGGAACCTGTACATCTGGCCATCCCTGATCACCGACGACCCGAAGTACTACCTGGTCTCCAACGGGATCCAGGAAATCCGGGAAAGCGGCTTTGGCCGCGCCAACATCCCGGCGATGATGGCCGCGGTCGTGGTGATCTCCATTCCCCTGATCCTGCTGTTTCTGGGGTACCGGAAACAGATCATGTCCGGCGTGGCCCGGGGAGGAACCAAGGGATGAGGCCCCGCATCGTGTACCGGTTTCCGGTGGAAACGGGTACACGATCCCGGCCCCTTTCCGTTTCTGCTGTGTGTGAGAAACACGGATCTGCCGGTCGGGACAGGATGGGCAGTCTCCCCACAGGGAACGTGACAGGAGAAAGGACGGGGTTGGCTGAATGAAACGGTTCATGAAAAAACTCGCAGCGGCAGCAGCCTGTCTGTGCATGGCGATGCTGCTGACGGCGTGCCACGGGTCGCATCAGACGGCGAAGTTCGAGATCCCGGACACGCTGGATGAGTCGAAGCCCATTGAAATCACGTTCTGGGCGAAAAATGACACGAACAAAAACCAGACGGCGGTGTACAAGAAGGCAATCGGGGATTTCGAGGGGCTGTATCCGAACATCAAGGTGAAGATGAAGCTGTACACGGATTACGGGAAGATCTACAACGACGTGATCACGAACATTGCGACGGGCACGACCCCGAATGTGGCGATCACGTACCCGGACCACATTGCGTCCTATCTCCAGGGGGCGGATACGGTGGTGTCGCTGGATGAACTCATGGCGGACCCGAAGTACGGTCTGGCGGGGAGCGAGCTGAAGTTCGACGGTCCTTCCCGTCAGGAGATGGTCCCGGCGTTCCTGGAAGAAGGCGTGATCGAAGGAACGCAGTATGCGCTGCCCTTCATGCGGAGCACCGAGGCGCTGTACATCAACAAGACGCTGGTGGAAAAGCTGGGTTACCAGATCCCGGATGTGGTGACCTGGGACTGGATCTGGGAGGTGTCCGAGGCGGCGACGGCGAAAAACGAGGACGGTACGTATGTGGCAAATGGCCAGAATGTACTGATCCCCTTCATTTACAAGTCCACGGACAACATGATGATTCAGCTGCTGAAGCAGCAGGGAGCGGGGTACTCGACGGAAGACGGCGACATTGAGCTGTTCAATGACGTGACGACACAGGATCTGAAGGACATTGCGGCGCATGCAGGCACCGGGGTGTTCTCGACGTTCAAGATCTCGGGCTATCCGGCGAATTTCCTGAATGCCTCGCAGACGCTGTTTGCGGTGGACTCCACGGCCGGAGCCACGTGGATGGGCGCTCATGCGCCGCTGTCGGACATCAGCCCGGATGCCTTCACGGAGTTCGAAACCGTGGTGCGGCCGGTGCCGCAGGTGGATGCGAACCATATCGAAATGATTTCACAGGGGCCATCCATTGCGCTGTTCGGGAAGGAAGACCCGCAGGAGGTGCTGGCCTCCTGGCTCTTTGCGCAGTACCTTCTGAGCAACGACGTACAGCTGGGGTATGCGAAGACCGAGGGGTATCTCCCGGTGACGAACAAGGCCCTGGCCAGTCCGGAGTACCAGGAGTATCTGTCGCTGGCGGGCACGGATAACGACGAGCATTATTCGGTGAAGATCGAAGCGGCGAGACTGCTGATGAACAACCTCACCAGCACCTTCACGACGCCGGTTTTCAACGGTTCGGCGAGTCTGCGCAGTGCAGCGGGAGAGCTGGTGGAGAATGTGGTGAAGTCCACGAAGCGGAAGCAGACCGTGGACGATGCCTATCTCCAGAAACTCTATGAGCAGGTGAGCTCGCTCTATCACCTGGATCAGCTGCCGCAGGCATCGGGCAGCGAGAAGAGCCTCGGGCCTCTGCCGGAGTCCTCTGTATGGCTGCTGTCGATCCTGGGTGTGACGTGGGTATGCATCGCGGTGTACTGGATCGCGGACAAAGTCCGGTCCAGGAAGAAAGCATAGAAGCTGTATGCAGAACAGAAGCAGGTAACGCGCTGGCTGAAGGGCGGGTGCCTGCTTTTTCTGATGGCGGGTGGATGTGCAGCATTGTCCAGGCGGGGGCGACGGGCGGGCATCGGCCATGAAACCGGGTGTCATTTGGGTGAAAACCGCAAAATGGGTGGGGAGCAGTGCGGGCAGTGACGTATAATAGGGAGCAGGAGGCAAAGGAAGAACTTTGCCGGGAGGAAACTGGATGATGAAGAAACACTGGCTGCCGGCCCTGCTGCTGAGTGCCGGACTGGCACTGACGGGATGCTCGGGCAATTCCGGGGACAGCGAAGCGACGAAGGACAAGACCACGGAAACCGAGGCGGATCCCGCTGCGAAATCCGAAGGCGTGATGACGTATCAGGAGTACATGGATGCCGATCTGGAGTCCGAGGTGACGATCGAAGCCTTTGTGCAGGCGAAGCAGTCCTGGTGGGAAGACAAGGCCACGATTTATGCGGCGGATGCAGACGGGGCGTACTTCATTTACAACGCCAATGTCTCCGAGGATCTCTACAAGGAACTGACAGACGGCACGAAGATCAAGGTCAAGGGCTACAAGACAGAGTGGTCCGGCGAGGTGGAGATCGCGGAAGGCGCCGAGGTGGAAGTCCTGAAGGACGGCGGCACCTGGATCGAGCCTGTGACGGATGTGACGCAGTACCTGGGCAACGAGGAAGAACTGATCAAGTACCAGAACCAGAAGGTGGAATTCAAGGACATGACCATCGAACCGGCGGAAGACGGGTCGGATGCGGCGTATCTGTACAACTATGACGGATCCGGCGAGGAAGGCGATGACCTGTATTTCCGGGCGTCAAAGGACGGAAACACGTATACGTTCACCGTGGAGTCCTATCTGTGCGACAAGGATTCCGATGTCTACAAGGCCGTGAAGGAGCTGAAGGTCGGCGACAAAGTCGACATGGAAGGCTTCCTGTACTGGTACGAGGGCGCCAACCCGCACATCACGAGTGTAACGGTGCTGAAGTAAGCCGAAGCGGACAAACAGCTGCCGGTGGACGGCGGCGGTCACATACAATTGAATATGGAAAAGAGACCGCATACCTGGAGGAGGGGATGCGGTTTTTTTGGGTGGAGATGGATTTCCAGTATTAGACATCCTCACTACATCGACATAAACTCTTAATTCACAATTGAAAACCGCAAGGTTTTTGACGGGGGCTGATTTCGCATCGGCTCCCTGTCTTTGTTTTCTTCTCTGACTCCAGCCACCGGACCCACCATCGACAAAAGACGCGGATCCACTCCGCGTCTCTTCATTTGGTGCCCGTTTCTGCCACCATCGGCACCCTTTACTTCTTCCTTCTCCGGCTGGAGGAGGGAATTCCCAGCTGTCCGCGGTACTTCGCAATGGCCCGCCTGGATACTTCCATTCCCAGTGCCTCGAACTGATCCGCCAGGTCCTGATCCGAATACGGATGCCGCGGATCCTCGCTGCGGATGAATGCCTGCAGGGATTTCAGGACCGAGTCCCTGCTGGTGCCGCCCCTGGTCTGCGACACAAACAGGTCCTTGACCGCATGCACGGTTCCGCCCCAGAGATAGTGTTTGTTGGAGAGAGTGCGGGAGACGGTCGATTCATGGACGCCGGTTTCCTTCGCAATGTCCTGCAGCGTGCAGGGTTCGAGCTCGTCGTCATAGAGAAAGTGGTTTTTCTGGTGTTCCACCAGGGCATTCATGAGCACCAGCAACGTGACTTTCCGCCGGCTGAGAGCATCCACAAAGAAGTGTGCCTCTTCCAGGTATTTCCGGAAGACCGGGTCCTGCTTCACGGACTCCGCACTGGACTGGTCCAGTGACAGCGTGCCGCTGTCAGGCAGCTGAATGTCCACGGAGTCCTCATGGCGGATGATTTCGAAATCCGGCAGAAGCAGCTCGGCCCGGGTATGGTTATAGGCGTGACAGGGATTGAGCTGGCAGCTGCGGATCACCCCGAGCAGTGCCTCGATCCTGGGATAAGACCACCCTTCCTGTTCCCGGATCATGCACAGATCGCCGCTGATCAGGGCTTCGGGATAGGTCTTCATAAGATGCAGCGCATCCGTTTCGCCCATTCGTTCAAGCTGCAGGAGCACGCTTTCCAGCTGCGACCGGGCCCCCACACCCGCCGGTTCCAGGGACTGCACCACCCGCAGCTGGGAGGCAAAATGTGTTTCGCTGCACTGCATCACGGTACTGCCCGTCTCGATGGATTCCCGGAACAGGCCATGGTCATCCAGGGATTCGATGATGTAGCTGCATACCTTCCGGTCAAAGGGCGTGCGCAGCGTATGGAGCTGCAGGTACAGGTCCTCCTTGAGGGAGACCGGCAGGGCAAAGGACTCCTCGAGCATTGCATTCAGGTCTTTGCCGGGATGATAGTCCAGAAAGGGGTTGGATGAGGTCAGATCGCGGATGGCCTCCAGGAGTTCCTTCTCGTTCATCTTCAAAATGTCCAGAGATTTTTTCATGGACTGGTTCAGTGACAGAGAGTGTTTCTGTGTCTGCTTATTCAAAAGTTTCTGGGGCATGATCTGCACCTCCTTCACTCATAAATAAGCAAGATTTATGCCAACTTTTATAGATTTTCGGGCGTTTGACAACGCTTTTTTTGTGTCTATACTAACACTCAGGTGAGCGAACATGCAGGAAATGATAGAAAAAGCAATACAGGAACATACACAAAACGGACAGTTCAGCCGTCTTTCCGTGGCGGAACTGTCCTCGCAGCTGAGTCTTCCCAAAAGCCGCGTCACCCAGGTACTCCAGCAGCTGCTCAAGGCCGGCACCGTTGTCCGCGCAGGGCAGAAGCCGGTCCTGTTCCTGGACCGCAGCGTGCTGGAAGAGACGTATGGCACGGCCATTGAAGGGGATACGATCCGCAACCTGGACCAGTGGCTGGCGGCGCAGACAGACCAGGAGCAGGACTTTGACAGACTGATTGGCCACGATGGCAGTCTGTCCTCGCTGGTGGAACAGTGCAAGGCGACCGTGGCCTATCCCCCCAACGGTCTGCCCCTCATTCTGACGGGAGAAACCGGCACGGGCAAAAGCATGATCGCGGGCCTTGCCTATGAATATGCCCGCAACCACGACCTCGTGAAGCCGGAGAGCCGCTTTGTGGCGGTGAACTGCTCGGAGTATGCGAACAACCCGGAACTGCTCACGGCCAATCTCTTCGGCTATGTCAAGGGAGCCTTCACCGGCGCAGACCAGGATACCCCGGGGCTGCTGGAACTGGCGGACGGTGGTGTGCTGTTTCTGGATGAAGTCCACAATCTGAAGGGAGAATGCCAGGAAAAGCTCTTCCACTTCATGGACCAGTCGATATATCACCGCATGGGTGACAACAAGACCTGGTACACATCCAGCGTACGGCTGATTTTTGCGACAACCGAAGACCCGGAAAAGGTGCTGCTCAAGACCCTCCAGCGGCGGATCCCCATGAAGCTGACGGTTCCCAACCTGGCCGCCAGGGGCAATTACGAAAAACTGCAGATCATTCTGTCCATGTTCGCCAGAGAGGAAGAGCGCCTCAAGGTGCACATCCAGCTCAGCAGCAGCGTCATCCAGCTGCTGCTGTCCTACCCCTTCCCGGAGAACATCGGCGGCCTGAAAAGCGCGATTCAATCCAGCTGCGTAAATGCCCTCTTTCAGACAGACGAAGAGAAAGTCATGCGCATTGGCCTGAAGGATATACCGGATTCCGTCATCCAGTATTCGGCGCTGGAAACACTGATGAAGCCCCGGGAACTCACCTGGCACGGCATCGAAGAACTTCGGCATGACCTGGTGAATGTCCGCACTCCGTTCAGCTTTTTCGAATCGGTGCTGGAAACGCTGGAAACCACACAGGATTTTGAATCGGATTTCCGGGCCATTCAGAAAACGGTGCTGCATCATTTCAAACGGAGTCTCCGTAAGGCAGATTTGACCCCCTTTGAGACAGCCTTTCTGACCATTGTGCAGGACAGGTGCCGCCAGTACCATCTGGAGCTCCCGGAAAAAGACCGGCAGCTGTATACAACAGCCTTTGTGGAACTGCTGTCATTGCCCCAGGGCATCGATTTGCTTCTGCAGTCCAGAGCAAAGCAGGTGGAAGAAGTCATGAACCGTCTGCGGACAGAGGCCTTCAAGTACTTTTCTCTGGTGACGGAAATCCGCCAGGAGGTCAGGGAGCGACTGGAAACAGACCTGAATCCGCTCCAGTGCCTCATCATGACCGTACTGGCTGCCAGGGCTGGCCAAAGCCAGCCCGCACCCCGGCGGATGGGGGTGATCCTGGCCCATGGGGAATCCAGTGCCAGTTCCATGGCCATGTGCGTCAACCAGTGGCTGGAGACCCATGTATTTGACGCGATCGACATGCCCCTGTTTGTGAGCCAGGAAGAAATCAGCCGCCAGCTCAATGACTGGCTCCGGAAAATGGAGGGCATCGAGGAACTGTTTCTGCTCGTGGACCTGGGCAGTCTGGAGCAGATTTACCGCAATCTCAACATCCGCAATGTGAACATCGGCATCATCAATTCCCTGAGCCTGAAACTGGCCCTGTCGGTGGGACAGGACATCCGCAACCAGACGCCCATGGAGAAAGTGTTTGAGCGGGCAAAGGCGCTCTCGAGCATCGAGTACCACATTGAGCGCAACCGGGAGAAGCCCAGGATGATCATCTGTTCCTGCGCCAGCGGCCTGGGGGTGGCGGAAAAGCTCCGGGGTGTCATTGTGGATTCCCTGCCGGAAGACAGCGACATCCGCGTCATGACCTATGACTACAACACCCTGCAGCAGGAAGGCATGACGTCCCCGGTGTTTGAGGAAAACCAGGTGATCAGCATCGTGGGGACACTGAAGCCGGAGGAAATCACGGTGCCTTTTGTCGCCCTGGAGGACCTGATCCTGCAGGAAAACACGAATCGGTTTGATGACAGCCTGCGGCCGTACATGGAGGCGGAGGAGATGCGGGTGTTCAAGAAAAACATCGTCAAGAATTTCTCGCTCTCCAACATCATGAATTCCCTGACGATCCTGAATCCCGCCAAACTGCTGGAACATGTGGCGGATGCGATTGACCGGCTGCAGAACCGTCTGGGTGTCAGTCTGGGCAACAACACCTGTTTCGGTTTGTATGTGCATGTGAGCTGCCTGATCGAGCGCCTGGTCATGAACCGGGGCATCGAAGTCTATGGCAATGCGGATGCCTTCCGTCTGGAGCAGCAGGACTTCATTCAGGCGGTGGATGACTCCTTTGCGGATGTGCAGAAATTCTACGGCATCCGGATCCCGGTGGAGGAAACAGGCTACATGTATGACTACATCAAAAACGATCCCAATTACAAAAAGCGTGTCTGAAGCGGCACGCTTTTTTTGTCCGGGTGCCGATGACGACGGACCGGGGTCGATTCGCCAAAAAAAACGCGAAAAACCGCAGGAAAACCAGCGGACTGTCCGGCAAAAGACGGAAAAACCGGCAGGATGGCACGGAACTTGCTGGTATGGAAGTGACGGGCAGCCTCCGGCACCGGCGGATATGGATCCGAAGAAAATACAGAAAAATTCTTCGGAAACATTGAAACTGGCACAGAGTTTGCTGGTGTGGAAGTGAACCCGCCCGCTGCATATAGGCATCGGCCACCAGGTTCCCGGAAAAACCACACCGGGCTGAACGGGACTGGCACAACCTATGCTGGTATGAAAGTGGACGCACTCACGGCTTTGCCGCACAGGATGCGGCCGGATTCAGAGGATTTCGGAAAAAACATCCGGATTCTCTGAATCCGGCACGAACCTTGCTGGTATGAAAGTGAAGGAAAACAAGAAAGGAGGTCCATATGCGGAACATTATTCTGGCATCTCATGGAGAGTTCTCAAAGGGACTGAAGGATTCAGTGAGCATGATCGTCGGCGACCTGGCCGATCCGATCCGGACATACAGCCTGTATCCCTCCTGTTCCCCTGCGGACTACATGGAAGAAATGACGAAGGAGATCCTGGCACATCCGGAGGACGAATATGTCTTCCTGTGCGATGTGAAGGGTGGCAGCGTGCACAGCGCCGTGTCCCGCCTGTGCAGCCACAGAAACGTGGTGGTCTACAGCGGCACGAACATGAACCTGGTGCTCGATCTGCTGCTTTCGACACCGGAGTCCCTGTCGGGAAACACCGAAACCCAGGACAGGCTCATCGCCTCGGGCAAAGACGGCATCGAGGTCCTGGATCACAGCCGGCTTGAAGCCGGGGAAGAAGAAGACTTTTAAGGAGGAACGAACATGATCAAAAAACTGCGCGTGGATCACCGGCTGCTGCATGGACAGGTTGCCTTTTCCTGGACGAGCGCACTGAACGTGGACTGCATTCTGATTGCCAACGATTCCGTCATGAAGGACGAACTGCGCAAGACCACCCTCAAGATGGCAAAACCCAACGGCGTGAAGCTGGTGATGAAAAACATCGAAGACAGCATCAAGGCCATCAACAGCGGCGTGACGGACAAATACAAGCTCTTCATCGTGGTGGAAAGCATCGCCGATGCGGCTGCGCTGATCAATGGCGTGGAGTCTATCCGGGCACTGAACCTGGGCGGCACGAAGGCCACGGACAAAACCCGGAACATTTCGAAGGCCATGAACGTGACCCCGGAAGAAGAAGACATCCTGAAGAACCTGGTGGACAAGGGCGTCGACGTCACCATCCAGATGGTGCCGGAAGATACGGCGGTACCGGTCATGAAGGCTCTGTAAAATACAGCGGATCAACAGAAAATCGGAAAGAAAGAGGAAAACGACATGCTGATACAAGCGATACTGCTCGGTCTGGTTGCCATGCTCGGCAACGCCGAATACCTCTTTGGCACCTGCCTGCTCTCCCGTCCCCTGATCATGGGCACGCTGACAGGCATCGTGCTGGGCGACATCGAAGCCGGTGTCCGCATTGGCGCCACCATGGAGCTGGCCTTCATGGGTGCGTTCTCCATCGGGGCAAGCATTCCCCCTGAAATGATTTCCGGCACGGTCCTGGGCACGGCGTTTGCCATCACCACGGGATCCGGCCCGGAAACGGCCCTGGCCATTGGCCTGCCGGTGGCTTCCCTGGTCCTGCTGGCGAAGAACTTCGGCATGGTCTTCATTCTGCCGCCCTTTGTGCACAAGGCAGATGAATGTGCGAAGAACGACAACATGCAGGGCATTGCCGTGGTGCACTACCTGGCCGGTTTCTTCGGTGTGAACCTGATCATCGGCCTGTGTGTGGGAATCGGCTACTATGTGGGGTCTCCGGCGGTCGAGGCCTTCCTGTCCATCATTCCCGAATGGATCTCCAAGGGTCTGGAAATCACCATGGGTCTGCTGCCGGCAATCGGTTTCGGTCTGCTCATGAAGATGATCATGAACAAAGCCAACGCCTGCTTCTTCATTCTCGGATTCGCAATGAGTGTGTATTTCAACCTGCCGGGTACCGGCATTGCCATTCTCGGTGCGATTCTCGCCATTGTACTTACACAGATCAAGCGGTCGCAGACCATGCAGACGGCTGTCGCACAGGGAGGATACACAGATGACGACGAAGACTTCTAAGAAGCTGGAAAGAAAGCAGCTGATGTCCGTGTTCTGGCGTTCATTCGGCCTGGAATGGGACTGGAACTATGAACGGCAGATGAACATCGGCTACTGCTACTGCATGCTGCCGGTGATCAAAAAGCTCTATGACGATCCTGCCGAGCAGGAAGCGGCGATGAAACGTCACCTGGAATTCTTCAATACCACCCCGCAGCTGGCGACCCTGATCCTGGGCATCACGGCGGCGATGGAAGAACAGAACGCGAATGATCCGGATTTCGACACGCAGTCCATCAATGACGTGAAGGTGTCCCTGATGGGGCCCCTGGCGGGAATCGGCGACTCCTTTATCTGGGGCACGCTGCGGATCATTGCCACGGGTGTGGGTCTGTCCCTGGCGACACAGGGCAACATTCTGGGTCCCATCCTGTTCTTCCTGATCTTCAACATCCCGGCACAGGGCCTGCGCTACTACCTCATGGGTGCCGGCTACAAGCTGGGAAGCGGCTTCCTGGCCACGCTGCAGAAAAGCGGCTGGATGGAGATGCTGACCTATGGTGCCTCTGTCCTGGGCCTGACGGTGATCGGGGGCATGACGGCACAGAATGTGGCCATCAATGTGCCTCTGGCAATCGGCGCAGGGGAAGAAGCGACGACCATCGGCGATATCTGCAACACAATCATGCCGGGGATCCTGCCGCTGCTGTTCACCTTCGGCATCTACTACCTGCTGAAGTTCAAGAACGTGAAAACCACGACGCTGCTGGTCGTCTTCATTCTGATTGGCTTCGCGGGCGCTTTCTTCGGCATCCTGGGATAGCCTGACGGACAGACCGGCTGCGGCACAGACACAACGGAAAACATACAGAGACAGAAATACAGAGAAACAAAGGAGGAACACAACCATGATGAAATTCAACGAACAGGAAAAAATCGACAGCGTCAAAGGCGCGCTGGCACTGCGTCCCCAGATCGAGGAAATCGTGGACGGCATCTGCGAAAACGGCTACAAAAACATCGTGTGGCTGGGCATCGGCGGCACCTGGGCGAGCGCACAGCAGGCGACGGTGCACATGAAGGAAAAAACCGGCATCGAGACCTGGGCGGAAAACGCAGCGGAATACCTGACGACCGGCAACAAACGGATCGGCGAAGGCAGCGTGGTGATCACGTCGTCCGTGACGGGCAACACCATTGAAGTGGTGGAGGCCGTGAAGAAGGCAAAGGAAGCGGGCGCGACGGTGATCGGATTCATCGATGCACCGGAGGCTGCCCTGGCGAAGATGGTCGACCACGTGATTTCCTACAAGCAGAACGAGCAGCTGAAGTTCTTCATGACCGCAGACCGTTTCATGAAAAACGCCGGCGAATTCGATGACTATGACGAAATGTATGCCGAGTTCGATCAGTACCTGCCGCAGGCCCTGGTGGAAGTGGAAAAAGCGGCGGAGCCCTTCGCAGTGGAGTTTGCGAAGAAGCACTGGAATGACGACATTCACTACTTTGTGGGCGCGGGCAACCAGTGGGGCGCGACGTATTCCTACGCGATGTGTTACTGGGAAGAACAGCTGTGGATCAAGACCAAGTCCATCACATCCCCGGAGTTCTTCCACGGCATGTTCGAGATCGTGACAAAGGAAACCCCGGTGACGGTGTATGTCGGGGAAGACAGACAGAGAAAGCTTTCCGAGCGCGTGGTGAACTTCCTGCCCCGGATCTGCGGCAACTACACGATCATTGACACGAAGGACTACGAACTGAAGGGAATCAGCGAAAAGTACCGCGGCGACATCTCCCACCTGGTGATGCACGCTGTGAACAACCGGATCGATGTGCACATGGAAGACGAGACAAAGCACCCCATGGAAATCCGCCGGTACTACAGAGCCCTGGACTACTAGGACAGAGGAGCCGGTTCCATGAAACGGACCATGCAGGACTACATACAGGAGTCTGCCGAAACGTGCCGCAGACTGCTGGAGGATGATGCACTGTGTGCACCGGTGGTCGACCTGTGCAGACAGAAAAAGCCTGAAACGATCTGGCTGGTGGCTTCAGGCTCGAGTTATAACGCCTGCGTCTGTGCGCAGCCGTACATGGAACGGTGGATGGATTCAAAGGTGGAGCTGATGACTCCATTCACCGCTCTATATTATACCCCGGCGATCCGGGAGGACGACCTGGTTCTGGTGATCACCCAGAGCGGACTGTCCACCAACGCCATTGCGGTGCTGGACTCCCTGCAGGACAGGGAAAACGTCATCTGCCTCACGGGAAACCGGGAGAGCGATGTGAAGGACCATACGGCATGTGTGCTGGAATACGGTGTGGGGGAAGAGCTGGTGGGATACGTCACAAAGGGCGTAAGCACCCTGTGTCTGTATCTTATGCGCGTGGCGCAGATCCTGGCGGACCGCCCGCTGGAGGAGTTTTATACCGCACTGGAGACCTTCAGGCACACCGTGACGACCACAGAGGGGTTTGTCAAGCGTCACTTCCGGGCGCTGTCTTCCATGCAGACGGTGTACTGTCTGGGGGCGAAGAACAGCGCGGGCGTGGCAATGGAAGCCGCACTGAAGATTGGGGAAACCGTGCATGTTCCGGCGTTCTTCTATGAGGCAGAGGAGTTCATCCACGGACCCAACCTGCAGCTGACGCCGAACTACACGATGTTCTTCTTCGACAGCAATGACCGGGCATCTCACCGGATCCAGGCAATCTGGGAGAGCGCCTGTCTGATCAGCGACCGGGCATATCTGATCACCATGGATCCCGACCGGAAAGACCAGAACAATGTCCTGTTCATGGATCCTGCGGTGAGTCCGCTGTTCACCTCCTTTGCGGCGCTGCCTTTTGCGCAGCTGGTGAGCGCGGAAATCAGTGGTGTGCTGCACAGTACGATGCAGCATCCGCTGCTGAAGCAGTTCAAGGAACATACATCGGCAAAGACGGAGAATTTCGTCAACTACGATGGCGATGAGGCGTGAGTGGTCACGCCTTTTTTGCGGGATGTCTGACAGGAGGCAGAAGACGGCGTTTGTAAACGCTGTTCCAGAATGTGTCCGGGCTCTTGCACTGTGTGCGGAGAACCGCGACAATATCCAGTACACCTGTCATTGCAAGAGGGAAGGCGGCGGGTTTCTGCAGGGATGCGGACCGGCTGGCGACACCCCGGAAACAGGGACTCAGAAAGGAGCGACAACAATGGAACATCAGGTCAGGGATATGACTTCGGGAAAGCCGCTGCATCTGATCACGGCGTTTTCCGTGCCGCTGCTGTTTGGCAACATCCTGCAGCAGATGTACAACTTTGTGGACACACTGGTGGTCGGCCGGGGCGTTTCAATGGATGCGCTGGCGGCGGTCGGCCTTACGGGCAGTCTGAATTTTCTGGTACTCGGGTTCATCATCGGTCTTTCGCAGGGTGTCGGCATCCTGTGTTCGCAGTATTTCGGGAGCCGGGAGTATGCGCAGCTGCGAAAGTCAGTCACGATGTCCTTTTATCTGAATTTTTCGACCGGTGCACTTCTGACCGTTCTGTCCATGGTCAGCGCCAGGCAGCTGCTGGTGTGGATGAACACCCCTGCGGAACTCATGGCGGATGTCTGGCTGTATATCGAAGTGATTTTCGGCGGGATCCTGATTTCCCTGGCCTACAACTTTCTGTCAGGGATCCTGCGGGCCCTGGGCAATTCGAGGGATCCGCTGATTGCCATGATCATCGCGTTCATCATCAACACGGTTCTGGATGTGGCCCTGGTCATGGGACTCGGATGGGGTGTGCTGGGAGCAGCGGCTGCCACAGTCAGTGCCCAGCTGTTCTCGGCGGTCTACTGCCTGATCTGTGTCCGGAAAATCGGCTTTATGAAGCTGGAAAAGAAAGACTGGAAATGGAACGGAGCGCTGTTTCGCAAATCCTTCGTGCTGTCCCTGCCGGTGGCGCTGATGAATTCGATCACGGCCCTGGGTGTGATTTTCATGCAGATCGCCATCAACGGCTTTGGTGCTGTCTATATTGCGGGGTATTCCGTCGCCAGCAAGATCATCATTATTTTTGAGCAGCTGGATGTGTCCTTTGGCACAGGGGCGGGAACCTTTGCGGGGCAGAATCTCGGGGCCGGGAAAACCGGGCGGATCAAAGAAGGGATCCATCAGGTGAATCTTCTCCTGATCGGCGTCAATCTTGCGATTTTCGGTCTCATGCTGTTTGCGGGCAGACCACTGATCGGGCTCATGGTGGGCGATGAGCCGGCGGTGATCGAAGCTGCGTGTCAGTGCATCCGCTTTCTGTGCTTCTTCCTGATGTTTCTGGGAACCCTCTGGATCTACCGGACATCGCTGCAGTCCATGTCGGATACCTTCTGGCCGATGCTGTCAGGAGTCCTGGAATTTGCAGCCAGAACCATTGCCCTTCTGATCCTGCCGAAGCTGATTGGCTTTTACGGTGTTCTTTCCGCAGAGGTATCCGCCTGGATCCTGGCAGCGCTGATGCTGGTGATCGTTTACCGGAGGCGGATCCGCATTCTCGAAGCCGAGTGTGCAGAAAAAGGACGGGATCTGTCTGCAGTCTGCTGACGATATTCAGGGAAAAGTGTTCGGCACAGCTGGACAATACCAGCTTCCAGACTGACCTGGCGTGAGAAATCACGCCTTTTTTACAGCGTTGTGCCGCTTCTGCAGCGGTCCATGATGACCGGAGCACAGAACAGTCGCCGAAAACGGCGGATTACGGGTCCTGAAACCTCCGAACCGGAGATTTTTCCTTTCCGGATTCATTGATATTCTCAAAGCAGATATTCAGAACAGTTCGCAGAATCTGCACGGCCTCTTATGAGGAGGAAAGCATTCGCAGAGCGGCGGATGTCTGAATGTACATGGGAAGAAAGTCATTGAAGAAGCAAAAGAGCATATACCAGCTATCCAGGGAACAGGCAGGCCTGACAAGACGGGCAGCGGCAGACCGGCTGGGATTTGTGTCGGAGGGACGCATCGAAAAGATCGAAGGCGGAAAATCGCAGATTGATCCGGCAGAAGTGCTGGCGATGGAAGATGCGTATAAAGACAGTGTTCTGGTGAACCGGCATTGCACCCATCAGTGTCCGATCGGGATGAAGACGGTCCCGGTTCTCCGGAAACGGACACCTGCAGAAATCGTGCTGGAGGTTCTGTTTCTGTCAGATACACTGAACGGACTCCAGACCGGTCTGATAGCCGGCGGGTATGATCCCCAGTGGCCGGCAGGAAGGGAGGCAGTGTTTTCACAGGCTGCAGAGGTACTGACGGCTCTGGGACGATGCGGTGGTGAAATCCGGCTGCTTCTTCGGGAAGAGGAACAGGAACATGAAAAGAACTGAATGGATGACAGGAGCGCTGGCTCTGGGAATGATGATTGCCGGATGCAGTGCTTCGGCAAATGAAGAACAGCAGCCGGTGAAGGGACAGGACCAGGTGTCAGAGGAAAGCGGAAAGGAACGGGTCGATGGAGAAAGACCTGATCAGCCGGAAAAGACGATGGATGGAGACAGGAGAAACACAGAAAAAGAACCGCAGGAGCCTGCACAGCCGGAAACTGCGGCAGGGACGGACCAGATCCGGCCCGAGTTCAAGGCTGCAATGGATGAATATGTGGCATTTTATGAAGACTATGCGGCGTTCATGCAGCGGTACAGGGAGAATCCTTCGGATTTGAACCTGCTGCTGGAGATGACAGACTGGATCTCACGCACGGAGACCATCACAGATGAGCTCGACAAGCTGGATGCTTCACAGGATGAGATGAATGCTGCAGAACTGCAGTATTATCTGGAATCCACAGCAAAAATCTATGGTCTGATCGCACAGGCTGCGGGGTGAAGGAACCCCCTGGCTGAACCGGAGACAGGTTGCCGTCATGAAAAACAGGCCGGATTTCCCTGATCAGGGAATCCGGCCTGTCTGTTTTTTGCGTTTGTGGTCATTTGATGTCAAATTCCTCAAAGAGAGCTGTGATTCTCTTTCTGTCATCGGCAGAGTCCAGGAACTCCTGAAGTCTTCCAGCGTGTGTCATGGCTTTTATGAGTCTGCCGGTCCGGTCAAGGGAATCTCTCTGGCCCGCAGTCTCCCGGCCTTCATTCCTTTTTCATAAACACTTTCGCCCAGGTTGCACATCGTCAGGACCTCCTCTTCCACATCCGCAGTGACCGGTACCTGATACTGCTCCAGTATCTCCGGCAGCTCTTCCATTTTCATTGTTGTTGCAAACCAATTCACGCAGTAAATTCCAGACCGGATGTTCCTCAGCAGCCGGACCGGATCTCTGCCTGCAGCCATAACAGAGCCCCGGGGTGTCATATTTATCTTGAAAATATCTGAAATTCGGGTATAAGCTACTGAAAATATAGAATATTTTTCAGAAAATATAGCTGAACTCACGTCATTATGGGAGATTGTGTGATATTCTGTTCCCTGTGAAAGGAAGTACTCACTCATGAATGGAATCACTTTGATGATCATCGCAATCGTGGTCCTTGGCGCAGGTTACCTGGTATACGGCAGATGGCTCGCCAGAACCTGGGGCATTGACGAAACCGCCCCAACCCCTGCCTATACACAGGAAGACGGCGTGGACTACGTTCCTGCCGACACCAATGTGGTGTTCGGACACCAGTTTGCCTCCATCGCCGGGGCCGGTCCCATCAACGGACCGATTCAGGCAGCAATATTCGGCTGGGTGCCTGTCCTGCTGTGGATCCTGATCGGAGGTGTATTCTTCGGTGCGGTCCAGGACTTTGCCTCCATGTACGCCTCTGTGAAATCGAAGGGAAAAGGCATCGGTTCCATCATCGAGATGTACATCGGCAAAACCGGAAAAAAACTGTTCCTGCTCTTCTGCTGGCTTTTCTGCATCCTCGTGGTTGCAGCCTTTGCGGATGTGGTGGCGGGGACCTTCAACGGCTATGCCCCGGATGGCGCCACCATTGAAGCCAACGGCGCCGTGGCCACCACCTCCATGATTTTCATCGGCGAAGCCGTGTTTCTGGGGATGATCCTCCGGTATGGCCGGCTGAACAAATGGGTGAACACCGCCATTGCGATCCTCATGCTGGTGGCGGCTGTGGCCCTGGGTATGAAGTTCCCGATGTATCTGACGCAGACCACCTGGCATTACATTGTCTTTGCCTATGTGTTCATTGCCTGTGTCGTGCCGGTCTGGGCACTGCTTCAGCCCCGGGATTACCTGAATTCCTACCTGCTGATATTCATGATCGCCGCGGCAGTCATTGGCGTGTTCGTCTCCAACCCGGATGTGAACCTCGCTGCCTTCACCGGTTTCAGTGTGGACGGCCAGATGCTGTTTCCGATTCTCTTTGTGACGATCGCCTGCGGCGCCGTGTCGGGGTTCCACTCCCTGGTTTCTTCCGGCACAGCCTCAAAGCAGATCAAAAACGAGAAGGACATGCTGCCGGTTTCCTATGGTGCCATGATCATGGAATCCATGCTGGCAGTCATTGCCCTGATCTGCGTAGCGTCCTTCGCCGGCGGGGAAGCTGCAAATGCCGGTCTGGTGACCCAGCCGCAGATCTTCGCGGGAGCCATTGCGAATTTCCTCGAAGCCGTGGGACTGCCCTGGAACCTGACCTTCACGCTGATCAACCTGGCGGTCTCCGCCTTTGCCCTGACATCCCTGGATTCTGTGGCCCGCATTGGCCGGCTGTCTTTCCAGGAGCTGTTTCTGGATGCGGAAGATGACGGCAGGGAACTGACACCCACCAGGAAACTGCTCACCAACACGTATTTCTCCACGGCGCTGACGCTTGTCCTCTCCCTGGTGCTGGCAAGAATCGGCTATGCCGAGATCTGGCCGCTGTTCGGCAGCGCCAACCAGCTGCTGTCGGTACTGGCACTGGTGGCCTGTGCGGTGTATCTCAGGAAAACCAGCCGCAAGTCCCGGATGCTGTACATCCCCATGGTCTTTATGATGGCTGTGACCTTCACGGCGCTCTCCATGACGATTTACACACTCGGAACGCAGTTCATGACCACGGGCCTGTCCCTGGGCATGAGTCTCCAGCTCGTGTTTGCGGTGCTGCTGCTGGCTTTGGGACTGGTGGTGGCGGTCCAGGGAATCAGGGCTCTTCGCGGGAAGCCTGTGGAAGTGCCTGTCTTCGAGGAACAGGAACTGGAGGCCGAGGAAGCCTGATCTCCTGCTGCCAGAGTGTATCTGAATCTGGATATGGACGAAAAAAGGACCCTGTGCGGGTCCTTTTCTGGTGCGGCGGACGACAGCAGACTGTAAACATCAGGGAAGAGTGAAGAGATAAGCTTCAGTCACGTTGCTGCCCTTCGAGCCCGAATGACAGGAGGACATCGATTTCCGGTTTCCAGAGAAGTGTCTCCGGCCGCTTTTCCGGCTGGCAGAACATGATCATGTAAAAAGGCAGATACAGGATGGGTCCTTCCTGTTCCGCATTTCCCTTGCAGAAGACGAAAGCCCGGGCAAACTCCCACTGATCTGAGTCAATGGCTTTGGAGAGGGAAGGATGCTTTTTCCAGTCACTTCCGGATTTGTTTTCCAACAAGTCGACCTGTCTGCCGTTCTGGAGGACAAAATCCAGATCCCCGAATTTTTTCTGATCGTAGTAACAAAGAACCATGTCTTTGGCAGCAATGGACTGCGCAAAGACATTTTCCAGGAGACTGCCTGCATTGACGCCGACTTCTCCCTGCAGCAGAGGGACTTGAAGGTTTCCCGGGCTGGCTTCACAGAGCGATCCTGTATCACACAGAAACAGCTTGAAGAAGCTGCGCTTCCCGTTCAGGGTGAGCGGAGTGACAGGGGCCGACACATTGAAGCGGGGAAGAGCCACTCCGGCTTCCCGAAGCCACAGAAAGCTGTTTTCATACCGCTGCATCCGGGCCCCCTCTTTCAATCTGGACAGGACAAACCGGCTGATCTTGCTGTCGAGCTGTGCTGGTATGCTGTCAAAAATTGCCCAGATTTTGTTTTTTCCGTACTTTTGGCGTATCTGGCAATATCTGATCTGTAAAGGCGCAGAATGTTTTCCTGCATTGGACTGCACGCAGCCAGATCCGGGAACCGGACATAGTCCTGAACGACCGCCGGCATTCCGCCGACAATCATAGCCGACAATCATACAGGTATAAAACAGCTGCAGCATTTGCTGATGAACAGGTTCCGGCACGGACTGATGGTGTGTGAAGCAGTTTCGGAGATGGTCCAGGGTCTCCGCAGGAACAGTCACCCGCTTCCGGCATTCCCGGAACTGCAGGACCCGGCCGAAAGACTGTCCTTTGCTGCCCTCTTTTCTTATGCCGGTCTGCTGCCATCCGTTCCACTGTTCACTCTTCTGGCTGCACCTCCCGAAATCATCCTGCATGAGATTGCAGAAGGTTTTTGAGAAAATGGGACTGCCCGTTCCCGACAGGTGACTCCTTTCGGAATCAGGCACATAAACGACACAAAGCCGGTCTGTCCGGCTTAAAGGAGGTCCCATGCATATACACATCAGAAAACTGCTTGCCATCCTGGCAGTCTTTGCCATGACCCTTGGCTTTGCCGCCTGCTCCGCCAGTCCGGATGGCGGGGAAAGCACCAAAATGAAAACCGTGCAGACGGACAAAGGGGAAGTGGAAATCCCCGAACACCCGACGCGAATCATCAGCGACTACTACCTGGGCGAGTTCCTGGCCGTGGACGTGAAGCCTGTGATTGCTTCCCCCTATGCCCTGAACAATCCCTACCTGAAGGACTATGTCGAGGGCATCGAACCCATGAACATCACCTCCTCTGAATCCACGCTGGAGCAGTTTGCCGAAGCGAAACCGGACCTGATCGTCACCATCACCGAGGCGGACTATGAGAAGTATTCCAAAATCGCGCCGACAGTCTACATCCAGGACGGAAAACGCCCGGATAAAGAGACATTCCGCTACATCGCCTCCCTGGTGGGGAAGGAACAGGCAGCGGATGACTACATCGCAAAGTTCAACGACAAGATCGAGTCCCGCAAACAGGAGATCCAGGACATTGTCGGCAATCAGACGGTCTCGATCCTCGAAGTCTGGCCGCAGGAGATCTACACCATGGGGTCTCACTTTGCCAGAGGCGGATCCATTCTTTATGACATGTGGGGGCTGAAGGCACCGGAAGCCATTCAGAAGGACATGGTGGACGGAGATGAGCAGTACAAAGTCATTTCCCTGGAAGCCATGCCGGAATATGCCGGGGACTTCATTCTGTACGGCGTGCTGGACGGCACGGATCCGGCGTTTGTGACCAGCAGCAATCTCTGGAATGCCCTGCCGGCGGTGAAGAACGGAAAGACACTGCCGTATGAACAGGTATCCTGGATGCACCGGGATCCCATCACGCTGAACGCCCAGGCAGATGCATTCATTGCATTCTTCGAACAGTTCAAGGGGAAGTAAGTCATGAAACAAAGGAATTGGCGCCTGTACGCATTCCTTGTTCTGTCTGTGATCGCTGTTCTCGTGACAGCGGTCCTTTCCGTTTTTCTGGGGAGCACCGACATCAGCTGGCAGACTGTGCTCCAGGCCCTCTTTGCACCGGATATGAGCAGCCACCAGCAGATCGCCGTTGTGGATCTGAGGCTGCCCCGCACGCTGGGAGATATCCTGGTGGGTGCCGGTCTGGCCGTCAGCGGTGCCATCATGCAGGGTGTCACCCGCAACCCGCTGGCCGATTCCGGCCTTCTGGGCATCAATGCCGGCGCCTCCTTCGCCCTGGCACTGTGCCTTGCCTTTCTGACCCACGTCAGTTTCGGCTTCACGATCCTGGCGTCCTTTGCCGGGGCGGCGGTTTCCATGCTCGCTGTCTTCGGCATCCTCCTGCTCAGGCACCGCAACCTGGATTCCGCGCGGCTTGTCCTGGCGGGACTGGCCGTGAGTCTGTTTCTCACCGCACTGACCCAGGGAATCGCGATTCTCACCAGTACCGGCCAGTCTCTGACGTTCTGGACAGCCGGAGGTGTGGCGGGCATCCGGATGGAACAGCTGCGTGTGGCGGCGCCGGTCATGATCCTGGCCCTGGCCGGTTCCGTTCTGCTGTCTTCGAAACTCTCGATCCTGTCCCTGGGGGATGAAGCCGCCCAGGGTCTGGGACTGGATCTCAACCGCACGAAATCGGCAGCCCTGATCCTGGTCCTGCTCCTGTCGGGATCTGCCGTAGCCCTGGCGGGACCGGTATCCTTTGTCGGGCTGCTCGTGCCCCATGTGGTGCGGCATGTCGTGGGCAGCACCTACCAGGCCATCATTCCGGCCTCCATGACCGCCGGGAGTGTGTTCATGCTTGTGGCGGACCTTGTGTCCAGAACCGTGAATGCGCCGGCGGAGACACCAGTCGGGCTCATTTTTGCGGTCATTGGTGTGCCGGTGTTCATTGCCATCAGCCGCCGGGGGATCCGACATGAAGAAGTCTGACAGAAGGCGCATCCGGGTCCGGTTTGCCATCCTGGCTGTACTGCTGCTCATCGGCATCCTCCTGGACATCAACGCCGGATATTCCGGAGCAGGCCTGCAGGATCTGTTTGCGGGAAATCCCATCCTTGTGCAGTTCCGGCTCCCCCGGATGCTGGTGAGTCTGCTTGTGGGCATCGCCCTGTCCCTCTCGGGATCCATCATGCAGTCCGTGACCGGCAATGACATGGCGGAACCCGGGCTTCTGGGCATCAACGCCGGAGCGGGACTGTTCATTGCGCTGTTCATTTTCCTCTTCCGCCAGGGAAGCCCGGCATTCACCCTCATGCTGCCGCTGCTGGCATTTACCGGATCCGTCCTCACCTTTTTCACGGAGTACCGCCTGGCGTCATCCAGAGGCCGGGTGCACCCGAAGCGGCTGCTGCTCATGGGCGTGGCGATTTCCATTGCCCTGACTTCGCTGACCACGGTGATTATGCTGAAACTCCCGGATTCCCAGTATGCCTTCGTACAGAACTGGATCGCCGGAAACATCTGGGGAGCGGACTGGAACGGCGTGCTCCTGCTGACGGCAGGAGTGCTGCTCCTGTTTCTGTATGTGTTCTTCAAAAGCCGGACCCTCAACGGGCTGATGCTCGGACATGACGTGGCGACGGGAATCGGCATCAACACCCGGAAGGAATCCCGGAACCTGCTGCTGGCAGCGGTGGGACTCTCCTCTCTGTGCTGCGCTGTGGGCGGCGGCATGAGTTTTGTCGGACTGGTGGCACCGCATCTGGCACGGAAGCTCGTGGGGCCCAACTATGTGCGGCTGCTGCCTGCCGCCGTACTGGTCGGCGCGGTGATGCTGGTCTTTGCGGATCTTGTGTCCCGGACCTGCTTTCTGCCGTTTGAGATGCCCATCGGCATTGTCACGGCAGTGCTTGGCGCGCCTTACTTTTTGTATCTGCTGATCAGGGAGTGAAACATGACAGGAAAACCAGAAACACCCTGGGCGTTCCGGGGAGAAAACCTGCAGATCGGCTATTCGGACAAGCCGGTGATTTCAGGGATGGATCTGCGGATCCCGCAGGAGAAGATCACGAGCATCATTGGTCCGAACGGATGCGGGAAGTCCACCCTGCTCAAGGGTCTCGCCCGGATCATTCCCCTGCAGTCGGGAACGGTCTGGCTCGAGGGACAGGACATGGCAAAGCTGGGGACCCGGGAAACGGCGCAGATCATGGCCATGCTGCCCCAGGGCCCGCAGGCGCCGGAGGGACTGACGGTGGAAGAGCTGGTGAGCTTTGGTCGCTATCCCCATCAGCGCGGGCTACAGTCCCTGAAGGAAGAGGACCGGAAGCTCATCGAGTGGGCCATGCGGGAAACGAAGGTATACGACCTCCGGCATCGCAGCGTGGACCGTCTTTCCGGGGGGCAGCGACAGCGGGTGTGGATCGCCATGGCACTGGCCCAGGACACGCCGGTGATCCTGCTGGATGAGCCGACGACGTATCTTGACATGGCCCACCAGCTGGAGATCCTGGAACTTCTGGAGAAACTGAACCGGGAACAGCACAAGACCATTGTGGTGGTGATCCACGACCTGAACATGGCGGCACGGTTCTCCGATTACCTGATTGCCATGAAACAGGGACAGCTGCTCCATGAAGGGAGTGTGGAGCAGATCATGACTCCGGGTGTGCTGAAGGAAGTCTTTGGCCTGGAGGCATACATTGAGCAGGATCCCTGGACAGGCAAACCGGTCATGGTGACCTACCGCCTGGCTGCGTCTGAATAAGGGAGCGGTCCGGTTGATGAACCATCCGGGTTGGTCCGGGAAAGAAAAGAGGCGTCAGGTGCGGCGCTTCTTTTTTGTCTCTGCTTCCACAGAACTGCCGACGATGGCGGCGAGTATCCTCACCGGCGGTCTTTGGCGGGGCTCACATGGTTTTTTACAGAAGCTTTACATGGGACAGACTTGAATTTAACCGGGTCAACGTATACTGATGGTGAAGAAGTGACGTATAAAATGCCATACGAAAGGGAAAGGAGACAGTATGCCGCTGATTTATATCGCCGAGGATGATCCGGGGATCCGGGAACTCATTCTCTATACCCTGCAGGTCTCGGGGTTCGAGGCAAAGGGCTTCGAAACCGGGACAGCGCTGCTGGAGGCTGTGCAGGGCACCAGGCCGGATCTGGTCATGCTGGACATCATGATGCCCGGCCATGATGGACTCACCGTCCTGCAGAAACTCCGGCAGAACCCCGGGACGCGGGACCTGCCTGTCATTATGGAAACCGCCAGGACCGCGGAATCCGACACCGTGACAGGACTGGATCTCGGCGCGGATGACTATCTGTGCAAGCCCTTCGGCATGGCCGAAATGATGTCCCGCATCCGGGCGCTGCTGCGGCGTGCCTCCCGCCACCGGGAGAAAACAGAGGAAAACCGGACGATGGTGTTCCATGGCCTGAGCCTGGACCAGGCGACGCACGAAGTGTTCGCACAGGGGGAGCAGGTGTCGCTGACACGCAAGGAATATGAGCTTCTGAAGGTGCTCATGCAGTCTCCGCGGAAGGTGTTTTCACGGGATGAGCTGCTCATGAAGGTCTGGGATACGGATTTCGCCGGCGGCACCCGGACCGTGGATGTTCACGTGAACACCCTCCGGGGAAAGCTCCGGGAATCCGGGGCGGGGATCGAAACCGTGCGCGGGGCCGGATACCGCTTCAATCCGGAGGTGCTCCAGAACCGGGAGGAGCCGGAGATGGATGCAGACAAACCGGAATGGGATGACAAGCCATGACAAAGAAGATATTCTATGCGATTTTTTCCGTCTGCACCCTGGTGTTCCTGACCTCGATGATCCTGACGTTTTCCACGATCTTCAGCTATTTTTCCAGTGTGGAAAAAGACCAGCTGCACTCCAGTCTCCAGCTCGTGGCCCAGGGCTATGAGGACGAGGGCCTGAAGTTTCTCAAGGGCATGAACGGCGAAGACTATCGCGTGAGTCTCATCGACAGCGAAGGCACGGTGCTCTATGACTCCACCACCGACACCCGCTCGCTCCCGAGTCACCTGGACCGCGAGGAAGTGAAACAGGCACTGGAAACCGGCTGGGGGGAAAGCACGCGCTATTCCGAGACCCTGACCGAACAGGCTATCTATTCCGCCATGAAGCTCCCCGACGGCAATGTCCTGCGGATCTCCGTATCCCGGTATTCTGTCCTGACGCTGATGATGGGCGTCGCCACGCCGCTGATCTCCATTTTCTGCGGCGCTGTCCTCGCCGCACTGGTCCTCGCCATCTGGCTGTCCCACCGCATCATGTCTCCCCTCGAGAGTCTGGACCTGGAAAACCCGGAGACCACCGGGACATACGAAGAGATGGAGCCGATCGTGGACCGGCTGAAGCGCTATCGGCGGGACCTCGACCGGCAGAAGCGCCGGCTGCGGGTCCAGCAGGCGGAATTTGACACCGTGGCGGCGGGCATTGAAGAAGGGCTGATCCTGCTGGATCAGGATCTGCGGGTGCTGTATCTCAACAGCGCCGCAGGCCAGGCACTGGACCTGGAACCCGGGGCCGAGAAGGAAATCCTGCTCAGGATCGGGCAGGGAAAAGAACTGCCGTTCGAGAAACTCTGCATCCTGGAACCGGTGGTGGAACTGGCGGAAAAGGCCAGGGAAACCCTGGAACCGCAGTCGGCCCTGGTGCCGGCTGACACGAGGATCTGGCTGGCACAGGCCGGACCCGTGATTTCCCGGGACAAGTTCCGCGGGGAATCCATCCTGCTGCTGGATGTCACGGAAAAACAGCAGACAGAACGCATACGCAAGGAATTCACCGGCAATGTCTCGCATGAACTCAAGACACCGCTCCAGACGATTTCGGGGTATTCCGAGCTCATGGCACAGGGCCTCGCAAAGCCGGAGGACATTCCGCAGATGGCTGAACGCATTCTGCGGGAAGCCCGCCGCATGAGCACACAGGTCGACCAGATCCTGACACTGACCCGCATGGATGAAGGCCTGTCGGTGAAACAGGAACCCGTGAACCTGGACCAGGTGGTGAACTCCGTCCAGCAAGACCTGATGCAGAACGCCGAAACATCCGGTGTCCAGCTGACAGTGGACGTCCCGGATCAGCCGGTGACGGTATCCGGAGATCCCGCGCTGCTGAGAAGCGTGGTGTTCAACCTGACGGAAAATGCCATCAAGTACAGCGCTCCCGACAGCCACGTGCAGATGGAACTGACCACAGAGCCCGGCGAGGCCGTGATCCGCATCCAGGATGACGGGCCGGGAATCGCGGCGGAGGACCAGGAGAGGATCTTCGAACGCTTCTACCGCGTGGACAAATCCCGCAGCCGGCAGCTTGGCGGCACCGGACTGGGGCTGGCAATCGTGAAGAATGCTGTCCGTCTCCATGGCGGCACGGTGTCAGTCAGCAGTGAACCCGGGAAGGGATCGGTGTTTGAGGTCAGGCTGCCGATGATGGAAGAAAGGGACGGGCAGACTGAATCCTAACTGGACTTTATTTCCTGATAAAAGTTATATTGACTGTCAGGAATAATAATCAGCAGCTGACTGAAAATTAATTAATGAGCGAAAGACTGCAGTATATCTTAGAGAGATATAAGCTGCAGTCTTTTTAATTTTTAAGCGTGTAAAGCTGATAAGGAAGAGAAGACGATAATTAGGTCATGTTTGAAACCTCAATCTTATACTAGGTAAGTTGACTGAACCCCTCTTAGGAGTGGTGAGATTCGTCGCATATTGTGAATAATCGATAGTGACAGGAACTTTTAACCAAATTAAAACCATGTATGGAGTAAACAGGGGAGTGAATCTTTACGATTGATATGTAAGCCTTTACGGAAATTGTACTAGAGCATCTGTGAGTATGCTATGATTATTTATCATATCGTTTATTTCTATAGTTTTTTGATTGCTTCGATATAAGAAGGGGATTGACTTTATGCTTGAAGTTTGGGAAGAAGAAGGAATGCAGGAAGAGGTTATCCATTTGGATGCCTTGGAAAAAGATATAAGCCGAGAAATCAGCCGTTTGGAATTTAGAATCCAGGGACTGGATCTAAGCTCTGCAGTCGACTATGACGATGTGGAACGATTAAAAGACGAGAGAAGAAGATTCAAGAAATATAAAGATTCTATCTGCCTTTTGAATATACAAGCAATGGAACCATATCATGGGCGAATAGATATGGAAGATTCGGAAACAGGGGAATTGAAACAGTTTTATATTGGTCGAGAGGATTTAACTTTTAATTATACAGACCAGCGTGTTGTTGACTGGAGATCTCCAATGGGCAATATTTTCAGCTCTAAGAAGAAGGAGTTTCTTTTTGATGGTCGAATTCATAGATTAATTTTGAGACGAGACATAACCATCAAAAATAAAGAGCTGAAAGAAATCAACACAAGCTTCGATATCAACAATGAGATTCTGGGCAGCGAAGTTGTAGATAAGTTTCTGTTATCAGTGCTGAAAGATAAGCGAAGAGAGAATCGGTTGACAGACATTATTCAGACAGTAAACGCTACTCAAAATGAAATCATGAGAAGGCCCTTTGAAGAAAATTTCATTGTTCAGGGCTGTGCTGGATCTGGAAAAACCATGGTACTGCTTCACCGACTATCGGTTTTAAGTTTTGAAAATCAGTATCTGGATATAGAAAAACTTGATAGGCTACGAAGCTCAGTAAAGCTAAGCTGCAACCAGTTGTTTCTGGACGTCTTTAAAGTAGTCGATCATACCCTGCCGGGTCTGGTGAGCACCGCTGATTAGAGTTCTTCCCAGTGATGCAAAGATACTCTTTTTCTTCCATTTCCGGCGACTCAGTTTCCACTCGAAGTCTGCTAATTCGTTCTCCAGAAACTGCAGTGCGATCCCGTGTGCAGTCCCCTGTACCTTGCTTCTGAAGTTGGAAATGATGTGATCCAGAGAGGACAGATGATCTGTATCCACTTCGAACTTTTGGGCATCCACCAGTTTGCCGGCTATATCCAGAGCCAGGTTGGCCGAACTCCGGTCACAATGCACTACACAGTCACTGGGGACTTCTTCTTCCAGAAACTTCTTCAGTTCTGCCTTATTCTCGCTGTGAACGATTCTGAATTTGACAGCATCTGTGGCTTCGAATACTTCCTCATCACCATCCATGTCGTCCCAGACATAGTGTTTGATCACAGCTGCAGCCACATTGACTTTACCTTCTGCTCCCCATCCACGCTTTCCATGCTTCTTTCCGCCATAGGAAAAGACATCCAGTTCGATCGCATCGCAATCAACGGCTATGTGAGTTTCGTTGTCCTGCTTCTGAGCCTGTTTGATCTTGCGAAGCATGAGTTTTGTGGTGTGGTAGCTGACACCTGTCAGATCACTGATGTATTTGGCAGAAGTTCCCGTCTTGGAGATAACATAGGCGAACATCACGAGGATCCAGGAAAACAGAGGAGCCTTGGTGCTTTCCAGCGCTGTCCCGGCAGTGACAGATTCCTGATGACCACAGTGAGCGCACTGATAGACAGTTCTGAGAGAGCCGTTTTTTCGTACAACAGTCGTGTAGTGGGTATGACCGCACTTTGAGCACACAAAACCATCCTTCCACTTCAGATCAAAGAAGAAGCGTTCTGCGTCATGGGGGTCTGAATACTGGGCATGGATATCAGCAAAAGTCAGGTCTTTGAACAGCGATTTCTTGAACATAGGGTGCCTCTCTTCCTGATTCAAGTATCGCATTATTACTGGCGCTATTTATGCGTGATAAGCTATTAACTGAGCTTGGTAGTCTATCAAGTAGAAAAAATCAGAGTGATAACACCAAACCCTAATTTCAGTTTATTTATAGACGAATTAAGCACCGACTTAAAGATTGGGCTGATTAAAAAACAATCCGTTGAAGAATATTACATGGATCTGGTAAAACGATTCCATTCTTCTTGGAAACCAAGTGGATCTTTAAGAACTGAGACATCACTCGATACGGAGGTTCTGGAGTATATTTACTCAATCGATTTTCAAAAAATGATTTCTAATGAGCTCAGGAAGAAATGGAAGAAATCTATAAATATCTTGACGAAATGTGGTTTTCCAGAAATTGTCAAGAACAGTGGTTTGGCTTATCCGGACATATCGGAGCCTGGTTATAAATCATTTGCAATGCTTCAAAATATGATTACTGCATTAAATGTGCAAAAGCAAAAACACCAACAGAATGCAGAAAAACTGGGTATAGAACTTAAGGCAAAAGAAAGGCAATTTGCTGTTATTCAATTTGTAGAAGTGATACTGCGGAAAAAGCTGCAAAACCAGATTACAGGCTTACATAGATTCATAGAGGATACTCTCGCAAAGAAAACTGTTGAGAGAAGAACTATTAGTATTCAGTATCCTGATTTGCACAGAATAATAAATAAAATCAAAAAAGATATTGAAGAGGAAAAGGAGAGACTGAACCAGCTTCAATTAGAAGCATCTAAATGTGATCCGGATTCGGCTGAGAATCGTGATTTTTGGTTTAGTAGCTGTCCTGAGATGCGATCCACTTATGAGGAAATGAAATTATTGCAAGAGCAACTTAGAAAGGTTCCGGCTTACAATTTCACAAAAAAGAACAAATTAAAGAAACGGATTTCTGTATTGTCCAATTCTCTTGATCGGACAATCCTGGTCAACATGGAAAAGCAGAGAAATGAAAAGCTTAGGGAAATTAAAAAAATAGAGGCAGATATTGAAATTAAAGAAACTGATTTTAATGGATATATCAATAAACTAAGTGAGTTGAGGACACAGTTTAATGACCTGACCAATGAAATTACCCGGCTGAATATTGCTGCAACAGGAACAATGGATAATACTTCTTTGCCTTCTCCGGAATTGTTAAAATCTATAACCCAAAATGAAGAAGTAGATAACTACAGTTCTGTGTATAAAAAATGGGTAGATATTTCTTTCGCAAGGGAAAACTTGGATTATGATTTAATCAATGAAAAGACTGACAACTATAAAAGCGAATTAAACTGGATTCAATCGTTTATGACAGCAGAAAAGGAAGTACAGAGTCTCACATTTGATGCCTTATACAAGAATCTAGTTAAAAAAGCTATAACTAAACTTTTTTCTGAGAGTGACAAGGATAAGCGCCCAAAATCAGGATATTATCGATATAACATTTATACAGTGCTGTTCTTGTGCAGCTTGTACTATTCAACGTTGCCGGAGAAAGATATTCTTCTTTGCATTGATGAGGCACAGGATCTTTCCTTGTGTGAATATATGCTCCTTCACCACATTCAGGGGAAGAATTGCATATTTAACCTATACGGAGATGTAAACCAACTTGTGTATTCCTATAAGGGAATACCTGACTGGGAGATGCTCGAAGATATTCGAGAATTTCAGCTCTATCAATTAAATGAAAACTACAGAAACACTAATCAGGTTACTGAATTCTGTAATGATGAATTGGATAGCGAAATAACATCAATCGGCATTTCTGGACCAGAAGTGAAGAAAATGACTATTGTCGATGCACTAAATGAACTCTATATTCAAATTCTAAGCGAGGAAGGCTCCAGAGCTGTAATCTACAGTTCCAATAACGTAACCTCGAAAAAACAAATCCAACAAATGGGTAAGGATATATGCTTCTGTCCGGGAAAGGTTGAAAAGGGAAAAATAGCCCTTTTAACTGTTGAAGAGTCGAAAGGGCTGGAGTTCCAAACTGTTCTCGTTATCCCTGAAAACATGGAATACAATGACTTGTATGTAGCATACACACGGACTTTGAACGAGCTGATCATTGGATTATGAAGGATTATATTAATCAAAGATGCACTCACATACGTTACGGTTCTGGAACCATTATCAGCCAAAATTCAAAAATAATTGAAGTAATATTCGATGATATTGGTGAAAAAAAGAAATTTGCGTATCCCTCATGCTTTGAAAAGTTTATAACTTTAGTCGATTCGGAGGTGCAATTAGCGGCTAAAAGTCAGGCAGCAGAATTGGAGAATCAGAATTTACAGCAAGCCAAAAGACGAGAAGAGGAGAAAAGAGCTCAACAGTTTCGAGAGCGTCATGAGGATGAATTGAAAGAAATGTTTGATATTCCTCAATATGAAACTTTATCGAGTTTTTCCAACCATTTTAAATCATTGGTTTTAGACGAAATTCAAAGCGTACGAATGCATCCCAAGCGAAAGTATAAACTGAGGGATGGGAGGCTTATAAAACGGCAGGGTGGAGAGTACATTTATTCTTATGACTTGGAGGATAATCTTCAGCTTCCTGAAGATCAGGTAATTAATTTGTATATCAGTGCAAATGGAATATATATAGTTAATGATTTTGCTCGGGTCATTTCCTGCGAAGACTTCGAAATCACATTCAGTACTCTTGTAGATTTATCAGCTAATCTGAAGGTATTGGAAATCTCTTCGAGCCTGACGTGGCTATTGGAAGCTACAGTTGAACGACTTGAAGAATTAAGTGAGAGCCATTCTCCTATTGCTACAGAATTGGTTACTGCTGGAAAAAAACACATCATCAATGATAATTCGTTGATATGTATAGGGCAGGATACAGCAAGAGAAATGGCAACTCATCAACAAATAACATTTATTTGGGGGCCGCCAGGAACTGGAAAAACTGAGGTACTTGCACGAATTGGGAGTGATCATTTGAAACAAAATCATCGAATTCTCCTAGTTTCTACAGCCAATACTGCGGTTGATGGAGCAGCCTTACGACTGATACGGATGGGCGACAAAGATAGTTTTTCCCCAGGCCAAATTATCCGGTATGGGTTTCCCAAAGATCGTGCAGTCACCGAACACCCGTATTTATGGGTACAAACACTTCTGGAAACCAGATATCCTGAAGTATTTGCCAGGAAAAAGAAACTGATAGAGTTGCGTAAAGATGCATCCAATACAGATGATCATATAAAAGCAGAACTTAGCAAAATAAATCTATACATTAAAGAGTTGACAGCCGGTATTGTGGAAAATGCACAGTTTATAGCTACATCTATAGCCAAAGCTAAAACGGACAAACTAATTTGCAAACCAGGAAACTTCGATGTAGTGATTTTCGATGAAATTTCTATGGCATTGATTCCGGAAGTTGCAATCCTTGCAAACTTATGTAAGAAAACGTTCATTGGAATCGGTGATTTCCGGCAGCTGGCTCCTATTGCTCAATCTGGAGAAATACATAATGAATTAATCAGTGACATGTTTAACTATTGCGGTATCCATCAAGCTGTGGATAGTGGCTGCAGTCATGAATGGTTATGTATGCTGGATACACAATATAGAATGCATAGGGATATTGCGACTTTCATTTCTCGAAGCTCATATAAAAATAAGCTCAAAACAGCAACTGGGATTAGTGAAAAACGAATAATAGGAATAGAATCTAAGCCGTTATCAGGATTTCCAGTTGGGATTCTTGATTTATCAGGAATGATGACTGTATGTAGACAAACAGCCGAAAAATCAAGATTCAATATATTATCTGCTTTTATTTCTGTTATACAGATTATTCAGGCAAAAGAATGTGTTACATTGGGAATCATTACTCCATATAATGCACAATCGAGATTGTTGAAGGCCATTACACGTGATTTAGAAGATAATGGCTTTGAAAAATCATTATTAGAGTGCAGTACAGTACATAGCTTTCAGGGGTCTGAAAAAGACATAATACTGTTTGATTTGGTTGAATGCTACCTAATGCCTAGTCCAGGGGTTCTTGTAACCGGTATAACAAATGGAACCGCCAATCGGCTGTTTAATGTAGCTATGTCACGAGCTAAATGCAAATTTATCTGTGTAGCAAATTTGCTCTATTTGAGCAGAAAAAAGTTAAGCCGAAAGCTGGCGTTAACTGATTTCATTCATCGACTAAAATCAGAAGCGTATACCCCAGAAATGTACCTTAATACAGCTTTTACAGATTATTATGGTTTTTCAATTTTCACTGATTCCCGGTCTGCAACCAGACGATTCTTTCAGGACATAAAAAGCGCAAAGAAAACTGTGTATCTGGATATCCCGGATCCTATAAATAAAAGAAATTCATATAGTCCGCTTGTCGAGGTACTTTTCGACTATAGAGATCATGTGAAAACTACTATACGAGCCCAAAATGTCGAGAATCTTCCGGAAGAGTTTCAAAAACTGAAGCCTATTGAAGATCGATATAATCCAAGAGACCCGATTGCAATTATTGATGATCATATTCTTTGGTATGGACAGCCTTTGACGGACTCGGCCTTCCTCATAGGCGATAAAGTAGAACCTGCTTTATACAGGCCTATAATTCGATTCACAGGGAAGCATACAATTGCCCTTCTTTATGATTTTCTCCATATCGAGTAATTGAGAAGATAATAAAGCTGCAGCCTTCCCCTGTACCGGGTGAAAGCCGCAGCTTTTTTTCATGTGTCGGATGGAATACGTGTGTCAGACTCTACGCAATGGATGCTTCGTAGATCGACTGGATGCTGTCGTCCATCATTTTGTCGAAGGCTTCCTCTGTCTGATTTGCGTTCAGCCCCTCGGACAGTGCCCTGGAGAAGCTGGCAATCAGGCCGGGGTTCTTCTTCAGCAGCTCGTTGGCTTCCTTGCGGGAGTAGCCGCCGGAAAGAGCCACGATCCGGACAACATGGGGATCCTTCATGAGTTCTGTGTAGAGACCGGGTTTCGTGGGGATGGACAGCTTCAGCATGATCTTTGTGTCTGCCGGCAGCTTTTCCAGTTCTTTCTGGATGTCCTTCAGGAGAAGGTCCTCGGCTTCGGCTTTGTCCGCAATGGTGATGTCCACCTCGGGTTCCAGAATGGGCACCAGCCCTGCATCGGCAATCTGTTTTCCGATCTCAAACTGCTGCCTGACGATTTCCTCGATGCCCTTCGGGTTGGCGGCGTGGATCACAGAACGCATCTTGGTTCCGAAAATGTGCTTGCCCTTTGCCTTCTCCAGCGTCTGGGCCAGATTGGGGATGGGTTTCATGAGCTGCACGCCGTCTTTCTCCGGCTCCAGCCCCTTGTCGACTTTCAGGAACGGGATGACGCCTTTTTCTTCCCACAGGAAGTCCGCGGTGTCTTTTCCGTCCACCTGACGGTCCATGGTGTTTTCAAACAGGATCGCTCCCAGGATCCGGCTGTCAAAGGACGGGGACTTCATCATGCGGGTCCGCATTTCATGCATGAGATCATACATTTCCTCGTCGGTTTTCCAGGCATCCGATGTGATTCCGTAGCGTTCCAGTGCCTTCGGGGAGCTGCCGCCGGACTGGTCGAGTGCCGCAATGAAGCCCTGGCCGTCGGACATACGTTCAAGCTGTTTCTGGTTCATATTGACCTCCTTTTGTCATCTGTTTCCTTCATCATAACGAAGGCCGTCGCCCAGACCCTGCAGCATGCCTGCCATTGGGACAGAAGAGCGCTTTTATATAGATGAATGGTCTGCAGACCGGCTGGTCTCAAAGCACGGGATACGCCAAAAGCATGGGTGCCTATGCCGGAAAACAATGGACCTGAACCTTGGTTAAAGCAGTATAATGAGAACAGAAAGAACAAAGAGGATTTTTTTTATGGAAAAATCAAAGGTTTATTTTACAAGCGATACCAACCGGGATGCTCTTGTGAAGCTGTATGACAAACTGGGCAAAGAGCTCAAGGGCAACGTGGCCGTCAAACTGCACACCGGTGAACGCGGGAACCAGAACTTCCTGCGTCCTGAATTCGTCAAGCCGCTGGTCGACAAAGTGAATGGTACGGTCGTGGAGTGCAATACAGCCTACGGCCATGACATGGGCGGTCACCGCTTCAACACCATGGAACACGAGCAGGTTCTGAAGGAACACGGCTGGAGTGAAAACTTCGATGTGGAGATCCTGGATGCAGCCGGTCCCGACATGGTGCTGGAAGTGCCCAACGGTCTGCGAATCCAGGAAAACTATGTCGGAAAAGACCTGAACAAGTACAACTCCATGCTGGTGCTGTCCCACTTCAAGGGCCACCCCATGGGCGGATTCGGCGGCGCCCTGAAACAGCTGTCCATTGGCGTGGCCTCCACGGCCGGCAAGTGCTGGATCCACTCCGTCGGACAGTCAAGGGATATGAAGGACTGCTGGGAAAAGCCCGTGGAACAGGATCAGTTCCTGGAAGCGATGGCGGATGCGGCAGAATCCGTGCATGACTACTTCAAGGACAACATCGTATATGTGAACGTCCTGAAGAACCTGTCCGTGGACTGCGACTGCTGCCACGTGGCGGAGGATCCCTGCATGAAGGACATCGGTGTGATGATTTCCACCGATCCTGTGGCCATCGACCAGGCATGTGTGGACATGGTCTTCAACTCCAAGGACCCGGGCCGCGACCACTTTGTGGAACGCGTGGAATCCAGAAACGGCCGTCACACCATAGAAGCGGCAGAAAAACTGGGATTCGGTTCCAGGGACTATGAGCTGATCAACATCGACGAAGAGTAGCGTCAAACAGAATCTGAAGCGAAAAGCGGCAGCCTGCCCTGATGAGCAGAGTGCCGTTTTTTTGGGGTGACTGGATTTGCATGGCCAATACTCGCGCTTCACTTTTTGTACTCCTGCCCGCTTGCACGCTGATGCTTGTCCAGACCCGGCCCGTCCGGTCATGAGCGTCACGGGGCAATTGCGGGCAGGCTGGCCCGGGCTCCAGCCCTCTTTTCCCGACCCGTCATTCGATGACTATAATAAGAAAAGAAACGAGGTAACAACGATGACCTTTGAAGAAACACTGACCTCCCGCCGCAGCATCCGCCGCTACAAGGCTGAACCCGTCAGCCGGGAAGACATCGATGCCTGTCTCCAGGCGGCGATTCTGGCGCCATCCTGGAAGAACTCCCAGACCCCGCGGTTTTATGTCGTGCAGAGTCCTGAGATCCGGAAGCAGGTGAATCAGGAAGGACTGGCTCCTTTCAACGCGGACAATGCGGAAAATGCAGCCGTGCTGGTGGTCATTACCTTTGTCCGGGACAAGTCCGGATGGGGCAATGACGGAGCACCCGCCAATGAAGGCGGCAATGGCTGGGGCTGGTTCGATCTTGGGCTGGCCTGCGAAAATTTCTGTCTGCAGGCAGCGAATCTGGGGCTTGGCACTCTGATCATGGGAATCCGGGATGCCCATGCCCTGAAGCGGATCCTGGGAATCCCGGAAAATGAAATTGTGGGACCGGTCGTGTCGCTGGGTCACCCGGACATCGATCCGGTGATGCCGACCCGTCATTCCCTGGTGGATGCGGCGAAGTTTCTGTAAGGAGACCATGCCGGCAGGGGCCTGTCATATGAGCCGATAAGCCGGCAAAATCAGAAAAGCCAGTCAACAAACCTTTTCGAGGGATGTGACTGGCTTTTTATTCATGGGCAGCAGGCTGCTTTGGCTGCAGAGCTCCATTCACGCAAAAAAATGCCCGCCGGCATGAACCTGACAGCACTTTTACCATCGGCAGAACGGAAATCAGTCCGGAAAACAGAGAAACTGCCCATCATCCGGCGGGAGATGATGGGCAGTTTTGTCTGATTCTACTCGATGGGCCGACGGTAGAACCGGCCGTAAAAGTGATCCACCTTGTGGGTATAGGTGATGCATTCCGGATCCACTTCCCGGATCCGGCCGATGACTTCCCGCTCTTCGTAGCTGGAAACAATGGATTTGCACAGGAAGAAATTGCTCTGGCTGTAGGCACCGTAAGCCGGGATCACCGTCATACCGTGGCGGAAATAGGTCTTGAACTGCTTTGCCACCTGTTCCGGGTCCTTTGTGGTGATTTCCACCAGGATCTGGGAATACCGGTGGTAGTACCGGGAGATGGTCTGGGTGGAAATCAGCTGGAAGAGAATGGAGTAGCCGGCGGCTGCCCAGCCGAACATGCTGCCGAAGATCAGCAGGATCAGCACGTTGAAGGCGAAGACGTATTCCCAGATCCCGCGGTGGAAGCGTTCGGACACATACATGGCTATGAAGTCGGTGCCGCCGGTGGATCCGTCTGCTTTCAGGGCAATGACGGAGACAAATCCGTAGAGGAAGCCGCCGAAGATGACATTCAGGATCATTTCATCGAACAGCGGCGGGAAGTGCAGCACTTCCAGAAACAGGGATGTCAGGGTGAACTGAACACAGGAAAGGAATACAAAGCGCTTGGAGATCTTTCCGGCGCAGAACATTGCGGCGGGGATGTTCAGCAGAAGAATACCCAGGGAGGTGGAAAAATCGAATCCCACCAGCCCGGCGATCCGGTTGAGAAGAATGGCCACCCCGGTGAAGCCGCTGGACAGCAGGTCACAGGGGTCCATGAAGGTCTGTATCACATAGGTCTGGAGCAGGGAACTGGCTACAATCATGAGCAGCGAGGCGACAAACCGCATACGTTTGTCCCGAATTCCCTGTGGAGAGAGAAACTGTTCCAATATCATTCAAATTACCTCACTGCAATTGAGTATACTGAGACAGCGCTTCCAGACGCTTCCGCAATTTCCTAGCGCTAGGAAGCGGCTGTAAGGAAATGGAAATGAAAACGCTTCTATACTGAATGCACAAAGGAGGTGGCATAGTTGAACGCGAGACAGGAAAAAATCATTGAACTTCTCCGGGAAAGCGGAGGCTGGATGAAAGGCAAAGACATTGCCCTGGTCATGGGTGTGAGCACCCGCACCATCCGCAATGACGTGGAAACCATCAACGCTTCGCTCACCGGTGCCGCCATCGAATCATCCTTTCAGCTGGGTTACCATCTGAAGACTCAGGAGGCTCCGGTCTCCCGCGCCAAGTCCGTCATTCCCCAGACACCGGAAGAGCGGCGCAGTTTCATCCTCAAGCAGCTGCTGCGGCACCGGGATATCAACATCAACGATTTGCCGGAGAAAGTCTGCGTGAGTCTGTTCACCATTGAAAGCGACCTGCGGGTCATCCGCCAGTGGCTTGCGGATTCCTCCGACCTGCATCTGGAAAGCGGGCGCAACCGGATTCGGCTGGTGGGGGACGAAGCGGCCAAGCGCCGTCTGTACAAGTTCCTGTTGTCACAGGAGGTCGAGGAAAACTTCCTCAACATGGATACCCTCAATGAGCTGTATCCGGACTTCGACCTGACGGAAATCCGGGACCTTCTCGCGGAGTGCGAAAAACGCCACGGGATCGAGATCCGGGAAACCGCACAGTCCATGGTGCTTATGCACGTCGGCATTGCCCTGACCCGGGTGCTGAACTTCAATCCCATGGAACGGGTGGAGGCTCTGAAAGACCTGCAGGAAACCCCGCAGTACCTGGCGGCCCGGGAGTTCTGGGACAAGATCGCCCGGCGCTTCCAGGTCACGGCGCCGGAGCCGGAAATCAGCCAGCTGGCACTGCTCTTCATGGGCAAGGGCAGCGGCAACTACTACAAAGCCGACACCATTCCCGTCAACGGAAAGGATATCTCCCTGGAGGACCTGACCACCGCCATGCTTGAGGAAGTCCGGAAGCTCTACGGCGTGGATCTGACCACAGACAGCAAGCTCCAGGAAGGGCTGTCCCTGCATCTGCGGGGGCTGCTCCTGCGCCTTCGGGACAGGACACAGGTCGACAACGTCTATCTGGAGGAACTGCGGTGGCGGTTTCCGCTGATCTATGATATGGGCGTCACGGCTTCCCGCAAGCTGCATGAGATCCTGGGCATTCAGCTGGATCCCAATGAAATCGGGTTCCTTGCCCTGCACCTGGGTGCGGCCTATACCATTCACCGCAAGCCCAGCAAATACCGGGCCGTGGTGGTGTTCCCGAGCGACCAGGCCCTGGCAACGGTGGTCATCGAAAAGATCCGCCGGCAGTTCCAGGACCGCATGGACGTTGTGGCAGTGCTCGATGCCTATGAGAAGAAACGCGTGGAGGACCTGAACCCGGATCTGATCCTGACGACCCTCCCCCTGGACCACGGACTGAACGTGCCCACGGTCCAGCTCTCGGTGTTCTATTCCCAGGAAAACGAAAGCCAGATCTTCCAGCAGCTCAACCGTCTGGACAAGAACAGACAGAAGGACATTTTTCAGCACCGGATCCGGGAGCTGATCAAACCCGAGTATTTCCTGGAAACCCTGGACGCCAGTGACAGCGAAGATGTCATCCGCAAGATGTGCCAGCCGCTGGTGAAAGCCGGATGCATTCCCCCGGAATACGCCGATGCGGTTCTCGAGCGGGAAGGCTATGCACCGACGTCCTTTGCTGCAGGCTTTGCCCTGCCCCATGCGCTGAATGTCACCATCCGGGAATCGGCGATTTCCGTGGCACACCTGGATCACCCCCTGCAGTGGGGGGATCATTCTGTGGACTTTGTCCTGCTGCTGGCCATACGGGAGGAAGACCGGGAACTGCTCGGGATCTTCTTTGACTGGTGGATCCAGATCATCAGCGATCCGCTGCGATTCGGCCTTCTGAAGGAAAAGAACGGCTACGCCGCCTTTGTGCAGGCGATACTGGAGGAAAAGTGATGTATTGGAAACTGAAATATCTGACCTTTCTCGATCATGAGCCCTGTGCCGTGAACGACGGCAAGCGCCTGATGGCGTATCTCGTGGACTGGTTCCTTTCCGGGCTGTGCCTGAGCCTGCCCATGTGTCTGGCCTGGATGATGGCCACAAAGGACCTGGATCAGATGGAGAAAGTGAATGTCTTCCGCCTGGCGTCCGTCATTGGCGACGGACCGGCCCTGGCTGCAGCCGCAGCGGGTCTGCTGCTGTTTCTGTGGTACATGGTGTGGGTTCCCTGGAAGGTGAAACCCGGGCAGACACCGGGGAAGCGGATGATGGGCATTGCCATGGCCCGCAAGGACGGAAACCCCCTGGATCTGAAGACGCTTCTGCTTCGGCAGGTCATCGGGATCCTTCTGATGGAAGGGACGCTCTACAACGGATCCGGACTGCTCCAGGACATGCTCTCGCTGGGCACCGGCCTGAACTTTACCGGCATTCTGCTGTATGTGACCCTCGCGCTCACGATTGTGAGCCTGCTGGCTGCCTTCATGGCTGGAAGCCGGCGCATGATCCACGATTACCTGGCTGGAACCGTGCTTGTTCCTGTGGAAGAAGACCGGCCGGACCAGATGATCTGAATAGATAGAAAATAAGGAGAAAAAAGTATGGACAACCTTGAACTGATTTGTTTTCAGATGATTTCCAACGCCGGCATGGCCAAGAGCACATTCGTGGAAGCCATGCAGGAAGCCGAAGCAGGCAACTTTGATGCTGCGCAGGCCAAGATCGAGGAAGGAAAGAACTTCCTGGTGACAGGTCACGGAGTACACGCCGGCCTGATTCAGAAGGAAGCCGCGGGAGAAAAGACGGACCTGACGCTGCTGCTCATGCACGCAGAAGACCAGCTGCTGTCCTGCGAGACCCTGGAGATCATGGCTGAGCGTTTCCTCGCCCAGGCAAAGCGTCTGGCTGCCCTGGAAGCCGCTGCTTCCCAGCAGTAGGAAAACGCTTCCGGTCACCGGCGGCTGTAGCCGCTTACAATGAGTTTGTCATCAGGGAACAGCCCTGAACAAATAGAAAAAAGGAGACACAACATGAAAAAAATCTACCTGTTCTGCTCTGCAGGCATGTCGACTTCCATGCTGGCCAACGCCATGCAGCAGAGTGCCGACAGTCACAACCTGCCGCTGTCTGTCAAGGCGTTCCCGCACAACAAGCTGGGGGAGATCATTGACAACGACCGTCCGGACTGCATCCTGCTCGGCCCCCAGGTCAAGTACATGCTGAAGGAAACCGAAGACAAGTACGGCAAGGAAGGCATCCCCATCGCGGTGATCGATGCCGGTGACTACGGCATGATGAACGGTGAAAAGGTCCTGAAGTCCGCCATCGTTCTGATGAAGAAAGCAAAAAACAAGTAAGATTCCCCAGAGGAAAGCAATAAGAAAGAAAGAGAGAGTACCTATCTATGATGGACAAACTTGAAAAAGTCCTGATGCCCATGGCCTCCGCCATTGGTCGGAACAAGTTTCTGATCGCGATCCGTGACGGTTTCCTGGTATCAACCCCCCTTCTGATTGCAGGATCGATTTTCCTGCTGCTCGCCAACTTCCCGATCGAGGCATGGACCAACTTCGTTGAAAACTGCATGATCGGCGAATTCTCCCTGGCATCCCTGCTCTCCAAGTGCTCCGATGCGACATTCTCCATCATGGCAGTGTTTGCCACCATGGGCATCGGCTACACCATGGCCCGTGAAGAAGGCTCCACTCCGATCTTCGGTGCTGCTGTTGCGCTGATGGCCTGGTTCATCCTGATGCCCTTCCAGTTCAACGCAAACATCTCCAGCCTGATGGATGCCACAGGGGCTGCTGTCAACATTCCCGAAGGCGCCAATGCCGTAGTCGGCGGTCTGCAGTTCGGCTGGCTGGGTTCCAAGGGTCTGTTCGTGGGCATCATTGCCGCAATCTGCTCCGTGGAACTGTACAGCTGGGTTGAGCGCAAGGGCTGGGTCATCAAAATGCCCGCCGGTGTTCCTCCCACGGTCGTTCAGTCCTTCTCCGCTCTGATTCCCGCAACGATCGTCATGACGACGTTCTTCCTGATCAACATGATTTTCGCTGCCTGCGGAACGAACGCCTTTGACTTCATCTTCAAGTTCCTGCAGACACCCCTGCTGGGTCTGGGTGACACACTGGGTGCCATGGTTGTGGCTTACATCTTCCTGCACCTGTTCTGGTTCTTCGGCATCAACGGCGGATCTGTTGTCGGTGCGGTATTCAACCCCATCCTGCAGACTCTGGCTCTGGAAAACCTGGATCTCTACCGTGCAGTGGGTCCGGAAGGCTACACCGTTGCCAACGGCGCACACATCATTTCCCAGCAGTTCCAGGACCTGTTCGCCACCTTCGGCGGTGCCGGTTCCACGCTGTCTTTGCTGATTGCCATGCTGCTGTTCTGTAAATCCCGCCGGATCAAGGAACTGGGCAAGCTGTCTCTGGTTCCGGGTATCTTCGGCATCAACGAACCGATCATCTTCGGTCTGCCCGTTGTGCTGAACCCCATGATCCTGATCCCGTTCATTCTGGTTCCGACCATGAACATCGTGCTGTCCTACCTGGCCATGGCCATGGGTCTGTTCCCTCCCTGCAACGGAATCAACATTCCCTGGACCATGCCGGTGGTATTCTCCGGATTCCTGTCCACCAACTGGATGGGTGCCCTGTTCCAGATTGGCCTGCTGATCCTCGGTGTATTCGTCTACCTGCCGTTCATCAAGATCATGGACAAGCAGTACCTGGAAGAAGAGCAGAAAGCTGCCGAAGCCGGCGAAGAAGAGGAAATCGACCTGGACGACCTGTCTCTGGACGACCTTTAATAGGCTGTGTATGGCCGTGTCAGAATGATTCCCGGCGGGAATCATTCTGCACCGCCATACAGATCACCCAATGCTGCCTGGACTGATAACAATCAGAAACGGGCAGACATGACAAGCGGCTTCGAGGCTGCATGACAGTCTGAACGCAGAAGCCGGTCTGGTCAAAAGGACCGGCTTCTGTTTACAGACAACGGTTTGAAACCCTGCAAAAGGAGATTGACAATGAAACGAATCATGATGGTTTACGACCAGATCCAGGCCGGTGCCGGCACCAAAGACGACAAGATGGTCCCCCTGAAGGCCACGAAGGAAGTGGTTGGCCCCGCGGTGATGATGGACCGGTTCCTGAAGAAAAATGACGAAAAAGTCATTGCCTGCGTATACTGCGGCAACGGCACCTACAACGAAAACCCGGATGAAATCATCCGCAAGATCACGGCTCTGGCCGCGAAGCTGAAGGCGGATGCCGTGATCTGCGGTCCGTGCTTCAACTACGCGGACTACGCTGCCATGGCTGCTGCCACGGCAGACAGCATCACAAAGCACGGCATTCCGGCCGTTGCCTGCATGTCGAAGGAAAACACCGACACGATCAGTGCCTGGAAAGACAAAGTGGCAATCGTGAAGGGCCCGAAAAAGGGCGAAACAGGACTGAACGAAGCCCTGGAAAACCTGTGTGTCCTGACCAGCCAGATGGCAGACGGCAAGGACACCAAAGAACTGGAAGCCCGGATCTGCTACTAAGCGGTCCGGCCGCGACCGGATGCGGATTCCCGGTGGCCGGCTGTCGCCACGGGGTTTCGAAACAGCGAGACAGTCAAACAGAGAGCGAAAGCTCTCTTCTCTTTTGACAGAAACGGGTGTGTGCACCCGATGAGATAGATGTGCAGCTGCCCAAACGGCAGCTCAATGAGGAACAAGCGGTCTCAGGGACCGGGAAAGGACAAACGATTATGTACGGAATCATTGCAACCTGGCGCATGGCGCTGGAAGGAATCACGGAAGCCGAACACATGCTCAAGGATGGGGCCACTGCCTCCGATGCCATTGAAATGGCCATCCGCGCGGTGGAAGACTTCGAATACTACAAGAGCGTCGGCTACGGAGGACTGCCCAACGAAGACATGGAAGTGGAACTGGACGCTGCCTGGATGGACGGCGATGACCTGTCCATCGGCGCTGTGGCATCCATCAAGGATTTTGCCAACCCGGTCTCCATTGCCCGTCTGCTCTCCAGGGAACCCGTCAACAACATGCTCGTTGGCGCCGGTGCGGAGAAGTATGCCCACAAGATGGGCTTCGAGCGCAAGAACATGCTGACTGAACGTGCGAAAATCCACTACCACAACCGGAAGAAGGAAGTCCAGGAACTGGAGCTGAAGCCCTATTCCGGTCACGACACCGTCGGTATGGTGGACCTGGACTCCCAGGGTTCCATGGTGGCTGCCACCAGCACATCCGGTCTGTTCATGAAGCGTGCCGGCCGTGTGGGTGATTCGCCGATCTCCGGATCCGGCTTCTATGTGGATTCTGCCATCGGCGGTGCCACAGCCACGGGTCTGGGCGAAGACCTGATGAAGGGCTGCCTGTCCTATGAAATCGTGCGTCTGATGGGCGAAGGCCTGCACCCGCAGGAAGCCTGCGAGAAAGCCGTGCAGGATTTCGACAAAGTGCTGAAGGCGCGCCGGGGCAAAGCCGGTGATCTGTCTCTGGTGGCCATGAACAACAAAGGCGAATGGGGCTGTGCCACAAACATCGAAGGATTCTCCTTTGCGGTGGCAACGGAAACACAGGAACCCACGGTCTTCCTGGTGAAGTTCGACGAGAACGGCAGGCAGTATTTCGAAAAAGCCAGCGATGAGTGGATGGACAACTACATGAAGACCCGCACTGCACCGCTGGTCCGGAAATAAGACAGGGGCACATCATGAACAAGGAATGTGCATCGGCCCTGCTCAAACAGGCGCAGGCACAGAAACAGCCGCTGCTGACAGGACTCTTCGAGATCCTTTCCATCAACAGCGAACGGGGCGAAGCCGAAGCCGGTGCTCCCTATGGTCCCGGCCCCCGCAAGGCCCTGGAAGAAACCATGAAGCTGGCCGAGTCCCTGGGATTTTCCACGGAAACGGTGCTCGATCAGGTGGGGATCGCGAAGTATGAACCGGAGGGCACCGAAGGAAAACCCTATATCGGCGTGGTGGGTCACCTGGACGTGGTTTGCGCCGAAGGCGAATGGACAACCCCGCCGTATGAACCCGCGATCCGGGACAACCGGATCTATGCCAGGGGTGCCCTGGACAACAAAGGACCTGTGCTCGCCTGCCTGTATGCCCTGAAGGCCGTCCGGGACAGCGGCATGAAGCTGAACCGCCCTGTGTGGATCATCTTCGGAACCAGCGAAGAAACAGGCATGGAGGATATCCCGGCGTACCTGACCGTCAAGGAACCCCCGGTGGCGGGATTCACCCCCGACTGCAAGTACCCGGTGGTGTATGCCGAACGCGGCCGGTCGGTTTACGAACTGACCTTTGCGGATGAAGCCCAGGCCGCTGCCTGGTGCGAAGTGCATCCCGATGAAGCCAGCCTGAAGCTGGATATCCGGGATCCGGAATTCGGCATCCTCCAGCTGCGCAACCGCAAACAGAACGGAAACACCGTGACGTTTGCCGCCAGCTATCCCCCTGCCACGGATGCAGAACGCATTCTGGCGATCCTGGAAGAGAGCCTGCCGGAAGGAGCCGGGACAGCCCTGGTTTCCGACTGGAAGCCGGTGTTCTTCAGAAAGGACGGCCCGCTCTGCGCCTCCCTGCAGTGGGCGTACGAAACCGTCACCGGTCTGGATGGTACCCCCGTTACGACCACCGGCGGCACCTATGCCAAGCGCATGCCCAACATTGTGCCCTTTGGACCGAGTTTCCCGGGCCAGAAAGGCATTGCCCACCTGCCGGATGAATGGATGGACGTGGATGATCTCATGAAGAACCTCGAGATCTACACCCTGGCCATTGCGGATCTGGCGACACGCGAACTGTGAGGGAATCATGAACAGAGACATCAAAATTGAAGTCTGCGCCGGCGGCTATGCCGACTGCGTTGCAGCAAAACAGGGCGGTGCCGACCGTGTGGAACTCAACGGTGCCTTTGCCCTGGGGGGACTGACACCGACTGTGCCGGTCCTGAAAAAAGTAAAGCGGGACACCGGGCTGGAAGTCATTGCCATGGTGCGTCCGCGCGCCGGAGGGTTCTGCTACGACGCCGATGAGAAGGAAATCATGTTCGCCGAAGCCAAGAACCTTCTGGAAAACGGTGCCGATGGTCTGGCCTTCGGGTTCCTGAATGCCGATGGCGGCATCGACCTGGAGAACACTCGAAAGATGGTGGAGCTCATTCACCGGTACAGGGGAATAGCAGTGTTCCACCGTGCGATTGACGTGACACCGGACATCGATGCAGCGATCCAGATGCTCATGGACCTGGGCATGGACCGTGTGCTGACCAGCGGGCAGAAGGCAAAAGCCCTGAACGGGGTGGATGTGATCGCTGAGCTCCAGGAAAAGTACGGTGACCGGATCCAGATCCTGCCGGGCAGCGGCATCAATGCCGGCAATGCGGCAGAGATCCTGGAAAAGACGGGCGTGAACCAGCTGCATGCTTCGTGCCGTGGCTATCGCCCTGATCCCACGACCATGGGCGAAGACGTGAGTTATGCCTACCTGCCGGCTCCTCATGAAGGCGACTACGATGTGGCCGATGAAGAGGCGGTATGCTCGTTACGACGGGCAGCGGATACGGCTGCAGCAGCGTAACCTGGCCACCGAACCGGCCACTGAGCTGTGCAGACCCTGGGTCTGCGACAGTTCAGACGCCGGTTCGTTCAGAGAGAGCCAGACGCAGGACAGAGATACGTCTGGTGAAGGGGCTGTTGTCGAAGCGGTAATACACAGATAACTCCCGGAGAGCGGTTCAGAGATGAAGCAGTTCTCCGGGAGTTTGCATTTCCATGCATGCATGAACCCTGATTGTACCGCTCATCCAGTCACATAGCTGCATCAGATCTTTGGACTGACGCAGCTCAGTGGCTGGATCGGAGCAGATCCTCCTGCCCGAGGCAGAGGGAGCACATCTTGAAAACGGTGTTGCTCGCCTGAGGAAGCACCGGTGGAAGCCACGAGAAAATCCTGCATCCATATAACAAAAAAGCGGCATATACTGTCCGCTTTTTTCTATATTTATCGAATGGAATCAAAAACACTCGTACGATGGGCGAATATCGGGTGTTTCTATGCATGTACCGCTCCAGTTACCGAATCCTTTCCTGCGTCTCTCCCCTGTTTTTCATCACTGCTTCCACAATGGTCCGCAGAGCCGCAAACAGCAACCCGGCCACAGGCCACACCATCCAGGTAGTGCCCCAGTTCTCTGTCCGGAAACTCCAGAGCAGGTAGATGGCTGTGGCAATCAGCCAGTAGGCCCCGGAAAGAGGACCGAGCACACTGTTGCTTCTCTTTTTATCCGGTGTATAGTCCCCTTCCTGCAGCAGCCGGTCCGCCGCCTCCGACGGGATATCCGCCAGAATGAGCAGGAAGACTCCCGCTGCCACCAGAATCAGTGTCACGCATACAGACAGCGCCATATACAGATCCTTGTCCGTGAAGATGGCCCCGAAAATCGCTACAGGGGACAGAATCAGCAGGATCACCCCAATGATCGTCAGCGCCAGCTTTCCGGGTGCAAAGGCGGTCTGCTGTTCCTTCACCAGTCCCCGTACACCATAGTCCAGAACAAAGGGGTCGTGTTCCAGAAACTCCCAGGGTTTGTTTCTGACCTGGTCGTTCCAGATGAACAGCCCCACAGCAATGCCCACCATGAGAAGCAGCACAATGAGCCCAATGGCGCCCGCCGTGTTTTCCGAAATGTGAATATGGCCATATTCCGAGAAAGCACCCAGAGCAATCACGGTGACTGGCGACAGGATGCACAGGGCGGTGGCAATGGCACATACCCAGGCAGCGGGCCTGCGGGTTTCCAGATACGATCCGGCTTCCTGCAGCGTCACGTGACGGATCGACGATTCCGGCGAATCCTGCGTAACGGAAATTTCCTCTTCTTCCTCCTTGAGCAGATAATCCGTGGTCACGCCGAAGACCAAAGAGAGCTGGACGATTTTGTCCAGGGAAGGAATGGACTGGGATGCCTCCCATTTGGCCACCGCCTGTCTCGATACATTGACCCGCGCTGCCAGGTCTTCCTGGCTCCAGCCATTGCGTTTGCGCAGGGTGATGATTTTTTCTGCGAATATCATGTTGAACCTCCTGAATTCCGATCGGTCACCCGAATCATACCGGAGTAAGGGGATGCAGAACAGAACCCCGCGGCTGGAAATGCGACAACCGGCGGTTGCATCGGCCCAAAACCGGGGAAATTCCGGGAAAACCCGGCCGGATATCTGATTTTCACAGGAACAGACAGAGCCAGCGGGATCCTGGAGAACTCCGGGCGGACAGCAAAAAAGAGCCTGTCATGAGACCGGACTGTACAAAGTCCTTCTCCTGACAGACTCCCCCTGCGGCTTACCGCGCTTTCCGGTTCTGGTTTTTCCGGCTCATCCACCACCAGCCGATCAGACCAATGGCGACCAGGATCAGCACGCAGACCAGCATGATCACCGGCATCATATCCATGCGTCCCTGCGACTGCAGGTTGAATACGATGAACCCCATGATCACAATGCCCACAATGCCTCCCAGCAGGAAGGAAAACAGATTTTTCAGCATTTGCATGATACCCCCTGTTTCATTCATCTTTCCTTCATTTTACCCGACGTACCGGCCGCTGCCTCAGCGAGTGCCCGTTCACTTTTGTTCCTGCAGCCGGCAGGTATTGACAGTTGCATCGGAGTGTATATACTGTACTTATCGTATATGTACACTATATCCGGTTCATATACGCAGAAGGATATATGCTATGGAACTTGAAATTATTCTGAAACCCGGCGGCGACACCCCCATCTACGAACAGATCGAAGAACAGATCCGGGCGGGTGTGATTTCCGGATCCCTCGCCGCCAACACTCCCATTCCCAGCATCCGGGCGCTTGCCAAAGCCCTGCGGGTGAGTGTCATCACCGTGCAGAAAGCCTATGACAACCTGAAACACCAGGGATACATCGAAACAGTGGTGGGGCGCGGAACGGTGATTGCGCAAGTCTCGCAGGAGATGCTGCGGGAAACGAAACAGAAGGAGCTGGATGACCTGCTCGAACAGGCCTGCCGGCTGTCCCGCCAGTGCGGCCTGTCCCTGGAGGAACTGACAGCCGCACTGGAAACCATCTATAAGGAGAACTGAACATGACACCTGCTTTATCGGTGCAGAACCTCTGCAAGTCCTTCGGGGAATTTGCTCTCCAGGACATCACCTTTGACGTCCCCTGCGGCGTCGTGACGGCCATCATCGGCGAGAATGGATCGGGCAAAAGCACCACACTTGCCTGCATACTCGGCCAGGACATTCCGGATTCCGGGACAGTGGCGATCTTCGGAACAGATCCCTTCCAGGACATCCAGGCGCATGCAGCCCTGGGGGTTTCCGGGGACATAAGTCAGTTTCCCGGGGCCTTCACCCCGAATCAGCTGGAATCCGTCCTCAAGGGACTCTTCCCGGACTGGGATACAGCAGCGTGGAACCGACTGCTGGAACTCTGTCAGATCCCCAGAACCAGGCGCATCGAACAGTTCTCCAGGGGCATGAAAGCCAAGCTGTCCCTGGCTGCGGCCCTGAGCCACCGCGCGAAACTCCTGATCCTGGATGAAGCCACTGCCGGGCTGGATCCCGTGGTGCGCGAGGAACTGCTGGACCTGCTGCTGGAGTTCATGCAGGAGGAGGATCATTCCATTCTCATGACCAGCCACATTTCTTCGGATCTGGAAAAAATCGCCGACTACATCATTTTCATCCGCAATGGCAGGATCGTGTTTAGCGAAGAAAAGGACACGCTGCTGGAACACTACGGTCTGGCCAGCGTGAGCCGGGAACAGCTCGGGTATGTGGATGAATCCCTGATCCTTCGCCGCAGAGTGCAGCCGATGTCCACGGATCTTCTGATCACGGACCGGCAGGCATTTGCGACACGCTACCCGGACTATGTGCTGAAACAGCCCACGCTGGATGAAATCGTGCTGATGTTCACGAAAGGAGACGAATGACCATGAAAGGCATTTTCCGAAAGGACATGCTCCAGATCGTACTGAGCTGGAAGGTGCTGCTGCTGGTGGCGGTGCTTGTGAGCAGCGCCCTGGTGTATTTTGATGCCGCCATCGGCCTGATTTCCTTTTTCCCGATCTTCTTCGCCATGCAGGCCTCCAGCACCATCATTGCCGACCGCCACTGCGGCTGGTACCGGTTCTCCACCACAGCCCCCATCACCCGGAAACGGCTGGTACTCTCCAAATACCAGCTGGGTGCACTCCTGGCATTCGCCGGTATGATCACAGGACTGGCTGCAGGACTCGGGGTCCTGTACCTGCGGGGACAGAGCCCGGCCATGGAGGATGTGCTCATGAGCCTGTATCTCGGGATCGTGTTTGTCTTCACCTGCCTGGCGTTTCTGATCCCCCTGGAGTATCTGATGAAAAAGACCCAGGAGTTCCTCGCCATTGTCCTGGCCATGATTCCGCCCGCTGCCATGATCTTTGCCTGGAGCCAGTCGATCACCTCGGAAGTGCAGATGGTCAACGGAGATGTCATCGGCATGAACATCAACATGAACATGCCCCTGCTCCAGGGACTGGCGGTGGTCGCTGTGCTGCTCTTTGTGGCCTCTGCCTTCCTCATGCCCGGACGGATCGCGAAGACGGACCAGGGATAAGCGGCTCTCCTCCTGTCCCTTCTGCCTGTGCCGGCCAACGGGGTCATTCTGCCGACGGGGGCGGGCAGGACCCGGATGCCGGGCCTTTCTGCCCTTGAACGAAACCGCCCGGCCTGCCGCAATGCACAGGTCACCAGTGCCTGCAGACAGTACGGGATACGAAAAAGCCGATGTCAGCGATCCGGATGCGCTCCGGATCTGCCTGTCATCGGCGTTTCTTTTTACGTTTTAAACGGCGCAGGTGCTGTGCATCCTGAAGAGGGAAATGCATCAGTCGGGGACATCGAACAGCGAAGCGGGGATGTCCACGGTGTGATACGAACGCGTGATGACACAGGAATCCGGATCATCGAACAGCGTTTCCATCACCTCGTAAAACTCCCCCGGAGAGACCACGCCGTGAGACACAGGGAGATGCAGCCCGATTTCATTGAGCTTTGCGGCCGCAAAATTCGAACAGTTGTTTCCCAGCAGCGCATACCATTTCCAGGGACCCCGGGTATACATCCGGAACCGGCACCCCGTGCGGAACCACAGCCGGTTGGCATACATCTTTCCACAGGTCTGCAGCGACACCGGCCGCCCTGCCTCATGAGCGGCCTCCATCGGACATACCCAGGGGACCGTCTGTGAAAAGATTTCCCCGGACATCCGGTCGAATGCCTGCAGCTGTGCATCCGTGAGGTGCAGCCCGTATTCAAACAGCGGACTGTGCTCCACGATACAGCAGTTGTTGGCATAGATTTCGGCATTGACGGTGAAGAAAATCCCCGGACCAATGGTCCCGAACAGCTTCTCTGCCGGCACATCATAATCCCCGTAGGAATACATCACATTGTTACGGGAAAACGTCATGTGACCATACAGTCTCGGTCCGTAGGTCCCTGTGTGGATCCAGATCCGCAGGTTCACCTCACTGTCGTTTTTCCGGCCATCGAAGTCCACTGCCCTGTGTTTCATGCCCTCGTCCTGGATCCGGCCAATGACGAAACTCGGAAAAATGCCGATGAAGAACGCAGGCAGCGCCATCCAGTGACGCGTGCTCCAGTACTTCGCGTCATAGGGATTCGAGAAACAGAAGAGCTCTTCCAGGTTCTGCCACGCCTGGAGAAGAAGATAGGCGCCGATGATTTCCATCACGAAGCGCGGATCATCGTGCCGGAACACCAGCAGCAGACCCCCGGCGAGCAGATATCCAAGACCGATCCACAGCCGGCTGCCCGAAAAGCGGTCGAGAACCGCCTGGATTAGGAACACCAGGCCGATAGCGAGCAGATACATGCTGTAGAGCACACCGATGAGGAACGCACCCTGGCAGCGCATGAAGACACAGAGCAGGCCCAGGGCAGCGGTCAGCAAAGCGGCGACCAGGTCGAGCCGCCGGTGCCACTGGAAGGCGTGCACAAAAAACGGTACGGAGGACAGCAGGGAAACCATGCCGGCTGTCAGGATGAAGGCATCGGCAAAACGGGCGGGAACCAGGAGACAGCCCAGTCCGCAGATCAGATATAATAGACAGGGCAGCGTGAGCTTCAGCCGCTGTCTTGAAGACAGTGCAGATGTTGTGTTCATGCTTTCATTGTAAGCAACTGTGCCGGCTATGCCGGCTGTGACAACCGGAGAGGAGCAGAAGAAATGAAAAATATCGCTGTAAGGTACACGGGAACGGCCATGTCGGGGGTCCGGCCATGATCCGCCCGATTTGCAAAGACAGGGAGGTGCTGCAGACTCCGTCCAGAAAAGCCGTGAAAAAGGACCTGCGGCTGGCCAGGGACCTGAAGGATACCCTGGCGGCCCACCCGGGCTGTGTCGGACTGGCTGCGGATATGATCGGGGAAAATGTGCAGATGCTCGCCGCAGAGATGATGGGTGTGCCGGTGGTCATGGTGAATCCGGTGATCCTGATGAAAAAGGATCCCTATGTCACGGAAGAACGCTGCCTTTCGCACGACCACACTTCCACTGTCACGCGCTATGGAGTCATTGAAGTGGAATACCGGGACGACCGCTGGAATCGCCACCGCTCCAGGCTGGAGGGGCTTCCGGCACAGATCGTACAGCACGAGATGGATCACTTCGAGGGGAAACTGGTCTAGACATGGATCTGATTCAAGGGATCGGGCTGTGGCTTGTGGTCATCAACCTCGTGACACTGGCGCTCTATGGACTGGACAAAAAGCGGGCGAAGTCCGGCCAGTGGCGGATCCCGGAACAGACTCTGCTGCTGGCAGCCTTTGCCGGAGGCGGGGCCGGAGCACTGGCTGGCATGGAGCTGTTTCGCCACAAAACCCGGAAACCGGCGTTCCGGATCCTGGTGCCGGTGTCCATCGGGCTCTGGGTGGTCATTCTGGCTGTGGCGGTGTGGAAAACAGGAGGAACACTGTGAAAACGATTCGGGTATGTGCGGCGATCCTGGAAAACGACGCCGGTGACATCTGGTGCGCCCAGCGCGGGTATGGAGCCTTCAGGGGCCTGTATGAATTCCCCGGCGGCAAGCTGGAACCCGGGGAAACTCCGGAACAGGCGCTGGTCCGGGAGATCCGGGAAGAACTGGGGTGCGGGATCCGGGTGGAGCGCTTCTTCATGAAAGCGGAGTACGATTACCCGGACTTTCACCTGGACATGGACTGCTACCTGTGTCGGTTTGCGGGCGAGCCCCATCTTCTGGAGCACATGGATGGACGGTTCATGCCCCTGGACCGGATCATGGAACTGCCCTGGATCCCTGCGGATGTGCAAATCGTCCAGAAGCTTCTCAGGGAGCGGCAGACATCCGCAGACTGATCAGCGTAAAAGGCCGAAAAAAGAACCGCGTGGTGCCGGTCTCCCTGTTTCAAGAAGAGGCCGTCAGAGATGCGGTTCTTTCTGCGTTCAGATGATTGAGGAGCCCTGCCGTGTGTGCAGGTGGCCAAAGCTGCCAATGGACTGCTGCAGGGTCTCCAGAAAGACAGCTGCTTCGTACCCGTCCATCTGCGCGTGATGGAACTGGAAGGAGACGGGCAGCGTGGCATCGGTCCGGATCCTGCCCCAGATCAGATAGGGATTCGGCCAGGGACTGCAGGCGTTCACGGCACTGTCCAGCTCCGTGACAGTCAGCGCCGAGGTACCGATCACCATGCAGTCATCGGCCCCCTCAATCCCGGGGCATTCACCGCTTGTTGCAGCCCGTCGTGTGAGACGCAGATAGTCCTGAAGAAATGCTGTGAAATCCGGCTTCCAGGGAATCAGGCAGTCGCATATTCCACCGGATTCTGTCTTGACGATGACATTGACGGCCAGCCGTTCATATGCAAAAAATCCATCTGATTCCGGCAGCAGATAAAATTCGGGAATCCGGGATGCTGCCTGCCCGATCGCCCACACCAGACAGGCATTGACATGCGGCTGGCCTTGAAGGGCAGACACATCGAATGTCTTCGTCAGGGTCACCATGGGCATGGCAGAGTCTTTCCACAGAGAAAATGCCGTTGCGCGGGCAGTCTGTCCGGGCAAAAGAAATCTGGGCATATGACCTCCTTTTGGCACCCGTGCGAGCCGGTGTGCATGAATACCATTATATAAATACCATTATATATAAGAGAAGGAGGTAATTGCGGGAAAGGCCGTTCATGCCGATGATGGCTGAAAGGGGCAGGAACGGAGGGGAAATGGATTGGGCCGGATGCTGCTGTTTGCACTAATTAATGGTCGTAGGAAATTAAATGCAAAAAAGTGCAGAAAAGGGGTTGCACTTCTGTGAGGGTGTGGTATTATAAGTGAGCCGCAAGTGATTTGGATAAATCAACAAGTCGCAGCATAGAAAAGAACAAAAAGTTCAAAAAATGTGTTGACAGACTCTTGCGGATGAGTTAAGATATAAGAGTGCTGAGGGGCATAGCTGGGCTTGACAGCCGGACCGCCCATTCAGTATCTTTGAAAAGCTTGTGACTTCATCAGAAGCCGCAGGCGATGGAAGCATCTGTCATGGGTGCTGACGCTCTTTGAAAACCGGACAGGAAAAACGAAGTAAATACAAGACGATACAACGTCGATTCTTTGAACCTGAAAAACAATCATTAAAGAACACAAAGACGCAAAGCGTCTGAGTACAGATCAAATGGAGAGTTTGATCCTGGCTCAGGATGAACGCTGGCGGCATGCCTAATACATGCAAGTCGAACGAGAGACCTTCGGGTCTCTAGTGGCGAACGGGTGAGTAACACGTAGGGAACCTGCCCGCGCACCGGGAATACGCTCTGGAAACGGAGAACAAATCCCGATGTACAGGAAGGAGGCATCTTCTTTCTGTGAAACATCCTTTCGGGGATGGGGCGCGGATGGACCTGCGGTGCATTAGTTTGTTGGCGGGGTAAAGGCCCACCAAGACGATGATGCATAGCCGGCCTGAGAGGGCGGACGGCCACATTGGGACTGAGACACGGCCCAGACTCCTGCGGGAGGCAGCAGTAGGGAATTTTCGTCAATGGGCGCAAGCCTGAACGAGCGATGCCGCGTGAGTGAAGAAGGCCTTCGGGTCGTAAAGCTCTGTTGCGGGGGAAAAAAGGCAGCATCAGGAAATGGGTGCTGACTGATGGTGCCCCGCCAGAAAGTCACGGCTAACTACGTGCCAGCAGCCGCGGTAATACGTAGGTGGCAAGCGTTATCCGGAATGATTGGGCGTAAAGGGTGCGCAGGCGGTCCTGCAAGTCTGGAGTGAAACGCATGAGCTCAACTCATGCATGGCTTTGGAAACTGGAGGACTGGAGAGCAGGAGAGGGCGGTGGAACTCCATGTGTAGCGGTAAAATGCGTAGATATATGGAAGAACACCAGTGGCGAAGGCGGCCGCCTGGCCTGTTGCTGACGCTGAGGCACGAAAGCGTGGGGAGCAAATAGGATTAGATACCCTAGTAGTCCACGCCGTAAACGATGAGGACCAAGTGTTGGGGGTGAAACCTCAGTGCTGAAGTTAACGCAGTGAGTCCTCCGCCTGGGGAGTATGCACGCAAGTGTGAAACTCAAAGGAATTGACGGGGGCCCGCACAAGCGGTGGAGTATGTGGTTTAATTCGAAGCAACGCGAAGAACCTTACCAGGCCTTGACATGGGATGCGAAGATGCAGAGATGCATTGGAGGTCAACATCCACACAGGTGGTGCATGGTTGTCGTCAGCTCGTGTCGTGAGATGTTGGGTCAAGTCCCGCAACGAGCGCAACCCTTGTGGCATGTTGCTAACAGGAAAAGCTGAGGACTCATGCCAGACTGCCGGTGACAAACCGGAGGAAGGCGGGGATGACGTCAAATCATCATGCCCCTTATGGCCTGGGCTACACACGTACTACAATGGCGGCTACAAAGAGCAGCGAGACAGGGATGTCGAGCGAATCTCATAAAAGCCGTCCCAGTTCGGATTGGAGGCTGCAACCCGCCTCCATGAAGTTGGAATCGCTAGTAATCGCGGATCAGCATGCCGCGGTGAATACGTTCCCGGGCCTTGTACACACCGCCCGTCAAACCATGGGAGTCGGTAATGCCCGAAGCCGGTGGCATGACCTCATAAGAGGAGTGAGCCGTCGAAGGCAGGATCGATGACTGGGGTTAAGTCGTAACAAGGTATCCCTACGGGAACGTGGGGATGGATCACCTCCTTTCTAAGGAGAAAGTACAGGGGAAAAGGAAAAAGAACAGAGTGGTTCCTGTCCGGTTTTGGAAGAGTGTCTTCCAGGGTCGATCTTTGAAAACCGTACAACGATATGAAAGACAACAGAAGGTCTGAAGTAAAGTTGTGGAGAAATAGAAAGAAACTGAGAGAAAGAAAAGAACAGTGAAGAAACAGTTCTGAGAAAAATATCTCGAAGAAAGCACGAAAACGTTTGAGAGAATCAGATCAAGCAAGGAAGGGCGCAGGGAGGATGCCTGGCCACACTGTACTGAAGAAGGACGTGCCAAACAGCGAAATGCGACGGTGAGCCGTAAGGAGGCAAAGACCCGTCGGTGTCCGAATGGGGGAACCCGGCAGCCAGAAGGCTGTCATCCCGAAAGGGAGAGGTACCCGGGGAACTGAAACATCTAAGTACCCGGAGGAAAAGAAAACAACAGTGATTCCCCGAGTAGCGGCGAGCGAAAGGGGAAAAAGCCCAAACCGGAGAGATCCGGGGTAGTAGGACCGTCAAAAGAGTGCGAAAGACACAGCAGAATGTACAGGGAAGTACAGCCAGAGAGAGTGAAAGCCTCGTAAGCGAAGTGTGTGAAGCATGAGACGGTATCCTGAGTACGGCGGGACACGAGAAATCTTGTCGGAAGCAGGCGGGACCATCCGCCAAGGCAAAATATACAGTGTGAGCGATAGAGAACGAGTACCGTGAGGGAAAGGTGAAAAGAACCGCGGGAGCGGAGTGAAAGAGAACCTGAAACCGTGTGCCTAAAAGAAGTCAGAGCCCGTCAAAGGGTGATGGCGTGCCTTTTGTAGAATGAACCGGCGAGTTGTTCCATGGTGCGAGGTTAAGTCGGAAAGGACGGAGCCGAAGCGAAAGCGAGTCTTAAGAGGGCGGTAAGAGTAGTATGGAGCAGACCCGAAACCGGGTGATCTAGCCATGGGCAGGTTGAAGCAGAAGTGAAATTCTGTGGAGGACCGAACCGACTACCGTTGAAAAGTTAGCGGATGACCTGTGGCTAGGGGAGAAATTCCAATCGAACCCGGAGATAGCTGGTTCTCCCCGAAATAGCTTTAGGGCTAGCGTCGGAGGATGACAGACGGAGGTAGAGCACTGAACGGATGATGGCCCCATCCCGGGGTACTGAATGCGATCAAACTGCGAATGCCGACTGGGAGGAATCCGGCAGTGAGACTGTGGGTGATAAGGTCCATGGTCGAGAGGGAAAGAGCCCAGACCGCCAGCAAAGGTCCCAAAATACTGGCTAAGTGGAAAAGGATGTGGGGACGCACGGACAGCTAGGAGGTTGGCTCAGAAGCAGCCATCCTTGAAAGAGTGCGTAACAGCTCACTAGTCGAGTGGCCCTGCGCCGAAAATGTACCGGGGCTTAAGCCAGGTACCGAAGCTGCGGATGTATATGGAAGTATATGTGGTAGGGGAGCGTTGCATGCAGGAAGAAGTATGACGGAGACGGCATATGGACAGCATGGAAGAGAGAATGCCGGTGTGAGTAGCGAGATGCAGGTGAGAATCCTGCACACCGAAAGCCCAAGGATTCCAGGGGAAGGTTCGTCCGCCCTGGGTAAGTCGGGACCTAACGTGAGGCCGAAAGGCGCAGCGGATGGAAAGCAGGCGGAGATTCCTGCACCCGTATATGGAGCGAAGGAGTGACGGAGAAGGCAGATGCGACCCTCTTACTGGATTGAGGGCCAAGCGAAGCAGGTGGTATCCAGGCAAATCCGGATACGGAAACCAGAGCGTGACGGGTAAGCGAAAGCGGAAGGCGAGTAGCGAAGCGCATCGGGTCAGCTTCCAGGAAAAGCTTCTAGTGTCAATGCATATACGGCCCGTACCAAAACCGACACAGGTGGGCGCGCAGAGGATGCGAAGGTGAGCGAGAGAACTGTTGCCAAGGAACTCGGCAAAATGGCCCCGTACGTTCGCAAGAAGGGGCGCTCGAAAGAGCCGCAGTGAAAAGGCCCAAGCGACTGTTTAACTAAAACACAGCTCCCTGCGAAGCCGCAAGGCGAAGTATAGGGGGTGACACCTGCCCGGTGCTGGAAGGTTAAGGCAAGCTGTGAACCGCGAGGTGAAGCAGTGACCCGAAGCCCCAGTGAACGGCGGCCGTAACTATAACGGTCCTAAGGTAGCGAAATTCCTTGTCAGGTAAGTTCTGACCCGCACGAAAGGTGTAACGATTTGGGCGCTGTCTCGGCAGCAGACTCGGTGAAATCTTAGTACCTGTGAAAATGCAGGTTACCCGCAACTAGACGGAAAGACCCCATGGAGCTTTACTGCAGCCTGGTATTGGGTCCTGGACAGCCATGTACAGGATAGGTGGGAGACAAAGAAGCGAGTACGCAAGTATTGGTGGAGTCGCCGGTGGGATACCACTCCTGGATGTATGGGGCCCTAACCCGTGTGCCGAGAGGGACAGGGGAGAGTGCCAGGCGGGCAGTTTGACTGGGGCGGTCGCCTCCCAAAGAGTAACGGAGGCGCCCAAAGGTACGCTCAGGTTGGATGGGAACCAACTGAAGAGTGCAAATGCAGAAGCGTGCCTGACTGCGACAGAGACAACTGGAGCAGGGACGAAAGTCGGGATTAGTGATCCGGCGGTGCCGAATGGAAGGGCCGTCGCTCAACGGATAAAAGCTACCCTGGGGATAACAGGCTGATCTCGCCCAAGAGTTCACATCGACGGCGAGGTTTGGCACCTCGATGTCGGCTCATCGCATCCTGGAGCTGGATTCGGTTCCAAGGGTTGGGCTGTCCGCCCATTAAAGCGGTACGCGAGCTGGGTTCAGAACGTCGTGAGACAGTTCGGTCCCTATCTGTTGTGGGCGTCGGAGATCTGAGGGAAGCTGTCCTCAGTACGAGAGGACCGGGATGGACCTGCCGCTGGTGCACCAGTTATCATGCCAATGGTATAGCTGGGTAGCCAAGCAGGGAACGGATAAGAGCTGAAAGCATCTAAGCACGAAGCCGGACCCAAGACGAGATCTCCCATTCTAAAAGAGAAGTAAGACCCCTTGAAGACTACGAGGTGGATAGACCAGGGATGGAAGTGCAGAGATGCATGGAGTTGACTGGCACTAATCGGTCGAGGACTTGATCTAAAGAAGAAGCCCGCAGCTTTGCGGAAAGACAGGAAACGAAAGACATATCGTGTATGGTTTTCAGGGAGCGACCTGGAAGAGACGATTCCGGAAGATGTGGTCATCACAGGGCTGAGGAAATACCTGTTCCCATCCCGAACACAGAAGTCAAGCTCAGAGACGGTGACGATAGCCGAAAGGCAAAAATAACAAATGGCCACTCACACAGCCGCTTTCCTTACGGAAGGCGGTTTTTTGTAAGCGTCAAATCAAGCCCATCTGGTTAAGAAGCCTCCGATTGTTCGAAATCTGTATGAACAAAGGAGGCTTTTTGTTGTGGAGAGCCTGTCAACATCCGTCGATTCCTCTGTCCCGCCTCGGCAGACCACTGGTATCATACTGCTGAAGCAAAGCCGGAATGCATACTGCCCCGGCCCCATGGAGGAAGTCATGAAACACAGAGAAATCGAGAACAGACTGCTGTACTCTGTATTCGCCAGAAATCATTCAGAACAGGGAACCCTGAAAGAAGTCGAAGCCGACCTGGAACGCATCCGGAATCTCGGTACCGACATTCTCTGGCTCCTGCCCGTGCAGCCCTCGGGACTGCAGGACCGCAAGGGAACAGACGGCAGTCCCTACGCCATTCAGGACTATCGGGCCATCGATCCGAATCAGGGAACCTGGGAAGACCTGAAGTCCCTGACCGACAAAGCCCATGAACTGGGCATGAAAGTCATCGTGGATGTCGTCTACAATCACACATCTCCTGATTCGGTCCTGGTTCAGCAGCATCCGGAGTGGTTTTTCACCAATGCAGAGGGAAAGCGAAGCTCGCTGGTGGAAGACTGGAGCGACATCGTCGACCTCGACTACCGTCAGCCCGCCCTCTGGGACTATCAGATTGAGACCCTGAAACAGTTTGCGGCCGTCGTGGATGGATTCCGCTGTGATGTGGCCAGCCGCGTTCCGGCTGCTTTCTGGAAACAGGCCAGGGAAGCCTGCGAAACGGTGAATCCTGATATGTTCTGGCTGGCTGAAAGCTGTCACCTGCCCTTCGTCAAGTTCTGCCGTGACCAGGGCAGAGTAGGGGAAAGCGAATCCGCCCTGAGTGATGCAGCATTTGATGTGCTCTACGACTATGATGCCTTCCCCGACCAGCTGCTGGTGATGGAAAACAAGGCTCCCGTCAGCCAGTGGACAGAAGCCCTCATCCGTCAGGATGCCATCCTTCCGCCGAATCACATCAAGCTCCGGTACCTGGAAAACCACGACCAGCCCCGTGCCATGGCATGCAGCTGGAGCGACAGGCTGTGGAAAAACTGGACGGCCCTGCTCTTTACACTCAAGGGACTCCCCATGCTGTATCACGGCCAGGAACAGAAAGAATCCCATCTTCCCAGCATCTTTGATCAGGACCCCATTTCCTGGAACCGGGATCCGGAAGCGGAAGACTGGATCCGCCACTGCAAAACAGTCCGCAATGCATTCTTTGAACCCGGCTCACCTGTCCTGTATGACCCGGATGATGAAACCGGCTCTCTCGCGGTGGACCGCAATGGCTGCCGGGCGCTGTTCCAGCTCCAGGAAAAAGCGGACCGGATTCCCGCCGGACTCCCTGATGGGGAATACAGGAATCTCTTTACTGACCGTCCGGTCCGAATTGTAAACGGAACAGTGGATGCCGCCGATCTTCCCCTGCTCGTGCAAGATCCTCTGGCAGATGAACGTCGCGGCCTGTAGGATCCTGCACCAGGATACATCCGTGTCTGATACTGCAGGAAAAGTCCAGATCAGAACAAAAACCCGGGGGTGTCGGAAGTCTTTGTGCAGACTTCCGTCACCTCCGGGTTCTTTTATGTGCGGAGCCAGTCCGGTATTCCATGCCGTTCGGAGTCACCATCCGCCATCGGCAGTCGGCAGATCAGACAGACTGACTGAACGGATGCAGAACAGGAGTTTCTAGTCCTCTTCCGGAATGGCACCGTATTCCTTCAGCACAAGCTCGATGTCCGTGCCTTTGACCTTCTTGAGCATCTCCTTCACCGCCAGTTTCTCGATGGGGTTCATCTCCATCTCCGTCAGCGGCTTGCCATCCCGCATGTGGACCGCGGCCTTGAGCATATCCCGAACATCATAGGCAGATCCCCAGACCTCCGGCACAGCCCGTTCGATGTCCAGCAGGTCATAGACCGCTTCCATGCCCGTACGCATGGAATACTCCGTGGTGAAAATCGTATCCCGAGGCGTTTCCGCAAACTGGCCAATGAAGGCGAAGTTCTTCGACCCCTTCGGACGCACCCGCGGACGGTCATCTTTCTGCCTGGGCATGAAGAACGCTGTGACAAAGGGCATCATGCAGGGGATGGTGTTGCAGTGGTTCGCCGCCAGATCATGGATTTTGTCCTCCGGCACCCCGATGTGGTACAGCCACTCTTCGCAGATCTCTTCCCCTGTGCAGTCGCGCATGGGTTTTTTCACATAGTCGCCCTCTCTGTCCGTGAACAGACCATACACCCATACCAGGGCATGGCCATCCGGCTGGTTCCGGAACTGCGGCTGGCGGTTGATGGTCCAGGACAGCAGCCAGGAGGAATCCTTTGCGGTCACGATCCCGCCTGTGACCACATGTCCGGTCAGCACATCCCGGCCGGTGATGGCCTTGATGTACGGGAAGACCTCTTCATCCAGTGTCTCCACCGTGGCGGACTCCCAGTTGGTTTTTTCCACATCCCCGCAGAATTTCTCCGGGTGGCCGAAGTCATCGGACTGCTTTGCGATTTTCTTCCAGGTGCTCCAGCCGCCGTCATCCGACAGGTTGTCATCCAGCTTTGCCGGCTCTGTCTGGGACCCGAAGGCGGAGTTTTCCACCAGACCGCCAACGGTCAGGAACAGCAGATCGTTTTCCGTCAGTGGAATCGTTTCGGTTTTGCCATCCCGTTTCACGGTGAGGGACTGCGCCAGTTTCTCGTCCTCCCGGATCACGAACTGCACGTCCTCCAGCTTTACGCCATACTCGAACTTCACGCCGTGATCCTCCAGGTATTTCACCATGGGCAGGATCATGGATTCGTACTGGTTGTAGCGTGTGAAGCGCAGCGCAGACAAGTCAGGCAAACCGTCGATGTGGTGCACGAACCGCTGCATGTAGCGTTTCATCTCCAGCGCCGAGTGCCAGTTCTCGAATGCGAACATCGTCCGCCAGTACAGCCAGAAGTTGGAATCCAGGACTTCGTCGTCGAAGACATCCTCGATTGTTTTGTTCTCCAGATCCTTCTCCGGCGTCAGGTAGAGCTTCAGGATCTGCTCCTGGGCTTTGTCAGATACCGCGAATTTCTTGTCTGTGTGGGCGTCCTGCCCCTGGTGTTCTGTCACCCGGCACAGCGAGTAGTTGGGGTCGTCTTTGTTCAGCCAGTAGTATTCATCCAGTACCGAATAGTCTGCGTTTTCGATGGAAGGCACATCACGCAGAATATCCCACATCACCTCGAAGTGGTTGTCCATCTCCCGGCCGCCCCGCATGGTATACCCCAGCAGAGGATACTGCCAGCCATCCATGGCGCCCCCTGGAATGGGGTCCTTTTCCAGAATGTGGATGTTTTCCCCGGGCATTTTCGCATCCCGGACCAGGAAGAACGCTGCGGAAAGACCCGCCAGACCGCTTCCCATGATATAGGCGTGTTTCTGTTCAATGTCCTTTGGCACCCGCGGGTGGGCGAATGCCTCGTAGTTGCCGCTTCCGTAATGGAACATGTTTCTTCACCTCGGCCTTATTCTAAAAAACCGGAAAATCGCCGTCAGTTGTCATGCCCCGGATAACAGCCGGACAGAGTGAGAAATCTGTCTGAGTGCCGGCAATATCCTTGCTGTAAATGGTCCTGGAGACAGCATGGAAAAGGACAGACCGGCTGTCCTGTGTCAAAGGAAGCTGATCTGTCCTGTTTACTGCCTGTATAAAGGATTCGTCAAAGTTCTCACCGTTTGATTTCCGTCATGTCCTGCACCACCTGCGTGATCTGCGCCACATCCTGCACCTGGTTCTGAATGTGTCCGGAATCCAGCAGGCGGATGTCGCGGATGCCTGCCCTGACAGAACTGTCGATCCCCGCCAGGGAGTCTTCGATCACTGTCAGTTCCTCCAGGGGCATGCCGAGATTCTCTGCGGCTTTCCCGAACATCGCCACTTTGTTTTCGTAGGTCCCGTCATCATACACAATGGAATCCGGGTCCATCCACCTGTCCAGATGGAAGTTCTTTACAAAGAAGTCGATGTTGGGTTTGATGGAAGCCGAGGCAATGGTGAAGGGAACCCCCTGGGCTGTGAGATCGTCGAACAGCTCTTCGGCGCCTTTAATCAGGTGGAAATTCTCTGTATCTGCCTGGCAGAACTCCCGGTAGTACTCCTCCTTGAGAAGGGAGTATTTATCCTCCAGTGCACTGTCCTCCACGCCGCCGTTGAGGTAGCGGATGATCAGTTTGTTGGGCCGCCCGTTCATCTTTTCATGCAGTTCTTCTTCCGTGATGTCCGTGTTCCGCAGTTCCTGTGAAATGCGGTTCCATGCCAGCACATGCTTGTCGTTGTCCAGAAACAGAGTTCCGTTGAAATCAAAAATTACGCCTTTCATTTATTCCTCTCCTTTGACCTGCAGGATCTTCGTGTATTCCCCATAGTGGTCGATTACGTCCTTCGGGACGGATTTGTCGGTAATCAGTTCGTCGATGTTGTACAGATGGTCGTAGACATAGAAGTCCTCCCGGTTGAATTTACGGCTGTCTGCCAGCAGGAAGGTGCTTCGGGCATTCCGGCAGGCAATGGCCTGCATTTCGCCTTCTTCCATGGAGGATGTGGTGATTTCGTCATCTGCAATGCCGTTGCAGGAAATGAAAGCCTTCGTGAATTTCAGATCCCGCAGTACCTGGTTGGTCAGGGTGCCGACAAAGGCGCCCGTATTGGACCGGTACGTGCCGCCCACCAGCAGCAGACGGTCCTCCATGCGTTCCTTCAGTACCTCGAAGGCGGGAAGGGACGGAGTCACGATCCGGATGTCCTTGTCCGGGATCATGGAAGCCATCATTTCCAGGGTCGTACCGGGACCCAGGAAGATGGTTTCATGGTCCTGCACCAGGCTGGCGGCATAGCGGGCGATGTCCCGCTTTTCTTCGATCTGCACCGTGGACTTCTGCAGGTGGGACAGCTCGAAGTCGATGTTGTAGTCCAGGGACTGTGCCCCGCCCCGAACACGGATGAGCTTGCCGCTTTTTTCCAGTTCGTCCAGATCCCGGCGCACCGTCATGTCGGAGACAGCCAGTGCCTCCATGATGTCCGCCGTATCCACGATGCCCTTTTCATTGACCATCTGAAGTATTCTTGTCAGTCGTTCTCGTTTCAGCATCTGGTTGCTCCTTTCACAGTTCCTTTATACCGTGTTCTGTCACTGGCGTCAATACAATCAAACAGAAATAAACAGAAAAACCGGTATATTCCAACAAAATCTGAAATAATTTGTTTGAAAAATTGATTGAAACCGTTGACATGGACGCTATTACCTGCGTAAACTGTAGCTGTAACCAAACACAGGAAACAAAATCGAACAAAATCGAACCGATATAGAAGGAGGAACCTGTATGAAGAAACTCCCTGAAGATTTCATCTTTGGCGGCGCCACAGCCGCATATCAGGCAGAAGGCGCGACAAAAGAAGGTGGAAAGGGCCCCGTGGCATGGGATGAATTCCTGGAGAAGCAGGGACGCTTTCTGGCAGACCCTGCCAGTGACTTCTACCACAAATATCCCGAGGACCTGGAGTTGTGCTCCATGTTCGGTGTCAACGGTGTGCGCCTTTCCATCGCCTGGAGCCGGATCTTTCCGGAAGGCACCGGCCGCATCAACCCGGAAGGCGTGAAGTTCTACCACGATGTGCTGGCGGAAGCGAAAAAGTACGGCATCAAGGTCTTTGTGACACTGCACCACTTCGACACACCGAAGGCACTCTTTGACCAGGGGGACTTCCTGAACCGCGACACGCTGGATGCCTTCGCGGATTATGCGAAATTCTGCTTCGAGGAATATCCGGAAGTCGAATACTGGACAACCTTCAATGAAATCTATCCCATCGCGACCAACCAGTACCTGCTGGGAATCTTCCCGCCTGGAATCAAATATGACCTGACAAAAGTCATCGCCTGCCTCCATAACATGATGGTGGCCCATGCACGGGTCGTGAACCTCTTCAAGGAAAACGGGTACAGCGGGCAGATCGGCGTGGTGCACTCCCTGGAAACCAAGTATCCGGCTTCTGATGCACCGGAAGACATCCATGCGGCATTCCTGGACGATGCCCTGAGCATCCGCTTCCTGCTGGATGCCACCTACAAAGGCGGCTACTCGAAGGAAACGCTGGAAGCCCTGGATGAAATCTGCGCGGCGAACAACGCCTCCTATGACTTCCCGGAAGAAGACTTCGTCGAACTGGAGAAGGCAAAGGACCGCAACGACTACCTCGGCATCAACCACTATTCCAGCCACTTTGTGAAGGCCTACAACGGCGAAAATGCCATTCACCACAACGGCACCGGCGACAAGGGAACCGGATCCTACAAGGTGAAGGGCATTGGAGAACGGATCTACAAGGAAGGCCTGGAACGGACCGACTGGGACTGGCTGATTTATCCCCAGGGTCTCTACGACCTGCTCATGCGCATCAAGCGTGACTATCCCAATTACAAGGCCATCTACATCACGGAAAACGGCATGGGGTACAAGGATGACTTCAAAAACGGGATCATCATGGATGAACCCCGGATCGACTACATCCGCAAGTACCTGACCTCTGTCGCAGATGCCATCGAAGACGGCGTCAACGTCAAGGGCTACTTCCTGTGGTCGCTGATGGATGTGTTCTCCTGGTCCAACGGATACAACAAGCGCTATGGCCTGTTCTTCGTGGACTTCGAAACCCAGGAGCGGTATCCCAAGGAATCGGCGTACTGGTACAAACACCTGGCGGAAACCAAAACCATTCTGTAAGAGAAAGAGAAAGAAGAGGAACAGACATGAACAAAGAAGAAATGAACATGGTGGGCTTTGAAATCGTGGCCTACTCCGGGGATGCGAGAAGCACCCTCCTGCAGCTCCTGAAAGAAGCCCGGCAGGGCAACTTCAACAATGTGGACGCCCTGCTGGCGGACGCAGATGAAAACATCAACCTGGCACACCGGTCCCAGACACAGATCCTGGCGGCGGAAGCCTCCGGCGATAACATGGATATGGGCTTCATCTTCGTGCACGGACAGGACCACCTCATGACGACGATCCTTCTGCGGGATGTGATCGGCGACCTGGTGGAACTGTACAGACGAAACAAATAAGGGAACTTCATCGAGACAAGTCGACAGAAAACGAGGAGAGAAAACCATGAATGCAATCATCGGATTTATTGAAAAGGGAAAGCCCTTTTTCAACAAACTCGCCGGGAATGCCTATCTGCAGGCAATCCGTGACGGATTCCTGGCAGCCATGCCGGCCATCCTGTTCTCCAGCATCTTCATTCTCTGCGCAGCGCTCCCGGAAGTATTCGGTGTGACGCTGCCGGCTGAACTCAGCAGCTGGCTGTGGCGCGTCTACAACCTGTCCATGGGCATTGTAGGTATTCTTGTAGCCGCAACTACCGCCCGGGCCCTGGGAGAGAGCTTCTCCCGGAAACTGCCCAAAGGCATGACCATGAACGTTGTGTCCGTCATGCTGGCATCCATATCCGGCTACCTGATGCTGGCAGTCACGGAAATCGATGGCGGCATCGATGTGACATACCTGGGCACCAAGGGCCTGCTGTGTTCCTTCATTGCGGCGTTCATTACCGCGAACATGTACAAATTCTGTACCCTGAAGAACATCACGATCAAGATGCCGCCGGAAGTTCCCGGGGTGATCTCCAATGTATTCAAGAACGTGTTTCCGTTTTCTTTCTCGGTTCTCTGCTGCGTGGCCATTGACTTCATTTCCACACAGTTCTTCGGAGTCCGTTTTGCGGAGAGCCTGATCACGCTGTTCTCCCCGCTGTTCAGCGCTGCGGATTCCTACTTCGGACTCGGCCTGATTGCCGGTGCCATGGCATTCTTCTGGTTCCTGGGAATACATGGCCCCTCCATTGTGGAGCCCGCAGTGGCTGCTGCGATTTATGCCAATGTGGAAGCCAACCTGATGCTCGTGCAGAATGGGGAACAGGCTTCTCATGCCCTGACTGTCGGCTTCAACAACTTTATCGCCTGTCTGGGCGGCACAGGATGCACCCTGGTGGTTCCATTCCTGTTTATGTGGCTGTGCAAGTCCAAGCAGCTGAAGGCAGTGGGCAAGGCATCCTTCATCCCAGTGATTTTCAACGTCAATGAACCGGTCCTGTTTGCAGCCCCAATCGTACTGAATCCGTACTTCTTCGTACCCTTCCTGCTGGCACCCATTGCCAATGCGGTCCTGTTCAAGTTCTTCATTGATGTCCTGAGCATGAACTCCTTCATCTACGTCCTTCCCTGGGCAACCCCGGCTCCTGTGGGCCTGTTCCTGGGAACGGGCATGGCGCCCATGGCTCTGCTGTGCTCGGTGGTTCTGATTGCGGTGGATGCCCTGATCTATATTCCGTTCGTGAAAGCGTACGACTCCACCCTGGTGCAGGAAGAAGCGGAGAAGGCCGTACAAGGTGATGTCGATGGTGGCCAGACTGCAGACACTGAGCCGGCAGCCATCATGGTGCCTGAAAAGGCAGAACCTGCAGAGGCTGCGACCGCGCCAGCAGAAGAAACGAAACCTCTCAGCGTTCTGGTGCTGTGTGTCGGCGCCGGTACATCGGCGATGTTTGCGAATGCGGTGAACAAGGGGGCCGAAGAAAAGCATCTGCCTGTCACTGCCAGGGCGGAAGCCTTCGGGGCTCACACGGATATCCTGGATGAGTTCCAGCTGGTGGTCCTGTCACCACAGGTACAGTCCAGGTATGACGAGATCAAAGCCGATGCAGACAGATACGGCATCAAGGTCGTGAAGACAAAGGGTGCGCAGTATATCGGCCTGACAAAGGATCCGGAAGGGGCCGTGGACTTCGTTGTCAGCGAGTCAAAGGAGTAAACCCATGAAGATTCTGGTTACGGGAGGCGCAGGATATATCGGCAGTCACACAGCGGTGGAACTGCTCAACAGCGGTCACGAGGTGATCGTGGCAGACAACCTGTCGAATTCCTCTGAAAAGGCACTGGACCGGGTGAAGGAGATCACCGGAAAGGACCTGAGGTTTTACAACGTGGATCTGCGGGACAAGGATGCCCTGCAGAGTCTGTTTGATAAAGAGGACATCGATGCGGTGATCCATTTCGCGGGACTGAAAGCCGTGGGCGAATCTGTCTCGAAGCCCATCGAATATTATCAGAACAACATCGGCGGGACGCTGAACCTGGTGGAAGCCATGCGGGATCACGGGGTGAAGAACATCATCTTCTCCTCAAGCGCCACGGTCTATGGCGATCCGGCGGAGATCCCCATCACGGAGAACTGTCCGAAGGGTGTCTGCACGAACCCCTATGGCTGGAGCAAGTGGATGCTCGAGCAGGTGCTGACAGACCTGCACACGGCGGATCCGGAGTGGAATGTGGTGCTGCTGCGGTATTTCAATCCCATCGGTGCCCATGAATCCGGGCTGATCGGGGAAGACCCGAAGGGGATCCCGAACAACCTGCTGCCGTATGTGGCGCAGGTGGCAGTGGGCAAGCTGAAGGAAGTGGGTGTGTTCGGAGACGACTATCCCACACCGGATGGCACCGGCGTACGAGACTACATCCATGTGGTGGACCTGGCAAGGGGTCATGTGGATGCGCTGAAGAAGATCGAAGACCGGGCAGGGGTGTTTACCTGCAACCTGGGGACCGGAAAGGGAAGCAGTGTGCTGGATGTGATCCATGCCTTCGAGAAGGCGGCAGGGAAGAAGATCCCGTACCAGATCAAACCGCGTAGGGCCGGGGACATCGCAGAATGCTATGCAGACTGTGCGCTGGCGGAAAAGGAACTGGGCTGGAAGGCACAGCATGATCTGGATGACATGTGTACATCCTCCTGGAAGTGGCAGTCGATGAACCCGAACGGGTATGAGACTGCCGACTGACTGGGAAAAATCCAAGATTTTTGCCAGTCATCCTGCAGTCATGTAATGGCTTCGTGGCCGGAAGGCGGAGGAACGTTTGAGCTTCTCAGACCGTCTTTCAAGAAGGATTCGGGTTTTAGAATAATTGACGTTTCAAAAAGGACTGGGTCACTTTGCGTGGCTCAGTCCTTTCAAATACTGATTCAGCTGTATCGGGTGAAACCGGTCTGCAATAGAGGAGGGGCCGGAATCTTCCACCATGATCAGTCTCCCGATTCGTCCCCGAGAGAGGCCTGCAGTTCCAGCACCCGCTTCATGGAACGACCCGTTGCTTTGGACACCAGTTCCGGTGCAACCTGTTCCCTCAAGAAATTGATGGCGATCTCTGTCCGGCTTTCTGCCCGGCTCTCATCCACGAGCTTCTGTACCGCATCACACATCTGTCTTACCTACTTGTCATCCGTTTTCAAATCCAGGCAGCGCCTTGCCAGAACGGGATAGTGCATCTTCATGGGATTGGATTCATGCATATCAGCCATCAGCCGCCCCAGTTCATCCTTTTCCTGCCATTCGCCATTCACAACCACAAAATGCAGGCCAAAGTCCATCCTGACTTCGTGACCTTTGGGCAGCACTTCGTATTCATACAGCGGCAGACCGCCTCCCGGATAGTCTTTGTCTACTATGAAGATAACATAGGTATCCGGCTGTTTCTGTGTCCACATGGGACTGTTTCTTATCCATACAAAACGTACCTCCTATTGGTTGGATTCGCCAGAAGGCCCTGTTTTTGATGAAATTTCCTGGCAGACGCCGGAATTGGGACAATTGTACCGGTTTTGGCTTCCTTTCTCTGCCACATTTGCATCTGCACTTCATTTCCAGCCACACCTCTACGGATGAATCGGATCAGACCCATGCGTACAAAAAACCGGGACTCACGCAAGGGAGCCCCGGTCACTGAAGGAACAGGGAAGCTTGATGGATGCCGGCAGGGGATGGGGGTTGTCCAGCATCATTTTCAAGAGCACCGCCGCGTACTGTCCCATGGTGAAGCTGTCCAGCCGGACGCTGGAAAGCGGAGGGTTGGTGTAGCGCACATCCTCGATGTCATCGAATCCCACCAGGGATACCTCATTGGGAATGCGGATATCATGGGAGGCCAGAGCCGCACAGACCCCGATGGCTATGGGATCACTGGCACACAGGATGCAGGTCGGCAGCGGATCCGTCAAAGCCAGTTTCAGACCCATTTCATACCCCGATTCCCGGCTGAAACGCCCTGTCATGAGGTAAGGTTCGTATTCGAATCCCAGCTGCTTCGCATAGGACCGGAAAAACGACAGGCGCGGATCGGGATACTCCGTCTCGTCTTTCAGCGACTCGGTGCCAGTCACGAATGCCACCCGTTTGTGTCCTTTTTCAGCGATCCGGTCCATGACGTCTTTCATGGCAGCCTCGAAATCAAAGGATATCGTGGTGAACGAAGGATCTGTGGAACTCATGTCCACAAAGACCACACTGGGACACTGACTGGTGAATTCGACCATTTCATCATGGGAGAACTTGCCCAGGCAGATCAGGCCGTCAATGGTGCCGAAGACCTCCCGGATGTTGGCATCCGCCTTGAACATCCGGATGATCTGCAGCTGCTCCCTGGCACAGTATTCCTCGATCCCGCTTCGGATGGACAGATAATACGGATCGGCGAGTTCCTGCTCCAGGCTGTACCAGTGCAGGATCCCGATGCGTCTGGGATCTTTGTTTTTCCTGGCTTTCTTGACATACCCCAGTTCATTGACGGCATCCAGGATTCTCTGGCGGGTGGAGTCCGGAAGCGAGAGCCGGGGGTCGTTGTTCAGAAACCGGGATACAGCGGCCTGGCTCACGCCGGCCAGAGCCGCCACTTCTTTGAGAGTTGCCATGGAGTACCTGCCTTTCCTAACGATTATATCAGTAATGCCATGGAAAGGCATCACCGGTAATATTTTACCAGAGAATCATACACGGAAACGATTATACTGTGAATATCCTTCGTGTAAACGGTTACGATTACCGGAATATTAGTAAAAAATTATTAGAATTTAGTAAAAATGAATTGACGGGAGACGGTAGAGTTTACTACAATACAAACAGATAAAAAAGGAGAAACAAGTATGCAGGAAACTCTCAATCAACTGATTCAGTATGCCCTGGATCATCAGATGATCGACCCGGAAGAGACTGACTACTGTGCCAATAAACTGATCGACCTGTTCCAGGAACCGTCATTTGCGAAACTGGAGACAGCTTCAGCCCCCCTGCCGGAGATCATGAACCGTCTGCTGGACGAGGCAGTGAAGCGCGGACTCATGGAAGACACCGTGACAGCCAGGGATCTGCTGGATGCCAGGATCATGGACATCGTCATGCCCCGTCCAGGGGAGGTCATCCGGCGGTTCCAGGCCCTGTATGCACAGGACCCCGCCAGGGCCACCGACTGGTTCTACGACCTGTCCATCCGCTCCAACTACATCCACAAGGACCGGACGGACAAAAACATCAAGTTCGAGAGAAACACGAAGTACGGCCCCGTGCAGATCACCATCAACCTGTCGAAGCCGGAAAAAGATCCGAGGGAAATCGCAGCCGCCCGCAGTCAGAAGTCCACGGGATATCCGGCCTGTCTGCTGTGCAAGGAGAATGTGGGATTTGCCGGCCATGCAAGTCACCCCGCCAGACAGAACCTGCGCATCATTCCGCTGAATCTCGGCGGCAGCAAATACTACATGCAGTATTCCCCGTACATCTACTACAACGAACATTGCATCATCTTCAACGAACAGCACATCCCCATGCGGGTGGACCACGATACTTTCGAGCACCTGGCGGATTTTACGGATCAGTTCCCGCACTACTCCCTGGGATCCAACACGGACATCCCCATTGTCGGCGGGTCGATCCTGACACACGACCACTATCAGGGCGGACATCACCATTTCCCGATTGAAGATGCCGAAGTCCGCCATCATACTGAAATCGACGGCGTATCTGTGGATCTTCTGAACTGGCCGCTGACCACCCTGCGCCTGCGCACCGACAACAGGGAACAGCTCATTGCCCTGGCAGACCGCATCCTCGCAGACTGGATCGCCTGGGAGGATTCGGAAGCCGGTATTCTCCGGGAAACAGACGGGGTGCGGCACAATGCCATCACACCGATCCTCCGCAAAAAAGACGGCATCTACGAACTGGATCTCGTGCTGCGCAACAACCGCACCACAGAGGAATACCCCCTGGGAATCTTCCATCCTCATGCCGAACACCACCATGTGAAGAAGGAGAACATCGGCCTCATTGAAGTCATGGGACTCGCAATCCTCCCCGCGAGACTCAAGGAGGAAATGAAGCTCATCGAACAGGTGCTGGCCGGTTCCCTGGATGTCGCGGACGATCCCCGGCTTGCTCAGCATGCACACTGGATCGAAGAGCTGAAGACCCGGTGGGATGGAACCACAGACATGGATGATTTCCTGCAGCAGGCGCTCACGGACAAGTTCGTGAAGGTCCTCGAGGATGCGGGGGTCTACAAAACAGACGAAAAAGGACTCCAGGGCGCACTGCGGTTCCTGGAACAGGTGAAACATGATCAAAACTGAAACATGGGACGGATTTGTCCTGGTCACGCTGGCCAGTGATAAGATCCGTGCAACGTTCATGGATCTGGGCGCCACAATTCTTTCCCTTTGTGTCCGTGACAGACACGGAGACTGGCAGGATGTGGTGCTTGGATACGAATCCCTGACGGATTACGAAACATACAAAGGCTATCTCGGTGCCATCATCGGCCGCACAGCCAACCGCATCCGCGAGGGACGGTTCACGCTGGAAGGCACCACATATCAGCTCCCGGTTAACAACGGTCCCAACAGCAATCATGGGGGCGAGAAGGGCTTCGCATTCCGGCCCTTCACGGTGGCAGAAACGACCGAAGACAGCGTGACCTTCGCCCTGCAGTCTCCGGATGGAGAAGAGGGCTATCCGGCGAACCTCGATGTGGCGGTGACATACCGCATCGAAGGATCGACACTGGTGATCGAATACGATGCAACACCCGACGGGACCACGCTGGTAAACCTGACCAACCACGCCTATTTCAACCTGGATGGCCAGGCTACATACATCGGCGACCACTGGCTGCAGATCCAGGCGGACGCCTATGGCCATGTGGACGGAGACATCCTGTTTACGGGGGAAACCGAAGACGTGACGGGCACGATATTCGATTTCCGCAAAAGCCGGCGGATCGGCGAGGCGCTGGAAAGCGGCGACGGGCAGATTGAAACCGCCACCGGCCTCGACCACCCGTTCCTGCTGAACCGGGAAACCGATGCAGTGCGGCTGTACAGCGAAAAAACCGGCATCTCCATGACGGTGTCCAGTTCCTGCCCGGTCTGCCAGATCTACTCCGGCAACTTCCTGGCGGGGGAGACCGGAAAAGACGGACAGCCCATGAACCGTCAGACAGCTGTGTGCATCGAAACGTCCTATCCAGCGGATGACATCAACATCCGGAACGAACAGTCGAAAACAATCGTAAAGAAAGGAGAAAGCTGGAAGGAATGGACGTCCTTCCGGTTCGAGACAGATCATGAAAGCCAGTGAACTGAAGACAAAATTTGAAAACGGGTCCTGTGATGACCTGCTGCTGGATCTCTACGGAGACAAAGACATACTGGACATGGAGCGCGACCGCTATATCTATGCCCTGACGTCCTTCATCCAGCGGTTCGGGGACCTGGAGGTCTCGGTGTTCACCGCGGCGGGCCGGACCGAGGTGTCGGGAAACCACACCGATCACCAGCACGGGCGTGTCCTTGCAGCGAGCGTGAACCTGGATTCCATTGGCGTGGCAGCAAAAGCCGACGATGTGATCGAGGTTATGAGTGATGCGTTCCCCATTGAGACGCTCTCTGTCTCGGATCTGGAAAAAGACCCGGCGCAGGAAGGCACCAGCGAGGCGCTGATCAAAGGCGTGTACCAGGGATTCGTGAATGACGGATACCACATCGGGGGCATGAAGGCCTTTGTGACCAGCAACGTTCTGGCGGGTGCGGGGCTGTCCTCCTCTGCCAGCTTCGAGGTGCTCATCGGCTGCATCCTCAATGGCTTCTACAACGGCAACGACGTGCCGCTGCCGGAAATCGCCAAAATTGCGCAGTATGCCGAGAACGAATACTTCGGCAAACCCTGCGGCCTGATGGACCAGTGCGCCTGTGCCTGCGGCGGGCTGGTGACGATCGACTTCCAGGACCCGAAACAGCCGGTGATCGAACCCATCCCGGTGGACTTTGCAAAATACGGCCACTCCCTGTGCATTGTCGACACAAAGGGCTCCCATGCGGATCTGACGGATGAGTATGCGGCGATTCCCTCGGAAATGAAGACTGTGGCCAGGGCCATGGGGCAGGAAGTGCTCCGGGATGTGAAGGAAGCCGGTTTCTACGCGGCGCTGCCGCAGCTGCGGGAAACCTGCGGCGACCGGGCCGTTTTGCGCGCCATTCACTTCTTCAATGAAAACAGACGGGTGCCGGTGATTGTCGATGCGCTGAAGGCCGATGATTTCGAGGCGTTTCTGGCGGGGATCAATGCGTCGGGAAACTCGTCCTTCGAGTACCTGCAGAATGTGTTCCCGAAAGGGGCCGACCGTCAGATGGAAGTGGCCCTGGGCCTGGCGCTGGCCCAGCAGGCGCTGGAAGGAACCGGTGCCAGCCGCGTGCACGGCGGCGGATTTGCCGGTACGATCCAGGCCTTTGTGCCGGATGAAAAAGTGCCCGCCTTCCGGGACCTCATGGAGAGCTGCTTCGGCGAAGGCAGCTGTCACGTCCTGAAGATCCGGAAATACGGCGGCCACCAGGTACTGTAGAAAAAGACCACGGATCAGAACTGACAGGAAAAAGCGGAGAGGTGTCTGTTGCAGGCCCTCTCCGTTTTCTGTGTCCCGGTCAGGGTGACGGATGCAGATCCTGTTCTGCTGCGGATGATGGAGGACACGGACTTTGACAGCCAGGTCCCGGGCAGGGAAGTTCCAGGGCAGGCAGGCCCTTTTTTATAATTTCGGAAAGAGGACTGTCATCTGCAGTCGACAAGGAGGTCCCGTCCCATGAACTCCAGCCGGTTTCTGGCATTTTACGATGCAGTGCTGGCGATCGTCATGACGATCCTGGTGCTGAGTTTCAACATTCCCGATCCTGACAGCTGGCAGAACATCGCCCGGATGATTCCGGGATTTGTGTGCTACGCCGCCTCGTTTTTCTGGCTGGGACTCATGTGGATTTCCTCCTACATGGCCTGGGGAAAGGTGGAAGTGGTCTCCGAACGGTCCCTGTTTTATATGCTTGTGTCGCTCTTCTTCAGTTCCTTTTTTCCCTTTGCGACGGGACTGGTGGGACAGGACATGAATTCCGTGGTGGCAGAGGTGTTTTATGGTGTGGTCGTGCTGTGCATCACGGTTTCAAACATTGCCCTGACTGGCTCCATCAACCGGGACCACAGCCAGCCGGTGCTGCGCACCCTGTTTCTGCTCCCTGCGCGGACCACAGTCATTGACGTGCTGATCAAGATCGTCGGGCTCCTGCTGTGTGTTTTTGTCTGGCCGCCGGCCATGAGTGTCTGCATCATGCTCGCAGTTGTGGTGCTGACGTTCCGCCTGTTCTGGGACACCCGCCTGCCGCACCTGACGGGGAAGAAGGAAGCGGTGAAGAAAGCCCTGGCTGCACAGGAAGACGAAGAGGGCAGCAAGACGTGATTTGCAGGAGCGGGATCCAAAAACACGAAAAGAGCCGGGTGTGAGATCCGGCTCTTTTCGCTGTGATGTCATGATGTCCGGTGTCGAATGCCTTTGAGTTTCCTTGCCACCCTGAGCAGGCTGTATCGGACGGGATCCACGGGGATTTCAAAATCTCCGGGAAGTTCCCAGATTTCTCCGTTGAATCCTTTCTTGAAGGCGTAGACACCGCTGTCGACGGCATCATCCCCAAATTCACCGGAAATGCCATACAGGTTGTATCTCGCATATCCCTGCTCCAGGCAGTGTTTCAGCATCTGCCAGTGCATGGCATAGGGACCGCAGAACCAGGCATATCGTTCGTCGTAGCCGCTCATCAGGCAGATGACTTCCTGGCCGTAGTCGAAGAAAATCCCTGCGGCGAGCTTGAGCACAGGGCCGTCCGCTTCAAAGGTTTCGGCTTCTTCCAGGTGCTTCTGGACAGAGGCGGTTTTCTGTTCGATTTCCTTCAAGCGGTTGAGCATTTTCTTCGAACGGATGCGGGCAATACTGTCCTCTGTTTCTGCCTGCTGTTGCCGGAGTGTTTCCAGTGTTTTTTGCAGCCTGCCCGTGTAGTCCTGCAGGCTGATTTCCGCCACGAGAAACTTCACTGCGCCGGAGTCATGGAAGGCATTCCAGAGGCGTCGGGTATAGTCGTCGCTTCTCCAGGAAAACTCATGCTTGTCCCCGGCATGGGAAAACATTTCGTCGATCAGGGGGAGTTCTTGTTCAGAGAGTTCCCGGACCCGGACGCCAAAGTCCATGGCCCGGCGAATGCTGCGGGAACATTTGTGTGCAAAGGAATCGAGCATTGCCTGCGGACTGTCAAAGTCTGTGGGAATCACATACATCCACCGGGGTTCTGTGGAGTTGTCGATACCATGCACGAATCCCCTGTGACGGGCGCCTGCGGCCATGAGCTGGTCGTACATGCCCTGACAGCGGGATCCTTGGACGGCTTTGCCATCCAGGGTGTGTTTCTCGTAAACGGCGTACGGATTCAGAGTCCAGTACATCACATGCTTCTGTTTCAGGAAGTCCCGGACAGCCTGCAGGGAGGCGGTGACCTGGGATCCGGTATAGTCCAGGATGGGGCCGCGCGGGCTGCCGGCATGCAGTGCGCCAAAGTGCGAAGGTTCCAGCACAACGTTTGTGGCCCCGGTGAGGGTATCGGTATCGTCGAAGATGCCCAGATACAGGACGTGCCTGCCCCGTGCCTCCTGCATATCACCCATCATAGTGGTCTGCCAGACATTGTCCAGCGAATGACGCTGCAGGAACTCTGTATAGATTGCTTTGCTGATTTCCCTGGCTTGCATGGATGCCTCCATTATCTTATGCGGGCGGATATCTTATGCGGGCGGACAGCCGTGGCTGGAATTGTCAGCCAGCCGCAGGTCGACCTCATATATTGCTGTATGACTTTAGTATGCCACAGTTTGAAAGAAAACAAAAAGCGCAGAAGCCAGTCCGGCAAGTACAGACCGTCATACGGCTTTCCTGACGGATCGGAGCATCAAAAAGCCGGCTGTCGTCAGTCGGCTGAAGAGATCCCGGATCGGAGGTTTCCCTCTTTGGCAGGCAGATCTGCAATCAGTCCGGCAATGGTCTGGAACGAGCGGAACTGGTCCGGTGTGATCCCGTCTGTTTGCAGACAGTCAATGTCCAGCACCGCGATGACAGTCTCATCCTGCATCAGCGGGAACACGGCTTCCGATCTCGACTCGCTGTCACAGGCGATGTGACCCGGGAAGGCATGAACGTCCGGGACGAGCAGAGGCTCTTTTCGGGAAGCACAGGTTCCGACCACCCCGGTGCCCGCAGCAATCTCCATGCAGGCGGGTTTGCCGACAAAGGGCCCCAGGTACAGGGAGCCGTCAGGGTCTGTGAAGTAGAGACCGGCCCAGTTGATGGAGTCAGCCGACCAGTAAATCAGGGCCAGGATGTTGCAGATGGCGGACAGGGAATGAGGGGTGTCGCACAGGGCCTGTGCCTGTGCAACCAGGAGTGTGTCTGGTGTGTTGTTCATGGTTCCGTTATACCACAGCAGGCGGTCCTGGCTGCACAAAGGCCGCAGGCAGGAAACTGTCAGAAGGACCGGTACGCTACTATACTTTCTTCAGAAGACGGAGAGACCACCAATGGAGCGACCATGACAGACTGCACGAATTTTGACCGGTACAGACCAGTGATGGACACCATATCCGAACTGACCAAAGATACCATGGCCCCGCTGAAGATGCAGAGTGAACCGGCCATGGGCCTCGAGGAATACTATGCCGCGCATACAGACTACATGGATCCGGACGCCAGAGTGGTGTTTGTCGGTATCTGCCCGGGGTTTGAACAGATGAAGCTCTCCTTTGACCTGGTCAAGGAGCTGCAGGGACTCCCGGACGAAGATGTATTGCGCCAGGCCAAGATCCAGGCCCGGTTCGGCCGCTCCATGCGGCGCAATCTCATCGAGCTCGCCGACCGGACAGAACTGCCGGCTCTTCTGCATATTGACAGCTGCCGGACGCTGTTCGATCCGGACTGCCGGCTGATGGATAATACGGCCCTTCTGCCGTATCCCATATTCCGCAACGGAAAGAACTATACGGGACACGCTCCGAAGATTTCCCGCTCCCCCATGCTGACACAAATCTGTGACAGACAGCTGCAGAAAATCCTGGCGGCCTATCCAAAGGCGGTGTTCATTCCCCTGGGCAAGTCGGTGGATGAACAGCTGCGGCTGTCCGGTGTGCTCCCGGCTGAGCGGATCGTTTCGGGGTTTCCTCATCCTTCGGGGGTCAATGGACACCGGTTCCGGCAGCTGGAGGAAAACCTGGAGGCCATCAACCGCCGTCTGGGGGAAACGCTTGGGAACACGAAAGGAGACAAGAGACAGGATGCATGAACTGAAACTGAAGCGGAGCTATGAGCCCGAATCTGAAGAGGATGGGGCGCGGATCCTGGTGGACCGGCTGTGGCCGCGGGGAGAGTCGAAGGTGAAGGCTGACTTGACGGAGTGGGACAAGTCCATTGCCCCGGAGAGCGGACTGCGCAGGGCGTTCCATGAGGGAGAACTGAGTTTTGAGGAATTCAAAAAGAAGTATCTGGCACAGCTGGATGCCTCTGACGACGCCAGGGTCTTTGCCAGCCATGTGAAGGACCTGCTGGAGAAAGGGAATGTAACGCTCCTGTTTGCCAGCAAAGACGAAGCTCACAACAATGCGGTGGTGCTGAAGGAGTGGCTGGACCAAAAGCCGGGACTGGACCGGTCCTGACAGAGCACACAAAGAAACACACGGGCAGCTGATCCCTGTTGGGCAGGCTGTCCGTTTTCTTTGCAGGCAGGGTTACCGGTACAGGTCTGTTCCTGTATCGGTCAAAAAAAGCAGTAAAATGACTGCTCTTTTCCGAGAATTATCAGTGACTTTACTGCTTTTTCCTGAATTGACAGGAGTGATTCATACATTGTGCGCTCAGTTGAAATCCGGAACCAGCGGGTCCCAGATCAGCCGCTGCTGTTCTTTCAGTGCGTAGAACATGATCATGTAAAATGGCAGATACAGTATTTCTCCTTCTGCTTTCACGTCGCTTTTGCAGAAGACGATTTTCCGCTGAAACTGCCAGTCCTTTACCTGCAGTGCCTTGTCCAGAGCCCTGTGCTTTTTATAGTCTTTTCCTGATTTGATTTCCAGAATATCGATGTCTTTTCCGTTCTGCACAACAAAGTCCAGTTCTCCTGTGGACTTGGAATCATAATAAAACAAATCCAGTCCCTTCGATGCCAGCGCCTGGGCAAAGACGTTCTCCAGAATACTGCCGGAATTGATGTCCAGTTCTCCCTGCAGGAGCTCGAATTGAATATTGCCAAGGCTCATGGCAGTCAGCAGACCCGTATCATTCAGGAACAGTTTGAACAGGTTTCTTTTTTCATTCAGACGGAGAGGAGATACAGGTGCCGATGTATTGTAGCAGGGGAGGGCGACGCCGGCTTCTTCCAGCCAGAGAAAGCTGCTTTCCAGGCCCCGCATCTGCTGTCCCTTTCCCAGCGCATTGAGACGGAACCGGCGGTTTTTGTCGTCCAGCTGAGAGGGAATGGAATCGAAAATCTGACGGATTTTCAAACTCATGAGCCCCTGTGCGTATTTGAAAATATCCTGCCGGTACAGGGACAGGATTTGTTTCTGAATATAGACGGTCTCTGTAATGTCCCGGGTACTGACATAGGTCTGCACCACTTCAGGCATTCCACCCACCACGATATACGTTTCAAAGATTCGCAGCATCCGGTCATGAACCGCACCTTGCACCGCCTGTCTTCTTTCAAAGCAGTCTTTGAGATACTGTATGGTTTCCAGCGGATAGTTCAGCGCCCAGAGAAACTCCTCAAAATCCATGGGATACATATTGAGCTGTTCCTCAAATCCTACCGGCAGAGATTTGACCGGATTATACTGGATCCCGAGAAGAGATCCCGTTTCCAGGTAATGTGCGGACCCTTCTTCGACCAGAAACTTAATGGCGGTTCTTGCCGCAGGACACTCCTGAATCTCATCCAGAATCACCAGCGTGTTTCCCGGGATGATGGATTGCCCGGTGTAGGCAGTCAGCTGAGTAAGGATCGTTTCCGCTGCTCCCTGACGGAAAATCCTGGCAGCTCCAGGATCGTTATAGAAATTGATTTCGATGACAGCGTCATAGTTCTGCTCGCCGAAATGTCTGGCCAGTGTGGATTTTCCCACCTGGCGGGCACCCATAAGGAACAGCGCCTTGGACCTGGCCCGTCTGTTTTTCCACTCCAGCAAATCCTGATACAGTTTTCGTTTCAGCATAAATTACACCGCCTTCACTTCTTTTAGAACATCTCTGATTTATGGAAAAATCAGTATTTTTACTGCTTTTTCTCAGGAATTATCAGTCATTTTACTGATTTTTCTAAAAAGAGCCTGCATGCACCTGTGACAGCGCCCACGGTAACCAGCCAGTTTTCCGCCGATCCCGCAATCCCCTACTGGCAAATACCTCAGGATCCGTGACTGAGGGAAGCGCAACGCCTTCCGGCGGTCTATAATGAAGAAGACATTGAACGCTCAAATCAAAGAGGCTGAAGGAGGAACTCATATGCTTCGAATCGGAATGCTGACCAGCGGCGGCGACTGCCAGGCCCTGAACGCCACCATGCGTGCAATTTACAAATCTGTGGCCCACAACGCAAAGGAACCCTTTGAATTCTACGGATTCCAGGATGGGTACAAGGGCCTCATGTACAACAAATACAGAATGCTGACAGGGGATGACTTCACGGGAATCCTCACCGTCGGCGGGACGATCCTCGGCACAAGCCGGGTACCGTTCAAGGACATCCGCAAGCCGGATGAAAACGGCAACGACAAAGTCGAGATGATGAAACATACCTACAACGAGCTGGAGCTCGACTGTCTGGTGGTGCTGGGCGGCAACGGTTCCCTGAAGACCGCCAACCTGCTCTCCCAGGAGGGACTGAATGTCATCGCCATGCCCAAGACCATCGACAACGATCTCTGGGGAACGGACATGACCTTCGGGTTCCAGTCCGCGGTGGACATTGCCACGAGGGCAATCGACGAGATCCACACCACGGCATCCAGTCACGGACGGGTGTTCATTGTGGAGATCATGGGGCACAAAACCGGCTGGCTGCCGCTGAATGCAGGCATTGCCGGCGGCGCGGACATCATTCTGCTGCCGGAGATCCCCTACAGCATGGACAAGATCGTGGAGGTCATTGAGAAGAAGAAGACCAACAACGCCGGCCGGTTCATGATCCTGGCGGTGGCCGAAGGCGCCATTTCCCAGGAGGACAAGAAGCTGTCCAAGAAGGAATACAAGAAGCAGCTGCAGAACTACATGTTCCCGTCGGTGTCCTACAAACTCGCGGCGGAGATCGAAGAACGCACGGGGCGGGAAGTCCGCGTCACGGTGCCCGGGCACACACAGCGCGGTGGCATGCCGGATGCCTACGACCGGGTTTTTGCCAGCCGTCTGGGATCTGAAGGCGGGCGTATGATCTGCGAAGGTGCCTTCGGGTTCATGGTGGCATACAGAAACCGGGAAATTGTCCGGGTTCCCCTGGAAGATGCCGCCGGCAAGCTGAAGCTCGTGCAGCCGGATTCGACGATCATCAACGAAGCCCGTATGCTGGGGATCAGTTTCGGAGACTGACATGCCGGCATTTCCGATGTTTGTGGATCTCTCACAGAAATCGGTGCTCATTGTCGGCGGCGGTCAGATTGCCCTGCATAAAGCAAAAGCCCTGGAGCCCTTTGGCCCAAGGCTCTTTGTTGTCGCACCGGATGTGGACACCGCCTTTGATGAGATGCCCTCTGTCACGGTGCGTAGAAAGGAATACAGCGAGGATGATCTGAAGGGCATGGATATGGTCGTAGCTGCCACGGATGATTATTGCCTCAATGCACAGGTGGCGGCGGATGCCGGAAAACACCAATTGCCGGTGAATGTGGTGGATGAACCGGATCTGTGCGGGTTTTATTTCGGCAGCATGATCACCGAAGGAGATCTGACTGTTGCAGTTTCCACGGATGGGGCCAGTCCTGCCGCAGCCAGAGAGCTGAAAAAGAGGATCCGGGAGGTACTGCCCAGGGATGTGGAAGCATCTCTGGCGGTGATGAAGGCCCTGCGGCCCTTGGTAAAGCGGGTGTATCCGGATCAGAAACAGCGAAGTCGGGTGCTCAATGGGCTCACGAAGCGGGTGATGGAGGCGGATGCGGTGTGTGAGGGAGAGACAGAGAAAAAATAGGGGAGTCAGTCAGCTTTAGCGGCATTCCGAATCTGTCTACAGCAGCGGACAGGCACAGGAGCTCAGATCAGACCATCTGTCCGGACAGTACAGGTGGAACAGGGGGACAGCCGTAACAGGTGACCGGATATGTAAAAGCCGCAGGACGTTACGCAGTATTGCGCATAGGTCCTGCGGCTTTTGTCGTGATGAAGGATGCAGCCGCCATGAATATCAGGCAGGGAGACAGGCAGCTGTATGGTCGCTGATCTCTCTCTGTCGAAGTTGGAATGGACTCCAACTTTTGGTGAAATCTGCCGCCAGTTGGAGTGCGTTTGCATACTGCCGGGGCAACCTTTCCCGGTGGTTTCCCATGGTATTTGCCAAAATGTATCCCCTATATGGCGGTTGATTCATCATCCCAATCAAACAGTACCCCGGATACGATGTTCAGTCTGATGAGAAACAGAACGCAAGATGGCAAGATAACAATATGATTACCAATTGATGGACAGATAAACAAAATATAAGTAAAATTGAGACTGGGTTTAGTAATACTCCAAAGAGGTGATGACCATGCATGTTACTCCATCTTTTGTTGAATCAGTATTATCTGCCTATCCGTTTGCACTGCTCATGATTCGTGATGAGAATTTGCCGGAGGAATCAGAGCTGAAAACAATCTCCAGACTGATCATTCAGTTTTATGCTCAGTGGGCCATCCGTCTGGATTCACTGGAGAAAGAAGCAATTGAGCTCCGTTACTTTAAGCGGAAGTCATTGGCAGAGATTGCAGCCGAACTGGGATATGAGAACCACAGCTCTGCAAAACGGCTTATTGACCACACCGTGAACCGAATAGCTGAGAATGTCAGAAGCATCTGATATAAGCTATTTATAAGGATTTAATTCGGATATATAGCACATATGTGCCTGAATATTTCGTTATTCTGAATATGCAGACAACGACCGGTCATATTGTCTGAACAGAAAGAATGGTGATTATTTTATGGCAGACAGCTTTGTACTGGAAGCACAGAAGTATCTGAATGAAACGTATGGACACAACAGCAACTGGGTTCATCTGGACGAAAACGGTATGACGGGTGGATTGATGATGGAAGGCCTGGTCAGGGCGTTTCAGATCGAGCATGGAGTTCCCAGCGTTACGGGATATCTTGGACCCTATACAGTGAATATCATGCGTTCTCTGAATGACATTGAAAAAATGGATCCTTCAGACGAACCTTCCAGCGATGTGAAACTGATTCAATGCGCGCTGTTCTGCAAAGGGTATCACGCAGGAGGAATCACAGGCATTTATTACACAAATGGTGTAAATGCCGTCAAACAGTATCAGGAAGATGCCGGGTTCAAAACCAGCGGTGTGATTGACTGGAAAGTCTGGCAGGGACTTTTCTCCATGGGCTGGTTTCAGCTTGTTCCAGGAGGAGATCCAACGCTTCGTGTAATTCAGCGAAGCATCAATGCGGACTGGTCCTCAGTCATTGGTGTCCAGCCATGTGAAGGCGTCATGAGCCGGAATACAGCTCTGTCTCTCATTGGATGCCTGCAGGGTGCACTGAATCTACAGACATGGATCCCGGACCTCACTTCTGTGGTCTTCGGGCCTGCCACTCAGTCGGCATTCTCTCAGCATCCTCTTTACGAAGGATGCTCAGAACCGGCACTGGTGAAGATTGCAAAATATGCGCTGTACTTTTACGGATTTAGCCAGACTGAATTCTCCGGTACCTTTACCAGTGGAATGCGGCTCAACGTTGCAAACTTCCAGAAAGAGTACGGACTGACAGGACTGGATGGGGTGATTTCAGGACAAATTCATCTGACTACAATGATGTCTCTGCTGACCAGCAGAGGCAATCCCAACCGTCCCTGCACAGGCGGAGATACTTCACAGATCCTGTCCAGACAGATGTGTGACAACCTGAAAGCAGCCGGATACAACGTAATTGGACGCTATCTGACTGGAACAGTTGGCGTGGGTGCGGCAGAACGCCCGAAATCCCTCACACCCGAAGAAATCAGGAATATTCAGGATGCAGGACTGTCGGTTTTTCCCATCTATCAGAATGGCGGGTATTATGCTGACTATTTCAAAATCAGTGGACGCGGATCCTATGATGCGGTGACAGCGCTGCGGACTGCATCTGTCCTGGGATTTCCGGAAGAAACAGTGATCTATTTCGCGGTGGATTTCGACTGCATGAGTTATCAGACCGAGTCACTGATCATTCCATATTTCAGACAGATCGCGAATGCCTTCAGACAAGCCGCGTTCAATCCCAAAAACTACAAAATCGGTATATATGGACCCCGTGAAGTCTGCAGGCAGATTTCAGCAGAAGGTCTGGCGGAGTATTCATTCGTTGCGGATATGTCCACCGGATTCTCTGGAAATCTCGGATTCCCGATTCCCTCCAACTGGGCTTTTGATCAGTTTGATCAATTCACGTTTGGGCCTTCTCCCGCTTTTCCCCTTGATAAAGTGGCAGTATCCGGTCGTGATGGAGGAGCGCGAAAGAATGATGTGGGCGGATCTGTGACCACTGCGGAAATGCTGCAGGAAGCCCGAAGCAAGTTTACACGTCGAGTATTGTCTGCGCTTGGTTTTACAGCCAGAAAGCGGATCGACTTTGAATTTGAAGTGGGTGAACAGGTTCTGCCACCAGTATCCTCTGGAGGATTAATCATCTACCCGAGCATAAAAGAAACCGTCACAGTTCCATTTGGAGAAGATGATAGTGGTGTTATTTCTGTAAATACTCTGGACGGGAAACTTGATATCGATCTCACAACCACATTGGCTGAGATTCAAAATGTATGCGACAGTAACTCGATTAGTATAGATTTATCAGCAATGCTGAAAAATATCAGCTATGCAATTCGGAGCGGTGCAATGAAATACACCTATACGATTAATTCCGACGGTTCAGCAACTTTTGATATTTCCATTGGTACAGACGATCTGCAGTCAGTAGAAGGAGTAGCGGGAAGTATCGGTATTGTGCTAAGTATGAATATTAAGTTCACAGATTCAAATGCCTATGAATGGGTTAGAGAAAGTGAAAAGCAGAAATATACAGTAGCAGCAATGGCGTTTGTTGTTTTACTTCCAATTACAAATCCCATATTGATTGAACAAGCAAAAATTGTTCTGGTGAAAATCGTTGAGACTCTGTCTTTTGGAAGACTCATTCTGCAGGGAAGTCGAAAGAAAGAATGATAGTCTGCAAGATAATAACAAGATAATAAAAGGAATCAGTCTGGGTCATTCAAGTAATCAGTATCATATTGCTGAGAGAAGTGGAATCTGTGAATTGAGACAGACTTCAGAATTTGCTTCCTATTAGTACTAAAAATGGTATAAATATCTTACGGAGAAGAAATCCGGTTTAGTAGTTAGCCGGATTTTCTTTTGTATTGCCTTATATACTACGACAGCTATTTTTGTATGCACTATGCCATCATTCTTGATTTCCCAATATAGAAAGGAAATATATGAAAAATCAGTCTTCTGTCACTGGCACGGCAACTCAATACAGAAGAATGTCTGTTTTCTGGAAAGCCGTGATGCCTGTTTCCCTGTTTATGCCATTGTTGTGCGGTGTCTGTGCTTCACTTTGGCTATTCGTTTCTGGATTGTCGTTTCTCTCTGTGGTTGTTCTTCTCCTATACGTGGCGGTGTACAGACCCCGGAAAAAGGACCTGGCGCAGCTGAGAGTCCGTCCGGATTCCTGTCCCTTTGCAGCTTCTGAGGCAGGCATTGCCTTTCCTGACTCGGATTTGACAGTAAACTGGAACCAAATCCGGAGTTGGGCAGGGGAAAAAGAAGGCGTAGTTGCCACGCTTGACTTCTCGCCCTTTGACCTGCCCGATACGCTGGAGACCAGAGTCCTGGTCCATGAAAACGGGATTTCCTGCAGGTTGACACCAGACTCTCATCAGGACAGACAGGTCCTGATCCAGCTGTTTCGTTCTTTTGGACCGTACCGTGAAGGAGAGAAACAATGAAACTCAAATGTCTGTTTCCTGAACATGTACCTGGAGGTCTGCGGCTGAAATTTCTGCAGAAGGCCAGATTTGCCTGGGTTTTCCCCCTGGTCATAGCTGGTATTGTGACTGCAGCTTCTCTTGTTTCTCCAATGGACCAGACCCAGTGGTTCTGGACCGTTGGTATTGTTTTGGTTCTTGTTCTCCTGGCTCTGGTGAGCCTGGTGACTGTCCTGTATGCGGGTCTGGGACATAAGGTATGTTTTCCCAACGCCTCTAAGACCGCAGAGGTCTTCTGCAATCTGAGTGAAACAGGACTTGCTTTTGAATCTGAGGATCCAGGTGTGATTTATATCCCCAATGTGGACTGGAGTGAAGTCCCGCTGTACCAGATTGAAGGGTATGACCTGTATCTGAGTCCCGCAGGAGGAGGTCCGGTCATGATCGTGCTGGATCTTCGTGGGATCTCTCTGCAGGAAATGAGATCCCTGACAGACTTGCTGAAAGCCAGTTCCCTTGTGAAAGTATGAGTTCCGACGGTGATTGAGGAGAATGGAAATGGAAAATGAAATAGTGATCAAAGGGCACGCCAGGCCTTATCGGTTTTTTTCCGTTTCCTGATTGCGGGGTATATCGTTCTGTTCATCCCTCCGCTTTTGTTGTTGCTGATAATTCTGAGTTCACTTTTGGTGGGGGGAGAACCGGTGATGGGATCGGCTTCCCTGATTGCGCTGCTGGTTTGCACCGTTCAGTTGATTCGAGGCTACCGAAACCTGTCCAAGGAAACACCTGGTTTCTTTACCGCATCCGCTGCCGGCATTGAATTTACCGGTACAGATACTGTCATTGGTTGGAAACAGGTCAGGAAGTGGTCCAGAAAACGAAAGGGAATTCTGATAACTCTGGAAGCTGGACCATACAGATCACTTCAGACGTTTTCCGGACTGGTCCTCGGTCATGACAAGGGGTTTGCATTTCTTCTACGGCCTGATGCCAGTCAACAGAATAAAGAAACGGTTTATACAGAACTGATACAGTTGCTGAATCAGAACACAAAGGACAGAAAGAAGGGTGATCATGATCACGTTTAAATGCTGTTTTCCAGAGAACGTGTCCAAAGAATTTCGGGTGGCAACGGTGTCTCCTATATGGAGAACATTGGGATTGCCTGTATTCTGTGTGGGCTATTCCCTGTATCTGGCCTGTCAGCCTGTGTCGGATACAGTGAGGTACAGTCTGATTGGGGTTGCCATCCTTGGAGCCATATGCGGGGGTCTGCAGCTGTGGGCCAGAAGGGTTCTCGGTTTTGGGTATCCACCACATTATCCCAATGCCTCAAAGACCACTGACGTGTTCTGCACGGTGGATGAGACCGGCTTGTATTTTTCGTCGCCGGACCGTTCTGTGGTATATCTTCCGGAAGTCTCCTGGGATGAGATCAAGAGCTATCGGCTGATTGGCTCGACGCTGTTTCTGACACCGTATAAATGGGCAGTGGTGCTGGTGGCGCTGGATATGGACGGCCATACGCTGGAGGAATGGAGAGACCTCGTTGAGCTGATGAAAGCCGGCAATGTTTCGGAAATCTGATGACAAACAGAAAACAGAGCGGATGTCCCTGCGTCATGACAGGGGAGATCCGCTCTTTTCAGTGCCTTCTGCAATCTGAATGGACCGCATCGGTTCTCTCACAGAAAAACCTTCTCAGTTCTGCTCACGGTTCCGATAGGAGGCCAGAAACAGATCCAGGTTCCCGCAGATCTGAAGCGCACCCATCCCTGCCGGGACCAGAATAGTCTCTCCCTGGCGGACCGGAATACCATTCACAGTCCCTTCTCCTTTTGCCGCTGTCAGGAAACAGAACCGGTCATGGATGAAGGTTCCGCGGTCTTCGCACTCCAGCCGGATCAGGGTATACAGACCCGGCTCATCCCAGTACCGGGTGGCCTTCAGGCCCTGTTCCAGAGAAGAGGGCAGCATCTCAAACTCGATCAGTCTGTCCGGCAGATTCACGTTGTCATAGACGGCCTCCGGCTGGATCGGTCTTGTGGTGCCGGTATTCGGGTCGATCCTGTCATAGTCGTACAGCCGAAGGGTCAGATCTGCGTTCCGGGAAATGTTGTAGGTCAGTACGCCTTTGCCAATGGCATGGAGGGTGCCCGCCGGAATGTCAATGAACCCGCCAACCGGTGTATGCAGATACCGCAGCAGTTTCTCCCATTCCCGGTTCTCCGTCATCCGGACAAATTCATCCCTGTTCTTTGCGTAATGCCCGAACTGGATCTGCCCGTCTTCCGGTGCATCCAGAATCACCCAGGCCTCCGGCTTTCCTCTGCCGCCGTTCCAGGTCCGGGCAAAGGCATCGTCCGGATGCAGCTGAATGGACAGATCGTCCATGGGATCCAGGATGTTGACCCGAATGGGCAGTTCCTTTGTATCGCAGTCAAACCAGTCCGGGGCAGCCGTATACAGCTCTGACAGCGTCATCTTCAGCTGCTGTATTTCACAGTCTGCATGTCCTGGCAGCGCCACCACATTGTAGACTTCTCCCAGGGGCTTTACATCGGTATGGTAATGAAACTCCGTTTCCAGCCGGGTTCCGCCACCCCACATCCTCGGTTCATAATACGGGCTGATGTGCACAATCTCTTTCTTCATATCCGCTTCCTTCCTCTCTGACTCTTACGATACAGCATTCAAAAAGCGCATTCACCTAAAATGTTATGACATTTTCAGAGAGCAGGCTCCAGGATAGGCCATTGCCATCCGCCTCTGCCGGCTTTCATCTGGCTGCGGCAAAACACACGCCATCCCTTGCGGCAGTTTCGGGACGGACCACAGCTGGTCTCTCTGCTAGAATGACAGCTGTACAGGGCATGGTTTCAGCTGCCCGGGAGGCTTGGATATGAAACAGGACACAGTCACAGAAATCAGACAGGAGCCGGGAACGGTGATTCTGGCAGGAGCCGGATGCGGCGGCAGGGAACTGCTGACCCTGCAGGTGCTGGACCTGATCAGACGGGCAGACGTGATCGTCTATGACGACTTGATTTCGCAGGACATCCTGGATATCGATACGGATGCAGAGTGGATCTACGCGGGAAAACGCAAAGGCCTTCACAGCATGACACAGGAGGAAATCAACGAGCTCCTCATTTCCCTGGCCCAGACCCATGCGCTGGTTCTCCGTCTGAAAGGCGGCGATCCCTTTGTGTTCGGACGCGGACGGGAAGAAATGCGGGCTGTCCGGGAAGCGGGTATCTGTTGCCAGAGCGCACCGGGGATCACCAGTGCCATTGCGGTGCCGGAACGTTTTGACATCCCCGTCACGGACCGGATCCACGCCTCTTCCTTCACGGTGATCACGGCTTCCCGGAAAAGTCAGGGAAAGCCCTTCGGTGCTGATGCAGGGTGGGTAGCGCATCAGCCCGGCACCCTGGTGATCCTCATGGGCCTTTCCAGGCTTCCGGAAATCGTGGAGGAACTGATCCGGGCCGGAAAGGATCCCCGGACACCGACAGCGGTGATTTCCTCTGCGGAAATCAGCCATTCGGAGATGGTCAGGGGAGAACTGAGTGAAATCACGGGAAAAGCGGCGGCTTTGCAGCCGCCGGCAATCATCCTGATCGGGGATGTGGTGAAGGAAGCCCGGCTGCCGCAGGACATGGCGGAAAAAGAAAAGCCGCAGCGGTTTACAGTCTGGACCACGTTCACCGATGACCTGACAGCCCGGGTGCGCAGGCGGCTGCCTGACACGATCCGGCTGATTCCGGTACTGGAGGCTGCCCATGAAAGAGTGGAGTCTGCAAAACCCCGGGATCTGGAGACTGACTGGATCGTCCTGACCAGCCGTCGGGGCGCCGGATTTTTCCTGGAGGACCTGAAGAAACAGAAACTGGATCTGCGGAAACTGCCGAAGATCGCGGTGGTGGGCAAAGCCACAGCCGAGGTGCTGGAAGAAGCGGGACTCTACCCGGACCTGGTGCCGGAAACTGCCGAAACGCCGGAACTGGTCCGGGAGCTGAAAAGAGCAGCAGAACCCGGCAGCCGGATCCTGCTGCTGCGGGCGCGCGAAGCCGACCATGAGATGGAGACGGCCCTGGAAACGGACTTCCGGGTGATGCGGAAGGATCTTTACGAAATCCGCTACAGCAGCCGGGACCTGAAGCGGCTCCCCGGACCGGATCTGATGGCTTTCGCTTCCCGCAGCGCCGTCAGGGCCTGGAAGGAACCGGTTCCCTGTCCGGTGCTGTGCATCTCCGATATCACGGCTTCCCAGGTGCATCAGGATCACCCGGAAGCGTCTGTCCTGCTGGCAGATGAAATCAGTGCAGCGGGGCTCGCGGAAACGATCATCGGTCTGAGCCAGGCAGAATCAGCTGTTCCGGAGCCTGGATCTGCCAGATAAGCCCCGGCACGGCTTCCTGGTCCGGAAAGGAGCAGGAAGCGCATCGGCAGAAAAGCCGGAAACAGAAAGAGGAAAAGACAGAAGGGAAAGAGAAAGGAAGGAAAGACACATGAACCGCAACCTGATTATGAAGCAGGCCATCAACACGCTCCGGACCCTGGCCGGCAACCTGCTGCTGGCAGTGGCCGTCAATGTCTTCATCCGGTCCTTCAGCATGACCGCCGGCGGCAGCACCGGTCTGGCGCTGATCATTTCCCACTACCTGCCCGCCATCAGCTTCTCTCTTGCCACCACCATTGTCAGCTGGAGCTGCTTCTTTCTCGGCCTGCTGTTTCTGGGGATGAAGTTTGCGCTGACCACCCTGATTTCCACCATTGGCTATCCGCTGTTTGTGCAGCTGACGGGATTTCTCACCACTTCCCAGGTGACCGCCGATCCCCTGGTGGCTGCGGTTGCCGGCGGCTGTCTCATGGGAGCGGGTCTGGGGCTGATCATTCAGTCCGGTGCCAGTTCCGGGGGCCTGGATATTCCGCCCATCATTCTCCACCGGAAACTCGGCTGGAACCTCACCGTGACGATGTGGCTCGCCGACATTGCCTTCCTGGCCATTCAGTCTTCCTTTTCTCCGCTGACAGCGCTCCTCCATGGCCTGATCCTCATTGCCTGCACGTACCTGGTCATGAATCAGATCCTGACCATCGGCACATCCGCGGTGCAGGTGCTGATCGTGACAGCGAAATCAGAAGAAGTGCGGCAGCTGCTGGAACAGGACCTGGACAAAGGCGCCACGCTGCTGCATGGAAAAACCGCCCATGCGGGGCGGGAAACGGATGTGATCCTGTCGGTATTCGAACGCAAGGAACTTCCCGCACTGCGCCAGCGTGTCTCCGACCTGGATCCCGGGGCGTTCATGGTGGTCTCCAATGTGCAGGAAGTGCGCGGACTTGGCTTTACGGGCTGGAAAAAGATCAAGGCCCAGGACATTCTGCTGGATGAATAAGGTGCCAATGATGCCGATGATGGCTGTGCCGGCTGGCAGGATATGGCTTGCCGGGTCACTGGGCAGTCACTGGTCTGGCGAAACCGGCTGGTACGACGGAAAGGAACGGACATGAACCTGAAGACGAGGATCCGGGCGGCCGTACTGACACCGGCTGAAGCACAGATTGCCGGGTATATCCTGGACCATGGGGAAGCGGTCATGGAGATGAAACTGCAGGACTTCGCCGCTGCAGTGCATGTGTCCCGCTCCACGGTGATCCGGCTGATGCATGCCCTCGGTCTTTCCGGCTGGAAGGAACTGAAGGTGGAACTCGGGCAGTGGCTGCGGCTGTGTCAGGATCCCGGTCATTCGGTGGACGTGAATCTGCCGTTTTCGCCGGAGGATGACAGCGGACAGATCGCGGCCCGCCTTGCGCGGCTTTACCAGGATACCCTGCAGGAAATGCTGGAGGTTCTGGACCATGACCAGCTGGAGGCAGCGCTGCGTATCCTGGAAAAGGCAGACTGCACCTACGTGGTGACGGCGTATCACAACCTGTCCATGGCGGCCAATTTCAGCGACAAGCTGCTTTCCATCGGCAAACGGATCCAGGCAGCGACGTCCGTCCAGACCCAGGATTTCCTCTGCTGCAATGCCAGGAGCCGGGATGCGGTGGTGTTCATTTCCTATTCCGGCACCTACCACCCCCTGGCGGAGCTGATCGACAAAGCGGCGAGGCAGGGAGCGAAGCTGATCCTCATTACCGGGAGCGATGACGACCGGTTCCACGACCGCATCCATGCCCGGCTCAGACTGTGCGGCAGGGAATCCCGCCTGGGGCGTATGGCGCAGTTTGCCAGCGACATGGAGGTCCACTTTCTGCTGGACATTCTGTATGGTTCGCTGCTGAACCGCCTGCAGGGAACCGGGCAGGGTGACAGAATGGCACGGGGCGGGCAGCTGATTAAGTCGGGGGTTTCCGATTACAAAGGCACTTATTGAGCTTTGTTTGCCGTCGGGACCGAAAAAGTCGCAGAACGTTTCATAAACTGCTGAAATCATCGGCAAAAAGTGTCAGCATACTCTGGATTGCTGATACTTTTTTGCGTTTCTGACACAATGGGGCCAGGAACAGAGAGAAAGGCAGGGATGACTGTGAAACAGACAGACGGCGTGAAAATCGTGACCATTGGCGGCGGCAGCTCCTATACCCCGGAGCTCATGGAAGGACTCATCAACCGGTATGATCAGGTGCCTGTCCGGGAAATCTGGCTGGTGGACATCGAGGAAGGAAAAGAGAAGCTGGAGATCGTGGGAGAAATGGCCAGGCGGATGTGGAACGCCTCGGGTCATGATGTGCAGGTGCATCTGACTCTTGACAGACGTGAAGCGCTGAAGGACGCGGATTTTGTCACCACGCAGTTCCGGGTGGGACTGCTTGCGGCCCGGATCAAGGACGAGCGGATCCCCCTTTCCTATGGCATGGCCGGTCAGGAGACCAATGGAGCCGGCGGGATCTTCAAGGCACTGCGCACGATTCCGGTGATCCTGGACATCGTGGAGGATATGAAGGAACTGTGTCCCGATGCATGGCTGGTGAACTTCACCAACCCCAGCGGCATGGTGACGGAAGCCGTCATGAAATACGGCCACTGGGACAAAGTGGCGGGTCTGTGCAATGTCCCGGTCATTGCGATGATGAGCGAACCGGAAGCCATTGGCAAAACCCCGGAGGATCTCACGTACCGCTTTGCGGGCCTGAACCACTTCCACTGGCATCGCGTCTGGGATGAGACGGGCAGAGAAGTGACCCGGGACCTGATCGAGGCCTTTGACCGCCTGGGCAGGACACCCGGCACCCCGGCCAACATCTTCGATGTGCCGTTTTACCGCGAACAGCTGGATCTCATGGACATGATCCCCTGCGGCTATCACCGGTATTACTACCGCCAGCAGGAAATGCTGGAGCACATGCTGGAAGAAGCCCAATCGCAGGCAGGCACCCGGGCGGAGCAGGTGAAGCAGACTGAGGACGAGCTGTTTGAACTGTACAAAGACCCGAACCTGGACCACAAGCCGGAGCAGCTGGCCAGGCGCGGAGGAGCGCATTATTCCGATGCAGCCTGTGAAACCATTGCCTCCCTGTATGCGGACAAGAACACCCACATTGTGCTGACCACCCGAAACAATGGTGCCATTCCCGACCTCCCGGAGGATGTGGCGGTGGAGGTATCCACCCTGGTGGGCAAAGACGGACCGAAGGTCATCCCCTTCGGGGCATTGCCGGCAGGAGAGCGCGGCCTGCTGCAGGTGATGAAAGCCATGGAGCAGTGTGTGGAAGAAGCCGCGGTGACCGGAAATGTCGGAGCGCTGCTGGAGGCCTTCACGCTGAATCCGCTGATTACGGCGGGAGAGACCGCCAGGCAGGTCATGAATGAGCTTCTTGTGGCCCATGAGCGGTATCTGCCGCAGTTTGCACCGGTGATTGAGCAGCTGAAACAGGACGGCGTGACGGTGAAGGACGAGCGCGTGCGCCGACTGATGGAAGAAGGACAGTGAGATTCGGGTTCTGGCATGGCCAAAGAGACGGCCGGGAAAAGGGAAGAAGAGGAGACTTGCTGTCAGGACTGTCTGAAGTTCTGTGATGCTTCAGCGGCCTGAAGATTGCCAAAATCGGAAAAACGTGGCAGACTGCCACGTTTTTCTCAAATAATCAAATGTGTCGTTAAATATATGGGTTCTTTCAGACAAATCGCTGTACCGGCTGGCTCCAGACTGTCTCCAGTTTTTTTCGGCTTTTTGCGGTATCATCGTGTTTCTTTGCGGTCTCTCAGTTTCAGTCCACTGCATCAGCGAAACTCCGGTGCATCCTCACATCTGACCTGCGTTCAGCGGTTTTCTCAAAGAACGTCCGGCGTTTCAGACAGACCGCTCTGCGGCCTGTCTGAATGGCCGGAATGGCCGGATGCTTCCTTCACGATGTATTCCGTGCTGCCTTCCACCATCACCGGCACGATCCGCGCACCGAAGATCTCCTGCGGAATGGCTGATGCCAGCAGCTGCTCCGGCGTGCCGCCAAACCGGATCTGCCCTTTTTCCATCACCAGGATCCGGTCCGCCAGCTTCAGCGCCGTATTCAGGTCATGCACCACGGCAATGACTCCATGGCCTTCCCTGGCAAGGGACCGCATGGTCATCTCCAGGTGCTTCTGACTGGGCAGGTCCAGAAAGGTGGCAGGTTCATCGAAGAACATCATCTCCGGGTCCTGGTTGAGCAGCATCGCCAGATAGGCTTTCTGCCGCTGTCCGCCGGACAGTTCGGCAACGGAGCAGTCTGCCAGATCCATGATTCCCGCCCGCTCCAGAGCCCGGTCGGCCAGGACTTTGTCATCATCGGCATAGGTTCGCGGCCAGGGAACCTGCGAAAACCGCCCATGCATGACCAGACGCCGTACACTCAGGGATGGAACCGGGTGTTCCTGGGACAGCAGTCCGGCAGTGACAGCGCGCTCTTTCACGGGAATCGACTGCAGGTCCCGGCCATTCCACCGCACCTTTCCCTCCATTGGCCTCACCAGTCCCATGCACAAGGCGGCGAGGGTGGACTTGCCGGAGCCGTTGGGGCCAATGATCACCGTGAGTTCCCCCGACTGGAAGGCGGCGGTGATGTCATGGAGTACCGGTTTGTCACTATACCCTGCTGTCACGTGGTGCAGCTCAATCATGTCCATGTCCTTTTCCCTTCAAGAGCAGACACAGGAAGTAAGGGCCGCCTGCGAGGGTCAGCAGGATCCCGGCAGGAATCTCGTAGGGAGCCGCCACAGTTCTTGCCAGAAGGTCCGCCAGAAGGAGAAACGCCGGTCCCAGCAGCAGGCAGGACACCAGCTGTTTCATCAGCGGGCCGGGGGACAGACGGCGGACCATATGGGGAACGATCAGACCAACAAACCCGATCATGCCGGTAAAGGAAATCACCGAACCGGCCAGCAGGGAGGCCAGGGCAAGGAACCCCAGCATCCAGCGGTTCACATCCAGTCCGGCGCACTGGGCATCGTGCTGTCCGAGCTGCATGAGCTCCAGCTGCCGGGCGCAGAGCAGCGTGAAGACAATGGCGCCGACGATGCACAGGGCAGGGAAGAGGAGGCGGTTGAGGGTGATGCCGGCCAGTGAGCCGATGCGGAAATCCGTATAGCCGGTCAGGGAATCCGGTGCCAGAGTCAGGATCAGGTCAATGCACGCCGAGAAGATCTGCGAAACCGCCAGACCTGCCAGAACAATGGTGCTCCGGCTTGCACGGATCTTTTTCGCCAGCAGCATGACGAAGAGCGAGGCCAGAAACGCCCCCAGGAAGGAGGCGGGCATGCGCAGGCCGAATGCGGCGGGGAACAGCGCGGCAGAAAGCACTGTCATGAGACCGGCTCCGGACTGAATGCCCAGGATGTTGGGGCTTGCCAGTGGGTTGGCCAGGACAGTCTGCAGGATCATGCCTGCGACTGCCAGACCGCTGCCGGCGAGCAGGCATCCCAGCATGCGGGGGAGCCGGACGTGGAGGAACACAGGCAGGGTCAGCTGCGATGTGGAGCCGATGGCCAGGGCCAGGATCATGAGCATGATGAGCAGTCCGGCCTGCCACCAGAGTCTGCGCTCAGTCTTTCTTCGCTGCCGGCTCTCCATACAGCAGTTCCGTGAGTTCATCATAAGCCTGTGCCCAGCGCGCATTGGGCTTCAGGTTGTACAGAGAGGGATCCATGACATGCACGCGGTCTTCCTGCACAGCCTTCAGGGACTGCCATGCGGGATCCGAGAGCCAGCTCTCCATCTGTGCCCGGGCTGCGGTGTCATCCCCGGATTTTCCCTGGTACACGATGAAGATCTCCTCGGGGTCCGCCGCCATGATGCCTTCCATGGAGAGATTCTCCAGCAGGGACTCCTGACTGTCCGCCACATTGACGGTATGCAGCGATGCCAGCATTTCTCCCAGGACGGTCCCCTTCGACCCCTTGGCTTTTACGGATTTGGAACTGGCCCGGAGGTACAGTACCGTGCGGGCCGGTTTCGTTTCGGCCAGTCGGATGTCGGCGTCGATCTGCGCCTGCTGGTCCAGTCCACAGGTCTGGTAGGCTTCGTCATCCCCCGTCAGCTGCGTGCAGATGTCCAGCATCCGCAGGTAGTCATCGAAGTCCGAGACCTCGAAATACGCCACGGGGATCCCCTGGTTCTCCAGCACCGGCTCAAGCTCCTTGTCGGCTTCGGTTTTCAGGCTCGCCAGCACGAAATCCGGTTCAGTCGCCAGCAGGACCTCGGTATTGGGGGATTTCACCGCCCCCAGGTCCTGTACGGAGTCCGGCAGATCCAGGTCAAATGATGTCCAGGCGTCGCCCGCCGCTGCCACCAGCGTGTCAGATCCCCCGGCTGAGCACCAGATATCCGCAAAACTGCCAATGAGCGCCGCCACGCGGTCCGGCTGTTTGTCCAGAGTGATGGTCCGACCGGCGTCATCCGTGAAGGAAATGGATTCTGCCGGTTCTGTGACGGCATTTTCCGCCTCTTTTGCGGCCTTGTCAGCCTCCTGCGAAACCCGGCTGCAGCCGGTCAGGGCCAGTCCGGCTGCGAGAACTGTGGAAAGAATTGTCTTGCGTTTCATGGTTACAATTATATCAAAGCCTCGCTGAAGGCGCGCCGACATGCATTCGGACTCCCGAAATGCCTCTTCTTTGTGTCCTGACCGCATAAGGTCTATTGTGATGGTTGCCTGCCGGGTCAGCCATTGGTCCTGGTGAAAGGAGAGACATCATGAAGAAAATGATCAATACTGCCTTTGTGTACATGATCCTGGGACTGGTTGCCGGGGTATTTTACCGTGAATTCACAAAGTTCATGGGATTTGAAGGACTTACCACCCTGCGCGCCATGCACCCGCATCTGCTGGCACTGGGCATGGGAATGTTTCTGATCCTGGCGCTGTTTGTCCGGGTGCTTCCTGCTTTGCCGTCTGAAAAGACTTTCCGCTGGTTCTATATTCTCTACAACGCCGGTCTTGTCGTGACGGTGGTCCTGTTTGCTGTCAGGGGCATATTCCAGGTCAATGGGACCTTGCTTTCCGCCGGGGCATCTGCCGCCATCTCCGGTATCGCCGGAATCGGCCACATGCTGCTGGGAATCGGCCTGTTCTGTCTGTTTATCGCACTGAAAAAAGCCGCGGGCAAAGCGGAAGCCTGAAGGCATCTGTAAAGACAGACAGTCCTGGATGATGAAGCCGGGGCATTCAGAGCAGGAAGCCATCGCCCAGCCATCTGCAGGAAAAAAGGGAAGACCTCATGTCCGGGGTCTTCCCTTTGTTTTACATATTGTCTTCCGGCTTCTGCCGCGTGCTTCTGTCTTTATCCAGGCAGAGAGCTTACTTCACCCAGTCAGCGGCAAATTCCGTCAGTTTTTCCGGCGACACCCACTGATCCCAGGTCAGTCCGGTATCCTTCACCGTCTGACCCAGCATCACAAAGAAGGTGGGGATGTCGCTGATGGCCACAGCCCCAAGCTCCGTGCCGAGCCGTTCGTTGTCCAGCAGATCCGAGCCGTTGACATACAGCAGGAAAGCCGGCACCGGTTTTTTGTCCACCATCTTGATGCCGCCGCGCAGGCCGATCACACCCGCCTGGTGAGAAGCGCAGGAAGACGGACAGCCGGAGATGTGCAGCTGGGGCAGCCAGGGATCCACACCGGCATCCTTGACAGCCTCGCGGATGTCCCGCAGCATCTGCTGGGAATCCCGGAGACCCACCTGGCAGATGGATGCACCGATGCACGCCTCGGAGGCATCAAAGGCATTCTGTGCCGCATCGTCCGCAATGATGTCCATGATCCGGTCGGCTTCGCTGCCGGTCAGGTTGATGATCCAGGCGCCCTGGTCCGGTGCAAGACGCAGTTCGGCTGCAGGGATCTCCTGAATGGCGTCGTTGACTTTGTGCAGAACATCCAGGTCGGGCTTGCCGCCCACAGCGTGCCACTGCACGGCATACAGACCCTCCTGTTTCTGGGGGAACACCTGCCAGGACTGGCGGGGAACCGATCCGTCGCCGGTTTTGTGGGAGGCGTCATCGGCCACGTCCGGGAACCGCAGATCCTGGTCCTGAATGGCTGCGAGTTCTTCCGCAAAGGCTTTGGCGAAGGCTTCCTCGCTGCCCAGGGTCTGAACCATGAACCGGGTGCGCGCCTTGGAGCGGTTTTCGTAGTTGCCGTATTTGCGGAAGGTATTGATCATGGCCACGACATAATAGGGAATGTCACGGGGATTTACATGTTCGGCCACTTTCACGCCGAGGCGGGGGACATTGCCAAGCCCGCCGGCGGCATAGACGTCGAAGGTCCCGTCTTCACGGGCCACAAATCCCAGGTCGCGGAAAGTCGCGTGGGGTTCGTTGGCATTGCTGCCGGAGAATGCGACCTTGAGTTTGCGGGGCATCTTCGGTCCGTCAATGAAGTGCATGAGGAACTGCGCCGTGGCTTCTGCCCAGGGCAGCACATCAAAGGCTTCCCGGGGGTCCACTCCGGCGAGGGGAGAACACATGACGTTGCGGGGATAGTCTCCACCGCCGCCATAGCAGACAATGTCCGCATCCAGGGCGTTGTCCATGATGGAATATACCTGTTCCGGCACCAGGTCATGCAGCTGCACGGCCTGGCAGGTGGTGAAGTGCACCAGGGGCACCTTCTGTTCATCCAGGGTGCGGATCAGAAAATTCAGCTTGTCTTTCGTCAGACGGCCGGCTGTGGTCCGCAGCCGCAGCATGTGGTGCTGGCCGTCACGCTGGGCATAGCTGCCATATTTGCCGGAGAAACCCTTGTAGTCCTTTTTGGACAGCTCTCCGGCATGAAACGCTTCAGTTTTTTCCCTGAAGAGGGGAATCGTGTCCCGGAACACGGCGGGATTCAACGGAGCGAATTTGTCATCCATATAAAGCCTCCTTGCCAACTGGCATACATCCTCATTTTAGCACCAGGCTCTGCTGCAGAGAAAAGCGACGCTGCAGGCGGAGACTGTAAGCGCAGCTCTTGTCCCGCGATTCATGCCGATGCTGTGGATCCGGTCCGGAATCCGGCACAAAGTGATGGCACAAACCGCCGGAAGCAGGATGGGAAGCGAAGGGTGGAACAGGAGCATCCCAGTCGAGTTTGCCGGGGTCATTTACTATACTGAAACCATCAAGGAGGTATCTGACCATGGCAGACGAATTCAGAAAAATGGAGAACAATATCCTCGAAAAGGAACTGCGTCACGATGAAAACAAGATCGACGCCAAGCGCGGCGACATTGCCGATCACGAAGCACAGATCGACAAGGATAAGACGAAGTTCATGAAGGATATTCACAAGGAAGAAATCAAGCATGACGAGCGCGTGATGGCCCGCAAGGAAAACGATGCAGAGCGTCACGAAGAGAAGATCAAGGAAAACGAACAGATCATTCACGGCATCAAGTAAACCGGATGAAGCAGACCGCAGGACCTGGATTTCAGGACTGCGGTTTTTAATTTGAAAACAATCTTGCGTTCAAAGCTGACAATTGCCAGAGCCACTAAGCATCTACTGTATTAAAAGGCATAGTACCCCCTTTCCCCCAAAAATCGCTTATAAATTCAGGCTGTTATGTATTCTCCTGTGATCGAATCATAACTGTTACCCGCATCATCTTTGATCTCAGAATCATCAAACCCTTTTGCTATCGTTTTGAGGATCTGATGCTCTGTCATCCCCATCGCCTTCAGTGTGCTGACTGTCTTATTCAGTTTCCTGGACTCCTTTTGGACTGAGAGACCTCTTGGTACAAAACAGTCATCACAGTCTTTGGGATGCCATTCCTTCATGTCCGAAAACATGTGGAAGATCGATACGATCACTTTTCGGGCGATCGCGACGATCGCTCTTTTCTTCCCCAGACGCAAACTCAGGATCTCAAATTTACAGCGGTAATATGGATTCTTGGATCTGACAGCTGCCCATGCCACTTCAATCAGAACAGGTTTAAGGTGCTTGCCCCCCTTGGTGATGTGACGGGAATGGATCTTTCCTGCTGATTCGTCACTTCCTGGTGCCAGACCTGCCCATTTGGCTACACGTGAATCCTTCCCAAACTGATCCATCTCCGTTCCAAGCTCAGCGATGATCTTTCGGGCACTTATTTCACTGACTCCAGGTATCGTCATCAGTAAATCGATAGGCTCCTTATGATCTTCACAAGCCTCTGCTATGAGCTGGTCCAGTTTTTCTATCTCTTTCGTCAGTTCATCTATATGGTCCCGGATGATCTTCAGTTTCTCTCTCTGGAATTTATCGAATTCGAGTCCGTGGCAGGCCCGGAGGATATCTTCCTGTGAAGCTTTGCACCGCTTCGACACACATTTCAAAATATCTTCATCTGTATATGATTCTCCTGATAAGATAAGATCGATGATACGGGATGCCGATATTCCCCGGACATTGGAGAAAACCATGTCCAGTTTGTAGTTGTTGACAGTGAGACAATTGATCAGACGGTTATGGTCCGAAGCCCGCTGTTGCACATACTTTTGTCGAAGACGTGTAAGCTCTCTGAGAGTGCGGATCTGTTTGCTCGGGATATAACTGGATTTTGTCATCCCGTTTCGATACAGATCACAGATACGTGCGGCATCCTTGTTGTCATCTTTCTCGCCTTTCACCAGAGACAGCCATTTAGGGTTACAGACCCGCACTTCATCCATGGCTGTCTCAAGGACGTTATAGACCGGTATCCAGTATTTTCCGGTCGATTCCATGCAGACATGATGGCAGTCATTCTGCAGGAGCCAGTCCCGCAGGTCTTCCAGATCTGCACGAAAGGTCGAGAACCTTTTTTTTACCGTATTGACCGTTCCCTGATCGCTGGTGCTTTTGATCACAGCGACGACAAAGGATTTATGGACATCAAGTCCACCGGCAACCGGAATAACAGTTTGAGCTACATGGTTCACGGGTGTTCTCCTTTCTGAAAAAAGTAAGGGAGCCTTGTCAGGGATGGAGCGAACTGAAGACATCACTGTCATGAAGACAGATTGCACTTTAATTTACAGCCTCACGGGACTTATGGCAGGTTCGTGGGCATCCCTGTTTTGCAGTTTCTTTCTCTGCTTTAAATCTTTGCAGATAGTCTGTAATTAAAACCGGCGCAATAAAGGCTTCCCTTAAATACATCATAGAGGGAAGCCTTTCAAATGTTATTTCTGTTTTCATCCATGGCAGGTGGCTGACTCAGCCATGAAGTTTCTTTGCACATTTGTCTGCCAGAAAATCAGAAAAAGTCAATTTGATACCGCTTTCAGGGTTGTGATACAGTACAGTGGACAGAAAACAAGGAGAATTGTGAATATGGAACGACTCAAAGACAAAGTGGCCATTGTCACGGGATCCACCAGCGGCATCGGCATTGCCATTGCAAGGCTGTACGCTGCCGAAGGCGCAAAGGTGATCATCTGCGGACGCCGCCAGGAACGGGGAGAAGCCGTGGTCCAGGAGATTCGGGATGCCGGTGGACAGGCAGCCTATCACTTCATGGACCTCATGGATACAAAGTCCATCGAAGCGCTGATGAAAGACACCGCCCGGGACTACGGCCGGATCGATATCCTGGTCAACAACGCCGCCAACGCCAGCCCGAAGGACGGCCAGGTGGAGGAAGTCACGCTGGAGCAGTGGGATGAGGTGTTTGACAGCAACCTGCGCGGCACGTTCTGGGCCGTCAAGTGCGCCCTGCCGTTCATGAAGGAACATGGCGGATCCATTGTCAACATCGGATCCATGGCGGCCTGCGGCGGTGACCTGCAGGGAACGGCCTATGCCGCTTCCAAAGCCGGCGTGGATATGCTGACAAAGGACATCGCTCTGCAGTATGGAAAGAACAACATCCGCTGCAACTGCGTGCGCCCGGGTCTGATTGTCACACCGCAGAACGAACCCCGGATCCCGGATGTCCTGAAGAAGATCTATCTGAGCAACATCTGCGTGACCAGATACGGCCGTCCGGAGGACATCGGGCACCTGTGTGTGTACCTGGGAAGCGACGAGAGCTATTATATGACAGGGCAGATCCTGACCGTGGATGGCGGCCTCAACACGCACTCTCCCACGGTGGCACAGTTCCGGGAACTGAATTCCAGGACCTGGTAGCCATCATCCATTCAGCAGAGGACAGACCGGCTGTTCAGGGCTTTCAAGAGCCCGGCAGCCGGTTTTTCTCCTGTTTGTCCGGGATGAAAGACGGCAAAAGAAAAACGGAAGTCCGTACCCGGTTTCAGGATGGACTTCCGTATGGTTTTTTGATTATTTCTGTTTTTCCAGGAACCTGCGGGTTTCCTTCGCAATGCCTTCGGCATCCAGCCCGAATTCATGCAGCAGCACCGCTGCCGGACCCGAGTGGCCGAATACATCCCGCACACCGATGCGGTGCAGTCTGGCCGGTGCCTCTTCCGCCAGCACGGAAGCCACGGCTTCACCCAGACCGCCAATGATGGAGTGCTCTTCCACCGTGACGATGTGGCCGGTTTCCTGTGCGGCTTTGATCACGGCCTCTTTGTCCAGGGGCTTGATCGTGGCCATGTTCAGGACACGTGCCGAAATGCCTTCTTCTGCCAGGGACTTTGCGGCTTCCATGGCTTCGGGCACCACGATGCCGGTGGCAATCAGCGTCACGTCCGTGCCGTCCTGCAGCATTTCCGCCTGGCCGATCCGGAAATCGAAGTCTTCATCGTGAATGATCGGGGTGGCAGCCCGTCCGAACCGGATGTAGACCGGTCCGTTCAGCTCGTAGGCAGCCTTGACCATTTTCTGTGCTTCCACGAAATCGGAAGGACACATCACAGTCATGCCGGGAATCACGCGCATCAGCGCAAAGTCCTCGTTCATCTGGTGACTGGCACCGTCTTCACCGACGGAGATCCCGCCATGGGAGGCACACACCTTCACGTTCAGTCCCGGATAGCCGATGGAGTTGCGGACCATGTCATAGGCACGGCCTGCGGCAAACATCGCAAAGGAGCTGGCGAAGGGCACAAAGCCCAGGGTGGAGAGGCCGGCGGCCACGTCCATCATATTGGCTTCGGCAATGCCGCACTCGATGAAGCGGTCGGGATAGGCGTCCCGGAACATGGAAGTCTTTGTGGCCCCTGCCAGGTCGGCATCCAGGACCACGATCTCCGGGTGCAGGGCACCGAGTTCCACCAGGGCCTGGCCGTAGCCTTCCCGGGTCGCGATTTTCTTTACATCACTCATGCCTGCACTCCTTCCGCTTCCAGCGCTTCCCTGGCTGCTGCCAGTTCCGCCATGCCCAGGGCATATTCGTCTGCGTTCGGGCCCTTGCCGTGCCAGCCGCAGGCGTCTTCCATATAGGACACGCCCTTGCCCTTGAGGGTGTTCATGAGGATCACCGTCGGACGGCCGTGGCCCCTGTTTTCGTTGAACCGGCCAAATGCCTGCTCCAGCTGGTGGAAGTCATGGCCGTCAATGACGGTGACATCCGCGCCGAAGGCCTCGAATTTTTTGTCAATGGGCTGCGCGTTCATGACCTCGCTGCAGCGGCCGTCGATCTGCAGGCCGTTGATGTCCACGATCATGCACAGGTTGTCCAGCTTGTAGTGGCCGGCAAACATCGCGGCTTCCCAGATCTGGCCTTCCTCGATCTCGCCATCGCCCATGAGGGTGTAGACCGCAAAATCCTTTCCGAGCATCTTGGCGCCCTTGGCCATGCCGCAGGCGACGGAACAGCCCTGTCCCAGGGATCCGGTAGACATATCCACGCCCGGGACGGAGTTCATGTTCGGGTGGCCCTGGAGATAGCTTCCGCTGTGACGGAATGTTTTCAGGTCTTCAAAAGGAAAGAAGCCCTTCAGAGCCAGTGCCGAATAGTAGCCGGGGGTCACGTGGCCCTTGGACAGCACAAACCGGTCCCTGTTTTCCTTCAGCGGATCGGCCGGATCGGCATCAAGCACTTCATCATAGAGATATGTGAACAGATCTGCAGCCGAGAGACTGCCTCCGGGATGACCGGACTTTGCACCATGGGTACTGGTCAGGATTCCTTCCCGCACCCTGATGGCGTCAAGCTTCAGCTGATGTTCTCTTTCAGGTGTCATCTTTTTATTTGTATCCTTCCGTTTATGAACCAAATTCTAACATGAACCGCAACCCTCTGGCATCACCTTCAGCAAAGCCGGAACCTGGAGCAGCTCATCCACTGTTGTATCCGCTTCCACCAGTGAAAGGTTGGAGAACGGATCACGGAAACCGAAGACATACAGTCCCGCACCCTTAGCGGCCTGTACCCCATAGAAGCTGTCTTCCACAGCTGCGGCATCCGCTGCAGGGACTCCGAGTTTTTCGAGAGCCAGGCGGTAGATCGCCGGGTCGGGTTTGGTCTTCGGCAGGTCATGACCGGAGACCACGACGTCAAACATATTCTCCAGGCCGCATTCACGGATCATCTGTTCAATGAACCGCATGGGCGAGGAACTGGCAATGGCCACTTTGTATCCCGCATCCCGCAGGATCTGCAGAGTCTTCTTCAGACCGGGCCTTGCCTGATCGGCGTAGTTTACGGGGTGAGCTGCCATCCATTTGTCTTTCATTCTCGCCGCGGTATAGGCATCCACGCCGAGTTTTTCCTGGATGAATTCATCTTCCTGTTCCATGGAACAGCCAGTCAGCACCCGGATCTCCTCTTTCGATACATCCACACCGCAGTCGAGCAGCATGTCCCTGAACTGTGTCTGGAACCAGGATTCTGTATCCACCAGGACACCGTCCATATCGAAGATAATCGCTTTTGTCATAACAATCCTCCACTAGTCATTATAGACCAAAATGCCTCAGTGGCCGGCTGCACTCACCGCAAAGAGACAAAACAGGGAATAGGTCGCGCAGGCGAGTTCTTTCACAACCGGGCAGCCAGCTTCCTGGTCCGCTGCTGGCCGGGCGGAAACCCGCTGCCGGAGGGCGAATGTGTGGATGTGGTGGTGGAAGTGATCACCGGTTTTTCTGTCAGCAAATGCTTTCGACAGTTTCCCGGTTCTGTCAGTTCCCAATTGGCATGAAAACCCTTACGGTAGTTCTGAACCATAACAGGAGGACTCTACTATGAACAAAGTGACTGTGATCGGCGGCGGTGTGCTGGGATCCCAGATTGCCCTGGTCTGTGCATATCACGGCCTCGATACCTGGATCTGGCTGCGTTCCCCTGCCAGCATTGACCGCGCAAAGCCGAAGCTGAAGAAAGCCTTTGAGGAAATCATGGCAGATATCGAGCGTGCCGATGGAGATCCCGCCCGTCTGCCGGCCGGACTGCAGGAACCGGACATCACGACAAAGAAGGCAAAGGAAAAGGCGCGAAGAGCCCTGGAATCCGTTCATCTGGAGCTGAATCTGGAAAAAGCACTGGCGGGCGCGGATATTGTCATTGAATCCATGTCCGAGGACCCGAAGGCCAAGGCTGAGATGTATGCGGCCATGGCACCGCTGCTGACGAAGGACCAGATTCTGGTCACGAATTCCAGCACCCTGCTGCCGTCCATGTTTGCGGACATGACCGGATGTCCGGAACGGTATCTGGCGCTGCATTTTGCGAACCACATCTGGCGCAACAACCTGACGGAAGTCATGGCGCAGCCGAAGACCGATCCGGAGGTATTCGATGAAGTGATGACATTTGCCCGATCCATTTCCATGGATCCGGTGGCTGTGCGCAAGGAGCGCAGCGGGTATCTGCTGAATTCCATGCTGGTTCCGTTCCTGTTTTCCGCCATGGACCTGCTGGTGACGGGTACCGGAGATGTGAAAGACATTGACAAAGCATGGGTGAAAGGTGCCGGCGCTCCCTATGGTCCGTTCCGGATGCTGGACACCATCGGTCTGGAGACGGCCCGGAATATCGCGCATAATTTTGCGGCGATTCCGGAGGAGATGGCACCGTTCCATTACAGGGACATCGAACGGATGCTGACGGAGAAAATCGACCGGAAAGAAAAATTCTGCGATTGATGGCGTCCAGTGAGACTGGCTGCAGGCTGGCGGGATTTTCGGTTTTGCCGCCTGCCATCAGACAAACAGGTTGACAGCCTCCAGTCTGACCGATCCGGCAGCTCTCAATACAGTACAAATGCTGGAAACGGTGTCTCTGAAAACAGCCGAAGCTTTTCCGGACGGGTTCACCATCCGGAAGAAAACGGTATGGCCCGGTCTTGAGCAGCGGAGCTGCATCTGGTCCTGCCAGGAGATCCCTGTCACAGTCGGCATCATTCAGTATGCAGATGGCGGACAGATGCATCTGAGTCTGCAGCAGAATGCTGAGGAATGGTTCATCACGGATTTCTTTGAAGGAACCTCCAGGGGATATGGGCAACAAGAAGTTCCGGCCAGAATCATCCTGGAAGAACTGAGCCTGGATGGATTTGGCATTCTGGCCAGGTATCCGGATCTGTTTTCCATCGAATGCCAGACTAAGAACAATGCGCTGCGCCGGGTGTGGCAGCCGGTGAACGAACAGGCACTTCTGGAGACAATATCCGGGAACCGGCAGTTTGCCAAACTGCGCAATCTGTATTTCAGTCAGTTTGTGCAGACCGTCATGGCATCCCCCGATGCCGTCTGATTTGTGGCAGGATACGGATCAGATGGTGGAGTGACCGTCTGACCTGCCGTGCGGCTGACCGGAAGTGATCCTTCCGGATGCAGCTCAAATTCTGCCTGAATGTTTGACACAGACCCGTTTGGGTGGTATAACTAACAGGCAGATATCGGGACGTAGCACAGCTTGGTAGTGCACTTGCATGGGGTGCAAGGGGTCGCAGGTTCAAATCCTGTCGTCCCGACCATTTGCAAAATCAGGAGACTCCGGTCTCCTTTTTTTTCATATTCCGCCGGATTCTGCGGCAGCCGCGGATTCGGGAACGGCACGGAAAGGAGGCATTCATGGCTGAACGGCTTCATATCACAGCAGACAGGAACGGGACCGTGGAACAGCTTTTGGCCAGACAACCGGGTCTATCCCGGCGCCAGATCTCCCGGCTGAAGTTTCTGCCTGCAGGCCTTCTGGTCAATGGGATTCCTGCCAGATCCGTCACCCCGGTAAAACCTGGAGACGACGTGTCTCTCTGGCTGCATGAAAGCAGCCACCGGCATCCGGTTCCGTACCGGATTCTCTTTGAAGATGCCCTGCTGCTGGTGGTGGACAAACCCGCCGGGCTGGTGGTTCATCCCAGCCCCGGGCATGAACAGGATTCCATGCAGAGCGTTCTGGAAGCTGCGCTGGGTCATCCCTTGTATCTCAAGGGACGCCTGGATAAAGACACTTCCGGGATCCTGGTATTCGGCAAGGCCTCCTGGGTTCCGTCCCTGACAAAAACGAAAAAACGGTATCTGGCCCTGTGCCATGGACAGGTGCAGCCGCAGGTCATCTGCACTCCGCTCAAACTGCAGGACCGGACAATGGTCCCGTCTCTGGATGGGAAAAGCGCCTTGACCTATGTAACACCGGTCAGATCCATCCCCGGCGGTACACTGGTCTCCGTGAAAATCGAGCATGGGCGCATGCATCAGATCCGGGCCCATATGGCATCAGCTGGTCATCCGCTGCTCCAGGATCCTTTGTATGGTTCCTCCTGTGAATCCGGAGCGTCAGCCACAGAAGGAAGAGCCATGCTGCACTGCGCTGCCGTCACCCTCCGCCATCCTGTCACCGGCGACCGGCTGGATCTCGCTGCAAGGCTTCCAGACGACTTTCTGGCTCTTTGCGGCGTATCATCTCCATAGAATGAAATCTGACCGGCGCTGCAGGCAGCCCGGTCCGGGAGGTCCTGTATGGAAGCACGACTGCTGTCTCTTTTCATTGGCTATGTCTTTGGCTGCATTCTGTTCAGCCCCATCGTGGCGCGGGCAGCCGGGAAAAACATCTACGAAGAAGGATCGGGGAATCCGGGCATGGCCAACACAGGCCGCGTCCTGGGGACAAAGGCTGCAGCCCTGGTGCTCCTGGGCGACGGCATGAAAACCGTTCTGGCCATTGTGATCTGCCGCTGGCTCTTTCCTGCCGCCGGCGACATCCTCACCCTTTATGCGGGACTGGGTGCAGCCATCGGCCATTGTTATCCCTTCTGGCGCGAATTCCAGGGCGGAAAGGGTGTGGCTGTCCTGGCTGTCACCTATGTGCTGTATGCCCCTGTCTGGGGAATCCTGTCCCTGCTGACAGGCGGCATCTGTGTTCTATGCAAGATGGGCCTGAAGTGGGGGGCGGCTGTCATTTCCCTGACTTTTTCGGTCTGCACCGGCCTGATGGGCGGCAGAGAAGCATTCTTTGTTTCGCTGGTCATGGTGGCACTGATGATCCTGCGCAACAGCCGGAAAACACTCCTGGACAAGGCAGAAGAGAAACCGGCGCAGGAAAACAAAGAGAACAACGGCAAAGAGAACTGAATTTCTCCAGGCGGTTTTCAGAACAGAAGGCGCCTTTTCTTTTGTGCATTGGACACGTGGAACGCGCAATGGCATAATGAGCCACATGAAGCGACACGCTGTTTTTCACATCACATTCGGCACCATCCTCGGCACGGCACTGGTCTTCAGCCTGATTTACTGGGGACTGCCCTGGATCCTGGAATACTTCGGATACCCTGGTGATCTGCTGCTGGATCGGAATATGCGGCTGTATTTCGGAGGGCTATGGGCCGTCGTCCACTTTCTCCGCTCGGGGCTGCGGCATTCGAAGCTGGGGTTCTTCCTGCGCTTTATCCGGGCCTGTCTGCTCATTGCGGCTTTGTGCTTGACGGGATATTACGTCTATGAATACATGCTGCCGGATCATTCCATCGAGCAGTTCCGGCAGATCTTCGACCAGGCGAAGGAAGCGGTCCAGAAACAGCAGGTGAGTCTTGACGGATACACTTACACGGATCAGCGTGACGGACTTCCGGAAGTGGGGATCCAGGCAGCGGTGTCGCAGGAAGAGGCGGCGCAGATCCTGGAAGAAAACGTCTACTGCCTGCCGGACTGGCTGCTGCAGCAGACCAACGTGATCCGGGTCCTGGACGATGCAGCCTTCACCCGGGCCATGGCGGAACACAACATCCAGGCGGGGGGGCTGGTTGCGGGATTCTCCACCTATTCCTATACCGACAACGGAACCGGACTGCTGGAGAGCAACCATGATGAGGAAGTGTTTCTGCGCCTCGAGAGCCTGGAGCCTTCCACCACAGCCCATGAGCTGACCCACTGCTTCGACTTCGAGCATGACATTACGCAGAAAAATGCCGACAGCGAGTATACGGAAACTGTGCGTCGGATCTATGAATCGCAGCCTGCCCTGATTTCCGCCTACGGCGCCACCGACATCAGCGAATTTTTCGCCGAAGCCGGGTCCCTGTACATCATGGATCCGGGACTTCTGCAGCAGAAGAGTCCGGAACTGTATGGTGTGCTTGAAGCGCTCTTTGGCCCCACGGGAGAGGGAGTCCCCTCTTCCCAGGAGGGATTTGACCTGCAGCAGTGGCTCCGTGATCTGCAGCTGCCCGACATACAGTGGCCGGATCTGTCCAGTCTGCACTTCTGAGGCCAGGCAGCAGAAGGTGCCGGTGATGGCAGATATACAGCAGCCGGTAATAGAACCATAAAAAAAACGGGAACCCCTCTGCATTAGACAATGCACGGGTTCCCGTTTTCATGGTATGCATGAAGCTTTTGTGCCTGCTCTATTCCACAAATACAACTTTGTACTCCCGGTCATGCTGCCTGCCGATGCTCGCAATATAGGAGGACAGGAGCTCTTTGTAGCGCTGCTTTGCGCGCTTTATCAGGTCCTGGTCATTTTGAATGGAATCCAGCATCTCCAATTTCGCATCTTTGAACATCTGCTCCTGTTCCTCGGGGGTGATGGGATTTTTGACCAGCCAGGCATCTTCGGTGACATAGGGGTCTTTGGCGTTCTTTGTATCGATGTGAACAGTAATTTCAGGGTCAGGAACGGTGATGTTGAATGTTTCGCCGGTTTTGGACACGCCGCTTTCCTTCAGGGAGTAGCTGACCTCCACAGTCCCGTCATATTCCTGCCAGTACTTCCGGGCTTTCTTGAAGAGGGATGACAGGCCGTCCCCGCGGTTTTTGTCGCAACTCGCGACCGTATGAAAGCCCATTTTCATTACGGTCAGACTTCCGGCAGAGCAGACAGCTGCCGGTTCCGGGTCAGGCTGCACCCGGGCGCAGCCCGAGAAGATGAGAACCGCCAGAAGAACGATTTTACTTTTTTTCATCAGATGGTGCCTCCTGTTCCGGTTTCTCTGTATCGGATTTATCGCCCGTTTTTGTTTCTGCAGACGAGGCCGTTGCCGGTGCTTCTGTGACCACCGTGACATGATATTCGCCGCCTGTAATGGACTCCGTGAACTCTTTCAGAATTGTCCTGGCGTTTTCATTGGCTGTCTCGTTGAGGTTGACATCCTTGAGCACCCGTTTTTTCAGGTCGGCTTCTGCAGCTTTTCTGGCTTCCACGAATCCTTTCTCGTTATTCGGTGCTTCAGGAAGATATTTGAATCCATCCAGCAGTTCATATTCCAGCTGGACTGGCCGCATCGTCACGACCAGTTCCCTGCTTTCCTCGTTTCCTTCCACCTGGATTTCGCTGAAATCTGTATTCATTTTGATGATTCCGTTGTACCAGACATGATACAGGGGCTTTTTCTGTTCTTTGTCCTGGTACACAGTGGCTACTGCGGAGTACGGCGTGTTCATGACCCGCAGGGAGCTGGCGTTTTCCAGTGACTGGAGAGAAGACTTGACTTCCATTGCGGTTTCCGGCGGCCTGCCCACCACAAACCGGTTGACTCTGTAGCCGCAGTAAACCACGACAGCAAGGACTGCAATCAGCAGACAGATGTTCACGGCGGTCGGGAGCTTTTTCAGTCCCTTCCACAAGGACCTGCCAAAGGATTTTGCTTTATCATGTCTGTTTTTTCTTCATTCATAATTTTCAGCCTTTCCAACTATCACCTTTGAGTATAACGAGCAGAAATTGGGCTGCAAGGGCTTTCAAATGAAGAATATACACAAAAAAGGATGCAGCTCTTCACTGCATCCGTATGATCCGGTCTCTATGATTCTGTCTGTCCCGGTCCGGTTACTGCTCCAGCTGACTGCCTCCGTCACCATCGGCAGACCGGTGTGTATCTCCGTTTTCCGGCACCTCGACTTCCACAACATACTTGCCGAAGGCATTTACGGTGGACGTATCACCGAGCCTGGACACCCGGGGGGTGTTGGCGTCATAGCTCAGGTGCATGTGGCCGTAAAAGAACCAGGAAGGACGGTACTTTTCAATCAGGCGGTTGAAACAAGGGAACCCTTCATGGGCACCTTTGCCGTCTCCGTGGTCTTTGGCAGGAGAATGTGTGACCAGCACATCGAATCCTTTTTTCCGCCACAGCGGATACCACAGTTTGTGGATCCGCTTCTCCATCTGGACTTCGGTGTACTGAAACGGCCCCTTTTTGTACCGGCGGCTGCCCCCCAGGCCCAGGAACCGGATCCCCTGGTATTCGTAGATCTCGTCTTCGATGCAGATGCACCCCTCGGGAGGGTTTGTGACGTATTTCTCGTCATGGTTCCCGCAGACATACAGGACGGGTCCGTTGAACATTGTGGCGAGAAATGTCAGGTACCGGGCGGGGAGATCGCCGCAGGAAATGATCATGTCAATGTCCTGCAGCATCGAGCGGTCAAAGTGATCGTACAGGGCCCGGTCGATTTCATCCGAGAGCACCAGGACCCTGAGTTTCTTCATGCGGACTCCTTTACCCGGGAAATGCCATGGGTGCGAATCACGCCTGTGGCTTCGTCCGTGAAGTCATCCAGCCCCGGAATGGAGCCGATGATGTTCGACAGCAGCCAGTCCATGTCCATGAGCTGCTCTGTACTCAGTGTTTCTCCCTGGCGGCACCGGATCTGCCCCTCCTGGTCCCGGAGTTCATCCCGGAAGGGACGCAGCCCGTGCCGCAGGTTTTCCCGGACAATGCCGATCAGGCGCCGGGTCTGTTCGGGAACCACTTTTGTCATCTCCAGGTCAATCATGCCATTGGAGACCCCCCACCAGTAATTGACAGACTGCCCGGCCTCGCCGTGTTCCTCATACCACCGGCGGTTGCGGATCCGCTGCATCATCTTGGTGTAGAACTGTCCCCAGTACTCGAGATCGTAGGTGACTTTCACGAATTTTCCCTCCCGCAGGTCGTACAGCCCGAATTCCCGGCTCGTGATCACATTGGGGTCAAAATCGATGCCCGCAATGAAGACCAGGTCCGTATCCCGCGGAATGTGCCCTGCACTTTCCTTGGTGGTGGACCAGTCGAGGTAGACCCGCGCTTCGGGGTTGGTCATCAGCGCACCCAGGGCAAAGGCGTTCAGGCTGGCAATGTTTCCGTAAATGGGATAATCCGCGAGGTAGCCGATGTGCCCCGAAACCGTCAGGATACCCGCAATGAGCCCCGACAGGAACTGAGATTCATACCGGCGCCCGAAATACGTCCGGATGTGGCCGGTCAGCGTGTTGAGGCTGCAGTTGAACATCTTGATCTCCGGATGGGCCGCGCCAAAGCGGATGCTGGAGCGCAGCATTTCCGGACTGGTGGTGAAAATGACGTCATAGCCTTTCTTCACGGCTTCCTCCATCGCCGCCATTTCCTGCTCCGGGGTGTTCACCTCGAACCACGCCCTGGTGTCCACCTCCGGCATTTCCCGGTTCAGGTAGGCCCGGCCCTGTTCGTGATGTCTGGTCCAGGCACTGGTTTCCGGATCCCGCCGGTAAATGAATGCAGCCCGGGGTTCACCGTAGAGCCGGGAGAGCAGGGACTTGCGGTCCTCCTCTGTGTCGGTTTCCACCGTCGCCCTCGGTTTTTCCGGCCAGACGGAGAAATCCGCCCAGACTTTGCGGATCTGCCGCTCGAGCTCACCGTTGCCAATGTCGTCAAAGTCCTTCAGGCCGTAGATCTCCAGAAACAGCAGGAAGGCATCTCCGGCCGGGATCTGCAGCTGGCTGCCGCCCAGCTTCAGGAAGATCTGTGAGAAGCGGTTCCAGGCAGACCGGACATCCTCCCGCATTTTTTCGCTCCAGGGCTCGTCATCTGCGCCCAGAACAAAGTCCAGCCGCTTCCAGCTGCCGGGGGTGACGAAGTGCAGATAGGACGCGCCGGTTTTTGCCTGCGCCTCCAGGGATTCGAAGTAGGCCTCCATTTCCGGAGAATGATCGTTTTCCGGAATCAGCCGGGTGACTTTGGCCATGATCTCAGGCGCCTTCAGGTATTTCAGGACCGAGACCCGCTTGTTTCCTTCCTGGACATAGAAATGTCCGAGGTATTCGACGCACAGGATCGGCTCCCGGATGCCTTCCTCCAGCTGAGCTTCATACAGACGCGTCCATTTTCCGGCGAACTCGCTCGCAGGCTCGAGCAGGGGCATGAAATCCGCCGCAAAGGAATTCGTGCGTCCGCGCGTGCGTGTGCCCGTGACGCGGTCCAGGGGAATGGCAGTGACCGGCAGTTCCTGGGTTTTCAGGATCTTCAGTTTTTCGTCCTCCAGAGCCGGCAGGTAGGGATCCAGGCCCTCCGCCGCGCGGGTTTTGACACACCGCAGGCCGATTTTCCGTGCCTGTTCATATACTTCAAGGGACATACAGGTCCTCCTTTTTTTGTTTCTCTTTTTATCATTTTATGCTATATCGTCCGCTGCATGAGGCGGTATGAACCACCACTGCCCAAAAGACGGAAGACAGCCTGACAGAGTTCGGTCTTTAGGGACGGGTCTGTGACTATGACCATCCCGTTTTGACCGGCGGTATCCGACATATTCGCAGAAGGTTTGCGCTTGATCAGCACCGTTGTAATCCCGCAATATCCGGATACAGAAATCCCCGTTCTGCAGTGGCTGACCGGTTCCCGGAAGAACCTGGATACCCGGCAGAACGGGGGATTGAATGAAAGATTCAGGCTGTTCCGGGATCCTGAGGCTGTTTTCCGTACAGAGGCCGGATCTGGGTGCGGATGACCCGCCGCAGACCGAAGGTCGTGATCACGACTGCCACGATTTCCGCCAGCGGGAACGCCAGCCATACCAGGTTCAGCTGGCCGGTTCTCGACAGCAGCCACGCCAGGGGAATCAGTGCCCCGAGCTGCCGCACAATAGACACCCACATGGCAATCATGCCATGGCCCATGGCCTGGAAAAAGGAACCGCAGATGATCCCGAATCCCGCGGGCACAAAGCACAGGGAGATGATGCGCAGCGCCGGAATGCCAATGGATTTCATATTGTCGCTGGCCTGGAACAGATCCAGGAACGTGCCCGGCAGCAGCTGAAACAGCAGCAGTCCGACACCCATGATCGACAGGGCATAGGCGATGGCCAGCTTCAGGGTCTTCATGATCCGCACCGGCTTCGCCGCCCCGTAGTTGTAGGCCACGATCGGCACCATGCCGTTGTTCAGCCCGAAAATGGGCATGAAGACAAAGCTCTGGAGCTTGAAATAAACCCCGAGGACCGCCGCCGCGGTGGTGGAGAATGATATCAGGATCTGGTTCATGGAGAAGGTCATGATGCTGCCGATGGACTGCAGAATGATGGACGGCAGACCCACACTGTAAATGTGCCCGATGATTCCCCGGTCAGGCCGGAAACCCCGAAACCGGATCTGGATCTCCCGGTTTAGGCGGCTGTTGAACCACACCCCCAGGAGGCCGCCGATGATCTGCCCCGTGACTGTGGCAATGGCGGCGCCCGCCACACCCAGTGCCGGGAAGCCGAACAGCCCGAAGATCATGATGGGATCCAGCACAATGTTGATGGCGGCTCCTGCCAGCTGGCTGACCATCGTGAGATTCGTCCGGCCGGTGGAGGCGAGGATCTTTTCATTCATTGTCTGCAGAAACAGACCGATGCCGAATACCGACACGATCCACATATACTGGAATCCTTCTTCTGCAATGACAGCGGAAGAAGTCTGCAGGGTGAAAAATGGCCGGGAAATCAGCATACCCGTTACCGCAAACACCAGGTAGCTGGTCATCGCCAGGAAAATGCCGTTTTCGGCCGTCGAATTCGCCGATCTCTGGTCTTTTTCCCCCAGACACCGGGAGAGCCAGGCATTCACACCCACGCCCGTTCCCACCCCCACGGCAATCATCAGGTTCTGCCAGGGAAATGCCAGGGACACCGCCGTCAGGGCGTCCTCACTGAGACTCGCCACGAAGATCGAGTCCACCACGTTGTACAGCGCCTGCACCAGCATGGAGACCATCATGGGCACAGACATGGAAACCAGCAGCCGGTTCACCGGCTGGACACCCATTTTGTTTTCGTTCAAATCCTTCGCTCCTTTCTTCCCGGGCCAAAAAAAAGAGCCGTCGGGCTTTCTTTCTCTTTCATTTTACACCTCAGTCCGGGATTGGAGAACGGGCTTTCGTGCCAATGTTCCCGGATTTACTGTGGTTGCTGCCTGTAGCAGGATGCAGGGATCAGGCAGGTCCCTGCCTGAGGGCTGAGCGGCCATCGGCAGGAGAGGGCAGAAAATAAGACGCGGACAGGTGAATCTTTTCACAACCTGTGCTATCATGCAGTGGTACAGATTTAAAGGAAGGTGCAGTATGTTAGACAACAACGAAATCGGGATCTTTATCCGTCTGGTAGATGCAGGAGGCAAGACCGCAAAGGAGATCGCAGAAATGTACAGAACGAGTGCGGCAAAGGATCCCCTGGGACGAGTGGCATTCTGCACAGATGCAGAAGCGGATCCCCGCCTCGCCGACCGATTCAACCAGGCCATCCTGGCTTATGAAGGCGATTACGGTGAATACGAATACATCATTGGCGACATCATTGACACAGACCTGGCGTATGACCCGGATGCTCCCAAGGGATTCAAGCGAAAGATCATGGGTGCATTTTCCGATCTGCTGCCCAGGGAATTCGAAAGGGAAATGAAGAGCACCTGGCTGCTGCTGAACAATCTGCGCGATCTGGATGCAGAGGAGGCAGCGGGTATGCAGTGTGTATTGTCCAATGAACTGTCGGCTCCCGCAGACCTGCTGGACAACCGTGCTGCGAGCGTGAACTTCACGTATTTCGTATAAGCGGCTTTGGATCTGTTCCGCCGGTGGACCGGAGCGGTCACGGACAGAGACCGGAACCGGACAGGGATTACAAGTCAATACAATGAAAAAATGCCCGGGACTGAATCCAGTTTCGGGCATTTGATATCGCCGGCAAAGCCGGGAGAGCCGCCTGCCAGACACCATCGGGCTGGTCAGCCTGCCACCGGCATCTGTCAGAGAGACTCGTAAATGTCGTAAATCAGCTGTTCGGTATCTTCCCATCCCAGGCAGGGGTCGGTGATGGACAGCCCCGGTTCGTAGTTCTCGCAGATGTCCTGTCGGCCTTCCTTGAGATAGGACTCGATCATGAGGCCCTTCACCAGTTTCCGGATCTCCGGGTCATATTTGCGGGAGTGCATGACTTCCTTGGCGATCCGGATCTGTTCCCTGTATTGTTTTCCGGAATTGTAGTGATTGCAGTCCACGATCACCGCCGGATTGGCCAGACTGGTCTTTTTATATTCCCGCTGCAGGCGCTTCAGGTCTTCGTAGTGGTAGTTGGGAATGGCATTCCCCAGCTTGTCCACACCCCCGCGAAGAATGGTATGAGTCAGCGGATTGCCCGGTGTGGAGACGTGGAACATCCGGTGAATGAAGCTCTGGGGGGCCTGGGCGGCGATGACGGAATTGATCATCACAGACAGATCCCCGGAAGTGGGGTTTTTCATCCCGACGGGAATGTCCGCTCCGGATGCCACCAGACGATGCTGCTGGTTCTCCACCGACCGCGCACCCACGGCTTCATAGGCCAGGACATCGTCAAAGTAGTCCCGGTTGCTGGGATACAGCATTTCATCCGCGGCGGACAGACCGGTCTCTTCCAGGATGCGCAGGTGCATCCTGCGGATCGAGACGATGCCGGAAAGCAGGTCGGGTTTGCTGTTGGGATCCGGCTGATGCAGCATGCCTTTGTAGCCTTCACCCGTGGTGCGGGGTTTGTTTGTATAGACCCGGGGGATGATGAACAGCTTGTCCTGGACTTTTTCGTTCACGTCCTTCAGGCGGCGGACATACTCCGTCACACTGTCTTCGCTGTCTGCCGAGCAGGGGCCGACAATGAGGATGAATTTGTCGCTGCGGCCCTCGAAGATATCCCGCAGTTCCTGATCCCGCACAGCTTTCTGAGCCGCCAGTGCGGGTGAGAGAGGATAGAGCTCCTTGAGGACATCCGGAGAGGGCAGCTCCTGGTGAATGGTGAATGACATGACATGACTCCTTCCCTGGTGATATTTGTGTACCTGCGCATTATATCATGCCGGTCAAAGCTCTGGTTTTTTGCCTGCGATTGTATTCTGGGACATAAGATAATTGAGTGTGTACACTGAAGGCATGAGAATCATTGCCGCAGCCGGAGATCTGCAGGAACCTGGCTGCATGAAAGAACTGGGACAGGATACTGCCGGAGGGACCCTGTATCTGCAGTCCGGTCCCTGGCAGCCGCTGCAGCCCGAATGGTGCATGGCTGCCCCCGGCAGCATCCTGAATCTGGAGGGACACCGGATCCTGGTCGCTCCGGAGCGACCAGGGCTGATGGACATGGCCCGCCAGGCTGCAGCCCTGCACTGCGATGTGCTCCTGCGGACAGGCGGTTATGTGGCCTGGTGTCTGGAACTGGAAGGGGTGCTGGTGGTGGATCCGGGCAATATCCGGCATTCAGCCAACTGCATGCCCCCCAGTTTCGCCTGTCTGGAACTCGACGCCGGACGACAGCCGGCCTGTACCATCCAGTGGCTCAAGGGCATCCCGCACGGCGAGAAAAGCCGGTTCCAGTCTGTCCAGGGCCACAGACGCAAAGGACAGCCGGATTCCTGAGGCAGTGCGGGTGCATCCGAATTCCGGCGGGAGGGTCCAGCCGGCTATCTCCACACAGAGATAGGCTTCATCCAGCAGGACGGGATATCCCTCCAGGATGGACAGTGCAGTCTGACAGCGGTGCCTGTACTGGCGGTTCAGCCGTCGGACATGCCGTTCCAGTCCGCCGGAAGAGATGTAACGGGCCAGGGCCAACTGCTCGATCCGGGAGGCCATGGGTGCATAGAGTCCGGGATCGAATCGTTTCATCAGCCAGGGCGGCAGCACCATGCACGACAGCCGGATGGAGGGAAGAAGCACCCGGGAAAACGATCCGATGTAGACCGACTGCGGCAGCCTGCTGGACAGGGCGTTGCGGGCTCCCGAGACATAGGTGAGTTCGCCGTTGTAGTCGTCCTCGATCACGAACAGATTCCGGTACAGGTCCTGTCTGGCGCGCAGGGCCTTTTTTTTCGTTCCGGTACAGGCTGTGGTCAGGTACAGACAGTCAAAGGGCTTTTTCAGTTCCTCTGGCAGCGGTCCATCTGCATCGCTTTCCAGTTCCAGGATGGTCCATCCCGCCTGTTCAAAGGCCTGTCGGGCGAGAACAGGTGCATGGTGTTCCATGGCCACGGTCTGCCGGGGCCCGACAAGGGTGGTGAGAATGAACAGCAGGGTCTGGTAACTCGGACCAACCAGGATGGAATCAGGATCTGTGCGCAGTCTTCGAAGGCGGTAGAGATAGTCCGTCAGTGCCGTGCGCAGGGGACGATCCCCCCGGCTGTCTCCGTAACTGGCAAGGCCGTCACTGTCTTCCAGTGTTTCCCTCAGACAGCGTTTCCAGAGCTTCATGTCAAACAATTCGGGGTGGATGGTGTTGGTCTGCAGATTCCAGAGGGGTACAGGTACAGGCGCCGGGGACCGGGGTGCAGTCTGCCGGGCGGGGTTCCGAGGCACGATGTCGCTTACAAAGCAGCCGGACTGAGGGACAGTGCGGACCAGCCCTTCCTCCTGCAGAAGCGCAAGAGTATGTTCGACGGTGGTCTGGGAGAGGCCGCTGCGCCGGACGAGTTCCCGGATGGAGGGCAGCCGCTGTCCCGGCTGAAGCGCCCCGCTTTGTATGTCGTGATACAGCGTGTCATACAGCTGCAGGTACTTTTTGGTGTGTTTCATGCCATAAGCATAAACTGTCCCCTGAAAATATACAAAATCTGTCTGTTTTTTCGGTGACAGAAGAGGGGTATCATCCCTGACATGGAGGTACCCTGTATGAAACAGAACATAACGATCCAGGATATGGTCCTGACGGCCCTTGGCATGGCGCTTGTGTTTGTGGCCACGATGTATATCAAAATCCCCAATGCCCTGGATGGATATTTCAATCTTGGTGACGGCTTTGTCCTGCTGTTTGCATCTTTCCTGAGTCCCGGCCTCAGTTTCCTGGCCGGGGGGCTGGGGTCTGCCCTGGCAGATGTGGCCGGTGGCTATGCCTATTATTTCTTTCCGACGCTGCTGATCAAAGGCCTGGAAGCCGTGGCCGTCAGCTGCCTGATCCGCCGGTATGGCGAGAAGGCCAGGATCCCGGCTTATCTGCTGGGGTCCGTGATCATGGTGACGGGATACTTTCTGGCAAAGTGGTACCTGAAAGGGAACATGATGGTGGCTGCAGCCGGTATTCCGGAAAACATTCTGCAGTCCGCTGCCGGTGTGGCCATCGCGATTGTGGCCTGTCCGCTGATCCGGCGCTCTCTGGCGAGAAGCCGGGCACATTCGACAGTCTGAGCCATCTGAACCAGCAACAGACTGTACAGAAACTCCTGAAAACGGCAGTGCCTGCAGACGTTCTGGGTACAAAACTGGGTACAGTTTTTCCAGAAACAGAAAAACCGGCTGTTTCCGGCTGATATTCGGGCAGCTTTTACGCAAACAACCCGCCAGTCTGTGAGAATGACGGGTTGTCTGTTGCGCAAATCATGAGAAAAGGCGCCGTCGCGCCTGATCTCAGATATGCTCAATAGGAGGAAGGATGAAAGCTGAACATCTTGCTTTCTGATTCCATGATACGAATCCGAGGTTGATTCGTCATCTTAAACGCTCAGATTTTTTTTGAAATCCTATTGACAAATCAAATGTTTCGTGAAACGAAATTGACTCCGGTAAGCTTTAGCGCCCCACCGACCAGCCGATGACCATCAGCCAAGCACATGAACAGCATAGCAGCAGACGGGAATCACAGGGATATCCTGATTTTCGGCCTCCTGTGCCACCATCAGCACGAGCTGTCTGGCAATGCCTTGTCCGCCCCAGGTGGGATCGACTTCCGTGTGCGTGATCGCCCAGGCGCCGTTTCTGTCCACATAGTCGCATTCTCCAATGCAGCTGGAGCCGTCATATGCTGCACTGCGGTGCAGTTCCGGTTCAAATCTGTATTCAATCATGGTGTTCTCCCTTGCGGATGCCGGTGTGCATCCATTCCTTTTCAGTATAGCCGCCCTGAAACAAAGAGTGTTGCAGAATGCCGCGGATCCGAAGGCGGAAAAGGTGGAAACAGAATGTCTCCTGTTTTTCTTTGCAGTCCCTGTCTGGTACTGTCAGAGGCAGTGAAGGATGCCTGGTCAGACGGCATCCGGAAAGGAGCAGACCGTGAAACAGAAATACGACTATGCAGAGAAGCTGATGAAACGAAAATACAAAGAGGAACTGGGGCGGGAAACCGATATGCACCGGCTGTCCTTCGAAATCCAGCTTGTGAGTGTCCTGCTCCTGATTGCATCGCTGTGTCTTCTCAGACTCAGTCTGCCCCTGCATCTTCCCTGGCTGTTCACCCTGCTGGCGGCTTCCATTGTGACGGGACTGTTCCTGGCTTCCATGGTCACTGCATCCGTTACCCGGCTGTGGCCGCGGATCACCGGATTTCCCGACTGCACAGCCCTGCGCAGCCGCCTGGATGTGGCACCGGCACCCGAGGGACATTTTGACGAGTTTATGGACATGATGGACGAAGCCGCATCCCTGGCACAGCGCAGCCTGAAGCAGCAAAGAGCCATTCTCATGGCCGCACAGATCTGCCAGTATCTGGCCATTGCCTGCCTGATGGCGGCTTTTGTCACCGGCCTGTGTCTCTGGCTGTAGGGCCGGAACAGCGAAATACAGATCCGGTCACCAGGACCGGACCTGCAGGTTGCACTCTTTCAGCCGATGAACTCCCGCAGCAGGGAGTTTTTTGGTATATCCTCGGAAGAAATGCCCAGGAAATAGTCCAGGAATTTCAGCAGCCGCCTGGCTTCTTCGTAATGCAGGGACGAAGGCTGGATATCAAACAGCAGCGGCTCGGCATACTGCTTCAGCACCGCCAGTTCATAGACACAGGCACTGTTGAAGAAGACATCGGCGTTTTCCTGGAACGGCAGGATGTTGACTTCTTCTCCCGTCCGGACAGCCGGCCACATCTCCATGGTCTGTTCTGCGCTGTAGCCGCGGGTACGGGCATCCCGCACGATGCGCCTCAGCAGACGTCCGTCCTCCGGGGGGATGGGGTTGTGCTGGTCGATTGCCAGCTGGGTGAGGGCACTGATATAAATACGGAACTGCTTCTCCGGCAAAATGGCCGCCGCCATGCGGGGGTTGAGGGCGTGAATGCCTTCGATCACCAGCACATCCCCTTCGTTCATGCGCAGGATCCGCCCATGGTATTCCCGTTTCCCCAGAAGGAAGTTGTAGACAGGCATCATCACCGGCTGCCCGGCCAGCAGGTCCTCCAGGTCCCGGTTGAGCTGGTCCAGGTCCACTGCCTCGAGGGACTCGAAATCATAGCTTCCATCCGGCAGCCGCGGGGAGTCTTCCCGGTTTTTGAACCAGTCATCCACGGAAAGCTGCACCGGGTTCAGCCCCAGTGCCTGGAGCTGGACACAAAGCCGTTTTGCGAATGTGGTCTTGGAAGAGGAACTCGGTCCGGCAATCATGACGATCCGCCGGTTTCCATCCGAGGCAATGGATTCGGCGATCTGGCCGATTTTCTTTTCCTGCAGGGCTTCCTGGATGCCGATCAGTGTCGATGCCTGGCCCTTGCAGATCCAGCCGTTGAGATCCGCCACGTCCTCGCAGTCCAGTTTCTGCGCCCAGATATGGGACTCCCGCAGGGTGGCGTACTCCTTTTCATGTGCAGCCGGATCGAATACAGTCTCTTCCTGTGTGCGGGGGATCTGCAGGAAGAACCCGTCATCCCAGGGAATCAGCCGGAAGTTTTTCACATACCCGGCATCTGGCGCCATATGACCGTAGAAATAGTCCACGAAATTGCCCAGGGAGTAGATGTGCACAGTCCCGGACAGTCGGTAGCGGAACAAACGGGCCTTGGAATCCATCCGGTATCGGGAGAATTCCTGGATGGCCTCCTGTGTCAGGACCCGTCGGCGGTGGATGGGGTAGCGGTTCTGTGCGTATTCCTGCATTCTGCGGGCCACACCCTCCAGCAGCTGTTCATCCAGTTGAAAGTGTCCGGCGGGCCGGACAAACAGCGCGTCCTGGATCTGGAAGTCCACGGTGATGGTTCGCACATTGCTGCGGCCAGCCTGTGCAAAAAAGGCCTTCAGCATGGAGAAAATCGTCGTCCTCACCAGTGCCATCCGGCCTGTGGGGTCCTCTGTGGTGATGAAGCGGATGCTGGTGTCAGCCTGGACTGACTTTCCCAGTTCCATGAGTTTGCCGTCCACGGCTGCCAGAATGATCGGCGCCAGCCGGTACTGATCAGGGTGTTCTTTCATGGCCCGCATCGCGAGGTCCTGCAGCGTAAACCTTGTATCAGGGGCAGAGTTGTGTTCTTTGTTCATGTCCTGACTGTATCACAGCCATCAGCACACATTCTCTTGTTTGGCCTGCTTCAGTCCGCCAAATTGCCGGGCAGTCAGGGAACCCAAACCCCGTCGGGCACACTATAATAAATGCAGTGACAAGGAGGCGCAGGTATGTCTGAACAGGAAAAGAAACCTGCTGCTGTCAGCACAGCAGCTCCGGCAACGGATGAAGTACGCAAGGCAGAGGAAGATCTGAAGAAAGCGAAGGCAGAGCTGGATACCCGGCTGGAAGAAATGGAGAAGGAATTCGACCGGCGCAGGGAACAGCTGGAGAAGGAATACGAGGAGAAAAAAGCAGTGATGCTCCGGGACATGGAAGCGGCCAGAGTCATGGCGGAAGATGAATTCGAGGAACTGCGCTCCCAGGCTGCAGCCCACAAAAAGGAAATCATCTGCGGTGTTTCCATCGCAGCGGCGGTTGCCCTGCTCACCGCATTGCTGTGCGGCCACGGCAGACACAGCCGACGATAATGCAGAAAGCCGGGATCCCCGGCTTTTTCAGACAAGGGGACTAGTGAAACGAGGGGATACAGGGAATGGGAGATCGTAAATGGGCCATGCGGATCATCGGCGCTCTGATTGTGCTGGCGGTCATCATGGGACTTACTCTCTTTGCGGAAGGGGTCGATCCTTTCTCCAGACACGCAGCAGAAATCGTACTGAAATCCGCTGATTCCGTACTCAGCGACAGCGGACAGAAACTCTGGGACGCATCGGTGATTACCACGGAGGAATCCGAACAGGCCGTAACAGAAGGGGCGTCCACCGGAACCGCCACCACCGGCTCCGGTACCTCGAAGCAGGACAAAAAAGCCGAGAAGAATGTGAGGAAAGACGAGAAAAAAGAACAGAAAGCTGTAGACAGGACCAGTGAGACAGTTCAGTCCACCATGGACAGCCTGGTCTACCGCCTTGCGGGCTATCTGCCGGACTGGATCCCGGGCCGGGTGTATGTAGTCACATTCGGCATTCTGGGGATTCTCGTCGTGATTCTCTGGCTCATCAACCGGTATTGCTGAAATTTTTCGTTTCTTTCAGGTTCGTTTAAGCCTTGGCGCATATTCTTGAACCCATGAGGAGGAATGGAAAATGAAACGAGTTTGGAAAAATATAGTATGCGGTACAGGTCTTGTGCTTCTGGTGGGATCTGCCGTGGCGACGGGCATGGATGTGTTCGGCGAGGACCGGAGAGCCGGGCGGTTTGAGGAACGTGACTGGTCGTTTGGGGGATTTGATGACGACGAAGGGTTCTTCTTTGATGAAGACAGGAACCGGGAGTCCGGTGACAGCCGGCGGTATTCCTTTGATGACGAGGATGACTTCTTCGATGATGACCGTTTTGAGGATGATTTCTTCGATGATGATTTCTGTGGTGAACAGGGCGGATCCGGATACCGGAACGATACCCGGATCCGGAACGGGGAAGACAGCACATCGGGGGCAACAGACAATGCAGGATCCGGTGCCGGAAATGACACAGGATCTGACAGGAATGCAGGGAACGAGAAGGCAGACAGCGGAAAGTCTGATGCTGCTGACAGTCAGTCCAAAGACAGTGGTGCAAAAGCCACCTCTGTGGTGTCGCTGATGATGGAATCTGATGGGACTGGATCGGGTACGCTGGAAAAGCCGGGAGGCTGGATGGCTTCAGACGGGCGTCACCATGGAACGAATGGATACGGGATCTTTGTGTTTGTTCTGGAACTTGCCGGCTTTGCGCTGCTGACAGCCTGGATGATTGCATCCAAAGGCAACAGACTGACCTGGTCCCAGGTTGTGCACCGGACACCGGAACTGCCGTCAGAAAAAGTGGGGGCCGGTACTGTGGAGGAAGCTGCCGCGAAGACAGCAGACTTTGCGGAGGGTGTGAAGGAGGCTGAAGTCGTGGTGGACGAACCTGTGGAAACAGTATTGGTTGAGGAAGTGAAACCGGAAGTGCAGGTGGAACAGTCTCAGGAAGCGACAGACAGTGACGCAAAGGCGGACGACAAGACTGATACAGACTCCGCAGAGGAACAAAAATAGACACTGCTTCAATACAGTTCAGGTATGCAGTACAGGCCGGTACAGAAGAATGTGCCGGTCTTTTCTTCGTGTGCCCGGCATGGCATACATCCAGGTGGTGAAAGTCCACTATGGGAGCGTATCATCGCAACCGCTAACCATTAGCTCAAGGCAAGGGGCTCACTGGTAACAGGAGTTCTGAAAGAAGCCTGGCGGCAAAGTTCCGGCCTGAGGAACACGAACCGCATATAAGGCCACAGACGGAGACGAGCGTGCGAAACAGCGCAAAGTCGTAATAGTTGCGGATGACTGTCTGGGGTAAATGCGGCAGGTATATGGAATGAAAGATGTATGACCTTACCCGGGGAGGTCCTGCCAGCGAGAGGAATCATCAAACCATGATGACCCCCTTCCCGCAGTAACAACGAATGGCAGGAAGTCAGCCGAGGCCATAGTAGCGAAGAAGTCCCTGTAATGGGGATGGAGTGAAGGGCCGAACGTACAATTTACTGCAAATATCAGGAATGCGTCCTGCACAACAAACCGACAAAGGACAAACCCAGAGAGCCCCTGAAGATGAGTAAGGAAGGGCAGTGCAGGAACACGTGAAAGAAAGGAGCAGCCATGAACCAGACCAGACTGATACAGCCGGAAGACCTGAGCACACAGGAAATCTTCTCCATGGAGAACCTGACCAATGCGTGCGGACAGGTACGACGAAACAACGGAGCGGCGGGAGTAGATGGGGTCAAAGCCAGAGAACTCCCTGTGTGCCCCGGAGAGTACTGGGAACAGTTGCGGGAACAGATACTGGACCGCAGCTATAAACCACTGCCAGCCAAAAGGACCGATATCCCGAAACCGGATGGGAGCATGCGGGGACTGAATGTCCCGGCAGCCAGAGACAGAGTCGTGCAGGCCTGTCTGGCAAGCTATCTGGATTACAGGAAGGACTTCGAGATGAGCAACAGCTCATACGGGTTCAGGAAGAACAGGAGATGTGAACAGGCGATACTGAAAGGCCTCGAGTTCATGAACGACGGGTATGACTGGATCGTCGACATCGACCTGAGGAAATTCTTCGATACGGTAGACCAGGACAGACTGATCCGCCTGATAGACAACCTGTTCCATAACAGGGACGTCACGTCGCTGACAAGGAAGTTCGTCAGAGCGGGAGTCATGATAGACGGAAGGCTTGTCAGGACAGAAAGAGGCATCCCGCAGGGAGGGCCGCTTTCGCCGGTACTGGCCAACATCTATCTGGACCAGGCAGACAAGGAACTGGAAAGCAGAGGGCTGAGATTCACGAGATACGCAGACGATATGCTCATCTATGTGAAATCGGAAGCCGCCGCCAACAGAGTGATGAAGTCATTCAGCAACTATCTTGAAAAGAAGCTGAAGCTGGAAGTGAATGCTTCAAAATCGAAAGTGGCCAGACCGGATGAAGTGAAATATCTGGGGTTTGGCTTCAAAAGGAACAAAAGGGAATGGAAGGCGATACCGCATGAGAAGTCCATTCATGAGTTCGAGCAGAAGATAATGAAGCTGACAAAACGGAACTGGAGCGTATCTCTTGAGGAGAGGATTGAAAAAATCAATCAGGTCATCAGGGGATGGAGCAATTATTTCAGGTGTGCATGGCTGTATAAAGAAACGGTGCGCAAACTGGACAGCAAGCTCCGGAGAAGAATCAGGGCCATCATCTGGAAGCAGTGGAAAAGCATCAGGAAAAAAGAAGAGAGCCTTGTCAGGCTGGGATGTCCCAGAGACAAGGCTCACTCATATGCGTGTGCTCGGCAGGGATATGTCAGGTGCGCAACTACATTCCTGAACAAGTATATCAGAAATATACACCTGAAGAAGAAAGGCCTTCTATCCATGGAGGAATACTTCGATACGGTGGCAGAAAGGTTCATGAAAACATTTGTACGAACCGCCCAGTGCCGAACGGCATGCTGGGTGGTGTGAGAGGGTCAGATGACACCTACTCGATGTGATGACAGGAAAACCGTAGTGTTTGCACTAATTAACAGAATCCGGAAATAAAATGCAAAAAAAGTGCAGAAAAGGGGTAGCGCTTCTGTGAGGGTGTGGTATTATAAGTGAGCTGCAAGCGATTTGGATAAATCAACAAGTCGCAACACAGAAAACAACAAAAAGTTCAAAAAATGTGTTGACAGACTCTTGCGGATGAGTTAAGATATAAGAGTGCTGAGGGGCACAGCCGGGCTTGACAGCCGGACCGCTCATTCAGTATCTTTGAAAAGCTTGTGACTTCATCAGAAGCCGCAGGCGATGGAGGCATCTGTCATGGGTGCTGACGCTCTTTGAAAACCGGACAGGAAAAACGAAGTAAATACAAGACGATACAACGTCGATTCTTTGAACCTGAAAAACAATCATGAACACAAGACGCAAAGCGTCTGAGTACAGATCAAATGGAGAGTTTGATCCTGGCTCAGGATGAACGCTGGCGGCATGCCTAATACATGCAAGTCGAACGAGAGACCTTCGGGTCTCTAGTGGCGAACGGGTGAGTAACACGTAGGGAACCTGCCCGCGCACCGGGAATACGCTCTGGAAACGGAGAACAAATCCCGATGTACAGGAAGGAGGCATCTTCTTTCTGTGAAACATCCTTTAGGGGATGGGGCGCGGATGGACCTGCGGTGCATTAGTTGGTTGGCGGGGTAAAGGCCCACCAAGACGATGATGCATAGCCGGCCTGAGAGGGCGGACGGCCACATTGGGACTGAGACACGGCCCAGACTCCTGCGGGAGGCAGCAGTAGGGAATTTTCGTCAATGGGCGCAAGCCTGAACGAGCGATGCCGCGTGAGTGAAGAAGGCCTTCGGGTCGTAAAGCTCTGTTGCGGGGGAAAAAAGGCAGCATCAGGAAATGGGTGCTGACTGATGGTGCCCCGCCAGAAAGTCACGGCTAACTACGTGCCAGCAGCCGCGGTAATACGTAGGTGGCGAGCGTTATCCGGAATGATTGGGCGTAAAGGGTGCGCAGGCGGTCCTGCAAGTCTGGAGTGAAACGCATGAGCTCAACTCATGCATGGCTTTGGAAACTGGAGGACTGGAGAGCAGGAGAGGGCGGTGGAACTCCATGTGTAGCGGTAAAATGCGTAGATATATGGAAGAACACCAGTGGCGAAGGCGGCCGCCTGGCCTGTTGCTGACGCTGAGGCACGAAAGCGTGGGGAGCAAATAGGATTAGATACCCTAGTAGTCCACGCCGTAAACGATGAGGACCAAGTGTTGGGGGTGAAACCTCAGTGCTGAAGTTAACGCAGTGAGTCCTCCGCCTGGGGAGTATGCACGCAAGTGTGAAACTCAAAGGAATTGACGGGGGCCCGCACAAGCGGTGGAGTATGTGGTTTAATTCGAAGCAACGCGAAGAACCTTACCAGGCCTTGACATGGGATGCGAAGATGCAGAGATGCATCGGAGGTTATCATCCACACAGGTGGTGCATGGTTGTCGTCAGCTCGTGTCGTGAGATGTTGGGTCAAGTCCCGCAACGAGCGCAACCCTTGTGGCATGTTGCTAACAGGAAAAGCTGAGGACTCATGCCAGACTGCCGGTGACAAACCGGAGGAAGGCGGGGATGACGTCAAATCATCATGCCCCTTATGGCCTGGGCTACACACGTACTACAATGGCGGCTACAAAGAGCAGCGAGACAGGGATGTCGAGCGAATCTCATAAAAGCCGTCCCAGTTCGGATTGGAGGCTGCAACCCGCCTCCATGAAGTTGGAATCGCTAGTAATCGCGGATCAGCATGCCGCGGTGAATACGTTCCCGGGCCTTGTACACACCGCCCGTCAAACCATGGGAGTCGGTAATGCCCGAAGCCGGTGGCATGACCTCATTAGAGGAGTGAGCCGTCGAAGGCAGGATCGATGACTGGGGTTAAGTCGTAACAAGGTATCCCTACGGGAACGTGGGGATGGATCACCTCCTTTCTAAGGAGAAAGTACAGGGGAAAAGGAAAAAGAACAGAGTGGTTCCTGTCCGGTTTTGGAAGAGTGTCTTCCAGGGTCGATCTTTGAAAACCGTACAACGATATGAAAGACAACAGAAGGTCTGAAGTAAAGTTGTGGAGAAAACAGAAGAAACTGAGAGAAAGAAAAGAACAGTGAAGAAACAGTTCTGAGAAAATATCTCGAAGAAAGCACGAAAAACGTTTGAGAGAATCAGATCAAGCAAGGAAGGGCGCAGGGAGGATGCCTGGCCACACTGTACTGAAGAAGGACGTGCCAAACAGCGAAATGCGACGGTGAGCCGTAAGGAGGCAAAGACCCGTCGGTGTCCGAATGGGGGAACCCGGCAGCCAGAAGGCTGTCATCCCGAAAGGGAGAGGTACCCGGGGAACTGAAACATCTAAGTACCCGGAGGAAAAGAAAACAACAGTGATTCCCCGAGTAGCGGCGAGCGAAAGGGGAGAAAGCCCAAACCGGAGAGATCCGGGGTAGTAGGACCGTCATAAGAGTGCGAAAGACACAGCAGAATGTACAGGGAAGTACAGCCAGAGAGAGTGAAAGCCTCGTAAGCGAAGTGTTAGACGCATGAGACGGTATCCTGAGTACGGCGGGACACGAGAAATCTTGTCGGAAGCAGGCGGGACCATCCGCCAAGGCAAAATATACAGTGTGAGCGATAGAGAACGAGTACCGTGAGGGAAAGGTGAAAAGAACCGCGGGAGCGGAGTGAAAGAGAACCTGAAACCGTGTGCCTAAAAGAAGTCAGAGCCCGTCAAAGGGTGATGGCGTGCCTTTTGTAGAATGAACCGGCGAGTTGTTCCATGGTGCGAGGTTAAGTCGGAAAGGACGGAGCCGAAGCGAAAGCGAGTCTTAAGAGGGCGGTAAGAGTAGTATGGAGCAGACCCGAAACCGGGTGATCTAGCCATGGGCAGGTTGAAGCAGAAGTGAAATTCTGTGGAGGACCGAACCGACTACCGTTGAAAAGTTAGCGGATGACCTGTGGCTAGGGGAGAAATTCCAATCGAACCCGGAGATAGCTGGTTCTCCCCGAAATAGCTTTAGGGCTAGCGTCGGAGGATGACAGACGGAGGTAGAGCACTGAACGGATGATGGCCCCATCCCGGGGTACTGAATGCGATCAAACTGCGAATGCCGACTGGGAGGAATCCGGCAGTGAGACTGTGGGTGATAAGGTCCATGGTCGAGAGGGAAAGAGCCCAGACCGCCAGCAAAGGTCCCAAAATACTGGCTAAGTGGAAAAGGATGTGGGGACGCACGGACAGCTAGGAGGTTGGCTCAGAAGCAGCCATCCTTGAAAGAGTGCGTAACAGCTCACTAGTCGAGTGGCCCTGCGCCGAAAATGTACCGGGGCTTAAGCCAGGTACCGAAGCTGCGGATGTATATGGAAGTATATGTGGTAGGGGAGCGTTGCATGCAGGAAGAAGTATGACGGAGACGGCATATGGACAGCATGGAAGAGAGAATGCCGGTGTGAGTAGCGAGATGCAGGTGAGAATCCTGCACACCGAAAGCCCAAGGATTCCAGGGGAAGGTTCGTCCGCCCTGGGTAAGTCGGGACCTAACGTGAGGCCGAAAGGCGCAGCGGATGGAAAGCAGGCGGAGATTCCTGCACCCGTATATGGAGCGAAGGAGTGACGGAGAAGGCAGATGCGACCCTCTTACTGGATTGAGGGCCAAGCGAAGCAGGTGGTATCCAGGCAAATCCGGATACGGAAACCAGAGCGTGACGGGTAAGCGAAAGCGGAAGCGAGTAGCGAAGCGCATCGAGTCAGCTTCCAGGAAAAGCTTCTAGTGTAAATGCATATACGGCCCGTACCAAAACCGACACAGGTGGGCGCGCAGAGGATGCGAAGGTGAGCGAGAGAACTGTTGCCAAGGAACTCGGCAAAATGGCCCCGTACGTTCGCAAGAAGGGGCGCTCGAAAGAGCCGCAGTGAAAAGGCCCAAGCGACTGTTTAACTAAAACACAGCTCCCTGCGAAGCCGCAAGGCGAAGTATAGGGGGTGACACCTGCCCGGTGCTGGAAGGTTAAGGCAAGCTGTGAACCGCGAGGTGAAGCAGTGACCCGAAGCCCCAGTGAACGGCGGCCGTAACTATAACGGTCCTAAGGTAGCGAAATTCCTTGTCAGGTAAGTTCTGACCCGCACGAAAGGTGTAACGATTTGGGCGCTGTCTCGGCAGCAGACTCGGTGAAATCTTAGTACCTGTGAAAATGCAGGTTACCCGCAACTAGACGGAAAGACCCCATGGAGCTTTACTGCAGCCTGGTATTGGGTCCTGGACAGCCATGTACAGGATAGGTGGGAGACTTAGAAGCGAGTACGCAAGTATTGGTGGAGTCGCCGGTGGGATACCACTCCTGGATGTATGGGGCCCTAACCCGTGTGCCGAGAGGGACAGGGGAGAGTGCCAGGCGGGCAGTTTGACTGGGGCGGTCGCCTCCCAAAGAGTAACGGAGGCGCCCAAAGGTACGCTCAGGTTGGATGGGAACCAACTGAAGAGTGCAAATGCAGAAGCGTGCCTGACTGCGACAGAGACAACTGGAGCAGGGACGAAAGTCGGGATTAGTGATCCGGCGGTGCCGAATGGAAGGGCCGTCGCTCAACGGATAAAAGCTACCCTGGGGATAACAGGCTGATCTCGCCCAAGAGTTCACATCGACGGCGAGGTTTGGCACCTCGATGTCGGCTCATCGCATCCTGGAGCTGGATTCGGTTCCAAGGGTTGGGCTGTCCGCCCATTAAAGCGGTACGCGAGCTGGGTTCAGAACGTCGTGAGACAGTTCGGTCCCTATCTGTTGTGGGCGTCGGAGATCTGAGGGAAGCTGTCCTCAGTACGAGAGGACCGGGATGGACCTGCCGCTGGTGCACCAGTTATCATGCCAATGGTAGAGCTGGGTAGCCAAGCAGGGAACGGATAAGAGCTGAAAGCATCTAAGCACGAAGCCGGACCCAAGACGAGATCTCCCATTCTGAAAGAGAAGTAAGACCCCTTGAAGACTACGAGGTGGATAGACCAGGGATGGAAGTGCAGAGATGCATGGAGTTGACTGGCACTAATCGGTCGAGGACTTGATCTAAAGAAAGAAGCCCGCAGCTTTGCGGAAAGACAGGAAACGAAAGACATATCGTGTATGGTTTTCAGAGAATGACCTGAAGACAGGATTCCAGCAGTCGCCAGTGGCGGCTTTTTTTGTATCCGGTGTTTTGAGACAACCGTTGCTGCGACCGATTCGCCTGCGGACCATGTTTACCCTCTTTGCCCGGGCATACAGAGTCCCCCTTTGTGAGGATTGGCTGTATCCACAGAGATAGGATGACTTGCATCCAATGGATTGAAAGAAATCATTCATTCATCCGACCATTCATCTGTCCGGCTGCATCTTTGGACTCCAGCACTTTCATCGGACAAATTCCGGCTGACTTGCCAGTCAGTTCCCCGTATAATGACAATTGCATATCCACAGGAGGATCGTTCCATGGCCAACCGCAAACCCCTGGCACAACGTGCCGCCGAAGGAATTCTGGACTACATACGAACCAATGACATGAAACCGGGAGACCGGCTTCCGACTGAACAGGAACTGACACAGCTGCTCGAAGTGGGGAGGGGCACTGTGCGTGAAGCGGTCCAGAGCCTTGCGTCCCGCAACATTCTGGAAGTGAGACAGGGAGCCGGCACCTTCCTTTCCGACAAAAACGGCATCATGGAAGATCCCCTGGGACTGAGCCTGGAACCGGAAAGCCAGAAAATGGCGCTGGACATGATGGATGTACGGCTCATGATTGAACCGGAAATTGCCTTTAAAGCCGCCCTCCATGCGACACCCGAACAGGTGCAGGCCCTTCTGGACCAGTGCAGCCGCGTGGAAAAACTCATCAAGGCCAACAAACCCTACAGAGAGGAGGATGCACTCTTCCACAAACTCATCGGAGAATGCACCGGCAACCTCGTGGTCTCCAGACTTGTCCCGCTGGTCACCTCCTCCGTTGTTCTCAATGTGGACGTAACCAGAGACCGATACAGAGACCAGACCGTCATCTGCCACAGACAGGTCGCACAGGCTGTGGCAAGACATGACCCCGAGACCGCCAGACGGGCCATGATCATGCATCTCCATATCCTTCGGTCCGGGATCAGTGATGATATGACCACACCGCTGAATGATTGAGACAGACACCCGCATGGGTGTTTTTATTTTATGTTTGCCCACGGAAAACATCCGATAAATATATCCAGAGATACCACAGAAATCCCACAATAAATTTGTGAAAGCGTCTACATTGACACGATCTGACCGGAATGACATGATGACATCGACAAATACATCAGATGAATTTGACACAGAAACCCATTTCTACGGAGGTAAACGAAATGAGAGTACAGCGATTGTTCAGACAAGCCCGCATTCCCCTTCTATGCTCGGCTCTGGCCCTTGGCTCAGCCATCTTCCCCGGCTGTGCCAAAAGCGCAGGACCTGATCCCGACAAGCCCCTGGTGTTCCGGATGGGTATCGTGGATGGCGAAACATCCCCGGTCTATGCAGGTGCCAGAGACATCGCGGAAAACGTCGAACGGAATACTGATGGAAAGATCAAAATCGTCGTGGTCACCGGCGGAGCCCTTGGTGATGAACGTGGCTCTGTCGAGCTTTGTTCCCAGGGGGATCTGGACATTGCGTCCGCAGCCAACTCCGTACTGACCAACTGGATCCCGGAAATGAGCATTCTCGACCAGGCCTATCTCTGGGAGACAGAGGAACAGGCACATGCAGCCGTGGATGGACCGGTTGGAGAACTGATTGAACAGGCAGCCGAGGAAAAACTCGGTGTCCATGTCATCGGCTACCTGGAATCCGGCTTCCGCGATACCTTCACCACCACGCCCGTCACAACACCTGAGGAATTTGCGGGCATCAAGATCCGCACCATGCAGAACCCCTATCACATGGCGGCCTTTGAATCCTTTGGTGCCATGCCGACTGCCATGGCCTACAACGAAGTCTTCACAGCCCTGCAGCAGGGAACCATCGACGCAGCGGAAAACGCCGTCAGCAACTGCCTGTCCAACGGCTACTACGAAGTCACGAAAGATGTCGTGTTCACGAAGCACGCCTTCACCTATATCCCCGTCATGATGTCCGACAAATCCTGGAACATGATTCCGGAAGACCTGCGAAAGCCCTTCGAGGAGGGCGTCCGGGAAGGCTGCATCGCCCAGCGTCAGTACCTGAAGGAGACCAACGAGGAAGCCATTGAGGAACTGAAGAAAAAAGGTGTGACGTTCCACGACATAGATACATCGGTTCTCAAGGAGAAATATCAGGCAGCGGCCAAAGCCAAGGGATTCACCTTTGATCCCGAATGGCAGGCTGCGGTGGATGAAGTGCTCAGGGAACACCCGGCACCCAGTGAGGAATGATCATGAAAAAACTGCTCAACGGTCTGACGTCCGTGGAAAACGTCATCATGGTGGCGGCATTCGCCATCATGGTCATCTGCACCTTCACCCAGGTGCTGAACCGGAACTTCTTCAAGCTTTCCATGCCCTGGCTGGATGAAGCCAGCACCTACAGCATGATCTTCATGGCTCTGATTGGCACGGAGGTCGGACTGCGGGACGGCACACAGATTTCCGTCACGGCGGTGGTCGACAAGTTCTATGGACGGACCAGACAGGTCATCATAATCGTCGCCAAGATCGTCCTTCTGGTGTTCTCGGTATCCGTGCTGATTTCTTCCATCAAGCTGGTGGGACTCCAGCTCGCTACCGGCCAGACTTCTTCGGCAATGGGCCTGCCCATGGCGGTTCCGTACTCCGCCCTGGTGATCAGCTTTGCGATGATCGTGTTTGTGCAGACCATCACCACCATAAAAATGATCGTCCGGCTCAAAGATCCCAACGTTGATACCCCAGATACAAGAGAGGAGAGCGCCGCATGACAACCGCCCTGCTTCTGTTCGGGTCCATGGCCCTGTTTATCCTGATTGGCGTCCCCATTGCCTTTGCACTCGGTGCGGCAGTGTGGAGCACCATCGTGTTCAGTCCAGACTTCACGGTGACCGTGGGCATCATTGCCCAGCGGATCTTCGGTGGTCTGGAATCCACGTCCATCATGGCGATCCCGTTCTTTATTCTGGCGGGCAACCTCATGACCAAAGGCGGCATCTCCCGCCGTCTGGTGAACTTCGCCAACTGCATCGTGGGCAATGTCCGCGGGGGCATGGCCCTGGCCCTTGTACTCGCCTGTGCCTTCTTCGCGGCCCTGTCCGGTTCGGCTCCGGCGACGGTCATCGCCATCGGATCCATGCTGTATCCGGAAATGGTGCGCATGGGCTATCCCAAGGACCGGACAGCCGGCCTGCTGGTGGTATCCGGCGGCCTGGGCCCCATCATTCCCCCCAGCATCATCATGGTGGTCTACGCCACGATCACCGGCGCCTCCATTGGCGATATGTTCTCTTCCGGCATGTTTATCGGCATCCTGATCATGGTCGTCCTGATGGCTGTGGTTCTCTTCCTTGCCAATAAGGAAAAATGGCCGAAGACCAGCGAAAAGCTGTCCATGAGCGACCTGTGGAAATCCTTCGTGGGCGCGATCCCGGCGATCCTGCTGCCTGTGATCATCCTGGGCGGCATCTACTCCGGTCTGCTGACCCCGACGGAATCCGCCGCGGTGGCCGTGGTCTGGGCCCTCATTGCAGGTATGTTCATCTACCGGGAGCTCTCCATCAAGGACCTGGTTCCCATTTTCCTGGACTCCGCCAAGGGCTCGGCCATGATCCTGTTCATCATCGCGACGTCCACGGCCTTCTCCTGGATCTTCGCCTACTCCGGAATTTCCGGTGAACTCGTGCACTGGATCCAGGGCATGCACCTGAGTCCGATGATCTTCTGCATCATCATTGCCGTCATTCTGCTGATCTTCGGCACGTTCCTGGAAGGCATTGCCACCTGCGTGCTGATGGTGCCCATCCTGTGGCCGATTGCGGCAAGTCTGGGCATCGATGTGATTCACTTCGGTATGATCGTGAGTCTCTCGAATGTCATTGGCACAATGACGCCGCCGGTGGCTGTGAACATCTTCTCGGCTGCCTCGGTGACGAAGCTGAAGATGGGAGAAATCGTCAAGGGCCAGATCCCGTTCTTCATCGGCTATATCCTGGTGTTCCTGGCGGTCGTCCTGATCCCGGCGGTCAGCACTTTCTTGCTGAAGTAGACCTCCGTCCGGGCCGTCCTGTTCAGAAGGGTCCAGACCGAGTTCCGGGGCAGACAGAGCTGACCTTCAGATTAAATCAGGTCCGTGAACAGCGGTTTTCGTAAGAGACCGTCAGAAGAAACAGGCAATCGCAGACTTCGATGCAAAAGTCTGAAAAACGAATCAAATATCAGGAACTAAATAAGGAGAAATACAGTGTCCAATATCAATACAGATACAAAGACCCGGCTGGAGAGCTGGAAGGTCCAGTCTTCCGAAGAACCGGGATTTCACAAAGTCATCACGCCGGACACGGCGGAGTGCCAGGAAGCACAGATCTTCCGCCTGAACCTGCCTGCAGGGCAGAGCCATACGCTGGAATCCGGTGACCTGGAGCTGCATCCGGTGCTCATTGCCGGGAAAGCGAAGCTCTCAGATCATGACAGACTGGACCAGAAGATGGAGAGGTTTGATTCCTTCTACATCCCCGGGCAGGACAAAGTCACCATCACGGCGCTGGAAGACAGCATCTTCTACATCGCCGGAGCGAAATACGAAGGCATCGGACAGCCGATGTTCCGGAAGTTCGATGCGACCCTGCCGGTGGGAGACATCCACCAGATCCACGGAAGCGGATCGGGACAGCGGGAGGTCATGATGACCCTGGCACCCGGGGATGAAGCAAGCCGCCTGATCTGCGGCCTGACCTGGTCAGGGGACGGGACATGGACGTCCTGGCCGCCGCACCAGCACGAGAAGGATCTGGAGGAAGTGTACTGTTACTTCGACATGCCGCTGCCCAGGTTCGGGTTCCACATCAGCTATCTGAAGAGCGGGGAAGTGGAGGACCTGGTGGCGCATACGGTGCACTCGGGGACGATGGTGCAGGCACCCTGCGGATACCACCCGACAGCAGCGGCTCCCGGGGGACGCAATGCGTACCTGTGGGTGCTGGCATCCTTCAGTCCGGCCCAGAGAAGCTACGATCTGGCCATCCCAGATCCGGCGTTCGATCTGGAGAAACAGTAAATCAACGACCCTGACGTGCTTCTCAGGAAGGGGCACCGGCCGGGTTGTCTGCAGATATAACGCAATATACAGGCAAAAAACAAGAAATGAACAGGAGAATAACAATGAACTTGAATGATTTGACAGGCAAGAAAGCCATCGTGACCGGTGCAGCCCAGGGCCTGTCCCGGGGCATGGCGGAAGGACTGCTGGAAGCCGGTGCTTCCGTGGTGATCATGGACATCAACCCCAAGGCGGAAGCCACAGCCGAAGAACTGCGTCAGCAGGGCTATGACTGCCAGGCGGTCATCTGCAACCTGACGGACGATGCCACCCGCGAAGAGAAATTCAATGAAGCCGTGGAAAAACTCGGCGGCCACCTGGACATCCTGGTCAACGGAGCCGGCGTGCAGCGCCGCTACCCCAGCGAGGAGTTCCCCCTGGAAGACTTCGATTTCGTCATGGATGTGAACCTGCGCAGTGTGTTCGCGATGTGCCAGCTGGCTGGACGCCAGTTCCTGAAACAGGAGACCGGCGGCAAGATCATCAACATCGCCTCCATGCTGTCCTTCTTCGGCGGCTACACCGTACCGGCCTATGCAGCTTCCAAGGGTGCGGTGGCCCAGATCACCAAGGCCCTGTGCAATGAATGGGCCTGCAAGGGGATCAACGTGAATGCACTGGCTCCCGGCTACATGGCCACGGAAATGAACACCGCCCTGCTGGATCCGGAGAACCCCCGGAACGCGGAGATTACCAACCGGATCCCGAACCGCACCTGGGGAACAGGCGAAGACATGAAGGGCCCGGTTGTCTGGCTGGCTTCCGATGCATCAAACTATATCAACGGCGCGATCATCCCGGTGGATGGCGGCTACCTGGTGCGATAGGCACAGGCAGAAAGGAATGGACAAGGACATGAACGAAAACCTGAAAGTGATCATCACGGACTGCGACCATGACTCCATCCAGATCGAGAAGGATGTATTTGAAAAGGCCGGGATCCCGGTGGAGCTGAAGCAGTGCCGGACAGAGGAAGACGTGATCCGGGACTGCCAGGACGCGGATGTGTTCATCGTGCAGTATGCCCCCATCACCCGGAAGGTGATGGAAGCCTGTCCGAAGCTGAAGTATGTGGTGCGCTACGGTGTGGGTGTGGACACGGTGGATGTGCCTGCAGCGACGGAACTGGGCGTGCAGGTGGGCAACGTGCCTGACTACGGGATGAACGAAGTGGCGGATCACGCCATTGCCATGAGCCTGGCGATGCTGCGCAAGATCGTGCCGATGAACGAACAGACGAAGACGAAGAAATGGGACTATACTACGGCGATCCCGGTGCACCGGTTCTCGGACCTGACCTGCGGGGTCGTGGGACTGGGACGGATCGGACGCAACTTCGCACAGAAGATGCATGCCCTGGGCTTCAGGGTCATCGGCTTCGACCCGTATTTCCGGGAAACCAATGAGACGGCCGTGTATGTGACCCCTGTGACCTTCGATGAGCTGGTGAAGGAATCGGACATCATCTCTCTGCACTGTCCGGCAGACGGCAACAAAGACCTGTTCAACGAGAAAACCTTCCGGGACATGAAGGACAGTGCGCTGATCGTGAACGTGGCCCGCGGCGGGATCATCAACGAGGATGACCTGCTGGAGGCACTGAAGGCAGGCGAAATCGGCGGGGCAGCGCTGGACTGCATGCTGGGAGAACCGGTGAGTCCGGACAATGAACTGTTCCGGCAGGAGAATGTGATCGTGACGCCGCACATGGCGTGGTATTCCGAGGAAGCCGCCAGCGAGCTGAAGCGGAAGGTGGCGGAAGAATCCGTGACGTTCCTGGAAGGAAAGCCCATCCGCTATCCGGTCAACAAACCCGAAAAACAGAGAAGCTGAAAGAATCATGAACAAAGAACTTAAAAGCAGACTGCAGACAGCCGGGCTGATCCCGGTGGTCAAAATCGATGAAGCCGGACATGCGGTTCCCCTGGCAAAGGCGCTGCTGCAGGCAGGCCTGGACTGCATAGAGATCACCTTCCGCACAGACGCTGCAGCAGAGGCCATTGAAGCGGTCCGCAAATCAGGGCTGGATGTCCTGATCCTTGCCGGGACAGTACTGGATGTGGAGCAGGCAGACCGTGCCAGAAAGGCCGGGGCGGATGTGATTGTGTCTCCGGGGTACAACGCCAGTGTCGTTCGCTGGTGCCTTGAACAGAACATGCCGGTGGTGCCGGGGATCCAGAGTGCATCAGAGCTGACGGCTGCCGTGAATGCGGGACTGGGATTCGTGAAGTTCTTTCCCGCTCAGGCCGCCGGCGGGATCCCGATGCTCAAGGCCCTTTCCGGTCCCTTCCCGGCGATGCAGTTCATGCCCACGGGCGGGATCAGTGAAGACAATTTCCAGGACTACCTGAAACTGCCCCAGGTCATTTGCGCCGGCGGCAGCTGGATGGTTCCATCCAGCCTGATCCAGGAGGGCCGGTTTGACGAAATCCAGGCCATTGCCCAAAGTGCCGTGACAAAACTGCTGGACCTGAAGCTGGCTCATATCGGCATCAATGCGGCCGATGAAGGGGAAGCGCATCAAATTGCGCAGTTCTTCGAGACGGTGTTCGGCTTCGATGCCCGGGAGAATCCCTCTTCGATTTTCTCCGACACCTATGTGGAGACGCTGAAATCTCCCTATCTGGGAGAAAAAGGACACATTGCGATTTCCACGCCCAATGTCGAGCGGGCGATGACGTATCTGGAAAAGCGCGGCGTTGCATTCAACCAGGACAGCATCGTCCGCCGTCCGAACGGGGTGATCCAGGCGGTCTACTTCCAGAAGGAGACCGGCGGCTTTGCGATCCACCTGGTGAGAAAGGACTGACCTATGGCAAACGTGATTCTGTTTGGCGAACCCATGGCGCTGCTGACAGCGGATACGCCGGGGAAACTGGAAGACATCTGCCACTTTACACGCTCCATGTCCGGCGCGGAAGTGAATGTGGCCATTGGCCTGACCAGGCTTGGACATCATGCCCAGTACCTCACAAGGCTGGGGGATGACCCCTTCGGCCGCTACATCGAAGGGGCACTGAAATCCAACGGCATCGGCACGGAGTTCATCACCGTGGATCCGGTATACAAGACCGGGATCCAGCTCAAGAACCGCACGACCGACGGCAGCGACCCCTACGCGCCGTATTACCGGAAGGGCTCTGCAGCCTCCCATATCTCTGCGGCAGAGATCGATGCGCTGGACCTGGATGGCGTGGATCTGGTGCATGTGACAGGGATCCCGCCGGCGCTGTCGCAAAGTGCCAGGGCAGCGACACACCGGCTGATGGACCGGGCAAGGGAAGCGGGGATCTTTGTGACCTTCGACCCGAACCTGCGCCCGGCGCTGTGGGAGAACGAAGAGACCATGCGTCAGGTCCTGAACGAACTGGCGGGAAAGGCGGATCTGGTGCTGCCGGGGATCGCGGAGTGCGAAGTCCTGGCAGGGACGGCCGATCCGGAGAAAGCCGCGGCGTTCTTCCTGGACAAGGGACCAAAGGCGGTCATCATCAAGGACGGATCCGACGGGGCATACCTCTTCACGGCTGAAGGAAGCACAAAGGTGCCCGGGTACAAAGCGGAGAAAGTCGTGGACACCGTGGGAGCCGGAGACGGCTTTGCGGTGGGCGTGATCAGCGGACTGCTGGAAGGACTGCCCATGGAAGAAGGTGTGCGCCGGGGCAACGCCATCGGCTGCATCCAGGTGATGACAGCCGGAGACAACGAAGGACTGCCGACAACGGAACAGCTCCAGGCGTTCATGGAACGCCGCAGTGTGTCCTGAAGCAGACAGAGACAGGACTTCAGACCGCAGACAATCAGAACAGGAAAAAGGGACAGCTCCTGCTGACAAGGCGGATCTGTCCCTTTTACGTTGGATGGATGTTCTCTGAAGGTTCGCTAGACTGCACCGGACTCAGAATGAAGTCCATCCGCCGTCCACCGCAATGATGTCGCCGCTAGTATAGGCGGAATCGTCACTTGCCAGGAACAGGGCACACTGGGCAATATCCGTGGCTTCGCAGGCGCCGGACTCAGCTTCAGCACAGGCCCCAGCCGCGTATAGCCGTCCATGTTCGGCCGGCCCATGGCCGTCGCAATCTCCGTATTGATGCCGCCCGGAGCAATCACATTGACGCGGATTTTCTCTCCTTTGTACATATAGGTGGTGTTGCGGCTCATGGCATTCAGGGCCGCCTTTGAGGCACCATAAATGGGACCTGCTGCCTGATGCGAGGCACTCACGGACGATACGTTGATGATGTTTCCGCCCTGTCCCTGTTCCAGGAATACCTGGACGGCTTTGCGCATCGCCGCCATGGGACCATAGACACTGACGTCCATGACCTGCCGGAATTTTTCGTCACTGGCCTCGGCAATGGGAGCCATGTCACCCATGACACCGGCATTGTTGACCAGAATATCCAGTCTGCCATAGGCGGCAACGGCAGCATCGATCATGCTTTCGCAGGCTTCCCGTCAGGATACATCCCCTGCATAGACCTGCACCTGGCCGGCTTCGTTCTTCAGGCTCTCTGTCAGGGCTTCCAGGCGTTCCTTCCGGTGTGCCACTGCAATGACATTCGCACCTTCTTTGACGAACAGCTCGACAATGGCTTTTCCTATCCCGGAGGATGCGCCCGTCACGACAATGGATTTGTCTTTGAGTTCCATGTGTTGATTTCATTTCCGATATGTTTGCGCCTACATAGTACCAGAAACCGGCTGATGAACCGATGATATTCACAGAAACCGGCCTTTCCGTGTGTCCCGGAAGACGGTGCCAGGACAGCATCCAGCTGCCTTGACCTGTGACAAGGTGGATCCACCTGTCTGTATGTGAAACAAAAGACACATATGTCCATATAACAACATGAAAAGCCTATGGGCGCTGCCTGACCGGATTTTCTATACTGAGTGGGAAAGCAGCGTGCAGACACGCAGGAAGGGAAGAAAGCATGAAACAGACAGACGTTACAGCATTCGGAGAGATCCTGATCGATTTCACCCACAGCGGAACAGCAGACAATGGAGCAGTGCTGTTTGCCAGACACCCTGGAGGGGCACCCGGCAATGTGGCCGTGCAGGTGGCCAGGCTGGGAGGGACCGCCGCGTTCCTGGGCAAGGCAGGAAATGACATGCACGGGCAGTTTCTTGCCGATACCCTGAAAACCGAAGGTGTCAATACGGAAGGACTGCTGCTGGATGACCGGCACTTCACGACTCTGGCTTTCGTATCAGTGGATGAAACCGGCGAGCGGACCTTCTCCTTTGCCCGGAAACCCGGGGCCGATACACAGATCTCTGCCGATGAACTGAACCGGGCGCAGATCCGGGATGGGAAGATCTTCCATGCCGGCTCCCTGTCCCTGACCCATGAGCCTGCCCGCAGCGCGACGCTGGAAGCCATCCGGGAGGCAAAAGCGGCCGGGGCTCTGGTCAGCTACGATCCAAACTACCGGGCCAGTCTCTGGAACAGCCGCCAGGAGGCCATGGAAGCCATGCGTTCCCTGGTGCCCTTTGCGGATCTCATGAAGATATCCGATGAGGAAACGGAGCTGCTGACAGGAAAGGCAGATCCCGAAGAAGCGCTGCAGGCCCTGCTGGATGCGGGGGTGAAATTTGCGGCCGTTACCCTTGGAGCCGACGGGGCCATGGCAGGCACCTCTGCTGGTATTGTGAAAGTACCGGGCATACCCTCACCCATTGCCGATACCAACGGTGCCGGGGATTCCTTCTGGGGGGCCATTCTGTGGCAGTTTGCAAGCCGGGATCTGAATCCCGAGGAACTGGATCCGGCCAGGACAGAAGATCTTCTGCGGTTTGCCAATGCAGCCGCAGCTCTGACCGTCCGCAGACCGGGAGCCATCCCCGCGATGCCTGACAGAGAGGCTGTGGAAACTTTCCTTGCAGCATGAGACAAAAAACCGCAGGCTCCTGCGGTTTTTTGTGGAGGACAGAGCGTGGAAAAACTGACGATTTCGGATATAGCCAGAAAAGCCGGGGTGACTGAGAGCGCGGTCGCCCCATAATTCAACGGCGGATCCGCGAAGAAGAAAACCAGGGCAATCGTTGCGCAGTCCATGACCTCAACGGTGACCGGCAGGCCGCTCACGGCCTGGATAAAACCCTGCGCAAAGCCGGTTATTCGGTGATCATCCTGACCACTGATCATGATCCTGACCGCTAAATCGAAGCCACAGAGTACCTGCATACTCTGCGGATGGAGGGTGTGATCCTGATTGCCACAATGATCACTGAAGCCCATGTACGGCTGCAGGCCGACCGCGTGGCCATGGCGGTGATCCGGGAAGCCAGACAGCTGAACCTGTGGATTCCAGGCGATCTGTCCATCATGAGCTTTCGCGGGTATGAGTTCGGGGAACTGATGGAACCGCAGCTGGCCACCGTGCGGTTCGAAAACGAGGAAGCAGGCATCATTGCCGCCCGGACCCTGATCCAGATGTGCCGGCACTAGCCGGCAGCCGGAAAAGAGGTGCCTGGATGGCGGTTTGAACCGGGCGGGTCGATGAAGAATATGCGGATCTGCAGCCTGAACAGCCGGGATGATTCTCCCGGAAAATGACGGCTGACGTTTCTGCGTTATTGAAGTACAATTGAAGTACCCGAGAAAGGGAGCCAGGAGGATCGGGAAATGGCCACGAAACACACGAAACAAATGAAAAGACTTTGCCGCATCGTGGACAACCTGTACATGGCTGCTGTCTGGTTTGCCTGGCTGTTTCCCGTGAATCTGTTTCGGCTGACTGCTGTCTGTCTGCTGGTTTTGATGATCATCCTGCACCTGCAGTGTCACACATGGCGCATTGCCTGGAACCACCGGCTGCAGCCGGTCCTGGTCCTGGTTTCCTGGACCCTCTGTTTTGCGGCAAAGCACGGAGCTGTCCCCCGGTTCCTTTCCTTTTTCGCCGTTCTTGCCCTTCTGCTTCTGGCGCTGGATTTTTTTGGCAGCAGGAAGACAAAGATCCGCTGAGAGCTTTGGCACACATCCGCCATTTGGCCCAATGAAAATGAAAAGGACTGCCTGTTGATTGAATGGGCAGTCCTTTGATGCTTGCGGATGGATGCCTGACCCGCTGCCCGGTTGGGGAAGACCGGAACAGGGTCAGCCTCTTTGCTGCTTCAGCCGCACACAGAGCCGCAGTACCATGACCAGCATGAAGCAGTCGATGGGGTACATGATGATGTTTTTGACGATCCGGGCGGTCATGAGCACCCAGAAGCTGTCACCGTACATCAGGGACAGCCACAGAGGGTTGAGAACAAGGTTCACGACCAGAACCACCAGCAGCCTGGCTGCCAGAACTTTCCAGAGTTTCAGCTCCTTCATCTGATAGAAGAAGGCTGAATAGACAGCCGCCTGGAACATGGCATTCAGGGCATAGCCGGGAAACCAGGCACCGTCGGGATGCAGGGCCCAGCCCAGGAAATCGCAGACAAACGCCCCGATGAGGTTGGGTGCCATACCGTAGAAATAACAGGAGGCGGCCATGGCAAGGAACCCGAAGGTGATGCGCAGGGTCGGCGTGAAATAGATGTTGAACATGGACAGGATCATGTACAGGGCGCAGAACAGCGCCGTGCCAGTCAGTACCCGGATGTCTTTGAGGCTGCGGGCACTGGTCCTGAAGGAAGTCATGAATGCAGACATTGAAAAACCCTCCTTTCCGTTGACGCTCGGAAAAAGGAGGGTGACCTGACTTTTTTCAAACGACAGCGGGATGCAGGATACAGATCGCGGCTTGCTTCGTTTTCGGACCAACTCCCCGTGCCCGAAACACTTTACGCCTGTATCCTTACTCTGCCTGAAGTCAGTATACGCAGGGAAAAAGAGACTGACAATGCCTCTATGGGTGAAAAGGTTCACAAGTTTTTATCAGGGATGGGGCTGTGGTATATTTTTCGTGAATGGAAAGAGGTTTCACCTATGATCATCGATACACTGAAAGAGAAAATCAAAGGACGGGGAATCCGGATCGTATTCACTGAAGGCTGGGATGCCCGCGTCCAGGAAGCCGCAACCAAACTGGCTGCCGAGGACGTCATCCGTCCGGTTCTGCTGGGAGAAAAAGAGGAGATTGAAGCCACTGCAAAGGAAAACGGCTTTGACCTGACCGGCATTGAAACCATGAACCCGGCGGAATATCCCGATATTGACAAAATGGCTGTCAAGATGGTTGAACTCCGTCGAGGCAAGCTGGATATCGAGCGTTGCCGCAAGGCCCTGATGTCCACAAACTATTTCGGCACCATGCTGGTGCAGATGGGCTACGCCGACGGCCTGCTGGGCGGCGCCACCTACAGCACAGCCGACACTGTCCGCCCGGCCCTGCAGCTGGTCAAGGCTGCACCCGGCAACGCGCTGGTCAGCTCTGCCTTCCTGCTGCTGAAGGGCGATGAGGAATACATGATGGGCGACTGTTCCATCAACCTGAACCCCAACGCCGATGATCTGGTGGAAATCACACTGCAGACCGCCAAAACCGCCCGGCAGTTCGGCATCGAGCCGAAGATCGCCCTGCTGTCCTATTCCAGCTTCGGCAGCGCCAAGGGTGAATGCGTGGCCAAGGTGGCGGAAGCCGCCCTGCGTCTGCACCGTATGCCCATCGACTTTGCCGTGGACGGCGAAATGCAGTTTGACACAGCCGTGGCTCCCGAAGTGGCAAAGCTGAAGGCGCCCAAGAGCGAAGTTGCCGGACAGGCAAACACCTTCATTTTCCCCAACCTGTCCTCCGGCAACATCGGCTACAAGATCGCAGCCCGTCTGGGCGGCTGGGAAGCCATTGGACCGGTCCTGCAGGGCCTGAATGCCCCGATCAACGACCTGTCCCGCGGATGCAACGCCACCGAAATCTACAAGATGGCAATCATTACCGCTGCACAGAAGGACATGGACATCTGAGTCCCCAACATTTTGGATTTTCACAAGACCGGATTTCCCGGTCTCTTTTTTGTGCTCTGTCTTTCAGGTATGATAAAGGAAAAGGGAAAGAGAATATGAAACATAGAATACTGATTTTGGAAGATGATCCGGATATGAGGGAAGCGCTTGAATATGCTTTGTCGGATTTTGACTGTCTTTTCTGTTCAACGCTGGCACAGGGGTTCAAAGAGTGGACCAGAGGCTGGGATCTGATCATTCTTGATTTGAGCCTGCCTGACGGAAACGGTCTGGAACTGCTTCAGGTTGTCAGACTGGAAAGTGACGTTCCTGTTCTTGTCTTCTCCGGACGGAAAGAGGAGTCAGTGATTTTAGATGCTTACGCGCAAAAAGGTGATGACTACATTACAAAACCAGTCAGACTCCCGGTACTTAAAGCAAAGATATCCCGGATGCTTGACAGGACAGAAATCAGACGATTTGAAGGGTATAGTCTCGAGGTATCGAAAAACGCACTCTCAGGTCTGTGTCCTGTACAGCTCACCAGAACAGAAACCGCAGTGCTGGAACCGCTTTTCGGATCTGGATATCACGCTGTCTCTGCAGAAAGAATCATTCGGTCGGTCTGGACCCGTACAGGACATGATATGTCTCTGAAGACTTTGAGTGTGCGGCTTTCCGGATTGCGGAAAAAGCTGAAACCTGCCGGGCTGGCTGTCCTGGGCAGCCGCGTTCATGGGTATTGGCTGCAGAGGACAGAAGATGAAGATGCTTCTGGCTGAGATGCTCAAAAGCCGCTCTGTCCGGCTTGTTCTCGCTGCCGGCTTTTGCATTCTTCTTCAGGCAGCTCTCCGGTTTCCCATGATTGCCGCCATCCGGACATTGACGGAACTCACCGGAGCGGAACGAATGTATCTTGTCCATGAAGCCGGTCGAATCCTTATCCCTTTTCAATTGCTTCCGGCTGTACTGGCTGGATATCTCGGGTTTCGCATTTGCTGTTCATTCACCCCATCCCTTCGATGGATGGACATCATCTGCAGCATGACAGATGAACGGAATCAGCTGCTTCTTGCTCTGCTGGAGGAGAAACGGCAGTCCAGTCAGCGCAGAGAACATAGCGAAAACCTGGCCCACCAGCTTCACAACACCGCGGGAGCAGGACTGCTGCTGCTTGATGCCGGAAATACGGATCCGGAGCGGATGGAACAGATACTTGAGAAACTAGCAAAACAGACGGAACAATATCTGGATGCCTCTGTACTGTCTTCAGAATCGTCGGGATTCCGATATGAACCTGTTGACTTCTATACTGTCGCCTGCCGTGCTCTGGCCGGATTTCCAGAATCAGGTACCAGACTGGAGGGAGAAAAAAAGCCTATGCCTATGTATGGTGATGCCTTCTGGCTGGAAGAGATGATACGGTCCCTTCTGGAGAATGCACTCGGTTTCACCCGCGGCCAGGTGCGGATGTCGATCAGATACAGCAACTCCCGAAAAGAATATGAACTGGAACTCTCTCATCCGGGATCCGTGAACTTTCGTCATCCAGTCCGGTATCAGTCGGCACGTACCGGGCATTATGGGATCGGCTTGTCTCTGGCAGATGCTGTCGCAGAACAGCACCATGGAACACTCAGGATTGCTGAAACAGATGGTGAAGTAAGAATACTGGTACGTCTGCCTGTGGTTCCTCTGGAGATCTGATACGGTAATCAATCTGTAATGAAGCCAGGATAGGCTGATTATGAGGTGATACTATGGAGGAAATCGTTCGAGTGATGAATGCTCTGAAGATCTGGAACAGCGGGCGCGCTGAGACCAAAGCGGTGGATCACGTCAGTTTCTCTGTGCAGGTCAGATCGTTTACCGTCATTATTGGGAAAAGCGGTTGCGGTAAATCTACGTTGCTGTCACTGATTGCAGGACTGGAAGTGCCGGATGAAGGGATAATCTTCATTGCCGGACAGGAAATGGGAAAAAGTGAAACACAGAGAGCAATGATTCGGCGGACATCTGTGGGAATGGTCCATCAGTTTTTTGATTTGATCCCTGAGCTGACAGTCAGGGAGAATCTGAGAGTTCCGTTTGATCTGAACAATGCGTTACTGGATGAGGTTTATGTGGATTCACTGATCCGCCAGCTGGAACTGGAAGGACTGGAAGACCGCTTCCCGCATCAGATATCCGGCGGTCAGCAGCAGAGGGTGGCCATAGCGAGAGCCCTGTCTGTGAAACCGGCAGTGGTACTGGCTGATGAACCTACAGGGAATCTGGACCGGAAGAGTTCACAGCAAGTCATGGAACTGTTTCGCCGTTTACAGAGAAACATGGGATTGACGGTCATCATGGTGACGCATGACCTGGATCTGGCAAAACAGGCAGACCGCATTCTTTACATGGAAGATGGGAAACTCAGTGAGTATGGTGTACAGAAACAGGCATAGAAATGCAAAGCGGGACCAGACGACAATAGGGAAGATTATACAGAATCCCAGAGCGGCCAGACTGTTTTCGCTGGCAATGGCGCTTACCATGGTTCTGGTCGCGGTCTCTGTCTGCATTCAATACCGGAATGTACAGGATCAAAGAAAAACACAGCAGGAATGGCATGGTGCATGGCAGGCGGTTTTGATGGACCCGGATCTCACAGCTCTGCAGGAAGCTTCGGAGAACCTGGTTATAAAAAAAAGGGGATCTGTGCAAACCGCAGCAATGAAGGACGGAACCATTGCAGGCACTGGAGATAAGCAGTTTTTCGAGATGGCAAATCTGTCCATAAAAAAGGGCAGACTGCCGGAAACAGGTTCAGAAATGGCAGCAGAAGCCTTATGGCTGGATGAGCGCGGATTTTCATACAGGATTGGCCAGAAAATACAAATAGACGAGAAAGTTTTTACTCTGACCGGGATTCTGGACAGTTATACAGCCAACTGGACAGCCGGAAATCACGTCCCGCAGATTTGGATAACCAGACTGGACAAACCGGAACATACACTCCTGTATATGCAGGCAAAGTCCGGATACGAAGCCGTATTTGATGAATGGTCTCCGAAATCGGGAGTTCTGGTCAGGAATATGTATCTGGAATATGGATATCAGCCATTTTCGGCTTCAAGTCTTCCATGGACAATTGCGACGACAGCAGCTGCAGCAGGCGGACTCGGTATTATGTTCATGATCGTGTCCCACTGGCTGGACTCCAGACAACTGAATATCATCCGTCTTAAATCACTTGGAGCAGACACGGGGCTGCTCATGAAGCCGATGCTGTTTCTGTTTCTTGGCAGTTCGGTATGGGTTCTGCCAGTTATGTCGGCTGTGTTTCTCGCCTTTCGTCCCCCATGGTTTGTAATGGCCGGGATTGCGGGATTCTGGATGATCCTGCTGCTGGTACTGGCATTTGCCGCATGGGTCATCCTCTTCCACATCCCTTCGAGAGTCAGTCTGCATGCAGAAAAAGGATACATTCCGGAACACCTTCCGACAGGAAGAAAAACCGTATCATGCTCTATGCTGGCAGGCAGGTGGCTCTGGTGGAACTGGAAACCGGCGATCACAGGATCTGCCTTGCTGGCAATACTGGCAGGCATCATCGCTTATACAGCGACGGGATTCTGGTTTGATACGGAGATGGAAAAACAGGTGGGACGCAAACCTGATTTTCGGTTTTACCCCGCCTCAGCTGAAGCGTCTGTTTCCCAGGCAGAGCTGCAGAAAATCAGAACCATACCCGGAGTACGGGAAATGTACAGCTATACAATCAGGAATGATTTGCCGGAAAATGACAAAGCCTATTCGATTGGCTGGGAGGGAATGGAATTGTCTCCTGTGTATCAGATACCTGGGGAGTACCGCTCCCAGCTCAGTCTCTTTGCATTCCAGAATAATGGCACAGACTTGTCGCCAGTGATTATTGAGCCGGATGAGCTGCCTCCTCTGGCTGATGTTTTAAAGCACAATGGGATAAACCTGACGGATTTGAACAATGACGATGCACTTTTGTATCTCCCTGCTTTTTCATGGACCGTTGCAGGAAGCGCAGATTGTCCGAAGATCCAGGTATTTCCGGATAATCCGGAAATCGATTATGGGAAAGACGTAACATTCAGGACTGATGTGAGTCTGGCTGCGGGACAGGAGATTCTGATCCGGAGTCCGGAAGGACAGAGCAGAACCGCCAGAATTCCTGTACTGGTAAGACAGCCGCTGAACTATACCGTGGATTACAGGGGCTTGATATCTGACTGGACCAGCAGCTTCTCACTGCCCTATGTCGTGATTGTTCCGAAAGGCTTTTTTGGAAGTGAGTCGGCAAATCGGGTGGAAGTCTGGACTGAAGGACGCAGGGATGCAGCAATTCAGTCAGATATGGCAGCTTTGGCCAGTCACAGCGGGATGAAACTGCAGAATGATGCTGTTACAAATGAAAAAATCATTCGCTTCTTTGCTGATGAGCGGCTATTGTACTGCGTTTTGACGGTCGTGGTTTTTCTGGTCTGGATATTCATTCTGTGCTGGTCGGTCATCCGGGTTCGAAAAAGCATAAAGAATTTTCTGAACAGGCTGCGCAGGACCGGGACAGACACACGTACTTGTCTTGCAATCAGGAATCAGATTGTACTGAGAATCGGGCTGGCAAGTATAGTGTTCACCGGGGCAGCTTTGACAGCCTGTCTTTGGCTGCAGTTGTCATTCATACCCAATCTGTCCATGATAACCCGGGCTGCTCCATCGCTGGTTGATCCCTCTGGCCAGCCTGCAGGAGTTCTGTGGATTCTGCTTCGAATCACGCCGGCAACCTATGGATTTGCAGCCCTGTCCGGACTGCTGCAGTCCTTGCTGTGCATGACAGGAACAAAACAGGCAATGGATATCAGAAAGATAAATAAATGCTGAGTAATCAATCAGTAACTTCTCCAGGATATGCTCATATCAGAAAGGCAGGTGCAGATACTATGAAAAAATCCATCTGTGCAGCAGTTGTTTCCGCTTCCATGATGCTGTCCCCATTTACGATTCTTGCCAATACTGAGGCACCAGAGGCACATACGATTATCGCTGAGCCCAGGAATGTAGAAACCTGGTATGGGGAAGGGTCAGTATCGGCGGGATCGGCTACAGTGTATCTCGCTGCAACCATGACCTATTCCAATGGCAGCTGGGGGGCGAGAGCCTGGGTGACCAGTGCTGTTGGCTGCACAGCTTCCGTTGTAAGTGCAGCTCCTGTGCCGACAACCGGAACTGTGACAGGCAGTGTATCCATCAACGGAATTTACTTTAACTATTCAGTAAGGGTTTATCCGCGCTGACAGCAGACAGGCATACCAGTTTGTATACTGACAGCCAGATAAACAAATCACACACAAACAGCCGGTTTTCTTCAGGGGACCGGTTTTTGAATCTGTTCTTCATTACCAAATCTCTGGAGATACAGCTGTCTTTGATAATAATGGTGGCATTTTGCCTGCATTTGCCATCATTGGAATGCAGCCCGTATTCTGCGCTTGAAACTGCCTGCTTTTTTCCATGTTGCACCCCGCGGCAGAATTGGTACACTTAACACGTATGACTGAGAAAATGAAATTTCCCTATGACATTCCCGAAGGTGCCGTCATGGACTATGTGGATGGCCGCTTTGTGGTCGCTGTCAAAGATGACTGCTGGAACGAAGAAGAGCTGGCCCTGCTGAAACAGGAACCATTCGTGGTCACGCTGTGCTGGTACAACGGGATCCTGCCGTTCATTCTGGAGGGCGGACCGGTGGATTCCAGCGATGTGTACTTCAACATCCAGGAATCCGATGCCGGAGACGAGATCCTGGGACTGGAAACGGCCCCGGATATGGAAATCGTGCTGGTGGATGCCGAAAACATGGTGGAATGGCAGAAGCGCAAAACGCTGCCGGATGCGTTCTGGCAGCAGCTGAAACAGCTTCTGAAGCAGCAGGCACAAACTGCCTTCATGCCGGGGGAATACGACGTGAATGTGGAAGGACTCATGTCTGCATACGAACCCTTTGAGCTGCATAAATACGAAAAAGCAACCGTGAAATTTTAGGAGGACTCATGAAAGCTGTCATTACTGTTGTCGGTGCGGACCGCACCGGAATCCTCGCCCTGGTGGCCAGCGAATGCGCCGCACGCAACTGCAACATTCTGGATGTGTCTCAGACCATCGTGGATGGTGTTTTCACCATGACCATGATTGCGGACATGGACGGCCTTACGGAGTCCTTCGAAGCCTTTGCCGATCACATGGAAACCGTGGGAGCCGAAAACGACCTGGCGGTGCGCGTCATGAACCGGGCCATCTTCAAGGCCATGCATTCGATTTAGGGAGGCTTCATGCAGGTATCTGAAATTCAGGAAACCATCAAGATGATCGACGAGGAGTGCCTCGACATCCGGACCATCACCATGGGGATCTCCCTGCTGGACTGCATCGATCCGGACATCGACACGTCCTGCCGCAAATGCGAGGAAAAAATCTGCCGGCTGGCGAAGGACCTGGTGCGAACCGGCGAGGAGATTTCCCGGACTTATGGCATTCCCGTGGTCAACAAGCGGATCTCCGTGACCCCGATTGCCTTTCTGGTGGCAGCCAGCGGCGGGGATCCTGTGAAATATGCCCGGATGCTCGAGCGCTGTGCGCAGAAGCTCGGCGTAGACTTCATCGGCGGCTATTCCGCCCTGGTGCAGAAGGGCTATGCCCACGGTGACCGGGAGCTGATCGACAGCATTCCCCGGGCGCTGAAGGAGACACAGCATGTCTGTGCATCCGTGAACATCGGCAGTACGAAAGCGGGGATCAACATGGATGCGGTGAAACGCATGGGCGAAGTGATCCGCGAAGCGGCGGAGCTCACTGCAGATGACAACTGCATCGGCGCGGCGAAGCTCGTGGTGTTCTGCAACGCCCCCGAGGACAATCCCTTCATGGCCGGCGCCTTCCACGGTGTGGGTGAAGGCGACTGTGTGATCAATGTGGGTGTATCGGGTCCCGGCGTGGTGCGCGCGGCCCTGGCCAAGGCCCCGAAAGATGCACCCATTGACAGGATCGCGGATCTCATCAAGCGCACGGCGTTCAAGATCACGCGCATGGGCCAGCTTGTGGGCACCGTGGCCAGCGAGAAGCTGGGGGTGCCCTTCGGCATTGTGGACCTGTCTCTGGCGCCGACACCGGCTGTGGGCGACTCCGTGGCGCACATCCTGGAAGAAATCGGGCTGGAGACCTGCGGCGCCTACGGCACGACTGCGGCGCTGGCGATGCTCAACGATGCGGTCAAGAAAGGCGGCGTCATGGCCACGAGTCATGTGGGCGGTCTGTCCGGTGCGTTCATTCCCGTTTCCGAGGATGCGGGGATGATCCACGCAGCAAAGGAAGGCATCCTGAAGCTGGAGAAGCTGGAGGCCATGACCGCGGTGTGCTCTGTGGGTCTGGACATGATCGTGATTCCCGGCGAGACCCGGGCGGATGTCATTTCCGGCATCATTGCAGACGAGGCAGCCATTGGCATGGTGAACTCGAAGACCACCGCCGTCCGGCTGATTCCCGCCATTGGCAGGAAGGTGGGGGAAACACTGGATTTCGGCGGACTGCTGGGAGAAGGCCCGGTGATGCCCGTGAACCAGACCTCTGATGCGGTGTTCATCAACCGCGGCGGACGCATTCCGGCTCCGCTGCAGGCACTGAAAAACTGAGTCAGGTTGGGGGAAGCACAGCTCCGGAGCTGCTGTCAGGGCAGCCCGGGGCTTTTTGACACTTTCCGGCACTTTCTGAAAACCTGTTGCAATAGCCAGATGGGTATGTATAATTGTAGTCAATACCACGAAGGGAAGAAGTAAGGTTCCCGGGTGCCTTTCAGAGAGACAGCGGCTGGTGCAAGCTGTCAGGACCCGCTCCTGAACGTGTCCCGGAGTTGCCCTGTCGAAAGTTCGTGAGGCGGTGGCCGTTGATTCGCGTTAAGAATAAGGTGTCATCCGTACTGGCGGATGGAAGACTGGTGGTACCGCGCTTTCAGCGTCCTTTCATAGCTTTTTATGAATGGACGCTTTTTTGTTTCACGGGGAAGAAAGAGGAGAACAGGAAAATGAACAAGTTTTTGAAACTGACACTTACTGCCGGCATGGCGGCATCTGTGCTGGCCGGCTGCTCTTCCGCAGGCACTGCGGATGATGCAAAGGCAGACGAAGGAAAGAGCGAGCCGAAGGAAATCATCGTCGGCATCTCTCCGGACTATCCGCCTTATGAGTCCATCGAAGGCGATGCGATCGTGGGCTTCGATGCGGACATGACGGAATGGCTGTTCAACTACATGAAGGAAGAGGAAGGCCTGGACTACACCTACACCTTCAAGCAGATGAGCTTTGACACCATCGTATCGGCGATTCAGACCGGTCAGATCGACCTGGGCATTTCCGGCTTCACCTATGACGAAGACCGGGAAAAGGCCGTGGCCTTCTCCGATCCCTACAACACCTCGGCCCAGGTTGTCGTGGTGGCCGGCGACAGTGACCTGGCCAGCGTCGCGGACCTGAATGGCAAGAAAGTCGGTGCTCAGCTGGGCGCAACCGGCCAAAGCGCAGCAGAGGAAATCGAAGGCGCCGAGGTCACACCGGTGCAGGACGTGAAGGTGCTCATGGAAACCCTGAAGTCCCACGGACTGGATGCAGTGGTTCTGGACACAGCCGTGGCCAACAACTACGCAGCCGGCGGGGAATACAAAGTCGTGGGTGACCACCTGATGGAAGAGGAGAACTTCATCATTGCCGCGAAGGACAACGAAGAGCTGCTCAAGCAGGTCAACACCGCCATCAAGGCATTCAAGGAAAGCGACGATTACACCAAACTGAAAGAAAAGTGGGGCGTGTGATCCATGTGGGAGACATTTCTGTCCCCCGATAATCTCACCTATATGCTCAAAGGTGCCGGCGCATCCCTCGCGCTGGCACTTGGTGCGTTGATATTCGGTGTGATGATCGGCGTGGTCATGGCGGCAATGAAGCTGTCGAAATCGAAAGTGCTGAACGTGATCGGCAGTGTGTATGTGGAGATCCTCCGGGGTACCCCGATGCTGCTGCAGCTCCTGTTCTTCTACCTGGGTGTTCCCGTGCTCTATCAGATGATTGCCGGCACGCGCCTGCGTGTGGATCCTTATGTGGTGGGTCTGATCGCGATGTCCCTGAACTCCGGTGCCTACCAGACGGAGCTGATCCGTTCGGGGATCCAGGGCGTGGACAAAGGCCAGTGGGAGGCCTGCGAGACCCTGGGCATTTCCTATGTGACGATGATGAAGGAAGTCATTCTGCCGCAGGCCTTCAAGCGGATCATCCCGCCCATGGTCAGCGAGTTCATCACCCTGATCAAGGACAGCTCCCTGATTTCCTGCATCGGCGCGGCGGAGCTGCTGTACACAGCCCAGGTGCTGGGCGCCAAGTACTACAACTACCTGGATCCGCTGATTATCGCCGGATGCATGTATCTGGTGATGACCGTCACGATTTCCTTCATTGCCCGGAAAATAGAAAAGAGGATGGCAGTCAGTGATTAAAGTCGAACATGTATCCAAGCACTTCGGCGGCGTGCATGCAGTCAATGGCGTCAGCCTGGAAGTGAACAAGGGGGACATCGTGTGCCTGATCGGTCCCTCCGGCTCCGGCAAGTCCACGCTGCTTCGGTGCATCCATGGTCTGGAGACGGTGGATGACGGCGCGGTGTATATGGACGGCGAGCTGATGGATCCCGCAGACAAGGCAAAATACCGGGAGCAGCGAAACCGCATGGGGTTTGTGTTCCAGCACTTCAACCTGTTCCCCAACAAGACGGTGCTGGACAACTGCACGCTGGCGCAGATGACGGTGCTGAAGCGCTCCCGGGAAGAAGCGGAGAAGACGGCGCTGGAGTATCTGGACAAGGTAGGGCTGCTGGACAAGAAGGACAGCTACCCCAACCAGCTTTCCGGCGGACAGAAACAGCGTGTGGCGATTGCCCGGGCCCTGTGCATGAACCCGGACATGATGCTGTTTGACGAACCCACCAGTGCGCTGGATCCCGAGATGATCAAGGAAGTGCTGGAGGTCATGAAGGACCTGGGACGCCAGGGCATGACCATGATCGTGGTCACGCATGAGATGGGATTTGCCAGGCACGTGGCCAACCGGGTGCTCTTCCTGGACCAGGGGCATCTGGTGGAAGAAGGAGACAGCGAGGCGTTCTTCACGAACCCGAAATCCGAGCGGGCGAAGGACTTCCTGTCAAAGGTGTTCTACGATGCTCAGTGAATTCGCTGCCGAGCAGTGGATGACCCGCTATGAAACGCTGGCGAAGGTGAACATGACCGAAACCAGCTGTGACGCACTGCGTCTGGAAGAACTCGAGGCCCTGGAACCGGGCCTTTTTTCCGAACTGGTGCTGGATTACGGTCCCATCACCGGCAGTGAGGAACTCAAGCGGCAAATCCTGGCCATGTATGAAACCGGCGGACCGGAAAACATCACCACGGCAGCGGGATGCGTGAATGCCAGCCAGCATGTGATGGATGAACTCATTGAACCGGAAGACAGCGTGATGGTGTTCACCCCGGGGTATCAGCAGTTTGCCGGGTACGCCGCCAGCCTCGGGGCGCAGGTGACAGAACTGCAGCTGGATCCTGCAAACTGGCAGGCGGATCTGGATGCGCTGGAGGAAGCGGCAGAACACAGGGGGCTGGACCTTCTGATCCTGAACCTGCCTGGCAATCCCACCGGCACGATCCTGACGGAAGAGCAGCTGCAGCGGGTGATCCGCATTGCGGAAACTCACGATGCGTGGATCCTCTGCGACGAGGTCTACCGCGGTATCGGAACGGTCATGCCATCCGTAAGCGACCGGTATGAAAAGGGGATCGCCACGGGGTCGCTGTCGAAGGCCCTGGCCTGTCCGGGGATCCGGATCGGCTGGGTGAAGGGCCCTGGCGCGCTGATCGACCGGCTGAACATCCGCCGGGACTACACCTTCATCGGGGCGGGGCCGCTGAATGACCGCATGGCTGCGGCGGTTCTCCGCCACCGGGAAGCGGTCCTGGCCCGCAACAATGCCATCGTAAAGCAGAACACTGCGGCGCTTCGAGCGTGGCTCCAGGACAATCCTTCGTATTCCTGTGTGATTCCCGAAGCAGGATCTGTGGCGCTTCTGCGGCTGCCTGAGGGGGTGGATGACGAGGACTTCGCGCTGCAGCTGATGGAGAAAGCCGGGCTGTTCTTTGTGCCGGGGCGTTTTTTCGGGGCGCCGGGGACCCTGCGGCTGGGGCTGGGCAGGCCGCCTGAAGTCTTTATGAAAGGGCTTACTCTTCTGGCCGGATTTGCCTGGGGTTCATAGAATTGTGCTATGTTTCATGATAGAATATGCCGGCAAGGGGTGTTGGAAATGAAGAGATCATGGATGGCGGTTCTGTGCCTTGTTCTGGCCGGCTGTGTCCGCGTGGGAGGCGGGCAGACGGGAGAAAACCGGGAAGTCACGGACAGTGCCGATACAGTGAAACAGGTCATGACCTGCACGTCGGAGGCGGGCAGTTATGAATTCAACGCACAGGGGGACCAGGTCACAAAATCTGTGCAGACCGAAAGCGTTTCCTTTGAGGAACTGGGCCTGGAACAGGGTGCGGATGCGGCAAAGATCGAAGAAGCGATCACCCGGGTGCTGGCAGAATCCTACGGCAGCCTGGAAGGCGTTGATGCCTCGGGTGCCGTGAAGGATGGCCGCGTGGAGATGACGGTTTCCATTGATTATGAGACTGCCGACCACCAGGCGCTGATCGACGCCGGTCTGCTGGAACCCGGAGAACTGGACTCCCAGTACGTCAGTCTGGAACGGACGCAGTCGGAACTGCAGTCCCAGGGGTTTGCCTGCAGGGTCGGATAAATGCGCTACTACATCGCCGACTGCCACTTCTGGCACGCGGCCCTGAACGATCATATGGACTGCCGGGGGTTTGCATCTGTCGGCGAAATGAATGAGCACATGATCGAGTGCTGGAACCGGCGGGTCAGGCCCTGTGACGAGGTGGTGATCCTGGGTGACCTGAGCTGGGGAGATGCAGCCAGGACCACCGAAATTCTTGAGCGGCTGAACGGCCGTCTGTATCTCGTCCGCGGTAATCATGACAGGTATCTGAAGGATCCTGCCTTCGATGCCTCCCGGTTTGAATGGATCCGTGACTATGCAGAGCTGAGTGACAACCGCCGCAAGGTGGTCCTGTCCCACTATCCCATGGCCTGCTACAACGGACAGTACCGGTTGGATGAACAGGGCAGTCCCCGCTCCTACATGCTGCATGGACATATCCATGACACGATGGACCAGGCCCTGCTGGATGCCTGGCAGGATATGGCGTCTTCCACCATGGTCACTGATCCCGGCGGGCGCCGGCGGCCTGTCCCCTGTCACCTGATCAACTGCTTCTGCCAGTATTCGGGTTACACGCCGCTGACGCTGGATGAATGGATCGAGACAGACAGAAAGAGAAGAGAAACGCAGAAAGAGAGAGAATTTGATGGAGAAACTGGAGTCAAGGAAGGGTGCCAAGGCGCTGTATGTCCAGATCAAGGACATATACCGGCGCAGGATCCTGGAAGGTGACCTGCAGCCCGGTGACAAGATAGAAAGTGAAACCCAGATTCAGAAGATGTACGGCGTCTCCCGGATCACTGCCCGACAGGCCATTCTGGATCTGGAAAAGGACGGTATGGTCAACCGTGGACGAGGGCGCGGCACATTTGTCATCTGGAAGCCGGCCATGTCCGAAACCCTGGAAGGGATCCGGGGATTCACGGAAGAAATGCGCCTGCACGGCAGACAGCCCGGCACATCCAGCTGGCATGCCAGCACAAGAGCCTGCGGCAGGCGGATGGCGGCAGCCTTCGGCCTGGACCCGGAACAGGAAGCCTTTGTCGTGGAGCGTGTCTGCACGGCTGACGACATCCGGATTGCATACATCATTTCCTGCTTTCCTGACGGCGGATTCAGCTACCTGGGCGGATCGGTCTATGAGGAAACCGGCGCCCCGGCCCGGGTGGAGGAAGAGTTCTCGGCCCAGCTGCCGGATGAGGAAGTGGTGTCCAGTCTGAACATCTCCCGGACACTGCCGGTTCTGGTCCGCAAGCGCCTCGGGTTTGACAGCGAGGGCAGAGTCATGGAGTATTCCCTGACCTACTACCGCAGCGACCTGTATTCCTGGAACCGCACACAGTGATGAGAAGCACCGCCGCCCGGGGGCTGCGTCAGTCTCTTTCCGGCACAGATCCGGGGAGGGGCTTTTTTTCACCGCAGTTGTCTGCCTGGGCGGGTACAGGAAAAGGCGGTGCCCGCAGGCAGAGAGCAAGAGAATGGAAAGGGCTGGACTGATTCAATGGAAAGGGAAAAACTGGGATCCCGGCTGGGATTCATACTGATTTCGGCGGGATGCGCGATCGGCATCGGCAATGTCTGGAAGTTCCCCTATGTGGCCGGGCTGTACGGCGGCGGGGTGTTCCTGTTCTTCTACCTGCTGTTTCTGCTGATGCTCGGACTGCCGGTCATGACCATGGAATTTGCGACCGGCCGGGCTGCCGGAACCAGTCCTGCCCGGCTGCTGGGAAAACTGGAGCCGGCGGGCACGAAATGGCACTGGTATACACCCTGTTTCCTGGCAGGCAACTGGCTGCTCATGATGTTCTATACTGTCGTGACGGGCTGGATGCTCCGGTATTTTGCGGATATGGTCGCAGGACAGTTTGTAAATGCCGGGCAGGAACAGGTAAGTACCCACTATGTGGATATGCTGTCGAATCCGGGTCCCCTGGTGTTCTTCACCATTCTGGTGATTGTGTCGGGATTCGGCATCTGTGCCCGGGGCCTGCAGGCCGGACTGGAAAGAGTCACGAAATGGATGATGGGCGCCCTGTTGGTCATCATGGTGGTGCTCGCCGTGAATTCCATGCTGTCCGCCGGGGCTGCAGAAGGCGTGAAGTACCTCTTTGTGCCGGATTTTGCCCGGGCCAGGGAAATCGGCCTGGGCAGTGTCATTGCAGCCGCGATGAACCAGGCGTTCTTCACGCTGTCCCTGGGGATCGGCGCCATGGCCATCTTCGGATCCTATATCGGCAAGGAGCACCGGCTGTTCGGGGAATCCGTGCATATCGCCCTCCTGGACACTTTTGTGGCGCTCACGGCAGCCCTGATCGTGATTCCTTCCTGTTTTGCCTACAACGTGGAAACCACCGCCGGACCGGGTCTGATTTTTGTCACGCTGCCCAACATCTTTGCGGCCATGCCTCTGGGCAGGCTCTGGGGGTCGCTGTTCTTCCTGTTCCTGAGCTTTGCCGCCTTTTCCACGATCCTGGCGGTGTTCGAGAACATCATTTCCAGCACCATGGACCTGACCGGGTGGTCACGGAAGAAAACCTGTGCTGTCTGTGCGGCAGCGATGATGGTCCTGAGTCTGCCCAGTGCCCTGGGCTTCAATGTCCTCGCCGGGCTCCAGCCGCTGGGAGCCGGAAGCACGATCATGGACCTGGAGGATTTCCTGGTTTCCAACATCCTGCTGCCCCTGGGATCGCTGGTGTTCGTGGTGTTCTGCACCTGGAAACAGGGCTGGGGCTGGAACCGGTTCACCGAAGAAGCCGATACCGGCCGAGGATTGCGGTTTCCGAAATGGATCCGGACTTATTGCCGGTTCCTGCTCCCGGCAATCATTGCAGTGATCCTGATCACCGGCATTCTCCCCGGCTGAATCCATCCGCAAGGACCGCTGTCGTCAGACAGATGGGATGAAACTGATAAAAACCCGGATCCTTCCAGACACCTCTTGCTGCTTACAGCAGACAGGTGGCGGGAGAATCCGGGTTTCTTTTGTGCAGACTGCCCCTTTGTCAGAACCCGGGGCAGGCGGCAGGCCTGGCCGGGAATCTGTTTCAGGAGCCGGCAGATGCGGGTGACTCAGCGTTCTGTCACAGCCGGCATGTGCTGCGCAAACCACTGTCGCAGCGTGGCAGCTGTGTCCTTCAGGCAGCCGGGTTCAAAGGGCACCTGCAGATGCGCCCTGTGCATGAGGTCCCGGAACGGCAGGGTGCCGCCCAGCCGGCAGATCTGGAGATAATCCTGGAATGCCCCGCTGTCCCGATCGAGCATCCGGGCCAGAAACTGCAGGGCAGCCACCTGTGCCAGGGTGTAGTCAATGTAATAGAACGGGTCCATGAAGATGTGCAGCTGGCGCATCCACCATCCGCCTCGCTCCAGAACGTCGATTCCGCTGTAGTCCTTGTGCGGAAGATACTGTTTTTCCAGTGACCGCCAGCAGGCGTTCCGCTCGTCGGCAGTCCAGTCGGGATGGGCATAGACTTCATGCTGGAAGTGATCCACCAGCACGCCATAGGGCAGAAACTTCACCGCACCGGACAAATGGGCAAAGCGGTACCGGTCTGCTTCGTCTCCAAAGAAAGACTCCATCCAGGGCCATGTGAAGAATTCCATAGACATGGAGTGAATCTCCGCGGATTCACTGGTGGGCCAGGCAAGGTCTGACGGGAACACAGGCGTGGAGGACCAGACCTGGAAGGCGTGGCCTGCTTCATGCGTCAGGGTTTCCACGTCTGACTGCGTGCCGTTGGAATTGGCAAAGATGAACGGAGCCCTGTGATCGGGAAGCCAGGTGCAGTAGCCGCCGGCGGCTTTTCCCGGCCGGGCCTCCAGATCCATCAGCTGGCGGGCAGACATGTCGTCGAAGAAGCGCCCGGTTTCCTCCGAGAGTTCCCGGTACATCCGCTGTGCCCGTGCGGTCATTTCACTGCCGGCACAGACCGGGGCCGGGTTTCCGGAGGGAAATTCCGACTTTTCCTGCCAGACGGGAAGGGTCGCGGTATGCAGGCGCTGTTTCTGCGCGGTGTACAGTTCCTGACAGAGCGGGACGATATCTTCCAGGATCTGCTGTCGGTAGGTTTCCACATCCTGCCGGTCATAGTCGAAGCGGTGCATCCGCAGATACCCGAGATCGATGAAGGATTCGAAGCCCAGACAGTGTGCCATGTCTGTGCGGACCTGGACCAGGTCACTGAAGAGTGCCTGCAGCTCCGGTTCGTTCTGCGCAAACCATCCCCAGTATGCCAGACTGGCCGTTTTCCGGACCTCCTGGTCGGGATCGTTCATGGGTTTCTCGAGCTGTGCCAGGGTATGCTGTGTCCCGTCAAAGGGGATCTGGGCGGAGGCAATCAGGTTCTGGTAGGCGGAAGCCAGGGAGGCTTCCTTCTGCAGCAGTGGGATGATCTCCGGTGAAAAACTTTTCCGGTCCATCTCAGCCGCCATGAACCAGGTTTTGGGAATGACCTGTTCAATGTCCGGCCGGAACGGACTGTGCAGGACCTGATCGAGGATCTTCTGGAAAGACTCCTCGATCAGGGGCATCGAGGCATCGAACCAGTCATTCTCCGCGGTATAGAACGGATCCCTGGTATCCAGGGTATGGCGGATGGCCGCCAGTTCCGCCAGGGTCATGAAATGCGATTTCAGGTCGTCATATTCATGCAGAATCTCCAGAAAAGCAGGAGCATCCCCGGCCTGCTGCAGGGACTGCAGGATGCGGTCCAGCTGTGCCTGAATGTCTGCCAGGTCGGGTCGGGTATAGGGAAAGTCTTTGAATGTCATGAAATCTCCTTGTATTGCACAGAAACGTGCGGATTTGTGTCAGAACCGGAAGACATGTACCGGTTGACTCTGGTATAGTGCAATGGTCCGGCAGAGGTTCTTTCATTTCATCTTTTGTCTTCCGGACAAGCGGCCTCATTTGCGATCTGAGGTCTTTTTTTTGTGTCCGTGCATTCCTCTGCCTCCTTATCATACAGCGGGATGCCGTCGATGAAAGGCAGGAAGTCACGTCCGGCAGACTGCCGATAGCAGGCACAAGGGTCTCCGGGTATAAAAAAAAGCGCCGCTGTTGCGGCGTTGTCTGCTGAATGGTGACGCGTACGGGATTCGAACCCGTGAATGCATGCGTGAAAGGCATGTGAGTTAACCGTTTCTCCAACGCGCCATCTTGATTGCCTAGAAAGGATAGCATGGAAAAATCAGAAGTGTCAAGAAGAATATTTACTGGAAACAGGCTGCGCGTAATGGGGAGTGCAACGGCGTTTCATCACGTACCGCAGATGATTCTGCCCGCCTGCCTGCATGACAGCGGGAAAACTGCTGAAGGCCGGTTGCCGGTTTATGGGGAATGTGCAGGGAGTTGAAGGGAGTGGATGCAGGGCAGGGGAAGCCAAACGGTCCGGAGAACACAGGAGCCCCGGTCATATGACCAAATATAATGAGAGGGTCACAAGAAAGAAAAAAAGCCTCAGATTTCTCCGAGGTCTCCTACAGTAACGAACCAGAGGTGCCCGTTTTCGATGAAAACGAAGCTCTTCAGGTCCGAATTTTTACGAAATGGTGACGCGTACGGGATTCGAACCCGTGAATGCATGCGTGAAAGGCATGTGAGTTAACCGTTTCTCCAACGCGCCAATCTATATTTGAACTCTGGCCTGAGTGCCTGTCTAATATACCACATCAGTTTTTCCTGTCCACCAGTTTGTTCAGAATATTTTCAAAATGCGCCTGTTTGTCTCTCAGGATCTCTGCAAACACCGGATCCTGACGCGTTTCCAGCAGCATCTGTGCCCAGTTGGCCCAGATCATGTCGGCCACCAGCTCGAACACCATGATCTGCCATTCGGGATATGAACTGTTGTATCCCTCGAGAAACTGCGCACGGGCAGCAGGGTCCAGGATGCTGTTTTCCGACAGAAACCCGGCCAGGTCAAACCGGGGATCGCCTGCAGCCGCATATTCATAGTCGATGAGCCAGTCCCGGTCCTGTCCCAGAAGGATATTCCCGCAAACCAGGTCGTTGTGACACAGACAGAGCGGCTCCCAGAGAGAACGGGCGCAGTCCAGGATCTCCTGTTCATGGGGAAAGGAAACCGGGGTCCTGGTCCGGCTGCGGTACTGCTCCAGCTTTTCGAAGGGATCGAACACTGTCTCGACTGGTGGCTTTCTGTGCAGAAAGGCAACGAGCTGTCCGGCGCGTCTGTATCTGTCTGCATCAGCGGACTCGCCGAATGTCACAGCCTGCACTCGCCGGCTCAGTTTCTCGCCGGTTGTCCGGTCATAGTACAGCGTTGGCACATCCAGATCCGCAGCGAGTTCCATGGCGCGGATCTCCGCATCGTGGCTTGTGGCCAGCAGAGCGGCTCCCGCTTTTGGCCGGCGCCAGAAATACTGGCGGTCTTGCGCTGTCACCAGCAGATTCTCATTGGAAATCCCCAGATTCGTCGGTTCAATGGTAAAGTCCGTGCTGCCGACTGCAGCTGCGATCGTCCGTTCATCCATATCTGTATGATACTCCCACAGGCCAGGGAGACACATTTCCTGGCATATCCCTCTCATGGGATATAATGAAGCTGTTCAGACCGCTCTGATACCGGGGAACTCACCTGGTGCGGGAGCAAAGGAGACCAGTTATGGAAAACAATGAATACAAATCCGGAGAATCCAGGGAAGCCGATACCCTGCAGGATACACCGAACGCAGCAGACAGTGCCGGCGGACCTGTTGCAGACACACAGAAGGATGTCAGTGCGCTGGAACGGGAAACGGCCAGGGCTGTGAGTGAACTTCCGGAGATTCCCTCGGATGACAGCACGGCCGATCCGGCGGCACCAACGGACACACAGGATCATGAGAAGCCGGAAGGTCCTGCAGAGCAAGCACAGGATGAGACCCGTCAGGATGCCGGCAGCCATCGGGATACACAAGCCGATGCAGCCGGAAGCGGTCCGGAAACCGCAGGACAGGTTCCGCCCCGCCCGAAGAATGGTCCCGACCTGAAGATGCCCCGTCCACCCCGGGACGGCGGACCTGCCGGACAGATCCGCAGGGCGTCCTCCAATCCCGCCGCAGCCTTGATCCTTGCAGTCGTGGGACTGGTCTTTGCAGTGATCGGATCCGTCGGCAGCTGGTGGCTTGTCGCCGGTGTCATTTCCGTGCTGCTTTCTGCCGCGGCGCTCTTCTTTGCCTGGCACGCCTGGAGACCCCGCCGGCTGGAGATGCTCGCTCTGTCTCTGGCAGCCGCGGTGCTGGCCATTGCGGTATTTGCCCTGGGGCACGGCATCACAGGCACCATCCAGCGCATGTCCTGGAACACAGGGATCCGGTATGAATACGGCGAACCCTGGAATCCCTATGATGAAGCAGAGGACTACTACCGGGATTTCTTCGAACATGACGATGACTGGTATGACATCGATGAGTACAACGGGTACTGGGACTGAGACCGTCATCAAAGTGACAAAGTGACTGGGATTTATCTCAGTCTGCCACGGAATTGCAGGAAAGCCGCTTGAAAGAGCGGCTTTTTTTGAGTAGAGTAAATAAGCATGCGTGGGAGGGCGAGAGCCCGGAAACCACTGCATAAGACAAATACAGGAGGTGTCTTATGGCCAAGAAAAAAGTAACGAAAGTCTGCAAGCTCCAGTTCATGGCCGGCGGTGCAAAACCCGGACCGGCGCTGGCTTCTGCAGGCATCAACATGCCGCAGTTCTGCAACGCATTCAACGATGCGACCAAGGACCGCAAAGGTGATGTCGTACCTGTCATCATCACTGCCTATGAAGACAAGAGCTTCGATTTCCAGCTGAAAACCACTCCGGCTGCAAACCTGCTGAAGAAAGCTGCCGGCATCAGCAAGGCCAGCGGTGACCAGAAGGTGACTGCAGGATCCATCACCAAGGATCAGCTGAAGGAAATTGCCGAGTACAAGATGCCGGACCTCAACGCCAACGATGTTGAGGCTGCCATGAAGATCATCGCAGGCACTGCGAAGAACATGGGCATCAAAGTGGAAGGCATGGAATAGGAGAACGACATGGCAAAGACTAGCAAGAGATACAGAGCAGCTGCCGAAAAGGTGGACTTCGAAAAAGCTTATCCCGTTGCAGAGGCTGTCGCCCTGGCAAAGGAACTGGCAAGCGCGAAGTTCGACGAAACGGTGGAGCTGTGCTTCAACCTGAACGTTGACCCCCGTCACGCAGATCAGCAGATCCGTGGCGCCATGGTTCTGCCCAACGGCACCGGCAAGACACAGAAAGTGGCTGTCGTGGCTGAAGGCGACAAGGCCCGCGAGGCCGAAGAAGCCGGTGCTGATTTTGTCGGCTCCGACGAAATGATCCAGAAGATCCAGGGCGGCTGGATGGACTTCGATGTCCTGATCGCCACTCCCAACATGATGGGCAAACTGGGTCGTCTGGGACGCATTCTGGGCCCCAAGGGTCTGATGCCGAACCCGAAGACCGGAACGGTGACCATGGATGTGGCCAATGCCGTAAACGAAGTCAAGAAGGGTAAAGTAACCTACCGTGTGGACAAGGACGGCAACATCAATGTCCTGATCGGCAAGGTATCCTTCGAGGACGGCAAGCTGGTGGAAAACTTCAACGCGATCTTCAACACGATCCTGAAGGCACGTCCGACCAAGGTCAAGGGAACCTACATGAAGAACCTGGTGCTGTCCACAACCATGGGCCCCGGCATCAAGGTCGAGATTGTAAAATAACATTTGACATCCTGCAGTGATGCAGGTAGATTTAGGTTGTTATCGATATTCCAAAGACAGTAACGGCGAAAGCTTAATCATGTTACCGAGGGACGCAGATACTTGTTTTTAAGTATGCAAGCCCGCGGTCCGCGGGCTTTTGTATTTTGGATATCATGACGATAGAAGCAGAGGTGGAAGAATGAACAAAGACATCCTCGCGCAGAAGGAAGCTGCCGTCAGCGCCCTGACGGACCGCATGAAAGATGCTGCCAGCATTGTGCTGGTGGAATACCGCGGTCTGACAGTGGCTGAAGTGACGGAACTGCGTAAGCTCCTGCGTGCTGAAGACGTCGACCTCCAGGTCTACAAGAACACCATCGCACAGCGTGCAGCCCGCTCACTGGGCTACGATGCCTTCGCCGAAGTCCTGAAAGGACCCAACGCCCTGGCATTCGGTGCCGATCAGGTTGCACCGGCGCGTGTACTGGCGAAGTTCGCCAAGGATCACGACAAGCTGATCGTGAAGAACGGTGTTGTGGACGGTGCAGTCGTCGACGAAGAAACCATCAAGACACTGGCAGCTCTCCCCAACAAGGAAGGCATGCTGGCGCGCTTTGCATCGACCCTGAACGCTCCGGTCATCAAGTTCGCGATGACTGTGAAGGCACTGGCCGAAGCCAAGGAAAACGGCGGAGCAGCCCCGGCCGAAGAAGCGGCTGCCGAATAACAGGAGGAAATCAAAATGGCTAAACTGACACAGGAAGACATTCTGGCATATCTTGAGGAGGCAACCATCCTCGAGCTGAACGACCTGGTAAAGGCGATCGAAGACAAGTTCGGCGTTGTGGCTGCTGCTGCAGTTGCTGCTCCGGCTGCTGAAGAGACAAAGGATGAAGGTCCGTCCGAAGTAACGGTTACCCTGACATCCGTAGGCGGCACCAAGGTTGCTGTCATCAAGGCTGTCCGTGAAATCACCGGTCTGGGCCTGGTAGATGCGAAGAAACTGGTTGACGGCGCTCCCGCTGCGATCAAGGAAAACATTTCTCCGGAAGAAGCCGATCAGATCAAGGAAAAACTGATGGCTGCCGGTGCAACTGTCGAAATCAAGTAAGATCTTTCTTGCTGACTTTCAGGCTCGGACTCTTCCGGGCCTTTTTTGTATAATGAGAGACATGGATCCGATACAGATTGAACAGCTTTCAAAGCGCTATGGTCAGACGACGGCCCTCGCAGGATTTTGCGCCATCATACCCGCGGGGTCCATTACAGTGGTCTTCGGGCCCTCCGGTTCGGGGAAAACGACTCTGCTGCGTATTCTTGCAGGACTGGAACAGCCGGAGGAAGGCACAGTGCAGGGGATTCCGGAGAGCGTGAAGATGACTTTCCAGGACGGAAAACTGCTGCCTCATGCCACGGTGCTGCACAACGTCATGTATGGTCTGGATGCCCGCCGGTGGTCCCGGCAGGTGCGGGAGCAAAAGGCGCGCCAGGCCATGGAACTCTGTGGCTGTCCGCCGGAAAACCAGGTGGCCGGCACCCTGTCCGGGGGACAGAGGCAGCGGGCTGCCCTGGCCCGAGCGATCGTTTCCCGGCCGGATCTGCTGCTGCTGGATGAATCGTTTTCCTCTCTGGATCAGGCTTCGAGGAAGGAACTTCAGACGGTCCTGCTCAGGCTGCAGGCCAGACTGCATATGACGGTTGTGTTTGTCACCCATGATCCGCAGGAAGCGCTGCGGCTGGCCGATACCCTGATCCTGCTGAAGAACGGGACATGTGCGGGCTGCCATGACCGGGATACGATGCAGGAGGCACTGGCAGCGGAATCCGGCGAAGGACAGGACCCGGATCATGAAGGGAAGTGACTGCCCTGCGTCCGTGTTCTGCCTTACGGTGAGGCGGGACGAAACAGCGCAGCAAAAAAGGAGCATGAACCGGCATGCTCCTCTTTGCTGTATGATCTGCTTCCGACGGCTGCAATGGAAATGCCGCAGTCCGGTCGTGCCGTCCGGGCGGTTATTCCCCGGCTTCCTGCGCCAGGATCTGCTTGACGGCATTGTAGATCCCGTCGTGATAGACATCGGTGGTTTCTATATCCGCAAAGCTCTTGACGTAGTCCGTGGCGCTTCCCATGGCCACGCCGATGCCGGCTTTTTCCAGCATCTGTGTGTCGTTGGTGGAATCGCCGAATGCGATGGCATCCTCCCAGTCCAGACCTTCGTAGTCAAGGACTGCCTGAATGCCTTCGGCTTTGTCTGTGGCACTGTTGAAGATGTCGTAGGCAATGCCTTCGGTCTTGATGTTGATCAGATCCGAGCGCAGATTGGGGTGTGCTTCCATGAAGGCGTCCAGGCCTGCAGGATCCTTGGTGAGGATCACGGCGTTGAATACTCTGTGGCGTTTGTGGAAGGAATGTGTCGGGTCGTAGAACAGACTGTCCAGCACATTGGCATATTTGGAAAAATAATACATAGGATAGAAATCGTTGTAGATATAAGTGGCATCACCGAAATGGAACATCAGTCCATATTCGTTGTCCTTTGCCAGCTGCACAAGATCGTTGACGGTCCGCTGCACAATGGGGAAGGCGTTGATTTCATTGAGATCTCTGTCCAGGATGTAGCCGCCGTTGATCAGGACGTAATAATCAAATTCCACGCGGTCCATGATCAGCTTCATCTGATTCAGCGGCCGTCCGGTGGCGGCCACGATTTTGTAACCCGCCTGGCGCAGCTGGTCAATGGCTGCCAGGGTGGATTCCTGAATGATGTCATTCTCTGTCTGGTAGAGAGTGCCATCCATGTCGATGAACGCGATTTTATGTTTCATTGGTTAATTCTCCTTTATGTATCGATGTTATGCGGGGTTTTCAGCACCAATTTGTGCTTTTTGGGGCTTTTTGGGACCTTTCCGGATGTCCGTCTGTCACAGTCTGATTATAGCGCACCCGGGAGCTGCCTGCAGTGATGGGACATGAGGGAGCGGGTTCATTCACGCACTCCGGTTCCTTCACAGCAGGGAGGCAGGAGAGCCCCAGACAGAACCGGAACCGGCGGCATGGACCCTCATCTCCTGCAGGCGAAGAGGGGACGCTCTGCCTGCCGCAAATTTCCTGTTGCATTCTGGCATTATCTTCTGCTATACTGCTACCCGTACGCAAAGGCTCTGCAAACGAGCCTTTTCTATCGGGCCATCAATGAACCGCCCGGGTTCGTGTACCACATATGATCAGAAAGGAGATCACCTGATGCCTACAATCAACCAGTTGATCCGCAAAGGCCGCAAGGCAGGCGAAAACGTCTCCAAGTCACCGGCTCTGAACCGCGGATACAACTCCCTGAAATCCCGTCCGACCAACCTGTCTTCTCCCCAGAAGCGCGGTGTCTGCACCCGTGTCGGAACAATGACCCCGAAGAAACCTAACTCCGCTCTCCGGAAATATGCCCGTGTCCGCCTGTCCAACGGCATGGAAGTCACTGCATACATCCCCGGCATCGGCCACAACCTGCAGGAGCACTCCGTAGTGCTGATCCGCGGCGGCCGTGTCAAGGATCTGCCTGGTGTCCGCTACCACATTATCCGCGGCACACTTGACTGCGCCGGCGTTAACGACCGCAAGCAGTCCCGCTCCCTGTACGGTACAAAGAAGCCGAAGAAGTAGGAAGGAGATCTGACACATGCCGAGAAAAGGACACATTGCAAAACGTGACGTTCTGGTGGATCCCATTTACAACTCCAAGCTGGTTACCCGCCTGATCAACAAGATCATGCTCGACGGCAAGCGCGGAACAGCCCAGAACATTCTGTACAACGCCTTCGACATCGTCGAAGTGAAGACCGGCAAGCAGCCGATGGAAGTCTTCGAACAGGCCCTGGAAAACGTGATGCCCCAGCTGGAGCTGAAGCTGCGCCGTGTCGGCGGTGCCAACTACCAGGTGCCCGTGGAAGTATCCGATGAGCGCCGTCTGACGCTGGGTCTGCGCTGGCTGGTGAACTACGCCCGTCTGCGCAACGAAAAGACCATGGAGCAGCGCCTGGCAGCTGAAATCATCGACGCGGCCAACAACACCGGAGCAAGCGTGAAGAAGCGTGAATCCGTCCACAAGATGGCCGAAGCGAACAAGGCATTCGCCCACTACCGCTGGTAATTTCAAGGAAGGAATATATATATGCCTAGAGAAGTCTCCCTGAAGGATACCCGCAACATCGGAATCATGGCTCATATCGACGCCGGAAAAACGACAACGACCGAGCGTATCCTGTACTACACAGGCGTCAACCACAAAATGGGCGAGACCCACGATGGCGCCTCCACGATGGACTGGATGGCCCAGGAACAGGAACGGGGCATCACCATCACATCCGCGGCCACGACAGCATTCTGGAAGGGTCACCGGATCAACATCATCGATACTCCGGGTCACGTGGACTTCACTGTCGAAGTAGAGCGCTCCCTGCGCGTGCTGGACGGTGCGGTTACGGTTCTGGATGCAAAGGCCGGCGTAGAGCCTCAGACCGAGACTGTATGGCGTCAGGCTACGGAATACAACGTTCCGCGTATCGTGTTCGTCAACAAAATGGATGCGATCGGTGCAGACTTCATCATGTCCTGCAACACGATCGTTGACCGTCTGGGCGCAAAATCCTGCCCCATCCAGCTGCCGATCGGTGCCGAAAGCACGTTCAAGGGCATCGTGGACATCATCGAGCGCAAGGCCGAGATTTACACTAACGACCTGGGTACAAACATTGAAGTCACGGATGTTCCCGAAGACCTGCAGGATCTGACGGAAGAATACCGCATGAAGCTGCTGGAATACCTGGCAGACTACGATGAAGACTTGATGATGCAGGTCCTGGAAGGCGAAGAACCCTCTGTGGAGGAAATCAAGCGCGTCCTGCGCATTGCTGTCTGCAACGGCGACTTCTTCCCGGTACTGTGCGGTTCCGCCTACAAGAACAAAGGTGTACAGATGGTTCTGGATGCCGTGGTTGACTACCTTCCCAGCCCCCTGGACATCCCGTCAATCAACGGCACGACCCTGGATGGCGAAGCCGAGCAGCGTCACGCCTCGGATGACGAGCCGTTTGCAGCGCTGGCGTTCAAGATCGCTGCCGACCCCTTCGTAGGCAAGCTGTCCTTCTTCCGCGTCTATTCCGGAAAGGCAACGGCAGGCAGCTACGTCCTGAACTCCACAAAGAACAAGAAGGAGCGCTTCGGCCGGATCGTGCAGATGCACGCCAACGCCCGAAAGGAAATCTCCGAGGTTTATGCCGGTGACATCGCTGCGGCGGTCGGTCTGAAGAACACCACGACAGGCGACACCCTGTGCGATGAAAAGAATCCGATCATCCTGGAGTCCATGGAATTCCCGGAACCCGTGATTGAGCTGTCCCTGGAACCCAAGACAAAGGCCGACCAGGACAAGATGGGTCTGGCGCTGGCAAAACTGGCGGAAGAAGACCCCACGTTCAAGACATATACCAATGAAGAAACCGGTCAGACCATCATCGCGGGTGTCGGTGAACTTCACCTGGACATCATCGTTGACCGTCTGCGCCGCGAGTTTAAAGTGGAAGCCAATGTCGGCAAACCGCAGGTAGCCTACCGTGAAACCATCCGCGACACCGCGGAATGCGAAGGCAAGTACATCCGTCAGTCCGGTGGTAAAGGTCAGTACGGCCACGTATGGATCCGCTTCGAGCCCAACGAAGGCAAGGGCTTCGAGTTCGTGGATGCTGTCGTGGGCGGTACGGTTCCCCGTGAATTCATCAAGCCGACCAACGAAGGCCTGGTGGATGCGCTGGACAACGGCATGATTGCCGGGTATCCCGTCATTGACATCAAAGCCACTCTGTTTGACGGTTCCTACCACGATGTGGACTCCAGTGAAATGGCGTTCAAAATCGCCGCATCCATGGCGCTGAAAGAAGCTGCCAAGAAGTGCAAGCCTGTTCTGCTGGAACCCATCATGTTCGTGGAAGTCACCGCTCCCTCTGAATACCTGGGTTCTGTCATGGGCGACGTTTCCAGCCGCCGCGGCCAGATCACTGAGCAGGAAGAACGCGGCAACGCCGTGATCGTCCGTGCCATGATCCCGCTGTCGGAAATGTTTGGCTACGTCACGGATCTGCGTTCCTTCACACAGGGCCGCGGCAACTACTCCATGAAGTTCGACCACTACTCCGAGGTTCCCAAGAGCATTTCCGAGAAGATCATCAAGGAAAGCGCGTCCAACTAGCTCCGGTTTCAGTTGCCTTTATTCAAAGGCTGCAATAAAATGATTAGGACCGGATATTTTCAAAACAGGAGGAAATCAAATGGCTAAGGAAAAATTTGACAGAAGTAAAACTCACGTAAATATCGGCACCATCGGCCACGTTGACCACGGCAAGACTACGCTGACCGCTGCCATCACCAAGGTTCTTGGTGAAAAGGGTATGGCGAAGGCCACTGCCTATGATGAAATCGATGGCGCTCCCGAAGAAAAGGAACGCGGCATCACCATCAACACTGCACACGTTGAATACCAGACAGACAAGCGTCACTATGCACACGTTGACTGCCCGGGCCACGCTGACTATGTAAAGAACATGATCACCGGTGCCGCTCAGATGGACGGTGCGATCCTGGTAGTAGCCGCATCCGACGGCCCGATGCCCCAGACCCGCGAGCACATCCTGCTGGCCCGTCAGGTAGGCGTTCCCTACATCGTTGTATACCTGAACAAGTGCGACATGGTTGACGACGAAGAACTGATCGACCTGGTTGAAATGGAAGTTCGCGAACTGCTGAACGAGTATGGCTTCGATGGCGACGAAACTCCGATCATCCGCGGTTCCGCTCTGAAGGCACTGGAAGGCGATCCGAAGTACACCGGTTCCATCGACGAGCTGATGGAAGCTGTTGATACATGGATCCCCGATCCCGTACGTGAAACAGACAAGCCGTTCCTGATGGCTGTCGAAGACGTTATGACCATCTCCGGCCGTGGTACTGTAGCCACCGGACGTGTAGAGCGTGGTACAGCTCACCTGGGTGACGAAGTGGAAATCGTCGGAATCAAGCCGACCCGCAAATCCGTACTGACCGGTCTGGAAATGTTCCACAAGCAGCTGGACGAAGCACAGGCTGGCGACAACATCGGTGCTCTGCTGCGTGGTGTTGCACGTGACGAGATCCAGCGTGGACAGTGCCTGGCCAAGCCGGCTTCCGTACACCCCCACACAACCTTCAAGGCTCAGGTATATGTTCTGAGCAAGGATGAAGGCGGACGTCACACACCGTTCGTTTCCAACTACCGTCCTCAGTTCTACTTCCGTACAACTGACGTAACCGGTGTCATCACACTGCCGGAAGGCACAGAGATGGTTATGCCCGGCGACAACGTGGAAATGAACGTTGAACTGATCGCTCCGATCGCGCTGGAAAACGGTACAAAGTTCTCCATCCGTGAAGGCGGCCACACAGTTGGTGCCGGCAACGTTACCGAGATCGTAGCCTAACCTGAAACACAAAGCCCTTCGGGGCTTTTTTTGTGTTTGTCCACAGGCATTGAAAATATCTTACATATCTTTGAAAAATGTACGAAAATGACAAAGGGAACCCATAATTCTTTGACAATACGTTTCAATCGTGTTTCCATAAAATGGAACGATGAGAAAGGAGTTCAGTATGTCCAACAATACGGAAGCCAAAAACGTCAATACCAAAAGAATGACATGGTATACGCTGGCGTTTATGGCGTTCTCCACGGTATGGGGATTCGGAAATGTCGTCAATGGATTCGGCTATTTCAACGGGACACAGGTCATCTTCTCATGGATCCTGATGTTTGTTCTGTACTTCGTACCGTACGCTCTGATGGTCGGCGAGCTGGGATCGGCCTTTAAAAACCTCGGTGGAGGGGTCACCTCCTGGGTTCTGGAAACAACCAACCCGAAACTTGCCTATTATGCAGGCTATACCTACTGGGTCGTGCACATTCCTTATATTGCATCCAAGGGTTCCGGCGGTCTGAAGGCCCTGGCCTGGATGTGCCTGAAGAATTCCTGGTATGATGCTCTGCCCACATGGCAGGTTCAGCTTGCAACTGCGGTGGTGTTCCTGCTGTTCTGCTGGATCGCGACCCGTGGTCTGAGCGTTCTGAAGCCCCTGGCTTCTCTGGCCGGCACCACGATGTTTGCCATGTCGCTGCTCTACATCCTCATGATGTTTGCGGCACCGGCCATCAACCCGGCTGCCAGCTTCTCCAACATTGACTGGAGCTGGGAAAACATCATCCCGCAGTTCAACGTACAGTACTTTACATCGCTGTCGATCCTTGTGTTCGCTGTCGGCGGATGCGAGAAGATCTCTCCGTATGTAAACAAGGTTGAAAACCCGGCCAAGAACTTCCCGAAGGGCATGATCGCGCTGGCCATCATGGTCATGGTCTGCGCCATTCTGGGTACCATCGCCATGGCTCTGGTGTTCTCTCCGGTGACCATGACAGTGGCAGCGGATGGAACCATCGCCGGTGCAGAAGTGACTGCCGGCAGCTCTTTCCAGGTATTTGCCCTTGGCCAGAATGCACAGACGATCAAGGATGCAGTGGCTGCAGCCGGTTCCGCCGGTGTGGATCCTGCCGTGATCGATGGATGGGTAACTGCACAGACCGGTCAGGATTTTGCGATGGCCATGACCAGCACAGGCTTCATTGCCAACGGTCAGTACGAAGCCATGCGTGAGCTTGGCGGCCTGTACCACGTCGGCAACCTGTTTGTCATTCTGTACGGTGCCTGCAACGCCATCGGCCAGTTCTCCACTCTGACGCTGTCCATCGACGCGCCCCTGCGGATGCTGCTGGATGACGAAAACGCACGTCAGTATGTTCCGAAAGCACTGCTCAAGCAGAACCGGTTTGGTGCCTACACCAATGGTATCCTGCTGATCGTTGTTCTCTCCGGTGCCATCATTGCCATCCAGCTGATGGGATCCGGCGCAAGCGACGTCATCGCATGGCTGACCCGTCTGAACTCCGTCTGCATGCCGATGCGTTATCTGTGGGTATTCTTCGCCTACATCATGCTGCGTAGACAGAGTGCAAAATTCCCGCGGGAATATGAATTCGTCAAGAACAACGGCGTGGCCCTGTTCTTCGGCTTCTGGTGCTTCTTCGTTACGGCAGCCTGCTGTCTGATGGGAACCATTGACCTGAGCGATATGGGCCGGACAGTTCTGAACATCGCCGCTCCGATCGTGTACCTGCTCCTGGGTATGATCATGCCCATGATCCGCAAGCGCGAAGACGAAAAAGGCGCGTAAAGGCACGTATAAGAATTGCTCATTATAAAGGGAGACTCCGGTCTCCTTTTTTTCATAAGGGAGGGATCCTGTTTCAGAGACCGCTTCTTTGCCCCGTGCCGTGGGGTGCCCGACGGACCTCGGGGGACAAAGGACGCGGGAAATGCTAAACTTTCTAATGGAGGAACTTACACTATGAATTATTTGGATACAGCGAAAGAGCTGACAGAATTTATCCGGAAATCACCCAGTATGTTCCACACCATTCACACGGTGCGGGAATACCTGGATGCAGAAGGATTCACATATCTGCCGGAAGGGCAGGCCTGGCAGGTGCAGCCTCATGGCCGGTATTACACCACGCGAAACGGCAGCAGCCTGATCGCCTTCAAGACAGGCAGCGACATCACGGATTTCCATTTCCAGATGACAGCGGCACACTCCGATTCTCCGTGCTACAAGGTAAAGACAGTGGCGGAGCTGGAGGGACCCAATGAATACCTGAAGCTGGATGTGGAGGCCTATGGCGGCATGATCGACTCCACCTGGCTGGACCGTCCGCTGACTGTCGGCGGCCGTGTGTTTGTCCGGGAAGGAAACGGCATGAAAAGTCATCTGCTGTACATCGACCGGGACATCCTGCTGATCCCCAACGTGGCGATCCATTTCAACCGTCAGGTCAATGACGGGTACAAATTCAACCGCCAGGTGGACCTGCTGCCGCTGTTTTCCGCCGGGGCACTGAAAAAAGGCGCCTTTGATGAAATGGTGGCGAGTGAACTCGGTGTGGCAAAGGAAGACATCCTGGCCAAGGACCTGTTCCTGGTAAACCGGGAAACCGGCAGGGTATGGGGCTATGAAGACGAGTTCGTATCCAGCCCGAAGCTGGATGACCTGGAGTGCTCGTTTGCGAGCCTGAAGGCCTTCATTGCGGCGGACAACCCGAAGAGCGTGAATGTCTACTGCTGTCTGGACAACGAGGAAGTGGGATCCAACACGAAACAGGGTGCAATGAGCACATTCCTGAAGGACACACTGACAAGAATCGCCTCCTGTCTGGGATATTCGGAGGAGGAATACCTGCAGGCTGTGGCTAAGTCCTTCATGGTTTCCTGCGACAACGCCCATGCGGTTCATCCCAACCACCCGGAGAAAACCGATGCGGTCAACTGCTGCTGGCTCAATGGCGGCATTGTCATCAAGGAAAGCGCAAACCAGAAATACACAACGGATGCCTATTCCCGGGCGCTGTTCACAGCCATCATGAACACGGCAGGAGTGCCGGTGCAGACATTCGCCAACCGCTCCGATGTCCTGGGCGGCAGCACGCTGGGAAACCTCTCCAACATCCAGGTTTCCGTGAATGCGGTGGATATCGGCCTGGCACAGCTTGCGATGCACTCGAGTTTTGAAACCGCCGGTTCAAAGGACCCCGAGTACATGATCAGGGGACTGACGGCATATTTTGAAACCGACGTCCGGATCCAGGAAAGCGAAGGAGCACTGTTCGAATAATGGCAGCGATGCCCTATCCCTGGCTGTCGGCCACAGACAAGAGCCTGCTGGACAGTGAAGAGGTCCTGGCTGCCATTGACCGAAAGAACTGGTCCAGAGGCAAAAAGGACCTGTATGCACAGTATTACCTCGAGCAGCGTGCAAAGTACGTGGAAGAAGAGCGGATGAAGGACTTCCGGCTGAATGCTGCGGATCTGAAATCCTGGCGGCGTCAGTCGGCCTTCAGGCGGTTTGCATCGGAGTACGAACGACAGCAGCTGGAGAAATTCCGGATCAGCGGGATGATCACCACCATCTGCATGACCCTGGTCCTGTTCTTTGCCAAGGCGATGTGGGAGGGGGAGTATTTCATCAACTTCTCCGTGGATGCGATTGTCGGCACCATTGCCCTTGTCGTGGCAGCGAGCCAGTACCGGATCAAGTACAGCGTTATCACGAAGTTCACACGCAGCCGGGATTATATCCTCATGGATGTTTTGAGTGTTCTTCTTTGTCTGCTTCTGAAGGTGTGGCTGCCTGCCAGTCTGGATTTCTCTCTGTTTGTCCTGCTCATGAATTATTTCCTGCAGAAGAAGCGCTTCGAGGAATCCGAGGCGGCTTTCCTGAAAGAAAACTGACAGCCTGAACACCTGCTGACGGGAAGGATCCTGACGGCAGGTGTTTTGTTGCTGCCGGGCAGCTTGAATGTACACGCTGCACGGCAGACCGGATATCCGCAGCAGTCCGGGACCTGCTGGCAGGCAGCGGCAGGCAGGAGAGACCGGGGTGACTGTTGCGCAATGTGGCCAGCCGGTATATGATTCAGGTGCACTCAAATCTTCAGGGCAGGGTGAAAGTCCCTACTGGCGGTATACTCCGCGAACCTTCGGGCCGAGCCGGTGAAACTCCGGCAGCAACAGTGACAGTCTGGATGAAAGAAGAGCTTTTTTTGCGCGCGTCCGCAGTGAAGCACCTCGAAGATTTACGGGGTGCTGTCGAACAGGAGGTACGCATGAAAAATCTATCGACAAAAAAAATCGCGCTGGCGGGCATGATCATTGCTCTCTGCATGGCAGTGACGCTGCTGATCCGGCTCCCGCTGGTGCCGGCAGTCCCGTTTCTGAAGTTTGACGGCAAGGATACCATCCTGGCCATTGCGGGGTTCATTTTCGGGGCGGGCTACAGCCTGCTTCTGACGGTGGCCACCTGCTGTCTGGAACCGTTTTTTACAGGAAACGCCACCTGGGTGGATGTGGTGATGAACATCATCAGCACGGTATCCTTTGTCTGCACTGCCGCTGTGCTGTACAAACGGTGGCACACCAAAACAGGCGCCATGAAGGCGCTGCTGGCAGGATCTGTCTGCCAGATCCTGGTCATGACAATCTGGAATTATGTGGTGGACCCGTTTTATTTTCATATGCCGCGTGCTGCTGTCGTACAGATGCTGCCGTGGATCGCACTGTTCAATGTCCTCAAGTGCGGACTGAACAGCGGCATCACACTGTTCATCTACAAGCCGGTGGTCACGGCCCTGCGAAGCCGGGGGCTCGCACCCGAGAGCCATCCGGGCACTTCGGACGGTCGAAGCTATGCCTATGCAGGCGGATTCGTGCTGCTCACGGCGCTGCTTGTCTGCCTGTGTGTGGCCGGACTTATCTGAGACACTGCCAAACCGGCAGCGCATCAGCCAACAGGAGGAATGACAAATGGAATTCGGTACAGCCGAAAAAATACTCTGGGAGAAGCTGGGGGACTGGAAAATCATGGCCCTTGCTTCCTGTGAAGATGACTATCCCATGGTCCGCAATATCAGCGCCATCATGTACGACGGGAAAATCTGGTTCAAGACCGACAGGAATTTCAGAAAAACACAGCAGCTGATTGCAAACCCCCGCGTGGCTCTTTGCTGGAACGGTGTGCAGATGGAAGGCCTGGCCGAGATCTGCGGCCTGGTGGTGGAAGAACCGGGTCGTGTGTTTGAGAAGAAATACCGGGAATACCTGTGGCAGAGCTACAACCGGTACTCTCATGAAGATACGGAAATCCTCGTATGTGTCGAACCGAGGTTCGTGGAAATCTGGGATGAGGATGAGGACCGGAATGCCTTTCAGATCTTCCTGGATTTCAACCAGGAGACAGCTGAGAAAAAAATGTACGATGTTGAAGAAGAGGGTTGAACCGCCCTCTTTTCTTATGCTATTATCTTTGAGCATTGCGTAGAAGTGCGAGGTTGCTGACCCACTGAAAAGCGTTGTCATGGTTGGGTTGGGGAATTCGCATGGAGCTATGTTTATCTGAGAATAAACGAAAGGAGCAAACCATGGCAAACAACACAATGAGAATCCGCTTGAAGGCGTACGAGCACCGTATCCTCGACGAATCGGCCAAGAAGATCGTCGACGCTGCTGAAAAGCACGGTGCCAAGAAGGTGATCGGGCCCGTACCCCTGCCGACAGAAAAGCAGGTGGTCACGATCCTGCGCGCTGTCCACAAATACAAGGACAGCCGCGAGCAGTTCGAGATGCGTACGCACAAGCGTTTGATTGAGATCGTTGCGCCGAACAAGGAAACAATCGATTCTTTACAGCGATTAGAACTTCCCAGCGGTGTTGACATCGAGATTAAACTTTAATGGAGGTGTCAGAAATGAAAGGACTTTTAGGAAGAAAACTGGGCATGACGCAGGTTTTCACAGAAGACGGAACGCTCATTCCGGTGACTGTGATCGAGGCGTCCCCCAACGTGGTTCTGCAGCTGAAAACTGCTGAGACAGACGGATACGAAGCCGTACAGCTGGGCTTCGAAGACGTGAAGGAACAGCGCGCGACCAAAGGCGAAAAAGGACACTGCGCCAAAGCCGGCACAGGTCCCAAGCGTTTCGTGCGCGAGGTCCGCGATGCGGACATGGATGTCAAAGTCGGCGACACAGTCGGCGTGGACATCTTTGCCCCGGGTGAAACGGTGGATGTCATCGGCACCAGCAAGGGCAAAGGCTACCAGGGCACCATTTACCGGAACAACGCACATCAGGGACCGAAGACACACGGTGGATCCAAGAACATCCGCCACATCGGGTCTCTGGCAACCAACGGTATCACCTCCCGTCAGGGACGCATCATGAAGGGTACTGCGATGCCCGGTCATGAAGGCCACCTGCGTGTCACTGCGCAGAACCTGACGGTCATCAAGGTAGATCCCGAAAACAATTACGTGCTGATCAAGGGCAATGTCCCGGGACCGAAAAAGGGCATGGTCATGATCCGCACTGCAAAGACCAGCAAGGGCGACAAGGAACCTGTTGTGCTGGTTGACTACAGCAAGGAGGTCCAGGAATAATGGCTCAGATCGATGTGATCAACCGCAAGGGCGAAGTGGTCGGCTCCATTGAGCTCAACGACGCCGTATTCGCGATCGAACCGAACCAGCAGGCGCTGTTCGATGCGATCATCATGCAGCAGGCCGGCAAGCGCCAGGGCACTGCAGCAACCAAGGGACGCAGCCAGGTTTCCGGCGGCGGACGCAAGCCCTATCGCCAGAAAGGCACAGGCCGCGCCCGTCAGGGTTCCATCCGTGCTCCGCAGTATCGTGGCGGCGGAACGGTGTTCGGTGCAACGCCCCGTGACTACTCCTACAAAATCAACAAGAAGGTACGCCGCCTGGCCCTGAAGTCCGCTCTCTCCGAGAAGCTGGCCGAAGAGGCATTCGGCGTGATGGACAACCTGGTGATGGATGCCCCGAAAACCAAGGATTTCAAGGCAATCGTGGAAGCCATCCAGGCTCCGAAGAAAACGCTGTTCATTGTTGGAATGGAAGAGGATACAGACAACGCCTACATGTCCAGCCGCAACCTGCCGGGCATTTCCATGATGAACTCCAACGGCATCAACGTCTACGATCTGGTCAATGCCAACAGGATCGTGCTGACGGAAGCCGCCGTCAAAGAAATTGAGGAGGCTCTGGCATAATGAAGGACTACAGAGACATCATCCTGCGCCCGGTCATCACCGAAAAGTCGATGAAGCTGATGGCGGATGACAACAAAGTAACGTTCAAGGTGGCACCCACTGCCAACAAGATCGAAGTCAGGAATGCGGTGGAAAAGCTCTTCAATGTGAAGGTGACCAACGTGAACATCCTGAACACAGCTGACAAGAAGAAGCGCGTCGGACGCCACACAGGTGTTGTCCGCGGTTTCAAGAAAGCAGTCGTGACTCTGGCCGAAGGCAGCAGCATCAATCTGTTCGGCGAAGAGTAAAACAGGGAGAAGACGCTATTTCCTGTATAAACATTGCGTAACAGGAGGAACCAAAGGCCATGCCTATCAAGAAATATAAACCTACCACTCCCGGCCGCCGTGGAATGACGACTCTGACGAAGGAAGAGATCACCAAGTCCACACCGGAAAAAAGCCTGCTTGCTCCGCTGAGCAAGAACGGCGGCCGCAACAACAATGGACGCATCACGACCCGTCACAAAGGCGGCGGACACAAGCGTCACTACCGGATCATCGACTTCAAGCGCACAAAGGACGGCATCCCCGCCACTGTGTCCGCGATCGAATACGATCCCAACCGTTCCGCAAACATTGCCCTGCTGACTTATGCAGATGGCGAAAAGCGGTACATCCTGGCTCCCAAGGGTCTGGAAGTCGGAACGAAAATCGTTTCCGGACCGGAGACGGATGTCCGCACCGGCAACTGCATGGAACTGCGCAACATGCCTGAAGGTACGGTTGTTCACAACGTTGAGCTGAAGCCCGGCAAGGGCGGGCAGATGGCACGCTCCGCAGGCAGCTCCGCTCAGATCCTGGGTATTGAAGACAAGTATGTCACCCTGCGTCTGACTTCCGGCGAAGTCCGCAAGGTGCTCGGTACCTGCCGTGCCACGATTGGCACAGTGGGCAACGAAGACCACAGCCTGGTGAACCTGGGCAAGGCCGGCCGTTCCCGCTGGCTGGGCATCCGCCCGACTGTCCGCGGTTCTGTCATGAACCCGAACGACCACCCGCACGGTGGTGGTGAAGGCCGTACCCCGATCGGCCGCAAGGCACCCATGACTCCCTGGGGCAAGAAAGCTCTGGGTGTGAAGACCCGCAACAAGAAGAAGGCGAGCACGAAACTGATCGTACGCCGCCGCAACGGGAAGTAAGAGGAGGAAATCATGAGCCGCAGTCTGAAAAAAGGCCCGTTCGTCGACGACCACCTGATGAAGAAGGTGGAGGCGCTGAACGCTGCCAATAAAAAAGAAGTCATCAAGACATGGAGCCGTCGCTCTACGATCTTCCCTCAGTTCGTGGAACACACATTTGCTGTGCACAATGGCAAGGAACACGTTCCCGTCTATGTAACGGAAGATATGGTAGGACACAAGCTCGGTGAGTTTGTGCCCACCCGCAAATATACCGGCCACGCTTCTGACGACAAGAAGGGCCGCAAGTAGGAGGCAAGGACAATGGAAGTGAAAGCAACAGCCAAAACTCTGAGGATCCAGCCCCGCAAGGCCCGCCTGGTCCTGAACCTGATTCGGGGCAAGGACGTGGAAGAAGCTGCAGCCATCTGCAAGTTTCTGCCCAACAAGGGTGGTGCAATGGTCGGAAAGGTTCTGAAATCCGCCGTTGCCAACGCAGTGAACAATCACGACCTCGACGAAGACAAACTCTATGTCAAGGCCTGCTGGGCTGACGAGGGCATTACGATGAAGCGCTACATGCCCCGCGCCAAGGGTTCCGCGAGTCCCATCAACAAGAGAACCAGCCACATCACCGTGGTTGTGGCCGAGAAAGAGTAGGAGGTCCGAATGGGTCAGAAAGTAAGTCCGATCGGCATGCGTGTCGGCATCATCCGCGACTGGCAGTCCCGGTGGTATGCAGACGATAAGGAATTCGGCAAGCTGCTGATCGAAGATGTGAATATCCGCAACTTCATCGAAAAATATTATGCTGGTCTGTCCGCAAAGGCGGCTGACCGCCGGAAGGCAGATCCCCAGATCTCCCGCATTGAAATTGAACGCTGCAAGAACCGGATGACGATCATCATCCGTACTGCTCACCCCGGTGTGGTAATCGGCCAGGAAGGCAAGTCCATCGACGGCCTGCGTAAGCAGCTGGAAAAGATGACGAATGTCAAGAACATCCAGATCAACGTTGTGGAAGTAGCCAACCCGAACCTGGATGCACGTCTGGTTGCACGCTGGATCGCCAACGAACTGGAAGGCCGTAAATCTTTCCGTGCCACCCAGAAGAAGGCCATTCAGAACACCATGCGTGCCGGTGCCAAGGGCATCAAGACCCAGGTTTCCGGCCGTCTTGGCGGTGCGGACATCGCCCGCTCCGAGGGATATTCCGAGGGTGTCGTGCCTCTGCACACTCTGCGCAGCGACATCGACTACGCATGGGAAGAGGCTTCCACAACCTATGGCCGTCTGGGCGTCAAAGTCTGGATCTGCCGCGGTGAAGTCCTGCCCGGCGAAATGGTGAAGGAACCGGAAGCTCCGAAACAGCGTCCGATGCGCGGACGCCGCAAGGGCCGCAACGACCGTGGCGGACGCCCCGGTGGACGCGGACCCCGCCGTGATCAGAATGCCGGCAGCCGTCCTCAGGCTGATGCTGCCGCCAAGGGAGGTAACGACGATGTTAATGCCTAAGAGGACCAAATACCGCCGTCCTCACCGCCTGTCCTACGAAGGCCGTGCAAAAGCCGGCCGGAACGTGGACTTCGGCGAATACGGCCTGGTCGCAGAATCCGGAAACTATGTTTCCAACCGTCAGATCGAAGCTGCACGTATTGCCATGACACGTTACATGAAGCGAGGCGGCAAGGTGTGGATCCGGATTTTCCCGCACATGGCAAGAACCAAAAAGCCTCTGGAAGTCCGCATGGGTTCCGGTAAGGGTGCACCCGAAGGATGGGTTGCTGTCGTAAAACCCGGCCGCGTAATGTTCGAGGTCGGCGGTGTCAGCGAGGAAGTGGCACGTGAGGCCCTGCGTCTTGCAGCTCACAAGCTTCCCGTCAAGACACGGTTTGTGAAAAAAGGAGAAGCTCTCTAATGAAGGCGAATGAAATACGTGAAATGAGCAATGAAGAGCTCGTAAAGCAGATCGACGTCCTGAAGGATGAGCTCTTCAATCTGCGTTTCCAGCAGGCGACCGGTCAGCTGGAAAACACTGCACGTCTGAAGCAGGTCAAGAAAGACATCGCACGCATCAAGACAATTCAGACAGAGCGTGCAAATGCGAAGTAAGGAGACCAGAATGGAACAGAGAAACGCCCGTAAGACATATCGCGGCACTGTCGTATCTGACAAGATGGACAAGACCATTACGGTCGCCGTAGAAACAAAGAAGACACACCCGCTGTATGGCAAACGTGTCAAGTATACAAAGAAATTCAAAGCGCATGACGAACAGAACGCGGCACATGAAGGCGATACAGTGCTGATCATGGAAACCCGTCCTCTGTCTGCCACCAAGCGTTTCCGCCTGGTGGAGATCGTCGAGAAGGCGCGCGGATAGAACGGAGGATACCATGATCCAGAATGAAAGCCGTCTGCGTGTGGCCGACAACACGGGTGCCAAGGAAGTCCTGGTCATCCGCAATCTCGGCGGCAGCGTCAGAAAGTTCTCCAACATCGGTGATGTGGTCGTCTGCACCGTAAAGCAGGCTGCTCCCGGCGGCACTGTAAAAAAAGGCGACGTGGTGAAGGGTGTCATCGTACGTACAAAACGCGGTGTGCGCCGTGACAACGGTACATACATCCGGTTTGATGACAACGCCGTCGTTCTGATCAAGGACGACAAAACACCCCGCGGCACCCGTATTTTCGGGCCTGTCGCCCGTGAACTCCGTGACCGGGACTATATGAAGATCGTGTCCCTGGCACCGGAAGTACTGTAGGAGGTCCAGCATGAGAATCAAAAAAGGCGATAAAGTCAAAGTGATTGCCGGTGCCTACAAGGGTACTGTCGCAGAAGTGAAACAGGCTTTCCCCCGGGAAGGGAAAGTCATTGTGGAAGGCGTCAACATGGTCAAGAAGCACATGAAGCCCACCCAGGCAAACCCGGATGGCGGCATCATCGAGAAAGAGGCAAAGATCGACGTTTCCAACGTTATGGCATATGACGAAAAGGCCAAGACTGCCAGCCGTGTAGGCTACAAGTTCGTGGAAAACAAGGACGGCAGCCAGACCAAAGTCCGCTACTACAAGAAGAGCGGCAACATTATCAAGGACTAGGAGGGTTTATGAACCGTTTACAGGAAAAATATACAAACGACGTAGTCCCTCAGTTGATGAAAGACTTCGGATACACCTCCATCATGGAAGTGCCGAAGATCGAAAAAGTGGTCATCAATGTGGGCGTTGGCGACGCCATCCAGAACTCCAAGCTGCTGGACGAGGCAGTGGAGGAAATGGCTGCCATCACCGGGCAGAAGCCGGTCATCACCAAGGCCAAGAAGTCCATCGCGAACTTCAAACTGCGTGAAGGCATGCCCATCGGAGCCAAGACAACGCTTCGTTCGGAGAAAATGTACGAATTCCTCGACAAGCTGTTCAACATCTCCCTCCCCCGTGTACGTGACTTCCGTGGTGTCAGCGATACGAGCTTTGACGGCCGCGGCAACTACACCCTGGGTGTGAAGGAACAGATCATTTTCCCGGAAATCGATTTCGACAAGGTCAACCGGACCCGCGGTATGGATGTCGTCATTGTCACGACAGCCAAAACCAACGAGGAAGCCAAGGCGCTGCTTGCAGGCCTGGGCATGCCCTTCAAGAAGTAGGCAAGGAGCGAACAATGGCTAAAAAAGCAATGATCAACAAGCAGCAGCGTCCTGCGAAATACAAAGTTCGCGAGTACACCCGCTGCGAACGGTGCGGCCGCCCGCATTCCGTTCTGAGAAAATACAAACTGTGCCGCATCTGCTTCCGTGAACTGGCTTACAAGGGCCAGATCCCGGGTGTGAAGAAGGCCAGCTGGTAAGAAGGAGGCGTGTTTCAATGATTATGACAGATCCCATCGCGGATATGCTGACACGCATCCGCAACGGTCTCGCTGCAAAGCACGAAACCGTGACAATGCCTTCCAGCAAGGAAAAGGCAGCCATTGCCAAAATCCTGCTGGATGAAGGCTACATCAACGGCTACAAAGTCGAAGGCGACACCAAGAAGACACTGACGATTGACCTGAAATATGGCAAGAACGGCGAAAAAGTCATCAGCGGACTTCGCCGGATCTCCAAACCCGGTCTGCGTGTCTATGCAAAAGTGGAAAACCTGCCCCGCGTCCTGAACGGACTGGGAACAGCCCTGATTTCCACCTCCGGCGGTATGATGACCGACCGGGATGCCCGCAAGAAGAACATGGGCGGCGAAGTCATCGCCTATATCTGGTAATAGAAGGAGAACGAAATGTCACGTATCGGCAATAAACTGATTACCGTTCCGGCCGGCGTCACTGTGGAAGTAGCCGACGGGAATGAGGTGACTGTCAAGGGTCCCAAGGGTACTCTGACGCGCAAATTCAGCGACCTGATGGACATCGAGGTCAGCGAAAACGAAGTGAAGGTCAAGCGCCCCAACGATGCCAAGCACACAAAACAGCTGCACGGCACCACACGGGCTCTGCTCCACAACATGATCGAAGGTGTTGCCAATGGCTTCACCCGGGAACTGGAACTGGTTGGTATCGGATATCGTACAGCTGTCAAGAACGGCAAGCTGTCGATGAACGTCGGCTATTCCCACCCCGTTGACATGGAAATCGAAGAAGGCCTGGAAGTCACCTGTCCTTCTGCCACGACCATCAAGGTTGAGGGCATTGACAAGCAGCAGGTCGGCCAGTTCGCCGCTCTGGTGCGTGCGGTCCGCAAGCCGGAACCCTACAAGGGCAAAGGCATTCGCTACAAAGGTGAAAACGTGCGCCGCAAAGAAGGCAAGACTGCCGGCAAGAAGTAGTCGTGGGAAAGGAGAAAACATATGCTTAAGAAAACATCCCGCAATGCTGCGCGGATCCGCCGTCATGTGCGTGTCCGCAGAAAAGTCAGCGGTACTCCTGAATGCCCGCGTCTGAATGTCTACAGAGGCAACGCCAACATCCACGCACAGATCATCGATGACACAAACGGAAACACTCTGGTTTCCGCATCCAGTGTCCAGATGAAGCTGGAAAATGGCGGTAATGTTGAAGCTGCAAAGGCAGTGGGAACAGAGCTGGCAAAGCGCGCTGCAGAAAAAGGCATCAAGAATGTTGTCTTTGACCGTGGCGGTTATGTATACACCGGCCGTGTGAAGGCACTGGCTGATGCGGCCCGCGAAGGCGGACTGGAATTTTAGGAGGCCCTGACCAATGGCGAATGAAAGAAAACCCAGACGGGAACAGAAAGAATTCGACGAACAGGTCATTGCGATCAACCGCGTGACCAAAGTCGTCAAGGGCGGCCGGAATTTCCGCTTCGCTGCCCTGGTGGTGGTCGGTGACCACAAAGGCCGTGTCGGCATCGGTACCGGCAAGGCGAAGGAAGTACCTGATGCAATCCGGAAAGCTGCGGAAAACGCCCGCAAGAACGTGTTCCGCGTACCTCTGGAAGGCACAACGATTCCTCACGATGTAACCGGCCGTTATGGTGCAGGCGCTGTCTTCATGCGTCCTGCTGCCGAAGGTACCGGAATTTCCGCCGGCGGTGCTGCACGAGCAGTGCTGGAACTGGCTGGCATCAACGATATCCTGACAAAGTGCCTGGGTTCCCGGACGAAGATCAACGTGGTTCGTGCCACAGTTGACGGTCTGAAGAGCCTGCGCACGATCGAGCAGGTGGCTGAACTCCGCGGCAAGAAGCCGTACGAGATCCGCTAGTAAAGGAGGGCACGATGAAACTTCATGAAATGAAATCCATGGCTCCCCGCACTGCCCGCAAACGGGTGGGCCGCGGTCCTGGAAGCGGCCTTGGCAAAACAAGCGGCCGTGGTCAGAAAGGTCAGAACGCCCGGAGCGGCGGCGGTGTACGTCCCGGTTTTGAAGGTGGCCAGACACCTCTGGCACGTCGTCTGCCGAAGCGTGGATTCACAAACATCAACCGCAAGGAATATGCAGTTGTCAATGTGGAGGATCTGAACCGGTTTGAAGACGGAACCGTGGTAACACCGGCTCTTCTGAAAGAAGTCGGACTGGTCCGCAAGGAACTGAACGGCGTCAAGATTCTCGGCAACGGGGAACTGACAAAGAAACTGAATGTAACAGCAGCAAAATTCTCCAAATCTGCGGTCGAAGCCATTGAAAAAGCTGGCGGAAAGGCCGAGGTTCTCTAGAGAATGGGCTCTTCCATCAAGGCAATGTGGACGAACAGAGACATCCGGAACAGGATTCTGTTCACCCTCTTTGCCTTTCTTGTGTATCGTCTGGGCTGTGCCATCACGGTTCCTGACGTAAACACCACCGATCTGGTCGCGGGCCTGGGTGACAATTCCCTGTTTGCGATGCTGAACCTGCTGGGAGGAGGGGGCCTGGAACAGTTCTCTGTTTTTGCCCTCGGTGTCACTCCCTATATTACGGCCAGCATCATTATTCAGCTGCTGAGCATGGATGTTATCCCGAGCCTGACCGAGCTTTCAAAATCCGGCGCCAACGGACGGAAGAAGCTTGACAAATACACGAGATATCTGGCGGTGGTCTTCGGCTTTGTTCAGTCGATGTCCCTGGTCTACGGGTTTTCACAAAGTTACCCTGGCCTGATCGTCGGCGGTGTCAGCCCGGCCAAACTGCTGTATATCTCCACCATTTTCACTGCAGGCACTATGTTCCTTGTCTGGATCGGCGACCAGATTTCGGTCAAGGGCATCGGCAACGGTATTTCCATGGTCATCATGGCGGGAATCGTGGGCAGAATGCCCCAGCAGTTCTCCGCTGCATGGACAAGTCTTGCCGGCGGTGAAGCGGCCAGCGGCCTCTGGCTGTTTGCGGCCTATGTGCTGTTCTACCTGGTGATCATCGTCTTCGTCACCCTGATCAACACGGCAGAACTCAAAATACCCATCCAGTACACATCCAGTTCCCTGGCCATTCAGAAGAGCACGAAGATGAACTATCTTCCCCTGAAGGTCAATTCTGCCAGCGTGATCCCCGTCATCTTTGCACAGTCCCTGATGATGGCCCCGCTGCAGATCGCATCGTTCTTTCCCGCGAAGGACTGGATGACGACGATGAACAGCTGGCTGGGTATGAAAACCTGGTATTCTCTGACGATTTATGTGGTTCTGATCATTCTGTTCACATTCTTCTATACGAAGATGCAGATCAATCCCGAGAAAGTCGCGGAGAACCTGGGCAAGTCAGGTGCATACATTCCCAGTGTGAGACCCGGAAAACAGACCGAGGACTACATCAACAAGGTTCTGTCCCGGATCACGGTCCTGGGTGCCCTGTGTCTGGCTGTGATTGCGGTCCTGCCGCATCTGATGCCGCTTGTATGGCCTGAAATGCCCGGTTCCATGGCAATCGGCGGAACCGGCATGATCATCGTCGTGGGTGTGGCCCTGGAAACTGTCCGTCAGGTACAGGGGCTGATCACCCAGAAGTCCTACAAGAATTACTTCGAAGAGTAGAAGGGAAAGACATGAACATCTTCATTATGGGAGCCCCGGGTTCCGGAAAAGGAACCTTCTCCAGCCGCATCAGGGATACATACAATCTCAACCATATCTCCACCGGTGACATCTTCCGGGAGAACATCTCGAAGGGAACACCGCTGGGTCAGCAGGCCAGACAGTATTCTGAAAAAGGTCTGCTGGTTCCGGATGAAATCACCAATGCGATGGTGGCCGACTACCTCCGGAATCTTCCGGACAGGAAAAACGGCTATCTGCTGGACGGCTATCCCAGGACTCTCGCCCAGGCGAAGGCCTTTGAAGAACTCACGGCAGGAACGGCGGACGCTCCGGATCTCGTTCTTTCCATGGATGTCCCCTTCGATGTGCTGACAAAGCGCATCACCGGGCGCAGAACGTGCAGCAAATGCGGTGCCATCTATAATATATATACGAAGGCACCTGCGGCCGAGGGCATCTGCGATGCATGCGGCACAGAGCTGTCGCAGCGCAAGGACGACAATGAGGAGAGCCTGAAGGTGCGGCTGAATGAATATGCAGCCAACACCGAACCTGTTATTGACTACTACGCTTCCAGAGATATGGTCGAGCGTGTGAATGCAGACCGTCCCATCGAAGAAATCTGGTCGGATGTACAGGAGATCCTGAACAGCAAATAACTGACCGGGTGGCAAAAACTTGAAATCCAGATAAATTGCGCTTATACTATATAAGCGCATTTATTTGCGTTTATACATTCACGTTTCTGCTGCAATCCGCATTTGCATCGTAAAATACGCATTCCAGCAGGGGACAATACGTGATCACAGGAGGAACAGATATGAAAGTAAGACCGTCTGTAAAACCGATCTGCGATAAATGCCGGGTTATCCGCCGCAAGGGCCGGGTCATGGTGATCTGTGAAAACCCGAAACACAAGCAGAGACAGGGAAACTAGGAGGAAACAATGGCACGAATTGCAGGAGTAGACATCCCCAACGACAAGAGAGCTGTCATTTCGCTCACTTACATTTACGGTATCGGCCGCACAACGGCATCCGATATCCTGAAGGCTGCCGGGATCAGCGAAGACAAGCGCATCAAGGATCTGACAGAAGCCGAACTGAACACCATTCGTAAAGAAGTCGACAAGATCAAGGTTGAAGGCGATCTGCGCCGTGAAGTACAGCTGAACATCAAGCGTCTGATGGAAATCGGCTGCTACCGTGGCATCCGTCACCGGAAGGGTCTGCCTGTTCGCGGACAGCGCACCAAGACCAACGCACGGACCCGCAAGGGCAAGGCAAAGACAGTCGCAAACAAGAAGAAGTAGGTGAGGAGCAGAAATGGCTAAAGTACAGAGAAGGACAGGAAAACGCCGGGCACGCAAGAATATCGCCCGCGGCGTAGCTCACATCCACTCCACGTTCAACAACACGATCGTCACGATCACGGATGAGAACGGAAACGCTGTGAGCTGGAGCTCTGCCGGAGCTCTGGGCTTCAAGGGAAGCCGCAAAAGCACCCCGTATGCCGCACAGCTGGCAGCGGAAGCAGCCGGCAAGGCCGCTATGGACCATGGCATGAAGACCGTGGCAGTCGAAGTCAAGGGACCTGGTCCCGGACGTGAAGCTGCTGTTCGTGCACTGCAGGTGGCAGGTCTGGATATCACGATGATCAACGACGTGACTCCGATTCCCCACAACGGCTGCCGCCCGCCGAAGCGTCCCCGCGGATAAGATATTTAACATGACACAAGAGGAGGTGTCCGCATGAATACGTTTAAGATCGACACCCTGGAGACCAGCCAGACTTCCGGATCGTTTCGAATGAGCCCGCTGCCGGATCATTTCGGCATCACTCTGGGCAACGCCCTGCGGCGTGTACTGTTATCCGCAGTGCCGGGAGGTGCTGTGTTCTCGATTCGGATCGACGGCGTATTCCATGAATTCACCGGCATCAAAGGCGTGACGGAAGATGTTGCACAGATCATTCTGCAGATCAAACAGCTGATCCTGAAGATTGACATCAATGACAATGACATCTACAAACTGCGCATCAATGCGGTGGGTCCGTGCACGGTCACGGCCGGTGACATCGAATGTCCCGAAGGTGTGGAGGTCCTCAACAAGGATCTGCCCATCTGCACCCTGGCACAGGGGGGGTCCATCAACATTGAGATGCAGGCCCGGCTGGGACGCGGCTATGTAGGTGCCGAAACCAACAAGCACATCTACCAGAATGACGGACAGCCTCTTGGAATTATTTATACAGACGCTTTGTATTCACCGGTGAAACGCGTCGCCTACAAAAGCGAGCCGGAACTGGATGAAGCAGGCGCTGCGTATGACACACTGACGATGGAAATCGACACAGACGGAACACTGAGCCCGGAAGAAGCGCTTTCCATCGCCTCGAAAATCCTCAGGGATCACCTGGCGATTCTTCAGAACCTGGATGAAGCAGTTGTGGACAACCCCGCAGCAGTGGAAACCGTCACTGAAGAAACATCATCCGGACTGCAGCACAAGCTCATCGAAGACCTGGAACTGTCGGTTCGTTCCTATAACTGCCTCAAGCGGGCAGGCATTACCACGGTGGAGGAACTGATCGACAAGACCGAAGACGAACTGATGCATGTACGGAATCTGGGTAAAAAATCCCTGAAGGAAGTCAAAGAAAAAATCTACTCCCTTGGACTCAGCTTCAAGGCGGGCAACGAATAAAACAGGAGGAACACCATGAGAAACCGCAAGCTCGGACGGACCAGCGATCACCGCAAGGCTCTGCTGAGAAATATGGCTACCTCGCTGATCGAAAACGGTCAGCTTGAAACTACGGAGATGAAGGCGAAAGAGCTCAGCGCTGTCATGGACGGCCTGGTGACTCTGGCAAAGAAAGGCGATCTGGCTGCACGCCGTCAGGCCGCTGCCTTTGTCCGCGACGTAGAGGTAGACGAAGCCGGAACAACGGCTCTCCAGAAGCTTTTCAACGAAATCGGTCCGGCGTTCGCTGACCGCAACGGCGGCTACACCCGTGTCATCAAGACCCGGATCCGTCGTGGCGATGCAGCTCCGATGGCCATCGTGGAATTCGTGAAGTAACACCCGTTACTTCACTTTTTTCATACATCAGAAGCGTTTACTGTTATGAAAGACAGTCTTGAAATCACGAAGGAAGCCGTTGTGGGGATGGTTCCTGTCATGGAGGCAGAGGGCCTTGAAGAACTTGCGGCCCTGGCCAAGGCAAACAACTGCCGGACCATGCTGGAAATCGGGACAGCCGTTGCCCGCACTGCTGTCTACATGGCAGAACAGGGGCTCACGGTCACGACCATTGAACGGGACCCGGACATGATCTGGCAGGCACGCAGAAACATTGCGGAAAGCGGACAGTCTGTCCGGCTTGTGGAAGCCGATGCCCGGGAGGCGGACATACGGGGTACCTTCGACCTGATTTTCATCGATGCTGCAAAAAGCCAGTACAGGAGGTTCTTTGAACGCTATGCACCACTGTTGTCGGAACATGGTATCATTGTGACTGACAACATGAAGTTTCACGGCATGGTGGATCATCCGGAACGGACACAGAACCGGCATACCAGAGGACTGATCCGGCGTCTGCGGGAATACCGGCAGTACCTGGAATCACTGGAGGACTGGGAAACAGAATTTCTGGATGACAGGGGCGATGGAATCGCCGTATCAAGGAGGAAACGATGAACTGGTTCAGATTTGCGCTGGCGGCGGCCGGCATTGCAGCAGGAGCAGCGGCAGTGGCTGCATCGATCGTCAAGAAGGAAGAAGACCGGGAGATGGATGATTACCTCATGTCCGATCCGGATGTCGAAGAGGAAGTCATCTGCATGCCTGAACGCATTCAGATGGATGCGGAGGCATGGAAAAACCTGGATGATGATTCGCTTCCTGTCCGGATCTCCTACGCAGTGGAAGATGCAGAGACGGCAGCGATGGCACAGGAACTCCTGGCAGCAGGCGGATACTCCAGTAGTATGGACACCGAAGCCGGTGTGCTGGATGTTCTGTATACCCAGGAACAGCCTGTGGATGTCCTGGTGGATTGCGCAGGGCTGGATGGCGTACTCTACACCGGTTACTGCATTGCGGAATAAATATGATACAGGGACGCGCGAGCGTCCTTTTCGATTACAGCAGACATCCGGAATGACTTCCCTTTGATAAGATAACGCAGGCATTACGCAAACAGGATTCGCACAACTCAATGAAAATGATATTATCGAAAGCATGGGAGGAACCGCATGACCAAAGATACAAACGGCAGGGACGCAGTGAGTGTTCGCGACCTGACCTTTTCATACGATGGCGAAACAGATGTGCTCAAGGGCATTTCCTTCGACATCCCCCAGGGCAGCTATACGGCTGTCATCGGCCACAATGGATCGGGGAAGTCCACGCTGGCCAAACTCCTCATCGGTCTGCTTGCCGCAAAATCCGGAACGATCCGCATCCTGGGACAGGAGCTCAACGAAGAAACCGTGTATGACATCCGCAACCGGACGGGCATAGTGTTTCAGAACCCGGACAACCAGTTCATCGGCAGCACCGTGGCAGATGACATCGCCTTCGGGCTGGAAAACCGCTGCATTCCGCAAAACGAGATGCAGGGTCTGATCGAGACCGCCGCTGCACAGGTCGGGATGACGAAGTTCCTGGAGTCCGAACCGACAAAGCTCTCCGGCGGCCAGAAGCAGAGAGTGGCCATTGCAGGGATCCTGGCGGTGGCACCGGACATCATCATCTTCGATGAATCCACCAGCATGCTCGATCCCCGGGGCAAGAAGGCCATCAACGAAGAGATCCGCCGGCTGCATGAAGAACGGGATATCACGATTCTGTCCATCACCCATGATATGGAGGAAGTGGCACAGAGCGACAACGTTCTGGTGCTCCGGGATGGAACCATTGCCATGACCGGCACGCCGCGGGAAGTATTCAGCCGTGAGCGGGAGCTGAAGGAAATGGACCTGGATGTTCCCTTTGCATGGAAAATCACAGAGGAGCTCATGAAACTCGGGCTGGCGGATCACCCGGCCCTGAATCTGGAGGAGGCAGCGGAAGAACTATGTCGATAGAAGCCAGAAACCTGGGCCATGTGTATAGCCCGGACACGCCCTTTGCCTATCAGGCACTGGATGGCGCCAGCGTCAGGATCCCGGAGGGGAAAATGACGGCGATCATAGGACAGACAGGCAGTGGAAAATCCACGTTTGTGCAGCACCTCAATGGTCTGCTGGTGCCGACTGCCGGGGAACTGGAGGTCCTGGGCCGCAAAATCCTGCCGGGGATGAAAATCAAAGACCTGAAGGAACTCCGCCGGCAGGTCGGACTTGTGTTTCAGTTTCCGGAATACCAGCTCTTCGAGGAGACCATTGGCCGGGACATCGCATTCGGTCCCAAAAACTTCGGGGTCAGTGAAGAAGATGCCCTGGAGCAGGTGAAAGCGGTTCTGCCGGTGGTGGGGCTCGATGAATCGTATCTCGAGCGGAGTCCCTTCGATCTTTCCGGCGGCCAGAAGCGCCGTGTGGCCATCGCCGGGATCCTGGTGCTGGATCCGGAGGTTCTGGTGCTGGATGAACCCGCTGCGGGTCTGGATCCACAGGGGGCCAAAGAGATGATGGAACTGTTTGCGGACCTGAACATCAAGGCCGGAAAGACCGTGCTCCTTGTTACGCATGACATGGAACATGTGCTGAAATACTGTGACCATGTCATTGTCATGGACCAGGGGAAAGTCGCGCGGGAGGCGGATGTGGATGAGTTTTTCTCGCACCCGGAATGGCTGGAGGCCATCGGCATCGACCCTCCGGGCATCGTCCGGCTGCAGCTCAGGCTCCGGGAGCGGGGTATGGACCTGGGACCCATCCGACTCCGGGACCGGGACCTGATCGAAGCTGTGCGTGACTGGAAAAAAGACCATGATACCGGAACACAGCAGGACACAGAGGTGACGGGCAAATGAACAACATTGCACTGGGCCGCTACCTGCCGCTGAACTCCGTTGTGGACAAAATGGATCCCCGGGCGAAGATCCTCATCATGCTGCTGCTCATGATCGCGATTTTCATACCCGCCGGGTTCTGGGGCTATCTGCTGATTTTCGCCTTCATCTGGATCGCGCTGAAGCTCTCGAAGCTGACCATCGGCTTTGCGCTCCGGAGCATGAAACCCATGCTGTTCATGATGGTGTTCCTGCTGGTGATCAACGTGTTCGCCATCAAAACCGGAGTGCCGCTTGTGCAGTGGGGCTGGTTTTCCATTTACTCCGATGCCATTTCACAGACGGTATATATAATAGTAAGGCTGCTGCTCATGGTGATCATCACCACGATCCTGACAGCCACCACCAAGCCGCTGGACCTCACGCTGGGAATCGAAAAGCTGCTCAAGCCCTTTGAAGTCATTGGCGTGCCTGCACATATCATTGCGATGATGATTTCCATTGCCCTGCGGTTCATCCCCACGCTGATCGAAGAGACGCAGAGGATCATGAATGCCCAGGCCAGCCGCGGAGTGGATCTGGAGAACGGCACGCTGAAGGAAAAAATCATGGCGGTGCTTGCCCTGATCGTTCCGCTGTTTGTCTCGGCCTTTGACCGGGCGGATCAGCTCGCCAATGCCATGGAAGCGCGGGGATATGATCCCCAGCGGGAGCGTACACGCTACAAGGTGCTGCAGATGACCGGCATCGATTACGCAGGCCTGGCTGCAGCCGCAGCAGTACTGGCCGGATGCATTGTGCTGGCACTCGTGCGATGACAGATCCGGTATCCGGGCTGCAGCGGTTTTGTGCCCTGGTCCAGTACGATGGAACAGACTATGCAGGCTGGCAGCGTCAGGTCAACGCGCTGTCCATTCAGCAGGTGATCGAAGAGGCACTGGAAAAGCTCATGGGCAATCCGGTGCGGATCACCGCCAGCGGCCGGACCGACACCGGTGTCCATGCCCTGGGCCAGGTGTTTCATTTCGATGCCCGGCCGGGCATCCGGTATGAAGCGGCCCTCAACACATTACTGCCCAAAGATATCCGGATCTTGGAGGTCCGCCCTGCAGCGCCTGACTTTCATGCCCGCTTTTCTGCGAGGAAAAAACGGTATGACTACTGGATGACCAGCCGCCAGCCTGACCCGTTCACCTGGCGCTACAAATGGTTCCGGCCGAAAAAACCGGATCCTGGACGCATGCGCGAGGCAGCGGCTTTCCTGCTGGGAACGCATGATTTCACCAGCTTCACGAACTGCCACCACCATCCGGACAAGAGCCTGGTGCGGACAGTGACCCGCCTGGAGATCCTGGAAGAAGGAGAGGACATTCATCTGGTGTTTGAAGGCACGGGGTTCCTCCGCTACCAGGTGCGGATGATGACCGCCGTCCTGGACGCCGCCGGCAGAGGCCGCATCGAGCCGCAGGATGTGAGGCGGATGCTGGAGATGAAGGACAAACACGCCAGCCGCTACAACGCCCCGGCCCATGGACTGTTCCTGACCAGGGTCTGGTATGATCCCGGAGCGGCAGACTGGACGAAGACTGCTGCGAAAGGCAGGATGAAAGATGATTACGAACACACAGAACCATAAACCCGTTGCCCGGGACAAAGCAGCGCTGATCCAGGCAAACTATCACACCCATACCCGGCGGTGCCTGCATGCCGGGGGAACCGATGAAGAGTATGTGAAGGAAGCCATCCGGAATGGATACGAAGTCCTGGGGTTTTCCGATCACTGTCCCTGGAAGTATGCGACAGACTATGTCCCGAAAATGCGGATGCGCCTGGAACAGTTTGATGACTATCAGTCCAGCATCCTGACTCTGAAGAAAAAATACAAAGGCCGCATCGAGATCCTGCTGGGGCTGGAAGCGGAGTACTTTCCGCAATATATGGACTGGCTGCTGGACTTTGTGATCGAGAAGCAGGTGGACTATCTGATCTTCGGCTGTCACTATCACCAGAGCGATGAAACCGGGCGGTATTTCGGCCGTATTGCCAGAGAAGGGTTTGATACGTATATCCAGGCGGTCATGGACGGACTGGAAACAGGGATGTACAGCTACCTGGCACATCCCGAGCTTCCGCTGCGGTCCCTGGACTGGGATGACGGCGTGACGGAGGGGTTCACACGCATCTGCCGGTATTGTGCAGCACATGACATTCCGCTGGAGTACAACGTCCTGGGGCTGCAGCTGGCAAGACGCACCGGTCGGGAAGGATACCCGCACCACCGGTTCTGGAAAATAGCGGGGGACTGCGGCTGCCGGGCCATCATTGGCATGGATGCCCATCATCCAAAGGACCTCCGGGTGTCCCTGTACAGAGCCGCCAGACGCACTCTCGAAGAGGCAGGAGTCACGCTGGTGCACGAGATTCCCCGTGTGGATTTCAAGGGGCTGCGCGCCCGGCGCACCGCCGCTGCACAGACACCGGAGATCCTGCACAAAAACGAAGACTGACGGAAAAAGGCGTTGATTTTATCGGCGCCTTTTTATAGACTATAGGTTGGCTGAACTCCAGCCTTTTGAGCCCCGGTAACGCTCAAATCATAGGAGGAAATATCATGCGCCAGACAACGATGGCAAAACCCGCTGAAGTAGTCCGCACATGGTACGTGATCGACGGTGAAGGTCAGACGCTTGGACGTCTTGCGACCACGGCGGCTCATGTACTGCGCGGCAAGCACAAACCTACATATACTCCGAACGTTGACTGCGGTGACTATGTGATCATCGTGAACGCCGACAAGGTGAATATGACAGGCAACAAGCTGAACACTGAAAAGTATTACAACCACTCCGGCTATTTCGGAGGCATGCGTGTGCGCACTGCGAAAGAAATGAAGGAAAAATACCCGGTTGAATGGGTCAAGCACGCCGTGAAAGGCATGCTGCCCCACACAAAACTGGGTGACAAAATGCGTGGACATCTGTTTGTCTACACAGGCCCCGAACACCCGCACGCAGCTCAGCAGCCTGTTGAGCTCAAGGTGAAAGGATAGGAGGAATAGAGAATGGCAGTCAATAAAACGGACCTGGTCCAGTACCATGGCGTCGGACGACGCAAAAAATCTGTTGCTCGTGTCTTTCTGCGTCCGGGAACAGGAAACATCACTGTAAACGGCAAACCCCTGGAGCAGTACCTGCCCAGTGAGATCCTGCAGCAGGTGGTCAAGTCCCCCCTGGATCTGACCAACACGCTGGATCAGTTTGACGTGATCGTGAATGTAAACGGTGGCGGGTTCACTGGTCAGTCCGGTGCGATCCGTCACGGCATTACCCGTGCACTGATGGAAGCCAACGAAGGCTACCGCCCCGTTCTTAAGGCAGCCGGTTTCGTAACCCGTGACCCCCGTGCCAAGGAACGGAAGAAGTATGGTCTGAAGGCCGCACGCCGCAGCCCGCAGTACTCCAAGCGTTAATTTCAGCGAGGATATTTCAAGACAGGACAGCGTCTGTTCTGTCTTTTTATTTGGCAGAAACCGTTGACCGGCAGACATGTTTGCAAGGCAGGACCGGTCAGGAAAAGGCAAAGAAAAAGGAAAGCAGCCGCTTTCCTTTTTCTTTGTGTTCCCACATTGTCAGAATTCCGCCACCTGCACAGCAGGCCGCAGTGTGATCATGAACCCGTGCCGGCAGGCCCTCAGCACATCTTCCTCTCCTGCACCGAATGCCCACTGACACCCGATGCCAAGAAACAGGTTGGTCAAAGAGAGCCAGATTTTGCGGGGATCCGAAAGATTCCGGATCTGACCGCTTTCCTGTGCCTTCAGGATTGCCGCTTCAATGTCTGTCTGCAGTTCATGCCCGGCGGTGTTCGGGTGGGTGTGACTGCGCAGGCAGCGGATCACATAATGGGAATACAGGTCATGCCCCAGAGACTGGCTGCGTTTCATGATGCAGCTGGTTCCGGCCCAGATCTCCTCGATGTATTCCCCCGCGAGATCCAGTGTGGCCATTTCCTGCCGCACGGTTTCATCTGCTCCCCGGTAAAACTGGGACAGCAGGGCATCCTTGGATGCCGCAAACTTATAGAATGTCGGTTTTGTGATGCCCACCTCGTGACAGATATCCATCACCGAGACATTGTCGTAGCCCTTTTCCCGGAACAGCCGGAAGGCTGCATCCGAAATTTCGGGCAGTGAGGTTTTCCGCTTCATGCCGGCACCTCGCACAGAGCCTGCAGAGAGTCCAGAAACTCATCCATGACATCCACAGACCCCTCATTCAGGATCCACCAGGCACAGAACCCGATCATTGTGGACATGATCACATCATAGAGCTGCTCCGGTTCTGTGTCGTCCAGGATTTCCCCGGATGCCTGGGCTTTCCGGATCACCGCCGCCATGCGCGAACGGAAGTCCGGATCCACCCGGAACCGGTCCTGTTCGGACAGAACATTCTGGATGAACAGCTGCATGCAGAAATCTGTCCCGAAGGACAGAAAGGAAGTCAGAAACCCGCAGAAGCCGTGTTTCAGGCAGTTCCACCAGGATCCCTGTATCTGAGGATCATCCCAGGTGTCATCGGTGTTTCCGGCAATCCGGTAGAAAAACAGTTCAAGAAGATCGCCCTTGGTCACTGCATACTTGTAGAATGTGGGTTTCGTGATATCGCATGCTTCACAGATTTCCCGCACACTGACATTGTCATATCCCTTTTCCCTGAAAAGCTGCAGAGACGTGTCGAGAATCAGGGGCTCCAGATCCCGGCGCTTCATGGTGTGACCAGACGGTAATGCATAATCGATCACCCTTTCCCCTGCGGCATCGCGTAAACTTTACCGCAGTCAACTTTCAACACCATTGTATGCTTTGTTTTTCCGAAATGCAATTAACCTTGGTAAATACAGGACAAAAAGGAACAAAAATTGTAACATTCAGTCACTCCCTGACAGTTTGCTCCCGTCCCTGGGCATTTAGCCCGACAACCCGTCTGCTCTCTGCCTGTCCCCGGCCGATGCAGGCGTCACCTTCCGCTTTCTTTCTTTTGTTTCTGAAAGGTTTTCAGTATAGTAGGGTGGTATGGAGGATTTGATCATGAGAGATACAGAAATGTTTGACATCATTGGCCGGGAGGAAGACCGCCAGAAATACAACGTGGAACTCATCGCCTCGGAAAACTTTGTCAGCGATGAAGTCCGGGAAGCCCAGGGCTCCGTGCTCACCAACAAATACGCGGAAGGCTACCCCGGAAAGCGCTATTACGGCGGCTGCGTGCATGTGGACGAAGCCGAGCGCCTGACCATTGCACGGGCAAAGGAACTCTTCGGTGCCGAATACGCCAACGTGCAGCCGCATTCCGGTTCCCAGGCGAACATGGGGGTCTACCTGGCGGCACTGGAACCCGGTGATACAGTGCTGGGCATGGACCTGACCAGTGGCGGTCACCTCACCCACGGTCATCCTCTGAACTTCTCGGGCCGGAGCTACAACTTCGTTCCCTACAACGTCAACCGGGAAACAGAACGCATTGACTACGACGAACTCGAGCGCCTGGCGCTGGAACACCACCCGAAGCTGATCGTTGCCGGTGCCAGTGCCTACCCCCGGGTGATCGATTTCAGCCGGCTGCGGGAAATCGCCGACAAGTCCGGTGCCCTGCTGATGGTGGACATGGCCCACATCGCAGGTCTGGTGGCAGCAGGCCTGCACCCCAGTCCCGTTCCCTATGCGGATTTCGTGACCACCACGACCCACAAGACCCTCCGCGGGCCCCGCGGCGGCCTGATCCTCGCAAAGGAAGAATATGGAAAGAAAATCGATTCCCGTGTCTTCCCCGGTATGCAGGGAGGACCGCTGGAGCATGTGATTGCCGCCAAGGGCGTGGCACTGCACGAAGCCATGCAGCCGGAATTCAAAACCTATGCACAGAATATCCTGAACAACGTGCAGGCCATGGCCGACGAATTTGAAAAAGCCGGATTCCGCATGGTCTCCGGTGGTTCCGACAATCACCTGATCCTGCTGGATACCATGTCCAGTCTGGGCATGACGGGAAAAGAAGCCGAGCGGCTGCTGGACCTGGCGGGCATCACCTGCAACAAGAACACGATTCCCTTCGATCAGCAGAAGCCGTTTGTCACAAGTGGCATCCGTCTGGGCAGTGCGGCCATGACAAGCCGGGGATTCGGCGAGCCCGAATTCCGTCAGACAGCCCGCTGGATCGTGGATGTCCTGAAAGACGGGACGGATGAACACGCTGCGGCTGTCCGCAAAGAGGTCCGGGCCCTGACAGAAACATTCCCGACAGGAGCCCAGGTTTGATCCGGCTGATCTGCGTCGGAAAAAACAAGGACAAAGCCCTGAAAAGCCTGGAAACCGAATACATCCGCCGCATTGGCGCCTTTGACCGGATCCAGGTCGAGGAAGTCAAGGACGAACCCAATATCCACGTGGACCGGGAAGCCGAAGACCGGCGGGTCCGGGATGCGGAAGCCGACCGGGTGCTGGAGAAGCTGAAGCCGGATGACCGGGTCGTGCTGCTGGACCTGCATGGAGACATGCCGGATTCGGAAGAATTTTCCCGGGAACTCATACGGCGCAGGGATGCGGGGCATCTCGTATTCGTGATTGCGGGCAGCCTTGGACCCGGGGAAAAGCTCGTGAAGCGGGCCGACAGCCGTCTGAAGCTTTCGGACCTGACCTTTACCCACATGATGACCCGGGTACTCCTGCTGGAACAGATTTACCGGGGATTCATGATCCACGCCGGACGGTCCTATCACAAATAATTCACAGACAGACCGGGCAAGACCCGGAAGACAGGAGGCCTGATGCAGAGACCTCCTGTTTTTTTTTTTTTTTTTTGAACGGGACAGACAGGCTGCAGTCCGCTGTCGGGGAAACCGGATTTGATACCCACTTACAAATCCCCTGAACCGCGACATAAGTGCCCCTGCAGGTGATATACTGTTTACGATGCGAAAAGCATAGGAGGATTATCATGGCAAAGAGAACTGTCAAAGACCTGGACGTCAAAGGCAAAAAGGTCATCGTCCGCTGCGATTTCAACGTGCCCCGCAAGGACGGAGTCATCACGAATGACAACCGGATCGTGCAGGCCCTGCCGACGATCAAATACCTGCTGGAGCAGGGAGCCAAAGTCATCCTGATGTCCCACCTGGGCAAGGTGAAGACAGAAGAGGACAAGGCGAAGAACAGCCTGGAGTGCGTGGCTGTCCGTCTGGCTGAACTGCTGCCTGACACAAAGGTGGAATTCTGCAATGAGACCCGCGGTCCCGTTCTGGAAGAGATGGTCAATGACCTGAAGGACGGTCAGATCCTGCTGATCCAGAACACCCGCTATGAAAAAGGCGAATCCAAGAACGATCCTGAACTGGGCAAGTACTGGGCAAGCCTGGGTGATGTATTTGTGGAAGATGCATTCGGTTCCGTACACCGTGCACATGCATCCACTGTCGGCATTCCTTCCAACCTCCCGGAAAACGGTCTCGGATTCCTGGTGGAAAAGGAAGTGGACATGCTGGGCAAAGCCGTGGATGACCCGAAACACCCCTTCGTGGCCATCATTGGCGGTGCCAAGGTATCCGACAAGATCGGCGTGATTGAAAACATGCTGGAAAAAGCCGACAAGGTGATCGTCGGCGGCGGCATGGCCTACACATTCCTGAAGGCCCTGGGCGAAAACGTCGGAAACTCCCTGGTGGAAGAAGACAAGATCGACCTGGCGAAGGCCACGCTGGAAAAAGGAAAGGACAAGATCGTCCTGCCGGTTGACCACGTGATTGCCGATGCATTTGCCAACGATGCCAACACACAGGTTGTGGAAGGCGACATCCCCGAAGGCTGGATGGGTCTGGACATCGGTCCGAAATCCGTGGAAAAATTCAAGGAAACCCTGGATGGTGCCAAGACTGTAGTATGGAACGGCCCCATGGGTGTATTTGAAATGCCGAACTTCGCCAAGGGCACCCTGGAAGTCTGCACAGCCATCTCCGAACTGCCGGAAGCCATTACGGTGATCGGCGGCGGCGACTCCGCTGCAGCAGCGATCCAGCTGGGATTCAAGGACAAGTTCTCCCACATTTCCACAGGCGGCGGCGCTTCCCTGGAATACATGGAAGGCAAGACACTGCCGGGCATCGCTGTCATCAGCGCGAAAGACTGATCCGGGTTTGAACGGGAGGATATCATGAGAGAAGCAATCATTGTCGGAAACTGGAAAATGAACAAGAACAACGCGGAGACACAGGCTTTCTTTGAGGAAGTCGATCCCGCGGCTGTCAGCGACAAGGCCCTGTATGGCATTGGCGCCCCTTTCACAGACCTGAAAACAGCTCTGGACAACGCAAAGAACCTGATCGTTGCAGCAGAAAACGTGCACTTTGAGGATTCCGGCGCGTTCACGGGCGAAGTCTCTGTTCCCATGCTGGAAGAACTCGGCGTGAAATACTGCATCATCGGTCACAGCGAGCGCCGTCAGATGTTCGGCGACACGGATGAGACTGTGAACAAGAAGGCGAAGAAACTGCTGGCTGCCGGCATGACTCCGATTCTGTGCATCGGTGAGACCGAGGAAGAATATGATGCAGGCAAGACCAAAGACGTCATCACATCCCAGCTGAACGGCTCCCTGGCAGACATTCCTGCGGATGAGTACAAGAACATCGTCATCGCCTACGAGCCCATCTGGGCCATCGGCACCGGCAAGTCCGCTTCTGTGGAAATCGCGGAAGACTGCTGCAGGCTGGTCCGTGATGTCGTCCGTGACATGGTCGGCGAAGAAGCGGCTGAAGCAGTCCGCATCCAGTACGGCGGATCCGTAAAACCGGGCAACATCGTGGAATACATGGCACAGCCGGATATCGACGGGGCCCTGATTGGCGGTGCTTCCCTGAAGCCGGACAGCTTCCTGGAAATCATCGAAAAAACAAAGTAGGCCGGTTCAACCGTGCTTCAAAAAGCGGGGAGTCAGTCCGGAAAAGACAGGCTGTCCGCTTTTTCTGTGTCCACAGCTGCCCTGAAAAAAGCAGAAATGACATACCATTTTCTGATACACTCACGTATGGAAGAGAGAGGGAAGTCACATGAAGGAAAGAACCGATTCCACAAAAGATCCATGGCTGTTTGCGTCTGATTTTGACAACACACTGTATTTTCATGACGGCAGCGGGTTTCACGAACAGGACATCCGGATGATCCGGGCCTGGCAGAAGGCAGGAAATCTGTTCGGGATCTGCAGCGGCCGCTCCCTGCATCATTTGATTCACGAATTCCAGCCCCTGTTTTCTGCAGCAGGCCTCACACCGGATTTCTTCATCTGCACATCCGGGGCCATCCTGGCGGATGGAGAAGGGCGGGTGCTTGCAGAACATCCTCTGGATCCGGCGGTGATGCAGGAGGCTGCACACCGGTGTTTAGATGCGGTGATGGTCCACAACAGTGAAGAGCTGTTCTGTCTCAACAGACAATGGGAGACATTTCAGCCAGTCAGCCGGATTCCGGAGGACAGAACCTTTTACGGTCTCTCCACCTGGGCGGAGGACAGCAGGCGGATCAATGTGGCGGGACTGCCCCTGGAGGCCTATGTCAATACAGTCACGGTGGACTATGTTCCGGCGGGTGTCTCCAAGGGCACCGGCATTCTGGAACTGTGCCGGATCCTGGGACTGGACCCGAAAAAAACCGCCGGAATGGGGGATTCCTGGAATGACCTGCCGATGATCGACACAGTATCATATGGCTTTACTTTCCCGGATGGACCGAATATTGTAAAAAAAGCATCCGCTTACGAGGTGGACTCCATCGCGGCAGCCCTGGAGAAAGTGTCGGAAATCCGGCACTTGCAAACGCTTTGAACCTGGATGGTACGCCAGGACCCATTGAGTTTGTTCAGGCCCTATGTTAGTGTATGTTTGAACTTTCGCAGAACAGGAGGCAAGGAATGAATTTTGTAGAGGACAATGGTAAAAAAATCGCAGCTGTCTTGTGCGTGGCATCATGTTTCCCCGTGATTGCCACAGTCTACGCTATGGAGACCGCACCTGGATGGCATGGCGACAAGTACATCAACAATGACTCCACTGTAGCCAAAGGATGGCAGGAGATTGAAGGCAAGTCCTGGTACTTCTCTGAAGAAGACGGAACTGTTGATACAGAAACCACACGCAGCGCCGTTGTTGCAAGTGTTTCATCCAGCGTCAAGGATGAAATGAAGGCAAAAGCGGAAGCGGCCATTACCGAACAGGCTGCTGCAGAAGCAGCCGCTGAAGAGCCCGTTGCACCCGCTGCAGAAGAAGCAGCTCCCGTTGAAGAGGCGGCACCTGTTGAAAAGACAGTACCGGCAGTCGAAGAGGCAGCTCCTGTTCTGGAAGCCGAACCGATGGTTGCCGAGACCGTGGTCGAACAGCCGGTGGAAGCCGCACCTGCAGTAACTGAAACTGCCCCGGTCGTGGAAGCCGCACCGGTTGAATCCATCCCCGTGGAAGAAGCCGCACCCATTGTGACAGAAACCCCTGTTGTGGAGACTGCCCCTGCCCCCGTGACACCGGAAGAAGCAGCTCCTGCACCGGTTGAACCCGCACCGGCACCCGAGTATGTGGCACCGGCACCGGAACCCGCACCGGCACCCGAGTACGTAGAACCGACACCGGAACCCGCACCGGCACCCGAGTATGTGGCACCGGCACCGGAACCCGCACCGGCACCCGAGTACGTGGAACCGACACCGGAACCCGCACCGGCACCCGAGTACGTGGAACCGACACCGGAACCCGCACCGGCACCCGAGTATGTGGCACCGGCACCGGAACCCACGCCGGAACCTGCACCGGCACCTGTGGATCCCAATGCGGACCTGAACAGCTCCATTGCCAATGCGGCTCTGGGCATGGTGGGAACCACCAATGGCTGGCAGTGCACCGAAGTCGCCACCGGCGCCCTGAATGCAGCCGGCGTTGGCGCAGGCGTTGTATGGCCCAGCGAGTACATCCAGTATGGATACTACGTGGATCCGTCCCAGGCAGTGGCCGGAAACCTGATTTACTACAACAACGGCGGAAATGGCTATGACCACATTGCTGTCTACATCGGTGACGGCCAGGCCGTTCACGGAAACTACGACGGCCAGACTGTCGTGGCAGATGCCTATCTGTCCACCGCCGGTTCGCCGCAGTTCATCCAGATTGCACAGTAAACAAACAAGCCTGACGTCTGTCAGGCTTTTGTCTGTTTTTCCCGGGCTGTCCCGGGACCGGAAAGGACACAGATATGACACCCACTGAACTTCTTCTTGACCGTGCCTCCTGCAAATCCTATACCAGCGAACCGCTGCTGCCGGATGAGGCACGGCTCATTGTCCAGGCCGGACAGGCAGCACCTTCCGGCATGAACCGCCAGCCGACTGCCTTTCTGGCAGTCCTGGACCCGGCCATCCGTGACCGGCTCTCCAGACTGAATGCTGCAGTGCTGCAGACAAAGACCGACCCGTTTTACGGAGCACCGGCTGTGTTTGCCGTCCTGGCAGACCCGTCAGCTTCCACCTATCTGTATGATGGCTCGCTGGCAGCGGGTCAGATGCTGCTGCAGGCGAACGCCCTGGGACTGGGGTCCTGCTGGATCCACCGGGCCAGAGAGGTGTTTGAAACAGAGGAAGGAAAGTCCATCCTGAAACAGGCGGGGCTTCCTGAGGACTATGAAGGGATCGGATTTGTGATTGCCGGTCATCCCGCCACAAAACCGGCTGTCAAAAAGAAAACCTCCCTGACGGGGTGGCTTGTATGATCCGCGTAGGCCAGTCCGTGGACATTCATCCCCTCAAGCCGGGCCGGGACCTGGTTCTGGGCGGCGTGAAAATCGACCACGAAACCGGACTGGATGGTCACAGCGATGCGGATGTCCTCGTGCATGCCATTGCGGAATCCATTCTCGGGGCCCTTGCCCTGGGTGACCTGGGAACGCATTTTCCCGACACAGATCCCAGGTACAAAGGCATATCCAGCCTGAAGCTTCTGGCACATACCGTTGACCTTGCAGCCCATACAGGATATCGGCTTGTCAACCTCGATGCCACGATCCTGGCAGAACGGCCGAAAATGGCACCCCATATCCCCGTCATGCGGGAAAACATTGCCAGGGTCCTCTCCTGTGATGTCTCGCAGGTTTCCATCAAAGCCACACGGGGAGAAAAACTCGGATTTGTGGGACGGCAGGAAGGCATCGCAGCGGTCTGCGTCTGTCTTCTGGAGGACAGACGGTGAGGTGTGTTCTGCAGCGGGTCACGGAAGCCCGCTGTGTGATCGAAGGAGAAACTGTGGGCGAAATCGGCGCAGGGTACATGATCCTCACCGGATTCTGTGCAGCGGATACAAAAGACACCATCGACCGCATGATCCGGAAAATTCTGGGTCTCCGGGTGTTTTCCGATGAACAGGGCAAGATGAACAGGAGTCTGCTGGATGTGGAGGGCTCTGTGCTCAATATCAGCCAGTTTACGCTCTACGCCGACTGCCGGAAGGGAAACCGGCCGGGTTTTTCGCAGGCAGCCTGTCCAGAGGTGGCCATTCCGTTGTATAATTATATGAATGAACAGCTCGCAAGACAGGTTCCGACTGCAACCGGCCGGTTCGGTGCCGATATGCAGATTCACCTGATCAACGACGGACCTGTGACGATCGAGCTTGAAATGGGGGAAATTTGATGAGAATCGATGGAAAAGCGCTGGCGGCTGCCAGACGCGAGGCCACCGCAGAGGCGGTGCAGCGCCGGACAGAACAGGGTCTGCCGGCCCCGGTCCTGGCGGTGATTCTGGTCGGGGAAGACCCTGCCAGCCAGGTCTATGTACGCAACAAGGAAAACGCCTGCCGAAAGGCGGGAATCGAGCCCCGCACCTGGCGGCTGCCGGCAGACACCGCCCAGACAGATCTTCTGGACCTGATCGCGCAGCTCAACAGCGATCCTGCGGTGCATGGGATCCTGGTGCAGATGCCGCTGCCGAAACACCTGGATGAGCAGGCTGTGATCGATGCCATCGATCCGGACAAAGACGTGGATGGACTGCATCCCGTCAACGCCGGACGTCTGGCCAGCGGCCTGCCGGGATTTGTACCCTGCACACCGCAGGGAGCCATCGCCCTGCTGGAAAGTGCCGGACTGACGGATATGACCGGCCTGAAGGCTGTGGTGGTCGGCCGCTCCGTCCTGGTGGGCAAGCCCATGGCGCAGCTTCTCCTGGAACGGAACGCGACTGTCACGATCTGCCATTCCCGGACCCGGGATCTTGCTTCGCAGGTGAAGGACGCAGACATCGTGGTGGCAGCCGTTGGGCGTCCGGAACTGATTCAGGGGGACTGGATCAAAGACGGTGCCTATGTGATCGATGTGGGGATCAACCGCGTAGAGGGACATCTCGTGGGGGATGTGCAGACAGAGGAAGCGGAGAAACACGCTGCAGCGATCACACCTGTTCCGGGTGGCTGCGGTCCCATGACAGTCCAGATGCTGCTGGAAAACACGCTGCTGGCAGCCAGACGGCAGGAAGAAACAGCCAGGTGAAGACCCGAAGCGGCTGCTGCCCATCGGGCCAGAACCGCCTGCACATAAGGAGGACACGCTTGTGGAATACAATCTGAATGATATTGTGGAGATGAAAAAAGAACACCCGTGCCATCTCTCGAAGCAATGGAAAATCATCCGCATGGGTGCCGATATCCGGATCAAGTGTCTGGGCTGCGGAACCAGCGTGCTGATGCCGCGCTTGAAATTTGAAAAGAAACTGAAAAAAGTCGTCACTCCCGCAGCCCAGTCAGGTCAGGCGGCAGAACGCTGAACACTGCCGGACCCGCCTGGTCAAAGACAGACAGAACACAGATACGAAAGGAACGATGAGCCATGCCACTGCAGGCAGGAATTGTGGGACTCCCCAATGTCGGGAAATCCACGTTATTCAATGCAATCACCAACTCTCAGGTCGAAGCGGCCAACTATCCCTTTGCGACCATTGCCCCGAACGTCGGGGTCGTGGAAGTGCCGGATGCCCGGATCGACCGGCTGACCGAACTGTTTCAGCCGAAAAAGACCATTTACACAACCTTCGAATTCACCGACATCGCCGGCCTGGTCAAAGGCGCATCCAAGGGCGAGGGACTGGGCAACCAGTTTCTGTCGAACATCCGGCTGACAGATGCCATCTGCCATGTCGTGCGGTGTTTCGATGACCCGAACATCACCCACGTGGAGACAACCATTGACCCCGTGCGGGACATTGAGATCATCAACCTGGAGCTGATCCTGGCGGATCTGCAGACAGTGGAAAACCGCATTGCGAAAGTGGAGCGGAAGGCGAAAACCAAAGACAAGGAAGCGGTGGCGGAGCTGTCGCTTCTGAAGAGACTGCAGCCGCATCTGGAAGCCGGCGAACCGGCCCGGACACTGGAGATGGATGAAGAGGAACAGGCAATGGTCAAAGGTTACGGGCTGATCACCATGAAACCGGTGATCTACATTGCCAATACCGATGAAGAAGGCGTTTCCTCTCCGGAAGACAACGTCTACTGGCAGCAGGTGAAGGACTATGCTGCCAGGCATGACAGCGAGGCCGTTTTGCTGTGTGCAAAAATGGAAGAGGATCTCTCCGGCATGGACCGGGAAGAAAAGCAGGCGTTCCTCGATGAACTCGGGCTGCCGGCTTCCGGACTGGACCAGGTCATCACCCGGGCCTATGCCATCCTTGGGCTGCAGACATTCCTCACCGCCGGTCCCGATGAATGCCGGGCATGGACTTTCCGGAAGGGCATGAAAGCCCCGGAATGTGCCGGGGTCATTCACTCGGACTTCCAGCGCGGCTTCATCAAGGCAGAAGTCTACCGGTTCCAGGACATGGATGAGCTCGAAAGCGAAGCGGCGATCCGGGAAGCCGGACGCATGCGCATGGAGGGCAAGGAATACGTGGTGCAGGACGGCGACGTGATGCACTTCCGGTTCAACGTATGAGAACGGAGCCGCTGACTGCATCCGCCGGACGGGAGGCATCGCTGTGATCCTGGGACAGAGCCTGAGCCAGATCGTGGTACTGGTCATTGCCGTGATCCTGTCCATGTCCATACACGAAGCCGCCCATGGGCTGGTCTCGTACTGGTTTGGGGACCCGACCGCCAGACAGGCGGGCAGACTGTCCCTGAATCCCCTGGCACATATTGACTGGAGCGGACTGCTCTGCCTGCTGCTGTTCGGGTTCGGCTGGGCCAAGCCGGTCCCCGTGGATCCCTCCTATTACAAGGATCCAAAGGCCGGCATGATCTGGACAGCCTTTGCAGGACCCGTCGCAAACTTCCTTCTGGGGTTTGTGTGCGTGTTTCTCTATTATCTGCTCCTGAAACTGGCACCGGGCTTTGCCTTCGGGACCGTTGGCAGTTTTGTGGAATCGGTGTTTGCGACCACCGCCATTCTGTCCACTGGATTCGGGATCTTCAACCTGATCCCTGTGCCGCCTCTGGACGGATCCAAGATCCTGTTCGCGTTTCTGCCTGACCAGGAATACTACCGAGTCACGAGAGGCACACCCTGGATGTACATTCTGTTCATCGCACTGCTCTGGAGCGGCCTGATTTCAGGTCCCATCGGCATGCTGCGGGGGGCCATGATCGACGCCTTTTCCTCTGCCGCGATGTTTCTTCTGGGTATGTAACTGTGATTCACCCGGTTCTGTCTGCAGGACCGGGTTTTTGGTATACAGTCAGACTGCTGCCGATGTCGGCAGAATCTGGTTTTATGACACAACCGGAGAAGATGATGTGCATTTCATCTCCGGCGTCTGTTTTTCACGATTGTTACAAATTTTTTCAGGCCGTTGCAATCCCAAAATGCAAAGCGTATGATAAACGCATATTACGGGAGGAAACGTACTATGAAGAGAGATTTCATGAAGCTCCTGGCCGGCGGCCTCAGTGCTGCGATGCTGCTGGCAGGCTGCTCGGGAGCAGCCGGCTCAACCGCAGGCGGTTCATCCAGCGAAGGCGGTGCATCGGCTGATGCAGGCGATACCGTCAAGATCGGCCTGAACTTCGAGCTGACCGGCGAGGTTTCCAGCTACGGCACAGCCGAGCGCAACGGTGCACAGCTGGCCATCGATGAATTCAACGCAAAGGAAGACAAGCCGTTCACAGTGGAAGGCGTGGAAATCGATTCCAAGGGTGACCCTGCTGAATCCACCACAGCCGCAATCAAGCTGATTGATGAAGACCAGGTGGCTGCCATCGTGGGACCTGCCACATCTGCTCCGTCCATTTCCACATACCAGGCTGCTTCCGACAAGCAGACTCCGGTCGTGTCTCCTTCCGCCACACAGGTGGATGCAATGCTGAACAACGGCGAACCCTATGAATATGCATGGCGTGTCTGCTTCGAAGACAGCTACCAGGGCGCAGCCATGGCCATCTATGCCTACGAAACGCTCGGCGACAAGAATGCAGCCATCATCAACGAGACATCCGACTACGGTCAGGGCCTGGCCAAGACGTTCAAGGAAAAATTCGAGTCCCTGGGCGGCAAGGTCGTGGCACAGGAACAGTACAACGCCAAGGATACAGACTTCGCGTCCATCCTGACCAAGATCAAGGAAAAGAAATTTGATGTCCTGTATATCGCGGGCTACTACGGCGAAGCCGGCCTGATCATCAAGCAGGCCCGTGAATCCGGCATCGACTGCAACATTGTCGGCGCTGACGGCTTCGAGTCCGAAAAGCTGGCGGAACTGGCCGGCAAGGAAAACCTGAACAAGGTATGGTACACGACCTGCTACACGACCGTGAATGCCTCCGATGAACTGAAGAGCTTCATTGACGACTACACAGCCAAATACGACCAGGCTCCCAACATGTTCTCCGCTCTGGCTTATGACGCCACCAACCTGGTGCTCGATCAGCTGGCTGCCACAGGCAAGACCGGTGCCGAACTGAATGAAGCCATCAAGAAAGCCGACTTCTCCGGTCTGACCGGGTCCTTCACCTTTGACGAGAAGACCCACACTCCGAAGAAAACCGTGCTGGTTGTCAACCAGGAAGACGGCGTGCAGACAGAAGTCGACGAAGTCGAAGTCAAATAAGCGAAACCAATCAAGTCAAATGGGGAACTGAGATTCCCCATTTTTTGAGTAAAGGAGGTCCAATGAGCCAGTTTCTTCAGCAGGTCATCAACGGCCTGTCTCTGGGCAGCATCTATGCGCTGATCGCCCTGGGCTACACCATGGTCTATGGCATCATCAAGCTGATCAACTTCGCACACGGCGATGTCTACATGGTCGGCGCCTATACTGCCTTTATCTGCACCGCATGGCTGGGATTCGGGTTTTTCCCGGCACTGATCGCCAGCATGGTGGTCTGCGGACTGCTTGGTGTGCTGATCGAGCGCCTAGCCTACAAGCCCCTGCGAAAAGCCCCGCGGATCACGGCCCTGATCACCGCCATTGGCGTGAGCTACATCCTGGAATACACGATGCAGTATTTCATGGGCAGTGAAGTCCGCACCTATCCCAACGTTCTTCCCAAAACCACCTACCAGCTGGGTCCGGTGTCCGTCACCACCCACCAGATCTATATTTTTGCGATCACCATCGTGCTCATGGTGACCCTGCAGTTCATCATTTCGAAGACCAGGATGGGCCGTGCCATGCGCGCGGTCTCCGTGGATGAACAGGCGGCGGAGCTCATGGGAATCAATGTCGATACCACGATTTCCTTCACCTTCCTGCTCGGATCCGCTCTGGCGGGTGCTGCGGGCATCCTGGTGGGCATCTACTACAACACCATCAACCCCCTGATGGGTCTGACCCCGGGCCTGAAGGCGTTTGTCGCCGCGGTATTCGGCGGCATCGGCAGTGTTCCCGGTGCCGTGATCGGTGGTCTGTTCATCGGCATTGCCGAGACCATGGTCGTTGCCTATGGATCCAGTCTGTACCGGGATGCCATCGTGTACGCGATCCTGATCGTCGTGCTCATCGTCAAGCCCACCGGCCTGCTGGGCAAGAACCAGAGAGAGAAGGTGTAGTCCATGCCAAAGAGTGTATTCACGAAGGAAAACCTCTGCTGGGTGATCCTGTCTGTCGTTCTCTTCGGTGTACTGACCCTGCTGATGCAGGCGGGCATCATCAACTCCTATTACAGGATCACGCTGTTCAACATCTGCATCAACATCATGCTGGCTGTGAGCCTGAACCTGGTCATTGGCATTTGCGGGCAGTTTTCCCTGGGCCACGCCGGGTTTATGTGCATCGGTGCATACAGTGCGGGTGTGATCACGAAAATAATCCCAAATTACGGCGGTCTCCTGCTGGGGATCCTGGTCGGATTCGCCATTTCGGCAGTTGCTGCTCTGATTGTCTCCGTGCCGACGCTGCGTCTGAAGGGTGACTATCTGGCGATCGCGACCCTCGGATTTGCGGAAATCATCCGGATCCTGGTGCAGAACATGACCATCACCAACGGTGCGGCGGGTCTCTCCGGCATTCCGGCACTGACGACCTGGCCGATCCTGATCGTGGGTGTCATTGTAGCGATCGCGGTCTGCAGCAATGTCATGCGCAGTGCCCCGGGACGGGCCTGTCTGGCGATCCAGGATGACGAAATCGCTGCCGAGGCCATGGGCATCAACACCACGAAGTACAAGGTCATGGCATTTGTGATCGGGGCACTGATCGCAAGTCTGGCCGGCGCACTGTTCGCCTGCAGTTTCTATGTCATCAAGCCCAGTCAGTTCACGTTCAACCGCTCGATCGACATTCTGGTCATGGTGGTATTCGGCGGCATGGGCAGCATGACCAGTTCCGTGCTGGCAGCGATTGCCATCGGTCTGCTGAACACGATCCTGCAGAACTTCACAGACCTGCGCATGATCATCTACGGTCTGGCGCTGGTCATCATGATGATTTTCAAGCCCAACGGCCTGCTGGGAAAACGGGAGCTTTCCTTCAAAAGGATCCTGGCAAGGCGTGAGGCCGGAAAGGAGGCCAGCTGATGGAACCCGTTCTGCAGGTAAAGAATCTCTCCAGGCACTTCGGCGGCCTGACGGCTGTGGCGAATGTGTCCTTTGACATCCAGCCGGGGGAACTGATCGGGCTGATCGGCCCCAATGGTGCGGGGAAAACCACGCTGTTCAATCTGCTTACAGGGGTGTATGAACCCAGCGAAGGGCTGATCGAAATGGATGTGGACGGCAAGCCGACGCAGATCGGCGGACTGCCTCCGTATAAAATCACGGATCTCGGTGTGGCCCGGACGTTCCAGAACATCCGGCTGTTCAGGGAAATGACGGTGCTGGAAAACGTCAAGGTCGCCATGCACCGGAACATCCGGTATGGCGTCATCAGTGCCATCCTGCGGCTGCCGAAGTACTATTCCGAGGAGCGCTGGGTGGAGGAAAAGGCCTGCGAGTACCTGAAGGAAGTGGGCCTGTATGCCAAGCGAAACGAGCTGTCCGTGAATCTGCCCTATGGCGAGCAGCGGAAGCTGGAAATTGCCCGCGCCCTGGCGATCCAGCCCAAGATCCTGTACCTGGATGAACCGGCGGCCGGCATGAACCCGCAGGAAACAGCGGACCTGACGGCGCTGATTCACCGCATCCGGAAGAAATACGGCCTGACGGTGATCCTGATCGAGCACGACATGTCCCTGGTGATGAAAATCTGCGAGCGCATCTTCGTGCTGGACTACGGCAAGCTGATTGCCAGCGGGTCTCCTGAAGAGATCCGGAAAAACGAGTTCGTCATCAAGGCGTATCTCGGGGAGGAAATCTGATCATGGCGATGCTGGAAGTCAAGGACCTGCATGTGCATTATGGTGTCATCGAGGCCCTGAAGGGGATTTCGATGTCGGTCAACGAAGGGCAGATCGTGGCGCTGATCGGCTCGAATGGTGCGGGAAAAACGACACTGCTGCAGTCGATTTCGGCCATCAAGAAAAAGACCAGCGGCGAGGTGATATTTCTGGGAAACAACATCACGTCTGCGACGCCGAAGAAAATCGTGTCGGAGGGACTGACGCAGGTGCCGGAGGGCCGCCGTGTGTTCACGGGGCTGTCGGTATACGAGAACCTCATGATGGGGGCCTTCCTGCGAAAGGACAAGGCGGCGATTGAGGAAGACCTGCAGAAGGTCTATACCCAGTTCCCGATTCTCGAGCAGCGGAAAAACCAGGATGCGAGCACACTGTCAGGCGGCGAGCAGCAGATGCTGGCCATGGGCCGGGCCCTGATGGCAAGGCCTAAGCTGCTGCTGCTGGATGAGCCCTCCATGGGTCTGGCACCGATCCTGGTCAAGGAAATCTTCTCGATCATCCAGGAGATCAACTCCACGGGGACGACCGTGCTGCTGGTGGAGCAGAATGCGAAGATGGCGCTGTCGATCGCAGACTATGCCTATGTCCTGGAAACGGGGAAGATTTCCCTGCAGGGTACCGGCAGCGAACTGGCGGACAGCCCGGAGATCCAGAAGGCCTATCTGGGCGGATAATGCCCATGCAGACGGCACCGGAGGTGCGAGTCTGCAATGGCATTTCTCAGTGGAGCAGGCAGGCATGAAGCCCGCTGCTTCGGACACACGGTGAAAGGTGAGGGCCTGCACATCGCCTGTTCCTTTGTATAATGAAGCTGAAAGAAAACCGGTCGCTGTATGCAGAACAGACCGGTCAAAGAGGAATGTATGTTTAAAGTACAAGATTTCATGACGACTCCGGTCATCTGCACGGAGCCGGATGCCCGAATCACGGATGTTCTGGACATCATGAAGAAAAACAACCTGCACCGGATCCCTGTCACGGATGCAAACGGCACACTGGTGGGCCTGATCACGGAAGGGATGATTTCCGGTGCCGGAGGCAATGCCACGAGCCTGTCGATCTACGAACTGAACTATCTGCTGTCCAAGACGAAGGTCAAGACCGTGATGCAGAAAAGAGTGGCCACGATCCATCCGGAGAACCTGATGGAAAAGGCCACGGAAAAAATGCTGAAGGAAGACATCGGCTGTCTGCCTGTCGTGGATGACCACAATAAAGTGGTGGGAATCCTGACCCAGAACGATGTGTTCAAGTCCTTCCTGGAAGTCCTGGGCTGGTACCGCGAGGGTATCCGCGTGGCTCTGGAAGCGAAGGATGAAATCGGCCAGCTGGAGAAAATCTCCAAAGTCTTTGCGGATGAAGGCATCAACATTGCCAACATCGGGGTGTATGACACGACCAACGGCAATGCCAGCATGATCATCCGGGCTGATAAAGCCACGGATGGCCTGAAACAGGCACTGGAAGACGCCGGTTATATGGATGTGGAAATCGCCAAAGCCGAATAACATAAAGAACCTGCAGGAGCATAAAAGCTGTCTGCAGGTTTTTGCTGATTCAGGATGTTGCCGAAGGTGCGGAAAGGAGAATCGGGTTCTGTATCCGAACAGTGCGGTGTCCAAAGCGTGAAGCCGCACAGGCCGTCTCACGGATCCGATCCGGCGCATTGGAGACCAGACGGATCATGGCAGACTGAGCTCTGCCCTCCGGAAAGACTAAATTCCGAAAAGTCGCGCCTGGATTGGAATTCAGATTTTCAAATTACAAACGGTCATATATCATCGAAGGCAAGAGACAATCAGCCATTTCATCATGATATATGAAACAGACCGGCGCGCTGTGCACACTCACCATAAAACCCGGATGGACCATATACCACCAGCCGGGTTTTCATTTTTCAGGATGTGGTCCTGGCGTCTGTGTGCGGCTGCATCAGACATTCCTCGAAGAATGATTCCAGCAGCGGATTCAGCCGTTCGGGAAACCGCAGCGGATAATCATGTCCTGCACCCGATAGAACCAGTGTCCTGCAGTGGGGGTTTTCCTGCAGCATGGCCAGTGACTGCTTCATGTCCCTGGTTTCCCGACTGCCGCAGACAGCCAGTATGGGGATGCGAAGGTCCCTGTATTCGGGATAATCTCTCAGTTGGAGGGTATTTCGGAAAAAGGAGGCATAGACCGCCGGGGTGATTCTCTTGGATTGCGAAACCAGATCCCCAGTCTCATCGTGAGACAGCCGCCAGTACATCCCCTGAAGCCGGACCAGCCAGGCACAGTGCAGCAAAGAAGCAGCAGGTCTGGCCAGCGCGATATATCTGTGGACAGAGCGGGTCCGGGGGTTGATCCAGGCGCTCAGGATTGCAGCTTTGACAGTGAGTTCCGGATGACAAAGAGCAAAGCGCAGCGCAATCTGCGCCCCCAGAGAATGCCCTGCCAGGATCACCGGCTCTCCTCCCAGACGTCGGACCAGGTCCAGAAGGGCATTGTCTGTCCACTCCGGATCGAACAGCCTGCCTGCCAGATCACCCGCTCCCGGCAGCTCCGGAATGACCAGGTGGTACCGGCTGGCAAGTTCCAGCTGGTGGCTGAACGTATGCACGACACCGGCTCCATGCAGCAGAATCACCGTCGGATTCTCTTTGTTTCCATATTCCTTGAATTTCAGCATATTTCCTCTTTTCCATCAGACGGAGCCTGAAACAGGAACAAAAAAACCGGAAGCCTGCGCCTCCGGTTGTGGACTGATGGAGCAGGCGAGGGGAATCGAACCCCCGCGGCAACCTTGGGAAGGTTGAGTTCTGCCATTAAACTACGCCTGCAGCTGTCCTTATTATAAACGGGCACCTGCTCTAAGGCAAACCGGACTTCTGTCCATGGAGCCTTGGATGAGCTGCGTTGTGTACGGGATACGAATGGTTCTGCTCAGAGATGAAGCGGTTTTTGATGGAAAAGAAAAAGACACCCTGCGATGCCTCTTTCCTGCCTATTTTCCCCAGTTGGCCAGATCTGCCGGATAGGGAACAGCCACATCCTTATTGATGTCTTCCGCTTCCATGTCCACAACTGCTGTGAATGGCTGGCTCTGGTCCTGAATCCTGTATACCCCCTCCAGATCGAGCTTCAGTGCCGTAAGCGTCCCGTCGTTGATCGTGGCCTCCATATCCGCCCGGTCAACAGTGGTGCTTCCCAGGGAATCCAGGTAGTAGGCCAGACTCACCGGATCGATCTCGAACCGGTACTGGTCGTGGCTGACAGACACAGATTTGAAACACTTTTCCTTCTGTTCATCGGTCATGGACAGAAACGGGTCCCAGGACTCCAGCTTCTCTCCCGGCTTCAGGCCGATGTTTTCTGCCAGACTCTGAGATTTTGTCCCCATGGAATTCAGGTACGTTTTTCCATCCCGGATATAGAAATTGAACACATCGTTCACCGGGATCCCCATGGCGCTGCCATCCACCTCCAGGGCCAGCTCCAGGTCCTGTTTCTGATTCAGGTACAGGTGAAAGCGCCCGGACAGAGACATATTCGTGCGGATGTCGGCTGTCCCCTCGATTTCCATGGACTGTGCCATGAGCGTTTTGTGCAGGGCGTCAAAGAATGCCAGGGAGGCCTGCTGCTTTTCTGTGCCCTGACCCTGGGAACAGGCAGCCAGCGTCAGAGAGCAGACAAGAGCCATCATGAGTGTGCAGAGTTTCTTCATGGGATTTCTCCTTTTGGTCATAGTAAGATGAATGGGAACAGGTGTCAAAGACAGACACAGGGAGGATTTGCGGACAATGGTACTTGTATACTACGGAAATGAAATCGACAAAAAGCCGGTGTTTGACCGGATTTTTCAGGACCTGGGCCTAGCAAAACGGGACCTGGGAGATGCAGACCTGAATGCCACTGTCGGCGAACTGGCAGATACCGAAGCACAGACAGCAGACCTGAAGGGAGACAAGCCGCTGTTTCTGTACTACGACAAACTGGACTCGAAGGACATCCAGCGGGTGGAAGCAGCCCTGAAGCAGGCCGGGCTGCATGTCAGCCGGAAAGCGGTCCGTACGGAAAACAACGAGAAATGGACACTGGAAGCCCTGATGTACGAAATCGGCCGGGAAGATGAATGGTTCCGGAAGACCAACCGTCTGTACCAGCTGGTGACACATCCCGACAAGGAGAGGCTGGCCAGCGATCCGGCCTATATGGCCCTCATGGCACAGTCCTTTGCGCTGCTGGAAGAAAACGACATGTCGGAAGAGCAGCTCGACCAGGCCATCGCGGCAATCGAAACAGATCTAGCCAGACAGGAAAAAGAAACCGTTCCCCGGGCATAAGCCGGGACAAATGAGGAAACGGACAATCCCGCAGGATCCGGGTCATGCCTGGGTGTCCTGCGGGATTGTGTGTATTTGCGCAAAATGTGACAAACGAAGAAGGATGAAGCAGGAGGATAAAGCGAAAAACCAGCTGTATTCCCTAATAAACGCCCCATATCTCTGTTAAACGTCATACTTAAGCCAAAATGGTCAATTTGACCATAATTCTATCGGAATTCCCATTTCATTTCAAGACTTGATTTGACACATGGGGATTCTACTGCTATTATAATAAACTGCAATATAGTCTGCCGGCGTATGCCTGCAGCAGTGAAAGGACGGCGTGCATGGACAGCAACAAAGCGTATCACGAGCTCGCGTGCGGCACAAAAAGCCAGCGGCGCGATTACTCCAAAGTCAGCGGCAAGCTGGAACTGCCCAACCTTGTGGAGATCCAGACGGATTCATTCGACTGGTTCACCAAAAAGGGGATCCAGGAAGTCTTTGAAGAGATATATCCGATCGAAAACTACGGCAAGAACATCAGCCTGAACTACGTCAGGTACCGGTTCGATGAACCGAAGTACACGGCCGAAGAATCGATGTACCGTGAATGCAACTATGCAGCTCCTCTCTACGTGGAGATGGAGCTGGAGATCACCGACCCGGAAACCGGCGAAGTGCGCACGAAAAACGAAGAAGTGTATCTCGGGGACTTCCCGCTGATGACCGATACCGGCACGTTCATCATCAACGGTGCGGAACGTGTCATTGTCAGTCAGATCGTCCGTGCCCCCGGAGCCTATTTCTCCGAGCAGTACGATGAAAAAATCGGGCGCCAGAACTACGCCAGCGAACTGATTCCCAGCCGCGGCACATGGCTGGAGCTCATGACCGAACAGAAGAAGACCACCAACGGCCGGGCCATCAATGTGTCCATTGACCGGCGCCGGAAGATCCTGTTCTCGATTTTCTTCAAGGCACTGGGCATGTCCCTGGGTCTGGAGAAAAACGAGGATGCCTACGACAAGGCACCCATGGAGACCTTCCTGAAGGCCCTGGGACGGGACTTCCAGGACGTGGCGGAAGACCCGGAACACCGGGAATACATGGATCTCTATCTCCTGCTGTACAACGCCTTCTTCGGCAAGTATGAAGAGATCGAGAACACGCTGCTCAACGACAAAGTCAAGACCAACGAAGAGGCGCTGCTCTCCTTCTACGAAAACCAGCGCTCGGATGAAATCCCCACACTGGACGGATCCATCTCCCTGATGCAGGCGAAATTCTTCGACCACCGGCGCTATGACCTGACCAAGGCAGGCCGGTACAAGCTGAAGAAGAAGCTGAACGCGGTTTCCCGTCTGATGAACCAGACGCTGGGCCAGGACATCCTGGACGTGGACGGCAATGTCATCATGGAAAAGGGAAAGCACATCGGACGGGATGAGAGAAACTTCCTGCGGGAAGAACTGGCGAAGGGCACCTACATGAATCCCTATCCCTTCCGGAGCGAATTCCACGAAGAGGACATCGTCACGATCCCCGTGGCCTGGAACACCGGCCTGATCGGCCGCGTCCTGGCCCGTGATGTCACCGCAAACGGCACCCTGTTGGAACAGGGCATGGTCCTGACGGGACAGGACGTGGACATGCTGAAGGCTGCAGGTGTCAAAGATGTGAAGATCTACTCCGGCCTGATCGCCAAACCGGTGGAAATCACACCGGAAAACGCAGACTCTGTCCTGAACTACGGACAGCGCCTGTTTGCGCTGGGACGCCTGACCAATGAACACGGAGAAGACCTGACAGACGATGAATTCGAGCTGCTGGTGCCCCGCTACACCGTGGGTGTGACCCCCGACCGGCTGGATGATGCCGTGATGATGGACATCCGCACCCGGGCGCTCAACGAACCCATGGAGGCCTGGCTCATCGGCTCCGCCCAGCAGGAACTGCTGGTGGAAGATGCCCAGGGCAACACGATCAAGATCACGGGCAACGATCCCTTCACGGAAAAGCACACCGTGACCATTCCCGACATCTACGCCTTCTTCTCCTATGACCTGAACATCATGGACGGCATCGGGGAAACAGACGACATCGATATGCTGGGCAACCGGCGCATCCGGTCTGTGGGCGAGCTGATCCAGAACCAGTTCCGGATCGGTCTGTCCCGCATGGAGCGCGTGGTCAAGGAACGGATGTCCATCCAGGAACTGGATTCCCTGACTCCGCGGAAACTGACCAACATCCGCCCGCTGACAGCGGCGATCAAGGAGTTCTTCTCCTCCTCCCAGCTGTCACAGTTCATGGACCAGCAGAACCCGCTGGCCGAACTGACCAACAAGCGCCGTATCTCCGCCCTGGGGCCCGGGGGTCTGACCCGTGACCGGGCATCCTTCGAGGTCCGGGACGTGCACTCCAGCCACTATGGCCGGATCTGCCCGATCGAGACACCTGAAGGCCCGAACATCGGTCTGATTTCCAACCTGACAACCTACGCCAAAACCAACGAATACGGCTTCATCCAGACGCCGTACCGTGTGGTGAACAAAGACGGAACGGTATCCGAGGAAGCCATCTACCTGTCTGCCGACGAAGAAGCGGATTATGTCATCGCGCAGGCCAACGAGGTGCGTGACGGCAAGCTGATCAACGAACGCGTCGTTGCCCGGAAAAACGGTGAAACGATCATCGCCGACAAGGCGGAAGTCGAGCTGGCGGACGTCTCCCCGAAACAGATCGTATCCGTGGCCACAGCCTGCATTCCGTTTCTGGAAAACGACGATGCCTCCCGTGCCCTGATGGGTGCGAACATGCAGCGTCAGGCCGTGCCTCTGCTGGTGCCCCACAGCCCGTTTGTGGGAACCGGCATCGAATACAAGATTGCCAAGGATTCCGGTGTGGGCATCGTGTCCCGCACAGCCGGCACCGTGACCTATGTGGATGGCCTGCGGATCGTTGTCACGGATGACGAAGGCAAAAACCACACCTACCAGCTGCGCAAGTTCACGCGCTCCAATGCCTCCACGTCCATCAACCAGCGGCCCATCGTGAAACAGGGCGAAAAGGTGAAGGCCGGCGACATCCTGGCAGATGGCCCGTCCATGGAAAACGGCGAGCTGGCACTGGGTCAGAACGTGACGATCGCCTACATGACCTGGTATGGCTACAACTATGAGGATGCCATCATCATGTCCGAGCGCATGGTGGCAGATGACGTCTATACCTCCATTCACCTGGAGGAATACGACATCGACTGCCGCGACACGAAACTGGGCCCCGAGGAAATCACCCGTGACATCCCGAACGTCGGCGAGAATGCAGTCCGCAAGCTCGACCAGAACGGTGTCATCATGGTGGGCGCCGAGGTCAAGGAAGGCGACATCCTGGTGGGCAAGGTCACACCCAAGGGCCAGAGCGAAGTCTCTCCGGAGGAAAAGCTGCTGCTGGCGATCTTCGGTGAAAAGTCCCGCGAAGTGCGTGACAACTCCCTGAAGGTTCCCCACGGCGGTGCCGGCATTGTGCACTCTGTCCGCACATTCAGGCGCGGCGACGGCAGCGACCTGCCGCCCGGAGTCAACGAACGCGTCAAGGTCTACATTGCCCAGAAGCGGAAAATTTCCGAGGGTGACAAGATGTCCGGACGCCACGGAAACAAGGGTGTCATTTCGAAGATCCTGCCCGTGGAGGACATGCCGTTCACAGCCGATGGCCAGCCCATCGACATCATCCTGAACCCCTTCGGCGTGCCGTCCCGTATGAACATCGGCCAGATCCTGGAGATCCACCTGGGCTATGCGGCGAAGAAGCTGAACCAGAAGTTCGCGACTCCCGTATTCGACGGGGTGTCCAACGAGGAACTGGCGGACATCATGCGCGAAGCGCAGATGACCGACGACGGCAAGCAGGTTCTGTATGACGGCCAGACGGGTCTGCCCTTTGACGAGCGGATCTCCGTGGGTGTCATGTACATGATCAAGCTGGCACACATGGTTGACGACAAGCTGCACGCCCGTGCCACGGGTCCCTATTCGCTGGTTACCCAGCAGCCCCTGGGCGGCAAGGCGCAAAACGGCGGCCAGAGGTTCGGTGAGATGGAAGTGTGGGCGCTGGAAGCCTATGGCGCAGCTCACACGCTGGAGGAGATCCTGACGATCAAGTCCGACGACATCCAGGGCCGGATCAAGACCTATGAAGCCATCATCAAGGGCAAGGACATCCCTGAACCGGGCATTCCGGAGTCCTTCCGCGTACTGATGCACGAACTGCAGGGCCTGGCCATCGACGTCCGTCTGCTGGATGACGAGGGACAGGAAGTGGACATCACGGCGGATGATGACGAACCGGGCATCATCAACGGCGAGTTCACCGAACACAGACACGACCACGACCAGGCGGCTCCGGAAACGGAGGAAGTCCTGGTCAACGATATGGAAACCGGGGAAACACCGGAGGGAACCGTGAATGTCCAGGCTGTGGAAGCCTCCGAGATTCAGCTCCCGGATGAAGAGAATCCGGGGGATATCCTGCCGGATGAAAACCCCGACGAGGAATTTCCTGCCATTGCGGAAGATGAAGATCTTCCTGCCGTAACAGAGAAGGAGGAAACTGACGCCGAATGAGTATCAACAAATTCAGCTCCATCCAGGTTCAGCTTGCCAGCCCGGAGACCATCCAGCGGTGGTCTCATGGGGAAGTGACCAAGCCTGAAACCATCAACTACCGTTCTCAGAAAGCGGAAAAAGACGGTCTGTTCTGCGAGCGCATCTTCGGTCCCACCAAGGACTGGGAATGTGCCTGCGGCAAATACAAGAAAGTCCGTTTCAAGGGCGTGGTCTGCGACCGCTGCGGTGTGGAGATCACCAAGAGCAGTGTGCGGCGTGAACGCATGGGCCACATTCATCTGGCGGCTCCCATTGCCCACATCTGGTATCTGCGCGGCATTCCTTCCCGGATGGCGCTGCTGCTGGATGTGACACCGAAACAGCTGGAGGAAGTCGTATACTTCGTCAGCTATATCGTCACGGATCCCAAGGACTCCGGCCTGGCCTACAAGCAGGTGCTGTCGGAGCGGGAATACCGGGAAAACCTCGCCATTCACGGCCCCACGGGCTTCACGGCACAGACCGGTGCGGAAGCCATCCAGCGCCTGCTGCAGGACGTGGACCTGGAGGCCGAATACGAAAACGTCCAGAAACAGCTGGAGAAGGCCCAGGGCGAAAAGCGCAAGAAGCTCATCAAGCGCCTGGATACCATCAATGCCTTCCGCCACTCGGACAACAAGCCTGAATGGATGATCCTGACGGATGTCCCCGTCATCCCGCCTGATCTGCGGCCGATGCTGCAGCTGGACGGCGGGCGGTTCGCGACGAGTGACCTGAACGACCTGTACCGGCGTGTCATCACCCGGAACAACCGTCTGAAGAAACTTCTCGAACTGGGTACGCCGAATATCATCGTGCAGAACGAAAAGCGCATGCTGCAGGAAGCCGTGGATGCCCTGATTGACAACGGACGCCGGTCCAAGCCGATCACCGGTGCCGGCGGCCGGGCACTGAAGTCCCTGTCCCACTCCCTGAAGGGAAAACAGGGCCGGTTCCGGCAGAACCTGCTTGGCAAGCGTGTAGACTTCTCCGGCCGTTCTGTTATCGCCGTGGGACCGGACCTGAAGATGTACCAGTGCGGCATTCCCCGTGAAATGGCAATCAACCTGTTCAAGCCGTTCGTGATCAACGAGATCGTGAACCAGGACCTGGCGGCCAACCCGAAGAACGCCGAGAAGCTCATCGAGCGCCGGGATCCCCGGATCTGGGATGTGGTGGAAAAGGTCATCGAAGGCTACCCTGTCCTGATGAACCGTGCGCCGACGCTGCACCGTCTGGGCATCCAGGCGTTCCTGCCGAAACTGGTGGAAGGACGCGCCATGCGTCTGCACCCGCTGGTATGTACGGCCTTCAACGCCGACTTTGACGGTGACCAGATGGCCATTCACGTGCCTCTGGGAGAAGAAGCCCGTGCGGAAGCCCTGGTCATGATGCTGGGCAGCCACAACATCCTGGGTCCCAAGGACGGCAAGCCGATCGTTACCCCGGGCCAGGACATGGTCATGGGCAACTTCTACCTGACGATGGAAGAGACTGCCGACGAGCTGTCTGCGGAAGCAGGCCGCTACGCGGAGAAGAACCTGCCGCTGGAAGCTGCAAACTGGCAGCGCTATGCGGACAACGAAGGCTCCGTGTTCGCCAACGAAGAGGAAGTCATGATGGCCTACCAGTCCGGCCAGGTGCACCTGCACTCCCGGATCGCCGTGCCTGTCAAGGGCCTGAAGAACACCGCCTTCGGCGAGGAACACCAGAACGACTATCTGGCCACGACCGTGGGCAAGATCATCTTCAACGGTATGTTCCCGGCGGATTTCCCGTACATCAACGAGGTGTCCAAGGAAAACTTTGTGGCCACTCCCGACAAGTACTTCATCAAGCCGGGTCAGAACGTGAAGGAATTCATCCAGAGCCGCGAAATCGTGCCGGCCTTCAAGAAGAAGGACCTGGGTACCATCATTGCGGAGGTGTTCAAGCGCTATTCCGTGGATGAAACCGCCGAAATCCTGGACCAGATCAAGTCCATGGGATTCAAGTACTCGACTACAGCCGGCATCACCGTGGCGCTGTCCGACATCGAGGTTGCCCCGAACAAGGAGCAGCACGTGGATGAAGGCCGTGCGAAGGCCGAAGCCCTGAAGAAGATGCAGCAGAAGGGTCTGCTGACGCTGCCCGAATGGGAATCCCGCCTGAACAAGATGTGGGACGACGTCAAGGACCAGATTGCGGATGAGCTGATGGACAACATGCCCCGGAAAAACCCGATTTTCATGATGAGTGAGTCCGGTGCCCGAGGCAACAAGCAGAACTTCACCCAGCTGGCCGGTATGCGTGGTCTGATGGCACGTCCCGGTCACGGTAAATCCCGGACGGGCGAGTTTGTGCCCTCGATCATCGAGGTGCCCATCTACTCCTGCTTCCGTGAAGGTCTGAACGTGAGTGAATTCTTCCTGTCCACCCATGGTGTGCGGAAGGGTCTGACTGATACCGCTCTGAAGACAGCGGAATCCGGATACCTGACCCGTCGTCTGGTGGATGTGGCACAGGATGTCATCATCAAGGAAGACGACTGCGGCACAGATACCGGTTACTGGGTGGAAGACCTGGTGGACCGCAAGACCAACACCGTCATCGAAAGCCTGCAGGACCGTCTGACCGGACGTTACTCCAAGCAGGATGTGCTGGATCCCGAAACCGGGGAGGTCATCATCGAGAGCGACCAGTTCATCGACGATGCCATTGCGAAGAAGATCGTGGATGCAGGCGTCAAGGGTCTGTACATCCGCTCTCCCTTCACATGCAAATCCTCCCAGGGCATCTGCCGGAAGTGCTATGGCCGGAACATGGCCACGGGCAAGGACGTCGAAGTGGGTGAAGCGGTCGGCATCATGGCTGCGCAGTCCATCGGTGAACCGGGTACCCAGCTGACCATGCGTACATTCCACACCGGTGGTGTGGCCGGTTCCGGTACCGGTGACATCACACAGGGTCTTCCCCGTGTCGAGGAACTGTTCGAAGCCCGTCACCCGAAGGGTGTTGCGGTCATTGCACAGATCTCCGGCGAGATCACGGCCATTGACCGTATCGAAGGCACCATGCGTCAGGAAGTCACCATCACCAACGAACACGAGTCTGTTCCGCACAAGCTGAATGCGAACCAGTCCCTGCGGCCGTGGGTCAAGGTCGGCGAGAAAATCGAAGCCGGTACGGCCATCACCGAAGGACCGCTGGATCCCAAGGAGCTGCTGCGCGTGGCGGGTGTCCGCGAGGTGCAGGACTACATCCTGAAGGAAGTCAAGAAGGTGTACCAGTCTCAGGGTATCGAGATTTCCGACAAGCACCTGGAGGTCATGATCAAGCAGATGCTGAAGAAGGTCATGGTCACGGACTCCGGCGATACAGACCTGAATGTCGGCGTCCAGCTGTCGCTGAACGAAATCACCCGCATCAACCGGGATGCGCTGCTGCAGGGCAAGATCCCCGCACAGTTCAAGCCCGTCCTGCTGGGTATTTCCAAGGCTTCCGTGGAAACGGATTCCTTCCTGTCCGCCGCTTCCTTCCAGGAAACCACGAAGGTGCTGACGGATGCCACGATCAAGGGCAAGGTCGACCACCTGGTGGGCCTGAAAGAAAATGTCATCATCGGCAAGCTGATTCCGGCCGGAACCGGTGCCACGGGTGACCGTCCGCAGAACCTGATCATTGCCCAGAAGGCACAGGAACTGCGTGAAAAGCGCCTGGCCCGGATGAAGGAAGTCCACGACGAGAAGTTCGAGGAGATCGTCTCTGCCAACGGCGGTGACATCCAGGAGTCGGCACCGTCCGTCTCCGATGAAGATCTGTCCATGCTCAACGAGGAAATCCTCGAGACACCGGACGAATTCTTCGGCGAAAACGAATAAATACGACAAAAACCGACGCTCTGTCTCATGACAGTGTGTCGGTTTTTGTCGTATGTGAATGATGCATGACCGTAAGCGACGTTAATTGCCCATATTAAAACAGGACTGATTCCCTGTACCATCATGGTATTGGGGACAGTCCTGTTTTCTATTTCTTATACAGATGTCCTGGAAGTGTCCTGGAGTATGGAAGCAGGTCTTCGAGTACTTCCTCTCTGATCCCTTCGTTCTTCAGCCTTGTCAGCACATATTCGATGTACTTCTCAGGCACCAGCCCATTCATGATTGCCGATTGGCTCAGACTGTACCATACTGCTGTTGCTTCCGCTGTTGCTTCCGCTCCTGCTTCCGTGTCCGCAAACAGGAACCCCTTCCGGCCTATCACGAACGGCTTCACCATCCGCTCCGCCAGGTTATTGTCGATCGGATAGTTCCCATCCTCCAGATAAAGGGCCAGCGAGTCTTTCCTTTTCAGGAAGTAGTTTGCTCCCTTTACTGCTTTCGAACCACTATCAAAACTCCGGGCGATCCGCTCCATTCCTGCGATCACCTGGTCAAAAAGCGGTTTAGACTCTTTCTGCCTCAGTTCGTATACTTCTTCCCGACTCAGTTTCTTCTTTTTCGCTCTGCTCTCCACCTCATAAAGCCTGTTGATGTTCCCAAGTGGCTCCAACAGGATCCCCAGTGCCGGATTCTCCCTGATATGTTTCAGTTTCATTTCTGTATCGTCTGGCAGATTCTTGAATGTCTGGTAGTCTGCACGGATCTTCACCGCATCATACAGATGCCGCCTCGCATGGGCCATACAACTCAGATGGATGGCTGCTGTGTAATTATCGTAGCCTTCGAATCCGTCTGACATCAGGGCCTTTTCGAATCCTTCTCCCAGGAATTCCCATACGAACTTCTGGGCCCTGCTCTTCTTGAACTGATATATGACCATCTGTCTGGCTTCATGCTCTGCGCTGACCCCGACGATCATGTAACAGTTCGTCCGATCCTGATCCCGACTCACTTCCAGGCATTTCAGTACGGTCTCATCCATATGGACCACATCACATTCCCTGAAATCCTGTATCATCCTGTCCACCAGAGCTTCTCCATAGATCTGGGAAGAACGGATCATCCAGCTGGCCATGATACTCCTGCTGAGGTTGAATCCTCTTCGCTGCCAGTCTTGTTCCTGTCTGTAAAGAGGCAGTCCCATGACTGTTTTCTGGGCTATGATGTGGGACACAAGAGAAGGCGAAGACATCGTATTCTCCAGAAGCGGTGCTTCTTTGCGGGCAGCCGGGATCATCACAGGCTTTCCATCCTCATCTTCACAACCTTTGGGGCAGACATAATTATGATCCACTTCCACTTCGACATAGAGGCGCTGCGGAACGTATTTGATGGTCCGGTGTACAGTCGGTTTCAGCTCCTTCATGGCTGTGCCACATACAGGGCACACCGGGTCCTTGCCTGCATCCGGATACACATCGATGATCTTTTCAGGAAGCGCCTTTGCTTTCTCCTTCATGGATCTGCGCTTTTTGGGGGACGCCGGTCTCTCTTTGCTCACAGTTTCCAGGACAGCTGATTCATCCAGGTCTTCGGGAGAAGACGTGGATGCGATCTCTTCCGCCTCGTTGAACAGGGATATGAAAAGCTGCTCGCTTTTGGAAGCGAAGCGGTCCATGGCCGCCTTCCTGTTGATCTGGTCTTTCAGGAACAGGTTGTCGGCCAGGAAGAGAGCGGCATCGACCAGGTCATCATGATCCAGAGATTCGAGGCTTTCTTTCATGGATTTGCGGGTGTAGTTTTCGAAGTCAAAAGAAGATAAGAAGTCCATGGCAAAAGTATAGGATAAAGAGGAAAAGGGGCAAACTGAAATGCCTTAAATAATTATTATGCTCACAGTTCCAGAAATGGTTCATTCGATATGACTGAAAACCGTCAGGGATCAGGAGATCTGTCTAGATATATTGAGGCATCACATGCCTGAAAGCCCGCTTCTGGTTTATGTCCAGTCCTTCCAAAAGCCAGTCCAGCTGCTGTGGGGAGATCTGCAGAAACGGATCCGGGGAACTCATCCGCCATTTGAAGGTTCCTTTGCTCAGCTGCTTGTGAAGGAGCCAGAACCCTGTACCGTCATAATGGAGGAGCTTGAGCTTGTTGTGTCGTTTGTTGGTGAAGACGAACATCGCATTCTGGAATGGATCAGTGTTCAGGATCGACTGGACATATGTACCCAGTCCATCTATGCCTTTGCGAAAGTCCACAGGTTCAGTGACCAGGTATAATCGGGAAATATCATCAAGTCCAGTCATGTAAAATCCCTCCGTGCCGGTATTGTCCCGCTACGGAGGGATTTGTCATAGATGGGTAATTAACGTCGCTTACGCATGACCTTCATTACAGTCATCCGGTCTCGTTTTGATTCGATGGCTGGAACTCACGAGCCGGGCTGACCTGTTATACTGTCATGTATGAACAACACATGGAATGAAGAAGAAACAGGCCGGTTTGCGACCATGCACGGCAACCGGGTCTGGACACTGGACGAAGAGGCAGCGGATCTTTTGCTGTGGTTTGGAGCCGATGTGATCTGGGGACCGGGACCGGTCATGATGCAGGACGGGCAGTACCTGGTCAATGGCATCCCGCAGGATCCGGCGGGGTTTCCGGCATGTGAACTTACCAGGGGCTGCGGCCGGCTGGTCAAGGAGGCGATCCTATGACGCTGTCAGCCGGCGGAATGGGTCTTGTCGCCGGGCTGGTGATTGCTCTGGTCCTGGGCGGATTCTGGGCCTGGTTTGTGAGGTCAAAGAAGCCGAATGAAACGGTGACCATCATTGGATGGGGTCTTGTCATGGCGCTGGTGCTGTGCGCCTTCTTCTTTGACCTGTATCTGCCGGAGTGAATATCCAGCAGAACACAATACGGGAGAGAACGGACGGTGGCTCTGTGGAAACACGGAAACCGCCCGTTGATATTTGCCGGGATTTGACACCATTCATGCCTGATAGAGACAGAAACAAAACTGCCTGTTTTCGCCTCAACCCCGCTGCCTGATAATGAGGCTGTCAAGGGAAGCCAGCCGCATGCAGCTGACGGAGGGCTGACCGACAGCTGCAAGGTACAAGGAGGCAGAATCATGAATGAATCCCCGACTGCCCGAAGGCAGCCTGCATCCCTGCATGACAGGGAAAGAGCCACAGCCCTGGAACTCTTGCCGTTGACTGCACAGGAACAGAAACTCAATGCCATGCAGCAGCTGAAAGAATGCGGGTATTCCAGGAGCCAGTCCCTGCATCACCTATGGGAGGACCACGAAGCGGACCGGAACCGCCTGTTTGTCTGCCGCCAGGCCGGTGACAGCATCCAGGCCCTGATGTTTGTGCAGACAGAGTCCGTGGATGCCGGCATCCATCATCCGGAGCCCTGTCGCATGGAAGTGGATGTATTCTCCTGGCAGACCGGCGGCAGGCAGATCCGTGCAGAAGACCTGTGGACTGCCGTAGACTGTCTGGCTGCCAGAGAACAGCTGTTTGTGACGCGGGCCAACATGGTGATTCACCAGATCCAGGCCGATACAGGCAGAAAACAGCCGGAAGAGCAGAGCCGGTCATGAACCAGGCAGACAGAAAAAGACAGCGGAGGCACCTGCCCGCTCCTGTGACGGGATGTGTCCGCTGTCTTTCTGCTTTTCTTCCTTATATATAAGCTGCTGAAGCTGCAGTCATCCGCATCTGTACCCTGAGGCAGGATGTCTCACTGCCCCTGACTGTCGCATCCGTCGGGAATCACTACGGCAAGACCGCCCAGGGAGCTTTCCTTCAGCTCCATCGGCAGTTTCATGCCAGTGATATTCATGGCCTCCACCACATGATCGAAGCTGACCCGCTCATGCTTCACCCGCAGAATATGCCGGGAGAGCCGGGCATTGTCCACACACCGCAGCGCAGCCATGGCATTCCGTTCGATGCAGGGGATCATCACATAGCCCCCCACGGGATCGCACGTCAGCCCCAGGTGATGTTCCAGACCCATCTCCGCGGCGTATTCCACCTGGCCGTCGGACTGCCCTGCGGCACAGGCGATCATGGCACTGCCCATGGCACACGCTGCGCCGACTTCCGCCTGGCAGCCGCCTTTGGCACCGGAGATCGTTGCATTGGTCTGAATCAGGTTGCCCACCAGACCCGCCACTTTCAGGCCCTTGAGCAGCTGTGCCCGGCTGTAGTTGCGGTCATGCAGGAAATGGTAGATCAGCGCCGGCAGGATCCCGCAGCTGCCCATGGTCGGGGCCGTCACCACGAATCCCCCGGCAGCGTTCTGTTCACTTGCGGCGAAGGCATAGCTGGCCAGCAGGAGGTGGAAGATCTCATCCGGATCCGTGCAGGCCAGGGCATCTTCATGCAGTTCCTTTGCAACGCGCTTGAGCTTCAGCGACCCCGGCAGGATGCCTTCGGCGGCCAGACCCTCACGGACACTGGCCAGCATGGCATCCATGATGTCGTCCAGATAGTCATTCAGCCCGGGGCCCTCCACCATATCCACATACTGATCCAGGGTGATGTCCTGCTCTTTGCACCAGCGGCGGATGGCCGCCATGGTGGAATGGGGATAGATCTCCGGCGTATTCGCTGCCGGGACGCCGTTGATTTCCAGTTTCCCGCCGCCAATGGAGACAAACTGCACCGTTTCCAGCTCTTCGCCATCTTGCAGAGCCGTGATGTACATTGTGTTCGGATGTACCGGCGTGCCCTTCAAGTCGAATGTCACCTCTGTGGCAGGACCCAGGGTGCGGATGAGGATGTCATCCGTCAGGTGTCCCTTTCCCGTCAGCGCCAGAGATCCCTGGAGCCGCACCTTCCAGGCATCCGCCTGAGGATGGCGGTGTTTCATATACAGGGCCGCGTTCATGGGACCCAGAGTATGGGAACTGGACGGCCCAGGTCCCTTCTTGAAAATTTCCTTGATACTGTGCATACCCTCAGTGTAGCATCCCTGTTCTCCCGTGACCGGATACAGCTTTCCTGCCGGTGTGACATGGTGACTGGACACCTGCCGATGATGGCGGATGGCACCCGCGGTGAAAGGATGCAGCAGGATGCCGCTGGAAACAGGAGCTGTCGCTGAACGAACGAGCACGAAAGGCTGCGTTAGCGCCACAAACTGGCATGGATACAGCCGGTAACCACGATACACTGTGATTGAAACAGGAACGGTCCGGAAAGGAGAACGATATGGAACTGCTTCTGATCATTGGATTTCTGTATGTTGTATACGCCATGGCCGGTTCCGGCAGCAGGTACGATGATCCGGATTCGGACAGCGATGGTCTGACCGACTGGGAAGAAGGGTACACGATCTGGCGCATGACAAAGCGCAACAGGGAACGCCGGCACAACCGGAAAAAGTGATGCCGGATTCCCATGTGCAGGGGCAAAGCCGCAGAATTTCAAATTTTGCACGTTCCCGATACAGCCGGCACGTCCGGACTCCATCTCCCTGATAAACGATGCTGTCCCGGGCAGGGAAAATTCATCAAACAGGCAATCAGAAAAACGGATTGCGCCGCAAATCTGACGTTCATTCAACTATGTTGGACCAAGTGTCACCATTTGGATTTGTTAAAGGCGCATACAGTCACATCGGTATGCCTCTCAGGCTCAAGGACCTATGCTGAAAGCGCAGATAAACGCATTTTTATGAAATCGTGATCCTGAAAGGAACCGGACTGTCATTCAATATTCCCAACCAGTTTTCTCCAGAGCGTGCGATGATCGTAAAAAGCTTCGTATCTGGACTGGAGGAATTTTGGATACATGAAAAACCAGTACCATATCAACAGCAAGCTTCTTGCCGCTTCCGGTGCCTGCGCTGCCGGAGCGCTTCTCTTCTTTGCAGCCCCTGCCACCCCTGCTCTGGCTGAAGAAATGCCGGTGGTCGTCCAGGAAGACGCCACAGCGGGAACCGTGAACCAGGCCCTGACGTCTGCACCGCAGACCACAGATCAGACCATTCAGGATCCGGATGCCCAGACAGCGTCCGGCACATCGTCTGCCATCACCGTGACATCCGGGACAGATTCAGACACAGCGACGCCTGCTCAGGCTGCATCCGCAGCAGCCGATCCGGCAGCCGAATCCGCTGTACCGGCAGAACCCGCAGCCAGGGAAGCCGTGGCAGCCGCTGAAACAGTCACGGAACCTGCACAGCCCGCGCTGGAGGGCGACCAGGCAAAAGTCTATGGATCGGGAGCCCGGACAGAGAAAGAGCCCGAGGTCTTTGCTGCCACCAGACAGCAGGCGAACAACGGCAGTGGCCAGGAAAGCGGCTATGTGCCGGCGACAGACCCCAGGGCCGGTGAGCTGGACCCGACTCAGTATACCTTCAGCTTCACGATCCCCGGATTCCCGAAAGAAAACATGCCGCCTGCCTATACGACTAAATCGGAAGATCTCCGGTTTGTGACAAACCAGGAAGCTGCCTGGCTGAAGGAAGCCCTGAAAAACAACGAGCATTTCGTGACCAATAACCCGGTTCTTGCGGATGTCGGACAGACCCCGCTGGTGGACGGAGCCCCCATCGATGCAGGGTATTATTATGTGATCTGCACAGAACAGGGCTGGTTCAACCTGCTGAACCACCTCTCCGGCCACTATGATGATGCCCGTCACTGGCATCCGGAATACGACGAAGCGATTCACGGGGACGTCTACAACATCACATTCGGCTGTGACTATTCCCTGCAGGCAGTGGCAGCCATGGGACTCGCGGCCACTTACCGCATCACCCCGGCCCCTGTGGATATCTGGATCAAAGGCAACTACACGGGTGAGGACAAAACCGTGGACCCGGCGCACTACAGCATCACTGCCATTTCCGATGATCCTGCCCTCCAGGAAGAAGTCGGCACAAAGATGCAGGCCTTCCAGCCTGAATGCAGCGACTTCGCCCTGCACAGGGATCCGGCCGTTCCCCATACCTATGATGTCGATCTGAGCGATTCCGGCATCCGGAAAGTCGTGGCTGCCCTTGGCTCCAATTACATCATCCGGGAACTGATCGCAGATGATGCCACCTATAAACTGAATCAGGCAGGACAGTACAGCCCGGAAGGCCTGGACCTGACGGTCATGCAGCTGGATCCTGTCCACGCCAGACAGTTCGTCAACGATTTCCATGTTCTCCCGGAGGATACGACGTTCTCCTTCGACAAGGCGGTGAGTACAGAAAAGGCGGTCAATGACCAGCCTGTATTCGTCACGATTCACTACCCGGATGGCAGCCAGGATACCGTCAAGGCAGAGCTGAATGTCCTGCCCAGGACATTCAAGCTCGATATCGTGTATGTGGATACCCACGGTCAGGAGCGAGGAAGAAGCCAGCAGACAGGCGAAACGGATGACCGGATTATCATTGCCTACCACCTCCCGGCTGGATACCGTTCGCAGGATCCGGATCTCCAGAAAGTCTGGTTTGTCAAAGACCACGACGATGTGATCCGTGTGATCGTAGTGCGGACTGCGCCGGATACACCGCAGAAATCCGATACCCGCAAGCCTGAGTCCGGGACACCGAATGAGTACAGGGAAACGGCATCATCACATCCTGTCACGCAGGCAATGACCGGTACCATCACACAGACAGAGACAGTCCTGGCTGCGGCAGATACCGGCCAGGATACGGAAGGTGCCGGTACAAAGAGAGTAAAGGAGTCTGTTCCCACAGCAGCCGGTGGCATGCTCCCGCAGCTGAGTCTCTATGTCACGACCGCCATCGCCTCCCTTGGCGCGGTCCTTGGACTGGGAAAACACAGCCGGAAGTAAGCAGACTCCGGCATCATCCGGCCAAAGAAAAAGAGCAGAACGGCCCCGGCAGCCTTCTGCTCTTTCTTTTACAGTTTCATGCCAGGCACTTCCGGCCGCCGTTCGTCTGAAAGCTACAGCAGCTGGATCCCGGCTTCGCGGCACGCCGCATGCATTTCTTCCGGCCACAGACTCGCCTGGACTTCCCCCACGTGAGCCTTGCCCAGCAGCAGCATGCACAGCCTCGACTGCCCGATGCCACCGCCAATGGTGCAGGGGAGTTTGGCATTCAGGATCGCCTGGTGGAAGGGCAGGGACTCGCGTTCCAGACAGCCCTCCGCCTCCAGCTGCCGGTGGAGACTCTCCTCATCCACCCGGATGCCCATGGAGCTGATCTCCAGCGCCTGCTGCAGGGGTTCATACCAGAACAGGATGTCGCCGTTCAGGTCCCAGTCATCATAGTCCGGGGCCCGCCCGTCATGTTTCTGTCCATCCCGCATCACGGCGCCGATCTTCATCACAAACACACATCCCAGTTCTTTCGTGATGGCGTTCTCGCGTTCCTTCGGCGTCAGGTCCGGATACAGGTCCAGCAGCTGTTCGCTCGTCACGAAGTGAATCATGTCCGGCAGGTGGTGCACTGCCTGGGGATACTTGTACCAGACCTCGTGTTCCATGTGCTTGATGACCTTGAAAATCGTTTCCACGTGCTCCTTCAGCGTGGCGACATTCCGTTCGCCCCTGCCGATGACTTTCTCCCAGTCCCACTGATCCACATACGCCGAGTGGAGATTGTCCAGCTCCTCGTCCTTGCGGATCGCATTCATGTTCGTGTACAGCCCTTCATGCAGGCCGAATCCATAGCGGCCCAGGGCTGCGCGCTTCCACTTCGCCAGAGAATGCACGACCTGCACCTCTTCGCCGTCCTGGCTCGTCATGGTGAAATGCACCGGTTCCTCGCTGCCGTTGAGGTCATCGTTGAGACCGGAACTGCGTGTCACGAACAGCGGCGCGGAGATCCGCTGCAGCTTCAGCTCCCGCCCCAGTTCATCCTGGAACGTGTCCCGGATGTATTTGATGGCTTCCTGGGTCTGGCGGATGTCCAGGGCCGGTTTGTAGTCCTTCGGTATGATCAGATTCATCTATGTTTCCCTCGCTGTTTCTTAACAATGGTCTGATTATAGCACGGCTGATACAGAGGGACCTGTCTGTCACAAAAATTTACAGAGAATGCGTCACGGGTTTTCAGAAAAAAACAGGGAATTTTCCGAATCGTCGCAACCTTTCCGATTTGTAAACGATACCAAACGGAGTGCCTTGCCGACAGTGTATCCAATACATTACAAAAATAGCGCAAAAACATACAAATAAGTTTGTATCACGAAGAAATACTGTACAATCAGGACATTGACAAAACGTGACTTTTTTTGCCGCCCTGTGGTAGCATGAACACGTCAAGACAAGTGGAAACGTTTACACATTATGGAGGTAATATGAACACTGAACAGCAGATGACAGCAAAAGCCGAAGCGCTTTTCCATAAAGGACCCGCAGCCCTCACAAAAGAAGAAGTGTATGCGACGCTTCTGGCCTTCACCAAAGAAGCCCTGGCTGACGCACCGAAGATCACCGGCGATAAAAAGCTGTACTACATTTCCGCGGAATTCCTCATCGGAAAGCTGCTCTCCAACAACCTCATCAACCTGGGCATCTACAACGATGCCAAAGCGTTTGTCGAACAGGCCGGCTACACACTGCCTGAAATCGAGGAAATCGAAGCCGAGCCCTCGCTGGGCAACGGCGGCCTCGGCCGTCTGGCAGCCTGCTTCCTGGATTCCATCGCCACGCTGGATCTTCCGGGCGACGGCGTCGGCCTGAACTACCACCTGGGTCTGTTCCGCCAGCAGTTTGAAAACCACAGGCAGGTGGAATATCCCAACCCCTGGATCAGCAGCGAGACCTGGGAAAACCGCACGGATGTGCACTTCGAAGTGTCCTTCAAAGACTTCACCGTCACCAGCTCCATGTACACCATTGACGTGGCCGGCTACAACCAGAAAGTCAACGCCCTGAATCTCTTCGACCTGGATTCCGTGGATGATTCCATCGTCACCGACAGCATCAACTTCGACAAGGAAGAAATCAAAAAGAACCTGACGCTGTTCCTGTACCCGGATGACGGAGACGAAGCCGGGCGCCGCCTGCGTGTCTACCAGCAGTACTTCATGGTCTCCAACGCCGCCCAGCTGATCCTGAAGGAGATGGACGACAAAGGCTATCCCATCGAAGAACTGAGCCAGCACGTGGTGGTGCAGATCAATGACACCCACCCGTCCATGGTCATCCCCGAACTGATCCGTCTGCTGACGGCCCGGGGCATGAGCTTCAAGGCAGCGGTAAAGCAGGTCGAAAACACATGCGCCTACACCAACCACACGATCCTGGCAGAGGCCCTGGAAAAATGGCCCAGCCAGTACCTGGAGGACATCTGCCCGCAGCTGATGCCCATCATCAAACAGCTGGATGAAATCGCCCGCACCCGCAGCAGCAACCCGGCCACGGCCATCATTGACCAGGACGGCCGCGTGCACATGGCCCACATGGACATCCACTTCTCCCAGTCCACCAACGGCGTTGCTGCGATCCATACGGATATCCTGAAAAACGAAGAGCTCCACGACTTCTACGAACTGTATCCGGAGCGTTTCAACAACAAGACCAACGGTGTGACCTTCCGCCGGTGGCTGATTGCCTGCAATCCGCAGCTGACAGCCTTCCTGGACAGGAAGATCGGGGACGGCTGGAAACAGAACGCGGACCTGCTGGAGGAATTCGAGTCCCTCAAGAACGATGCGGGTGTGCAGGCACAGCTGCAGGCCATCAAGCAGGAGAAGAAAAACGAGCTCTCCACCTACATTTACAATCACCAGAACATCGTCGTGAACCCGGATTCCATTTACGACATCCAGATCAAACGTCTGCACGAGTACAAGCGCCAGCAGATGAATGCCCTGTACATCATTGACAAGTACCTGCGCATCAAGAACGGCGAGATCCCGGCCCGTCCGATCACCTGCATCTTCGGTGCCAAGGCGGCTCCGGCGTACCTGCTGGCCAAGGACATCATTTCCCTGATCCTGACGCTGGGCGACCTGATCCGCAACGATCCGGAAGTGTCTCCGTACCTGAACGTGGTGATGGTGGAAAACTACAACGTCACGCTGGCTGAGAAGCTGATTCCCGCTGCGGATGTTTCCGAGCAGATCTCCCTGGCCTCCAAGGAAGCCTCAGGCACCTCCAACATGAAGTTCATGCTCAACGGCGCCGTGACTCTGGGAACTGATGATGGTGCGAACGTCGAGATCCACGAACTGGTGGGTGACGACAACATCTTCATCTTCGGTGTGGACTCCGATACGGTCATCAACCACTACAAGAACGCCGACTACAGCTCCCGGCAGATCTATGAATCCGATCCGGTGGTCAAGCGTACGGTGGACTTCATCACCGATCCGGCCATGATGGCGATCGGCGATCCGGAAGCCCTGACGCGTGTCAAGAACGACATGATCAACAAAGACTGGTTCATGGCGCTGCTGGACCTGCACGCATATATTGACGAGAAGGACAAGTGCTTCGCGGCGTACGAAGACCGCCAGGCATGGGCCGAGAAGATGATCGTGAACATCTCCAAGGCCGGCTACTTCTCCAGTGACCGCACCATTGCCCAGTACAACCAGGATATCTGGCACCTGAAATAAAACCGGAAGAAACCGGGAAAGGAGACTCCTTATGATCCAGGTTATTTCCAAAGACGAACTGAATGCCATGCCCGTCATGGAACAGCAGCCTCTGCTTGTCATGGAGTACGGTGACCGTTACATCATCTGCACGATGGATGAGTACACCTATATGACCAATGACATTGAGAGCTACGCCGAACGCATTCAGGCATAGATGACAACAGACGGCAGATCCGCACAGCGCGGGTCTGCCGTTTTTGTCGTTCAGGGACCCGAACCTCCGGATTGGCAGGGGGTGCCGCCGGGCGGCCGCATCATCAATCGTCCTTCTGCCGTCCACGATTGGGCAGCGGTCCCATGACACATTCGGACAAAAACTGCACACTCGGAACCATTTGTTGGTATGATAGGACATTATACAATGGGGTCAGAAAGGAGGGCCTATGCACCGTATTCCATCCTGGGCCCGTACCAGAGACCCGCTCTTCATCCTCTCGTTTCCCGCCGCTGCTGCGCTTGGAAAGACCGTCCGGAGCATGGTCACAGACCCGCAGGTCCAGGCAGAGGCAATCCTGGAAATCCGCCGCCGCTTTCCGCGACAGGCCGCCTTCACCGGTCTGATGGACCTGTCCCTGGAAGCGGAAGCCTTCGGCTACCCCGTCCGGTTTGCCGACGACGACCTCCCGACTGTGCTCGAACCGGTCATCCATACCCCGCAGGATGCCGAAGCCCTGGTGGTGCCGGACCTGGAAGCCGGCCGCATTCCCGTGACTCTCGAAGCCCTGAAACGGGTGCATGCGCAGGACCCGGACACACCGCTTCTGGCCGGCTGCATCGGCCCGTTTTCCCTCGCCGGGCGGCTGGCTGATCCCTCCGCTGCCCTGATGATGCCCGTGACGGATCCCGACACTCTGAAGATCCTTCTTGACAAGGCCACTGCCTGCCTCATTCAGCTCATCGAAGCCTTCAAAGCCGCGGGCTGTGCCGGTGTGATCATGGCCGAACCCATGGCCGGGCTCATGTCGCCCGCCATGAACCGGCGGTTTGTTGTGCCGTGGCTGAAGCGGATCATCGACGCGGTTCAGACAGAGGAGTTCTCTGTCATGCTGCACAACTGCGGGCCCTCCGCCGGCAAGTGCTGGAATGTCCTGCGCCAGTCCGGCGCTGCGGCGTACCACTTCGGCAATGCCGTGGACCTGCTGCCTATCCTGGAAAGCAGTCCGGATACACCCGTTTACGGCAACCTGGATCCCACCGCATTTGTCAGCGAGACCCCGGAAACCATCGCCTGCCTGACACAGTATCTTATTGACAGCTACGGCCAGTGTCCCATGTGGCGGCTGTCCTCGGGATGCGACATCCCCGCCGCAGCCCATCCGGCAGCTCTGCAGGCAGCCTTCGACGCGTGGGACAAATGGCTGCAGCAGAACTGAACCCCGAAGAAACGCCCGTCCGGAACTTCCAGGGCCGGAACAGCCGCCGCCCGCCAGACAGAGGGCCGGAACTGCAGAAGAACAGAAAGAACAGGAAAGAGAGACTGATATGAAAACCGTACCCTTCACCCGCCAGGAAATGATCGACTGCATCGAAGGCCGCCCCACGCGCCGCCCAGCGGTCGCCATTGGCACGTGGATTCACCTTGACCAGCTCAGCGAAGACAAACAGCGCCGCCTGGAGAAGCTCTATGCAGACTATCCTTTCGACATGGAGGCCTTCTATATCAAAAAGCCCGCCACCTTCGGCCAGCCCGGGGACCGGTTCTGCTGGTGTGACGTGAAAGACGCCGATCCGCACATTGGGCGGACAAAATCCGTGGGTGTGGATGAAGAAAACGCCATATCATGGGAGGTCTACGACCAGATCACTCCGGAGCTTCCGGACCCCGCCGGCGTGGATCTCTTCGAAGGCTGGCCGGAGGACGATGGCCGATACCGCATGGCGTGGCTCTCCTATGGTCCCTGGAGCCGGATCTGGGAATACCGCGGCATGACAAACTCCCTCATGGATCTCTACACCGATCCTGCCCGCGTGCAGAGCATCAACGACCGCACCATGCGCTGGTTCAAGGAAGTCATTGACCAGGTCGCCGCCGGACACAGGGCGGACGCCATCGGCTTCGGCGATGACCACGGGATGCAGAAAGGGCCCTTCATGTCCCCGAAGATGTTCCGCAAATTCTATTTCCCCTTCTACAAGGAACTCTGCGACTACGCCCATTCCAGGGGCCTCCATGTGTGGCTCCACTGCTGCGGCGATGCCATGAAGCTCCTGGATCAGTTCATCCTGGCAGGCTTCGACGTTCTGCACCCGATTCAGAAATACGCCATGGACGAGACCGCAGTCATGGAGAAGTACGGCGGGAAAATCGCTTTCTGGTCCGGCATGGACCTTCAGCAGATCCTGCCCTTCGGCTCGCAGGAAGACGTCCGCCAGGAAGTGCACCATCTTGTGGACACCTTCTATGCCCCGCAGAAAACCCGCACCATTTTCACGGTCTCCAACCGCCTGGAAGACAACGTGCCGGTGGAAAACATTGAGGCCTTCATCCAGGAAGTCTATGCGTACACCGAAGGTCCCACGCCTGCTGCTGCCGATGCCGGCTGCACGGGAGCATGACGCGGCAGTCACATGGACAGACACGAGACAGAAGAAAGAGGAACAGAGGATGAACGAACTGGAAAAAATCCGCACCGAACTCATTGACGGAGACGAAGACGCGATCCTGGGCTATGTGGAGGAGGCCCTGCAGGAGCAGATGGAACCGAAGGCGATCCTGGAACAGGGACTGCTTCCGGGGATGAACGACATCGCCGACAAATGGGCTGCCGGGGAAGCCTTCATACCAGAGGTGCTCATCGGGGCAAAGATCATGAATGCCGCCATGGAGCGGCTGGAACCGCTGATGGTGACGGAGGAAAAAGCCGATGAACCGCCCCGCGTGATTTTTGGCACGGTGCAGGGAGACCTGCATGACATCGGGAAAAACCTGTGCATGCTGCTCCTGCGGTCTCAGGGCGTTTCTGTCCTGGACCTGGGGGTGGATGTGGCGCCGGAGACCTTTGTGGAGGCCGTTGGCACGCATCACCCGGAATACCTGTGTATGTCCTCGCTGCTGACGACCACCATGGATGGCTTTGAGAAAACCATCGAAGCTCTGAAGGAAGCCGGACTGCGGGACAAGGTGAAGGTGGCTGTGGCCGGTGCGCCCGTCACACCGGAGTACGCGAAATCCATCGGGGCTGACCTCTACACAGAGGATGCGGTGCAGCTCTCTCGGACTCTGGGATGAGCCGGGACTGCGGCGGACAGGGACTGTGCGGGAAGTGTCGTGTGCAGACCCCGGATCTGCCGGTGCTGGAGGCCGACTGGCGGGTGCTGGGGGATACGCTGTGTGCGAGGGGATGGCGCCTGGGCTGCCAGCATGCGGTGAGGCCGGACACAGCAGACGGGGATGAGATGGCACAGGCACACATAGCCGGGACGGGTGTGACCGAAGGAACAGGAAGCACACCGCGTTTAGCTGCACTGGACATCGGCACGACGACTGTGGTACTGGCCCTGCTGGACGATGCGGGGACTGTGGTGAAGGAACTGGCCTGGGGCAATCCCCAGCGGGCCTGGGGTGCGGATGTGCTCTCCCGCATTGACCACTTTGCGTCTATGCCTCCCGACCTGATCCGGACACTGATCGAACCCCATCTCCAGGGAATCGACCGGCTGGTCATCACAGGCAACACCGTCATGACCCATCTGTGGCTGGGCACGGACCCGGCCCCGCTGGCCAGGGCCCCGTTCACCATTCCCCATCCCGATCCGGTCATCACACGCCATGGCAGCCGCCAGGAAATCGTCTGCGCCCCATTTGCGCCATATGTCGGCGCTGACATCCGCACCGGGCTCCAGGAAGTGCTGGCCGCCGATCATGCCGAATCCTTTCTCTACATGGACCTGGGAACCAACGGAGAACTGGCCTGGTATGACCGGGGAACACTCACACTATGCAGCACTGCCTGCGGACCGGCGCTGGAAGGCGCGGGGATCTCCATTGGCATGGCGGCCTTGCCCGAAGCGTTGGTGCACGTGTATCATGAACAGGGCCGGTGGCACGGGCACACAGCCGGGGATGTACCGGCACAGGGAGTCTGCGGCAGCGGGCTCATTTCCTGGATCGATGCCCTGCGGCAGGCAGATCTTGTGACTCCCGCCGGGAAACTCAAAGGGTGCCCGCCAGTCGAAGGCCTGCAACTGACACAGAAGGACATCCGGATGTTTCAGCTTGCCAAGGGTGCCCTGCAGGCCGGATGGCAGCTGCTGGTGCCGGATCCCGCCCAGGTGGAAGAAGTCTGGATTGCCGGCGGATTCTCCCTGGGACTGAATGCGGACGCCTGCATCCGCCTGGGACTGTTTCATCCCGCCTGGCGCGGGAAGATCCGGTTCTGCGGCAACATGGCGCTCAAAGGTGCCTGCCGCCAGGTCATGGCTGAGGATGCCCTGCCGGGGGATGAGCTGACAGCCCGGGTCCTGGAACTGGAGAAGGATACCCGGTTCCCGCTGGCGTTCGCGAGAGCCATGAGCCTGCAGGAGGCAGCGGCATGAAAGACCTGATTCAGCTTATGGATCTTTCCATAGATGGACCGGTGGACAGGCAGTTTGTCCTGACACAAGGACAGCTGCTGGTGGCACTCAGCCAGGATGCGTTCATGTGCGTGGATGGAACCCCCGTCAGCCCACATACGACCATTGCCGCAGCAGGGCCCGGGACGTTCACGCTGCATTCACAAAGAGCCCATATGGCCCTGCTTGCCGGCGTCCCGGGGCTGGAATCTGGCAGGACCACTGCCCCGGAATCCTTTCAGGCCCGGACACTGATTTTCTTCCGGGGACTGGAAAATGCGCTGGAGCGTCCGAAGGAGCCCGATGCCTACATGATTTCTGCCGTGGTCCTGCAGTTTCTCTCCCACTGGTATCGGCGGAGCACAACAGAAAACAGTGTGGCGATTCAGGCCGCCCGCTGGATCGAAGACCACTGCCGGCAGAACATCACCGCAAAAGACGTGGCGCAGGCCATGGGCTATTCCCCGGGGCATGTCATGCACAGCTTCTCCCGTGCCTATGGCATGTCCGTGCACAGCTACCTGATGCGCTGCCGCATGGCGCAGGTCAAGGAAGCCATTTCCCGGGGGACCCGGAGTCTCGAGGAAATCGCCCTGGACAACGGCTTTTCCAGCCGGAGTGCCCTGCACAAGACATTTGTGCGCATCTACGGCATCACCCCGGGACAGTACAAACGGTATACAGAAAGGATCGATGGATCATGAAGAACACAATGCTTGCGGCCGGTGCCCTGAGCCTGGCACTCATGGCCGGCTGTGCCGGCACAAAGCCGGCTGACCAGACCGCAGCTTTGACAGATACATCTGCCCAAAAAACAATTCACATCCTCGCAAAGGATCAGAATGGGAACACTGTCGTGGATGAAGACATCACCACAACCGCCGGCAACCTGACAGATGCCCTGAAAAGCAGCGAAGACCTCAATGCAACATTCGAAAACGGAGAGTATGGCACCATGATCATGGGACTGGAGGGTCTGGCAACCGAAGACTGGAACAAAGGCCCCTGGTGGACCTATGAATCCGACAACAACACCGTCTGCCAGAAGGAAGGATACTGCCCCGCCGCGGATGATGTGATCATCGCAGACGGAGACAGTTTCGTCTTCACCTTCTCCAGCGGCAGCTGATGTCCGTCCGCCAGCTCGTGCAGGCGGCCCTGCTCGGGGCTCTGGAACTGGTGGTGTTCACGGCCTTCTCCGGCATCCTGTACCTGGAAGCCGTGACCTTCACCATTGTATGCGTTGCGCTGTGTCTGGACCGCCGCATTGCCGTGCTGTCCTCGGTCTGCTTCTGTGTCCTGAACATGCTGCTGATCCAGGGCCTCACTCCCTGGTCCCTGATGTACCTCGCCATTTACCCCCTGTACTCCCTGGGTGTCTCCTGCCTGCGCACGAGACACATGACCAGTCTGCAGGCGGCCCTGGTCACAGGGTGTCTGTCCTTTCTCACCGGACAGCTTCTGCAGATCCCCTGGATGCTGTTTTCCAGGGTCCTGGCCGCCGGTTACCTGCTGCTGGGACTGCAGACCTCCCTGATTCAGGGGGTGCTGAGTGTCATCCTGACCTTGTGTCTGTTCCGGCCGGTGTGTGCGGTGCTGAAGACATGCAGGTGAATGGAACGGCATTGCCGTTGCGTTCACTTCCATGACCTGTGGGGTGGAGGAATGTGTCAGTACAGAGATCAAGTGGATGGTTGCGGCTACGGGGTTGTAAAGATGAGGGTCACAGCCTTGAATGATGAACGGCCTGCACACAGGCAGCCGGGCGTTTGCCGGGCTGTTTGTGTGCAGGCCGTTTGAAATCGGAGTGAAAGAGGAAGGACTCAGCCGAAGAACCGCTGCTTCAAGTCCGCGGGCAGGTAGCGGGCAAGTTCTTCGACCAGTGCATACACCGTGGTACACGGTCTGACCGATGACGGAATCTGTCCCTGTTTTTCTTTGTGCAGCTTCTTCGCATAATGAATCGCCAGCCGCGGATTTCCCTTGCATGTCATGATCCGGAATATCTCCGGGTCATTCTTTTTCCAGGAACCCAGACGGTGTTTGCGAAACTGCTCCTTGAGGATCTTGTAGTATTCGGTTCTCGTCGCTGCGGCCTGATAGAAGGAAAAGTGGAGCACAAACCACAGCTCGAAACACTCATTGCTCCACGCTGCATGCCACCAGTTGCCGAGGAACTTCACTTTGTCACGCCGCAGGCACTCGCTGACGAGTTTGTTGAAATGGTCAGCCTGGAAGTCATCCTTGTCCGTCACCAGCCAGAGCTCTGCGTTATGGACGCTGAATTCTTCTATGAATTCATCCGCGAATTCCAGCAGCTTGGTCGTGGCTTTGCCCACACCGATGATTTCCACCAGGATCTCCGGATGACAGGACTCCACCGCTTTCTTGAATCCCTCGAAATAATACGGTTCGGTTTTGGTACCTTCTGTCAGGATCAGATAGAGCTTTGCATAATCCTGTCTCGCCAGACGCTTTTTCAGCTTCTGTTCCTCCAGACGGGAAAGACGCGGTTTCTTCATGGTTTCAGTATAAAAGGCCATGCAGACCGATGGTGCGGCGGATGCCACAGCATCGATCCCCATGGCCTTTTTGGGATGCTGAATCGTGGATGATGGAGGCACAAACGCCTGCCAGGGGCCATCATCCAGTCTGCACTGATCCTGGCACTTTCTTCCACAGATACCAGGCCAGACCCAGACAGTACACCATAAGCAGCAGGGAAACCAGGGCTGCCTGCTGACTGGAAATCTGTCCGGCGAACACGGCGAGCAGGTCCATGAGGGAGTGAATGAAAATACAGGGCCAGAGGCTGCCGGTTTTCACCAGCACCAGGGCAAACACCAGGCCAATCGCCAGTGCATATCCCACCTGCAGCAGCGTGCTCAGGGTTGTCTGTCCCGTGAAGAGGTTCACGATGTGGCCGATTCCGAAGGTCAGGGACGTGATGAGCACCGCTTCTTTCAGGGAGTCCTTGCGCAGGGCCTCAAACAGGTATCCCCGCATGATCACTTCCTCCAGGAATCCCACCAGGATCATGGAAACCGATTCGCAAAGCAGGGAAGAAACAGGCGCAGAGGCATGAAGACCGGCCAGCAGGTTGACCGCCGGAATGGGCAGAAGGGCCAGCAGATACAGCTGCCGGCGTCCGAACCAGACCGGTCCCAGACCCAGTTTCTGTCCGGCATGCAGACGGATCGTCAGAAGAACGACCGACAGTGTGAGGGCCACCATCCACACTGTCATGAAGATGCTCTCATCCCCGACGCTGTTTCGCAGACTGCCGGTTCCGACCACATACACCAGAATCAGGGTCAGGGCCAGTGCCAGGGAATGTTCGTTCCAGAATTTACGGAGTCCGCTGACCTGTTTCATGATCTGCCTCCTTCCGCGTTTGTTCGGGACGCAGTCTGTCCAGGTTCAGGGGATTCCAGGCCATTGAGATGGATGGTCCAGAAATCCGTCAGGTCCTGCTTCATCTGTTCCTGATCCGATTTCATCAGCCCGCCTGCCAGAAGACACGCATAGCCATGCACATACACAGCCAGAGTCCGGAACAAAGACTGCATCTGTTCCAGGGAGATCCCGCCACCCTGCGCCATGGCTTCCAGCATGGGCTTGAGATCCGGGTCCTCTGTGAGCCCCGCCAGGGACTGTATGCCCCCGGGGCCGGGACCGTTGAGAAACAGGAGCTGAAACAAATGGGGTTCCTCTGTTGCGAACCGGATGTAGTTGAGGCCGATCTGCAGCGGAATCTCTTCGGGATCAGAGCCATCGAAGGTCATCAGGTACCGACCATGGATGTCATTGACGGATTTCCAGACCGCTTCATGCAGGGCAGCGCTGTTTTTGAAACAGCTGATGACCGGCTGTGTGGAGATATCCAGCGACTGCGCCACATTGCGGATCGTCAATGCGGCGAGTCCATGATGGCGGACCAGGTCCAGAGCGGCGCTGAGGATTTCATCGGCGGAGTATTTCTGTTTCGGGGGCATGTCAATTCCTCTTTCTGTTCGTGATTTCGTTATATAACATAGGTTATATAACGTCAATGATTTTATGAAGTTCCACATGCCGATGATTGCCGGTGTGGATAATGCTGCCGCTGAAAAAAACGTACAGCCATGGGTCTGGCCATACGGTCTCAAAGGCAGGCAAACTGCAGTGGCAGTCTCTTCACTCCATCTTTTCAAACAGGGACGTCTGCCGAAGCCGGTGCTGCTGCCGCAGCCAGCTGTGGGCCTTGTGTGCCTGCTGGAACTGGTCCTTCTTCCGGATCGTGTACAGATGCCCGTTTCGGATAAAATACCGTCCGGTCTGGTGAATCTCAAAAGGCGTTCGTGTTTTCCGGCAGTCCAGATAGATCTTCTCCATCCAATCAAAGTCACAGGGACGGGCCTCCAGGCCGCTTTCCCCGGCCACGGATACGAGCTGGAACCCGCCGGTTTTCAGCCAGGGATACAGATCCAGTTCCTCCAGAAGAGGAGCCGCAAAAATCAGCCGGTGCTGACAGGGGATCGTCAGGAACAGATCGAGCCGCTGTCTGGCCGCTGTCTGATTTTCCACGGAAACCGCAATGGATATATGCGGCCAGCCGCCATGCCAGTCCGGGGGAAGGCAGTCACGGATCCGGTGAATGCGTTTGGTGGGAATCAGGAAGCGCACATCCGGCCGCTGCCGCATGATGTCCCAGGCTTCCTGGCGCCAGGCATCCGCATCTTCCAGAAAGAAATCCGAGTTGAAACAGACAGACATCTGTGAACCGGATGGCACCTTCCAGCTTCCATCCCGTTTCTTTTTCAGCGGGAGATCGAACATGGTCTTCGACCGGGTGATTTCATCCGGATTCCGGCCATGACGCAAATCGGCCCGTCTCATGAAGCAGTTTCTGCACCCGGCAGAAAAGGGATGACAGCCATCCCAGGGATTCCAGGATATATCTCTCATATCTGCAGAATATAGTATGTGAACACTGATGCCAACCGGATCCTGGATGGCCCAATCCGCGGTCAGTCAGGACAGCGGGCCGTCAGCTGTTCTGCGGCTCATCCTCCACAAACTCGAAGAGTTCCTCTACCGTCACCTGGAATACCTTTTCGATGTCCATCGCCAGTTTCAGCAACGGATTGTACCGTCCATTTTCCAGGTGAACAATGGTTTCCCGCCGGACACCGACACGGGTGGCAAGATCAGCCTGTTTCATTCCGGTCTGTTCTCGGTACAGCTTTACTTTTGTGATCAGTGCCATCTCACAGGCCCCTGCTGTCAAAGAGGAAAAACAGAATCGTCCGGATCACAGCCAGCGCCAGGATGCAGAGAACGATGGCCCATCCGATCACTGCTGTATCAAAATTGTGGATGTGCCCCATAATGACACAGGCCCAGGCAATTCCGGTCATGGCAGCCACAATAATTTTCAGACAGATGGAGTCAGCGCGTTTCAGATTTCGTTCAGCCAGTTCATCCACACTTTCCTTTTTGTATTTTTCCATCCGCAAACACAGCAGGATGAAGAACACAAACAGAAACCCTCCCAGGACAAACTGCAATATAGGATACCAGTCCTGCCAGTCTGTCCTTGCCCACATCCAGTAACAGGACACCAGCATGATGGCGAATATGATCTGGGTACCAACGAGTTCCTTCAAAGATACAGGTTTGTGCATGCGGTTGCCTCCGAGTGATATATTTCGCACTTATCTGTGTGAGATATATTACTCAAGCAGAGAGATGACAATGGAATGTGATGTATTTCCCGCTTCTCCGGGTCTCAGGCACCAGGGGCTGCATCCCGGATTTGGTTCAGAACGAGGGGGGAACAGAAAAAAACCGGCAGCCCGTTTCTCTGTGGAGCCGTCTGCCGAGTTGGGTCATTGCCTGAAGATTCGGAATCAGATTATTTTTCTGTCAGCTGCCAGCTGGTTTCCAGGACACGTCGGATGATTTCTTCCGGCACTGAACCGTCTGCCAGGACCGAAATCCAGTTGTTCCTGTTCATGTGATATGCCGGAAGGATCCCCGGAATGCCACCCAGTTCCTGCTTCAGATTCGCAGGATACTTCACTTCCAGAATCTCGGTTTTTCCTTCACCGGGAAGATGCAGCTCTTCCCATGTGGGTTCCATCAGCAGCGCGAACCATTTCCCGTTCTCCGGATGACGGAACACGGCGTAGTTTGAAAACTTCTTCCACAAAACTCCGGCCTGGCATGCCAGGTCTCTTCGATCAGCTGCTCCACCTGCGGGTGGAACAGTCCCTTTGCGGTTCTTGTCATCGTATGCACCTCCACCTTCAGCCTACAGCCGGGAATTCCGGGACGTAAGCCAGATGATGCAGGAGAGGACCCGCTGTCCGTCTTTTCCGCAAAACAGGGAGCATGGATCCTTTCCTGAGATCGGAGGCTGCATGCAAGGCAATGGGCATGATGTGAGAAAAATCGATACCCGCTCCGGGCTGCGGTATTGTCTGTTCCATAAACAAAGTCCTCCTGGATGTTCGAATGATCCTGGGAGGGCTTTATTCGCACGATCTGTCTTTGTTTTGACACTGACCAGGTGCTGGATGGAGCTGATCTGTGTTTCAATTCCGATATGCACAACCAGAGCGATCACAATGGCACTGGTTATGTACTCAGTCTGTCCATGATCAAAGGGATGTTTCTGGTCCGGTTTCGTGCGGGACAGACGGGGTTCACTTATGTTGACAAAAGAGACCGGAGCATCGTCGGAGTCACTGGCCGCAATGAGTTTGGACAAAGGATCTTTGTTGATCGACAGAAATCAGAAAGAATATTAAGATAGTCTATGTTTTAAATACATTATATCTGAAATGTCTATACATCATTCAATAATATATATAAAAACTGGAAAATGCAATAGACAAATTCCGTCAAGTATCTATCATAATTATGTGTTGCCTTGGGCGTTATGAATGGGCTTTCATCGAATTTTAGGGCATATTGGAGGTGCTGCAGGAAAAAGGGTTTCACACGCATCAGAAAACAGCGTCCTGTATCGTCCGATAAAACAGATGAACACGCTGTTCGTGATGAATTGGATGAAAAGAATCTGCTGTTCATTGTGCCAAGACAAAACAAACTTTTTCCCAGGCCGGTACTGAAAGAGCTTCCCTGATCAGGAAGCGCTCCCAAAGAAGATGGGCTTCTTCTTATTCCACTTCATCCGCCGCAAGGATGGAAAACTCTCCAGGCACAGTCTGCTGCTTTTTGCTGCTCATGGTCTTGGCGCATAAAAGCACAGACTTGCTTTGGCCATAATTAAAAGGAGAAAAGGTGATTTATGCTTCCTTACATTGGTGAATTTGTCGGTACAGCACTGCTGATCATTCTGGGCTGCGGTGTTGTTGCCAACGTGAATCTGACTGGTTCAGGCATGAAAGGCGCAGGCGCGCTGCAGATCTGCATCGCCTGGGGTCTGGCGGTTATGATCCCGGCATTTATCTTCGGCGAAGCTTCAGGGGCGTCATTCAACCCGGCTTTAACGCTTGCTCTCGCAGTGGATGGTTCCTTCCCCTGGAGTCAGGTACCAGGCTATATCCTGGCTCAGCTGCTGGGGGCTTTCGTAGGTGCATGCATTGTGTATGTCCTCTTTAAAGGCCATTTTGATGCCACCGAAGACCCCGGGACAAAACTTGGGGTGTTTGCCACGGGTCCTTCGATCAAGAATTTCTGGCTGAACTTCTTCTCGGAATTTATCGGAACATTTATCCTGGTGTTCGCCATCAAGGGCATTTCCAATGTCAGCGGCATCGCCATGGGCGTGGATAAACTGTTTGTTTTCGGAATTATTGTCGCGATCGGTATGTCGCTGGGCGGACTGACGGGGTATGCCATTAACCCGGCCCGTGATTTAGGTCCAAGACTGGCCCATGCGGTGCTGCCAATCAAAGGCAAAGGCGATTCGAACTTCAGCTATGGTCTGACGGTTCCATTATTTGCTCCCATTCTTGGCGCAATCTGTGCCGTATTGCTGTATGCGGCAATTCCCTGGTAGGAATCAGTCTGAACAGCACACTGAACGCATCCATTACAGTTGATGTAAGCGCTTACTGGATGCAAAAAGTCTCCAATCGAGTATCGGGATAGGGCTTCTGAGCACAGTCTGGCCGGAAAACAAATGGCCTGAAGCGCCTTTGCCGGCAAAGTTTTGCGAAAGGAAGGAAGCGCAGACAGATAGCAGAGTATACAACAAACTGAACACGGGGATCTCAATCGACTGATCCCTCACATAAAAAGAACAAAGGAAATCCATCCGGGCTTCCGCCTGATTCACGGCCAGATTCCGCGGCTCTGGCAGCGATCAACGGCTGAGGACTGAATCCAGGCGGATGGCTCGTGGACAGAAACACCGGGCTGTGCATCTGTGAGCGCCAACAGAAGAACAGCCGGGTGTGATTACTGAACAAAACCCAGTTTTGAGGAGAAAAAAATGAGTAAAAAAGAATACATTCTTGCAATTGACCACGGAACCACTTCGACAAGAGCCATCCTTTTTGATCATGATTGTCAGATCAAAGCCGTTTCCCAGAAAGAAGGAGGCGTAGACTATCCAAAACCCGGATGGGTTGAGCAGGATGCGACCCAGATCTGGCTGGATACACTGGCTGTCATGGCGGATGTCCTCAATAAGAGCGGCATTGCGCCCGAACAAGTCAAAGCGATCGGCATTTCCAACCAGCGTGAAACGACAGTCATCTGGGATAAGAAAACCGGCTTGCCCGTATACAAAGCGATCGTCTGGCAGTCCCGACAGACTTCCGATATTTGCGACCGCTGGAAAAAAGAAGGTCTGGAAGACATGATCCGTGAAAAAACCGGGCTGCGCATTGACCCTTATTTCTCGGCATCCAAGATTGTCTGGATCCTGGAAAATGTACCGGGTGTCCGCGAAAAAGCCGAAAACGGCAGCCTGATGTTTGGCAACATGGACTCCTGGCTTGTCTGGAAACTGACGGGCGGCGAACAGCATATTACGGATGCTTCCAACGCCAGCCGGACTCTGCTGTGCAATATCGCTGAAGTGGCATGGGATAAAGATCTGCTCAAGGCCTTCAATATTCCGGAACAGCTGCTTCCAAGAATCGTGCCCACTTCCCAGGTATATGGCACGACCGCTCCTTACCATTTCTTTGGCTGCGAAGTGCCGATCGCTTCGGTTGTCGGAGACCAGCAGGCCGCCTTGTTTGGTCAGCTCTGCCTGGAAAAAGGCATGGCCAAAAACACGTACGGGACCGGCGGATTCCTGCTGATGAACACAGGCAAAGACATCGTCCGTTCCAATAACGGCCTGCTTTCCACGATTGCCTGGCAGATTGGCGATGAAGTCATTTACGCCCTGGAAGGCTCGATCTTTGTCTCCGGATCCATCATGAAGTGGATGCGAGACGAGCTGAACCTGTTTGAAAAAGTCGGCGATACAGCCGAAATGGCCATCCGTGCCGGAACGACCGGCGGAGTTTACATTATTCCGGCCTTCGTAGGCCTGGCGGCTCCGTATTGGGATGACAAGGCCAAAGCCGCTGTTGTCGGCCTGACATTGGGAACGAACCACGACCAGCTGATCCGGGCAGGTATCGAAAGCATGGCTTACCAGGCCAGAGAAGTTCTCAACGCCATGGAAGCCGATGCCGGCGTGCCGATTCAGGTGCTGAAAGTCGATGGCGGTGCTGCAGCCAACGACTTCCTGCTCCAGTTCCAGTCCGATCTTTGTCAGGTGGAAGTTGACCGCTTCAAAGTCAATGAACTGACTGCCCTGGGAGCTGCTTTCCTGGCCGGTCTGGCGGTGGATTTCTGGAACAAGGACGATCTGAAAATCGAGCTTGGCCAGGCCTTCAAGCCAGAGCGTTCCAAAGATGAAATGGACAAGCGCTACCGCAACTGGAAAGAAGCCGTGAAAGCCTGCCGCGAATTCAAGCCGGAAGCTATGGAATAAGCGACCGGTTTCGCCTGTCGCTTGTACAGACTGCCATGCCTCAGACACATTTTATTCAATGTCTGAGGCATACAGGCAGACTTTGAAAAGCCTTCCATATATAACAGCAACGAAGCAGCAAGCCCTTTCTGCCAGACGAAGCCGGGACCCTGCATCTGAAATCTTTTAAACGGTCCGGGCAGAAACATTTGCTGCCTTTCCTGATCCTTGCATCCACAGAAGCACTTCTGTTTTCAAAGCCTGCATTCCCATGGGCCTGAGGCAAAGTCAGTCTATTGGTTTTATTCGGATCTCAGGCAAAAGCTCAAACCAGCCCGTTATGGCTGTGCTTTACAGATCTGCACTTGGAAATTCTTCATTGGCACGTCCTTTCAAGATCTGCCATCTTCCAGGCTGCTGCCCGGAAGAATCAGGCTGGACTCTTTCTGTTCGCAAAAGGATCAGTTTCAAACCATTTTTTATCGTTCGTTTATCTAAATCATGTGAGAGGAGAATTCCATTCATGGAAAAATTTGATGTTCTGATTGCCGGCGGCGGCGTAACAGGCGCAGCCATTGCGTGGCAGCTGGCCAGACTGGATTTAAAGGTGGCCCTGCTGGAAAAAGAAGAAGACATTTCCGAGGGAACAACCAAAGCCAATTCCGGTATTGTCCATGCCGGGTACGATGCCATGCCCGGTACCCTGAAAGCCAGACTGAATGTGCGCGGCAATGAAATGATTCATGAAATGGCTGATGTTCTGAATTTTGATTTTAACAATACCGGCTCCCTGGTCATCTGTTTTGATGAAGAACACCGTCCGGCACTTGAAGAGCTTTACCAGCGCGGGCTGAGCAATCATGTACCAGGACTTCGCATCGTCGAAAAAGAAGAACTTCACGAAATGGAACCGGAACTGAGCGACCAGGCCGTTTGTGCCCTGTATGCGCCCACGGCTGGCGTGGTTGATCCTTTTACTCTGGCGATTTCCATGGCTGAAAATGCAGCGGACAACGGTGTTGAATTCTTCTTCAACACGCCTGTCGAAACAATCGAAAAAACCGAAACCGGCTGGCTGGTCAATGGCGAATTTGAAACGAAACTCTTCGTCAATGCAGCAGGGCTTGAAGCTGATGATCTGCACAATATGGTGTGCGAAGAAAAAATCCATATCCGTCCCCGGCGCGGAGAATATTTTCTGTTTGACAAGGATGCCGGCAAGATGGCCAGCCATGTCCTTTTCCAGCAGCCAACAGCCGCCGGAAAAGGTGTACTCATTACTCCAACCGCACATGGCAACTTGATGATCGGTCCAACCGCTGATTTTACCGAAACCAAAGAGGACATCAATACGACAGCCGAAGGCCTGGCGCAAGTCCGTGAAAAAGCTTCGATGACCATTGATCATCTGCCTTTCAACCAGGTGATCACTTCGTTTGCCGGCTTGCGGGCCGTGCCGGAAGGCGGCGATTTCATTATCGGGGAAAATGCCGATGGCTTTATTGACGCAGCCGGAATTGAATCCCCGGGTCTGACCAGTGCCCCGGCGATCGGGGAAATGGTTGCTGAAATCATCATCAGCAAGCTGCATCCTGGTCCTAATGAAAACTACAAGCCCGAACGCCGCGGTTTTGTGAATGTGAATGATCTTTCCCGGGAAGAATGGAAAGCCCTGATCGAACAGGATCCGGCTTATGGCCAGATGGTATGCCGCTGTGAAAAAGTAACGGAAGGCTCCATCAAGGATGCCTGCTCCCGCTCAATTCCCGCCCGTAGCCTGGATGGCGTGAAACGCCGGGTGAGAGCCGGCATGGGACGCTGTCAGTCGGGATTCTGCTCGCCAAGAACGATGGAAATCATTTCGGAAACGCTCAACATCCCATTCGATGAAGTCACCAAATCCACCAAAGGCAGCAAGATCATTACGGGACGCAACAAGGAGGACATTCAATAATGGAAAACCATAAGCAGCTTGTCATCATTGGAGGCGGCCCGGCAGGCCTGGCCGCTGCAGCCGCCGCGAAGAAAGCCGGCCTCGACGATATCCTCATTCTGGAACGCGACAGCCAGCTGGGCGGGATCCTCAACCAGTGCATCCACAATGGCTTTGGCCTGCATACCTTTAAAGAAGAACTGACCGGACCGGAATATGCTTCCCGCTTTATTGATCAGGTCAATGAACTGGAGATCCCTTATCGTCTTAACAGCATGGTGCTGGATGTCGACAAGGATAAAAATGTGACGTATGTCAGCAGCGAAGACGGGCTGCAGACAATCAACGCGGATGCAATTGTCCTGGCCATGGGCTGCCGGGAACGTCCGCGGGGGGCCTTGAGTATTCCCGGCACCCGTCCCGCGGGTATTTATTCCGCCGGAACGGCTCAGAAGCTGACCAATATTGATGGTGAGATGCCCGGCAGGGAAGTGGTTATCCTGGGCTCGGGTGATATTGGCCTGATCATGGCCAGACGCATGACCCTGGAAGGCGCCAAGGTCCATGTCGTCGCCGAACTGATGCCTTATTCAGGCGGCTTGAAGCGGAACATTGTCCAGTGCCTGGATGACTATGATATTCCGCTGAAGCTTTCCCACACCGTCACAAATATCAAAGGCAGGGAACGCGTTGAATCCGTAACGATAGCCGAAGTGGATGAAAACCGCAAGCCGATTCCGGGAACCGAAATCGAGTACCCATGCGATACTCTGCTGCTTTCCTGCGGCCTGATTCCGGAAAACGAGCTGTCCAAAGAAGCCGATGTGGAGATTTCCCGCATCACCAATGGGCCGGTGGTCAATGAATCGCTGGAAACAAACGTTCCGGGCATCTTTGCCTGCGGAAACGTGCTGCATGTTCATGACCTGGTAGACTTTGTCAGCCAGGAAGCTGCAAAAGCCGGTGAAATGGCAGCCAGATATGTCCTGGAAGGCATTCCGGAATCTGAACACGAAATCGACATCAAGACCGGCGGTCTGGTGCGCTATACGGTTCCTTTCAAAGTGGATCCCAACCGCATGGATGAAAACACAATCGTCCGTTTCCGGGTCGGCAACGTTTTGAAAGGCGGATTTGTCAATGTGTATGTGGATGGCGAGCGCAAAATTCACAAGAAGCGCATGATTATGGCGCCAGGAGAAATGGAAGACATTGTCCTGCGCAAAGAATGGATCACTCCAGAGACAAAAGAAATCCTGGTAGAAACGGAGGCAGCTTAAGATGGAACGGGATTTGATCTGCATTAACTGCCCAATGGGCTGCAACCTCCATGTTGTGATGGAAAAAGGCGAAGTTGTATCCGTGACCGGCAATACCTGCCCCCGCGGCAAGGCGTATGCCATTACGGAAGTGACCCATCCGGTGCGGATGGTGACCAGTATTGTACCGGTCAGCGATGGCAATATCGCCATGGTTTCATGCAAGACCAGCCAGCCGGTCGATAAAGGGATGATTTTCGATGTCACCCGGGCTATGAAAAATCTGGTTGTCAAGGCACCTGTTCATATTGGCGATGTTCTGATTGAAAACATTGCCGGCAGCGGTGCCGATCTGGTTGCAACCAAGAATATCGACCGGATTTAAGACCGATACCCCTCTCACACCCGGGAAGCCCGCTTCCGGTTTGAGAAGATCGACGAGTTCTACAAAAAGTCTTCCCGGTAAGGCAGGAAAATCCGCTTCGGCGGATTTTTTGTCTGTCGCGAATCATGTACCGTCTCTGGTGCCGATGCATGCTGCACGATATCATGGGTACAGTAAAGGACACCAATCATGACAGATACACAACAGACAACAAAACAGCCGCCGCTGGTGCTTCTCCATGGCCTGGGCCAGGATGCAGCCAGCTGGAAGCCGGTGATCCGGCACCTGCCTCCTGATACAGAGCTTGTGGCGCCGGAGCTGAAAGAGTACCTCGAAAACAGCGCACACTATGAACAGCTGGTCTTCGGGCTGGAACAAGCCTTGTCCCGAGTGGAACAGCCTGCCGACCTGGCCGGGCTGTCCCTGGGAGCCGTGCTGGCCCTGAACCACGCCCTGCAGCATCCGGACGCCGTCCGATCCCTGATCCTCGTAGCGCCGCAGGTGAAGATGCCCAGAGCACTTCTGAAGATCCAGAATGCTGCTTTCTCTCTGATGCCGGAAAAGATGTTTGCCGAAACGGGCCTGAACCGGATGCAGATGAAGACCCTGTCCACCAGCATGATGGACCTGGACTTTTCGAAACAGCTGAAGAACCTCACCTGTCCGGTACTGATCCTGGTGGGCAGCAAAGACCGGGTCAACCAGAAAGCAGCCCGCCAGCTGCTGTCCCTGGTACCGCAGGCGCGTCTGCTGATCCTGGATGGCGGTCATGAACTCAACCGGGACAATCCGGATCAGCTGGCGGGTATGATCCGGTTCTTCCGGCGGGAGCTTCTGGCTCATGGATGAAGTCAGCCGCACGCTGTACATCCCGCTGTATGGCAAAGCCCACGTCAGCCGCAACGGCATCATTCTGTCAGATCCCACCGCCGAAACGCTCTGGGACCGGGCACAGATCCGGCTGACAGGGAAGTCCCGCTCCAGATGGCTGGCGTATTATCTCGCCATGCGGGCGGTGGTGTATGATGCCTGGCTGCGGGAACAGATCCGCCAGAATCCCGATGCGGTGGTGCTGCACCTCGGCTGCGGTCTGGACAGCCGCATCCGCCGTCTGGGTCATCCTCCCATACAGTGGCATGACATCGACTTTCCCGACGTGATACGAGAACGGCGACACTGGTTCCGGGAAACAGAGACTTATACTATGACGGGCACCGATATGCGAAGCGGTGAGTGGAAGACGGTGATTCCCGGTGGACAACCCGCCATTGTGGTCATGGAAGGCGTGAGCATGTATTTCAAACCGGAGGAATTTGTCTGTCTGCTCACAGACCTGGGCACTTACTTCAGTGAAGTCCGCCTCCTCATGGACTGCTACAGCACCCGGGCTGCCCGACTGTCCCGCATGGGCAATCCCATCCGGGAGACAGGGGTAAACCAGGTATGGGGGATGGATGATCCCGAAGCACTTGCAGTAAAGACAGGACTGGTTTTTGTACAGGAACACGACATGACACCGGAGTGCTGCATCCGACAGCTTTCCTTTGCAGAACAGATGATTTTCCGGCAGCTGTATGCCGGAAGACTGGCCCGGGGACTGTACCGGCTGTATGAGTTCCGGAGCAGTCAGGAACCGGGGCAGGCGGTTTCCCCCCTCGCAGACCCCGAACGCGATCGCGATCATTGACCGGGAGCACCGGAATGTTCCGGTCCTGCAGCATGTGGCATACTTTTGTCGAAACACGACACAGACCACATGACAGGAGGACGATCGTATGGTTATGTCATTCAAAAAATGCACCCTGGAGGATGCAAATCTGCTCCAGGAGTTTTCTCACCAGACCTTCACTGATACCTTCGGTGCCGACACCAGGCCCGAGGACATGGAGATCTTTTTGCGGGAACGCCTGAGTCTGGAACGTCTGCAGGAGCAGCTCGCCAACCCGGATTCCGACTTTTACATGCTGTGGGACAATGACAAACCGGCGGGGTTCGTGAAACTCAACCGCGGACCGGCCCAGTCGGAGATGCAGGATCCGAAATCGCTGGAAATCGAACGGATTTACCTCTCCACCGACTACCAAGGGCAGGGGATCGGCCAAAGGCTGATGGACTTCGTGCTGGACAAAGCCAGGGACCAGGGTATGGACTATGTCTGGCTCGGGGTCTGGGAAGACAATGTGAAGGCCCTGAAGTTCTATGAACGAAACGGGTTCCTGCGGATCGGGGAACACATCTTCACCGTCGGCGAAGACGAGCAGACAGATTACCTTCTGCGCCGGAACCTGCGCGACGATCCATCGCAGCAGAAACACAAACACAGGCTGGCAGAGCCTGGAATCTGACTGCATGAGCAGCCAGTCACACTGGTCACTGTGACACAGACAAAAAGCGCCGGAACCGGCGCTTTTTATGTTTTCTAGCGGCAGACAGGGACAGTCTGTGTTTCACAACAGAGAACAGTGGTTTTCCGGGAAACGCGGCTTTCTGAGCCGTTGACTGATGATTTCCTTCAGGGAATAAACTCCCTTGAAGACAATCAGGATTTCCAGCCGGCCCAGGAGCATGCCCGCCATTTCCACCAGCAGCACCCCATCCGCTGTCTGGGGGCCGGTGGCGCCCATAGACAGTCCGACGGTCCCCAGAGACGAGGCAAAATCGAAAAAGCTGTCAGTGAGTGTCAGATCCGAAATGAGACAGATCAGCAGGGTCCCGGTCACCAGGATCGTCAGGTACAAGCCAATATATCCGAAAACCGAGCGGATCAGATCCCGGGAGGCCGTGGTTTTCCCCTGTGTGCGGACATAGGTGACAGGTGTGATCTCGGAAGAATCCGTCACCTGCCGGCGGGTCCAGAACCGCAGGGCTTTGGAAGCCAGACAGATCCGGAGCAGCTTGATGCCGCCGGCTGTGGATCCCATCCCGCCGCCAATCACCATGAGCACCATCAGCAGTCCGATGGCTGCCGCCGGCCAGCTGGCATAGCTCATGGAGGAAAACCCGGATGTGGAAAGCGCTGAAACCGCGTCGAAGGCGGCTTTCTGCAGACTTTCCTGCCAGGGCAGGTGAAGCTGGGAATACAGGATCCAGGCAAGGAGCCCGATGGCGACCACCAGCAGTCCGGCCATGAACCGGACTTCAGTGACTTTCAGGATCTGTCGGATCCTGCCTTTGGCCAGCAAAAGCAGGACTGCGAAATTCGTGGTGCCAATCAGCATCAGTACAATGGTGACAAGGTCGATGGACAGAGACTGGTATTCGCCAATACTGCCGGCGCGGGTGGAAAACCCGCCGGTGGACAGTGCGCACATGGCGTGGTTGACGGCATCAAACCAGCTCATCCCGCAGACCGTCAGTGCCAGGGTACCCACAGCGAGGAATCCCGCAAACAGAGCCAGCACTGTCCGGGCTGTGCGTTTCAGGCCAGGCATGAGCTGATCGGGATGGCCTTCGCTTTCAAACAGACGGATATCATGCGTGCCGCTGGTGGCAATGACCATCATCATCACAAACCCCAGCCCGCCGCAGAACTGCATGAAACTGCGGTGAAACAGAAAGATTTTCGGTACCGCCGCCACGTCCATGGCAGACAGCCCTGTGGTGGTCCAGCCAGAGACGGCTTCAAACAGCGCGGGAACCGGCCGCAGAAGTCCTGCCAGGATGAAGGGGAGGGCGCCTGCCACAAAAGCCCAGATCCAGGCGGCCAGCACGATGAGGGAACTGCGGCGGGTAATAGCCGGGCGGTTTTCCCGTTCCCGGCAAAATCCAGGGACATGGGCTGGCTGTGAGCACCGGATCCAGATGGCTCCGCCCAGTATCGCCGAGAGAGCAGAGGGGAGCAGGAAGCAGGAAAGATACTGGCTGTCAGCGGGATAAAAGGGAATCATGGTCAGGGGAACCAGGCACAGTCCTCCGATCAGAACCATCATCTTTCCCAGGCTGGACCAGTCGTTCCAGGCGGATGCCGCATGCTGCCGGTTCATGACTTACTCCCCCTTGAGCAGTGTCCGCAGCTGCGGCTCACAGTTGCCACCCACCAGAATCACGAGGCTGTCTCCGGATAAAAGCCGGGTACTGCCGGCTGGGATCAGCAGCTCATCCTGGCGGAGGATGCATCCCACAATCGTCTGGGCGGGAAAGGAAAGTTCCTCCAGTGTCCTGCCGACAGCCGCATCCTGTCCCTGCAGGTCGATCTGCATCTGACGAAGTCCGGTCTGGCAGTCTGTTTCCTGACTGGTCACAGTTTTGAGAAAGGCTTCATTTTCAATCATGGTGGCAATCACAGAAGCCGCACAGATGACCCGGTCTGCTCCCAGGCGGGTGAACACCTTTTTTTTCGAGAGATCGCTGACCAGGGAAATAGTCCGGGTCCCGGGGAACACCGCCTTGGCCAGCCGGCAGATCATCAGGTTGTCCGCATCCCGGGGACAAAGGGTGATGATGGAATCAAACAGGCTGGAAGACAGATCTTCCAGCACATAGGGTTTGGTGGCATCTGCACAGATCACTTTGCAGGGTGTACTTTCCGCCAGGTACTGACAGTCGTCCGCATTTTTGTTCAGGATGGTGATGCTGCAGCCCTTTTGTGCCAGAGACAGCGCCAGGGATTTGGCTTTGGTGCGGCCCCCGGCAATCAGGATCTGCTGTTTCATGCCCGGGACCCCGGAAAGAACCGTTCTTTTCGCTGGAACCCGGACTGTCTGTCGTGGTTTGTGATGAGACTCGAGCACTGCTGCAGACACAGCAGGTCGGGACAAATCACCTCGATCTGTGTGTCTTCCAGCACAGCCTGTCGGCTCATGTCCCGCAGGCGGACCAGAATATGCAGGGAAGGATACAGAGTGTTCAGCAGAAGCGCGCAGAGTACATTGGTACAGTCATCTTCTGTGACCACAAAGACCTTGTCTGCCTGCCGGAAATCCAACTGCTTGAGTTCTTCCATGTCGGTGGCTTCCAGGCGCTGTTTCATGCCGCCATAAGAGAATGACAGTTTCCGGAATGCTTCTTCATCGTGATCCAGAACAGTCACGCAGCGACCCTGTGCATACAATGTATTGGCCAGCAGGGAGCCAAGGCGGCTGCAGCCAATGACAAACACGCCCAGGGTTTTTTTATGAATATGAAACATGATTTTCTTCCTTTCTTGTTCTTGTGTGTTATGGCTTTTACCGGCGACCGGAAGAAAGCTTGTAAAGATGCGCCATGCCTTTGCGGTCATAGCCTACCTGGTAACCACAGGCTGAAACGTTTTCTCTTTCAGCAGGTCTGCATTCTTCTTCTGCAAACACACCTTCTCCGGAGTAGTAAAGCTCACTGAACCGGTTCAGATTCTCCAGAGACGGACGGTGACCAGGTTCCAGGGCCACAGCCGCCCGGAAATGGTGAAGGGCCATGATATGGGATCCTTCCTTTTCCAGCAGCAGACCCATCAGATTGTGGGGCTGGGCGGCATCGGGATACTGTCTCATGAGGTCGAGAATAACCTGTCTGCACGCGTCCAGGCGGCATTCTTTCAGAAGACTGCGGACCTGGCAGGTGACAGTTTCAATCGTGTGACCGGGGATCCTGTCACTTCTGTTCCCCGGACCGGGTTTCCGTTTTTGTGTATTCAGCGCTTTTGTAAAATTCAGCATACATTTTTCCTCGTTTTCTGTTGTGTCCCTATCATAGAAGGTCCTGTGCAAGATTGGTGTGAGGATGGCGCAAGCCATGTGAGGATTGTGTGAGGATGATATAATGCTCCTGCATTCCGGACAGTCCGGCAGCCGCCTGCGATACGGCAGGACCTGCCTGGAACATCCGGGAAAGGAGACAATGCAAGTGACCCAGTTCCATGGCAGTCTGCCAGGGTACCGGCTCAGGCAGACCGCTGCCAGTTTTCTGATCATGATCGCCTGCCTGTTGTGTTCCACCCTGGCAGGCATGCTGTTTTTCCATCAGGGATTGTCCGAGGATACGATCATCCTCCTGTATGTGATGGGGGTCGTGATCTGCACCAAACTGACACACGGAGCCGGATACGGCATTACGGCATCATTCGCAGCTGTACTGCTGTTCAATTATTTTTTCACCATTCCCTACAACTCGCTGGCGGTGGATGATTCCAACTATCCCGTCACGTTTTTCATCATGGGAGTCACATCCCTGATCGCAAGCACCATCACGTCCAGCGAAAAGAAAAGTGCCAGCACAGCCAGATTCCAGGCCGAGCAGGCAAATGCATTTTATGAACTCACCAGGAGCCTTCGCGGAACTGTGACCATGGAGGAAGCAGAGCAGAAAATCGTGACCTGTTTCCGGCAGACGTTCGGAGTCGAGGTCCGGTTTGCGCCGGGTGACAAACCGGCTGAAAGCTCGGTTTTTTTGAATGGCCCGGGAAACGGGACCAGTTCCCGGAAGAACCGGTTCCGGAACTGGGTCATTGCCGGCAAGGAGAAAACCTATGGCGTTCTCAGCATTCCAGAGCAGCAGGCGGATCAGCTGGACGAATCTCAGCTGCGCCTCATGGACTCCATGTGCCAGTGCGCTGCGCTGGGTCTGGAGAAAACCGACAGCATTTCCCGACAGCTGGAGATCCAGGAACAGGTGGTACAGGAACACTACCGGTCCGATCTTCTGCGTTCCATTTCCCATGATCTTCGTACCCCTCTGGCAGGCATCCTGGGAACCTGTGACATGCTTCTGGAGACCGAACCCGAACCCGCCAGGCGAAGGGAACTGATCAGAGGCATCCTGCAGGAAACTGCCTGGCTGTATTCTCTTGTGGAGAACATCCTGAGTCTGACCCGCATGGAAGAAGGACGGCTGAGTCTGCACTGCAGGCCGGAGTGCGCCGAAGAACTGGTGGAGGCAGCGATCCGCACCGTGGAGATCCGGCATCCTGACTGCCACATCGGGTTTGAGGTTCCTGCCGATCTGATCATGGTGCAGGCAGATGGCAAGCTCATCGTGCAGCTGCTGGTCAATCTTCTGGAAAACGCCATCCGGCACACACTGCCGGACAGTGGAATGGATGTGCAGCTGAAGGTGGACGACAAAGAGAACATGGCCGTCTTCACTGTCCGGGACGAAGGCTGCGGACTGGATCCCGGGGATCTGCCGCATCTTTTCGAGCCTTTTTACACCGGTGAAAAAAACCGCATGGACCGGGGAAGGGGAACAGGGCTGGGCCTTGCAATCTGCCAGTCCATTGCCCAGGCCCATGGAGGCTGGATCAGGGCCCAAAACCGCCTGGACCGATCGGGAGCGCAGTTTGAAGTCGGCATTCCTCTGTATGATGATGGCAGTCCCAAACAGGGATCCTCTCTGGACGAACCGGGTCAGACCGTAATGGAGTCTGCCAGCCAGTAAAAAGGAGCAAAGGAACATGAATCCGAATCATTCCGATATTCTGGTCATTGAAGACGACAAACAGATCCAGATCTTCCTGAAATATGTATTGGAAAAAGAACACTATGCCTGCCAGCAGGCTGAAACCGGTGAGCAGGCACTGACGAGGCTGGAAGACAGACCGGCGGATGTGATCCTTCTGGATCTGGGACTGCCGGATATTGATGGAATGGATCTCATCACAAAGATCCGGTCCCGGTCGGATACCACCCCGATTCTGGTGATTTCCGCCCGGGACCAGGATGAGGAAAAAGCCGCTGCCCTGGACCTGGGGGCGGATGACTACCTCACCAAACCGTTTTCCTCCACAGAACTGCTGGCCAGGATCCGGACGGCTCTGCGGCATTGTCCGGCAGCAGGTAAGCCGGCGGGGAAAGTCGGTGGGCTGACACTGGACCGCAATCAGCACAGGGCACTTCTTGGCGGCCGTGAGATCCACCTGACGCCTCTGGAATACAAACTGCTGGAAACCTTCTTCGAGTCCCCCGGAAAAGTGCTCACGACTCAAATGATCATTCAATCCGTCTACGGCATCCAGTATGCGCAGGATACCAGAGCCCTGCGGACGCTCATGGCCGGCCTGAGGCGAAAGATTGAGCCTGATCCTGGCCATCCGCGGTATATCATGACAGAAATTGGTGTCGGATACCGCCTGGCGGATGCCTGAGACCAGGCAGTATTGTCCAGTGGCACCGGTTTCCGTGTTTGACGACAGACCCTGCCAGCTTTGACAACACAACCGTCAGGCGGAAGACCGGCCTGGCGGGCTTTTTTGTGTTACAGTACAACACTGGAGGTTTTTCAATGCATAAAATGGAGTCCATGGACATCCGCCATCTGGTGGTTTCGATGTCCGTTCCCATAGCCCTGAGCATGCTGATGTCGGCTCTGTACAACATCATCGACAGCATGTTCGTCGCCGGGTATTCTCAGGAAGCCCTGCTGTCTGTCAGCCTGTGCTATCCCATCCAGACGCTGATGATTGCCATAGCCTGCGGAATCGGTGTGGGATTCAATACTGTCCTGGCGCGGTATCTCGGGGAACAGAAACCGGAGATGGCCAGTCAGTCCGTCCTCAATGGCATGCTGCTGGCGCTGATCAGCTGGCTGCTGTTCCTGGCCTTCGGGTTCCTGGGCTCCCGGTGGTTTCTCGGCCTCTTCACCCGGGAAGCGGAGGTCATTGCCCAGGGCGATGCTTACCTGATGATCTGCTGCGGGTTCTCCTTCGCGATTTTCTTCCAGATCACCTTTGAACGCATCATGCAGGCGACAGGCCGGCCGATGTACAATCTCGCGATCCAGGGAACCGGGGCGCTGATCAACCTCATCCTGGACCCGGTCTTCATCTTCACTTTCCATCTCGGAGTCGCCGGAGCGGCAATCGCAACGGTGATCGGCCAGGTCACCGCGATGGGCCTTGGCATCTGGATCACCCGCAGAAAAGTGCCGGAAATCCACATGGATATCCGGAAATTCCGGTGGGATGGGCCGCTTATGCTGCGGATCCTGCAGATTGGCATTCCCGCCATGGTCATGCAGGCTGTCATGAGTTTCATGTCGGTGTTCATGAACTGGATCCTGATGCCGTTTTCCGCCATGGCCGTCTCGGTCTTCAGTGTGTACATCAAGCTCCAGCAGTTTGTGTTCATGATCGTCATGGGCCTCACCAATGCCCTGATTCCCATCGTGTCCTTCAACTTCGGCGCCAAACGCAAAGACCGGATATTCCCGGCAGTCCGGTTCTCGCTGATGATGGCCACGGCAATCATGCTGGCAGGAACCATCCTGTTTCAGCTGATCCCCGGGCCGCTGCTGGCGTTGTTCAACGCCAATCAGGACATGTATGCCATTGGCATTCCGTGTCTGCGCATCATTTCCCTCAGTTTTGTCTTTGCGGGTGTGTCCATGATCCTGTGTTCTGCCTTCCAGGCCCTGGGTCATCCCGGGATGAGTCTTGGCATCACCCTGCTTCGGCAGCTGGTATTGCTGATACCGATGACCGCGATCCTGGCTCATCTGTATGGACTGGATGCGGGATGGAGTTCGTTTGTGGTTACGGAAGTGATCTGCGCGATTCTCTCGATCCTGGAATGGGGCAAAGTGAAAAAGCAGGTGAATCTCCAGCTGGCATAGCTGGGCAGGCTATTGATGATGAGCACGAGAAAAGGCGCCTGGGGATGGCGCCTTTTGCGTTATTCAAAAGTTATTTTCATGCTTTTTCCCAACGCACTTGCGATTTTGGAAATAGTTGCCAGACTGGTGTTTTTTTCGCGTTCGACCCTTGCAATCGTAGACTGTGGAACTCCAGCCCGGTCGGATAGTTGTCTTTGGCTGAGTCCAGCCTGGTGCCTTGCTTCCGAGATAGCCAGAGCACTATCCAAAATGGCTTTTTCTTCAATGAACTGTTGATGAAATTCTGGGTCTTTTAACTGATTCGCAAAATATTCGTTGAAATTAATGGTTGGCATGTTTTACCTCTTCTTCAAATTCTTTCTTTATGGTTTTGGCTCTTTGTATTTCTGATTTTGGAGTTTTTTGAGTTTTCTTTGTAAATCCGTGCGTTATAACGTAGCGATTATTGCTTACATGAAAATATAGTGCCCGCTGATTATTTGAACTTATTTTAGAGCGTATTTCAAAGATATCACTATCTATTTTTTTACCCATTCCATCTGCAAAGAAATCTGTATTCTGTGTTCCTGAACCTGATATATCATGGTCAGCAGTTTTGCCTTGTCCTTTAAGGGTAATTGATCAATAAATTCCAGAAATTTGTTATGGCCATTCGGCCGAGTATAGAACACGAAAACAGGATGATTCATGATGACCACAGTATAATATCAAACCTTATACGTGACCATTATATGCTGTCAGACAGTTAAGCTTAATACTTCCAGTAGCTTGAAAAATGCCAGTCAGTATGAACCAGCAAAAGGCGCCAGGGGATGGCGCCTTTTGTATATGACTTATACACAAACGGTTACACTTCCACCTTAGCGGGGAACCGCTGCTCAAACTCTTTCAGGATGCCCGAAAGGCGGTCATCCAGGAATTCCTCCGCCCTATTCCGGATATCCTCCGGTACCCCATAATAGGCCTCCGCAATAGATCCTGTAATGGCAGCCAGCGTATCGCTGTCTCCGCCCACTGAGATGGCATTGCGGATCGCATCCTCAAAATCCGTGGATTCGAAGAATGCCTCCATGGCCTGGGGGACTGTATCCTGACACGTTTCGTTGAACCGATAGGTCTCCCGGATCTCATCCAGCGTGAAGTCGATCGGGTAATAGTTCTCCGTGATGTACTTCCGGATTTCGTCCTTCGTTTTGCCGGTCCGTGCCAGATACACTGCCACGGCCGTGGCTTGGGCTCCCTTCAGGCCCTCCGGGTGGTTGTGCGTGACCTCCGTCACGGCTTTGGACAGAGCCTTCACTTTCTCCAGGGAATTGGCCACATAGCCGCATCCGCTGACACGCATGGCAGCCATTCAGACGTTTTTCCAGAGAGGAGAGAATCATGTTGTATGCTCTCAGAAGATTGTTGACCTTGCCTTTTCCTGCGTACTTCGGACCATGATATATGATTTTTTTCAAATCTTCGGAATTTATGGCAGGCTTGAGAATATGGCTGATGAATTCATCCTCCAGGTCGCCCTTCTGCTGCAGCCGAAAGGGATGCCATTTCGACCCGTCACCAATCAGTTCATTCTTGATGATATACCTGACTTCATTTGCTTCTTCGTTGTTCTTGTGACGGGCAAGCATATCTCTGAGGACTGCCAGAAAGATTGTCGATGTAGTCAGCCGCTGCTGACCGTCAATGATTTCTTCCACTTTTCTTCCGTCGCTTTCTCGGGTATTCGTGATCACCGGTCCAAAAAAGTAGCGGGAAGAATCTTCTTTTGTGTCGGCTTCTTCATAAAGGTCTTCCATAAAATCATTGATCTGGTCGGCACCCCACTCATAGCTTCTCTGGTAAGTCGGGATGATTGCATCAAGGGAATTCAGATATTCCCGGATTGTTTTGTCGCTTGTTTTGACTTGAAGGCTCATTGTAGTACCTTCTGATTCTTAATCAATTGTATTAGACCACAATCCTGTCACCAGATCAAAACCTGGTATAAGCGGAAGCACTTGAAATCCGGTAAACGGTCTGGAATTGCTTCATGACGATACAGCCAATAAAATATAGAAAACGGAAAGAGGAAGATTTATGGATTCGGTTAAACAGGCACAGGAGATTTTAAAACAGATACGGGATGAAAGGGAATGGAAGCAGTTTCACACTCCAGCCAATCTTGCAAAATCTATTTGTATAGAAAGTGCGGAGCTTCTCGAGTGTTTCCAGTGGAGCAACGATGTTTTTGACCTGCAGGATGTCAAGGAGGAGCTGGCTGATGTATTCAGCTATTGTCTGCTTCTGGCAGATACCCTGGATCTTGACCCCATGGACATAGTCATGGAAAAAGCCGGTAAGACCAGAAAAAAGTATCCGGTTGAAAAAGCGAAGGGTAAGAGTACGAAATATGACAAGCTCTGATATACCCGGTGAAAGAGCTCAGCTCATTGACTTTCCCTTTGACTCAAAACTGCCGACAGTCCTTGAAGATCAGTCTTTTGGGGTCAACTGGCCGGTAGTCTACATCCTGAACAGTGAAAAGGAAGCGTATATTGGTGAGACTTCGAACGCTTCCCAGCGCATGTCAGAGCATCTGAAAAACTGTGAACGGACTAGGCTGACCACTTCCACGATTGTGTATGATTCATCTTTCAACAAGTCTGTGATTCTTGATCTGGAATCTACATTGATTCTGTACATGACCACGGATGGAAGATATGAACTGCAGAATCGAAATGCAGGACAAAGCCAGGCCCACAACTACTATCAGAGAGCGGCTTATCAGACCAGGTTTAACCAGATCTGGCAGGATCTGATTGATCACCAGATGGCGCGGAAATCTCTGGAGGAAATTCAGAACTCAAACCTGTTCAAGTTCTCTCCATATAAAACACTGACTGTGGACCAGTACCGAGTCTGTATGGATGTCATTTCCATTATTTTAAAAAAGAATGCCGAACAGGCAGGTCTGACGACATATCAGCAGTTTGAGGTCCCTTCAGACCCAATATTCGTAAAAGGTTCAGCCGGAACAGGAAAAACGGTACTGGCAGTTTATCTTGTAAAGGCATTTTCAGAGCTGGCTCATTATTCAAAAGAGGATATTCTTTCCCTTTCCGATCGTTTCTCCTGGCTGACAGAAGATGAAACACTGCTTGAAGAGGCTGCAAAGCTGTCCCCGGGATTCAAAATCGGCCTGGTCATTCCTGTTACCTCCATGCAGAAGACGCTGAAAAATGTATTCAGGGAACTGAAGATGGCTTCAGTCAAAGTTGTCTCTCCGCAGGACGCTGCAAAGGAAAAATGGGATCTTCTCATTGTTGATGAAGCACATCGGCTGCGGCAGAGGAAGAATATCACCGGTTATAAGGCGTTTGATGATACCTGCAGACGACTGGGCCTTGACAAGCACAAGGCATCTCAGTTGGACTGGATACTGAAATGCAGCCGATTCCAGGTGTTCCTGTATGATGTGGCACAGCATGTAATGCCTTCGGATGCGCCGGAAGAGGCTTTCAGGAAGTGGCTACATTCAGCAACCCATATTTTTTCCCTTTCATCTCAAATGCGATGCTGGGGTGGTGAAGATTATCTGAACTATGTAAAGAAAATATTCAGTGACTGCCCACCCGAAACAAGGCTGTCATTCTCAGATGAATATACTTTTTCGATTTATGAATCCGCTGCTCATCTGCAGGCTGAGATAGTCAGTCTGAACCAGGTATGGGGTCTGTGTCGGATGGTTGCCGGCTACGGCTGGGACTGGATCACAAGAAAAGAGAAAAGTATACATACAGATCCTGAACTGTTTGATTTTGAACTGGACGGACATCGATTCATCTGGAATTCTGTACAAAGTGACTGGGTCAACAGCGAACATGCTTTGGATGAAGTTGGCTGTATCCACACTATTCAGGGATACGATCTGAACTATGTCGGAGTCCTGATTGGACCGGAAGTCGTCATCAACCCACAAACGCAAAGAATTGATGTAGATCTCTCAAATTACTATGACAAGAAGGGAAAGGCAGGAACAGACTTTGAGGAAGTCAGGGACTCCATTTTGCGGACCTATGCTGTTCTCTGCAGCCGCGGTATACGAGGAACACTGAATTATGCGGTTAATCCAGAGGTCCGGGAATACTTGAAACGATATTGCCCTGTGGTTTTATAGAATATCCTTTGCATCATGATTATTTACCAATTCTTCAATCAGGATTTCTTACTGTCAGAAGTCATTAACTGTGGTCAGCTGGACAAAACTCGACACCATTTTACCCAGCCTCCATCCAAGCCACACATCTGTCACACCAAAAACAGGCTGAAGCCCTCTTTCCGGCTTCAGCCTGTTGTCTGTTTATTGAATCATCACTATCCGCCAGCAACCCTTCCGGTATCCGTAAGCGACGTTAATTGCCCATATTAAAACAGGACTGATTCCCTGTACCATCATGGTATTGGGGACAGTCCTGTTTTCTATTTCTTATACAGATGTCCTGGAAGTGTCCTGGAGTATGGAAGCAGGTCTTCGAGTACTTCCTCTCTGATCCCTTCGTTCTTCAGCCTTGTCAGCACATATTCGATGTACTTCTCAGGCACCAGCCCATTCATGATTGCCGATTGGCTCAGACTGTACCATACTGCTGTTGCTTCCGCTCCTGCTTCCGTGTCCGCAAACAGGAACCCCTTCCGGCCTATCACGAACGGCTTCACCATCCGCTCCGCCAGGTTATTGTCGATCGGATAGTTCCCATCCTCCAGATAAAGGGCCAGCGAGTCTTTCCTTTTCAGGAAGTAGTTTGCTCCCTTTACTGCTTTCGAACCACTATCAAAACTCCGGGCGATCCGCTCCATTCCTGCGATCACCTGGTCAAAAAGCGGTTTAGACTCTTTCTGCCTCAGTTCGTATACTTCTTCCCGACTCAGTTTCTTCTTTTTCGCTCTGCTCTCCACTTCATAAAGCCTGTTGATGTTCCCAAGTGGCTCCAACAGGATCCCCAGTGCCGGATTCTCCCTGATATGTTTCAGTTTCATTTCTGTATCGTCTGGCAGATTCTTGAATGTCTGGTAGTCTGCACGGATCTTCACCGCATCATACAGATGCCGCCTCGCATGGGCCATACAACTCAGATGGACGGCTGCTGTGTAATTATCGTAGCCTTCGAATCCGTCTGACATCAGGGCCTTTTCGAATCCTTCTCCCAGGAATTCCCATACGAACTTCTGGGCCCTGCTCTTCTTGAACTGATAAATGACCATCTGTCTGGCTTCATGCTCTGCGCTGACCCCGACGATCATGTAACAGTTCGTCCGATCCTGATCCCGACTCACTTCCAGGCATTTCAGTACGGTCTCATCCATATGGACCACATCACATTCCCTGAAATCCTGTATCATCCTGTCCACCAGAGCTTCTCCATAAATCTGGGAAGACCGGATCATCCAGTTTGCCATGATACTCCTGCCGAGGTTGAATCCTCTTCGCTGCCAGTCTTGTTCCTGTCTGTAAAGAGGCAGTCCCATGACTGTTTTCTGGGCTATGATGTGGGACACAAGAGAAGGCGAAGACATCGTATTCTCCAGAAGCGGTGCTTCTTTGCGGGCAGCCGGGACCATCACAGGCTTTCCATCCTCATCTTCACAACCTTTGGGGCAGACATAATTATGATCCACTTCCACTTCGACATAGAGGCGCTGCGGAACGTATTTGATGGTCCGGTGTACAGTCGGTTTCAGCTCCTTCATGGCTGTGCCACATACAGGGCACACCGGGTCCTTGCCTGCATCCGGATACACATCGATGATCTTTTCAGGAAGCGCCTTTGCTTTCTCCTTCATGGATCTGCGCTTTTTGGGGGACGCCGGTCTCTCTTTGCTCACAGTTTCCAGGACAGCTGATTCATCCAGGTCTTCGGGAGAAGACGTGGATGCGATCTCTTCCGCCTCGTTGAACAGGGATATGAAAAGCTGCTCGCTTTTGGAAGCGAAGCGGTCCATGGCCGCCTTCCTGTTGATCTGGTCTTTCAGGAACAGGTTGTCGGCCAGGAAGAGAGCGGCATCGACCAGGTCATCATGATCCAGAGATTCGAGGCTTTCTTTCATGGATTTGCGGGTGTAGTTTTCGAAGTCAAAAGAAGATAAGAAGTCCATGGCAAAAGTATAGGATAAAGAGGAAAAGGGGCAAACTGAAATGCCTTAAATAATTATTATGCTCACAGTTCCAGAAATGGTTCATTCGATATGACTGAAAACGGTCAGGGATCAGGAAATCTGTCTAGATATATTGAGGCATCACATGCCTGAAAGCCCGCTTCTGGTTTATGTCCAGTCCTTCCAAAAGCCAGTCCAGCTGCTGTGGGGAGATCTGCAGAAACGGATCCGGGGAACTCATCCGCCATTTGAAGGTTCCTTTGCTCAGCTGCTTGTGAAGGAGCCAGAACCCTGTACCGTCATAATGGAGGAGCTTAAGCTTGTTGTGTCGTTTGTTGGTGAAGACGAACATTGCATTCTGGAATGGATCAGTGTTCAGGATCGACTGGACGTATGTACCCAGTCCATCTATGCCTTTGCGAAAGTCCACAGGTTCAGTGACCAGGTATAATCGGGAAATATCATCAAGTCCAGTCATGTAAAATCCCTCCGTGCCGGTATTGTCCCGCTACGGAGGGATTTGTCATAGATGGGTAATTAACGTCGCTTACCGGTATCCGCCCCTGCATCCACCATCAGTATCGTGACAGACATCTTCCTTTGCCTGCCCCTGTCCTCCATCATCCACATCATGGCAGGTGCTTCCAATCTCCGCCCCAGCCACCATCATCGGCATATTACTTCTGCTCCACCATGCCGTCACTTTTCACAATGAACCCGATATCCTTCACCGATTCTCCGGCCTGAATGGTGGCGTGATACTGCCCCGGCTTCACTGTGACTGTATTGCCGCTTGCAGAAATATCCCCATTCCAGGACTGGTCGATCGAGACCTCTTTCGTGAAATTCAGCACCTCGCTCCAGCCTGTGACCGGCTGATCGGAGTGGTTGGTCAGGGTCAGGTCAAACTGGGTAAAAACCATGCCATCGGAGTTCCAGGTATTGCTTTGCCTCAGTGAAACTTCAAGTTCATTGTCACCGGATTTCAATTCGGCAGTTTTCTCACTGCTGCCCGATGTGTCCTGGCTGTCCTTCTCTTCGCTGGTATCCTTGCCCGTGTACGCCTTCCTGAGCCACTGGCCCCATTCAGTGAGATCGGACAGGGAAGGGGAATCCGGATTGGTGCCTGGCCTGAAGATGGAACTGGCTTCGTCTTTGTCGCTGGTGGCCCAGGCAACACGCGAGATTTTGTCCTGGTCAAGCAGGTCGATCCAGGTCTGGCCGGACTGCTCATCCAGGGCCCCATTTCCCGAGGCTTCGGTGATGCCGAATTCGGAGACAAACATCGGCAGTTTCTGATCATAGGCGGTGCTCAGGTCCTGCCTTTGCTGGTCTTTGTGGGTCGCGGCGTAGAAATGCACGGTGTACATCATATTGCCGGCATCTTTCAGGAGGTCCTTTCCGGCTTCGGTTTCCGCCTGATTCCACTGGGGTGTGCCGACCAGGATCAGGGCGTTTTTGTCATTGGCCCGGATTTCCTGAATGACAGATTCTGCATAGGATTTCACAACAGGCCACGTCACGTCCGAACCGTTTGGTTCGTTGCATAGTTCGTAGATCATCGCGGGATTGCCTGCATACTTTCCGGAAACGTTTCCGAAGAATGCCCTGGCCTGTTCCTGGTACTGGGCAGGGTTGCCATCGGAAAGGATATGCCAGTCAATGATCACATACTATCCCGTGGCGACAGCCGCCTGCACGCCTTTGTCGATCAGCCCTTCCAGCTGTTCCTGGTCACCACCCGTACAGTAGCCATTGTTGTCAGCCGTATACATCGCCAGCCGAATCACCTGGGAACCCATTTCCTCTTTGAGGAACCGGAAGGTGTTCTCGTTGACGAACTCCGGCTTGTAGTTGATGCCGAAGGTGCTGTATCCCTGGAGGACGACAGGCTGGTTCCGGTCGTCCATGAGCCGCGGTCCATCCACATGCAGGGGGCTGAGTGTGACAGATTCTGTCTCGGGTTCTCCGGTCGTGTCATTCAAGGGTTCAGACTGAGCCGCTTTTGCATCCCCGGCTTGCGGACCGGCTGCAGAGGCACAGGCACAGAGGGCAGCTGCGAGGGGGAAAGAAGCAATGATTCGAAGGTGTTTCATGAAGTCCTTTCTGCAGCCGAAGGGCTGCTGCTGTAGTCATTGTATCTGTTGGAAGAGAAAAGAGCCGGGAGGAAGCAGGACGCGATTTGGGCAGATTTCGGAAAAACCGGGTTTTTTTCCAATTTTTCCGAAAATGATGGAAATGGCTGCCAGTGTCGGGTTCTTCATCCTCTTTCTTCATGTAAATCCCGTGTTTATCAATCTGCATGGTCCTGAGACATTTTCCAGCCAGTCAGTTTGAATTTGGGCATATATGATGCCCTGTAAGTCCTTACAATGTCAGTGACAGCAGATCAGAAAAGAACCTGATGGCAGATCCGGGTGCACACGGGAAGCCGAAGGGATCCTGAAGATACAGTCTGTTGTCTGGCCAGATGGCTGTGTCGGCAATTGGCAGAAGAAAGAGGAAAGACGATGAACGAGGAGAAAGAAACACGGAATCTGAATGAAGAGCGCCCCGAGGAGGCTGGATCAGAGCCTAGGGCAGGCGGCGAAGTCCGGGACCCGGAAGAAGTCACAGTACAGGCGGGTATTGAGCAGACGGAGGATTCTGACGGGAAGCCGGAGCCTGCAGAATCTGCAGACAGTCAGGAACTGGCAGAACAGGAACTGAACCCGGCAGAACCGGATTTGCCAGAGCTGCCGGGTTCCCCAGACCAGGAAACCGCCGGTCAGCAGAAAGAAACGCTGTTGAAGCAGACAGAATCTTCCATGGAAGCTGACCGGAAAGTGGATCAGGATCCATCGGCAGCACCGGATGTCCCTGCTTCAGAGAACACAGCTTCCTGTGAGGAACCGGTGACAGTATCCCCGGCTGTCCCGTCTTCGCCGAAAAAGGAATCCCTGTTCCGGCGAATGGCTGGCAAATCCTGGTATGTGAAGCGCGGACCGGAGATCCTGGTGGCTGTGAGTGCGGCTGCAGCTGTCCTGCTGGTGAGCACTGTTTCTTCAGCCTCTGCACAAAGCAGCCTGAAGGCGCAAAACGAGGCACTGTCCCTGCAGATCCAGGACCTGGAGGGGCAGGTATCGGATGCCGAATACCGGTACCAGGCAAAGCTGGAGCAGGTCAGGGAGCTGAAATCGGAAGTGGATGAACTGAAGCATGGAAAGTCCCGCCGGCTGGAGGAGGTGCAGGCAGCGCACAAGGACGGCGACTGGGAGAAAACCATTTCCCTGGCAGACGACCTGCATGAAGCCTATCCCGGCAGCGCAGAGGACACAGAAGGGCAGAAGCTGAAATCCGATGCTCAGAACAAAATCAAAGAGGCAGAAGAAGCCGAGAAAAAGAAGAAAGAGGAAGCCGCCAGAAAAAAGGCGGAAGAAGAGGCCCGGGGCTACGAGACCGGCATTACCTATGATCAGCTGGCCCGGACCCCGGACGATTATGTGGGAGAAAAGGTGAAGTTTTCCGGCCAGGTGATCCAGGTTTCCAACAGCGACGACGATGTGCAGATCCGTCTGGCCATCAACGGTGACTATGACCAGGTGATCCTGGCTTTCTACCCCAAAGACCTGGTGAAATCCAAGGTCCTGGAGGATGACCAGATCACGGTTTACGGTGTGTCACTGGGAGACTACACCTATGAAGCGGTGATGGGCAATGCAGTCACAGTCCCGCTGGTCATGGTGGACAAGATCGATCAGTAACCTGAAGCAGAAGCCGGATCGCGGAATCGTGAGCCGGCTTTTCGCCATAACAGAATCCGGAATGCCGGTGAATCGCGCTTCTGTCTCATCGGCATAGAAACCTGTCGCGTGTGCTACGATGAATCTGCAGAAATCATATACATCGGACAGGAGTTGGTGATCATGAAAACCACAGGCATCGGGACAGCGGCATTGTGCTTGCTCCTTTGCGGCTGCCAGAGTGCAGACATGCCGGAGACAAGGCCGGATACAGCTGACAAGGCTGCAGAGGTACAGCCAAAGGCAGAAGCAGATCAGGCTGTGTCAGAAGAAACAGATGACAACGAATCCAATCCAGCTGCACAAACGGAAGTCCTGCAGGTGGATGACATCCTGACAGACGGTGACTCGTACCTGGGACAGCAGATTTCCGTGGAAGGCCAGACTCCGCAGTCCATGATTGGTGACGAAAACGGGATCCCCATCGGCTTTTATTACCAGACAGGAAAACCGGGGGACCAGGACCACCGGATCCGGATCGAGATTCCGGAGGACACGCCGGGGATGTCGCTGGTCACAGTGTTCGGGACCCTGGATAAAGACCAGTCGGGGTACATCCTGCGGACCACACAGACAGAGGCGGTCCACCAGACCTGCGACGATGTGGGACACTGTACGAAGTATGATGAATGAGAGGGAGCCGGATGAAGAAGTCCGGCTCTCTTTGTCTTTGATGGACAACATGGCAGAGCGTTCTCTGTCGGGTGAACCGTGGCAGAGGCAGATCCGGACCGGGCAGACAAAAACCCGGTGCAGAAAACCTGCACCGGGTTCTGTGGATCGTGATTGTCTGGAATCAGTCTGCCCAGCCGTACTGTACGGTCTTCGCGTCTCCGACTGCCACCGAGCAGGTCTTGCCGCTGTAGGCCTTGTAGGATATCCAGGTATAGCCGTCCTTTTCGTAGACCTTGTTGTATTTCACGGAATCGCCCTTGTTGAAATACTTGCCGCTTTCCCTGGATTTCAGTCCATCGGTTCCATAGCGGATCCGGACGCGGTCCACCGTGAAGTGGAAGGTGCCGGATTTCGGGAGTTCGGACACCGGCTTGCCGGTCTGGTCGCCTGCGACACCGCTCGGCCCGGTCTGTTCGGCACTGGTGACATCCAGGGTCCAGATGCCGTTGGCTCCCTGTTTCATCACCCCTGTCAGCTTCGCGTCGCAGCCGCCGAAGTCCAGTTTCAGACCGGAAAGATACAGGCGCTGGGAGGTGTCTCCGGCTGCGGGATAGATCACAGTGGCAGGCTGTCCATCCGGGCCTGTCACTGCTGCCTGGGGCAGGGACCCCTGGACGGTGATGGTCTGGCCGTCATATTTTGCCGGGTTGCTCAGAACCTGCTTGACGGTAAGCACCGAAGGCGTGGCAGGCTGAGAGTCTGTGTTCTGCGAACCATCGCCCTGGGAACCGCTGTTCTGTGTGTTGTCAGCCGGCGTCTGTGTGCCGGCGGAAGCATCCGCGGCAGGCTGTTGAACACCCTGTGTTCCGGGATCCACATAGGCGGTGCCCTGATCGGCTGCGGGTGCCTGCTGTCCGCCATCGGCCTGTTCCGTGTCTTCCCCGGCCACGATTTCAATGGTCAGGGTGTTGCTGGTGATTTTGTCTTTGGTCGCCTTGATGGTATAGTTGCCGGCTTCGGCGGCCTTGAATTTGACGGTTGCGCCATCCACGGTGAGCGTTCCGCCGCTGATTTCAAAGTCCTCCTGCTTCAGCTCGGTGCCGGCAGGAGTCGTCTTGACTGCAATGTCGATTTCCTCATCCACCTTCGCGGTATGGAATTCGGATGACAGGGTGATTGCCGACAATGTCTGTTTGTCGGTTTCTGCCGTCTTGTCTTCCTGTTTCGGGGTGCAGGCTGTGCAGCCTGCCAGTCCCAGTACCGCTGCGGCGAGAAGAGTATACAGGATTCGATTCATGGTAAAAGTCCTCCACTCAGTATTGTAGGGAAATTCCGGGACTTTTTCATCAAACTCAATGGATTTTGCGAAATCGGGTTTCGAAGGCACGAAAAACGAAACCAAAGGCCAGGTTGCGTATCCTGTAGGTGACGGAGAAACACGAAGCAGGAAACCGAGGTGGACAGGATGATGGAACTCTGGAAAACACAGGAGGGGACACTGCACCGGCTGGAAACACCTGAACCAGGGTGCTGGGTGCGGCTCACAGACCCGGATGAGAAGGAACTTGCATGGGTGAAGGAGACTTTCGGCATTCCCGGAAAAGACCTGGAGGGTCCCATGGATCTCCAGGAAACGCCGGGTGCCCGGGTCACGGATGAGTCTGCGCAGATCCTGCTGGATGTACCAGCCCTGAGCCAGGGAGTGGATGGCGGGTTTCAGGCCATTCCACTGGGGCTTGTGGTGAAGAAGGACGTGGTGGTGACTGTCAGCAGCCGGAAAAACACGGTCCTGGATGCCCTGACAGCCGGGAAGGGACCGGTGCCAGATACAGCCAGTCCGGTGGAGTTCGTGAATGGTGTGCTGGCAGCGGTGGCCCGCAACTATCAGGATGATTTACGGAAGCTCGATGCCCGACGGCAGGAAGTGGAAACCAGGGCGGGGGAGCAGGTCGCAAAGCAGGACCTGATCACACTGCACAACGTGGAAACCTCCCTGATCTGGTTTGGCTGCAGCCTGAAGGCCAATGTGAAGGCGCTGGAACAGCTCCGGGACCAGCTGTCTTCGTCGGAATTCTGTCAGGAGCAGGAGACACTGGAGGAAGCGGCGGGGGAAATGAACCAGGCAGCGGCCATGACGGACATGTATCGGGAGATCGCGTCGGCGACCCGGGGCCTGGTGGCGGATCTGGCGGACAACCGGCTGAACAATGTCATGAAGTTTCTGACCTCCATGACGCTCGTACTGGCAGTCCCGACCATCGTGTCCGGGTTCTATGGCATGAATGTGAACGAGGACTCCATCCCGCTGGCGGACCTGACCCACAGTTTCCTGGTCGTGGTGGTCCTGACGCTGGTGCTGACGGTGCTGGTGATCGTGGTCCTGAAAAAGAAGAAAATGCTGTAGGGCAGCCCGGCCAGGGACGCTCGCAGGCAAAGCATATAAAAGGCCCCTGCAATCCGGCCGGATGCAGGGGCCTTTGTCATCTCCTCTTTCCGGAGAACAGGACATAGGCGCCGTAGCAGGCGCAGAAGACGACGGCAAGGATCAGGCAGATCTTGACGACGCCCTTGAAGATTTTCCAGATGATCGGCAGCAGGATCACTGCAAGAATGATGGCGCCAATGGCGAATACATAGGCGTATCCCGGCGTCTGGCTGTTGTTCTGATTGTTCATGGACTCAGTGTAACACCTGTTTCTTAAGAAACAAAAAACAGTGAATGATACGACCTGCATTTTGAAACAGCCGGCAGCCTCCGGACAACCGAAAGCCCCGGCAAAATGCCGGGGCCGGAGGTTCGGTTTTGTTCAGAAGCCGGACTGTCCAGAAACAGGACAGGATTCCGGCGGCGGGTATCCTATTCGATGGCCTTGCCGGTTTCGTTGTCGAACACGTGGATCTTTGCGGGGTTGAAGGACAGTTCCACTTCGTCGCCCACCTGGGTCTTCGATTCCGGATCCACACGGGCCGTCAGCTGCGCCCCGTTGAAGTCTGTGTACAGGTAGATCTCTGCACCCAGGTTCTCGCGGACTGCCACTTTGGCCTTCGCTTTGGAGTCTTTGTACAGCTCCAGGTGCTCCGGTGTGTCATACAGATCCTCCGGACGCACGCCAATGGTCACTTCCCTGCCCATGTAGCCGCCGTCTTTCAGGACCTTGCCCTTTGCCTGGTCAATGGCGATGTCTGTATCGCCGACACGCACAGCCACCTTGCCGTTTTTCTCTGTCACGGTCCCGTCCAGGAAGTTCATCTGGGGAGAGCCGATGAAGCCTGCCACGAACTTGTTGGCCGGGTGGTCATACAGGTACTGCGGGGTGTCGATCTGCTGCACTTCGCCGTCGCTCATGACCACGATCCTGTCGCCCAGTGTCATGGCTTCGGTCTGGTCGTGGGTGACGTAGATCATCGTGGCGCCCAGTCGCTCGTGCAGACGGGAGATCTCGACACGCATCTGGCCGCGGAGCTTGGCATCCAGGTTGGACAGGGGCTCATCCAGCAGCAGGACCTTCGGGTCGCGGACGATCGCACGGCCCATGGCCACACGCTGTCTCTGGCCGCCGGACAGGGCCTTGGGCTTGCGGTCCAGCAGCTTTTCCAGGTCCAGGGTCTTCGCAGCCTGAGCGACACGTCTGTCGATCTCGTCCTGCGGCATCTTCCGGATCTTCAGGGGGAATTCCATGTTTTCCTTCACTGTCATGTGGGGATACAGGGCATAGTTCTGGAAGACCATGGCAATGTCCCGGTCCTTGGGTTCCACGTCGTTGACACGGTTGCCGTCAATGATCAGGTCGCCGTCTGTGATGTCCTCCAGACCGGCGATCATACGCATGGTGGTGGACTTTCCGCAGCCGGAAGGTCCGACAAAGATCACGAATTCGCCATCCTTGACATCCAGGTTGAAGTCCTTCACGGCCTGGAAGCCGTTGGGATAGACTTTCTTGATGTTCTTCAATGTTACTTCTGACATATGATTCTCCTTCACTACCATCGAAAACACCTTCATCCGGACCGAATGTCCGATTTGAAAATGCTTACAATACCAATCCCATTATAGGACAACTTCAGAGGCAATTACACGTTCGGACGGAACGAAAAACCATTTTTTTACAAATTGTGGCAAAACTGTATGCGCTGGCTCTCAATGAAAGCGGTCCATCATTGCGTAAAAAGCTATAATGATATAACATATAAATATGAAACCATGCATCATCACAGACCAGATCACACAGAATCTGGCAATCGCTTCCAAAACCATCCGGGATCACGGACTGCATCTGGTGGAACTCCACGGCATCGAGGGCAAGAGCGTGGAGTGCCTGAGTGAAAAAGAAGCCCAAAGCGCAAAGGCGCTCCTGGACCAGGCGGGGCTGGAAACAGCCAGTCTGGCCACGACGCTGTTCTTCATGGCTCCGCTGTACGACGACTATGAAATTTCGCTGTTCAAGCCGGAGTTCGCGGTGTTCCGGGGATCCATCCAGGACCACCTGAAGCAGCTGGACCATGCCTGTCACCTGGCGGACATCTTCGGGTGCAGCATCCTTCGGGTGTTTCCCTTCCGGTTTCCTGACAACAGACCCGGAAAGAAGGGCGGCACCGAAGAGGACCTGGACAAGATTGCACACATCATGAAACAGGCAGCAGACATTGCCGCGGCACACGGCAAGGTACTCGTCCTGGAAAACTGCCCCTATTCCCATCTTCCCAAGGGGAAGATGACGCAGGAGATCGTGCACCGCGTCAACTCCCCGGCATTGAAGATGCTCTGGGATCCGGGCAACAGCTACCGGGCAGAAGTCACACAGGTGCCGGAGAAGTGGCTGGGACTGAGGCTGGAGGAAGAATTCCAGGCCGTGAAGGACGACATTGGCCACATGCACCTGAAAAACTATCACTATGACGACACGAAGGCGAAACCCTTTGTGCACGTGGGCCTGCTGGAGGGAGACATTGACTATGGCAGCCTGCTGCCGAAGATGGCGGCACTGAACGCAGCGGTATCCCTGGAGCCGGAGCTGGAGCCGGATGCCTGTGTCCGGGACATGGATGGCCTGGTGCAGGAAGCACGAGAGATGGCGTGAACGGAATGAATGTGAAACAACCCCTGGTCCGGCCGGATCAGGGGGCTGTTTTGTGGGGAGGAAGCAGGGACAGGGGATGCCGGACAGGATACCCTGCATCGGCATGAAAGGAATTTACAAGTCTGAAAACGCATTGAAAAACAGGGGTGGTGGTGCTAACTTTTCAGTATTGAGAATCAAGGAAAGAAGGAACGATCATGGATATCCGTTTTGAAGAAGCCGCGGCGCTGAAGGAAAAGCCCCAGGGGCCGCTGGGATTCGGCAAGATCTACACCGACTACATGTATGTGGCGGAATACGACAAAAACAAAGGCGGCTGGTGGGACCAGGCCATTGTGCCGTTTGGTCCCATTGAAATGTCCCCGGCGAGCATGGTGCTGCACTATGCGCAGGAAACCTTTGAAGGCCTGAAGGCCTACCGAACGAAGGACGGCACGATCCAGCTGTTCCGCCCGGAAATGAATGCCCGCCGGTTCATCAACTCCAATGAACGCATGAGCATGCCGGCAGTCCCCGAAGATATGTTTGTCAATGCGGTCCGTGCCCTGGTGGAAAAGGAAGCCGCGTGGGTGCCCTCGGGCGAGGGTGAATCTCTGTACATCCGTCCGTATATGTTTGCGACGGAGGAAGGCGTGGGTGTTCACCCTTCTGCGAAGTACAAGTTCATCATCATTGCCTCTCCCTCCGGTGCGTACTATGCCAGTGGCGTGAACCCGGTCAAGATCTGGGTCGAGGATGAATACATCCGCGCGGCGCCCGGCGGCACGGGATTCACGAAATGCGGCGGCAACTATGCCGGCAGCCTCAAGGCGCAGGAGAAAGCGGAACAGGCCGGCTATGAGCAGGTGCTGTGGCTGGATGGCGTGAACCGGAAGTATGTGGAGGAAGTCGGATCCATGAACGTCATGTTCCTGATCGACGGCAAGGTGGTCACGGCACCGACAGACGGTACGGTGTTGCCGGGTGTCACCCGCAACTCCATCATTCACCTGCTGAAGGACTGGGGCTATGAGGTGGAGGAACGCCACATGTCCATCGACGAGCTCATGGAAGCCGCCCGCGACGGCAAGCTGCAGGAGGCCTGGGGCACAGGCACCGCAGCGGTCATTTCACCCATTGGCGAGCTGTGCTACAAGGGCGAAAAGCATGTGATCAATGACTTCAAAACCGGAGATCTGACGCAGAAGCTCTATGACACCCTGACAGGCATCCAGTGGGGAGAACTGGAAGATCCCTATAACTGGACACAGGTGGTCGTCGAAGCCGAATAGCCGAAACGGTATAAAAGCTGAATGACAGAAGGACCGGAACCGGACTCTGGCAGATTTGCTGCCGGGTGCGGGTCCGGTCTTTTCTGTGCAGCCGGTATGAGACTGGAGAGCACTATGCCGGACACCCTGAAAAAACCCGGATCTTCTGTGCGAAGACCCGGGGTGTTTTGTATCGTCAGATCACATAGTCGTTGCCGGCCATGGCGGCGTTTTCATCCAGCAGCTGCTGCAGGGTGATGCCCTCCAGATACTCCCTGACCACGTTGTACAGACCCGTCCACAGGGACAGGGTGGCACACTGCTCCTGCCGGGGACAGGTGTTGACCTGCGAGCGCAGGCACACAACCGGCGCCATGGAGTCCTCCGTGGCTTCCAGGACCTCGAACACCGTGACCTCCCGCGGAGCCCGCGCCAGACGGTATCCGCCCTGGAACCCCCGGTTGCTCGTCAGGATTCCCGTGGGATTCAGGGCAATGACGATCTGCTCCAGGTATTTCTTGGAAATGTTCTGCCGGGCAGCCACTTCCTTCAGCGCCACATAGCCATCCTGCTGACTCTGGGCGAGATCAAGCAGCATGCGCAGGGCATACCGGCCTTTGGTGGAAATCTTCATGATTCCCGCGACCCTCTGGGCATATACTTGTCGATTTCATGCTGGGACCAGAACATCATGATGGCTTCCGCCATGAGGGAGATCCCCACAATCTGCAGGATGAAGGAAGCTGTCTGCACCGGCCGCAGCAGGATGATGGCGCCGGCCACCAAGAGCACGACTGCAAAAATCAGCGTCATGGTCCAGCCCTCGCAGCCATAGTCCCGAAGCTGGAAGGCCTTCTGCATCTGGATCAGGGAGTTCACGATCAGAATGATCGCACCGGCCACCGGGAAAATGGAAATCAGGCTTTCGGGGCTGATCACGAAGATCAGGCCAAAGAGCACCGTGGCCACGCCGATGCACAGCTGTGTGCCCGTGGCTGTGCCTTTCTGCCGCCCCGCATAGAACAGATAGAGCTGAAGGGCACCATAGAGTGCGAGACAGCCCCCGAGAATGCGGGTGGCTGTGACGAGTATGCTGCTGGCAAAGAAACAGAGCAGGATGCCAAAGACGAAATATACCAGCGCAAGGAGCCTGGTCTGTCCGTCGCCTGTATTGAAAAGTCGCTGCATGGGAATTCCTCCATTCCCTACCAGTATAGTGCACATTGACCTCCTTGTCCTGAGGCAGTGCCTGTGCCGTCTCTTCCCTGGTCTCCTGCTGATATAATCAGGTCAGACAGAAAGTGGTGATTGTAATGAGAACAGCTGTACTGCTGGATGAAGGATTTGAAGAACTGGAGGCCATGGCCCCCATTGCCCTGCTGCGCCGCGGCGGCATAGATGTGGATATGGTGTCGCCGGAAAACCGGACAGGGGAAACCGGCCGCTTTGGCGTGATTCTCTCGGAAACCATTCCCATGGAAGACTACGATTTCTCCCAGGCTGACTGCCTGCTGCTGCCGGGTGGTCCCGGGCATGTGAACCTGGAGAAAAATGAAAAAGTCCGTGAACAGATCCGGAACTTTTATAACGACGAAAACAAAGTACTGGCGGCCATCTGTGCGTCTCCCACGATCCTGGGCCGCATGGGTCTTTTGAAGGGAAAGAAGTATACATGCTTCAAGTCCATGAACGAAGACTTCGGCGGCGAATACCAGGAAGACTACGCAGTGACTGACGGAAACCTGGTCACAGGCAAGTCCGCCGCCGCTGCCATTGACTTTGCCTTCGCGGTGATGGAAAAGCTCACGGGCAAAGACCACACCGATCAGGTGAAGGCATCCATTTACTATGACGCCGATTGCTGAGTACATCCAAAGCGGGGAAACCCCTCAGACCGGTCGTGTGGGCGTGGAGGTGGAACACTTCCTGCTGGATCACGCTTCGGGCCATCCACTGACGGCTTCACAGGTGGAGGACATGCTCGAGGTGCTGCGTCCGGACTACGACCAGGCGTTTTATGAAGACGGCAGGCTCATCGCCCTGCAGGATGCGCACACCCTGATCACGCTGGAACCCGGGTCTCAGTTCGAGGTGTCCTTCCTCTACACCCGGGACATGGACCAGCTCAAGGCCTGGTATGACCAGGCCATGGCACCGGTCATGAAACTGGTCGAGACACAGGGTGCCGATGTGGTATGGTCCGGGGGACTGCCCACCGTGCCTGCAGATGAAGTCCGGCGCATCGACAAGCACCGGTATGAATACATGGAAGCCTGGTTTGCCCGCACGGGAAACCGCGGCCGGGAAATGATGAAAGCCACCGCCAGTGTGCATGTGTCCATCGACTATGCAGATGAGGCGGATTTTGTCCGCAAAGTGCGGGCCGCCAACATTCTCCACCCCCTCCTGGCGTTCCTCATGTCCAACACCCCGGACTACGCCGGCCAGGACAACCCGGATATCCTCCTGCGGGATTCCATCTGGTCCGATACCGATCCGGCCCGGACCGGGATCCCCGACGGACTGTTTGACGAAGGATTCGGGTACCAGGGCTATGCCGACTGGCTGGAACAGATCCCGGTGATCCTGATGGTGGACGGCGAAACCTATGTGCCGGAACCGGATCTGACCGTTGGCCAGACGGGGGAGAAATACGGCTGGAACAAGGCACATATCCAGCACCTGCTGTCCATGGCCTTTCCGGATGTGCGGGTGAAGAACTTTATCGAGATTCGCAGTGCCGATTCCGTGAATCCGCCGTACATCACAGCCTATGCGGCACTGATCCGGGCTCTGTTCTACAGCCGGGAAACAGTGGACTGGGTCCTGTCCCTGGCACAGTCTGCCGACGAGATCCAGGCAGCCAAGGCAGCCCTTCGCAAAGACGACTGGAATGCCGGTATCTATGGACAGCCCGTGACAGCTGTTCTGGATGAACTGGACAGCCGGGCCCGACAGGCCATGACCTCTGCAGATGCCAGGCACTATGCCCCGCTGCATGAAAAGATCATGGCCCGAAAGCACATGTTTGAAGGATGAAGCGGATGGGGCTGCCTGCAGGCGCAGCCGGCATCGGCCTTGGAAAGACTGGCCGCACAGCCGGGATCACGGAAAGAAACGGGAATCCAGACAGGGAGAACAGACATGAACAGAGACATTGAAGAACGGTCCCGGGCATACATACAGGAGCACCCGGTGGAATCCAAAGCGTCGGCTCTGAAGGTCCAGCAGCGGATCGCCCATTCGGAGCTGAATGCCGGACACACGAACATCACTCACACACTGCATATCCCGAAGTACTTCTCCCAGCGCGACCGGAAGAAGTTTCAGGACATCGTCAGCACGATGATGCCCGTTTTCTACAAAACCATCGATGCCTACCGGCAGGACCCGGAAGTCCGGGCACTTTTTCCCTTTGATGAACGGCTGCAGGAGCTGATTCTGCTGGAGGCGACTTCGGCCTATCCCATTCCGGTGTCCCGGGTGGACATTTTCTACAACGAGGAGACCGGTGACTTCAAATTCTGCGAATTCAACACAGACGGCACGAGTGCCATGAACGAAAACCGGCGGCTGACTGAATTCCTGGAGGACAACAACGTGTTCCAGGCCCTGCAGCCGGCGGTGGACCAGGAGGAACTCATCGATCCGCTGATCGATGCCCTGCTGGAGGTGTGGCATTCTGCGAGCAGGAAGCTGTTTGACACCGACCGCACGCCGTCTGTGGTCATTACGGATTTCCTGGACAAGGCCTATCTCTCGGAACTGAAGCAGATCTGTCTGCGGATGAACGAACGCGGGATCCCGGCCGAGGTCACGGATATCCGGGACCTGGTCTATGAAGACGGGCGGCTGAAGTCGGCGAAAACGGGCACGGTCTATGACCTGGTCTATCGTCGGGCGGTGACGAAGGACATCATGGAGGGGTACGATTCGGTGACGCCGTTTCTGGACGCCATGCGCAACGAAGCCATGGTCATGGCCGGGCCGCTGTCCACGCAGGTGATCCATCACAAGGCCATCAACATGGCGCTGCTGGATCCCATCCTGCAGAAGTATTTCACAGAAGAGGAGCAGACATTCCTGAACGAACACCTCCCGAAGACATACCGGCTGACCAAAGAGCGGGCAGAGGAAGTCCTGAAGACGGACAAGGACCGGTGGATCCTGAAGCCGGAGGACTCCTATGCGGCCCGGGGCGTGTTCTGCGGACAGGACCTGCATCAGAATCAGTGGGAGCGCGAGGTGCAGAACTGTGCAGACCGCCACTATCTTGTGCAGGAGTATGTAGAGCCGTACCAGTCCCCGAATGTGGACCTGCTGGTGAGCGATGCCTTTGTTCCCTATACCAACATGACGGGCCTGTATGTGTACAACGGCGACTTCGCCGGGGTGTATTCCCGTCTCTCGGATGGCCGTGTGGTGAGCACGCAATACAATGAAAAAGCCATTCCCACGCTGTTTGTGAAGGAGGATGCGGCTTCCTGATCCGGTGCGGGTACACACAAGACAGGAAAAACCCGGGACCTTCCGGCACCTGCAGGGTGTCCGGTCGATTCCGGGTTTTGTGGTTCGCAATCTGCTGCCGGGTGCAGGGCAGGAAAGACGGGCTCAGTTTTCCAGGAATTCCCGGACGAGAAAGCCATCCTGCAGGCCATTGTCATACATGGCCTGCAGCCGGTCGGGATCCCGTGTGAGTGTCTTCAGACCCTGGTCACTGACCGGTGCCAGGATCAGGACTTTGCCCTGCTCTTCCAGTTCCAGCGCTTTCTCCAGTGCCTGGTTGTAGGCCCGGGCCCGCTGTTCCAGGGCAGCGGCAACCTTCGGATATTTCTGGCGCAGGGCCTTTGCGTACATGCGGTCTTTCTTGTCAGTCCGGCGCATGTCTCGTGGCCTGGTGAGGATGAGGACGATTTTCTCCGCTCCCAATTCGAGTGCCTTCTCCAGCGGAATGGGGTCGGCGATGCCGCCATCGAAATACTCCATCCCCATGACTTTGTGGGGATGACACGCAAAGGGCAGGGCACAGGAGCATTTGATGAGCTCATAGTCGTCCTGTCGGTAGCGGTTCTTTCGCCAGTAGGCCGGCCGTCCCGTAACGGCATTGGTGGTCACCGTGACAAAATCCATGGGGTTGGCATCGATTGCCGGAAAGTCCAGGGGATACTCGCCATCTGTATTGGAGAGCGTGGTGTAAATGTAGTCCAGGTCCAGGAACCCCTTTTTCCGGAAGACATTCTGCACACTCATGTACTCCGGGCGCTGTGAGTAGTCCCGGTAGTAGACCAGGTTGCGTCCTTTCTGCCCGGCGAGAAAACTCGAGAGATTCGCTGCGCCGGCGGAAATGCCGATCCCGAAATCGAAGGTGATGCCCTGGTCCATGAGGGTGTCGAAGACCCCTGCACCGTAGATGTCCCGCAGGCCGCCGCCCACATCAATGACGCAGGTCTTTTTGGGGCGCCCTGTGAGCCAGGGATCCGGTGCGATCTGCGCCAGGTCTGGAGCGTTCTCAGCGGCTTTCACGGTCCCGTCGGGCGTTTTCCGCCGCGATGTTGTCCGCCAGAACCGTGAATTCATTCTCCGGCTCCGGTGCATCTTCCTTGTTGATCCAGCCGAGTTTGTCAAAGACAAAGAACAGCAGGGAGAGGCCCATGGCCACCAGCGCAGCCAGGATCATGCCCGACAGGGATACAGAGCCAATGGTGAGGGTGATGCCGGACAGACCGGTGACAAAGACCACGGATGTCAGCACCATGTTCATGGAGTTGCCGAAGTCCACCTTCTCGTCGATCAGGATCCGCAGACCCGACACACCGATCATGCCGTAGAGCAGGAAGGAGATTCCGCCGATCACGGCATTGGGAATGGTCTGGATCAGCGCCGACAGCGGGCCAATAAAGGCACAGATGATGGAAATGATGGCTGCACCGGCAATGACCTGCACAGAGTAGACACCCGTCAGGGCCATGACGCCGATGTTCTCGCCATAGGTCGTGGTGGGAACGGATCCCAGGAAGCCGGAGATCATGGTGGAGAAGTTGTCTGCGAACAGCGTCTTGTCCAGGCCCGGCTTTTTGATCAGATCACGGCCGACGATCTGGCTGGTGACGATCTGGTGACCGATGTGCTCGGAGGCGATGACCAGCAGCACGGGCAGCATCATGAGCACGGCATTGATGTCGAATTTCGGCATCGTGAAGTTGGGCATCTGGAAGAATCCGACGTTCTGGAATGCGGAGAAATCCACCGCACCGAAGCACAGGGCTGTCACATAGCCGGCAATGACAGCGATCAGGATGGGAATCACCGCCAGGAACTTCCGGAAGCACACAGAGCCGATGACAGCCACTGCCAGTGTGACCAGGAACACCGTGACGTCCACCATGCTGACGGAATCACCCAGCAGGCCGGCGGTGCTGGCGGCGGATCCTGCGAGTTCCAGTCCGATCAGTGCGACAACCGGTGCCATGGCAGCGGGAGGCAGCACCACGGAGATCCAGTCTGTGCCGAATTTCTTGATGATGAAGGAGAGCAGGCATCCGCAGAAGCCCACGGCAATGAAGCCGCCAAGGGCGTATTCATAGCCGAAGGAGGCAATGATGGCATTGCCGGGTGCCAGGAAGGCAAAGCTGCTTCCCAGGTAGGCAGGTGCCTGGCCTTTGGTGATGAAGATGAACAGCAGCGTGCCGATGCCGTTCATGAGCAGCACGATGGCCGGGTTGATGCCAAAGAGGAACGGCACCAGGACAGTGGCGCCGAACATTGCGAACAGGTGCTGGATGCTCAGAGGCAGCAGCATGCTGGAGGGGACTTTTTCGTCCACCTGATAGATTTTTTTCGCCATAAAACCTCTCACTTTCTGATTTTCCGCTCAATTATACAAGAATTGGGAAGCCGGATAAACGGCTTCCCATGATTTTGCGTCATTTGGCTGACAGTTGTGGAACATCTGAAACAGAAGTGGTCCGTCACCTGCAGAGGAAAGGGATGTCTGCAGTTGTTTCTGCGCGACAGCCGGGACAACGACCTGCTTCCGGTTTTCTGCAGTTTTTTCGTGATGTATCTGAGGAGAAGTGGATCTGCAGCCCTGCCAGCCAGCATCGGCATATTGAAAAAGCGCCCAATTGAGGCGCTTTTACTCAAAATGCTGCACGATTTGCTGCACGATTAAAGAAAAGCCCCATAAACAGGGGCTTTGTGGACAATGGTGGAGCGTACGGGATTCGAACCCGTGACCTCTTACATGCGAAGCAAGCGCTCTCCCAGCTGAGCTAACACCCCATGTACAGTCCAAACGATACCAAATCTGCCCGGGATAATCAAATGCAGGAGCATATTGGGGCGGAATTTGAAAAACTTTTCAGAAATGTATGCTCGAAACAGACAACTGTTCATATACGGTGTTACAATTGTGCGTTGTCAGGAGATTGATATGAAACGCATTTTGAACTGGTTGAAGGCGGCAGCTGCAAAATACAACAGCACGAGCCTGATTCTCCGGATCTTCATCGGCCTTGTCATCGGTGTGATCCTCGCCATTGTGCTCCCGGGCTGGACCTGGCTGGGAGAACCTGGGAACCTCTTTGTCGGCGCGCTGAAAGCCGTGGCCCCGGTCCTGGTCTTTGTGCTGGTCTCCAGCGCCCTTGCCCAGAACGGACAGGGACTGGACAAGCGGTTCGGCACTGTCATTGGTTTGTACATGCTGACGACATTTCTGGCCGCGGTGCTGGCTGTCTGCATGAGTTTTCTGTTCCCGCAGACGATTGTGCTGGCGGATGCCGCAGCGTCGGACACCATTCCCCAGGGACTGGGGGACGTCATACACACCCTGCTCATGAACATCGTCGCCAATCCCGTCGACGCCATTGCGCAGGCCAACTACATCGGGATCCTGATGTGGGCGGTGCTCTTCGGATTTGCCATGAAGGCCGTGGCCTCGGATTTAGCCAGGCAGTTCATGGCAGATGTGGCGGATGCCGTGAGCGTGATCGTGCGCTGGGTCATAAACCTGGCTCCCTTTGGCATCATGGGGCTGATCTTCACCACGGTTTCCACGAGCGGGCTGAGCATTTTCACGGATTACGGAAAGCTCCTGCTGCTGCTTGTGGCGACGATGCTGATCATGGCACTGGTGGTGTCTCCGCTGGTGATTTTCCTCTGCCTGCGGGTGAATCCCTGTCCCCTGGTGTTCCGCTGCCTGCGGGAATCGGGCATTCCGGCGTTCTTCACCCGCAGTTCCGCTGCGAACATTCCCGTGAACATGGAGCTCTGCGAGAAAATGGGACTGGACCGCAATTTCTATTCTGTCTCCATCCCCCTGGGATCCACGATCAATATGGATGGTGCCGCCATTACAATCACCATCATGACGCTGGCTGCGGCACATACCCTGGGCATTGAGGTGTCGATTCCCGCGGCGATCATTCTCTCTGTGCTCTCGGCACTTGCGGCGTGCGGAGCGTCCGGAGTCGCCGGCGGCAGTCTGCTGCTGATTCCCATGGCGTGTTCGCTGTTTGGCATCGGCCAGGATGTGGCGATGCAGGTCGTGGCTGTGGGCTTCATCATTGGCGTAGTGCAGGATTCGGTGGAAACGGCGCTGAACTCTGCGGGTGATGCGGCGTTCACGACGACGGCGGAATTCATGCAGTGGAAACGGGAAGGCCGGCCTTTGCCGGAGTTCCTGGACAGACACAGCCGGAGCAAACGGTAAAACAGGATTTGAAACAGGCACAGCTTTCAGGCGGAAGCTGTGCTTTTTTGTCGCACGTCATCCTCCGGGAGATGGGAACGGTTTGTAAACGTGACGGTTCCGTCATCATTGGCTGCAGTCCGTGGCTGCTGATTCAAGTACAATGGACGGGTAGCGGGAGCGGTCCGGAACCCAGCCGGGATCTGCCTGCCGGAGAGGAGACACAGCATGAAGGCCTACATTCAGTCGTATCCCGATGGGATGCCGCACAATCACAACTTTGCATCTGCCTGGTACGGATTTCAGGAAATGGGATGGGAGACCGTGGCGTTTTCCGACTATGCACAGATTCAGGACAGCAGGCCGGAGGATGTGATCGTCGGGTATGTGGGCATCGTACAGCACCGGCTGAAAGACCTGGGGCACGTGTATCCGGACCTGGACTATCCCGAAGAGCTGCAGGCATTCCTCGGACGGAAGATCTGGGCATCCACGCTGAACGCCGTCAGCTGTGCACCGGAGACCTGGCCGGTGTTTGTGAAGTCCCGACTGGACAAGGCCTTCACAGGGACCGTGGTGCAGAGTCCTGCCGATCTGGTTGGTGGCGGTCTGCAGGGGGGTGACCTGGAGGCCTGGTGCTCTGAAGTCGTGGACTTTGTGTCGGAATGGCGTGTCTATGTCCGATATGGCAGGATCCTGGACATGAAGCGGTACAGAGGCGACTGGCGACTCATGCCGGATCCGGCTGTTGTGGAGCAGGCGGTCAGAGAATATGCCGAAGGTCCGGCGGGATATGCTGCGGACTTTGGGGTGACTGCAGATGGGCGGACACTGCTGATTGAAATCAACGACGGCTATGCGCTAGGCAATTATGGTCTGCAGGAAATTCTCTATGCAAAGCTCCTCAGCGCCCGATGGGCGGAGCTGACAGAGACAGAAGATGAGTGCGACTTTGACCGGGTGTATCGCTGAGGCAGGCACCGGAGGGCTTCGGCTTTCCGGTGCTTTTGTCTTTTTCCGTGCACGCGGAACCGGTCGGAAGGCAAAGAAAAACTCCTCTGCATGGATGCAGAGGAGTTTGTGGACAATGGCGTCGTCAAGAGGATTCGAACCTCCGACCTGCCGCTTAGGAGGCGGCTGCTCTATCCGGCTGAGCTATGACGACAGATGGCAGTATTATGGCATTCACAGCCGGTTTTGGCAAGACTGGTACCGGGGATGAGGCAACTGGCGGCGTGAATCGTGCATGAAAAAAAAGGAGCCTTTCGGCTCCTGCTGCTTTTTTGATGGCGCGCTCGACAGGGCTCGAACCTGCGACCCTCAGAATCGGAATCTGATACTCTATCCAGCTGAGCTACGAGCGCAGTCAACACGATTATCTTATCAGTTGCGGCCGCCAATTGCAACTGCAACCTGCCTGACTCTGTTTTATCCGCTTGCCGCCGGAATGAAAACGGTAACATAAATTAACCCGTGAATCCTGAGTTTTGCTCCAGCTTTTGTGTGAAAACTGTATGAAAAATTGTAATGAAACAAAGTGTATGGTGCTTGCGTCAGGGGTTTAACAGAGTTAATATTTTGTCGAAAGTTGTACAAGAGAACAGAGAGGGCAGAATATGGATACATATCCGGATATGGTGAGTTTTTCTATCCTGAAGAACGCGCGCCAGGCGAAAGATCTGGCTTACAAGGCATTGAAGAAAGCGAAGGATGGAGAACTGGAAGAAGCCAGACGCCTTCTTTCCATCAGCGATGCCGCGTGCTCGGCTGCTCAGCAGGCGGAGACTGAACTGCTGACCTTCGATATGACAGGTCGCGAACATGTTCGGGAACACTCCCGCGATCACCTGATGTCTTCCATCCTGGCGACAGAACTGGTGCACGAGATGGTCGAGAAGTATCATTCCGAAAACGACTGAAAATCCAAAAAAACGGCTCCGGCCGTTTTTTTTGTTGTGTGTCGGGCATGACGCACATCTAGCCGGTGAAAGTCCGGGCACGGGTATTTGCCGCCAAGTGTAGTGAACCGCAAGTCGAAAGCCGCGAGGCTGGGATGGAAGAAGCGGTGTAGCCAATCTGACGAGCCTACGAACAGAAACCTGATACAAGGCCAAATGGCGGGTGAGGTTGCAACACAAACCAAAGCCCAAAAGGCAAACGTAAAACCAAGACGGTAAATCAGGAGGTTGTGCAGAGAAAGATGTGTGCCTTACCCCGAGAGATCTCGCAGACGTCAGTCCAATAAGCTTTAAAAACAGCGATGGTGGTGCCAGTGGCATACGGTCCGAAAATGTTTACTGCGAGAAGTCAGAGCGGAGCATAGTAGGTAGTAATACTGTTATGAAATGACCTTTGTCAAGAGTGAGTGAGAAGGTATAGTGCCCCCTTACCCCCATTGATGATCATCATTTTAGTTCTAAGCTTGACAGCACTTTACAGAAGCTGCAAGGAAATTGGTCCCGGCTTTTGGCCACTCTGTTATACGTGGATTGGTTACCAACAGGTCAATGGTTCGCCAGGAGTGGAGCTGTCTGAATACGTGGATCACTGCTGTTAAGCAGGCCGACATAGAATTATCGCTCATCACTCAGACCTTGCACATGCAGCTTCTCTGAACTGCTGTCAAAAATATGAACCAAAATGGCAGGCTGTAGGTTAAAACTCGTTGTTTCTGAAACAAATTGCTTATTGTTGAAACTCAGTCTCTGGCAATGGAAATGTTATCCGTCATAAGTCCCCAGACAAAACAGGAAAGATCTCTCGCAATGGCAGATACAGCTATATTGTGCTTCTGTTATGAAATGACCTTTGTCAAGAGTGAGTGAGAAGGTATAGTGCCCCCTTACCCCCATTGATGATCATCATTTTAGTTCTAAGCTTGACAGCACTTTACAGAAGCTGCAAGGAAATTGGTCCCGGCTTTTGGCCACTCTGTTATACGTGGATTGGTTACCAACAGGTCAATGGTTCGCCAGGAGTGGAGCTGTCTGAATACGTGGATCACTGCTGTTAAGCAGGCCGACATAGAATTATCGCTCATCACTCAGACCTTGCACATGCAGCTTCTCTGAACTGCTGTCAAAAATATGAACCAAAATGGCAGGCTGTAGGTTAAAACTCGTTGTTTCTGAAACAAATTGCTTATTGTTGAAACTCAGTCTCTGGCAATGGAAATGTTATCCGTCATAAGTCCCCAGACAAAACAGGAAAGATCTCTCGCAATGGCAGATACAGCTATATTGTGCTTCTTTCCTTTACGCATCAGCCGGTAGTATTTTCGCCGCATATATTCGTTGGCGTGATCTGCATAGTCGATTACTTCTTTCGAGTTTCCTTGCTGTCTTGATTTCAGATCCTTGGATTTGTATCCGATCCTGCCCTTGCAGATCCCTTGGGCGCTTTCCGTCAGGAGCTTTCGAACAAATCTGTTCCCGGCTTTTGAGATACCTGTTCGTACCGTTTTTGCGCCGCTGGATTGCTCTCCGGGAGCCAGGCCAAGATAGGCGCCAAGGGTATTGCCTTTATCAAATCGGGTGAAATCTCCTACCTCAGTAATCAGAGCAAGAGCAGTCTGTTCTTTGATTCCAATCAGGCATTGAAGCTTTTTGACGTTTTCACTGTATGCTTTGTCTTGGCACAACTCATGAATTCTTTGATTCATCTCATCAATACGGTTGTTCAGATAATCATAAGTACGCAGATAATCGTCCAGGGTTTCCCGAACAATCGGGTTGCACTGGCAATGCCTGAGGAACTGAAGGTGCAGCTGCGTCCAGTTATTCGCTTCACAACGCAGTCCATTGTAAAGTGCGAAAGAAAGAATCTGCTGCTTGATCTTTTTCAGAGCTGATTTATGATCATCTCTCATTCTCAGATAGCCGGAGACTGCTGCATCCTGATCAGTAGGAATATGAACAGCTTTATAGCCACCGTAGCTTAAGCACTGAGCAATCATCAAAGCGTCTCTGGCATCCGTTTTTACCCTTTTACCCTGAGGTGCCATCATCGTAGTAGGAGCCAGGATGATGCATTTGACTCCCCTGGCTTTCAGTTCTGCATAGGGAACATATCCCAGACATCCAGCTTCATAACCGCATTCAATATCAAGATTGCTATCCTGAAGTTTCTCTTTGAGCTTTTTGATATAGTCGATGACCAGATCTACATCTGCTCCGATTTTAACGGTGGAGAAGATAATATCTTTACCACCGAATTTGGGCTCCATAGCGCACAGGGTGAAACTGTCCTTGTGGACATCCATTCCGATTTTGATTATTCTTGTCATGTGACCTCCGATTGTATGCGGTAATCCCCGCTCTGTTTGTTTCCTGACTGCAGTGTAAGGGTAAATCCACGTTGCTACAATCAGGAGGTCATTTCATATTGTCTGAAGGCTCCTGCCGGTTATAGTGAGCGAATCGCTTTTGAGTAATTACCCTGCAGTCCGAAAGTCAGAATAGTCATAAGGTGAAGGATCGTAACCGGAGCCGGTGAAATGGATGGGGACGGACAGGGAGTCTCTGTAAGAAAGAAGGAAACGCAAAATGAGATTGTCAGATTTGATTCTGGAATCCTCCAACATGGAGAAGGCCATCAGAAAGGTAGTGTCAAACCGCGGTTCAGCGGGAATCGATGACATGCCCGTTGATGAGATCAGAGCATGGATGGAGGTGAATGGGGATGAACTTGCAGAACAAATCCGGGAAATGAAATATAAGCCCAGTCCTGTCCGCAGAGCCTATATTCCCAAGCCAAATGGGAAAAAGAGGCCCTTGGGCATCCCGACTGTCGTAGACAGGGTCGTCCAGCAGGCTACGTATCAGATACTTTATCCGATATTTGATTCCACGTTCAGTGACAGCAGTTTTGGATTCAGAGAAGGTCGAAGCGCCCATCAGGCCATCGAGCGAACTCTGGAATATCTCAACGAAGGATATGAGTGGGTCGTGGACCTGGACATTGAAAAGTTCTTTGATATGGTCAACCACGACAAACTGATCTCGATCATTCGCCTGAAGGTCAATGAAAAGGAGACCCTTCACCTGATCCGTTCTTTCCTTAAAGCCGGAGTCATGGAAGAGGGGAAACTGAATAGAAATGACCTAGGGACGCCCCAAGGTGGTAATATTTCGCCGCTCCTTGCCAACATCTATCTGGATGTATTTGACAAGGAACTTGAAAACAGAGGATTGAGATTTGTCAGATACGCTGACGATGTCACGATCTACTGCCGAAGTGAGATGGCCGCCAACCGGGTAATGAGATCTGTATCCTCTTGGCTCGAACGGAAACTGTTCCTGAAGGTTTCGCCAACCAAAACGCATGTAGTCAGACCACCTGAAAGTACATTCCTTGGATTCACTTTCTGGAAGGGTAGAGACGGATGGAAGTGCAAGCCGGCAAACGACAGAAAACAGAGACTCTATAAGAATATGAAAGAGCTCCTGTGCCGTCGGAAAGCCGCTGCCATGCCTTTATCCTATCTGTTTACGAAAGTTAATCAGAAAGTCAGAGGATGGATCAACTATTTCAGTATTGGTTCCATGAAAAGATTCTTAATAGAATTTGGACAGTGGCTAAGACACAAAATTCGGGTAGTGATCTTTAAGCAATGGAAAAGACCGAAAACGCTCTTCAAGAATCTCATGATTCTGAACAAGCAGTTCAAAACGGGATTTTCCAAGGAAGAGATACGGCAGACTGCCAACTCGAGACTTGGCCTGTGGCGAACTACTGGGTGGAGGACTGTGAATTTCATCTTATCACCAAAGGTTCTTGCGTTACCCAACAAGGAAAAAGAACGACCGGGTCTGATCGACCCGGTCGGGTGTTACCTGAACTTACAGAATAAATCATAGCAAATTCATGAATGCCCGCAAGGGCAATATAACTGTAGAGCCGTATACGAGATCCGTACGTACGGTTCAACGAGAGGGGCGGAAATCACTGAATTTCCCCTCTACTCTATTTCTGTTCCGGCAATGGCAGATGAACAGGTTGTATCATACGGGCGTTTTTTGATTCTCTGCCCTGTTGCGGGGGCTGTCATTGGATTTACAATAAACACAGAAACAAAGCAAACATGAGGGGGTACATACCATGCAGAGATTTCCGGCAGGATTTCTATGGGGAGCATCCACTGCCGCCAACCAGTATGAAGGGGGCTGGAATGAAGGCGGACGTGGCATGGCTCTCACGGACGTGATGACAGCGGGACAGAAGGACCGCAAGATCACATGGATCGACAAATTTGGCAGCCCGCATGCGTCACAGGCCATCGGCTTCACGCTCCCGGCGCAGGCGCAGTATGCGGTGCTGGAGGATTACGACTATCCCAACCACCAGGGCAGTGATTTCTATCACCACTGGCGGCAGGACATCGACCTGTTTGCTCAGATGGGTTTCAAGGCGTTTCTTCTGACCATTTCCTGGTCCCGCCTGTTCCCCCATGGCATCGAAGAGGAACCGAATCCTGACGGCATTGCCTTTTACCGGCAGATCTTCGAGGAACTCCGGGCCAGGGGGATCGAGCCCATGGTCACGCTGTGGCATGGAGACACACCGCTGTATCTCGAAGAAAAGCTTGGGGGATGGAGCAGCCGCGAAACGGTACGCCTGTTTGTAAAGTATGCGGAAACCTGTTTCCGGTCTTTCCGCGGCCTTGTGAAGTACTGGATGACGTTTTCCGAGATCAACAGCCTGATCGCTCAGATCGACCTCGATCCCGAGAATTATTCACCCGAAATCTGGCAGGATGCCTATCAGCAGACCCATTTCATGCTGGTGGCCAGTGCCATGGCAGTGCAGATCGGACATGAAATCGATCCGGAAAACCGCATTGGCGGGATCCTCATGGCCCAGACCGTGTACCCGAAAACACCCTCTCCCCAGGATGTACAGGCCACGCTGGCGTCCTGGGAACGGAATGTATATTATGCCGGGGATGTGATGGTCAAGGGAGCCTACCCGGTATTCGCACCCAAGCACTGGAAAGCACACAAAATCGTGCTGGACATCACCGACAGTGAGCGGGAGGTCCTGAAAAAGGGGACCATCGACTTTTATGCCTTCACGTACTACAACAGCCTCATGGCGGACCGGGAACATGGACGGGAAGCGGGACAGAATCCGGAGCTGCAGGAAGACAGCTGGGGAAATGTCTATGATCCGGAAGGTCTGCGCATTTTCATGAATACCATTTATGACCGGTATTCTCTCCCGGTCTTTGTGGTGGAAAATGGCCTGGGCAGTCAGGATGTGCTGGAGGGAGACCGCATCCGCGATCCATACCGGATTGAATTCCTGAAGAAGCATATCAACCAGGTGGCACTGGCGATTCAGGACGGCATCCCGGTTTTGGGGTATCTGGTCTGGAGTGCCGCCGATCTTGTCTCCAATTCCACCGGCGAGCGCTCAAAGCGCTATGGACTGATCCATGTGGATATGAAAGACGGCGGACGGCGCCGGCCCAAGGACAGTTTTTACTGGTACCGGGATGTGATTGCCTCCAATGGAGAAAAGCTGGAGTGCGAAACTGCTCAGTCGGATGACAGGCAGGACCAGGATATGGGCGGCGATACAGAGGCAGCAGCCGGCTGATGATGCCTGGCTGACCGCCATGGACAGAACGGGAATAAAGAAAACAGGCACCGTGCCCGGGACTTCATGACCCCGGTGCGTGGTGCCTGTTCTGGTTCTTCTCGTGATGGCTGCGGGCACGGTGCCCGGTCTTCAGGCCGCAAAAGCTGCCGGATCCGGTGCGCCCGGAGCGTTTTCCACAGTGACCGCTGCAGCTTCCCGGTACTGGGTCTTTTCCCAGTCCAGAAACCGTTGTTGCAGCTCTTCCTGTCTGTCGTGTCTGACCACCGGTTTGCCGTGTTCCACAAACACCAGCTCTCCGGCCTGGTCCAGCCGGAAATTCAGGTACACGGAAATGCCGTCGAATTCGCAGACAGCCTCTCCCTGGATTTTTTCCGGATCGTCAATTCCCGGTTTTGCTTCCAGCAGCACCTGCCGGTCCAGTTCCAGCTGCGCCCGCAGGCTTTCCCTGACAAACTGCAGCCCTGCTTCATCGAGATACACCGGTTCGCGGGTTTCCCTGGAAAAGGGCACATAGACAAGAGGTCTGTCTTCGCTGGCCGCCAGGACAAACCCGGCGGTTTCCGTCTGCCGGCGGTAAGGGATGCCATTGGCGTAGAATGTATCCTGTACAGCCTGGTTGTAGGCGGCGGTGATGCGCTCGATCTGCCGGTCGGTGACCGGGTACAACTCCGGCTGTCCGGCTTCGTCTTCTTCGTACCGGACGGCGAAGACCTGCTCTCCATCCTGGAGCAGCAGGAAGAGTTTCTGGTCCGGAGACCGGAAGGTGAACAGGATGTCGTAGGTCCTGTCTTCTATGATGATTTGATTGTCCTGCATGTCTTCACTATATCAGCAGCCTTCTTTTCTGCAAAGTTCCATGTTATATATACCTTGGACAGGACAAAGCCTGTCTTCAGAAAATTGATTGTCATCAGGAGGTGGATCACATGAATCAAATCTCTGAAATGATGAAAGATTTTTTGAAAGAGGAAGAGCTTGAAGTGTTCAGCCCTCTGATGCCGGCGTTCACCAGCCTGCATCAGGATGAGGAAATCCTCGCTGTGATCAACCCGGTAGGTCTGGAAAACCTGTATCTCCAGACTTGTTCCTCCGGTGCCATTCTATCCTTCGGCAACTGGACACAGGAATACGGGACATCGCAGGAGGATCTGGCGGACCTGAAGTCAGATGTTGACAGGATCCTGAACAGCGAGATGTATGTCTGGTCTGTTGTGGCTTCCAACAAAATGATGGTGGGTCTGGTGAGCCATGAAGACATCCGCTATCTGGACAAAACCAACCAGATGGGAATGGATTTCATGAGTACGCCACAGTTTCTGGAAAGCGTCGCCAAAGAGCACGGGACCCAGGACTTTCTGTTCTGGAACCCGGAAATCGCACGCCCTGAATCCAGACTGTTCCTTTGCTGACACCCGCAGCTCCCATGGCCGGTGCATCGACACCGGCTTTTTGTATCCGCAGCCTTCAGGTTGGACAGGAACAGAAAAAAGCAGGCAGAGCGGTTCTGCCTGCACAATGAGAGACCGGAAGATGGTCCTGTCTGCTGTCTCACCCTTTCCGGCGGACCAGGGAACTGCACAGGGAGGCAGTGCGCAGGGCTGCATTGGACTGCAGCGTGGCCTGTGCCTGTTCCATGGGCGCAGGATCTGCCAGCACTTCCCGAAGGATGTCTGCCAGGTCCTGTTCCGGATCCCGGGCCCACCGGGCCATGGCGTGGGATTCAAAGAACCTGGCGTTGATGGTCTCCACCCCGGGAATGGGATGGACGAGCACCATGGGGATCTGGCTGACACAGGCTTCCGTTGTGGAAAGCCCTCCGGGCTTGGTGATCAGCACCTGACAAGCCTGGAGATAGCGCGGCATCTGGTCCGTTGGCCCGAGGGCCCGGATCTGCGGACCTGGGTATTTTTCGTGAATGGATTTCTGCAGTTCTTCGTTGCTGCCGGTGAGCACCAGAAGCACAGTGTCCGGGTGTTCCTCCAGGACAGGCAGCAGAGTCCGGATCATGCCGTCGAGCCCGAATCCCATGGAGCCGCCGGAGAGCAGGATGTGACGCTTTGCGGGATCCAGCCCCAGCCACCGGCAGGCGTCGGGGCGGCTCATGCGGCTCTGGAAGGCTTCATTGACGGGGATCCCGTAGGGCAGGATCTTCCATTCGGGCAGTCCCGCAGCCACAAAGCTCTGGACAATGTCCTTGTGCCCCACAATGTAGCGGTCGGCCTGGACTTCCTGTGTAAAGGGAATCGAGGTGTAGTCCGTGGCGATATAGATCACCGGCGGCAGTTTCATGCCCTCATTCCGGAGCATCGTCAGCATTTCTCCCGCAAAGACGTGTGTGGTCACGATGACATCCGGCTGGCTTTTCTCCAGATACTGCTTCAGCGTCCTGGCCGTTTTTCGCTGAAACAGGTAGACCGGGGAATGATGGGGCAGGTGCTCCTGCAGTTTCGTGTAGGCTTCCCCGAGTTTGTACACCACGCCGAACAGCCGCGGGACGGTCCGGACAAAGTCCACATAAAACCGGCCGACTTTGTCCGCCACTGCCTGCCCCTGCAGACTGTAGGGGTCCAGCAGGATCGCATGATGTCCCTGCCTGGACAGGGCATCCTGAACGGCTTTGGCCGCCGCATTGTGGCCTCCTCCGGTGGAGCAGGACAGGATCAGTGCTTCCATAACAGGTGTACCTCCAGGATTCCGGCTTCGCGGTGTTTCAGCGCGAGATTTGTGAGCACGCAGAGGGAAAGCAGGAGGCATCCCGCGGTCAGCATCGGTGGCAGGCCAGAGAGACACGCGCCTGCGGGGAATGCGGTAAACGCCACCAGTGTCCGGTAGTAGTGGGAATCCACCACCAGGATCAGGGAAAAAAACAGGAAACAGGCTGCGAGCAGCAGCACCGGACGCCAGTCGGGGACCAGCCCCAGCAGGACACTGAAGCTCACGGTGATGCCTTTGCCGCCGGAGAAATGCCGGAAGGCTGGCCACAGTGTTCCCATGACGGGAGCGGCCATGACCAGCGGCAGCAGGGTATTCTCTTTCCAGCCGGGGGTCGTCATGCGCCAGAGAAACAGAGGCAGGGCACCTTTTAGAAGGTCGCCTGCCAGGGTGAACAGGCCGACGGCAAACCCGCCGTTCTGGAAGGCATTGAACACACCCGGATTTCCATCGGGGGACAGCTTTGTGATGTCCGGCACCTGAAACAGCTGGCAGGCGAGCTGAGAATATAATATGCACCCGGAGAGATACCCCAGGATGATCCACAAGATGGTATTAGACATGGGACTCCTTTCGGGTTTATGATAACAAACCGGCCGCTGTGAGACTTCTGTCACGATTCTGGCGGTGGCCGGAACCATCGGCAGAGAGAGGACCGGCCGGGCATGAAACGAAATGCGGAGCATGAAAAAAAAGACCTGTGCGGTCTTTTTCTCCATCGGGGGCTGCAGCCTTCAGGCAGCGGGTTCTTCTTCAGTCATTTTGCGGCCACGGAAGCCGGTGACAGTTTCCGCAATCAGCGATAATTCCTCCATGGGGGCGTTTTCCGTCATGACCACGAGAATGTACGTGCCGCCATCCGGTTCCATCACGATGGCGCCGTCATGATACAGCCCGTCCGCCCAGCCGGTTTTGTGCGCCACGGTGACTTCTGCCGGCAGTCCCTGGACCAGGGCTTTGTCGTCTTCACATCGGGTGAGCCGTTCGATCATCTTCCCGCGGATCTCTTCATCCGGCCAGTTGTGGATGTACCGCAAGATTTTCCCCATGTCTTCGGCGGTCGCGGTATTGTCCGGCAGGTCCGGGTCGCCTTCAAAATAGGCATCCCCCGGAAGCAGTCCGTGGTTGACCACGGTATTCCGGGTACCTGCGGCTTCGAGTATGTGTTGTATGCGGTCGGAGCCGGCGAGCTGTGCCAGTACGTTGTAGGAGGTGTTGTCGCTGATCTCGATCATGGCATCGAGCATATCCGAGACTTCCTCTTCCTGGATCTCGCTGTCGGCAATCGCATCATAGACCGCCGCAAGACACACGAGTTTCACCATGCTGCAGGGATAGTAGCTGGCGGGATACAGGGACAGGATGTCGCCGGACTCCAGGTCCTCGTAATAAATGGAAATGAATTCATTGGGGGGTGTGCCGGCCAGGTCTGCACCGGATCTGTCCGCATCCTGGACCAAGTCCATCAGCGCCTGCTGGAGCAGGACGGTGTCCTGGCCCACGACCACTTCCGACAGGCTGGGGTTCTCTGTGACACGGGGCAGTTCTGTGGGCGGATCATAAACCCGCCCCGCTGTTCCGCAGCCGGCCAGGAGCGTCAGGACAAGTGCGGTGCACAATGTCTTTCTGATTGTTTGTGGCTGGTTTCTCATTTCATCACCCCGTCCGGATCTGTCCGGCTGTCCTGCAGCCACCTGGCGCAAAACGCCGCAGGCCCGGTCCAGCCGGGATCCGGGTCTGCTGTGGATCTTGTATGCATCAGTCAGTCTGCCTGCAGGTCCAGTTCTCTGACGGCATCCCGCAGCTGATCCAGTGCCTGCTTGAGCACGGATCTGGGACATGCAACGTTGAACCGCTCGAAGCCCGCTCCGGCCTGGCCGAAGATCACGCCTTCGTCCAGCAGCAGCCGGGCTTTCTCTTTCATGAAGGTCTCCAGCTGTGAGGCGTCCATGCCCAGGGCACGGCAGTCCACCCATGCCAGGTAGGTGCCTTGAGGTTCGATCATCTGCAGCTGCGGGAGTTCAGTCAAGAGATAGTTTTTCATGAACCGGAAGTTGCTGTCAATATAGGCGTTGAGGGAATCCACCCAGTCATCCCCGAATGTATACGCTGCCCGGCAGGCATCGATCCCGAAGATGTTGGGATTGCCGGCTCCGTTGCGGTCCATGACCAGCGCAAAGGCCTTGCGCATGTCGTCATTGGCAATCAGGATGTTGGACGTCCAGAGGGCGGCAAGATTGAAGGTCTTGGATGGCGCGGTGCAGAGAATTGACCAGTCCCTGGCATCCGGAGCCGCGTTCCAGAACGGGACCATCCTGACACCCGGGCGGATGAAATCTCCGTGGATTTCGTCGCTGACCACCTTTACGTCATATCTGCGGCAGGCATCCGCGATTTTCTCCTGTTCCTGTCTGGTCCAGACTTTGCCTGCCGGGTTGTGCGGGTTGCAGAACAGCAGAAGTTTCGCCCCGTCCAGCTTGCGGAGTTCCTCGTCCTCCAGGATATACTGCCCATCGCGAAGTGTGAGGGACAGCGGCCGGACGATCCTGCCGTTTCCTTCAATGGATTTGTAGAAAGGATAGTAAACCGGGGTGATCACCGCCACTTCATCCCCCGGTTCGGTCCATGCCTGGATGGCGGTTTTCAGGGCCGTCACCACGCCATTGGAGCACTGGATCCACTCCGGACGGATCTCCAGGTCGTGCCGGCGTTTCATCCACCCGCAGACTGCCTCGCGGTAGGAGTCATCCGGCCAGGCATAGCCGAAGATGCCATGCTGTACGCGGTGCCCGAGGGCTTCCTGGATTTCGGGAAGCACTGCAAAATCCATGTCGGCGATCCACATCGGCAGGATATCGGGGTGTGGTGTGCCATCCCATTTGGCACTGTTGGTGCCTCTGCGTTCATGAATCACATCGAAATCGTACGTTTGTTCCCGGTCGTCTTCTTTCATTTCATAATCCCTTTCTGATTTACTTTTTTGGTTTCGGTTCTTTCTTCTGGTCTTTCTCTTTGTCTGCGGCAGCAATCACCGCAGCAGGATGTACACAAAGTAGCCCAGATAGAGCCCCAGGAACAGCCATCCGCGGGGGCGGTTCATCTTGTCCGACCGCCAGGCCATGACCACGATCAGCAGCGCCACAGCCAGCAGGATGCAGATGTCGATCATGTTCTCCGGCACCACGGCAATGGGATGGATCGCGCTGGAGAGACCGAGAATGAACCCGATGTTCATGATGTTCGATCCCAGGGCATTGCCGATGGACAGTCCGGCTTCTCCCTTTTTCGCTGCCACCACACTGGTGACCAGCTCCGGCAAAGACGTGCCGATGGCCACGATCGTCAGCCCGACAAGCGCCTCGCTCCAGCCCCAGCTCAGGGCAATGGCTCTGGCAGCATTGACGGTCATGTCGCCCCCGAAAATGATGCAGGCCACGCCCACTGCAATGAGCAGCAGGATTTTCCACACCGGCGTCTCGTTGGCCGGGGCATCCTGCGTGGCTTTCCGGCTGGCCATCGCAGCGCGCACCAGGATCACCAGGTAGAGCGCCAGGGCCGCAAGCAGGATCACGCCCCGAAAACGGGTCAGCGTCCCGCCAATGCACAGCACGGCAAGCAGAGCCGTCATCCCCAGGTTCCAGGTCGTGTCGCGGTACCGGATTTCCCGTCCCATGACAAAGGGGGCGATCAGGGCACTGCAGCCAACCACCACCAGGGTGTTGAACAGGTTGCTGCCAACGACATTGGACAGCGCGAGGGCGTTGCTGCCCTGTATGGCGGCGTTCAGGCTCACCGAAAGCTCGGGCAGGGACGTGCCCAGGCTGACGATGGTCAGGCCCACGATCACGGTGGGGATCCGCATTCGTGCGGCGGCACCGGCTGCACCGTCCACAAACCAGTCAGCGCCTTTGATCAGCAGGGCAAAGCCGGCAATCAGCAGAAGGTATTCCATCAGACACCCAGCCTTTCCAGTCCCTGGACGATGCCGTTGTCGGCATTGGACGCGGTTTCGTACCTGGCTTTCGCCTTGACGAAGTCCCGGGCATTGGCCATGGCAAAGCTGTCATCCACGACCTCGAACATTGACACGTCGTTCTCTCCGTCCCCGAAGGCCACGACTTCGTCTTTGTTCCAGCCCTTCATCTCCATGAGGCGTTTCAGGGTCTTGCCCTTGGAGTAGCCCTTGGGCAGGATTTCGAGCTGCCGCGGGCAGGTGCGGAAAATCTCGAACCGGTCTCCGTATTTGCGGATCAGAAAGTCGTAGATTTCCCTGATTTTATCTTCATCCTGCATGAGCTGGATCTTGTTGATGGGCCGGTTGATTTCCTCTGCGCTGTGCACGAAGGTCTGGTTGGGGTAGCCGCTGCGCAGGTCCGCCAGCCAGTCCCAGGGCCCGGCTGTCCAGGGAAAGTCGTCGGGGAGGTTCCGCTCTTTGCGCAGCTGTTCCTTTTTCCGGCGGATGTCTTCGTCAAAATAATCGAAGAAGCCGTCGTCAAAGCAGGCCTGGGCCTCGCAGTTGAGATGCATGAGGTCAGTATAGACTTCTCGGATCTCCGAGGGGTCCATCCGCCGCAGAACCTCACGCTCACCGGCGCCCATGTCGTACAGGGAAATGCCATCCACTTCAATGAGATAGCCGCCATTGGCTGCCATGTCCAGTTGGTCGGCGTAAGGAAGAAGCCTGGTATAGCTTCGCCCGGAGGCCAGGATCAGGGTCACTCCCTGCCGTTCCAGCTCCAGGAGCTTCTGTTTCGTTTCCGGAAGGATATGATCGCCCGGGGCCAGCAGGGTCCCGTCCATATCCATGATGATCGCTTTCAGCATTGCATTCACCTCAGGGAAATTATGACGAGATTGTGGTTTTTTTTCAACGAAAGTTGTTTGACACCCGCGTAAGTCGATGGTATTCTAATAGAGCAGTTGAGGAAATGCCTGAATAGCTCAGTCGGTAGAGCATCCGGCTGTTAACCGGCAGGTCACAAGTTCGAGTCTTGTTTCAGGCGCCATTTAGACACTGCACAGGGCCGCATAATGCGGCTCTGTTTACAGGGTACAGAGACCTTAATTTGCATCATACAAAAAGCACGAGCGCTCTTATAAGATGCAAAAAGCTACTGGTAGTGACCAGTAGCATATCGTGAGAAATTCTTGCTTGATTTGCGAGGTCAAACAAGATAAAATCAAAACGAACAAGGTTACTGTTCACTATTAAAAAAAGGTTGCTGGGCGGGCCGCCTTTTTTTTGCTTTTTGCTCTTGCAATCATTCTACACCGGATAAGATAAAAAATAAAACGACTGAGATACAATTTCTCAGTCATGTAACTCATAAAAATTATAGAACTCTTTTGAATTCGACTTGATGATGTTTTTTTGTGAACGGATCAAACACTATTTTGGCCACGGTCGATTGAACAAACTGGAACTTCAATAAGGGATCTGATTTGTGGAATGTATCTTTACTTAATGAAGCGATACTCCATCCTTTTTTTAGATTTGCCATTTGGTCAGATAGGCTCTCCATGGCCAATGCAAAAGCTTGCTGTGAAAGTTCGCGGTTTTGATATTGCATCATAACGTTCTCTATAGAGGTATTGAGATCGATCATCTTCTTCTCGTATTCTCTATACAATCTTTCTTCCCGGAGGGACTGCATATTGTCGCAGATCGGATCAAGAACAGATTTCAACAGCTTATCTTGATTGATCCGTGCCTTACAGTGCGGGCAGCAGTAGTAATAATATATTGTAGTACCTTTGGTCGTACAGGACTGTTCCATCCTACATCCACAGTTTTTACAGTAGACTTTAGAATGGAATATATATTTCCGGTGCCTTGGGGCATGAATTTGACGGAAAGCCAAGACTTTTTGAAGATCCATAAATTTATCTTCTTCCATTATGGCTGGTATCAGCCCGATGTAATCATTCTCGCGGTACCTAAATTTTCCAATCAAGCGCTCATTTGAGAGCTCTTTTTTTATAGTTAGAGCTGACTTGTAGATACCGAATTCCCGTTTAATGAGAGACGAAATGTAAGTGAGAGAATGACCTTCCAGGATGCGTTCAGCTGCATATAGGACGATTTTAGAATCAGTCGGATCGATGTGCAGACGCCCGAACTCATCTTTACACCATCCAAAAGGTGTGGATCCGAATGGGTATTTTCCAAGTTGTGCCATGGCAACCATACCGTCAATGGTTCTCTCTGAAATGACTTCTCGTTCCCACTGAGCGATGATAGATAAAATCCCTACAAACAGCCTGCCGTTTGCTGATGTGATGTCGAGGTTATCAATGATTGCAGCCAGCTCACATTGATGCAGATCCAGTTCTTTGATCAGGTTATATGTATCAACAACATTACGAGTAAGCCTGTCTAATTTATAGGTAATGATCTTGCCGACTTTCCCGGAACGAATATCTTTTAGCAGTTCTTGCATTTTGGGGCGTTTAAGATTTTTTGCGGAATAACCGTCATCAACGTAATAGCGTACATTTTTGCTGTCGATATTATATAGATCGATCCATTTATCGCACTTTTCTCTTTGCGCTTCTAATCCATAACCTTCTAATGCCCGTTCCCGGGATGATACCCGAAGATAAATTGCAGTAAATTTTAAACTCATAAATTCCTCCAAAAAATATTACAATAAATAAAATATATGTGATAAAATAAAATCATAAATCTGCAAAGTTATATTCTTCACCGAGGGAGGGAGGAATGCTAACTAAAATTATCATAACGATTATCACTGGCATTTTAATTGGTACTATAAGTAACCTATTAAGTACCTTGATAATCGAAAAAATCCATTGTAGAAATCAAAAAAAGTTTTAAAAAACAAAGTGGCCAGTCGTCTTCAATGAGATTGGCCACTTTGTTAATACCGATGAGAAATTAAATACTCGCGCACTTCAGTTTATATGGTAAGCTTTTGGAGCTGGCTATTCACCTCTAACGGCCAAAGGAGGTGATTGCCGATGAATAGGTTCTACGAATTAATTGTTGCTGTCGTGGCGGATCTACTAGCCGAGTATATCCGCAGGTGGCTGGACAGGAACACATAAAAGCCAGCCAGCCCATGAGCCAGTAGATACCACCTGCTGGCTTTTTATAAAAAAGAGCACTTAGTACCACTCTAAGTGCCCCGGCCGATGTGGCTCTACGAATTAAGCCACTAGTATAATAGCATATAGATTGCAAATTGTCCTCTGTAGAAACTTCGGCAAAAATCCGTAAAAAAACCGCACAACATCAACAACCTATGTTATCTTTTCCCGCGACACAGAAAGCGGGGGGCGAGACATGCCATATAAAAAATGTATAGTTTCTCTCTTGGGAGAACTTTTGGTAGCGGTTTTAAGCGCTATTATATCTTCATATATTTTAAGATTGATCGGGTGGTCTTGAACTGGCCACCCGATCGCTTTTTAAATAATTTAAATGTATTATGGAGGAGCTATGAAAGTACCGACATCTATCAAAGAGTATGATCTTCAAAGGATTATTGAAGAAACTGCTATAGTTCGCGATATGCAGCCAAACGAATTGAGCGGATTCCTGAACTGCAGCCCTGAGCTGAAGGACCGCCTTGATAGGGCCCAAGAATATGATTATAAGTACCTACTTGAAGAGATAAGGGCTTTATGTCAGAGATATGCGGATGAAAGATTTTAGAGGCTGTAACAGTAGACCAGTTTTATAGCTGGAAACTGAGTACAGCCTCTTTCTTTGTAGTTTTAAGCATTAGAAGCCCTGGAGAATTCCATCAACTTTCTCCAGGGCTTCTTTTCGGGCATTATGAAAACAACTTTGGGGTATAACTTCTAAAAAACGCTCTGTTTCTCTTTCAGTTCAGCTTACCCGTTGAATTACAGGCTCTCTGTTTAAGCCAGAACAGATGATATTTGTACAGATTCATCCCCAGACAGTTCAAGAGAAATTCCATCCTGACACCTTTCAGTCCTCTTCTTTTGAATCTGGTCATTCCCCGGTTCTGTTTCAGGATCCCGAACGCTCCTTCTACCTGTGAAGATCTCTGCCTGCACAGCCCTTTTCCTTCTTCAGACTCCAGATTCTCATCCACTTTCCTCTGTAGTTCCTCCATCACTACATTCTTTCCGACTCTCCTGTACTCTCCGAACCGGAAACACTGGGACCGTCTGGGACATCCCTCACAATGGCCTTTCTCCGCATACATCTGACTGATATGAAGGTTTCCACCTCGGGTCCTTGAGGTGCTGTCTCCTTCATACTGGTCTAGCACCCTTCCTTCCGGACAAATCAGGAATCCTTCCTCTGTCCGTTTCCATTGGGATTTCTTGATTTGGGCAATGTAATCCATATACGATTGCCCATCCTTACGAGTGAGTAGGTCCAGAGCAACGATGATGTCGGGATCCCATTCCTTTGAGAAATCCCTTAATTGTAAATCAGTATCTTCAAATGCATCATGCATTAGGGCTACAATCACCGCTTCTTCATCTTCACCCATTAGTTCTGCAACTTCTGCGAGATGAAAAATATATGGATACCCCGCTTTATCACATTGGTGGAGATGGGCGTTGTAGGCAAAAGTAGCTGCCCGTTGAATTCTTTCTGTTCGTAACATAGTACCCTTCCTAACAATATAAAAGATTTCATCTCTTCCGATATCTGCGTAAGAGGTTGTAAAACGTGCCCGGCTTTAGGTTTAGATCTTGCTGGGCTTTTTGAGCCGTGATGTCCCCTGACTCATACTGTTTGATTATTTCTGCCCAATTCTTCGGAAATTCAATTCTGGGTCTTCCTGTAGGTCTTCCTGCTTTTTTGGCAGCTGCAATTCCTTCACGTTGCCTTTCCCGGATTTTTTCGCGTTCCATCTGTGCAATATAAGAGAGCAAATCAAAAACGACTTTGGAAACGAGTTGATTCATTGTGTCTTGGCCGGGTTTAGTGTCAAGAATTGGCATATCCAGGACTCGCAAGTAAATACCTCGATCAGTCAGTTCTTTCCATTCTTTTTCCATTTCCGTAGCGTTCCGACCCAGTCGATCTAGGCTACATATAATGAGGGTGTCGCCACGGCGAAGAAAGTCTTTCATGCGTTGGTATTCAGGACGATCAAAATTTCGTCCGGACTGTTTGTCTTGGAAGAGATACCTCTCGTTTGTAATCAGCGGAAGCAGCTGCATAATTTGTCGATCAAGGTTCTGATCACGAGAGGAAACACGGGCATACCCCACGATTACACTGTTTTCTGTCGTCATAGCTATAGTTTACTGCAAAAAGGTACACCTTTATGAAGAAGGAGATTATTCTAGATAGTTGCATTCAAAAAGGTCCATATTTCTTATTTATACACACTTCAAAAAGTAGGAGACCTTTTTGCACAAAAAGGGAGAATAAGGTTTGAATTTAGTCTCCCATAAGAATCACATAATCAGTCGTAAGATTGCTACAAATAAAAAAAGGCTGCAACGGCTGGTTTTCTCCATAGAAGAGGTATATCCCAACACCGCTCATCCTTTTCGTATATTAAGTATAACAGCATTTTTCAGAAGTCATATAGAGAAAGACAGTCAATCATCAGGCAATCCTTTGTTTACCGCCAAGTATCTCTCGGCGGCTTTTCTGGCAGTTATAGCATCGTCCAAGTCTTCGAAATAACCCAGATACATGCGCTTTCCATGATAGCTGATAGACGCTTCCCAGCGCTTGTCTTTCTCCTTCCAGCTGACTCCATTCTGGCCACTGGTGTTGTTTGTTTTTGGCTTCGCGTCGACTACCCTTTCAATGGATCGAGCACCACACTTGCCGCAGGACTGGCTCTTTCCAGAAATCAGATGATGACCTCTAACTACCTTTTCCTCACCACACTTGCACCGGCACAAATACTGCGTCCAGCCACTGTTGGAGTCCACTCTCTTGAGCACAGTCCAGTTACCGAACTCGTCCCCAGGATGGATATCCAGCTTTTTCAAAACGTGTATCTCCGGTTTCTGAACGCCAGATCCTTCTTCAGCTCAGTAGCGTTTTCATAGCCTAATGCATGAGCCAAAGCATCTGCGTTATCCAGAGACATTTGGCCAATAGACTGTTCGCCCTTGACCACTCGTTCAACGGTCCGATTGCTCAGGCCAGAATCTTTGGTTAGACGGTAAACAGACATTCCTCTTTCCTCGAGAAGGTCTTTCAGCCCGAATGGCTTTTCATCCCAGAGTTTGTCGTCCTTGAACTGCATTACGCTGTTCAGCTTTAAACCATCCGCCAGACGCTTTTCGATTGGAGTACTTGTCAGCAGCCGGTAAGAATAAACAAGTGTCTTCAGGTCAATGACCATAACCACCTCAGGATCGGTCTCCATCTCATCCCTACGCTTGAAGTCAATCAGTATGGCGAAATCTTCAAGATGACCTTCATTATACCGGTTAACCAGAGTCCTGACGAATGCTTTCTTCTCGTCATAGCTCGATTGGAGAGTAAACTAATCCTGATTCTTCAAATCTGAAACAAAAAAGCCGGGATCGTATCACAACGTCCCGGCATCTTTATACTATATTATCGTTCAAGCCCCCCTCCCTTATCGCGAACCTCTTTTTTGGATGGTGGCATTTTAATAGGCTGATCTAATTCTCCAGATTTAATCGACCTTAAGGTATCATTCCAATCATTGCGGCTCCCAGGAAGTAAAACTCTAGCTAGTATACACTCGTCCAGTAAGGCTTCTGCAACCTGTTCTGCAGCTTCCTTGCCTGGATTGCGGCCACTTCTTAACTCTTCTTCATGATCATTATTGAAGGCTATGATCACTTCTGTGCATCCATATAGGGACGCAGTTTCCCTGATTGCCTGAGTTTTTGTAACTGAACCAGTAGCTAAGTACGAGAACCCTTTCCAGGCAAAACCTCCATCTTTAAGAATGGTCATATACGACATCATCTCGATTGGCGATTCGAAACAAAGCAGTGGTTTAGCAGGCGGCTTATCTTCCGAATAAGCGAGTTGTTGCAAATCAAAGGTTGGATCAAAAAACCATCCCCGTGAGTAGTTGCACCCCGAAAAATCGCCCATGAATTTGCATCTGGAACTGGTACCTCTAAAACAAATTGAAGAAATCAATCCGTGCTCATCGTGGCCGACAAATGCACACATTTTTCCTTTATCATTAGAGATTTGGAAAAGACATTTCTGATCAACAAAAGCCTGAATTATTTCTGGATCTATTCGCCTAGTTTTAGAGAGATATGCATACACATATCTCATTGCTTTATTGTCAGGGCTATGCGATATTCTCTGAGACAATTCCCCGGCTAGGTTTCTATGGCGCGCTTCTGGGGTAAGACAATGCGTTTCGTGGTGTGTGTCATGAACTTCAAAAACAGGATCATCATTCACGTGTGATTCTAGATCATGCAGTGCTTCGTAGTATTTCTTCTCTGTGAAGTGCATGTAGAAATCCAGCGGCCCGCCCCCCACTGGCTTACCATTAGCCTGGATTTGGGAATATCGGGTAAATGAATTCCGCTCTGTAAAAATAACACATGAATCGTGGTCAATTAGATGTACAGTCCCTTTTCCATGCTTTTCATAGGGTAGTCCCAAGCTATCAGCTAGATCAAGAATGGAGATTTGTTTATTGATTGCTTGTTTTAGACGATTCGCCGCTTCGGGTGGCCGCCAATAACTAGTTTTGTTCTCCATTTTTACCTCTCTGGATCATTATTCTTACTGCTTCTTGATTTAGACTTATGTGGAGTTTCATTTTGCTTCAATTTCCCATCATTTGTGACTTCCAGTTCTTTCTCCCAGTCGCCGACGCTGATGATGTATTTTTCGATTTTTTCGGCTCCTCTGACAGCAGCCTCCAATTCTTTCGGATCCTTTTTCAGAATCGTGATCCACGATTGTATGTAGGCTGCATGTCGCCGAATATGTGCAGGTGATGGTTTGATCTGCAATGCTGCCATTAAAAAAGAGCTGCCAATCTCAGCTCGCAGCTCTTCTTTTGCATAGGATTCAGAGCCAAATTTCCCAGTGAGATCTCTGTTCAGCCTAGTATGATGGCCACTTGCATGGCAGAGTTCGTGTAGGAGCGTTGAATCGTAGACATAATCATCAACAAAATTTTCTTTATCAGGAATCCTCACAAAGTCGTGTAGGGGGTGATAAAACGCGTTATCTCCTCCGTGTTTGAGAGCAACGCCCATTTGGCTTGGGAGCCTTTCTATTAATTCGTTACCCTTAATTTGAATCGGCCCCCGCACATATTCAGGAACCCCTTCAACTTGTGCTGCATTGAAAACTACGAATGATCTGCCTTGAAACAGGCGATAGCGATTTTTATCAAAATCGGGATCTTCCTTCTTACGCCTGTTAAATTCAGCCAAAGATATTGTTTTGTTTTTTTCAATATCAAAGACAGCCCAGCCAGTCAGCTTGATTCCATGCTCACCCTTACGAACCTTCCAGCCGTTATCTTTTGCCTGCTTGAATGTCATCCAACGCGGATCTTTGTATTCTTCCTGATCTGCTGCCAGCTGAAGAATCAGCTGATTCAAACCTTTATATGCCGTTTTACTAACGATGTTGTATGGTCTTTCGACAGTCCAACCCTTATACCAGGGAATCTTTCCTTGTTCTAAGGACGCAACGTATGCATCCACCAGCTGCTGGCGAGGATCAGCTCTTTTTTTCTTATCTATCATCATTTGCCTTTCGTAATAAATTTTCTTGATAGGCTACGAAGCTCAGTAAAGCTAAGCTGCAACCAGTTGTTTCTGGACGTCTTTAAAGTAGTCGATCATACCCTGCCGGGTCTGGTGAGCACCGCTGATTAGAGTTCTTCCCAGTGATGCAAAGATACTCTTTTTCTTCCATTTCCGGCGACTCAGTTTCCACTCGAAGTCTGCTAATTCGTTCTCCAGAAACTGCAGTGCGATCCCATGTGCAGTCCCCTGTACCTTGCTTCTGAAGTTGGAAATGATGTGATCCAGAGAGGACAGATGATCTGTATCCACTTCGAACTTTTGGGCATCCACCAGTTTGCCAGCTATATCCAGAGCCAGGTTGGACGAACTCCGGTCACAATGCACTACACAGTCACTGGGGACTTCTTCTTCCAGAAACTTCTTCAGTTCTGCCTTATTCTCGCTGTGAACGATTCTGAATTTGACAGCATCTGTGGCTTCGAATACTTCCTCATCACCATCCATGTCGTCCCAGACATAGTGTTTGATCACAGCTGCAGCCACATTGACTTTACCTTCTGCTCCCCATCCACGCTTTCCATGCTTCTTTCCGCCATAGGAAAAGACATCCAGTTCGATCGCATCGCAATCAACGGCTATGTGAGTTTCGTTGTCCTGCTTCTGAGCCTGTTTGATCTTGCGAAGCATGAGTTTTGTGGTGTGGTAGCTGACACCTGTCAGATCACTGATGTATTTGGCAGAAGTTCCCGTCTTGGAGATAACATAGGCGAACATCACGAGGATCCAGGAAAACAGAGGAGCCTTGGTGCTTTCCAGCGCTGTCCCGGCGGTGACAGATTCCTGATGACCACAGTGAGCGCACTGATAGACAGTTCTGAGAGAGCCGTTTTTTCGTACAACAGTCGTGTAGTGGGTATGACCGCACTTTGAACACACAAAACCATCCTTCCACTTCAGATCAAAGAAGAAGCGTTCTGCGTCATGGGGGTCTGAATACTGGGTATGGATATCAGCAAAAGTCAGGTCTTTGAACAGCGATTTCTTGAACATAGGGTGCCTCTCTTCCTGATTCAAGTATCGCATTATTACTGGCGCTATTTGTGCGTGATAAGCCATTAACTGAGCTTGGTAGTCTATCAAGTAAATTTTTGCTGCTTTTGTGAGTTTAGGAAAATTAACACAGATTTTTCTCATGAGCATTGAATGCTTTGATTTGAGCATTACTGACGTAGATTTCTCGATGATTTCATCACGTATGGATAATCTGTTTAAAAAGCGTAGTTCCGTCAAAGACAGTTCTTTGAGCAGTGGATCCGAAACCTCATAGTCGTGGATGAACTCCGGATAAACAGGTAGCATATTGTTATATAAAACAGCAGCGATCGGATGTTGATGGTTATCAAATATTATAGTGGTAACATCCTTGCGTCTTGCTTTGCCTGATTTAGGAACGACTTGAGTAGTTATTGGAATACAGAACCATTGCTTTCCACTCGATACAAGAATACCTACAAATGGCCTATGGTCTTTAACACTAACACGAGAATCCACTGACCGTAAATAGGAGGCATATTGCTTATCAATTTCGTATAAACGAATCCGATTATTGTATAATCTCATGTATTTCTCCAAAAAAAAGAGGCGCTCTAAAGTTTTGTGAGGTTTGGACTCTCACATCCAATACAGTTGGATGAGGAGTCCGGACCTCATTTTCATTTACAGCCTATTTGCTGCTGTTCTCTCTACTGTTGACAGCTTTATCCTGTCTGTCTGGATGCCCATCTTCAGGACCCCTGGAAAGCACAAACAGTACTCTGTTCCTGAACCGTTCCCAGTTCGTATATCCATTCGCATTGTGTTTGATCATCTTGATGATCTTGTTTCTGTTCTCTATCATCGAGCTGGTCAGGCGATGTTCTTTCAGCCTTACATTCCCGGTCTTCGGATCGACCACATATTCCTGCTTGACGATATGGAACGAATTGATGATTTCCCTGAACCAGTTGCGCAGGGTGTCAGCGAAACTCTGCAGTTCCTCCACACCTGTACTGTCTAGATCTCTAATCAGAGATCTGAGCTCCTCCTCTGCAGTACTCAGGTTTTCTTTTCTGTAATACTCCGACAGCCGGTTCCGGAAGTGATACGCCTTCCTCAGGTCCGGGCTCGTATCCAGCAGTGCCTCACGCAGTTCATATCTGTTCATCTGCCTCTTCAGTCCGCTGACATAAGATCTGGGTGCTGCCGGATCAAATATCATCATCTTCTTTCCTGTCCTGTCCCTGTACCAGGCATCAGGCCTGATCCCCAGAAGTTCACTCTGATGCTTGAGCAGATAGTATTCCGGAGACCCTTTTCGAGTTCCTTTCATCACACGGATCCTCACTCTGTTCAGGTTCTTCGTATATTCCTGGACCACATGGAACCTGTCCACGGCGAATATCGCTTTGGGAAAGAAAGTCGCAGCTATCTCCCTGTAGGGCCTGTACATATCGGACGAGATGTACTCCACTCTGTCTCTCTCGCTTCTGGGAAACTTTCGGAAATAAGCTGCCAGATACTCCTTTTCCTGGAAGGGAGCACATCCACCGGGGACTGGGCATCGTAGTCCAGGAGCATGCATACATATTTTGAATCATCAGATTTGAAGGAATATGTTTCGTCGATCTGCATCACCCTGCATAGTTTCACCGGCACAGGGTAACTTACACACATGTCGAATATCTTCATCACTGTTGTAGCTGAAACGTGATGACGCTCTCCTACAGAAGCAAAAGTTTCATTTGGAGACCTGAGATCTTCGATGATCGCTTTTCCTGTCAATATGGAGATCCGCTGTCTTTTCATGGCGAAGGGATTGTCTTCACCATAGGTGCGGTGGCAGTCTTTGCATTTGTAACGCCTGGCGTTGTAGATGAGAGTGCATTTGCGGTCTGTAAGGACATCATGGTTTATCACACGGGGAGTGTAGTTGAAAACGACGATGTTATGACCACCGCATCGGGGGCATTCAGGAAACGCAGGAACCAAAGTGACCTCCACAAGCATCTGACCGATGCCAGGGGAGGTCGATATGTTCTGGACCCTGGAAGCATCAAGACCGAACAGTTCAAGAGCTGTATTTTCCAGGGAATTTTTGACTTTTACAGCCATCATTCATCACCTCGATGACAGTATGGCGGAAGGCGGAACAGATTCCGATGAGAGGAAGGTTGGAAAGACCATGGTCTTTCCCCACTGGGCCCCATTGGATACAGATGTATCAGAACTACCATTGGTTTCGTACTGCAATCGCTGAATGAACTTTGGAACAAGAGAAAAGAAGCTCCTGAAACCGGATGATGGGAATTCCGGGAACCGACGACGAAAATCCTGTACGAATCGGTACAGGGATGAGGATTCAGTATCTGGAGAGAAATCCGCCAGGCGCAGCGGCTCCCCTGCAGCAGACTTTTTCAGGGCCATGGAGGCATCTTCGCTGGAAAACAGATAATAGGGTATGAAAATATCGGGAAGGACCCGGTGGACGTGGCGGCAGTGTGGGCAACGGACGCGTCTTATTGAGATGGTGAAAGTACCACAAGGCAGCTTAATGGTGCGGGGGACACTACCGTGACAGTGAAGATCATGACCGCAAAAAGGGCAGACGAAGAGCTTTTCACTGGAGCAGAAGGCCTGGAAAAGCAGGTCATAGATCCTCTGCAGCATCTCCTGACTTGAGATATCGGAAAGTGATCGTATCTGATTCAGGCGTTTGTCTTTCGGGGACACAAACTTCTTGAAAACCCATGTGATTATCTGTAACGTAAAGGTTGCCTAACGGTGGGACAGAGCAAAGTAGGGTCGAAACTAGATTGCACTGTCTCTTTTTCTTTCTATACAGTGTATTGTGACCGAAAAGACCTCAAGATAAAAGGAGTTGTTCTGACCTTCCACCTCACAGGCTGGATAGGACAGGAACAACTCCTTTTCAGTTTTACTGATTAAATTTGGAGGCTTGATTCGACCTCACAAATCTTTGGATATTCAAAAAAGACAATTCAGATACTGAATTGTCTTTCTCTGTTTCACGATGTTTCGCGCGGAGCCAGAGTCGCTCAAATTTCTCACCTGCTCTACTTTTCTCTGATGAGTTGGCGGAGCTTTGCCAATTACTATAGATAGAATACCATATTACATCCCGCTTGCAAATAGCTCAGTAAGATTTGATGAGCTCTATACGATAGAAAGCATAACCCCTAGAGGTCTTACACGTTTTCTCATTACTACGCGGGAAAATGCCTATTCTTCTAAGTTGCCTATCATGAAGTTGATGGGATCAGAATAGTCGCCATTATATATATCTTTCGGAAAAAGCGTCATGATTTCAGTAGTCTTCGAAATACGACCAAGCTCATCCTGCTCAAATCCCCAAGTTGTTACACCCGGTTCATCATCTTCAACCTCACATTCTGCTGAACTCAGGTTCATCTGATCTTCCACGCCCACCATAGATTCGGTTGCCTGAAAGAAATCTTCGAATTTCTTTCTTTCGTTAGAATCAAATTCTGTGGTAACGACTATTTGAACTTTCTTTTTCATACTATTTCCTTTTCCCCTTATTTCTCAATATAAGAATTTGGCGAGTTTCCTGTAATCAGAATCCGTTATCTCAGACAGCTCCTCGATCAGTTCTGTCACGAAATGTCTCCCAAACCCATTGTAATCGTCATAGCGTACATCCTTCAAGAATTGTATAGCATCTTCTCTATCCAAGCCGCAGCCGCACAGGGTCATGAGGATAGGCTTAGTTTCATAAGTTACTCGAATCACGATTGCCCCTTTCTGATTGACGACAAGACTGCAGCAGATAATCTCTTCTTGTGCATAGATTTGGACTGTTGCAAACTCACCAGCCAAGAAGCAATCATACCTGGATAGTCACAGATGATTTGGTGCATTGCACGATAAAGGGCAACACTGTCTTCTGGCTTTCTGGAAAGTTTCCAATCAAGATCGTGCTGTTCAGCAAGGTCAGTCCTGCTGAATGCATAAATATAGCAATTCTCCAAGAATCTCTTTTCTTCGTCATTGGCACATTTATAATATTTGCATTTAGAAAGCCAGGACTCCATTAGCCTTTTCCTCCAGCCTTCAGATAGAGCCTCTTTAAGATCGGAAAATCTGCCTGATCGCAAAACGTCCTGGATTAACGGAGGATCTTCGGTATCAATTTCATCTGCCATATTAAAATCTCGAACGGTATATAGCTGTTCGAGAGCAAAAGTTATTCTCGGATCGCTTTGATCAAGCAGTGGGAAGAGGATGGTGAAATCTTTATCAGTTACACCTTCTGGTGATTCTTGGGACCACTCATCCAGCGGTTGGGCGCGATATAAGCCACTTCTCCTGAAGCTATCATTACTGGCGATAGCGCACGTATTAAACCAGCTATAATCCGGAGTATATAGCATTACTTTTAAATGCCATTTGATATTCTCAGGATCGAAGTTTCTAAACAGATTGTCGATATTGAAATACTGATTGCGAATAAATAGTCTAGCAGCTGCATTCATACCCTAGTCCTCTGAAAAAACTGTTCGGTATCCATCAACATGTCCCCCGGACATGACAGATTCTACCTTAAACGGCTGGCTACTACTGTATCCAAAATCGAGTGCCGCATAATAGGCATCTTTTGGGTACGCTCCATAATCTTTTGTCCAAAAGGTGGTACTCTCAAAATTTGTTGGATTTTCTGACTTTCCGATGTACCACTGTTCAGAGATTTCAGGCTCCGCTACATCTGTTTTTCCGTCCAGAGACTTCATGTAAGATACATAGGCTTGTCTTTCCTCATCTGTAGTAAAGTTGTCCGGTATTTCATATCCATCAATTGTGAGAGTCTCTTTAAGATTGTCGTCATATTCATAGATGATTGACTCTCCGTTTAGACCGTCAACCGTACAGGTCATTACGTCTTGGACTACTTCCACATTGGCTAGGTTTCTAGCGTTGTCGCTGTAGATAGCACGGACAGTTACCGTGTCTCCATTACTCAAATGTGAGTTGGGACTCACAGAAATTTGTATTGTGTCAATGAATTTCAAGACTGCCTCGTCATTTCCTGTGTAGCTGATCCCTGTATGCACAGTCTCCGCATTTCCCTCACCATTCCATCCGGAATATCGAACAGCGATGCCATCCATCAAATCAATTTTTAATGGATTACTTGCCTGGATGAATTGGCTAATCAAAAGACATGTTGTAGATAAAAGAGCAACCCCCACTAAAATGAGGATTGCTCGAATAATTACTTTTTTCATTTTACACTCCAGTTTTTGGCACTGCATACATTACTCCTCCAAGCTCCGCAGAGAGTTGAGTTGAGGGGAGAGTTCGACTAGTCCAGACTCTGATTGCAGTTTCCCATGTGCCATCTGCGCGATTTCCAACATTGCCCTCATCAATCGTTACCATTCCATCTCGAACACTCGTAACGATTCCGACATGGTTTACACCAATGCCAGAGAACACACTCCCCGCCGCAGGTGTATAGCTAAGCTCAAATTTATCTGGATGTGTGCTGACCAACTGTGCTGCACACTGATTTCCATTACCACGAAAGCCCGGGTCAAAGCCATAAAGCTCGAAGAAACGTCCCCACGCAAACCATGTACATTGTCCCGTCAGAACAGGAGTGTAGTATGGATTCCCTTCTCTATAAGCGGCGGCATTTCCGAAATTTGGTGTACTGGTGTAATCGCCCATAACTGGAGAAGACCAGTACGAGAACCCACTGTAATTGTTGAGATAGTTTTGTGCAGCGCCAACTTGCTGGACATGCGGGTCATTGAATGGCACAGCTGTCCAAACCATTCCCGGCATTCCTATCCCCGCAACAACTCTTTTACAGTATTCTTCTGCGCTTAAGTTATCTTTTGTGGGATCAATTCCGGCAGTATCGAAAGGGAGACTCTCCGGCTTAAATCTTTCTTCAAAAATCCATGTCATTTGAGTCTCTGGATCCTGCCAACTCTTGCCTTTGTCTTTCGCAAAATTGATCAGTCTAGTAGCATTTGCTGCTTCCTTTATGTCTGGTGTAGATGGATTTGGCCAAACATCTGAGTCCTGCAGCAATCCTAGACCTATTGCAGCATATCGGCTTGTGTTGTTTTTATAATAAGCTTCGTAGTATCTGTTCTTTGTGGTGCTTTTATTAATCCAAGATAGCCAGGCTGAGTTGTCCATTGTTGTATCGTTAAGCTGACCTGATGGACCCGGAATACAGTAGTAATTCTCATATGTAAAGGTTCCCTTAGCTGCTCCTTCTTGGAGTATATAGGCTAGGGATCCAATAATAGCGTTATCTTGCCAGTTGCGTTTCTTGGCTTCATAAATAAATGCATTTGCTGCATAAGACATTGATGCCATACTTTCGATAGGCACAGAATAACTATTGAAACTCAAAACTGTAGTTATAATCATTGTGATTGCTAGTATTGCGCAGAGTAAGGGGGCAGCCACCGCAATTAGACTTAGAATGACCGGCGCTGTTGATAAAGCAGAAAACATCCCTGCAATCAGGGACCGCAGGAGTCCTAGCGCCGACTTAGCCCATTTAACTGGTAGAAGTGGCAATGTTGCGACGTTTTTGGCCGTCTTGACAGGATGAAAAACTACATTTTTCGCTGTCTTTTTTACTGGGCGTGAATTGGCCAGATTGTAAAAACGGAGTACTGTTGCATTCGTTGTATCTTGAGGAGAACCTCCTTGAATTGCTTTGGTGGTGAGTTTTCGACTTTGATTGCTGACTGTATCTCTGGTAGATCGGATTGGATGAAATTTCTTCCTCTCTCTTGCATTATCTAACAGCCAGTTTTTTCTGTCCCTCATTCGATGAGCGCGGTTAGCCGAATACTTGTCGATAGCAGCTGTACCTTTAACGTCCAAACCGTGAATTCCATTATCTTCATATCGATTCCAGGCAAGTCGGTCACTATAAACTAGTGATTCTTTTTTGTCTTTTCCAGCTACGATTTCGTAATAATGCCTTGCCGCGTTTGGATTATCCTTGAGAATTTCTGTTCCTTTGACTGCTTCCTTCTTTAAGCGTTTTTCGTTGTATAAACCATGGGCGATTCCTTTTTCAGCAAGGCTGATAGGGATATTGCTCATTCTGGCTGCATTTCGAATTCCCATTGCTGAATGTCCAAGTATGAAACTGCCGGCATCTTCAGTCAGATCTGTTCTGCCATGTTGTCCCACGTCATATATATCGCGGGTATACTTGTTGGCTGCATTCAGCGACAAATCAACCGTTTGGTGAGCGCCCCTGGATAAAGTTTGCAGCGAAGCCCAACTGCCATCTGCGATGCTTTTAAGACTTCGAGATCCGATTTCAGCTGCAGAGGCAAAGGCATTGTTTTGAGCTTTGTCGAGTAATGAGCCAGCATTCTCGCTTAGTCTTTCGCCTCGTGTTTTGAAAATCTCTGACATCATGCTCCTTTCTAATCAAATCTCAATTCCATCCCTGTATAGATCCCTGATGCATCTTGCAAGGGAATGCATGCACCTGGATAAGGTGAAGTTTGCAAATCTGCCATACAAGCCCCTGTAACGTTAGCCATGGTGTATCCATCGGAGAAAAGGTACAGCTTATTGGAGGGCTTATGAGATGGCTGTACAACAGAAGAGCTCGGAGCAGAGGGAACAGGTAAAGCGGTTTGATTCGCGGAAGGGGATTGGTTAGCGGGCTCTTCAACACTATCTGGCTTTTCACTTATATCCCCAAGTTCTTCAATTTCAGGTTCTTTTTCTGGCTCCTTGATATGAATCTTTAAAACGGCATAAGCTTTATTTCCGCTCTCATCTGCAGCGGTAATTTGGTATTCAAGATCAGATCCCTCGACAATGGTTCCATCAACTTTTCCTTGAACTGTCAGCGACTCTGTATTCGTAGCGTTATCGGCGATTGAAACATAGGACATGAGATCTTCGCTTTCGAATTGTTCAATTGTGAATTCCATGTTCTCTGTATGCAGAGTGATAACCGGCGCCTCCCTGTCAACAACACGCACCTTTTTTACAACATCCGGGAAGTCCTTAGAAAAGGAAAAGCGGATTTCTTGATCCCCTAGAACCGTGGTGTCAAGTTCAGTCATCGACACCGAAAAATCAGTGAGCTGAATCACTGTTGGTGCCACACGTTGCTCTTCCTTTACAAGAAAATCGCCGACCTTTTCGACAAGATCTGAAGTTTTGATCTGCTCTCCAAAATTGATTTCCGTTCTGGCCAAAACCACATCAGCAGCTGGACGAGTCAGAAAAAAAAGAGCCAAACCGGCTCCAATAAAAGAAATAAGACCAATCAAGCCATACTTGATATACCGTTTGACATCGTCGGCAATCTGCGATTTCCATTCCATCCAATCCCTCCTCTAACGGAAACAAGGGGCCAACCCTTTAGCTGAGTGATCCGAACTCTTTTTTTGCTGTAGCTCACCTTGATCTTCTGTCGTTTGAGTTACAGACTGCGGCTGCATCAGTTGAAACCAGTCTTGTGACATTAGCTCCTTTGGAACTACTTCTAGTGCGGCTTGGTGAATCCGCTCCGGAACACTGTCAGCTCGATCTGCCAGCTCGATAGGAAAGTCTGTCATAAAAAGAGCTGCGGCCAGCTTGGACCGAAATCGTGTCATCGGCAGACCTGGTTTTTTTACACACCATAATCCCGCTCTGTCCTGACAGAACTGCGCCTTTTCTCGCGGAGAACCTTCAGGATGACCAATTCTTGTATTAAGAATATCCGCAAATAATTCTTTTGCTATTTCCTTTTCTTCAGGAGTAAGCTGCGTCTCTACATTTCCGTCACCCTTCGGGAGATCCTCAACTGTAACAATGTCTGTGATTTCCTTCAGACACAAAGAAGAACCGTGTTTTTCGTAAGAGAAGCCGACCCGTTTGAGCTTCCGTTCGTGTTGAACGTAAAGCCATGCAAGATCCGCGCAAATCAAATCTTCATCGCAATCTAAGTCTCTTGTGTTTGACAATTCAGCCAGTTGGATTTTGATTTCTCCATCTTTAAGGCGCAACATACTAATACTCGTTTGGATCATACCCAGTTCTGACAACTGAGACTGGAGCTTTCACAACCGGATCAGCAGAACCCTCTGCTTTTTTAGTTGGGGCTTTTATTACCGCTTCTTTCACATATTCGGTAGCAATCTTGCTACTGGTTTTCTCCTTCGGAGATTCCGAATCGTAATGATGAGGGTGATCATCGGGCTTAATAACAGCCTTGCGGATCGCCTTTTTTGCCTCTGTGATACGTTTCTGCTCACGCGGATCTGTGTTCCAGATTTCGTAGAGACGAGTATCTTTCGGGAAGCTGTTCTTAAAAGGAATAATCGTTGTCCCGTATTTAATCAATCCAGAACCTTTACCAGCGGAAAGCAGGGATCTTGCCTGTTCATCTGATAGGTTGAAAAGAATCTGAAGCTTTTGCACATCGTCGTGTCCCTGAGCAAGCATGATGCAGAATTCAGAGTTGGACAGCATTGAAGTAGCCTGTGTGCTTTCTAGCAGTTCGGACACGTTCTGCGTTATTCCCGTGACGACTCCTCCAAACTTGCGACACCATTTCCAAAACTCGTTCAGGAAGTTTTCGCTATAGGCATCTTTATGAAGCAGGTAAATCTCGTCAATATAGACATATGTTGGTTTACCAGAGAGGTGATTTTCTCTGACTCTTTGTTCCAGGGTTTCAAGTATAACCTTCATTGCCAGCGTTCGGATGCTGTCACCCAGTTCCGATATATCAAAAACAATGAAGCGACTGCTCATGTCAACGTTGGATTCATGAGCAAATAGATCAATGGAACCATTAACGAAAATCCATAGCGACTCGGCAATATCTGCGGCAACCGGGTTCATTGTCTCTTCGGCATATTCATTCATTTTGTTATAAAAATCTTTCAGGGTCGGGACTCGCGTTTCATGGCCTGATTCAAGCGCCATTGTGTACTCTTGATAGACTTTATGTACAATGCGGTCCACCAGAGATTTCTGAGTGGCAGAAAGTTCACCTTGACCGATCATTTCTGCAATCACAAATAGCAGGAATTCTGATTTACGCTTCAGCCATTCTGGATCGGATAAGTCTACCTCGAACGGATTGAAATGCAGATTACTCATCATATCCACTTTAAGCACAGTGAATTTTTCTCGCATTGAGATCTTGTTTAATTCTTCTGCCAAGTGGCGGTATTCACCCTGGGGGTCAATAAAGAAAATATCAGCATTCGGATTCTGAAGCAGCACAGCCATGGACTCCTCCTTGGCGGACCAGGACTTACCAAAACCGGGTTTACCTAAAATCCAGCCAGAGGGGTTCGCAAGCTCACGCCGGTTGGCCAGAATCATATTCCGACTTATAGGGTTGGATCCGTAGTAGATGGGGGATTCGTTGGCTCTGATTTCTTTGGTCGTAAAGGGAATCATCACTGAGCACACCTTGGACACTGTTGTCCGACCGAGCTTGTCTTTAGGTCGGCCGATCGGTAAAACAGCATTAAACGCCTCTTCCTGCTCATAAGACATAGGCAAGAACTGGAAGCCGCGTTTCGATGCAACCGATTGCACGTCTTTGGACACAAAATCCATCTCATCTTTAGACGATGCGTTGATCATCACGAGAAGCTGGACATGGAAGAGCCGTTGGTTCCGTTCTTGGACATCCTTTAGCAGTTCCATCGCCTGCTGATACTCAAACTCAATCTGATCGGGGACATCACCGTCACCACCCTGACGACGATCACGGCGGATCATTTTAGAACGGTTTGCGCGCATGTCATCGATTATGTATTGGATATGAGAGACATCCTGTCCACGTGGAACAACAGACATGTGAAGAGTAATCATCAGATTGTGTTCCAAAGCCATGAGGCTCTCAAAGAAGCTTTCTGTCATTTCAGTAGCCCAGCTGCTGAGATATAGTACCTGACAATAGCGATCATCCATCCGAAAGTATTGCGGCGATTCCCCGAAGTCCATCGCATAAGGGCAGATGAAATCTTTGGTAGAATCTCCAGGGCCCAGATATTCGTATTCGAAATCCAGGTGTTTTCCCGGTTTAATTACGCTGTAAAGAGTTTCGAGTCTCTCCTTGCCGGACATGACTGAGCACTCCGAGCCCAAACTCTGAAAACTACCTTCCAGATCATAAGCAGCCTTATCGAGGTCGCGTTTTGCCTCAACGACATTATCGGCATTAACAGTGACTGTCATAATTTTCTCAGCCACAATTTTGTTGTGACCTTTTGACAGATCGTCCAGGCGTTGCTGATTGAGTTCCATCCGCAAATCATCCAGTCCATCAGAAGCCAGGGGGATGATCATTTTTTTTCGGAACTGTTCTTCATTCACTAGCCGATTATTAATCGTTAACGAGATTCCTGCCTTGTCAGTGGACAGAGAGTTCAGAATCTCCATATAACGCGTAAAGATATTGATCTTTGTCTCCTCCGGAGCCATTGAAAAGTTCGTGTCTGAAAACAGAATAGACATAGAGTAAAGGTCATCATCCATAACGCAGACGCCGTTCTTCAACATCTGGTTGTATTTAAAAGCATTCTGTACAGATCGAATCCGTACTACTTCATTCTTTTTCTCTTTTCTGGTGAGTTTTTTATTCATCCCAGGCTGTTTGTTCGTTGGCATACTGCTTGTTGAGTTTGCGGTCAGTCCGACTTTTTTTCGTCCGATCATGCTCATCTCCTCCTCTCATGATGATGGGTTTGCAAAATGTGATTCTCTGAGTACGGCGATAATATCTGAATACTGACTTCAGAAATTCATCGTAGGGACGGCCATGCCATTTCCTGAATCCCCCTATAGAAAAGATTGCCAGTCCGCAGACAAAGCAGAGAATGAATCCGAAATCGTAAAGATGCACTAGGCTGCATAAGAAGAAAATAAAAAGCGAAACAATTGATGCAATGACAATCCAAACAAGCTGTCTGGCGGTTATTCCCATATAGAGTTTCTTCTCGTATTCATCTATATCTTTGGGGATTGAGACATAAAGGTTTTCCAATAGCTACCTCCTATAAAAAGAAATCGGTAGCAATCTTGCTACCGATTATGGGTAAAAAATGTGATGACGTTGTTATCTTGCTTTTCCCAAATCCTTTTTGCGATTCGGGGATTTAGCCTTTTCCTGTTTGTTTTCCGGCTTAGGTCTATCGAGTCCAAGATCTCGCTTCACATCGATTTCCCTGCGGACAAAGATTTGCTTCAGTTCTTTCAAAGAGACCTTGCATGACTGCGGATGATCAAATTTTCCAGTAACTTTATCTCGGTGGTTTTGAAAATAAACTGTAAAGACCGCTTCAGAAGCATTATTGATAATCAAAAAGCTTTGCAAGGTCTTCTTGCCATCCTTAGTGATAGTCCTGACATTTTCGTAGGGAACCTGGATATAGCCTCTTCTTCCATTCCTTTCCAACCCGTTTTCATCTGCAGTAAATGTAAACTTGCGATGGTCTTTATCTGGAATCCATATTTTGGCATACCGTTTTCTGGAGCCATCGGGATTTCTGACTGTCGAGTGGTAAAACGGCTTATAGGCAATTCGACCGGTAGCAGGATCCACGACTTTATTAGCGACCACAACCTGTCTTGCGGAAAAGAATATTCTGTCGTCCATACTAACTCCTTAGTTGACTTGCAGTAAACTTTTGGCCCATCCACCGGTTTGGAAGATGGCGATGACCAGAAGCAAGGAAAAACCTACATAGGTCCAGCAGAGAGTGAAGATGTCTCCCACACTTTCAAGCTGGATAGCTCCTATGATCGTCATGAAAAAGTAAACTGCAATCATGATGAAAGCTCCCTGCAGTCCAAGCGCAAGAAGTCGCTTGAGAAAAGAAACACCGATAGATTTATATTCTGAGCTACAAAACGTACAGAAGGGAACTGGGGCAACAGCAACGAAAATATAGATCTCAATAAAACGCAGCTGGCAGACAATCGATGCCAAAGTCAGCGCAATGTTGATCACCACATTGCAGAACCAGGCTGTTACCCCTGCGAAGAATTTATTCATAAGATCGGCGTCTTTCATTGCTTCGGTAACAAGCTCTTCTGTGTTGATTGACGACATCTCTTCGATGGTAATCATCTTTCCAATATTGTTGGCTACCTCGGTACTCAACGAAAAACACAGCGAGATGATACCGGTCATGTTCTTAACGACAACAACACAAATTGCCATTTTAAGCAGGGTCATGATAATCGAGTAAAACATGTCGATACCACTGGTTTGATTGCGGCTCAGCAGATGGAAGAGCTCCATCGCAAAGAAAATACCACATACGGTCACTGCTACTGGTGCCACCGCTTTCAACGATACATTTTGTGCAGTTTCCCAAAGGGAAGCCGCAGGGAATGATACTCCATCAGTGAGATTTGAACCATTAGGATGTAAGGCTGCCAGATTAAAGATTTCTTGAATTTTTGCATAGTCAAACGTAGCCAAACTTGTAATGAATTCGACTATACCGCTCAGGAACTCAATCATTCATCTTCTCCTGGGAGTTTCGGCTTAGCCGAAGTTCAGATTAAGGCCGGCAAGAATGCCGAAAATGAACCAGACAGCAGCGCCTGCCATTGCCAGAAAGACGTTGGAACCAATCTGATTGCTATCATGATTAAGCGCAGAGATGATCAGCTTAATAACGGCAAAGCAGAAAATAACAATACCTGCTGTCTGACCAGCTTTAGACAGAATAGTCCACATGTTAGTAATTGAATCCATAATTAATTCCTCCTATTTTTGATTTCGTATTCCAGCAGAAGATCATCGATGGTCTCTTCTAACTGGCTGCTGTTGATGTAGATCATTGCCGCTCCCGTATAAAGGTTTTCATCAAGATAGCCGTGTTCGTAGTCATCATGATCCAAGTCGTCAATTGATCTGGATCTTGCAATCTCAAGCGGCTGCAGCAGTTCACGATAACTTGCGACATCAAACCTGTTCGCTTCGCCATCTGGCCCATGGATCGTTTTTTCAATATTTGGATGATCCATCAATGTGTATTTCTCGTCTTCGAAGATTTGTCGTCCTCGTATGTGGACCAGACAGTGATTTGTAGGAATTCGGTTGATTTCATCAGCTCCATAAAGAGGCCGCTGATAGATCTGATCTGTTTCCGAGTATCCACCGCTTCGCCCTTTAGAGACGGTTTTCGACTTATAAATGACCGTTTCATTACCAATCAGCTTGGATAACATCTCAGTTGTGGTTGGTCCTTTTCCACCCAGAAACAGCGTGGTTGAACAGTTCTCAAAAATTGCCTCCCATTGTTTTTCGTAGAGCCCTTTAAGCTGTGACAAACCCTGAACAATAAATGACGCTGAGATATTACGGGACCGCATTGTGGCGGTCTTGATGTCTATATCAAGCTGCTTACCTGTCGTAGCAAACTCGTCATTGATAATGCGAGTATGGATTGGCAGCGCGTGGTCCTTACGTCCGTCCGCCGCACGGTACAGCTGATCGTATACCTGCTGCAGGATGATTGATGCCAGAAAAGAAAAAGTTCTGTCCGAATCAGAAATGATTACAAACAGAACAGTTTTTCGTAGCTGATCCGGATCGATTTTTTCATAGTCTCTGCCCGTCAGGCTTTCCCAGTGGCTGCGAGTAATGTCTTTAGATAGATCATCATGGGCATTTTTATTCATAACCAGTGGGGTGCCGATTCTCTCAAGATGGAGTTCATCCTCTTTCAGGATGTTCTTCAGCCCTGGGAGATTAAATACAGACAGGCGAACACCAACAGATACAAGGATGCTTTTAGCTGTTTTTCCAGCGGACATTTTGAACATCTTGTAGTTCTTCACAGCAAGCTCTCCAAACTGCACTTCTTCCCATGTTGCGCCTTGATCTCTGCACTCGGCCAAGTCTTTTTCGAGCTGCTCGAATAGTAGATCCAATTCTGACTTAAAAGTGTCGGCGCCTTGCTCTTCTTTGGCTTCTGCAAGGAGCAAGAGATCCATCACAGTGTTGAAGTTTTGTTCTGCCGTATCCTTAAAAACATGTTGGACAAAGAATACAAGGGCAACGATAAATGTCTGTTCAGCCTTGACGAAGAAATCGTCACCGCCGGTTTTTTCTTTTGACGTGGTATTTTCGATCAGTGAGACGACAAATTTCTGTATGTCATTCGGCTCAAAAAAATAGTGAAATGGGTTATATCCCATAGATTTGCCCATGTCAACCAGGTTCAAATACCTTATGTCGTAGCCGCCTACTTTCAGGGCGTTGCCAACTTCTTCGGCAACACTCCCTTTAGGGTCCAGCACAACATAGTTTGAATGCATTTGCAGCAAGTTAGGTTTAACGTACGACATGGTTTTCCACGACCCAGAGTCACCAATTACCATGACATTATCATTGAGATTTGTGTTTCGAGTATTCATGTCGAGTCGGATATTTTTGGATAAAAGAATATCCTTCGTCCGGTCATGGCCTGCCAGGACTTTAGCTTCCTCCAGTTTTGCGTTTTTTGCAGACCCATGCTCTTCTTTGGGACGTAGGTTCTTCTTTGATCGCTGAATTTCGGCCCAAATGAGCCATCCTATACTCATTACAATAAGTGCTGTGGCCATGAAAGCCATCGGATGGAAGCCCGCCTCTCTAAGACGCCATCCGTTGGTTAATCCATAGGTAAATGCTTCCTCTGAATTCTGAACCATTGGAAGCAACCTCATGGTAAAAGCCAGAGTACCGTAGAGATACAAGGATCCGAAAAAGGCTGCTACGGAGATTAGAAACGGTTTCATTCGAATCGAAGAATATTTCTTTTTTCTGTTAGAACCTTCTTCGCCTGAATGCTCTGGAGTTTCATATTCTTCAGACCCAACAGCTGGGTTTATTTCGCTCATCGACTCACCTCCTTTCCTGTGCTTCTCTTCTGACTAGATTTAGAGATTTTGGCATCCCTTGTAGATGTCTCGTGCTCTCTCTGGGTTCTCAAAGCATTGATTTTAAGTGTTTGCAATTTCTGCTTCAAGGGTACGTGAGTCCTGTTTCTAGCTTCCAGCTTACGGCAGATATACTCCCATTTCGGTATATCGCATTCCGCAAAAGCAAGGAGATGTTCCGCATCAATCAATACCGGCTTTCTGTCAGCCCCGATTTTCAGGTCCATGATCGGCAAACCTCTTTTATTAAGGACCAGGTTCCCGTGTTCATCGAGCCTCGGCTCTTTTAAAAGGAACTTATCCAGCAGTTCCCCATCTTTGCCCGTTACTGATCCGGGTTCTGAAACGAACTCTTGGTAGAGTTGTTCCAGGTTGGCAGGACGTTTGGCCAGAAAATAGTTAACATTCATCTTTTTGCATTCACGCTGTATAAGTTTCCTGTCCTCATCGTGAATTCCTATCTTCATCGTTCTACTGTCTTTTGAGAGCAAATTAAGTTCTTCAAGACTGGACTCTTTCTTAAACTGAGACCCGTAGTGCCTCTTTCCGTGCAAGACGTTATAGTAAACCGAATCTCCGTGAGCAAGTTGTGCCAAATAAAAAGCGTTCAGAAAATCTCTGAGCGCTTTTACAACGCTGGTCCCTGCCTGCACGGCAATTGTAATTGAACTGCCTGCAGCATGTTTGACTTCGTTATCAATCGACATTTCTCTTCTCTTTCTCTTTGGTTTGCTCAAACTTGAGCCTCTCGCAAATGTTAGCGACAAACAACAAAATTGCGATGATGATGATCCAGAAACTGTTTGCAATTATAATTGAGGTCAGCACATTAATCGCATAATAATCAATCAAACTCGTCATTCGCAGAAGAATTGAGCCGGCCAGAACAATAAGAAGAATAATCCCGATCTTTGCCCAAGTCTTGTTATATGCGGCTACAAGATCAGTAGTCTTCTTCATGGTCCTCATTTACAAAAAAATTTATATCATCTTTCACATAGTTGGTTGCAATGTTGCCATCTGAAACAGATTTTTCTTCCCGGTCTTCGACCTTATTAAATAGAGCAGCCTGCTGCTCTCTCAACTTCAGGATCTGTTTTTCGTATCGCTCGAATTTCTTGATTTGATCATCGAGTGTTTTTAAACGATCTTCTTTTTCAGCGAGTTCGACTCGCAGAGCATCTGTGCGCTGCATAAGTGTTTCTCGCTCTTTCTTTAGATTTTCAACAGTAGGTGGTTTTGGTGCCTTAGCTTTTCTTGCCATAAATTCTCCTTTCTAACAAATAAAAGTCGGTGCTAGATTCGCATCCGACTCAGCCATTTCTTAGTTCTCATCCAGTCCTAGTTCTGCTTTCTTTTCATCTTGATCGCGATGATACCTACAATCACGATTGATGCACCGCCGATTGCCATCAGCAGTCCAGCGTTGGTCCCAACAGCAGTTTTGGCACCTCCCAAAAGAGTGTTGTTGTAGACATAGTGATAGATCAGGTCATCACCTGGATCCACCTTTGAATCATTGACATACATTCCTTCGTCATTGATCTCGACTTTGACAACCTCGTCAGACAGCATGTAGCCCATTGGGGCGCCAGTTTCTTTGATATAGGTGATGCCGTAATCGACCTCAAATGTAGCCGTCCCATCTGTAATGTTCCCAGCTACTACATCGAGTTTCTCTTTGCACTCAGGGTCAGAATAACTCGTGAACTGAAAGTCGTTTGAAGTGATAGCTACACCTGTAGCTGCATCGACCTTATCAACGGCAATTTTTGGCAGCTGATCGTGTTTAGGTAAAACATCTACATCATATAAGAACAACTCATCTACATCATCCCATGTGGGTATGGCGATCAAGAACGGGGCAATGAATTCATAACCCGCAATATCTTCCGCCTGAAGCAGATAGACGCCTACACTCAGCTGATCGGCTCTGGTCTTTCCCTGATAGTCAGTCACCAGTTCTGTTACCAGCGACTCATCAGCGAACCGCGATAGCTTTCTGGCAACTTCCTCCATATCGTTAGCTGTCTTGATGTCGTTGAGATCAACTTCAGATTGTGCAAAATCATCATTCAGGACGTACTCACCATTAATGACGTCCGCTACCTTGTAAAGACCGAATTTGACATTATCACGCGGGCGATTGTCTTTGGATTCCGTCAGCTCAATGCTGATACTGCCAAGCCCGTTTTCAGGAACCTTAGTCAGGTCCTTTTCAGGCACTAACGTAACATCCGGAGTCCTGTCACTTTCAGCGAGAATTGTGTGAGATCCGGCAAGTGCACCACCGGCAACCATCCCAGTGATCAATGCCGCGCTGATCTTTCTATTCATAGGTTCTCTCCTTTCGCTTATGGAAAAAATCTTTAATGGGTCTATATAGACCTATAAAAATGAAAATGAATGGTAATGAAGCAAATATCAGTTCCCGCCAGGAAGGGGGAGCAGGCATGACTGCCTGTGCAGCCATTTCTGAGTAGGGAACTTGATGGGCTGTCACTAACAGCCGATGGGTGTTGATCCCATAGGGAGTACAAGTCACTAGTGTTATTAGATCTTTACCACCCACCGTTTGCAGCTTGTCCATATCTTCGGGGTCGATAACTTCGATATTCTCCACTTCGTAAGCCAACTTTCGGCTAGAGATGTCAAGGAAAATCAGATCACCCGTTTCCAGCTCATCTAACCGGGTGAATAGCTTAGAATTTGGAAGCCCGCGGTGAGCTGTAAGAACGCTTCGTGAATTCTCGCCGCCAACAGGTAAACTTGAACCTTGAAGATGACCGACGCCCTTGGAAAGCACTTCATCATCCGTCCCATGGTAGATAGGCAAGCTGATATTGATCTTCGGGATAGAAATGGATCCCATCAGACCTGTTCCAGCCAGATTCAGCTGACTTTCGTAGTTCTCGTCGCTGTAGAATTCAGCATCAGCATTTCCCACGATGGCCCCTTGTGCCTGCCACAACCGAGTATTGTATTCATCGGCATTTTTTAAAGCCTCTTCCGCTGTATTCTCGCTGGCTGATACAGTCTGGTTAAAACTACTGATCACACTTTTTTGCTCTAATCCAGCGATAAGGCCCAAGACGAGAGGGGCAGCACAGAGTAGGAAACCGATGACAAAAAACAATCTGGAGAATATCTTCCTTTTCATCGATTACTCTTCGCTATTCTGCTTCTTCTTGCCTTTGCTTACAGCCAGACCAACCGTTCCCATAGCGACACCTGCTCCAAGCATGATCAGTGTCCAGTTGGAACCAGTAATAGGCAGCTTTGATCCAACTTCATTGATGACTGTGATATTGGCGGCTCCTTCTTCTGCGTTAGCTTCTAGAACCAGATTCTCTGTCTTTTCGAGGCCGCCGTAGAATGTTTTAACTGTGGCAGTAGCTTCCAGATTAACAAGGATCTGGTCCGTTGCTCCTTGGCCTTCAACATAAGAGTTTCGGTCGGTCGTGAATGTCGGCTTCAGAGTGAGCTCAATGGGATCCAGCAGCGGGCGGTAGCCATCAGGAGCCGCGGTCTCTTTCAGCCAATAGGTTCCCTGGTCCAAACCATAGATATTGAATACACCGTTAGCGTCAGACACCATCTCTACCGCTTCTGCAGGGACAGCGCCACCGGTGTGATCGGTGCCGCCTACCGCATCTCGGTTGATGACGATATAGCCATTTGTTCCTTGCTTTAAGTAGACCTCATTCTGGCAATCTGCATCGCTATACAGGCGGAATTTAGCCCCTTCCAGGGTTTTGTCATAGTTGTTCAGTTTCAGTCCGTTTACTTTATATGTGAAGCACACTACGGTATCCCAGGGTGTAAAGCCTGTTTCGCCGGTGCCATTAGAGTCAGGATTGTTAGAGAATTCGAGACGGACCTGGTTTTCAAAGCCAGGACGTCCAGTCTGATCAGCGGCCGAATCATTCAGTCTCGCATTGTATGTCAGTTCAATTTTCTGACCATAAACGTTTTCGTTGTTATTATTCAGACCACCAGGGAATTCGCGATCAATAATGGCTTTCAGATCCGCAATTTCAACACGGAACGTTGCACCTGAAACTGACTCATTTACGTTAAATTCGCCAGATTTGAGTGTATATGTCTTCTGTGCTGAGTTAGCTTGATTGGGGTTTTCGGATCCTTTGATCGTGATCTGTACAGATGCAGGATCAAAGGTAAGCGCAGGATCCATGTTGTCCCAGAAAGCGAGATAGTAAGAGTGATAACCGTTCATATTCGGGGCTGATGTCTGGTACCGATAGGGGACAGTTTGACCGATTTCAAAATCGGCAACATCATTCCATCCGATTCCGTTGTCATCTTCGTTTATCTGCTTCTCCACCAGTGGATAGTCCGATTTGATCTTGATGGAGGCTGTAGGATTAGCCGTGGAAACGATACACATTGATGCAGCTGAGTGCCCGCCGTTATTGCCTACATTTTCTTCATCTACGACGTAATATCCGTAGTCCAGACCACCGATCTGGATGGATCCATTGGCCTGAGTCTGAGTGACTGTCACGGACGAACCTGTAATACCCTGCTTTTTGATCTCATCTCTAAGATCCTCCACAAAGTAACGGAAATCGCTGTAGGATCCTTCAATTGTCTGGTTTGCATTTGCACCTTCGACAGGATTGGTATTGAGGGACTGAATATAATCAATGATCTGGTAATCATTTACAGAATCAGTAGATAACTTGAGGGCAGTGCCTACAACACTCTGCAGAGCGGATCTATAAACAGGATTTACATCATAATTGATTGACTCGCCATCTTTGGAATTTTCAGCTGTGAATAACTGATACACCTGGAATTTCTTTCCCAGCAGAGTCTGACCAGTATTTGCAGTAATCGTAATGCTGGCTGTTCCGGTTCCAAGACTCGCAATGCCATTAGGCGTGTTAGAAGTCGGGTTTAAGGCATATTCTTCCGCATGAGCTACAATGGGAGAACCAAAAGAAAAAGCGGTGGGTCCACCGCAAAGCATGGCTGTCAGAGCCATTGAACTAATGGCTGCTGTTTTGTAAAAACTTTTTCTCATCAATCTACTTTCTTTCTAAATTGTCGTCTTGCATTTTCTGTTCTTCGAGAACACATAGCCAAAAATGCCAAAAATGATGGCTGCTCCAATAAGTTTAATTGTCCAATTAGAGCCAGTTTCCGGGAGTTTTCCTGAAGTGTAATTGATCACAGTAATGGCGATGATGGTTGTCCCGTTTCCATCCTCCAGATGAATTGATCCATCGATATTGGCAACCGTATATTTGACACCGTCAACATAAAAGTTGAATGTACCTTCTGCCGGTGTAGCTTCAGCTCGCAGTTCGTAAACATGCGCGTCCCCGTTTTTATCAACCGGGATTCGGTACCCCGCAGGGGCCTTGGTCTCTGTAAAATAGTAGGTTTTCCGGTCTTCCAACTTCTCAAAAACAAGAACACCAGTTTCATTTGTTGTTAGAGTTTCAATCGCCTTTGTACAGTCCTCGTCTTCATAGATCGTGAATTCGGCTCCTGGCAAGATCTTGTCATGCTCATTGATTTTGATCAGTTTCAGGTCGTATTCCTTGACCTCTTCGTTGACTTTAAGGCCGTACTCAGGGGATCTATTTTTCCCAGCGGACCACTCCATATTCTTGTCAGTCAGATCCGTGATCATTGTGATGCCTGTCTCAGTAACTTTAAAAACGACTTCGTGGGGGTTTTCAACATAGCCAGCACTGGCTGTTTTTTCCAGAATTTTGTGCTCGCCGAGAGCTAGACCGACCAGCTTAATCTGGCCATTCTCATCTGTCGTAAGATCCTCGGTAGATCCATCCGGCTTAGTGTGAGTATAAATTGTTCCGCCAACAGGGACTGTAGTTCCAATCTGCACTTTGGTAAGAATCAGCTCATTAACTACGTCAGGTACTTTCGGAGCGTTATAAGTTTTTACATCTTCTGCTTGTCCAGAAGCCGTGATTGTACGAACAAAACGCTCATTATTAATGTAATAACCCTGCGGGGCCTTGGTTTCCTGAATGGTCACTGTGCCCAACGGTAATACAACAATGCCTTTAGAGTTTTTATAGAAAGCATCACCGGAGACTTTGTGGGCATCATCAAGATATGTAAATCCGTCACTATCTGTACGAATTACCCACGTTCTAGTGGCAGTTCCATCAATGTTCGGATTGATACCTGCAAAGAATTTAACAGTAAATTCCGCTCCTTCCAGAGTAGCGGATCCTTGCGGTTTGCCTTGGTCAGTCTGACTGTCCACTTTCTGTAGCAGGATTTCAATAGGATCAGACTGCGGATTGTCCTTAGCGTAAACATGATGCATATTAACATATCCTGCAGGATGCGTTTCAGCTGGACCAATCGTGACTTTGTACTCGGTAGGATCCAAAGCGTATCCTTTTCCGGCTGTTGTCTCCTTGTAGGTGTAATCACCGAATGGCAGCTCGATAATATTTGACCAGTTATCTTTGCTGTTGTCGGGAATTGTAAGCTTTCCTACAGCCTTTTTATTCTTGTCGTATACCGTATATTCCGTACCAGTGAAGTCGTAGCAATTATTCCCATCTGTGATAGTCGTATTACTTGACTGCTTTTGTAAGGACAGATGGCCTTTCTGTTCCTCATATACGCCATAAGCCAGCGGCTGATAGGGAGTGGTGATCCCCTGCCAGTTCATTCCTGAGCCGCTCGTCGGAGCAATATAAGCCACAAAGTCAGAAGGTGGAGACGGCCAGCTCTGCAGCTGATTCCAAATAGATGAAACATAGTCTCTCCAAATCCAGCCCCCACCGATGTTGGCAGATATGCATGTGCCCGTATTTGCCATTGACACCAAGTCGTTAGTGAAGATTACCTGCTGCTCTTTCGAGTAGTTTGTTAATTTGTTTTGGGGCCCGTTGTAGCCATAATATAAAGCCTTACGGAGGTTCTCATTGTTCTGCTTAACAGGAGTTCCGAAAGTAGTTCCTGCAGGAGGAGGGGACTGCATACCGTTAGCGCAAAAAGCGAGCTGACTGCCGTGGTTAGGAGTTGCTATATCCCAGGTGCCCCCATCCATGTATCCGCCACCGCCATAATACCAATAGTGAATCGTAAGATTTGTTACGGTTCCTCCTGCACTTCTCTGCATATTGATATAGGGTTCTGATTCATAATCCAGACGAACATTCGGGTCAAGAATCAACATTCCATTCCACGAAGTTCCATAAATGCCGTAATTCTGTAAAAACTCTTCCGTCAAGAAATAGTCACTATCCACGACCTCCTGAAGATCGTATTCTTCTACTTTTTTCTTTCGAAGTTCAAGGGCGCTTGTATAATCGCCCTTTTGGTATTGAGTAATGGCTTTCTCTTCTTCGGGAGTGAGCTGGAACTGGCGCTCGAGTTTAGATTGAGTCACTGTTTCCATCACGGCATCTTCCTCTTCAACTGGGGAGCCTGATGTAACTTGAGCCGTTTCTTCAGTTTCCGGGGTTGCAGTTCTTTCTTTTGATGCAGTTCCTTCCTGGATATTGGCGATATTTGCAAATTCAACCGAAATTACAGAGTCACCCTCAGGAACTTTCCAGTCAAACTGATAGTGAGGTCCTGCGGAAAATAACTCATGATTTTTACCATCAATCTTCACGGAAGCAACTTCTGCGTTTACATCGGCCGTTGCATTTATATCAAGCACAGTTCCAGCTGCCAGGTGCTCCTCGAAAGTTTTGGCGGCAGTGATCGTTCTTGATACGTCATCGTAGTCAACAGAAACCGTTCCTGGGCCCTCTACTTCAATCGTGAGTTGAGGGGATTCTTCACCGGCTGCATTTACGGCAAAGGATTCAGAGGCAACGGCACCTAAGCCCATGACAGAAGCCAGCGCGAATGCCGAAAATTTTCTAAATCTTCTCATTGTGTTTCCTTTCTAAAATCCTCCATTTTGTTTGGTCACTCCTTTCAAAAAAAAACCCAAATCAGGAGGAGGATTTGGGTAGGTAGCAAAGTTGCTACCAATTATGTGATTAAGATGTGATAAGAAAAGGCGGTTTTTCAACCGCCTATACCTATGATTTATATTCGTTCTCCAAGAATGCTTCCAGCTTGTCATCATCCGTATATTCAATCTTGTTCAATTTCCACCAGTGCCATACGGCTTTGCCAAACTGCCATATTGGCCGGATTGCTATGGTGTAGACACAGAACAAAACAACGGTGCCAAACAGGATATTGTCGATTCCATGGCTAAATCTACCGGCAGCTTCTTCGAGCAGGGCTACTATTCCAAATATGACGAAAAACAGAACCATCCCTCCGAGGAAACTACGGGCCCAAAGGCACAGCCGTATAACGAAGATAGCGCCTAAGCATGATAGCAATGTCATTTCCCAATCATTACCTTTTTCGATAGCTTTGCTCACAACGACATATACAGCAATCCAGCAGATGGTTGCTACGAGAAGTGAAATCGCAGCTTTTCTAAGGCTATCGTTAATCCCAACCTGTCTATATTGCTGTTCAGCTACTTTTTCCTCGTACTCCTGTTTACGATACATATGGTAGTAGTTAACAGCGCCGCATTGAGGACAGCACCGAGCAGTATCAGAGACCTGGTGTCCGCAGTCTTTACACGTATACAACATATCAAATACTCATCTAATTCTTAATCACATAATTCGCAGCAGATTGCTGACTTATTTTGTTGCTCCGCAGCTTGAGCATTTGAATCCGGTAGATACGCGCTCATCATATGCAGCCTGATCCACTACCCATCGTGTTCCGTACTCAGCTGGATGGGAAATGGTTTCGTAACCAACAACGACTTGTACCCATTTGCTATAGTATCCACCGTTTTCTCCAGCCAGCATATGTTGCTTAACATGATCGCCAATTCCAGATTGTCCCAAATCGCTAATATCTGCGTGACATGAACTACAGTAAGTACGCTCATCCATGCCGTAAATTGGCACTTGCTCAGTCCATGCAGCTTTGATCAAGTATTGCTCGTTATGACCGACTTCCGGATGGTGGACTGTCCTGAACTGCTCTTCCCAGTTGTGAGTATGAGCAGGTTTTGAGGCAGTACTGCTAGAGGAGCTGTCCGTGGCTGGCTTGGAAGAGGTTGTGCTACTGGAGTTGTTTTTGTCTGCGGATGCAGCCACAGAACTGTTTGCAGTTGGAGAGGAAGAAGAGGACTTATCGGAGGAAGAAGTGGAAGACTTATTTTCAGTGGCACTTCGAGCAGAGGAAGAATTCGTGCCACTCTTTTCTGAATTTGTCTCACCTGTATCGGTCTTGGATTCAGAACTCTTTGTTTCTGGGTTGTTCAGGGTCTCAGTATCATCTTTGGCAGAGCCTGAAGAATCGCTGGTTGCCTTTGCGACCTTTTTTGTTGTTTCTGCAGTTCCAGTACTATCTTTGGTTTCTTTTGCCTGCGGGGCAGGGAATGTAGCTGCACACCCTACTCCCAGCAGGACAGCAGCAGTCAAAGCTGCCGCGATCATCTTTTTCTTCTTATTCATAATCAATTCCTTTTGTTATCAGTCGCTTCATCCTTAAATAACAGCCAGCTCATCGCCGGAATAGTAGAGATCCTTAGGATCTCGCTTCTCTTTTTTCTTTTCACCCTGGACCTTTGTAGAATGGTCACCAGTTTTAGTCGGGACAAATTCAAAGCTTTCAACACTGAGCTTGAGACTTTGAATTTTTTTGTCCTTTACAGTGGCTGTAGTAGGATCAAGAACTTTCATCGTATTTATGCTTGATGTCATTGATCCGGATAGAAGCAAAGGATCCCCTTTTTTCAAGTAATGGGAAATCGTTTCAGCAATTTTCCCATAAGCAATAAAAGGTATATTGTCATACCCTTTATTGCCTTCAGCGTCTTTATGCGGACGCCGAACAGTGAGGCTGTTGGTTAGGTAGGATGTTCCCGACTTGGCTATTTTCAACTCAAGATCGAAAGCCAGCCAACCCATAAATGTAGCGTGGTTCATTCTTATCCTTTCAAAACTTCATTTACAAGAGACTGATAGTCGTGCGAAACCGGCGAGGAAGGGAAGGCTTCTATTACGACCTGGTGATTGAGACTGGCGGTAGAAATCGGTTTTGCCTGATACCGGATAACAGAATCGAAGACCGCCTCTCCGAAGGTGTCTTTGAGTGCCTGGACCCACGCCATGTCAACGCCATTCCGATTCCGCATCGTAATCAGCAGTTTAACGTCAAACTCAAGTTCCTCTTCATCGAGAATGTTGTAGCAGCTGTTGAGGGTACTGTAAGTGCCCTCCAGACCCCCTCTGTCGATCTTTGTGGGGATCACAACCAGATCCCCCTGTTTATAGCAGGCAGTGAGACTGTTGAGAGTCAGCGAGTTCTCGAAAGGCTGATTGTCGATGATGACGTAGTCATAGTCATCTTCAACCTGTTTCAGCGCCTTACGCAGCACACTCAGAGCGCCGGCAAGTTTGCTCTTCAGCTTCAAGTCCGATGTGGCCAGCTTGTGGGATGCAGGAAGGATGTCCAGCTTCTCATACTTTGTCGTCTGAATCGCATCGGTGATGGATGCAGATCCCTCGATGACATCATGGATGTCTGCATCAAAGTCATTCTTGTTTACGTACTGTTCGAGAGCCTGGAAGGAGGCCAGAAAAGGGTCTGCTCCGTCATCAACGAGCTGCTGCCAGGTATCTTTATATTCCTGCGCACATTGCGTTGTCAGGCTCTTAGACAGGCCCAAAACAATGCTAGTGGAGTTGGACTGAGGATCATTGTCAACAAGCAACACTTTTTTGCCGCTCTTAGACAGGCCATAGGCAAGATTCAGGCAGGATGTCGTTTTTCCGTCTCCGCCCTTGTTTGAAACCATCGCAATGATCTTTGCTTTGCTCATTTCCATTCACCTCTCTCAAACTTCTTCACCATCTCCGCCAGCGATGCACACTCTAAACATTCAAGATGATGTGCCAACTCGGTCAACGTTTCATTTCGCACCTGCAGTTGCATTTTTTTATTAACGCGAATCTGTCCATTTGTGTGATCCTTCAGCTCCCGGCTGAGAGCAGACAGAAATTCTTCCAGTTTCAGCTGCTCCTGGTCAGTTTCATCTTCTGTGGTTTCGGGCTCCACCGTTCCTCCAGTCCCGGCTGCTTCCTTGAGATAGTTGGAAATCTGCCGGGCGCTCATTCCGATGTTTTTTCCAGCCCAGTCCACAAACCTTCCTTCAGCAGTTCCGCTCTTTTTCATCTCTTCCCAGATGGCTTGAAGAGATTTTACTTCCTGGATCCGAATATCCTTAGTTTTTGTCCGCTGTGCATTTCCACGAATGAGCCGCAGCATCTCATCAGATTTCGACTCAGGTGCATCCTCAATCTTTGCTTGGATCATTCCATCTGATTTACCTTCGGATACAAGTTTCAGAACTGCTTTGTATCTTCTTTCACCAGAAAGCAGGGTGTATTCCTTGCCGTCATCTTGAGGATCTGCGAACACGAGGATATTTGCATCCTGACCATTCTCATTGAGCAAATCTGCCATTTGATCAATGGCCTCTTGTTCAAAGTCTGTCTGGGCATAGAAATTTTCAGGGTTGATACGGATCTTCTCGACCGAAATATTACGAAAACCACGAGTCATGGCCTGCTGGACTGATGACTTGAATCCCATATTAGTAACATCCTCCATCAAAATTCTGATATTTTTGTGCATCGTTCTTCTCAAGCCAGGAAAGCTGTTCAGCGGTTGTTTTTTGCCAGACTGTATCGAGCACCCCATCTAAAGGCTGATCTAAATCATCAGCAGTTTTCCGAATCAAAACCGACACAAGATCCAAGACCTCCTTTGGTCCGACATTCTGCAAAATGACTTCCTGGTACTCTGGCAACTCTGTGCAGATGATGCTGCTGTCAGATCCAGCGATCTTTAGTTCGGAAAACAGAGTTCGTCTTCCGATTGCTTCTTTAACTTTCATTACCGTATCCTCTACATTCTATGTGCTCACAAACTCTGTATGAATAGTCTCTCATGGTTTAAGACGATATACATGCACATTAGTGGCATTCATTTGCGTTTGTAACCACACCTCACTTTCTTCGAGGCACAGCTTTGCTGTGCAAGTATAAAGTCCATAAAAAAATATAGATATGCCCACGCTTTTGCGTGGGCCGCCGCGAAAAATTCAGAAAAAATCGTGTCAAGCAAATTTCTGAATTATTTTTCTTTTTCCAGAAGATTTGAACTCATCCGTAAAACAGTAAGCTCTTCGGCAAGTATTCTCCGTGCTGAGTCGATTCGATCGACCTCAATCTGAAGTTTTCCTCTTTTTGAGTTATAGCCAGCAGAGTATCCAAGAAGCAGCCCAAGAATCGCAATCACAAAAATCCACAATCCATTCATCTCGCTTTTTCCTCCTTTCTATTTTCTTGATATTTCTCGTAGCGTTCCAATTCCCGTATCTCTTTATCCAATGGTCCCAACTCTTTGATCAACTTGTCCCTGGCATCTTCTAAAGGCATGAGGTTTTCCTTCTTATATCGCTCAATATGTTCGGGGGTGTCACTGTCACTCTCAATCATTTGGATCTCCATTTCGCCGATACAAGTTTGAATATCCTCGATGGTTTGGTTCAGTTTTCGAATCTCCTCCGCAATCTGGCACCGATTGTCTCGAAGGAAGGGAAGGGATCTCATTTGAGTTCGCATGTGTCTCTCCCATTCCAGTCGTTGCCAAGTGTTTTCGGCCCGCTGCCCTACGTAGTTCAGCCAGGCATCGCGTTTTTTCCACGGCTGATTCATCGGGATTGTGTTAATACCAGCCTGGCGATAAATTTCTGTGCGCATTTCGTGGATGGCTTTAAGAGAGTCGGTTGTCAGCAGCTTTTTCATCTGTGGAGACAAACGCCCCTGACTAGTCATCAGTTTTACTGAATCAAGATCAAGGGGCTGGCCATTCGCGGTTTCCATATATTTTGTCTTCAAGTAGCGCTGAGCACCTGGGGGTTTAATCCGGAGACCAGATCTTTTCTTTTGAGCCATCTGCTTATCAAAATGTTCTGATAAATCCGCAACAGACACCCGGCTTTCTTTTCCATATCTGTAAGCAGGGAAGTCAGCTTCCATGGGCAAGGTTACCTTCATCGTTTGCTTATTCCGATGCCATCTCACAGCAGCAGCGGGAATCTGCACATAGGTCTGCGACTTAGGAATTCTCAGGTAGTATGTTGTATCGGTGGTACGCTCTTTATCAAGTAGCACTCGGTTCGCCGTAAAAGAAAAAACGGATGGATCACCATCTTTACTGTTGTTATCCAGGGAGCCATCTTCCACTGAAAAATCCAGTTTGCGAAGAATATCTTTGAATGACTGGTAGGATCCTGACCGCGGAGCCAGGTATTCAATCACTTTTTTCACAGTGGATTGCTGTGTATCGTTAAAATCCGCCATCCATTCGTAATAAGATCGAGATTTAGGAGACTGCTGTGGCAAGACCCCTAGACCGTGTTCTCTACAAACTGCATCAGAGATTTGACGGAAATGTTGAAGATCATTTTTCCAGAATATATCCCATCCCTTACCTGTACCGTTCTGATAAGGATGAACTAGTATATGCGAATGCAAGTGAGGCTTGTCGGTATGGACGGCCAGGACATAAGGGTATTTACCTTCGGTAATTTTGTCAGCCCATTCTTTGGAAATGTCAAATACTTCTTCAGGTGTGACAGAACCAGGTTCAAAGGATTGTACGAAATGATAGGCTTTCACTTTAGCCTCTTTTCCGGTTTTTTTTCGCCGCTTTTCTCTCCACACCTTCCATGTTGTTGAAGCAAGTTGAGGAGGCCCGTTTCTCGCATCGCTGGAATAGACAAGGTACCCACCTGTTGTTTTTTCCTCAGAGTTCTTAAGATCCAAAATATAAGAGATCGCTTGGGATGCACTGGCAGATATACTCCAACCCTTGACAGTTGCCATGCAACTATAACTCTCTTTCTATTTTTGCCTTCAAATTCGGATCTTCCTCGAATGCAATTTCAACGTCCCTATAGAAAACTTTCTCTGGCTTGATTGTCAGGGTTTCAAGCTGAGGCACAACTGAACTGGAGAACTCTTTAAATGTATTCATGATTGAAGCCGCATTTTCAGCAAGATTCCTATAATCAGGATTATCGAGATATAGATTTATATCGTGAAATTTTTTAGACATAGCATTGATCTCGTTCATGGCCTTAACCAACTGATTGATATTCGATCCAATTTTTGCCAACTCAATTTTTAAGGATTCCACCTCTTTTGGATATTCATACTTTATGAAATATGGACATAGAGTCGCATTTTTTATCAAAGAGGTCATTGAGATGTCTAAGATACTTGCCCTGCGGGCTATGAGGTTCTTCATTTCAGCTGTACAGCGTATATGAAATTCCTGGTCTTTCAAATCATCACCTCCTGGCTCAAACGCAAATATAAAAGGCGAACCCTATGCTGGTGTTCGCCTTAGTTTTATTGCATGATAGCATATTATCATCATTTCCAATTCGATAGAATCGAAACATGAAAGCTCTACTTAAATGTGACGTAAAGGGGCTCGGGGTAACACCCCGAAAGTAAAATTGGGGTGTGGATACATAAATGTGGATACAATACATCCGCAGATAATGTGGATACAAACCCCTTGCTTGCGAACTTTCAAACCTATATTTTCCTATAAATCATAATCAGGCACTTCGTGCCTTAAAAAAAAATCACTCTTCCTCCTATTCAGGTGGTGTGAAGTCCGTTTTTGCTACACCTTTAAGGTGACAGCAAATAAAAGTATAGAATGTAAACGGCCGTATAGCGGAGTTCATAAAGACAATCAAAGACCATAAAATACATAAATAGGCGCGCCTGGAGGTGGTCGTAAGTACAAAAAAAGCAGGACGTACCTGCGTGAAAAGGAATTAGACTGTAGGGGAAATACGCCGATCTGGCCGGAAATTTCGACCGTCTTCAACTCCTTCATTATACTTGGCGGTTGAAATTCGGCCATTAAGATTGTGCTGTTTTACTTTCATCCCTTCGATTTCCTTTTCAACTTCTCGTGGAGTGACAAGGACCAAGGCATAGTCCTGGTATTCTTCATCCTGTTTTTTGAACGCTTCATTTAGGCCCGCGATAAAGCCAAATGCATAACCATTCTCAATCTTACGGAGTTCTTTTGTTGATAACATGGAGAACTCTTTTTTAAATCTTTTGAATGCAGACCGTACTGAATCAACAGCATATTCGAAAACCATCACACACAGGTCAAAATCATCAGGCAAACCGATGAAACCGATTGTTCGGGTTTGTGCGCCAGCTTCAACAGCGCCATAAGAACGACAACAATAGTGACTGGCGATAACATTAGCCAAAATGCTCATCCACGGATCCCGCCGATTACTGCATGAATATTTAGTCGTTTTCCTGACGATAGTAGAACGGCATTCGGAAAAAACTTCCTGTTCTGTAATCTTGTGTTCTGCCATAAGCGCACGGGCTTTCAGCAAGGCGGCTTTGGCTTCATTTTCGTTTGAACTTTTGGAAAGTGCGAGCAGTTTTCTGATTTTGTCTTTGTAATTCATAGTGTTCTCCTTACCGCTTTGTGCGGTCCTCACTTTTTACGAGACCGCAGACAGATGAGCCGTCAATGACGCGGTTAGCGTGCATTTAATCATTGACGGCTCAGCAGCTGTCTGCGGTTTATAAGATCCATGAAAGTCATAAATACCATAAAAAGCGGACTCAAAAATGGGACATTATATCATGCCCCATTTCTATGAATTAACAATTAATTTTTGCCGCACGGAATATATAGTACAGTACCCACGGCGCAAATATATATTCAATATCCTCAATGTTTCTGAAGGTTTGGACATCAAATTTTCCCTTTTCGGGATTCCATATCCGAAGATTATCATCATTGCAGAGAGCGGGAACAACTGTCATTAGAAATACTATCATCTGCCGGTCGGATAATTGTTCTGGGTCTAATTCATTTGAAGCACAGATAGCTTCGTAGTCTTTCTGATGAGTGGCAGTAATAAATTGTAGCTGATCCATTTTGCATTCTCCTACAGTAATGATAGTTAATTAGATAGCCGGCGTCACTATGGCTTCCAATATCGGTATCCAAAATGGGTACTCACTGACTGATCCAGCGATTTCAATAGCTTGAGTATCATGCTCATTATCCAAATACGAAGAAACTTTCAGATACTGGTCTAGGTTTATCTCATGTCCAAGGATTTCTTCTACAGACATCCAGTTATCGGCATCATAGCCGTTTGGAATAAAATTCGCGTCCCGTTCTAGGATAAATAGTTTTGTCAGCCAGGGGGTATCGGGATCATAGTTCTCCCAATCTAGAATTCCTACAGCTTTCAGGATAGCAATCATCTCGTCCCGAGAGAAAACAAGTACATTGGTTTGATTCATCAGTAACTCTCCTTATCGTCCTTACGCGGACTTCACTTTTTCCACGGCTGCAGCCCTCAATCCAGTCAACGGCGCGAAGCGTTCAGTTTACCGTTGACCGATCTGAGGTGGGCGGCGATAGAAGACCCTAAGATTCATAAAAACCATAGGCTTCATATCAGCCATAAAAAGGCTATAACAAACAAAAGCGGGGTGACCCGCTTTTGTAATGGTCAGCACTCCTCGAAAAAGAAGAGATTGCCAGACTCATTTCTGTATTCCAAACTATCATCAATCTCACTGATGGCATCATCAAGATGTGCCCAAGGGACCGGTTTCCCAAGCCACTTAACCATTGAAAAGTTGGAGAAGTGAGCTTCATCCCAGTCTTTCTGCCAATCGTAATCGTTTAGCTGGTACACCAATTTCATTTCCTGCCAGCTGTCATAATAGTTATAAAGTTGATTGATGCAGGTATGGTTATCTAGATAGATTGTAGAGGTTCCCTCTGCCCACCTCTCAGAGTATGCAATCTGTTCCGCTGAAACCGCCACAAGTCCTTCATTCCTGTTCTTTGCAATTGGAATATCCTCATCAGGCCACCGCCGTTTTGCAAACTCTTCATCCTCGGGTGTTAATCCTCCACCGTTTTTGGCCAGTCCATAAATAATTGCCAAAACGGGGTCAGTTTTTTCTGATGTTTCAATAATGTCAGTCAGCTTTTGCATCTCTCGGTAAGCATCCAGAGTATTCGCAGACCAATGAAAATAAACATTACAAATTTCAATTCCGCCTTTTTCAATGCTAACAACTAATCTCGCTCCCATTTCAATTCCTCCTTGCCGCTTTGTGCGGTCCTCACTTTTTCTACAGCCGCAGGAAGCTGCGCCGTCAATGACGCGTTCAGCGTGCACTTTATCATTGACGGTCAGGCAGCAGCCTGCGGCAGATATAAGTCATAAAGGGCATAGGATCCATAAAAAGCCCGAGGTGAGTTTGCCCAAAGTAAAAAGGCGGGAAGTACTCCGCCTTAACTCACTATATCTAATCGGGTAGTGACGAATGCATATTGAGGACGCTCGGTAGGTCGCTTTTCATTAATCCTTGCATCGACGCGTCCGGTTGCATTGATTCGGGTACCTGGTGCAATCAAAGAGGCTATGTCTGCCAAGCCGCGCCATGTTTCCAGAGTTATCAAATCATCCTCGTAAATCCCTTGGGCATTTGCATAGGGACGCTTTACAGCAATCGTAATTTCACATTGCTTTATATCGTATGGCATTACAGTAAGTTCGGGTTTATTTATCACAGTCCCTGAAATGCAAAACACATTCAACATTTGAGTACCTCCTGCCGCTTTACTTAGCTCACTATATCCATCCGCTCTACGACAAATGCGTATTGAGGACGTTCAGAAGATCCGTCTTTGCTCATTCTGGCAGCTATACGTCCAGTAGCGTTAATGCATGTTCCAGGAACGACCATAGATGCTGTATCCGCCAAGCCACGCCATGTTTCCAGAAATAAGAGGTCGCTCTCGTAAATCCCTTGGGCATTTGCGTAGGGACGCTTTACAGCTACCTTAACCACACATTGCTTAATTCCGTTAGGTTGGACGATGCATTCAGGCTTCGATGCCACAGTCCCCGATATACAAAATACGTTTAACATTTGATTTCCTCCTGCCGCTTTGTGCGGTCTTCACTTTCTTTCAGACCGCAGGCAGATGCTCCGTCAATGGCGCCATTGGCGTGCACTTTACCATTGACGGCAAAGCAGTTGCCTGCGGTTGATAGAAATCATGAGAAACATAAAATTCATAAAATCGTGCGTAATTAAAAAGGATGGCATCTCTGCCACCCTAAGGATCACCTGTTTTTCTTTTTCGAATAATCTTCGAATACTTCCGGATGATTCTTCTTGACCCACTCTAGCTGAGACTTGTATTCGTCGCGCTCAGTCATCATCTCATCGTATTCGCGCTTCATTTTTGGATCGAGCCACACAACCTGCGCATCATTATATTCATCAAGTCTAGATCTAGTTTGTGCTGTCATTTTTACACCTTCTCTTTCCAAATAATCAATCTGTCTTTCTGGGTCAACTGAGTCTCGGAAGATATGGCCAAGACATTGGATTGCTTCCTCGGATGATTCTGACCAGTTCACGCCAACGGCAGCAATCTTTATTCGGACAAAATCATTCAGAGATTGGCAGAGTTTTTCTCCCGCTCCTCTTTCATTATCATTATAAAGCATTTGTGCCACCGTCTTGCAGTCAATGACGAAACTATGGTCCATATGTGGCATGATCCAAATTGCGCAAACTGGCTTAATGTCTTTGTACTCATCATCCTTGAAGCCACTGACATCGTTTTTCTGCGATTTGAACATTTCCCCAATGTAGTAAAAGATTCTTCCCGCTAACGACCGGGAACCTGGATTTGAGTTCTGCACTTCCACATCTACGAAAAGAACATCTGGATCCGCTGTTTCGCATACATAGAGAAGTAAGGCATCAAAACTCATATCACCCTTTTCAATCTCGGTCATCTGATCCCGCAGTTTATGACAGTGACCTCTGCTGGTACCATTCAAAGACTTTCTGAATTTGGCGGCAATATCTTCCAGGTCTCCTGAAAATATCTCAGGCATCGTTTTTTTCAGAATTAAGGCACACAGAATCGGGAGAGAAAGAATCTCTTTTGCTGCCTTATCATATCTGGCTCTAGCTTCTTTTGGAGAAATAACAGCTTTTGCTTCAGAACTCTTCATTTCAGAATCCCAACAGTTCATTTTTTTTACTTTCCAGTTCGGCAAGTTTATCTTCCGCTCTTGCGTCTATTTGTTTTAGTCTCTCCTGCAGTCTGACGAGCATCTTATAATATTCCATTTTGTAACATTCCATTTCGCCTAGGAGCATATTGACTACTTCCTGCTGACCTACGTAAATGCATTTAAGTAAAAGTTCATTTTTTTTGCTTTCCAGTTCGGCAAGTTTATCTTCCACTCTTGCGTCTATTTGTTTTAGTCTCTCCTGCAGTCTGGCGGGCATCTTACAATATTCCGTTTTGTAACATTCCATTTCGCCTAGAAGTATATTGACTACTTCCTGCTGACCTACGTAAAAGCATTCAAGCAAATGGATTTCATCTAATCTGGCCATATCCGAATCTCTTTTTTCCTGGGTCTCAGAATCATCTTCATAGTTATCGTCTTCATCTTTTAAAGTCGTTTGTCGCTCAAAACAGCGGACGGCATCGTACAGAGTTGTAAAATATATCCCCCCCATATGCCATATTCTTTTTTCGGGATTATAGTCTTTAGCCACAACATACCTTTCAGGAGCACCTTCAGGACGTTGCAATAATGCAATCTTGTAGCCCAGTTTTCCTTCGCGGATTTCAATAATCTCAAATGTCATAATCAATTCCTCCTTACCGTTATTTGTGCGGTCCTCACTTTCTCCAAGACCTAGCACCCCAGCTGTGTCAACGGCGCGAAGCGTTCAGTTTACCGTTGATACAGTTGGATGCTAGGTAGCATAAAAAACATAAGAACCCTATGAGGTGGCCTGCTCCCCGGACATAGATACCATTGATGTGACAAAAAATTTCCGACCCTCATAATCGCAGTGTCTGCAGCGAAGCGCAGACTTTTTCGACTGGCTGTTTAGGCAAAAGGATGTGTGCAAGATTGTTGCCCACCTGATAGGAAAGTGATTTGATGATGTCTGAAAATTCGCAGTAATGGCGCCTGATATACTCGCAATCGCTCAGTATCGTCTTTCGGACAACACCTAAGGTTTCTGCCAACTCCTTAGCGCTTTTCCCGCAGGCAAGTCCCCTAAGAACCTGGCACCGTCTCTCGTGACGTTTTTGTGCAGCAGGCGTTTTCCCGCATATCTTGGTTTTCTTTCGACTTCTGGCCTTTCTTAACCGCATATCGCGCCGGGCTGATACAAGGAAAAACAGCAATTCCTGTTCATTCGGAGAAATTTCCAGCTTTCGGATGGCTTTCCTTTTTGAGGTAACATGAACATATTCACGTGCGGGTTTACAGCGCGTCAGCGCCTCGGTCTGCGGCAGGGGTTGCATAAAGCGGCTGTTAAGATACAGAATCTTCTTTTCGATGGCCTCATTAGCCAGACCGCACTTAGCCGCTCTCTCCCAGTAGAGGTATAAAAGGGTCTCCCGGTACCCGGAGCAAATTCCCGCCTTATTCCGCATCTCGATCAGTGTCTTCAGGTCTGACTCAAAAATGCTGAACTGAGAGTTCTGACGTGATGATCTATTGGATTTGCTCTTGCGAGATACCTGAGGGGATCGCATCTGGCAGCTTTTTGCCTTTTTGTAATCTCGGACTTCAGCGCGAGAAAACGGAAGGTAAAGATCAGCAAAGTCTGAAATGGTATACCTTTTTTCGCTAGCGTCAAGGACTCTCACAGGGCGCCCTGAACGGCCATTAATACTGCCGGGGATACGGATTACCTGGGTGGTTAGTGTAGCTTTAGAGTCGGCGCCAAAACGCTTCTGAGACTCAATGAGGCGGGTACAAATGGCTTTATAGAGACTCGTGCAGCTGCACGGTACATGTTCGATAGCAAAGAGACAGTAAAGACCGCGGCCAGAATCAATCACAAAAGACGGTTTCAGTGGCAGCGAATTTTTGATGTGAGTTCTGTACATTTCCTCTGGATCTAAGTGTTTGTATTCATCCAGTTTGTAGAAATCATAGTCAATTACAAAAGCATTGAGATGACGGATATTGGCCTCTGTCCTTTTGGTGGTCCAAAAGGAATTGATGGAAAAATAGACATCTTCTTCAGCATCCTGTTCAGCCTTGTTAATATAGGCAAGAAATTTGTCTTCGCGGCAGCAGAAATCGTGAAATCCCTCATGATCGCAGTAATAGGCATAGGAGTCGTCATACGCGGCCCGCAGTGGATCTGGGCAATCTTCCGGCAGCCATGCATCGTTTCTATGCCAATCTTTAAGTATGGCAGCATGGCATTCTACCTGGTCATCAGGACGATAGGTTTTTTTCATGTTGGTGTGAAGAAAACTGATCATGTCTATGGCTGTCATTTCCATGGAGTTGCTCCTTTTCTATATGCGCTGCAATATGCTGTAAGAATCTCTTTCCGGTATCCAGCTTCGAGGCGTAGATTTCGATGACTTCTTGTGGAACATCGGGATGTTGCATCCAATAGAGACCAAGTGCGAGAACAGATCGCCGCTTATAGTCACGCGGAGTTCCGGAACGTAATGTAAAATAATGAGAATTATTGTATGTTATGGAAATACTAGGTAAACTTTTCAAAAGGTGCAGGTCAATTCCACGCGCTAATCGGCTTTTAAGCGCTTCTGCTCCCTCAACAACCGGGGTCAGTAAGTCCTGAATCTTCTTCTGCCATCGTTTGCAGTCACTAACAACACGGGAATAATCAGATGCATTAAAATCAATTTCTGGATCCTTGACAGCAAATTGTAGTAGGGCAAAATAGAGGCTGCCTTTTGGATCCCTGGTATGATGGTTTTTCGTGTTCTGAGGTTATCTGGGCGCAAATTCGCTTTCCTGGATCTGCATACGATCTGACGGACTTATCGTGATCAACTCTGATAAATGAAGCAGAGTTGAGAGAAAGTGATTGCGGGGCGAAATCCAGTAGTTTTCTAGCCTTTCGTAATCTGCGGTCAGCCCGAAGAACGATCATGTGACTGGGATGAAAAAAAGACATTAGCGATTCCTTTCCAAGAAGCGCTAATGACTTTTGTTCTGTACGGTAAATTTTGAGTTATCTGTATCCTGTGGCGCCATTCAGATACTGCAGCGGAGAAAATTCTCCGCTTTTTTTGTGCCCGCTGTATCCTGGCCATGCATGTCGCCCTGCCTGCCCGCCGGTCAGAAGTCCGCAGTCCACAGAGGCATGACGCAAACCGTGACCCTCCGGATGGTCCGCCGGGATACACAAAAGGCCTGCAGGCATCCACATTTGCGGATGCTGCAGGCCTTTTCATACTGATTCGCTGTGTGAGTCCTTCAGTCTGCTTACAGCCAGTTGAAGAGATTGAAGAGTCCGAAGAAGCGGGGCACGATGAGCCCCGTCGGCGGAATCAGTCCGCCGGTTTCGCCGTTCTCCGATCCGGTTACCGAATCGTCGCCTCCGGAATCCGGCACTTCAGGCTGGGTCGGGAACTCGCAATAGGTGCCGTTCCAGGTACCGCCCTGTGCCCCGCATTCCGCGGAAGGATCACTCTGGTCGATTGCCTCGCAGGCTGTGCCATTCAGTTCATAGCCATCCGGGCAGCTGCAGGCTGTGCCGTCCCAGGTGCCGCCGGATCCGGTGCACGCTGTGGCTGCGCTGTCATCTTCCTGCTTCGTGATGCAGATGCCGGCTTCTTCGTCATAGGTGCCGCCGGATGCCTGGCAGGCGGAGCGGATCTCCGACTCCGAAGGCTGGTAAGTATTGTAGGTCGGGGCCGTTTCGTCGCCCTTGTCCACGAACTCCGTCTTGATGTAGCCGCTTTTGTAATCCGATACGCCATCCGGCCTGGCAATGGGACTGTAGCCGCCGAACTGCTCCATGTAATCCAGCATATAGTGCGAGATGTGGAAGGCAGTGGCCATATACAGCTGCTGGTCATTGATGTAATACCCCTGCTGCTGGAATTCCTCGGTGTAGCCCGACCACGTCGCGATGGTGTAGCGGTTGGTGTAGCCCACAGACCATTCATCGCGGATCGCACCGTTGGGAATGCCATACTGCTGACCGTAGACACCCCAGTCGGAGGTACCGGACTTGCCGTAGACCGTATAGCTGGATTTCAGAATCTCATTGAAGTTCTGGTAGCCGCCTGTTACGACTTTCTCCAGAAGACTCGACATCATGAACGCCGCCTGATCGGAAATCAGTTCTTCCGTCGTGGTGTTGCCGGCGATTTCCTCTTTATCAGCCCGTCTAACGATCCGCCGCACACGGTGGGCATTCACCCGGTTGCCGTGGTTGGCGAAAATCGTGTAGGCACTGGCCTGCTGAATCGGGCTCGCCCACATGTTGGAGCCGCCAATGGCATACTGTGCCACAAACTGCTCCCAGACATCCTGGTCGTATCCCAGTTTCCGGCAGTAGTCCTGCCAGTATTCCAGGCCCGTTGCAGCGATCAGATCGTTCATGGCGGCGGCTGCTGTCGTGTTCTTCGAGACACCCAGTGCATCCTGCAGCGACATCAGGCCCTGATACCGGCGGTCCGAGTTCTGCAGGTTCTGCCCCGTCGTGAAGTAGTCATCCGCCTTGTCGTTCACGGTGTGCACCGTGGACCAGCCAAGGAGGTCGAATGTCGGGGCATAGGCCAGCAGCGGTTTCATGGAAGAACCGGGCTGCTTCCGGTCCAGAGAGTTGTCTCTGTCTGTCTGCCCCTGGATATACCGGCGCCCCGGACCCACGCAGAGAATTTCGCCGGTGGCGTTGTCTATGATGGAGAAGCCCACGTCGAAGGCATCGTTGGGGTACTGCACGGAGTCCACGCGCCCGCGCAGGATGTCATCGCACTGTTTCTGGGCTCCCTGGTTCAGAGATGTGTAAATATCCATGGGGATCACGAACGGATCCTGCCCGGCCAGGGTCTGCACTTCTTCAATTGCCTGCTGGATGAAGGGCATGTTCGGGTCATTCGTGCTCATGTCCGTTTCCAGCAGCGCAAACTCGAGCCGGGAATTCTTTGCCAGCTCGTACTCTTCCTCCGTGATGTAGCCGTGGTCGAGCATGAGCTTCAGCGTCACATTTCTCCGGTTGGTGGCACTCTGCAGATAGTCCGTGGCATCTTCCGCGGCAGCATATTTGTTGTTGATGGGATTGTAGCTGGCCGGGGAGTTGACGGCCCCTGCCAGGAATGCGGCTTCCCCCAGATTCAGCTGGGAGACATCTTTGTTGAAGTAGTACTCCGCGGCTTTCTGGATACCCCGGGTGTTGTAGCTGGAGCCGAACCAGATCCGGTTGACGTAGTAGTCAAAGATGTCTTCCTTGGAAATCGACTGCTCGGCAATCAGGGCCAGGTAGATTTCCTGAATCTTCAGCTTGATGGATTCCAGCTTGGATACGGAGCCTTCCTCTGCCTTGATCTTGTCCTCCTGAATTTTGGTGAAGGCGTTGTCGATCATCTGCATGGTCAGCGTTGAACCGCCCTGTCCCAGGGTGCCCGAACGCAGGTTGCTGAGGGCCGCTGCCAGGAAACGGGGGAGGTCAAATCCGTGGTGGTCGTAGAAACGGGAGTCCTCGATGGACAGGAAGGCATCCACCACGGACTGGGGAATCTGGTCGTAGGTGACGTCTTCCCGGATCTCGTTTCCGAATTCATAAATCAGGTTGCCGTCTGTGTCAAACATGCGGGAATTGGACAGCGTGGAGAGGCCTTCCTGGGAAAACCGCATGCCGTCCGGGTCGTTGATGACATTGACAAGTATGAAGAACACCGATATACATCCCACCAGGAAACAGGTCAGGATGGCAACGGCGATTTTGTTCCAGATGTCGAGCTTTCGCCGCCTTGCGGATTTTGCGGCAGCCGGCCTCTGGGAGCCGGATGTTTCTTTTTCGGGCATTGTGACCTCCTTGTTCCAGTTCAGTATTCAGACACCGGCACAGCCGCCGGTTTTCTGGCGTGTTCGATCAGAAGTAGAGCCGGTCCACAGCAGCCAGCCAGGGAAGCCGCGGATACAGGCCTTCCTGCAGTTCAACTCCCTGTTCTTCGAACCAGACATAGGGAATGCTGCTGTGGCTGCAGGCTTTCATCTCCCGGATCAGCAGCGGGGCATCCACGAGAAAGGTTTTCTGCCGGGCTGTGAACCGGATGATAAAGAATCCGATTCCGTCATGACGTTCGACTTGTTCCAGATGACGGATCTGATGCGGATGGACCAGATTCAGCGGAAACCCGCGGATGTTTCTGGTTTCCTTGGCTTCGAAATCCAGGTACCGCCCCCGGTAGACTCCGTTATAGTCTGTGGTGGAGGGGGTCTTGTAGTAGGCCTCCGTGATCCGGGCTCTCTGCCGGCTGGGATAGTCCACGTGGACCACCTGCACCGGTGTCGGCTTTTTGTAGACCAGGCATTTTCCGTTCTCCCTGTACCACAGATTGGAGTCGTTGATGTCAGCTTCGAGTCCCTGTCCGCGGGAAGCGGGGTTGCCTCCAGGCGTGATGCCGGCAGGTGCGGATCCCTGTGGATATCCGATCTTGTTCATCCAAAATATTATACGGAAATTACCGGAGCGTTTCCACTTCGTGTCAGGCAATGAAGCATTCCGGATGGATTTGTTGTAGAATGTGGATGATAGCGGCTTTGTGACAGACACAGGCAGTGCATATCTCTGCAGCGGTTGACGAACGATGGCGCTGCAGGCATAATAAAGAGGTTAGAATCGAGGGAGACTGAATGGCGAAAGATACCAATCTGACAGCACAGGAGATCTACGACAAGGAGTTCCACGTGGATCTCAAGGGGTATGCCCCCGGAGAAGTGGATGAATTTCTGGATATGGTCATTGAAGACTATCAGGGATTCGAGGAAAAAATGCAGGAACTCGGCACAGCTCTGGCCCGGTACGAAGACCGGATCAAGGAACTGCAGCAGCAGGTCTTCGCCCTTCAGACCGAGAACCAGAATCTGACGGAAAAGGTGAACGCGGATTTCGTGAACGCCAACAGCGATCAGGTGGATCTGCTCAAGCGGATCGCCCGCCTGGAGCAGGCTGTATTCGGCAAGGATCAGCCCCAGCCCCAGCAGTAACAACAGACAGAAACACAATACAGGCCGCGAGACAGCTGCTGGCCCGCCGGGGTCAGAGGAAAGTCCATGCTCGCACTGTCTGCGATGACAGTAGTGTTTGTGCCGGGCCAATCAATAAGCCCGGGTACGTCCACTGGACGTAACGGCTGCATCGTTCTCCTAAAGCTTCAGCCATGGAGAACGGTCTTTAAAAGTGCCACAGAGACGAAGCCGTTCGGGAAACAGAACGGGTGGAACGGGTAAACCCCTCAAGCGAGAAACCCAAATTTGGTAGGGGAACCGCTGGACCGGAACTGAACGGAAAGGCGGATGCGCGCTGCGCATAGATAAATAGCTGCCGCCGGCATCTGCCGGAACAGAACATGGCTTATGAACGGATGTATTGTTTTTTGTAAACCTCTTTGAAAAAAGGGGTTTTTGTTTTTTCGGACAGCCATGGCACGCCAGGTCCCGGCGTCGGCAATTTTGCGGCTGGTCTGGTATCATGAACATGCATGATCACGATTTTCAAAACCGGCGAGCATGGTCTCATGACCAGGATCCCGGCACCTGAAAAAGGCTGCTGGGTCAGCGCCGTGGCACCTACAAGAGAAGAACAGATCTGGCTGGAAGAAGAACTGGGAGTCGTTCCGGAATTTGTCCGGGCGGCCCTGGACCCCGAAGAGACGTCCTACATTGACCAGGATGAGGAAAAGGAGCAGGTGCTGGTGATTGCGGACTATCCGGCCAGAGATCCGGATACCGTCAGCGAGATCCCCACATTCATGACACTGCCTGTCGGCGTGGTTCTCATGAAGGGCTGCATCGTCACGATTGCGGGGGAGGAAAACGAGCCTGTGACCGAACTGGAAAGCGGACGGGTGAAGGTCAACACCACGCAGAAAACCCGGCTGCTGCTTCTGCTTCTGCTGACCATCTCCCAGCGGTTCATCCTCTGCCTGCGGCAGATCGACCGTCTGTCAAACCAGACCGAAGCGCGTCTCTACAAATCCATGAAGAACCGGGAACTGCTGCATATGCTGCAGCTGGACAAAAGCCTGGTGTATTTTTCCTCTTCCCTGAAGGCGGATGAACTGACCCTGAACCACATCATGCGGGGCAAGCTCATACCACACTACACAGAGGATACGGATTTGCTGGAAGACGTGATCATCGAGTTCCGCCAGGCGGTGGAGATGTGCAGCAACTATTCCGAGCTCAACAGCCGGACCATGGACGGCTTCTCGAATGTCATTTCCAACAACATGAATGACATCATGAAGGAACTTACGGTGATCACCCTGGTCATGAGCATTCCCAACATGGTCTATGGATTCTATGGCATGAATGTCTCGGACCTGCCGTTTCCGGTTACGTGGTTTCCCCTGGTGCTGTCGGCGGTGCTCTGCATCGCGGTCTGGCTGTACTTCAAGCACTCCCGAACATTCAAGTAGCATAAGACCCGGCCTCCTGCTGATGATGGAGCCGGGCTTTTTGTATGCGCAGTTCCATGCAGGAACTCCGGAGTGGAGGTTCAGCATAGTCTGGTACCATGAAGGCAGAAGACAGCACACGTCTCGAGAGGAGCACAGGCATGAAACAGGACTCATGGTCCGCATTTTCCTATGCTGATGAAGTCCCGGGATTCTGGGAGGAAGCAAGGCAGAACAATTACAAAAGGGGAACACCCGGACCGACTGCGAGGCCAGATCGGGGCGGCTTTGCGAACAGATGATGGAATGGCTGAATGGCCGCCGGCTTCCGGACGGATCCATCCTGGACCTGACACGCAGAAGGAAGGAACTGGTGACGGCTGACGGCATCCGGCTGGGGGGAGACAACATGTTCACGTGGTTTACCGGCCGGATCCTTGACATAACGAATGCCCTTGAGCAGAAACCCGGTGAAGACTGGGAGACCTTTCAGCAGGGGATCATCCGCAATGGCTGGCGGATCGGTGCCCGGATCCCCTTTCCCCGACACCGCAACCGCCTGAACCAGATGCGGGGATTCAGCGGCCGGATCATGGACCGCTTCGACCTCACGCTGGACTGTATCCGCAGCTTTTATGACGATGTCCCGTCACCCTTGACCGGGGTTCTCGAGAGTGACCGGGCCTAGTTTGACCATTTTGTGGATTTCCGGGGATTTGTGGACTTTTTTCTGCTGAACGACTGGGTCAACAGCTCATACGAGGTGATCGACCAGTCCAAGACCGGGACTGTTCTCCCGCAGACGGTAAAGGAGCTGGAACACTGGCTTTTTCGGATGGAGGAACTCACAGACGCCCGGTGCCGGAGAATCGAAGAGAGTGTTTCCAGCCGATTGGCCTGAGCCCCATCCGAAGTGCACGAACACAACAAAACCCGGCACCAGCCGGGTTGTGAAACTCTGTATTTTACTGCCTGGCTGTCTGATCCTGCGAATCAGGCAGCTTTTTTCATCATCGGCTTCAGGGCGCGGAAGAGCAGGGGGACAAACACGAGCCCCAGGACGGTCGTGGGAATCATGTAGCTTGCCTGGTAGACAATGGACCCCCACCAGTCAACACCCCAGACCCAGACACCGCTGAGGGTGCTGGACACAAACCGCAGGGCATTGGTGATCAGCACACCGCTGTAAAACCAGCCGATGTTCGGGAACAGCGAAGCCAGTCCGTAGACGCCGAAGGCAATGAGATAATCCAGCAGGAACCCGGCAAAGTCCGGGGTGTACATGGGACCGGTCACAAACATGAGCAGGACCGCAATGAGGCACAGGAACGTGCCTTTTTTCCATCCAAACTGGTAGCTTGCCAGAAGCAGGGGAATGGTGGACAGTCCCCAGCTGCCGCCATTGGGCATCTGGAAGAAGGGAATGGCGTTGGTGAGCACATCCAGGACCATGAACAGGGCAATGTAGAATGCCATAAGCACAAGTTCGCGGACTTCGAGATTCTTCATAAAAAAACACCTCCACATGAGGCGCAGGTTTAACGGCGGCATTGTCTGTCCAGCCGGAACTCCCTACGCTGGCATGACCCAGTTCAGGTTCGAAGGGACCGTGCGTCTGCACATCTCAGCCTCTCGGCGCCCCTGTCCAACAGTGTCAGTATAGTGTCCGAAGCACGTTCTGTCAAAGCCGGATGAAGGTCCATACCCGGATCCCGGATCTGTTCCGGACCCACGGGCGGCCGGAGGGGAGCAGACCGGAAAACTGAAAAACGCCTGACGGCAGGCATCAGGCGCTGATCAGGATGTAGACGATTTCCGGGGTGGCGTTCAGCCGGGCATTGACTTTGATGCATCCCGTGCCGGTGGAAATATAGTAGGGGAATTCCACCGATGTGGTTTCACCGCGGTTGATGGTCTCGGATCCGGGCCACGAACGGTATCCCCCGAACACCGGATAGGAGATCTGGGTCCCGTGACTGTTTCCCCCCAGGGCATAGTCGATGCCTGCGGCCTTGAGAGCTTCACTGGAAAACGGGTCGGTGTAGTGGCTGATCAGGACCGTGAACTGATCGGCCTGAACGCCCTGCAGGGCAGCCTGCCAGTCCTCCTGCGGGGAAATGCCCACCAGGCGGATGCCCGCAGCCGTTCTGTTGCAGATCAGCCGGCTGCTGTTGTCTATGATCTCCACCTGACTTGCGTTGTAGATTTCCTGGACCTGGGCCAGCCGTTCGGGACTTGTCAGGTCCTGTTCGCCCAGGACCGCAAACTTCCCCAGAGGCGCCTGGATGGACGACAGCCACTGGATCATCTGCTGCTTCATGTCTTCTGTGATCTCCACATCCGCCTCGAAGAGGTCCCCGCCAAAGACCAGGACCCGGGGATTCATGGCATGGATCCGGTCAAACACGTTCTGTGCCCGTTTAGCAGTTTCGTACCGTCCGTATTCCAGATCCGTGAAGTAGACCAGCGAGACATCGTCCATGTCCGCCGGGATCGACTTGTTTTTCCACGCCAGTGTGGTAACTGCCAGGTTTTCCGGATTGATGTAAATGGCCCGGTACATGGCGCAGGCCATGAATACGGCAAGGGCTGTCAGGCAGGCGACAACAGCCAGCAGTTTTTTCTGAAGTGATTCCATATCGTCTACCAGTATACCAGACTTCCAGGCGTGACCTCGGGTACCGCCGGGAATTCCCGGTCTGTCTGCAGGCATGCTGGAGGTTTGGTCAACCGACAGCGGCATTGATGGAACCTCTGAATCAGGTGGTTCACTGGAATTTTTCTCTGTCCTGAGCCTGTTGGTTGAAATGGTACGGCCAATCAAGGACAATTCAAGCGAAAACTGGTTTCAGGCAGATATGAAAGCTGTTTACACATACTGGCTGCCAGCTTCCGGGCCCCGGACTCTGGCAGGCCGGACTGTCTGCCTGCTGTGCAGCAGCACCAGGGAGGCTTCTGTCGGGAAATACGCGGAAGCGTCCACAGCCAGAGAGGAGGTATTATATGCCGCGTCCCAAGGGAGGGTCCGGGAACCGAAGCTCGTCCGGACACTCCTACTCCACCCGTTCATCCAGCGGTCACAGAATCAGCGGCTCTGCCCAGCGCCGGCCAGGGTCTTCCCAGCCGGGGCCATCTTTTTCAGGCCAGCCGTCCGGTTCATCTTACTTCAGTCAGAAAGACCGCAGTTACCGGCAGCCCGGCCCCATGCCGCAGACAGGATACCGAAGACGCCAGAGTCCGGGCTTTTTCCCGGGGTTCCTCATGGGCAGCATGCTCTCGGGGCGCCGACGCCGCTATGATGCACCTGACTTTCCCCCGCAGGGATATCCCGGGGGGTATGATCAGGGTTCCCGCTACCGTTCCCGGAGAGGAAGCAGCCTGATCTGGATCCTTGTGATCGTGCTTATTCTGATCTTCCTGTTCTCGGCCATGAGTGGCTGTTCGTCATCTTCGGATGAAGCGGGGAACAGTTCCTACAACCGCGAGAAAATCACGGCCAGTCAGCCCTTTGATGCAGACTGCATCGTGGATGAAGCCGGGTTCTTCGAGGCTCCCTCGAAAACCGGACAGCGCCTGAAGATCTTCTATGACAAGACCGGGGTTCAGCCCTATGTGGTCATTGAAGACTATGACCCGTCCCTGAAGACCGACACGCAGAAAGAGGCCTATGCTCAGCAGTACTACGATGAATACATCGGCAACGAAGACACGTTTCTGTATATGTATTTCGCAGATGCCGATCCTGACAGCGTGGGCTACATGCAGACAGTCAACGGCAAGAACACAGAAGCGGTCATGGATCCGGAGGCAGTGAACATTTTCTGGAACTACATGGATTCCGAGTGGACATCCAGCAAGAGCACCGACGATATGTTCGTGGATGTCTTCGACAAAACCGCGGACAGGATCATGACAAAGACAGCCACCGGAAAAGATGTGGCCATGCGCACCCTGCTTGTCGGCGGCATTGTCATTGTCGCTGCAGCCATCATCATTCTGGTGATGATGAAACACCGCCGGGAGAAGGAAAAAGCGGAAGAAACCCGGCGCATTCTTGAAACACCGCTGAAAACAGATGATCCGGATGATGACGATCTGGTTCATCGATATGGAGGATAAAACAGTATGGGTATTCTGAGTCGATTCAGTGAAATCATGAAAAGCAACATCAACGCGCTTCTCGACCGGGCGGAAGATCCGGAAAAAATGGCGGATCAGATGCTGCGCAACACTCGTGAACAGTTTGCCGAGGTCAAGGCCCAGACCGCTTCCGTGATGGCGGATGCAGCAAAAGCCAACCGCGATGCGGCAGACTGCCAGGCGGATATTGCCCGGTATCAGAAAGCCGCGGAAAACGCCCTGATCTCCCGTAACGAAGGCGATGCGAAGAAGCTCATCGCCCAGAAGCAGAAGCTGGAAGAGAAATACAAGGCTCTGCAGCAGGCGGCGGACCTGGCCAATGCCAATGCCGACAAAATGCGGCAGATGTATGACAAGCTGGCGTCCGACATCGAAACCCTGGAAGCACGCAAGGATGCCATCAAGGCCAAGACAGCTGCCGCAAAGGCACAGCAGTCCATCAACAGACTTGTGTCCGGTCTCCCCGATACCAACAGTTCCCTGGAAGCCTTCGACCGCATGGATGCCAGGGCCACCAAGCAGCTCGATGCAGCGATGGCAGAGGCACAGCTGAACGAAACGTCCTCCAGCGAGGATCTTGCGGAAAAATACAGCGGATCCGGCAGCGATGTTTCCGTGGACAGCGAACTCGAAGAAATGAAGAAAAAACTCGGCCTGTAATCTGCAGACCGACAGCATTCCGCCCGGCCGGCCAGAAGCCCCGGGCGGTTTTGTTGTGTGTCGGGCATGACGCACATCTAGCCGGTGAAAGTCCGGTCACGGGTATTTGCCGCCAAGTGTAGTGAACCGCAAGTCGAAAGCCGCGAGGCTGGGATGGAAGAAGCGGTGTAGCCAATCTGACGAGCCTACGAACAGAAACCTGATACAAGGCCAAATGGCGGGTGAGGTTGCAACACAAACCAAAGCCCAAAAGGCAAACGTAAAACCAAGACGGTAAATCAGGAGGTTGTGCAGAGAAAGATGTGTGCCTTACCCCGAGAGATCTCGCAGACGTCAGTCCAATAAGCTTTAAAAACAGCGATGGTGGTGCCAGTGGCATACGGTCCGAAAATGTTTACTGCGAGAAGTCAGAGCGGAGCATAGTAGGTAGTAATACTGAAGGCTCCTGCCGGTTATAGTGAGCGAATCGCTTTTGAGTAATTACCCTGCAGTCCGAAAGTCAGAATAGTCATAAGGTGAAGGATCGTAACCGGAGCCGGTGAAATGGATGGGGACGGACAGGGAGTCTCTGTAAGAAAGAAGGAAACGCAAAATGAGATTGTCAGATTTGATTCTGGAATCCTCCAACATGGAGAAGGCCATCAGAAAGGTAGTGTCAAACCGCGGTTCAGCGGGAATCGATGACATGCCCGTTGATGAGATCAGAGCATGGATGGAGGTGAATGGGGATGAACTTGCAGAACAAATCCGGGAAATGAAATATAAGCCCAGTCCTGTCCGCAGAGCCTATATTCCCAAGCCAAATGGGAAAAAGAGGCCCTTGGGCATCCCGACTGTCGTAGACAGGGTCGTCCAGCAGGCTACGTATCAGATACTTTATCCGATATTTGATTCCACGTTCAGTGACAGCAGTTTTGGATTCAGAGAAGGTCGAAGCGCCCATCAGGCCATCGAGCGAACTCTGGAATATCTCAACGAAGGATATGAGTGGGTCGTGGACCTGGACATTGAAAAGTTCTTTGATATGGTCAACCACGACAAACTGATCTCGATCATTCGCCTGAAGGTCAATGAAAAGGAGACCCTTCACCTGATCCGTTCTTTCCTTAAAGCCGGAGTCATGGAAGAGGGGAAACTGAATAGAAATGACCTAGGGACGCCCCAAGGTGGTAATATTTCGCCGCTCCTTGCCAACATCTATCTGGATGTATTTGACAAGGAACTTGAAAACAGAGGATTGAGATTTGTCAGATACGCTGACGATGTCACGATCTACTGCCGAAGTGAGATGGCCGCCAACCGGGTAATGAGATCTGTATCCTCTTGGCTCGAACGGAAACTGTTCCTGAAGGTTTCGCCAACCAAAACGCATGTAGTCAGACCACCTGAAAGTACATTCCTTGGATTCACTTTCTGGAAGGGTAGAGACGGATGGAAGTGCAAGCCGGCAAACGACAGAAAACAGAGACTCTATAAGAATATGAAAGAGCTCCTGTGCCGTCGGAAAGCCGCTGCCATGCCTTTATCCTATCTGTTTACGAAAGTTAATCAGAAAGTCAGAGGATGGATCAACTATTTCAGTATTGGTTCCATGAAAAGATTCTTAATAGAATTTGGACAGTGGCTAAGACACAAAATTCGGGTAGTGATCTTTAAGCAATGGAAAAGACCGAAAACGCTCTTCAAGAATCTCATGATTCTGAACAAGCAGTTCAAAACGGGATTTTCCAAGGAAGAGATACGGCAGACTGCCAACTCAAGACTTGGCCTGTGGCGAACTACTGGGTGGAGGACTGTGAATTTCATCTTATCACCAAAGGTTCTTGCGTTATCCAACAAGGAAAAAGAACGACCGGGTCTGATCGACCCGGTCGGGTGTTACCTGAACTTACAGAATAAATCATAGCAAATTCATGAATGCCCGCAAGGGCAATATAACTGTAGAGCCGTATACGAGATCCGTACGTACGGTTCAACGAGAGGGGCGTAAATCACTGAATTTCCCCTCTACTCTATTGCCCGCAGACGATGGGAACAGCGCATCCGGCGGGAACAGGCACAAAGAAAGGGCAGCACCCTGAATCTGGTGCTGCCCTGTGTCTGGTGATTTTTATGCCTGATGGCCGGTTTCTTTTTTCTGCCGGGGCTGGGGAAGGGCACGGACGGATTTCTCTTTTTGTGCCCCCTGTTTCCGGGATCCCTGCGGCTTTTCGCTTTTGCGGTGTGCCGTCTTGTGGGAGGCGTGACCGGCCTGCTGCGCCCGGCGTTTCTTCAGTTCTTCCATCGTCTGCCGGGAGTTCAGGATCACCGGGATCACGATGGGATTGCGCCTGGTCTTCTTGTACAGAAACGGCTCCAGCGTGCTGCGGATGCAGTTCTTGATGTCCGAGAAGGTGGTCCTCTCCTTCATGCGCTCTGACAGGGAGTTGGCCACGATGAATTCCGCCTCCTTGATCAGGGACTGGGAATCCTTGATGAAGACAAAGCCCCGGGACACGATCACCGGTCTGGCCAGCAGTTTGTTTTCCTTCGAGTCAATGGCAACGATCACGGCCACAAGCCCGTTGTCCGCCAGGATCCGCCGGTCTTTGAGGACCGCCGTGGAGAGACCCGAGATGTCGTTTCCATCCACATAAATATCATCGCCCTGGAAGCGCCAGTCGCTGGCAATCACCTTGTGGTCACGCAGCAGCAGGACATCGCCATTGGCGCAGACAAAAATGTTTTCAGGCGGCATGCCGGTTTCGATGGCTGTCTGCCGGTGCTGCATGAGCATTTTGTACTCCCCGTGAATGGGCATAAAGTATTCGGGCTTCACCAGCTGCAGCATGAGCTTTTCCTCTTCCTTGGAGGCGTGGCCCGTGGTGTGCAGGTTGGTCAGGATGGACTTGTTGAGCACCGTGGCACCGGAGCGGAACAGCTTGTCCACCACGGCGTTGACCGCCGCATCGTTGCCGGGGATCGTGCCGGAGGAGAATACCACTGTATCGCTGGGTTTCAGGTGAATGAACCGGTGTGTACCCGCCGCGATCCGGCTCAGGGCTGCCAGCGGCTCGCCCTGGGATCCCGTACAGATGATGCACACCTTGTCATCCGGTGTCCGTGCCAGGTCCTCATGGGACAGAAGCTGGGAATCCTTGATTTTGATGGTTCCCATTTTCCGCGCAATGTCCACGACATTTTCCATGGACCGTCCGAATACCGCCACCTTGCGTCCGGTGGCAAGGGCTGCCTCGATGATCTGCCCCACGCGGTAGACATTGGAGGCGAATGTGGCAATGATCATGCGGTGTTTCGCGTTGCGCATGATGCCCATGATTTCCCGGGAGACATCCTTTTCGGAGATGGAGAAATCCTCCACACCGGCGTTGGTGCTGTCCGACATGAGCAGCGTGGGCTTCAGTGCCCCGATGTAGGCCATTTTCTGGTAGTCCGCATTGCGGCCCACGGGCGTCAGGTCAAACTTGAAGTCTCCGGTGTGCACGATGCTGCCGTTGGGGGTCGTGATGAGCACACCCAGGGAATCGGGGATGGAATGGATGGTGTCGAAGAATCCGACGGTGAAGTACTTGGCCCGGATCCGGTAGTCGGAATCGATTTCTATGATTTTCGTTTTCTCCAGACCCTTGTGCTCAGCCAGCTTTTTCTGGATCAGCGCCTTGGCGAACCGCGGTGCATAGATTGCGTCGATGTTCACCTGCCGCAGCAGGAAGGGAATCCCGCCGATGTGGTCTTCATGGCCATGGGTGATGACCAGGATCTTCCGCTTCTTGTCCTGGCGGATCAGGTGATGATAGTCGGGGATCACATAATCAATGCCCAGCAGTTCGTCGCCGGGAAACAGGACCCCGCAGTCCACGATGCAGATTTCGTTCTCATGCTCGTAGCAGTACATGTTCTTGCCGACTTCTCCAAGACCGCCCAGGGCATAGACCAGTGTGTCGGTTTTGCGCACAGCTGTCTCGGGACGGGCAGGCAGGCCGGCTTCCTTATTATCATTCTTGTGTTTTTTGTATTCAGCCATTGTGAATCCTTTCTGAAATTATGTTCAGTTCATTATACCATACGGCCCGGATCCAAAGCGGCTGGTGACAGACACGGCCATCCGCCGCTGCGGCAGAAAACAGGTATGCGGTTACATTCCTGCGCGGTTCCATCAAAAAAACGCCGGCCGGCTGTGGAGCCGGACGGCGGGATGGAATCCGATAGCGATGTCAGTACACTTCCGCTTCCGGGTCTTCCTTCATGGGATTTTCTTTGTCAATCCGGTCATAGTACAGAATACCGGAGAGATGGTCGATTTCATGCTGCAGGCAGATGGCCAGGAATCCTTCGGCTGCAATGACGACATTCGCATCCTGCAGCAGGTCGTAGGCCCGGACTTTGATCCGTGCGTGCCGGAAGGCGTGACCTTCATGGTTTTCGAGCACCGAGAGACAGCCCTCCCCGCCTTCCAGATAGCTGTTCTGGACAGACTCGGAAATGATTTTCGGGTTGGCCAGCGCAAATTCCAGATTTTTTTCCGGATCTTCCGGATCAGGCACCACTACGGCAATGAGCTTCCGGGGCACACCCACCTGGATCGCGGCAATGCCCACGGCCGGCTTCAGGTTCTCCGCCTCGGCCAGTTCCTCGTCCTGGGAATTGCGCACATACTCCAGGAGTCCCTGCAGCAGTTCGGCATCCTCTGCTTCCAGAGGCAGGGGAACCGGGACACTTTTTTCCCGGATCCGGGGATCGGTATCTGTAATGATCTGTTCTGTGGTTATCTTCATGCAATCCATTTTACGTCATTTTTCCCCCTCTCTCAATTATGGTATTATGACATGAGCTCATAAGGGGGTGTGTGCATGCAGAAAGCAACGGGGAAACAGAGGGAAAAGCTCACTCTGAAACTCCACAGCGGGTATGACCGGGGGCTGATGGCCGCCGTCTGGATCCTGATCATTTTCGGGACCTGCATGATCGCCTCCACGGCAGTGGGGCAGACCACATCCAATGCCAGGGCCGTTCTCGTGACCCTGGGAAAACAGATGGTGTTCATCCTCATCAGCTACCTGGCCATGTGGGGCATGAACCGCTGGTTCACCATCCAGCGGTTCAGCAGCCTGAAATGGCTGATCATCGGCGTGTATTTCCTGCTCATGGCATTGTGCTTCGCGTTTCCGGCGGTCAACGGATCGCAGGCGTGGATCAACCTGCGCGTCATGACCATCCAGCCCTCCGAGTTCGGAAAACCCCTGATGATCCTGCTGGTGGCGTCCTCGGTCTGGACCATGCGGCGGCATCCGCACCTGAAAGTCACATACGGGCAGTATTTCCGCATCCCGCTGCTGTTCCTTCTGGTGGATGTCCTGCTGCTGGTGATGCAGCGTGACTTCGGGACCATGACGATCACCGTCGGCATTTATCTTCTATGCGCGACGATCCCCGATCACAGGGGGATCCGGAAGTGGCAGCGCAACACCCTGCTTGCCATTGCCCTTGTGGTGATCACAGTGGCGGTGCTGATGTATTCCGGCGTTCTGGCGCAGATCCTGGAGTCCATTCCCGGGCTGCACCACATCGGTGTCCGGATCGAGAACACAGTCAATCCCTATACAGATATATATGGAGACGGCTACCAGCCTGCCAATGCGCTGTACGGGATCGGATCGTCGAACATCCTGGGGCGCGGGTTCGGGAACTCTGCACGGAAATACGGCTATCTCACCCAGGCGGACAATGACTATATCCTGGCGGTGATCATAGAGGAACTCGGCATTTTCGGGCTGGGGCTGCTGGTGGCGTGCTATGGCGTGATTGAATACAAGCTGTTCGGCTATGCCCTGAAGACCCGGGATACGGTGAACAAAGTGATCCTGGCGGGCACCGGCACGTATTTCTTCCTGCACTTCCTGCTCAATGTGGGCGGAGTGTCGGGGCTCATTCCCATGACAGGCATTCCCCTGCTGTTCATTTCCTCCGGCGGTTCCAGCCTGCTGGCGGCTTCTGTCAGCATCGGCATGTGCCAGCAGGTCATTTCCCGGATCCGGCACAGGGAGCTGAACCGGCGGGTGCCCGAGGTGGAATTCACACAGATCCGGATCGGGGAACAGGCTGCAGCCGGCAGCGGGTATGAGACCCGGAAAGAGAGGAGGGACAGGCGATGGCAGTGAAAGCGGCATTCTGCGGGACATTCGATCCCGTGACCAACGGGCATCTGGCTCTCATCGAGCGCGCCGCGGCGCAGTTTGATTTCCTCACTGTGGTGGTCTCCCCGAACTCTTCCAAGCAGTGTCTGCTTTCTGCAGACGAGAGACGCACCCTGCTGGAGCAGTCCGTGGCGCACCTGCCCAATGTCTCTGTCATGCAGTTTGAGGGACTGGCCACGGAAGCTGCCCGCAAAGCAGGAGCATCGGTCCTGGTCCGCGGCCTGCGCGGGGCGGTGGATGCCGACTATGAATACAATATGGCTCAGATGAACCGGCGGATCGCACCGGAGATCGAGACCGTCCTGCTGTTTTCGGATCCGGAAACAGCCCTGATTTCCAGCTCCAATGTGCGGGAACTGCTCAGGTACCATCTGCCAGTGGATGACCTCGTGCCGCTGCCGGTCAATGCGTGGCTGCAGGAGCAGTCTCTGGCTGCGGATACGGACACTCATCAGGAATCAGCTGCAGGGAATCATCTGCAATCAAAGGAGGAAGGGAAATGAACACAATCACTGACTGGCTCGAAGAGAGGGGCTTTCACCCGGTGAACCGGGATCTGTACAGGGAGGCGTGCACACATTCCTCCTATGCCAATGAACATCACTGTCCGGACAACGAGCGTCTGGAATTCATGGGGGATGCGGTGCTCCAGGTCTGGAGTGCCGACAAGCTCTTTCATATGGAACCGCCGCTGCCGGAGGGCAGGATGACGACCCTGCGGGCGCAGATCGTCTGCGAGTCCACACTGGCAAGGCTCAGCGAACGCTATGGCTGGAACCGGTTTCTGCTCCTGGGAGTGGGTGAAGAACGCACCGGAGGCCGTACACGCAAAAGTCTGATGGCGGACCACTTCGAGGCATGCCTGGGTGCGCTGTATCTCGATCTGGGGTATCCGGCGGCAGCGAGGCTGCTGGATGAAATCATGCTGCCCGAGTTCACGGCGGAAAAAGGGGAAGACGTGACGGATTACAAGAGCCATCTGCAGGAAGTCGTCCAGGCGGATTCCCGCCGGACACTGGAGTACCGGCTGCTGTCGGAATCCGGTCCGGCCAATGCCCCGACCTTCACCATGGGGGTATATCTGGATGACATCCTGATGGGATCGGGCACCGCTGCGTCCAAGAAGCGGGCCGAGCAGAAAGCGGCCCGGGATGCCTTTGAGAAAATGGCCAGGTAGCGTCATGGATCGGAAAGTTCAGAATACAGACGAATCCCGGGACGACCTCGGATTTCTGGCGCTGCTGGCCCCGGAAATCCGGGGTTCTTTCACCGCAGCGGGGTGGAGCCATCCGCCTGTATGGCATGAAAAGAGCCGGAAGCTCGACCTGGTGCTCTCCAGTCCCGCACCCCTGCCATTCCAGGCCTATGAAGCGCTTCTGACCGCCCTGCGGCTGCGGTTTCACTGCAGTGTGGACCTGAAGGTGGAAGCAGAAGATCCGAAAGCGGATCTCAGCGTCCTTGACAGCTACATTTCCTGGCTGGTCTCCACCCGCCGGGACCTGGCGGCGTTTCAGTCCGTGCATCCCTGGTTCTCGGAAGAAACCATCTGGTTTTCCACGCGCGATGAAGAAAAGCACGCACAGATGATGCACGCAAGGAAAGCCCTTGTCGAGGCCCTGGCGGCCTGCGGCTTTGCCTGTGAACCAGGTGTAAAGCTCGAAACGGAGACCCGTCCGGATGTGGAGACCAATGTCCTGGACCTGCCGGAACCTGTCAGGGAAGCGGTGCCGGAGAAAAAAAGCTGGAAGCGTGAAGCGGCCAGTGAAGTCAGGATCCAGGATCTGCAGGTGGGCATGGACAATGTGCAGGTGGAAGGTCATATATTCGAGATCGAAAACCGGCAGCTGAGGTCTGGCAAGACCCTCCAGATGCTGTATCTGTCCGATTACGAAGAAGCCATTGTCTGCAAGCGGTTTGAAAGCGCGCGCTGTCCGCTGGAAGAACTGGAATCCGTGAAAAAGGGAATGACAGTCCGCGTGACAGGACGGGTGGAATATGACAATTATGCCCATACAGACACCCTGATGATCAGCCGGCTGGAACCCGTCGCTGCAAAGAAACGCGTGGACCGGGCGCCGGTGAAGCGGACGGAATTCCATGCCCACTCCACATTCTCGGAAATGGACGGGGTGTCAGCCGTTGAAGACTACATCCAGCAGGCCTGGGACTGGGGCATGCCGGGCATTGCCGTGACGGACCACGCTGTCGTTCAGGCTTTCCCGCTGGCTCAGCACAAAGTCACGGCCCTGAAGAAAACCGATCCCGACCGGGACTTCACGATGATTTACGGCTGCGAGATGAATGTCGTGGATCCGGTGTATCACATCGTCAGACATCCGGATGAACGGAGTCTGGATCGTGCAGACTATGTCATTTTCGACCTCGAGACCACGGGTCTGTCCAGCCGGGAGGATGCCATCATCGAATTCGGTGCCGTGAAGATGAAGGACCGGGAAATCGTGGACCGGCGCCAGCTGTTCATCAATCCCCACCGCACGATCCCTGCCCGGATCAGCCAGCTGACCCATATCTCGCAGTCCGATGTGGACAGTGCCGCTTCCATTGAAGAAGTGCTGCCCGGTCTGCTGGACTGGATCGGGGATGCAGTGCTCGTGGCCCACAATGCGGTGTTCGATGTGGGGTTCCTGAATGCGGCCTGCACCCGGATGGGGCGGGCACCGCTGGACAATGCAGTGATTGACACCCTGCCGCTGGCCCATTCGATCCTGGACATCAAACGGTACAACCTGGGCAGTGTCTGCCGGCACTATGGCGTGGCCTATGACGGAGAAGGTGCCCACCGTGCGGATTATGATGCCGAGGTGCTGGCCGGGGTGTTCGGCCGGATGCTGAATCAGTTCGAAGGAAAGACCCTGCAGGACCTGACGCAGCTGGACCAGTCGTCGGCCATGCGCAAACTCCGGCCGTTTCATGCCACGGTCTATGCCAGAAACAAGGAAGGCCTGAAATCGCTCTTCGAGCTCATCACCCTGTCCCATACCAGGTATCTTTCTCCGGGCGGCGAGCCCCGGATCCCGAAACAGGTGCTCGCAGATCACCGGGAGAATCTCCTGATTGGCTCTGCCTGCCAGAACGGAGAGCTGTTTGAACTGGCCCATACCCGGTCCAGGGAGGAACTGGAGGCGGCCGTGCCGTTTTACGACTTCGTGGAAGTCCAGCCCCTTGCCTGCTACAAGAACCTGGTGGACCGGGGCACAGTGGCCGATGCGGATCAGCTGAAAACCTTCCTGCAGTATCTGATGGATGCGGCAAAAGCCTGTGGAAAGCCGGTGCTGGCCACCGGGGATGCCCATTACGTTCATCCGCATGACAAGCGGATCCGGGACATCTACATCAATTCCAAGGCCATCGGCAACAGCCGCCACCCGCTGTACAAATACAACGCCCAGGAGCGGCGCCTGCTCTCCAACCCCGACCAGCACCTGCGGACCACGGAGGAAATGCTGGAGGATTTCGACTGGCTGCCGGCGACACAGGCCGAGGAAATCGTGATCACGAACCCGGAGAAGCTGCGCAGGGAAATCGAGACCATCTATCCGGTCAAGGACCGGCTGTACCCACCTGACATCGAGGGGTCGGACCAGAAGCTGCGGGATATCTGTTTTGACACGGCCCACAAAGTGTATGGACCGGATCTTCCGGAGATCGTGGAAAAGCGCCTGGACCGGGAACTGGATTCCATCATAGGCGCGGGGTATTACGTCGTATACTACATCTCCCACCTGCTGGTGAAGAAAAGCAACGAAGACGGATACCTGGTCGGCTCCCGGGGATCGGTGGGGTCCAGTTTTGTGGCGACAATGTCCAATATCACGGAAGTGAATCCGCTGACGCCGCACTACATCTGCAAAAACTGTCAGTACTGCGAGTGGATCTCGGATGACAAAGTCAAGTCGGGCTTCGACCTGCCGGACAAAGAATGTCCGCACTGCGGGTCTGTCATGCGTGGTGACGGGCAGGACATCCCCTTTGAGACCTTCCTGGGATTCAATGGCGACAAGGTTCCGGATATCGATCTGAACTTCTCCGGGGAATACCAGGCAAAGGCCCATGCCTACACCAAGGAAGTATTCGGGGAGGACCATGTGTTCCGGGCGGGAACCGTGGGCACGGTGCAGGAAAAAACCGCCTATGGCTATGTCAAGGGCTATGAGGAGGAAATGGGTCTGGAGGCCACGCCGTACAACGAGGCCAAGCGCACGGATCTCGCAAAGGGATGCGAAGGAGTCAAGCGGACCACCGGTCAGCACCCGGGCGGGATCGTCGTGGTGCCTCTGGACATGGATGTGCATGACTTCACACCCGTGCAGTATCCGGCCAACAACCCGGATGCCGAGTGGAAAACCACGCATTTCGATTTCCACCAGATCCATGACAATATCCTGAAATTCGACATCCTGGGACATGTGGATCCTACGGCAATGAAACTCTTCGAGCGGATGACCGGCATGGATGTGACGACGATCCCCATGAACGATCCGGAGACCATGGCGATCTTTTCCGGGATCGACTCCCTGAACATCGATTCCTCAAGGTATGACCAGAAAACCGGAGCGGCGGGGATTCCGGAATTCGGCACGCCGTTTGTCCGGGGGATCCTGGAACTGACAAAACCCACGACGTTTGCGGAACTTGTCTCGATTTCAGGTCTGTCCCATGGCACGGATGTGTGGCTGAACAACGCCAAGGACCTGATCGACAATGGCACCTGTGTCCTGTCGGAGGTCATCGGGTGCCGGGATGACATCATGATCGACCTGATGAACTACGGCCTTCCGCCGAAGGATTCATTCACCATCATGGAAAGCGTGCGGAAGGGCAAAGGCCTGAAACCCGAGTGGGAGAAACTGATGAAGGACAACAGTGTGCCGGACTGGTTCATCGACTCCTGCAAGAAAATCAAGTACATGTTCCCGAAAGCCCATGCTGTGGCGTATGTCATGAACGCCGTGCGGATCGCGTGGTTCAAGGTGCATATGCCGGTGTATTATTACTGCCAGTTTTTCTCCATCCGCTGTGATGCCTATGACATCGGTGTCATGATGCAGGGAGAAGGGGCAATCCGGGAACGCATGAACGGGATCCGGGCCATGCGCGACAACAAGACGGAGAAGCCTTCGGACAAGGAACTGGCCATTTACGATACGCTGGAGCTTGCGCTGGAAATGGTGCTCCGGGGTTACCGGTTTTCGCGGATCAGCATGGAGCGCTCCGATGCCACGGAATTCATTCCCGACCCGGAGGATGAAAAGGCCATCATTCCGCCATTCACGTCCGTCGACGGCCTGGGCGCAAACGTCGGAAAATCAGTTGTGGCTGCCCGGACAGAGCGTCCCTTTCTGTCCAAGGAAGACGTGCTGCGGCGGACACAGCTTTCGCGGACGCTTCTGGACAAACTGGATTCTCTGGGAGCCTGTCAGGACCTGGATGAGGAAAACCAGATGACGCTGTTCTGACTGTCTCCTGCCTTCCTGCCTGTCTGGCGCAGCCGCAGGAGACAGGAACCGGCAGAGAGAACCTGGTTTCCTGCCGGTATCCTCAAAGCCGGTGGAGTCAGGAACGGTCTGCGGAAAACGGACGGCGAGGGCGAAACTGCTGGATGTGTTCTTTACAATCATGAATTTGTAAGAGTCAGCTGATGTTTTGAAGAAGGAAAACTGTATCATTAAAAGATGAAACCGGCCCTGCCGGAGGCAAAGGGGGATGCAGGATGTTCAAGGCAGTCACAGACGTGGAAGATACCGGCTATGCTGGCTGGATTCGGGATGTCATCAATGATGCAGCGGGGTTTGCGTCTGTGGCTTTTTCCCAGACCGGCCCGGAGTGGGAAGGCGTCGCGGATGCGGACCTTTTCATCGCCGGCATTTCCCTGAAGCAGCAGGACAAGCTGGAGCGCCTGAAGGAACTTGTCAGAAAACACCCGAATCTCACACTCGTGCTCGCGGCTTCGGATACAGAGGACATTCTCGATGCCTGGAAGGTGGAGTCTGCAGCCTTTCTGCGGGGGAAACGCAATCCGGCCCGCCTCGCCAGTGTGGTGAGGGATGTCCAGGCGAGGGTGGATGAACAGAAGGGCCACAAACTGCAGATGACGTGGAAAAATGTACTGCGGTTCATTCCCATGGAGCAGATCGTGTCCATTGAGAAGGATCTGCGAAAGACCAATGTCTGCCTCGCGGACGGGGAAGTGTGCACGTCTTATATGCGGATGGATGATGTGCTGGAACAGCTGGATGAAAACTTTATCCGCATTCACTTCAGCTGCATCATCAACCGCCGGTATCTGCAGGAAGTCCGCCGGGACTGCGTCATCCTGCGCGACGGGCGGCACCTGCCGGTTTCCCGGACGTATGCCCGAAACCTCGCACCGCTAATGAAGGATGCCTCGTGATATAATCAGGGACAGGAGCGTGACAGTATGACCCGAGTGAATGTACCAATTGAAATGAATGAAGACCTGTATGACAAAATGCAGGAGCTGTGCGAAGAGCTGGGCCTGGACATGGATACAGCCATTGGCATTTTTGCACAGAAAATGGTCAACGAAGAGGGGATGCCCTTTGAGGTGACGGAAAAGGACCTGCCGGTGGATGAGGAAGCCGAGCGGCGGGCAAAACGACTGAAGACCGCCGGGATCATTGGTGCCATTGCGGCGCTGATTGGCCTGGTCACAGGCATTTTGCTGGCCGTGCGGTCGCTGAAGGCGCACCGTCGGTAAACGGCCTGATCCGCAGCCTGACGGTCAGCAGATACAGCGATGTTTCAGAACAGATGTCGTATGTTTGGGCATCTGTTTTTTCTTTTGCGCTTACATAGGCGGCGATAAAGACGTTCCAGACAGATTTTCCGCCGGATCTCCGCGAAATTCCCACAGTTTGAGGACAATCTACAGAAAAATGGAACAAATGGAAACGTTTCCTCTTCCATCGGGCACATCGTTTGTGTATAATGCAGATGTAGGTTGTAAACGTTTACAACACATGGCAGAAACAAGGTCTGCCCGGAGGAAGAAATCATATGAAAAACTGGAAAACTCTGGCGGTTGCCGGGGCTATGACACTGACGGCTCTCGCCGGCTGCTCTTCTGGTTCCGAGGGTGGTGCTGCTGACAGCGGCGATTCCGGAAAAAAGGGATCTGTCTACTATCTGAACTTCAAGCCCGAGCAGAACGATGCCTGGCAGGAACTGGCGAAGAAGTACACGGAAGAAACCGGTGTGGAAGTGACGGTCGTTACCGCTGCATCCAACGACTATGAAAACACACTGATGTCCGAAATGGGCAAGAGCTCCGCACCCACCCTGTTCCAGGTCAACGGCCCTGTCGGCCTGAAAAACTGGGCTGAATATGCCTATGACCTGAAGGGAACACCGGTTTACGATGAACTGACAAGCGATGCCTATACCCTGAAGGATCCTGAAGATCCCGAAAAAGTGGACGCCATTGCCTATGTAATCGAGTCCTATGGCATCATCGTCAACGAAAAGCTGCTGAAGGAAGCCGGATACACGACCGACGATATCAAGAGCTTCGAGGATCTGAAGAAAGTCGCTGACGACATCCAGTCCCGCAAGGACGACCTGGGATTCGCGGCATTCACATCCGCCGGTATGGACGGCTCCAGTGACTGGCGTTTCAAGACCCACCTGGCCAACCTGCCGATTTACTTCGAGTATCAGGACAAGAACGAAACCGACACAGATGCCATTGAAGGCACATATCTGGACAACTACCGTGAAATCTTCGACCTGTACATCAAGGATTCCACCGTGGACAGCAAGGATCTTGCTGCGAAGACAGGTGATGACTCCCTGAACGAATTCAAGCAGGGCGATGCAGTCTTCTATCAGAACGGTTCCTGGTCCTATGATGATGTGGTCAATGAAGAAACCGGTCTGACAGACGATGATGTTACCATGATCCCCATTTACATCGGGGCCGGCGATGAAGCCACACAGGGTCTGTGCACAGGCACCGAAAACTACTGGGTAGTGAACAAGGACGCTTCCGAGGAAGACATTCAGGCAACTCTGGACTTCATGTACTGGTGCGTGACATCCGAGGAGGGCACAACAGCCATGGCGGATGAAATGGGATTTGTCATTCCGTTCAAGGATGCCAAGCCGTCCCCGAACGTATTTGTTCAGGAAGATGTCAAGCTGACTGAAAACGGCGCAACTCCTGTTGCATGGTGCTTCACGACGATGCCCTCCGAAGAATGGAAGAACGGTGTCGGCGAAGCTCTGACTGCCTACGCTGCTGATCCGACAGACGAGAAGTGGGAAGCTGTGGAAAGTGCATTCGTTGACGGCTGGAAGACCGAATACGAACTGGCCAACAAGTAATTCCGGATCTGTTATCTGATCATTGTACGGGCAGACTGTGCGTCTGCCCGTTTTTTCTTAAAAGGAGATAGTTATGGAAAAATCTTTGCGCAGATATGCCTGGATCTTTGTCCTCCCGACGCTTCTGGCTTTCACGATCGGATTCATCATTCCCTTCCTGGAGGGACTGTATCTGTCGTTCTGTCAGTTCACGACGGTGAGCAACGCAACATTCAACGGCATTGGAAACTACATCGAAGCCTTCCAGGATGAGTCTTTCCTGCATGCAGGACTCTTCACTGTCATGGTTGCGGTGGTTTCCATCATCTTCATCAACGTTGTGGCCTTTGTCCTGGCCATGATGCTGACACAGAAACTCAAGGGAACGAACTTTTTCCGGGCTGTATTCTTCATGCCCAACCTGATCGGCGGCATCGTGCTGGGTTACATCTGGCAGATCCTGATCAACTGTGTTCTGTCCCTGACCGCCCAGCCGCTGCTGGCCCTGAACGCCACAGCCGGTTACTGGGGCATGATCATCCTGCTTGGCTGGCAGCAGATCGGCTACATGATGATCATCTACATCGCCGGACTGCAGAATGTGCCCGACGACCTGCTGGAAGCAGCACGGATCGACGGTGCCACAGAATGGGAAATCCTGTGGAAGATCAAGATCCCCATGGTCATGCCGTCCATCACCATCTGCATGTTCCTGACACTGACCAACAGCTTCAAGCTCTACGACCAGAACCTTGCGCTGACTAACGGTGCCCCGAATGACATGACGCAGATGTTTGCCCTGAATATTTTTGATACATTCTATGCCCGTGCCGGCAAGGCCTGGAAGGGCATCGGTCAGGCCAAGGCGGTCATCTTCTCCGTCATTGTCGTGATCATTTCCTCCTTCCAGCTGGGTTACACACGGAAACGAGAGGTACAGCAGTAATGAAAAAGAAAAAGAGCGAAGGCAGCATTCTGCTGACCATCATCCTGGCGATCTGCTCGATTGCCTGGATGTACCCGATTTTCATGATTCTGATGAACTCCCTGAAAGTCGAGAGTGCCATCACCACCGCCGGAGCCTTCGAGCTGCCCACCGGCGAGACCTTTGCGGGTCTGGCCAACTATGCCAATGCCATCAACTCCCAGGGATTCCTGGCTTCTCTGTGGTATTCGCTGTTCATCACCGTAACGTCTGTCATTGCGATCGTGATCTGCTGCTCGATGTGCGCGTGGTATATCAGCCGTGTGCAGAGCAAGATCTCCAATGCCCTGTATTACCTGTTTGTCTTCTCCATGGTCGTGCCCTTCCAGATGGTCATGTTCACACTGTCGCAGACTGCCGATATGCTGAAGCTGAACAACCCCTACAACCTGTGGGTGATTTACCTGGGATTCGGTGCGGGTCTGGCTGTGTTCATGTTTGCCGGCTTCGTGAAGTCCATTCCGCTGGAAATCGAAGAATCTGCCATGATCGACGGCTGCAGCCCGCTGCAGACATTCTTCAAGATCGTCCTGCCGATGCTCAAACCGACCATGGTGTCTGTGGGTATCCTGGAAGCCATGTGGGTATGGAACGACTACCTGCTGCCGACGCTGGTCCTGGACATCAAGAAGTACAAGACCATTCCCATGCTGATTCAGTATTTCCGCGGATCCTATGGACGTGTTTCCATGGGCCCGATGATGGCGTCGATCATGCTGACGGTCATTCCCATCATCATCGTGTATGTACTGGGTCAGAAACACATCATCAAGGGTGTGGCAGCCGGCGCTGTAAAGGGGTAAGCTGCCATGGCCCGCATGACGATCAAGGATATAGCCCGGGAATCGGGGTATTCCACAGGTACGGTCTCGCGGGTACTCAATGAATCGGGTCCGGTCAGCGAACAGGCGGTGAAGCGGATCCGTGAGGTCGTCGACAAGTATCATTTTCAGCTCAATACCAATGCCAAGTTCCTGAAACAGCAGACACCGGAAGGGATTGCGGTGATCATACGCGGAACCAACAACCTGCTGTTTGCGTCGCTGGTGGAGCGGCTCCAGCACCAGGTGGAGGCTGCGGGGTACAGTGCGAGCATGTACTATATCGAGGAGAGCGGCAATGAGGTGGACGAAGCTCTAGAGATCTGCAAGCACCAGCCGCCGGAAGGCATTTTCTTCCTGGGCAGCAGCCGGCAGAATTTCCAGAAGGGATTTGGCAGCATCGATGTCCCCAGTGTCATGGTGACAAACTCCGCCGAGGATCTCGGATTCGAAAACCTCGGCTCGGTGACAACCAATGACACGCAGGCAGCGCAGTTTGCGGTGCAGCATCTGCTGTCCATGGGACACCGTCACATAGCAGTGCTGGGTGGCGACAGAAACCGTTCCCAGGCTGCCATGTCCAGGTTTCTGGGAGCGCAGTATGCGTTTTTCGACAACAGCATTCCGTTTGATCCTGACCGCAGCTACCAGCAGGGAATGTTTTCGGTGAAGGACGGTTATGAAGGCATGCTGTCGCTTCTTGACAGAATGCCGGAGGTCACGGCAGTATTTGTGATGGCGGATGTCATGGCCATCGGTGCCCTCCGCGCAATCTGCGACCGCGGCCTGCGGGTCCCGGAAGACATTTCCCTGATCAGCTTTGACGGGATATCCCTGGCGCACTACACAGTGCCCCGCATTGCAACGATGTGCCAGGACCAGGAAGAACTGACTCAGGAAAGTGTGCGGATGCTGCTGGATATGATAGAAAACAAGACCCCCGGAACCTTCCGGGAGACCTCTTTCAGGATGCTCGAAGGTGAGAGCCTGATGCCGCCTGTACTTGAAAAGTGAGTGAATGTTATGCGAAGAAATGGTGTTTTGATGCACTTGTCCAGCCTGCCCGGAGATCAGGGTATCGGCACAATGGGCAAAAGTGCACATGAATTCGTGGACTTCCTGGAAAAGGCGGGTCAGTCAGTCTGGCAGCTGCTTCCGGTTGTTCCCACCAGCTACGGAGATTCTCCGTATGCTTCTTTTTCCACATTTGCGGGCAATCCGTATTTCATTGACCTGGACCTGCTGGCCGAAGACGGACTCCTGAAAGAGGGAGAATACGAAACCGTGGACTGGGGAGGCGATCCGGAACATGTGGACTATGGTGCTCTGTACAACAACCGGACCAAAGTCCTGCGGAAGGCTGCATCCAGGCTTCTGGAGAACAAGCCGGATGAGTATTACGAATTTCTGGAAGAAAACTATGACTGGCTTCCGGACTATGCTCTGTTCATGGCCCTGAAGGACAAAAATGGCGGCAAGTCCTGGCTGGAGTGGGAAGATGACGAAAGGAACTACGGCACTGAGGCCGTGACCCGTCTGGCGGAGCAGTACCGCGACGATGTTGACTTCTATGAAGCGGTTCAGTATCTGTTCTTCAAGCAGTGGAAGGAACTCCGGAACTACGCGAATGGAAAAGGAATCGACATCATCGGCGACCTGCCGATTTATGTCGCCCTGGACTCTGTGGATGCCTGGAGCCATCCCGAGCTCTTCCAGCTGGATGAAAACCGGCAGCCGATCGCTGTGGCCGGCTGTCCGCCTGATGGATTCAGCGCCGATGGACAGCTGTGGGGCAACCCGCTGTATGACTGGGACTATCACAAAAACTCCGGGTATGACTGGTGGCTGAGACGGATTCAGTATCTGACAAAGCTGTATAACATCATCCGGATTGATCACTTCCGTGGCTTCGACTCCTATTATGCAATTCCGTATGGATCGACCACTGCGAAGAATGGCGAATGGAAGAAAGGCCCTGGCATGGACCTCTTTGACAAGGTCAAGGAAAAAGTGCCGGAAGGAAAGATCATTGCGGAAGATCTGGGATTCCTGACGGATTCGGTCCGCAAGCTGCTCAAGGATACAGGTTATCCTGGCATGAAGATCCTGCAGTTTGCTTTTGATTCCCGTGATGGAAACAACAACGAGTATCTTCCCTTCAACTACCCGGTGAACAGCGTTGCCTATACCGGCACGCATGATAACCAGACCATTATGGGATGGTTTGAAACAGCGCCAAGGGAAAGCGTGAAATTTGCCGAGGAGTATCTCCGGATATCGGAGGATGATGAAAAGAACTGGATCATGATGCGGGAGCTGATGGCATCCCCGTCAGAGCTGTCGATCCTGACCGGTCAGGATCTGCTGGGTCTGGGTGATGAGAGCCGGATGAATACGCCGAGCACTGTGGGCATCAACTGGACATGGCGGTCACTGCCGGGTAAATTCACGGATGAACTGGCTGACAAACTGTGTCATTACACAGCGCTGTATGGCCGCCTTCCGCAGAAAACGGCGGAAGAAGCCAAAGCGGAAGAAGCCACAGCCTAGATTTGAACTGCTGTATCGCATATTTATGCGGGCAGCAGTTTTTTGGGCGCTCTAAAGTTTTGTGAGGTTTGGACTCTCACATCCAATACAGTTGGATGAGGAGTCCGGACCTCATTTTCATTTACAGCCTATTTGCTGCTGTTCTCTCCACTGTTGACAGCTTTATCCTGTCTGTCTGGATGCCCATCTTCAGGACCCCTGGAAAGCACAAACAGTACTCTGTTCCTGAACCGTTCCCAGTTCGTATATCCATTCGCATTGTGTTTGATCATCTTGATGATCTTGTTTCTGTTCTCTATCATCGAGCTGGTCAGGCGATGTTCTTTCAGCCTTACATTCCCGGTCTTCGGATCGACCACATATTCCTGCTTGACGATATGGAACGAATTGATGATTTCCCTGAACCAGTTGCGCAGGGTGTCAGCGAAACTCTGCAGTTCCTCCACACCTGTACTGTCTAGATCTCTAATCAGAGATCTGAGCTCCTCCTCTGCAGTACTCAGGTTTTCTTTTCTGTAATACTCCGACAGCCGGTTCCGGAAGTGATACGCCTTCCTCAGGTCCGGGCTCGTATCCAGCAGTGCCTCACGCAGTTCATATCTGTTCATCTGCCTCTTCAGTCCGCTGACATAAGATCTGGGTGCTGCCGGATCAAATATCATCATCTTCTTTCCTGTCCTGTCCCTGTACCAGGCATCAGGCCTGATCCCCAGAAGTTCACTCTGATGCTTGAGCAGATAGTATTCCGGAGACCCTTTTCGAGTTCCTTTCATCACACGGATCCTCACTCTGTTCAGACTCTTCGTATATTCCTGGACCACATGGAACCTGTCCACGGCGAATATCGCTTTGGGAAAGAAAGTTGCAGCTATCTCCCTGTAGGGCCTGTACATATCGGACGAGATGTACTCCACTCTGTCTCGCTCGCTTCTGGGAAACTTTCGGAAATAAGCTGCCAGATACTCCTTTTTCCTGGAAGGGAGCACATCCACCGGGGACTGGGCATCGTAGTCCAGGAGCATGCATACATACTTTGAATCATCAGATTTGAAGGAATATGTTTCGTCGATCTGCATCACCCTGCATAGTTTCACCGGCACAGGGTAACTTACACACATGTCGAATATCTTCATCACTGTCGTAGCTGAAACGTGATGACGCTCTCCTACAGAAGCAAAAGTTTCATTTGGAGACCTGAGATCTTCGATGATCGCTTTTCCTGTCAATATGGAGATCCGCTGTCTTTTCATGGCGAAGGGATTGTCTTCTCCATAGGTGCGGTGGCAGTCTTTGCATTTGTAACGCCTGGCGTTATAGATGAGAGTGCATTTGCGGTCTGTAAGGACATCATGGTTTATCACACGGGGAGTGTAGTTGAAAACGACGATGTTATGACCACCGCATCGGGGGCATTCAGGAAACGCAGGAACCAAAGTGACCTCCACAAGCATCTGACCGATGCCAGGGGAGGTCGATATGTTCTGGACCCTGGAAGCATCAAGACCGAACAGTTCAAGAGCTGTATTTTCCAGGGAATTTTTGACTTTTACAGCCATCATTCATCACCTCGATGACAGTATGGCGGAAGGCGGAACAGGTTCCGATGAGAGGAAGGTTGGAAAGACCATGGTCTTTCCCCACTGGGCCCCGTTGGCTACAGATGTATCAGAACTACCATTGGTTTCGTACTGCAATCGCTGAATGAACTTTGGAACAAGAGAAAAGAAGCTCCTGAAACCGGATGATGGGAATTCCGGGAACCGACGACGAAAATCCTGTACGAATCGGTACAGGGATGAGGATTCAGTATCTGGAGAGAAATCCGCCAGGCGCAGCGGCTCCCCTGCAGCAGACTTTTTCAGGGCCATGGAGGCATCTTCGCTGGAAAACAGATAATAGGGTATGAAAATATCGGGAAGGACCCGGTGGACGTGGCGGCAGTGTGGGCAACGGACGCGTCTTATTGAGATGGTGAAAGTACCACAAGGCAGCTTAATGGTGCGGGGGACACTACCGTGACAGTGAAGATCATGACCGCAAAAAGGGCAGACGAAGAGCTTTTCACTGGAGCAGAAGGCCTGGAAAAGCAGGTCATAGATCCTCTGCAGCATCTCCTGACTTGAGATATCGGAAAGTGATCGTATCTGATTCAGGCGTTTGTCTTTCGGGGACACAAACTTCTTGAAAACCCATGTGATTATCTGTAACGTAAAGGTTGCCTAACGGTGGGACAGAGCAAAGTAGGGTCGAAACTAGATTGCACTGTCTCTTTTTCTTTCTATACAGTGTATTGTGACCGAAAAGACCTCAAGATAAAAGGAGTTGTTCTGACCTTCCACCTCACAGGCTGGATAGGACAGGAACAACTCCTTTTCAGTTTTACTGATTAAATTTGGAGGCTTGATTCGACCTCACAAATCTTTGGATATTCGTTTTTTGCTTGCGGCAGGCGGATGGCCGGGATGGCTTTCATGGTTTATGGGATTCGGCCGGCAGTCAAGAGAACTGTCGTCCGGTTTTCATAAACAGCTGGATACAGATAACCATCGCAGGTCCTGTTTTTATTACACTGGAGATCTGAATCAGATGGAACGAAAAGAGAAAGGCCTGCTGTATCGGGTGGGTGATCCGGAAATCCGGAAGCTGCAGAATCGTCAGCTCGTCCTGCTGGCAGACTACAACCGGATGAACCTGCTGACTGGGCCAGCCAAAGGACCTTGTTGAAGGAATTGTTTGCGTCGTTCGGGGAAGACAGCTGCGGCGGGAAGGATCTATGCAAACTGGGGCGGATGTTTCTGCCATGTGGGGAATCACGTGTATGTCAGTTTCAATCTGACCATGGTGGATGACGGCGAGGGCCGGATTGAAGATCACGCCTTGATCGGTCCCGGTGTCACCCTCATATCAGGTTCCCATCCCAATGATCCGATGCTGCGGAAAGATCTGTGGCAACATACGGATCCGGTTCAAGTCGGGGAAAATGCCTGGATCGATGCGGGTGCAATCGTGCTGCCGGGTGTGAGCATTGGTCGAGGTTCCGTGTTCGGGCTGGAAGTGCAGTTACACATTCTGTGCCGCATGGCTGTGTGGCTGCGTGGAATTCATGCCGGGTCATTCGCAGACTGGGTGAAAAGGACCTCCAGAGTTACGGCCGCAGCTGTCAGCTGGATGAAGTGCTGAAGCGGATGCTGGAAAAGGATGCAGGCGATTCGTGAGGAGTATCCGTTCATTTCGGGATTCGCAGCAGGACTGTATTTTCTGAAAAGGGTTACAGGAGGTTTTTGCGATATTTGTACAGGGTTTTGCTTGTACAGACAGGTTACGGATGATATATTTATAGAGTCTGCCGCGATTTGAACTAATCGCTAAGGCATAACACAGAAAAGAACAAAAAGTTCAAAAAATGTGTTGACAGACTCTTGCGTATGAGTTAAGATATAAGAGTGCTCAGGACAGACAGTCGTCCTTGACAGGGCGCCTGCTGACCTGAGAATATTAACAGGCTTGTGACTTCAGATGAGGTCTCAGGCAAAACAGGAAAGTGACCTGGCTGAGATGCTCCCGCTTCGGGACATCTCAGCGGGGACACGACGCTCTTTGAAAACCGGACAGGAAAAACGAAGTAAATACAAGACGATACAACGTCGATTCTTTGAACCTGAAAAACAATCATGAACACAAGACGCAAAGCGTCTGAGTACAGATCAAATGGAGAGTTTGATCCTGGCTCAGGATGAACGCTGGCGGCATGCCTAATACATGCAAGTCGAACGAGAGACCTTCGGGTCTCTAGTGGCGAACGGGTGAGTAACACGTAGGGAACCTGCCCGCGCACCGGGAATACGCTCTGGAAACGGAGAACAAATCCCGATGTACAGGAAGGAGGCATCTTCTTTCTGTGAAACATCCTCTAGGGGATGGGGCGCGGATGGACCTGCGGTGCATTAGTTTGTTGGCGGGGTAAAGGCCCACCAAGACGATGATGCATAGCCGGCCTGAGAGGGCGGACGGCCACATTGGGACTGAGACACGGCCCAGACTCCTGCGGGAGGCAGCAGTAGGGAATTTTCGTCAATGGGCGCAAGCCTGAACGAGCGATGCCGCGTGAGTGAAGAAGGCCTTCGGGTCGTAAAGCTCTGTTGCGGGGGAAAAAAGGCAGCATCAGGAAATGGGTGCTGACTGATGGTGCCCCGCCAGAAAGTCACGGCTAACTACGTGCCAGCAGCCGCGGTAATACGTAGGTGGCGAGCGTTATCCGGAATGATTGGGCGTAAAGGGTGCGCAGGCGGTCCTGCAAGTCTGGAGTGAAACGCATGAGCTCAACTCATGCATGGCTTTGGAAACTGGAGGACTGGAGAGCAGGAGAGGGCGGTGGAACTCCATGTGTAGCGGTAAAATGCGTAGATATATGGAAGAACACCAGTGGCGAAGGCGGCCGCCTGGCCTGTTGCTGACGCTGAGGCACGAAAGCGTGGGGAGCAAATAGGATTAGATACCCTAGTAGTCCACGCCGTAAACGATGAGGACCAAGTGTTGGGGGTGAAACCTCAGTGCTGAAGTTAACGCAGTGAGTCCTCCGCCTGGGGAGTATGCACGCAAGTGTGAAACTCAAAGGAATTGACGGGGGCCCGCACAAGCGGTGGAGTATGTGGTTTAATTCGAAGCAACGCGAAGAACCTTACCAGGCCTTGACATGGGATGCGAAGATGCAGAGATGCATCGGAGGTCAACATCCACACAGGTGGTGCATGGTTGTCGTCAGCTCGTGTCGTGAGATGTTGGGTCAAGTCCCGCAACGAGCGCAACCCTTGTGGCATGTTGCTAACAGGAAAAGCTGAGGACTCATGCCAGACTGCCGGTGACAAACCGGAGGAAGGCGGGGATGACGTCAAATCATCATGCCCCTTATGGCCTGGGCTACACACGTACTACAATGGCGGCTACAAAGAGCAGCGAGACAGGGATGTCGAGCGAATCTCATAAAAGCCGTCCCAGTTCGGATTGGAGGCTGCAACCCGCCTCCATGAAGTTGGAATCGCTAGTAATCGCGGATCAGCATGCCGCGGTGAATACGTTCCCGGGCCTTGTACACACCGCCCGTCAAACCATGGGAGTCGGTAATGCCCGAAGCCGGTGGCATGACCTCATTAGAGGAGTGAGCCGTCGAAGGCAGGATCGATGACTGGGGTTAAGTCGTAACAAGGTATCCCTACGGGAACGTGGGGATGGATCACCTCCTTTCTAAGGAGAAAGTACAGGGGAAAAGGAAAAAGAGCAGAGTGGTTCCTGTCCGGTTTTGGAAGAGTGTCTTCCAGGGTCGATCTTTGAAAACCGTACAACGATATGAAAGACAACAGAAGGTCTGAAGTAAAGTTGTGGAGAAATAGAAAGAAACTGAGAGAAAGAAAAGAACAGAGAAGAAACAGTTCTGAGAAAAATATCTCGAAGAAAGCACGAAAAACGTTTGAGAGAATCAGATCAAGCAAGGAAGGGCGCAGGGAGGATGCCTGGCCACACTGTACTGAAGAAGGACGTGCCAAACAGCGAAATGCGACGGTGAGCCGTAAGGAGGCAAAGACCCGTCGGTGTCCGAATGGGGGAACCCGGCAGCCAGAAGGCTGTCATCCCGAAAGGGAGAGGTACCCGGGGAACTGAAACATCTAAGTACCCGGAGGAAAAGAAAACAACAGTGATTCCCCGAGTAGCGGCGAGCGAAAGGGGAGAAAGCCCAAACCGGAGAGAGCCGGGGTAGTAGGACCGTCAAAAGAGTGGGAAAGACACAGCAGAATGTACAGGGAAGTACAGCCAGAGAGAGTGAAAGCCTCGTAAGCGAAGTGTTGGAAGCATGAGACGGGATCCTGAGTACGGCGGGACACGAGAAATCTTGTCGGAAGCAGGCGGGACCATCCGCCAAGGCAAAATATACAGTGTGAGCGATAGAGAACGAGTACCGTGAGGGAAAGGTGAAAAGAACCGCGGGAGCGGAGTGAAAGAGAACCTGAAACCGTGTGCCTGAAAGAAGTCAGAGCCCGTCAAAGGGTGATGGCGTGCCTTTTGTAGAATGAACCGGCGAGTTGTTCCATGGTGCGAGGTTAAGTCGGAAAGGACGGAGCCGAAGCGAAAGCGAGTCTTAAGAGGGCGGAAGAGTAGTATGGAGCAGACCCGAAACCGGGTGATCTAGCCATGGGCAGGTTGAAGCAGAAGTGAAATTCTGTGGAGGACCGAACCGACTACCGTTGAAAAGTTAGCGGATGACCTGTGGCTAGGGGAGAAATTCCAATCGAACCCGGAGATAGCTGGTTCTCCCCGAAATAGCTTTAGGGCTAGCGTCGGAGGATGACAGACGGAGGTAGAGCACTGAACGGATGATGGCCCCATCCCGGGGTACTGAATGCGATCAAACTGCGAATGCCGACTGGGAGGAATCCGGCAGTGAGACTGTGGGTGATAAGGTCCATGGTCGAGAGGGAAAGAGCCCAGACCGCCAGCAAAGGTCCCAAAATACTGGCTAAGTGGAAAAGGATGTGGGGACGCACGGACAGCTAGGAGGTTGGCTCAGAAGCAGCCATCCTTGAAAGAGTGCGTAACAGCTCACTAGTCGAGTGGCCCTGCGCCGAAAATGTACCGGGGCTTAAGCCAGGTACCGAAGCTGCGGATGTATATGGAAGTATATGTGGTAGGGGAGCGTTGCATGCAGGAAGAAGTATGACGGAGACGGCATATGGACAGCATGGAAGAGAGAATGCCGGTGTGAGTAGCGAGATGCAGGTGAGAATCCTGCACACCGAAAGCCCAAGGATTCCAGGGGAAGGTTCGTCCGCCCTGGGTAAGTCGGGACCTAACGTGAGGCCGAAAGGCGCAGCGGATGGAAAGCAGGCGGAGATTCCTGCACCCGTATATGGAGCGAAGGAGTGACGGAGAAGGCAGATGCGACCCTCTTACTGGATTGAGGGCCAAGCGAAGCAGGTGGTATCCAGGCAAATCCGGATACGGAAACCAGAGCGTGACGGGTAAGCGAAAGCGGAAGGCGAGTAGCGAAGCGCATCGAGTCAGCTTCCAGGAAAAGCTTCTAGTGGAAATGCATATACGGCCCGTACCAAAACCGACACAGGTGGGCGCGCAGAGGATGCGAAGGTGAGCGAGAGAACTGTTGCCAAGGAACTCGGCAAAATGGCCCCGTACGTTCGCAAGAAGGGGCGCTCGAAAGAGCCGCAGTGAAAAGGCCCAAGCGACTGTTTAACTAAAACACAGCTCCCTGCGAAGCCGCAAGGCGAAGTATAGGGGGTGACACCTGCCCGGTGCTGGAAGGTTAAGGCAAGCTGTGAACCGCGAGGTGAAGCAGCGACCCGAAGCCCCAGTGAACGGCGGCCGTAACTATAACGGTCCTAAGGTAGCGAAATTCCTTGTCAGGTAAGTTCTGACCCGCACGAAAGGTGTAACGATTTGGGCGCTGTCTCGGCAGCAGACTCGGTGAAATCTTAGTACCTGTGAAAATGCAGGTTACCCGCAACTAGACGGAAAGACCCCATGGAGCTTTACTGCAGCCTGGTATTGGGTCCTGGACAGCCATGTACAGGATAGGTGGGAGACTTAGAAGCGAGTACGCAAGTATTGGTGGAGTCGCCGGTGGGATACCACTCCTGGATGTATGGGGCCCTAACCCGTGTGCCGAGAGGGACAGGGGAGAGTGCCAGGCGGGCAGTTTGACTGGGGCGGTCGCCTCCCAAAGAGTAACGGAGGCGCCCAAAGGTACGCTCAGGTTGGATGGGAACCAACTGAAGAGTGCAAATGCAGAAGCGTGCCTGACTGCGACAGAGACAACTGGAGCAGGGACGAAAGTCGGGATTAGTGATCCGGCGGTGCCGAATGGAAGGGCCGTCGCTCAACGGATAAAAGCTACCCTGGGGATAACAGGCTGATCTCGCCCAAGAGTTCACATCGACGGCGAGGTTTGGCACCTCGATGTCGGCTCATCGCATCCTGGAGCTGGATTCGGTTCCAAGGGTTGGGCTGTCCGCCCATTAAAGCGGTACGCGAGCTGGGTTCAGAACGTCGTGAGACAGTTCGGTCCCTATCTGTTGTGGGCGTCGGAGATCTGAGGGAAGCTGTCCTCAGTACGAGAGGACCGGGATGGACCTGCCGCTGGTGCACCAGTTATCATGCCAATGGTAGAGCTGGGTAGCCAAGCAGGGAACGGATAAGAGCTGAAAGCATCTAAGCACGAAGCCGGACCCAAGACGAGATCTCCCATTCTAAAAGAGAAGTAAGACCCCTTGAAGACTACGAGGTGGATAGACCAGGGATGGAAGTGCAGAGATGCATGGAGTTGACTGGCACTAATCGGTCGAGGACTTGATCTAAAGAAAGAAGCCCGCAGCTTTGCGGAAAGACAGGAAACGAAAGACATATCGTGTACGGTTTTCAGAGAGCGACCTGGAAGAGATGATTCCGGAAGATGTGGTCATCACAGTGCTGAGGAAATACCTGTTCCCATCCCGAACACAGAAGTCAAGCTCAGAGACGGTGACGATAGCCGAAAGGCAAAAATAACAAATGGCCACTCAGACAGCCGCTTTCCTCACGGATGGCGGCTTTTTTTGTCTGCAGCCCTCTTTCCGGGTCTCGGAGCCGGTCGGATTGCAGCCCTCTCATTTTGTCTGATTTATTCAAATGCCTGTTTCTTTCGTGGTAGAATGTTGCGGAATGTGCATGGATTTCCAGGAAGAGGGACGAAATGAAAACAGGATTCAATAATGAAAAATATCTGCAGATGCAGTCGGAACATATCCGGGAGCGAATTGATAAATTCGGCGATAAGCTGTATCTGGAGTTCGGTGGCAAACTGTTTGATGACTATCACGCAAGCCGGGTTCTTCCGGGCTTTGCACCGGATTCCAAGCTCCAGATGCTGCTCCAGCTCAAGGACCAGGCCGAAATCGTGGCGGTCATCAACGCGGAGCACATCGCTGCCAACAAAGTACGGCAGGATCTGGGGATTACTTATCAGGAGGATGTGCTGCGTCTGATCGACGAATTCAGGCAGGCAGGACTGTATGTCGGCAGCGTCGTCCTGACACACACCAGTGACAAGGAATTGGCTGCAGGGCTGAAAGCAGAACTGGAGAAGAAGGGCATTCCGCTGTATTACCATTACCGGATTGCCGGATATCCCACGGATACGGATCATATCCTGTCCCAGGATGGATTTGGCAAAAACGATTATATCGAGACCACCAGACCTCTTGTGGTGGTCACGGCTCCGGGACCGGGTTCCGGCAAGATGGCAACCTGTCTGTCCCAGCTCTACCATGAAAACCGGCGGGGGATCAAAGCGGGGTACGCAAAGTATGAAACATTTCCGGTCTGGAACCTGCCTCTGAATCATCCCGTGAATCTCGCATATGAGGCAGCCACAGCGGATCTCAATGATGTAAACATGATCGATCCCTGGCACCAGCAGGCCTACGGGGAAATCACGGTGAATTACAACCGCGATGTGGAGATCTATCCCGTGCTGCGGCAGATGTTCTGTGAGATTTATGGAAGCAGTCCCTATGCCTCCCCCACAGATATGGGGGTCAACATGGCCGGCTTCTGCATCGATGACGAAGAAACGGTGTCCGAAGCTGCAAGACAGGAAATCATACGCCGGTATTTCTCCACCCGAAACCGGGTGATTGCCAAGCTTTGCGATCCCCAGGAGCTGCAGAAACAGGAAATGGTGATGAAGCAGGCGGGAGTGACCATCGGCGACAGGCCTGTATTCAGCCGGGCACGGGCCCTGCAGGATGAAACCGGGGATTTTGCGGCGGCGCTGGAGTTTGAAGACGGCACCATCATCACGGGAAAAAACTCGGAGCTGATGGGTCCGGCGAGCGCCATGATCATGAATGCGCTGAAATACAAAGCGGGTATAGATCCGTCCCGGCATCTGATCGACCCGGAGAATTTCGCACCGATCCAAAGGCTGAAGGTCAACTATTTCGGAAACCAGAATCCGCGTCTTCATACCAATGAAATGCTGATCGCGCTGTCCATGACAGCCAGAAGCAATCCGGAGGCACGGCGGGCACTGGAGCAGCTTCCCGCGCTGGCGGGCACACAAAGCCATATCACGTCCGCATTGTCGGAGGTCGATCAGTCAGTCCTGAGTTCCCTGAAAATCCAGACGACATTTGAGGCTGACAAAGTATAATAAAGCAAAAGAATCTCAAACGGGAGACCGTCTCCGGGCTTCTTTGAGGCTGGTGCAGCCTGTCTGATCAATACCCGGAGAGTGCATGGAAGGAAAGAATCATATGGGAAAAAGCATACCTGCGTCGGGAGCCGGTGCTATCCGCATCATCCTGAAAAACAAAAAGGACTTTCATTTTGATTTGCGGTCCAAAGAACAGGAGGGGACCAGAACCTCTTATATTTTCGATGTATTCTACGAAAATGTATCCGGGACGCTGAATATGGCAGTGGAAGACGGAGAAATCCGGATCGCGGCCATGAACCTGGGACTGGGGAAGGTCATCACTCTGTCCAATGATGAGAACCTGCGCAAACTGGGCACCTATGTCCTGAGTCAGCTGGGATGAAACTTCATCTGTATATTGTGGTGACCCCTGCGCTGGAACAGACAGTTCACCAGGTGCAGGCAAGACTTCGGCAGGCATTGCCGGATCTGTCCTTTTCTCCCGCAGCTGAACAGCAGTCTCTGGAGAACTGTCTGGAGTTTCACGGAACTGCTGACTGTACCGGCCAGGAGGCTGAAACATTCCTTCACTGGCTGAACAATGATCCGGATGGCGAAGACGGAGAGTATTGGGCGTATGGATTCAATACCCGTATGGCAGATCCGGCCATTTATTACTTCCGCCTGGAGTTCTGAAACAAAAGCCGGGATCCGTTACAGGTCCCGGCCTTCGCGCAGACTCTTCCATACATCCGAGAGGGCATCCACCAGATCCTGCGGTCCGAACGCCGCAGGGTCTTTTTTGCTGCAAAGAGGTGCCTGATTGTGGGCCCAGACACCGCAAAGCGCCGCTTCCAGCGGGTTCTGGCTGGCAGCCAGGCCCGTGATGATGCCGCACAGCATATCGCCGGATCCTCCTTTTGCCAGGGAAGAATCCGGGCGGGCCAGCACCCAGACCTGTCCATGTTCGCTGACACAGGTGATGGCGCCTTTCAGGACCAGTACGGTATCGGGATACGCCCGTGTAAATTCCTGGGCTGCCTTGACAGGATTGGCTGTGATATCAGACACGGACCAGCCCGTAATGCGACTGAATTCTCCGGGATGGGGTGTCAGTATGGTCTGTCCACCCGGCCGGTGCAGCCAGTGCGGGTCAAGAACCGAGAGAGCGTCTGCATCCAGCACCAGGGTGACATCTGTTTTCTGGAGAAGATCCTGCACCAGTGTGCGGGTGCCCTCCTGTCGTCCCATACCGTTTCCTGCCGAAACCACATTCATGTCCCTGGCTGCGTGCAGGATGGCGGGTACAGCTTCCTCGCTGATGCAGTCCGGGTCCCCGGGCAGATCCAGAAGCATGGCCTCCGGCAGGACACAGCGCATTGCCGGCTGCAGTATCTCCGGTACGGCCACCGTCAGCAGCCCCGGTCCTGCATGAAAACAGGCTCTGGCACTCATTTCAATGGCTCCATGCATCCGCCTGCTGCCACCGGCCATGAGCACTTTCCCGAATGTGCCCTTCCATGACAGCAGCGGTCGCACCGGAAGACACGTGCGTGCCTTCGAAGCAGTGAGTTCGAACACAGTTCTCGGTGTGTTCGGGTTTCCCAGACCGATATCCAGTGTGGTCACTTCTCCGGTCAGAGGCAGGGCGGCGGGAAGAACCGTTCCAAGTTTCCGCGTGCCGATACAGGCTGTCAGGTCTGCCTGGATGACCGCTCCCGGCAGTGGTCCGGTTTCTCCGTCCATGCCGCTGGGGACATCCACCGCGAGGATCCTTGCAGCAGAGCCGTTTGCGGCTTCTGTCAGCGTGTGCCAGGTGCCTTCCAGGGGTCGGGACAGGCCGCTGCCGAACATGGCATCCACGATCCAGTCATCCGGTCCAAGAGATTCGGCCAATGCACAGATCTGCGTCAGACTGGTCAGTACCGGAATCCCGCGGTTTTCCAGGATCCTGCGCTGCAGTGACTGGCCGGGGGGACAGTAAGCCGCGGTGTCCCATCCGTGTTCCTGAAGGATCCGGTGCATGGCAAGTCCATCCTGCCCGTTGCTTCCGGGGCCGCAAAGAATCAGGATCCGGCTTCCGGCCACAAGGCGGGATTCCAGCAGGGAACAAAGGGCGCGGGCTGCGTTCTCCATCAGAACAGGGGAGGGGATGCCTTCCTGTTCAATCGTATACCTGTCCCGTTCCTGTGCCTGTGCGGCGGTTTCCAGCAGGGTTTCAGTCAAAGTCCACCGTCATGGACCGCTGCAGCAGCGGCGCCATTTCTGTCTTGATCCTGCAGTGATACGGATCATTGGCATAGGCCTCGAGCTGGTCTGCCGGGAGTTTCACCACCAGAGCCGCATCCAGACTGCGGTCCGAGCCAAGTATATCTGCGCCGCATTCAAAGGACTGTGCCATGGGCACATCCTCTGTGTTGAGCTTCTGAAGGATCTTCACGAGTGCTTCCCGGTTTTCCGGGGTCGGGTCTTTGAGCTCAAAAAAAACAATGTGTGTCATTTTCCTGCTCCTTTTCCCAATCATACCGCAGTTCATATCCCCGGCCTACAGCCGCATGATATAATTTTTGATTGAAATGAGGGGTGTCCATGGAATCCAAGACCAAAAAGAAATCACTGATCCGAAGCTCGCTCATCAGCACGGGGGGCTTTTTCATTGCGAAGCTCCTGGGGCTTGTCTATACCATTCCGCTGGCATCGATCCTGGCCAGCGATGCCTACCTGAGTTATTACGGAACTGCCTACCGGATCTACAGCTACATTCTCCAGGTGTTCACAGCCGGTTTTCCCATGGCTGTCGCCACAATGATCGCCACCTATGCCACGCTGGAAGATCCGCGGACCGTGCTGAAAGTCAGACGGATCGCCATCCGGTTCCTGGCAGTCATGGGTGCTGCAGGCATGCTGCTCATGATGCTGCTGTCACCTCTGTTCGGTTCTGTCGTCGCGGGGCAGGAAAACGGCTCTGTCATGCGCAACGTACTGCTGATCCTGTCGGCGGCTGTGTTCCTGGTTCCGCTGCTTTCGGCATACCGCGGGTACTGCCAGGGCATGGACGAGATGGAAGAATATGCTTTTTCACAAACCTTTGAGCAGTTTGTCCGGGTGGGATTCCTGCTGGGTGTGTCCTGTCTTCTGGTCTATGGATTTCACGCCGACCGGGTCTGGGCTCTGTATGCATCTGTCGCTGCGACAAGCGTGGCAGCCCTGGCCGGACTGTTCCAGATTGCGAGGTATACCGGACGGTCCAGGCATCGGCTCGAGAAGGCAGCTGCGGGCACAGATGCTCCTGACATACCGGCACGGAAGCTGGTCCGGGATTTTGTGCTTCTTGCCGTACCATATTTTGTGATGGCCATTCTGGGATACATCGACGATCCCATCAATTCGATCCTCCTGCCGTATGCCCTGAATCACTCCGGGTACACGCCGGATCAGGTCAATGTGGTGCTTTCTGCAGTCAACTACGTCGGGTCCAAGCTGATTTCGATTCCCATGATCCTGGGCCCTGGCTTCACCGCGGCACTGATTCCCCACATCACCAGCATGCTGGCTGAGCAGAATCTGCGGGGTGTGCGGAAAAATGTCCGGGAAGTGATCTCCATCGTCCTGTATGTGGCTCTGCCGGTCTGCGCCTGCATGGCATTGTATGCCAGACCCATCTACTACATTCTGTACTACACAGAGGACCTGAATCTGGCTGCATCCACCATTGCCTGGAATTCTCTGGAAGGAGTCGCCGGTTCTGTCCTGCCGGTGATCACGTCCATGATGATGGCCCTGCGGCTGCGGCGGGCCGGACTGAAAAGTCTCGCCATCTATTCAGCGTTCAAGGTCGTGACGGTTGTGCCCATGGTCATGTGGCTGGGATTTCCCGGAGCGGTGCTGAGTTCCCTGACCGGGGCACTGTATGTGTTTTTTGCGAACCTCCATGAAATCCGGCACCGGTACCGCATCAGCTTCAGGGCCCTGTCACATCAGATGATTTTCATCGTGGCGGGACTGCTTTGCATGTGGGGCGTGACATGGCTGATCCAGACGGCAGGATTTACGGCGGATTCCGGCAGCAAGCTTGTGTGTCTGCTGCAGCTGATGGTCAGCGGCCTGGCGAGCCTGGGTGTGTATCTGGGTGTGACGTGGTTTTTCCAGATTCCCCAGACTGTGTTTGGACTGAGAGGCAGATCCCATGTTTGATGTTCTGGTGATCGGCGCCGGGCATGCCGGGATTGAAGCGGCAGCAGCGGCTGCGAGAATGGGAGCCAACACCTGTCTGGTGACCATGGATCTGAGCAGGGCCGGATCCATGCCGTGCAATCCGAGTGTGGGCGGCCCGGCAAAGGGAATCGTGGTGCGAGAGATCGATGCACTTGGGGGAGTGATGCCCCGGGCTGCGGATGCGACGGCGCTGCAGTTCAAAATGCTGAATACCAGCAAAGGTCCCGGCGTGCAGTGTCTCCGGGTGCAGAGCGACAAGCTCGCCTACAGCCGGTGGATGGCGGCATTTCTGAAACAGCAGCCGCACCTGACTGTAGTGGAAAACCGTGTGGAGTCTCTGGACATTGAAGAGGGTGCCGTCCGGGGTGCCATCTGCCGGGATGGTACACGGCTTTGTGCCAGAACAGTGGTCGTGACCTCCGGCACCTATATGCAGTCTGTTGTGCTGAAGGGACACACGGCCACGCCCTCGGGTCCTGACGGGCAGCCTGCCAGCGAGGGACTCTCGGAGAGCCTGCGGAATGCCGGGCTGCGCACATTCCGGCTGAAGACCGGAACACCGCCTCGGGTTCTGGCTGACAGCGTGGATCTTTCGTTCGGCCAGGAACAGACAGGCTCTGCGGAGTTTCTTCACTTTTCCGATGACACACGACCGGAAGATGTGCTGCGGCCGGACGAACAGGAGAGCTGCACACTGATCTGGACACGGCCGGAAACCCACCGGATCATCCGGGAACACCTGACGGACTCTGCCATGTATTCGGGCCTCGTGCGGGGAAAGGGACCGAGGTACTGTCCGAGCATCGAGGACAAACTGGTGCGGTTTGCGGACAAGGAACGGCATCAGCTCTTTCTGGAACCGGAATCCCGGGACCTGGACACGCTGTATATACAGGGGTTTTCCACGTCCATGCCGGAAGATGTCCAGGAACAGATGGTCCATTCCCTGCCTGGTCTGGAACATGCTGTGATTGAAAAATACGCCTATGCCATAGAATATGACGCCATTGACCCGCTGCAGCTCAGGCCTTCCCTGGAGACACGGGCTGTCAGCGGTCTGTTCACTGCCGGACAGGTCAATGGTACCAGCGGGTATGAAGAAGCCGCAGGTCAGGGACTCATGGCAGGAATCAATGCGGTGCTGAAGGTCAGAAACCAGCCGCCATTTGTGCTGCGAAGAGACGAAGCCTATATTGGTGTCATGATCGATGACCTGGTCACCAAAGGCACGCAGGAACCTTACAGACTTCTGACAAGCCGGGCGGAATACCGTCTGCTTCTCCGTCATGACAATGCCGCAGACAGACTGTCCCGGAAAGGGTACAGTCTCGGGCTGATCAGCCGGGACCGGATGGAGCGCCTCGAGCAGCGGCAGGCAGAATCTGAACGACTGAAGCAGGAACTGGAAGACCTCCACATTCCGCCCGCCACGGCACATCCTGTCCTTGATCGTCTGCATCTGGACCCGCTTCGGCAGGGAGCCAGCGGCCTGGATCTTCTGAAGCGTCCGAATGTGACAACAGAGGACCTGATCGGACCGGTCAGCGACCGGGAAGCTGCAGCGGCTCTGGAAATCGCGGTAAAATATGAGGGGTATATCGCGAAAGCCCGGCGGGATGCGGACCGTCTGGCGGCCATGGAGGCCAGGCAGATACCGGATGATCTGGATTACGGTGCCATCGGCAATCTGAGTCTTGAGGCCAGACAGAAACTGTCAGCGGTCAGACCGGAGACGCTGGGGCAGGCAAGCCGTATTTCCGGAGTGAATCCGGCGGATATTGCGGTGCTGGCTGTATCGCTGGCACCGGTTGAAAAAGGGGACAGCAAATGAAACGAAAGAAGTCCAGGAAACGCCAGCTCGGCCGAGACCTTCTCTTCTGCGTCGCCTGCCTTGTCGCCAGTGCGGCATTGCTCTGGGGCGGCTGGCAGGATGTGCAGAACATGCTGGAAATCCGGCAGAGCATTGAAGACAATGAAGAAAAAGCCGCGCAGCTTGAACAGCGGCAGGATGATCTGGAAACCACCCGGGAGAATCTGGACAATCCGGACTACATCGAGTACATTGCCCGAGGCCGGTATCTGGTCACAAAAGAGGGAGAACAGGTTTTCAAATTCCCGACGCTGCAGGAAACCGAAGAGTGAACCGTTTGGTTTACTGTTGTACTATGACGTTTTAATTATAAAAAATGGACTGGAAAGGTGACAAAAACCTTAAATTATCCAGTCCATTTTTAAATTTCTCAGTCATCTGGAACGTTACATACTTCTTATATCTGCTATCCTCAAAGTGCCTTTTAAATAAAGGGCCCATTAGAAAAGAGGGTGAAAATCCATGAGACAGAATCTTACACATGTACTGCTTCCGGCAGACAGCCGAACCCTTGAGGATGTCCGTCGCAATTATCCGGCTGGCCGCGTTGAGCGGATCACCAACGGAGTGGATGTATTTTACTGCTATGTCGTGCCGGCATTCAGCGAGAAGGGACTGAGATCCATCCCTGTCAGGCGGAATGGCCGGTTCATGAACCAGTCCCTGGAAGACCTCCACGGCGTGATCTGCTCCGGAGGGATCCGGCTGGACCTTGACAAGGAGCTGGTATGGATCAACGGGGAAATGCTGCATCTTCCCGGTGCAGAGCTCCTTCTTCTGAAGATTCTGCTTCTCAATGACACCAGTTGTATATCCAGGCGTATCCTTTTGACGATTCTGGAACGCAAAACAGGGAAGATGATGCAGGACAACACATTGTCGGTTCATATTGCCAGGCTGAGAAAGGCACTGGGGATCCATGAGGGAAAGAGTTATATCGCGACTGAACCCGGAAAGGGGTACCGATGGGCATTTCCTGTGATGAAGAAGCTGTAAAACAGAACACGCATCTATATAAGCGCTTACAAAAATGCAGGAAATTGTTTCATCTCTCCCACTCCATTCTGTTGAAAATGGCATGACATTGTTTATAATCAAAGAATCGGAGGGATTATTATGCAAGACTGCTTCAGTTCAAAAGATCGATTCATAGAATGCTACAAGGAACGGGTCGCCAGCCAGTTTGGCCATGATTTTGAGGACTCGTATCCAGTCGAACGCTATCAGGCACTGGGTTCCCTGATCCGGGATTATGCCGGACACAACTGGAAGGAAACCAAAAAAGCCGTCAGGCGGTCCCAGACAAAACAGCTTTACTATTTTTCCATGGAGTTCCTGATGGGACGTCTCATGACCAACAACCTGCGCAACCTGGGCATTTATGATGTAGTCCAGGAAGGGCTGGCCGATCTTGGCATTGACATCAACGAGATGGAATCTCTCGAAGCCGATGCAGGACTGGGCAACGGCGGCCTGGGACGTCTGGCAGCATGTTTCCTCGATTCGCTCGCATCCCTGGACCTTGCCGGCAACGGCAACTGCATCCGGTACCGCTATGGCCTGTTCCGGCAGAAAATCGAAAACAGGGAGCAGGTGGAAGTGCCTGACTGCTGGCTGCGCAACGGCAATATCTGGGAGGTCTGGAAACCCAATCATGAAGTGAAGGTCCGGTTCGGCGGCAATATGCACGCCTGGATGGACCACGAAGGACGTTTCCATTCAGACTACCACCCGGAGTTTGTGGTTCGGGCTGTCCCCTACGACGAACCGGTCATCGGCTACCACACACAGACGACCAACACCCTGCGGCTCTGGGATGCCGAAGTGGATGAGGATTCGGTTTCAGCAGGCCGTCTTAACGAATACCTGCGGCTGGTCACACAGCTGACAGCCAATGTATACCCCGATGACTCCACCATTGAAGGCAAGGAGCTGCGGCTGAAACAGGAATATTTCTTTGTATGTGCCGGTGTAGACCAGATCATCCGAAGCCATCTTCAGACCTACCCCAGCCTGGACAACCTGCACGAGAAAGCGGCAATCCAGCTCAATGACACGCATCCTGTCCTGGTCATTCCGGAACTGATGCGCGTGCTGATGGATGATTACAATTATGGCTGGGACCAGGCCTGGTACATTGTGACGCATACCGTGGCCTACACCAACCACACCGTCATGGCGGAAGCCCTGGAAAAGTGGCCGCAGGATATGGTGAGCAGGCTGTTCCCCCGTCTGTACCTGATCATTGAAGAAATCGAGCGGCGGTTCAAGTATGAACTCGACCACCAGGGGAAAGGTCATCTGTTCCCGCAGGTTTCCATCCTGGGACAGGGACAGGTGCACATGGCACATCTGGCGATCGTGGGCAGTCACAGTGTGAATGGCGTGGCGAAGATCCATACCCAGATCCTGGTCAACGACGTGATGGCAAGCTTTGCATCGATTTATCCCGACCGCTTCAACAACAAAACCAACGGCATCACCCACCGCCGCTGGCTCATGTACTGCAACCCGCAGCTGACACAGCTGATTGACGATACCATTGGCACAGACTGGCACCACAACCCCGGCGGGCTGGAAGCCCTGATGCCGCACGTGGATGATCCTGCCCTTCAGGACCGGTTCCTGGCCGTAAAGCGGGAGAGAAAAGTCATTCTTGCTGATTACATCCGCAGCACCCTCGGCATTGAAGTGGACCCGGATTCCATCTTCGACTGCCAGTCCAAGCGGCTTCACGCCTACAAGCGGCAGCTGCTCAACATCTTCCATGTCATGTACCTGTATCTGGCCATGAAGCGGGATCCCGGCTTCCGGATCAGACCCCGGACCTTCATTTTCTCGGCAAAGGCAGCTGCCAGCTATGTCCTGGCAAAGGAAATCATCAAGCTGATCAATTCCGTTGCCGAGAAAGTCAATGGGGACCCGGAAATCTCCAGATACATGAAAGTGGTGTTCATCCCCAACTATTCTGTTTCCATTGCTGAAGTGCTGGTTCCGGGCGCGGACATCTCCGAGCAGATTTCCACCGCCGGCAAGGAAGCCTCCGGTACAGGCAACATGAAATACATGATGAACGGAGCCCTGACACTTGGAACACTGGATGGTGCGAATGTGGAAATCGTGGAACAGGTCGGCTACGACAACGCAGAGATTTTTGGACTGCGTGTGGAAGACATTGAAGCGCTGAAACGCGAAAACAGCTACAATGTCTGGCACATCTACGAGCACAACGAGCGCCTTCGAATGGTGATCGAGTCCCTGCGAAACGGGACCTGGGATTCCGATTCCAATGCGTTCATGCATATCTACAACGACCTGATGCTCAGAAACGACGAGTTCTATGTTCTGGCGGACTTCGAAGCCTATCTCTATGCCCAGTCCCTTGTGGCAAACGCCTATGAAGACCGCAGGGCATGGGCGAGAATCATGCTGATCAACATCGCCAAATCCGGCTATTTCTCCAGTGACCGGACGATTCAGGAATATGCCAGAGAAATCTGGGGCCTGACGCCCATTCCTTTTGAAACGACCGGCAGAGCCTGAAGAACTGCCCGGCAGAATGACGACAGCTGAATAACAAATCGAGACAGGGGGCCGCGTTGACGGCTCCCTTTATATTGGACGCCTTTGTTATACTGAGCGGCTCTGAGCCGGTGTTCCCGGCTTCGCGTCTCCGGCTGCTGTACGCCATTCAGGTTTCTTTATTTCTCCAGGACTGTCTGCGTCGTGGCCAGAACGGAACAGTCTGTTCTGTGACCCGGGTCCAATGGTGGTATGCTCGATATACAGATATCCTCCTTCCTGCGGACGCCTGCCTTGAAGTCAGGGAAAGGCGCTGTATGGCAGGCAGTTCACTGACTGCGGCCAGCGTGTTCTGCCAGGAAAGAGGATCGAGAAAGCGAGCGGATCATGAGCGAAAAAAAACGAATCCTTCTTCTGGGGGCCACGGGTTCCATCGGCCGGCAGACCCTGGATGTACTGAGACGTCATCCGGACACATTTGAGCTGGCAGGCATCAGCGCCGGTCACAACGAAGACGCCCTGCAGGAAATTGCACAGGAGTTTCCGGAAATTCAGGCAGCGAGCGTGGAATCCACTGACGGCAGGCCCTGGCAGACCGACCTGATCACAGGAGCAGATCATGTAGCCAGACTCATGGACCGGGTGGAGTATGACCTGCTGGTCAATGCCGTGGTCGGATTTGCCGGACTGGCCCCGACTCTCAAAGCCCTGGAGTCCGGACATGATGTGGCGCTGGCCAACAAGGAAAGCCTCGTGGCAGGAGGACCGCTGGTAAAAAAGACTCTTGCGGAAACCGGACGCAGGCTGTATCCCATCGATTCCGAACACAGTGCCATCTGGCAGTGTATCCAGGGGTCCCGGGAAAAAGACGTGAACCGTCTGATCATCACCGCAAGCGGCGGCAGTTTCCGGGACCGCAGCCGGGAGTCCCTCAAAGACGCCACACCGGCTGAAGCCCTGAAACATCCGAACTGGGCCATGGGGAAGCGAATCACCATTGATTCTGCCACCATGGTGAACAAGGGATTCGAAGTCATCGAAGCGCATTATCTCTTTGATGTCCCCTTCGAGAGAATCGAAACGGTCCTGCATCCTCAGTCCATTGTGCACAGTATGGTGGAATTCAAGGATGGAGCAGTCATGGCACAGCTTGGCAGTGCCGATATGCGGCTCCCGATCCAGTATGCACTCATGATGCCGGACAGACCGAGTCTGGAGGAAGACAACCGGCTGGACATGACCCGGACACAGTCTCTGGAGTTCCGGGAAATGGACATGGAACGGTTCCCGATCCTGAAGACAGCGTATGAAACCGGAAAAGCCGGCGGCAGTGCGGGGGCTGTGTTCAATGGAGCCGATGAGGAGGCAGTGGCGCTGTTTCTTGAAGGAAAGCTGCCGTTTCTGGGAATCGAGGATGCCATCCGCTATGCACTCCAGGTGGTGCCCTTTGTCCAGGACCCGGATTATGAGGCGCTTCGGGACTGTGACAGGCTGGCCCGTGAGGCGGTTCGATATGGCGTGTCTCATGGTTTTCAGGTAGAATAGACTGTACATGTCAAAAGCAGGGAGGGACCGGATAGATCATGAAAGCAGTCTGTATGATGACAGGCGCAGTACTGGCGCTTGGCACTGTGGTGCCGCAGATGAGTCAGGCAGTGCCGGAAGCCGTCAGAGAAGAAGCACCCAGGATACAGGTCAGAAGCACAGATGAATTCATCAAGGTGTTTCTGACAGAAAAGCTGATCGGCAGGGACGGAAAGGAAACATCCAGGCAGATCGAAACGGTATCCGAGACAAACTATGCATCGATTCTTGCCGGCCGGGATTTTCTGAAAACAGCAGATCCGAAACTGAAAAAAACCATCGAAGATGGTCTGGAACAGAAAAAGATCGACTGGAAGGCCTGGTGTGAATCCGCTGAAACCCTGCGGAAGAAACTGGAACCGGAAAAAACGGACAAACAGCCGGAGTCAGAGCCGAAGACAGAAGACAGGAACCAGGATTCAGCCCTTGGGACAGGACAGACCGGGAAGCCGGATTCGCAGACTCCTGGTGCAGTGCAGACAGAAAAACCGGTAGAAAACAGCCAGTCCCAGAAGCAGGATAACCAGCCGGCGACTGACACTCCCGCCGGCAATGCATCGGCTGCGACCGATTCATCTGATACCGGCACAGCGACACCGGATGCATCCGGAGACAAGCAAGCCAGTCCGGATGAAGACACTGACAGTCAGGACAGTCCGGATCCTGCCGGACAGGAGGCGCAGAAGCCGGTTTCCACAGAACAGGAACAGCCTCAGTCCGGGCTGGATGCTGATGGCGGGAAGAATTCTTCCGGTTCCAAAGAAGACACGGTGGATGCTGATACCCGGCCCGTGGATACATCCGGAGAGAAACCGCAGGCCGGATCCGGAACAGAGGAAAGCGATGTTCTGCCTTCCGGTGAAGACAAGGCAACCCCGTCTCTTTCAGAAGCACAGCCGGATGATCCGGCTTTGGACACAGGCAAAGAGACAGACACTATTGCAGCCCCGGCAGCCAGTCAGACAGACCGGGAAGCCGGTCTGACATTGACAGACGCAGCCGGTCAGGTGGGATCCCCACAGGCATCGGCCGTACAGCAGCCGGCGACAGCAAAGGCAGTGACGGCAGCTGTCCCGACAGCCCGGTCCGCTCAAATCGCACAGGCAAATCCTGTGGTCCAGCCAGCCGGCCTGAGCGATGAAGCAGCTTCGTTCATCCGTACCTGGCTGACCAGCGCACAGGGAAACCTCTATGCCACAGCCACTGAACAGAATCAGTCCAGGATCCTGGAAGCGATGCCCAGCTGGAATGGCCTGAGCCCGGAAGCAAGAGCAATGGTCAACCAGCGGCTGCAGGCAGTCAATGGAAAAACATTCCAGAAACTCGTCCGCGAAGCCCAGCAGCTGAAGCTTGGCAAACCCCTGGCATGGAACAACACCAGGGTGCATACGGCTGCCAGAGATGAAACCGGCTTTTTTGTCGGACTCATGACCGCTTCCGGGGCGCTGTTTGCCGCACTGGCAGGACGTCTGAAAAAAGAGCGCAGAGCCTGAGGCAGTTCACAAAGAGGGAGCAGACCGCTTCCTTTTTTTACACCTGCTGAATCTGATATAATGGACAGACGAAAGGATCGTGAGACTGTGAACACCCTTCGCAAGACCTACGCGCTGATCCTGAAAAAGGCCCAGCTGTACAGAAACGGAGGCTGGCAGTACGCCCGTGTCCTGAAGCGGACACGTCCAGACTATGAGAGCCATTTTTATGCGTTCCTCATCGATCTCAATATCTGCCTGCTTCCTGTATATATATGGATCATTGAGTTTCTGCTGATTCTTTGCGGCATTCTTCCGCCGCATGTATTCGATCTCCTGTTTTACCTCATGTATGGCCTGCTGTTCCTGACCTCCGTGATCGGTCTGGGACTCGTGACAGCCCGGCTGCACGGTCAGTCCATCGGCTATGCCTATACAGGGCTGAAACTGGTCCGCCGCGACAAGCACCCGGCTCCCGCCATCCAGGTGATCCTGCGGCAGGCGCTGGGAATCGGCGTGCCGCTGATGGTGTTCGGGATCGTCTTCGAAATCTGGGGGATGTTTTTGTGGCTTGTGATCCACATGTGCATCTGTCTGGCCACACCGCACCAGCAGAATCTGATGGATCTGCTGCTGCGCCTTGTCACAGTCCGCATGCCTGATGACGCGGATCTGCTCAAGGGCGCAGGACAGACACAGGAGACTGCTGCCTGTCCGGTGAAAGAACCTGTGAAGAAAACAGTCCAGGTCAGGGAGCCCGTCCGGCAGAAACCGCAGGCCGTGTCTCCCATCGATCTGCACATCCGGTCCAATTACAGTGATGATGCGCAGCTGGATGTGGAGGAAATCTTCAAGCAGGCCCGGGCAAAAAACATGGAAATCATTTCCATCACCGACCACAACTGTGCCAGGGCCAACGCACCGGCAAACCGGCTCGCAGGACTTTACGGCATTCAGTATATTCCCGGTGTGGAATTCGACTGTGAGCTGGAGGGAACGCGGCTGCGGATCCTGGGTTACTACATAGACTGGACCAGTCCTGTCTTCGATGCCCTGGAGCGGGATTCCCTCAAGCGGGAAAAGGATGCCAGCATGGTTCGTGCCCGGCTGTTTCAGGAAACCACCGGCATTCAGATCGACATCCGTTCCCTGCTGGAATCCAGCCGGTTTCAGGTGATCTCTGGCAGGGACATCACCCGCATGGTTTTCCATAATGAAGAAACCAGGCAGCTTCCGTTTGTCCGCCGATACCTGGATACGGCTGTTTCAGCCAGGGAAGCCCGCCGGCTGTTCGAGCATGACATCTTCGGAAAGGGAGGCCCCTGCTATGTACGGCCCTCCTATCCGCAGGCCTCGCACATCATTCGTGCGATCCACGATGCCGGCGGCCTGGCTGTCCTGGCCAACTGGCATCTGGACAGCCTGTCGCGTCAGGAACTGGACCGGCTTGTGAAGCTGGGCATTGACGGAGTGGAAGTGTTCATGACAGGCACCACGGAAGATCTGACTGTGCGGCTGCTGGACATGGCGAACCGCGAAAAGCTGTTCGTGACAGCCGGCTCCGATTACCACGGTCCCGCCCGGCGTGAAGAGCAGCTGGGTGTGACAGGGCTGCCGGAAAAAGCGGAAGGACTTGTCCGGCTGTTCACCAGCGCCGCGGGAAACCCGGGAAAGACTCCGGCACCTGCCGGAATGCAGACAGACAACAGGAAAGGAAATCACTGATCGATGAAAGAACCGTTTTATCTGACAACCGCGATCGCCTATACATCCGGCAGACCGCATATTGGAAATACTTACGAGATCATCCTCTCGGATGCCATTGCCCGTTTCAAGCGGGCACAGGGCTATGATGTCTTTTTCCAGACCGGAACCGACGAACATGGCATCAAGATCGAGGAAAAAGCCGAAGCAGCCGGCGTGACACCGCAGGAATTCGTGGACGACATTGCTGCTCAGATCCGTTCCAACTGGGACCTGATGAATACAACATACGATAAATTCATCCGGACCACAGATGAAGATCATGTTCGCCGGGTGCAGGACATTTTCCGCCGGTTCTATGAACAGGGAGACATTTACAAGGGCGAGTATGAAGGCTGGTACTGCACTCCCTGTGAAAGCTTCTGGACGGAGAGCCAGCTGGTGGACGGAAACTGTCCTGACTGCGGCCGCCCGGTGGTGAAGCAGAAAGAAGAAGCATATTTCTTCAACATGAAGAAATATGAACAGCGCCTGATCGACTATATCGAGGAACATCCGGAATTCATCCAGCCCGAAAGCCGCCGGAATGAAATGCTCAACAACTTCCTGCGGCCCGGGCTCCAGGACTTGTGCGTTTCCAGGACCAGCTTCAAGTGGGGAATTCCGGTGGATTTTGACCCGAAACACGTCATCTATGTCTGGGTGGATGCACTGAGCAACTACATCACCAGTCTCGGGTATGATGCACAGGGTGACAGCTCGGAAATGTACAAAAAGTACTGGCCGGCCACGCACATCATTGGCAAGGATATCCTGCGCTTCCACACAATTTACTGGCCCATCTTCCTGATGGCGCTGGGGGAACCCCTGCCACGCAAGGTGTTCGGTCACCCCTGGCTTCTGGTTGACAACGGCAAAATGTCCAAATCGAAGGGCAATGTGATTTACGCCGAAGATCTGGTGGATGCCTTTGGCGTGGATGCAGTGCGGTACTTCTGTCTGCATGAAATGCCCTTTGCGCAGGATGGCAACATTACATGGGAGCTGGTGATCGAGCGCATCAATTCGGATCTTGCCAATGTACTGGGAAACCTCGTGAGCCGAACCATTGCCATGAGCAACAAATATTTTGACGGGACCGTCACCAATCCGAGGGTATACGATCCCGTGGACGAAGGGCTGATTTCGACGGCTCTGGCTGCAAAGGAAAAAGTCGAGAACAGGATGGAAGAACTGCGTGTAACGGATGCACTCGACGAGATCTTCACCCTGCTCCGGCGCACAAACAAATATATCGACGAAACAGAACCCTGGGTTCTTGCCAGAGATGAAGCAAACCGGGACCGGCTGGCTACTGTTCTGTACAATCTGCTGGAGTCCATCCGGATCAGTGCTGTACTGCTGGAAAGCTTCATGCCCGAGACAGCCGCGAAGATCCTGGACATGCTTGGGACGGAACAGCGTTCCCTGGACAGTCTGAATTCTTTCGGCAATCTGGAAACAGGCCACAAGGTGATCCGCAAGGCACCTGCACTGTTTGCGCGGATTGATGAAAAGAAGTTCATGGATGAACTGACTGCCAGGGAAGAGGCAAAGGAACAAAGCAAGAAGGCTGACGAAAACCCGTCGCAGCCGGCCCAGTCTGACGAAGCGCAGGCTGCACCTCAGCCGGCAAAGCCCGAAATCGTCTTTGATGATTTTGCGAAGATTGAACTGCGTGTCGGGACCGTGACAGCAAGCGAAAAAGTGAGGAAATCAAAAAAGCTTCTGAAGAACCAGGTGGATCTTGGAACGGAAACCCGCCAGATTCTTTCCGGCATTGCCCAATACTATTCTCCGGAGGACATGGTTGGCAGACAGGTGATCGTTGTCACCAACCTTGCGCCGCGCAAAATGGCCGGAGAGGTGAGTGAGGGCATGATTCTCTGCGCCGAGCAGGGAGACCGGGTGGTTCTGGTGAGTCCGGATGAAAAACTGCCTGCAGGCGCCGTCGTCTGCTGATGCAGCATCCGGAATGAACCGGGAACAGAAAGCCCTGTTCAGACAGGCACAGCTGGCAGGGCTGGGAATCGTGGTGGGCGGAGTCGGCCTGGCAACGCAGCATCCCTGGCTGCCGTGGATCGGCCTGTTCATCTTCATGCTGGGACTCATCCGGTTTTTCCTGATCCGTGCACTCATCCGCCGTTCCAGACAGTGGGAGGACAGCAGTCGGGAAACGTCTGCATCATCACAGGCACCGGGCAGTCAGTCCGAATAAAAATGTCCGGCAGGATACAGTCTGCGTTGACTGACCTGCCGGACATTTGTCTATTCTGCCTGTGAAAGACGGTCTGTCTCTGCATCGTCCATCGTGTTCAGCTTTTCGAGCATGAACTCGGTCTGCTCCTGAAAGAACCGCTTTTTTACAGGACTCAGCCTGTTGTAGGCATGTGTGATCCAGGGACTCTGATCCTGTTCCACTTTCCCAAACAGAATGTAGTCCGCGGAGACATCATACAGCCCGGTCAGGGCAGCGAGAACCTGAATGCTGACTCCACAGACACCCCGCTCGGCTTCAGATATGTGCTTTGCAGTCGTTCCAGCCAGGGCGGCCGCCTGGTTTTGCGTCAGTTCCATATGTTTGCGCATGGCCCGCAGACGGCTGCCGATTTCTTTCATGTCCACTTCCACAGGTTTTCTGTTTTCAGATACTGTCTTCATGAGGTCTCCTTTTCGCAGACAGGAAACAGGGCAGTTTGCCAAGAATCCTGTTCTATACCTAATGATACACAACTGAACGAAAAAGTACAGAAATCATCCGGATTTCCATGGCTGCTCCAGACAGCTGCCCTGCGGGTCACGGAAAGAGCAGAAAAGCATGCAGTCTGGCATACTGCGGTGCGGGAAACGGATGTTTCAGCTTGCTCTTCGGTGGTGTTCCTGATTTAATAAGGTCAATCGTGATCAAGAGACAGGGGAGAGAGCCGGCTCCATGATCCTGCACCAGCCTGACCCAGAGGTTAAGGTGGTCCAGCCGGTTTCGATGCGGAAGACGGAAACAGCAGACGGCTTTCGGCCGTCTTTTTTCAAGCCGGTTCAAGTACAGGAGGGAACTATGTCTGAATACATTTTTACCAGTGAAAGTGTTACCGAAGGTCATCCGGACAAGGTCTGCGATCTGATTGCCGATTCCATTCTGGATGCGGCCCTTGCCCAGGATCCGCAATCCAACATGGCAGTGGAAGCAACGATCAAAGATGATTTTGTTCTGGTCTATGGAGAGGCCAATACCCGCGCAAAGCTCGATTATGAAGCAATCGCGCTGGATACCATCCGCAAAATCGGGTATACAGAGCCTTATCATGTCAAGGTCGTAGTGAATGAACAGTCGCCGGAGATTCACAATGCCGTCAACCGGGATGTAGTCTGTGCCGGAGACCAGGGCATCATGTTCGGGTTTGCCTGCAGTGAAACGGATGAATACATGCCGGCTCCCATTTACTATGCACACGCTCTTTCCCGCCAGCTGGCAAAGATCCGGCGGGAAGATGACCGCCTGCGTCCGGATGGCAAAACCCAGGTGTCCGTGGAGTACAAGGACGGGAAACCTGTCCGGATCGATGCCATTGTGGTCAGCACCCAGCACAGGGAGGATGTTTCTCAGGAGGAAATCCATGAACTGGTTCGCGAGAAAGTGATCGATCCCGTCATTCCTGCCCACATGCTGGATGACAGGACAAAGTACTTCATCAATCCATCAGGCAGTTTTGTCGTGGGCGGCAGCTTCGGGGATTCCGGAACAACAGGACGGAAAATTGTCTGTGATACGTACGGCGGCCGCGGCCGGATCGGTGGCGGCTGCTTCTCCAGCAAGGATCCCACGAAAGTGGACCGCTCAGCGGCCTACTATGCCCGGTGGGTTGCGAAGAACATTGTGGCAGCGGGTCTGGCCGATCAGTGCGAGGTACAGGTTTCCTATGCCATTGGCGAGCCGGAACCAGTCAGCATTTTTGTGGACACCTTTGGCACCGGAAAAGTCAGCGATGAGAAGATCCTGGAGATCATCAACCGGAATTTCAGCTTCGAAGTCGGCAATATCCTCCGGGAGCTGGATCTTCGGCGTCCCATTTATGCCCGTACAACGAATTATGGCCACTTCGGGGATCCGGATCTTCCCTGGGAAACCATCAAGGAACTGGAACTCTGACGCCTGCTGCCTACAGTCTGCCGGAACGGGAATGGCAGGAACAGACAGGTTCATGACAGAAAAAAGCCGGTCACTCACCGGCTTCTTTGTTGTTGTCGAAATATCTGCGAATGGCATCGAAGGTCTCCTGAGACACCACGTGTTCCATCCGGCATGCATCTTCCTGGGCAATTTCCTGCGGAACACCGATCTGCTCGAGCATGTTGGTGAAAAACACGTGCCGACGCCAGGTTTCGCAGGCAATGGCCCGTCCTTTTTCGGTCAGGTGCAGCGTCTTGCCTGTATCCAGTTCAATGTATCCCTGCTCAAGCATCAGCTTGACGGCATGCGATACACTGGGTTTGGAATACCCGAGGGAGCTGGCCACATCCACACTGCGGACCACAGGAAGCTGCCGGGAAAGAACCAGAATGCACTCCAGATAATCTTCCAGGGATTCTCCAATATGTTTCATACCGTAAGTTTATCAAATCTAACTCTGTACATGCAAGGAGGGATCACCATGCCCGAGATTCTCGCTCCGGCCGGCAGCCGGGACAGTTTTGATGCAGCCCTGGCAGCCGGGGCAGATGCAGTCTATCTGGCTCTTCCCAGGTTTGGCGCCAGGGCCTATGCCGCGAATTTCACGCTGGAGGAAGTGCAGGAGGTCATTGCCACAGCCCATCTGCACGGAATGAAAGTCTACGTCACCATGAACATCATCCTCTTCGAAGAAGAAATGGAACCCGCGTACCGGCAGGCGCGGGACCTGTATGAAGCCGGGGTGGATGCACTGATCGTTCAGGATCTGGGCCTGATGCATCTGCTGAAACACAGACTTCCTGCACTGGAAGTGCATGCCAGCACACAGCTGTCTGTGAACCGGCCGTTTCAGATGGAACAGCTGAAGAAACTCAATGTCCGCCGTGTGGTGCTGGCCAGGGAGTGTTCCCTGGAGCAGATCCGGGCCTGTGCCCGGGTGCAGGACATGGAGACGGAAGTGTTTGTGCATGGGGCTTTGTGCATCTCCTGGTCCGGGCAGTGTCAGTTTTCCGCCATCCGCCATCAGCGGTCCGGCAACCGGGGCCAATGCGCTCAGGCCTGCCGCATGCAGTATGAACTGCTGAAAGATGGTCACCCTGTGAAGACCCCCGGTTCCTTTCTGCTCAGCCCCAGGGATCTGTCTGTCCTGGATGATCTGGATCTTCTCCAGACAGCCGGTGTGGACAGCTTCAAGATCGAAGGTCGTATGAAAAGCCCGCTGTATGTCTATGAGGCAGTGGAAAACGCCCGTCTGGGAAAGAAGCGGTCCCGGGAAGACAGACTCGCACTGGCGGCAGCCTTCAGCCGGGGATTTACCCGCGGCCGCATGATGGATGAACACGGTTCCGGACTCATGGCCATGAAAGCCGGAAATCACCAGGGGGTTTCCATCGGAACCGTCTCCGGCGGCTCGAGAGACCGTGTCCGCATCCGGCTTTCCATGCCGCTGCATCAGGAGGATGGACTGCGGTTTGTCTGGGAGCAGGGAAGTGCCGGCGGTCATGCCAATTTCCTGTATGACAGAAAAGGCCGTCTGATCCGGGAAGGCGCACCCGGGCAGGAAGTAGAGATTCCGCTGTCTTCTTTCGTTCCTGCGGGAGCGGATGTTCGGCTGACCGTGGATGCCAGACGCACTCGAATGGTCCAGGAGAAGTCCCTGCATCCCGGGCGCAGGCTTCCGGTACAGGCGGAGCTGGAAAACAGCGGACCGGGACACCCGCTGATTCTGACACTCACTACGCCGGATGGACACCGGGTGCAGGCTGTTTCCGATCCGGTGCAGGCAGCGACCGGGCGGGGACTGGATGCCGGCAGGCTCAGGCAGCAGACAGAAAAATCCGGAGATTCCTGGGCTGACATCCGCGTGCACCGGATGAATGTGCCTGATGGCATCTTTCTGCCGGTCAGCGCCGTCAACAGACTGCGACGACAGGCACTGGAGAATCTTCGAGAGCTTCTGACCGCACCCAGGCAGGCGGAAGAAACCGGCTGTCTCTGGCAGCCGCCTGTGGTTTCAGACACCCTGCCACCACTGATGGTTCAGATTCAGAAACCAGGTCAGCGCCTGGAAACAGATGCGGTATGGATGAGTGAGTTTTCCATTCCCGGTACAGTGCACAAAGCTGCCCTGACCGAAGACAGCGGAGAGATCACGGCACATCTGGGACAGGGGAGGATCCTGGACGGAATGAACATTTCAAATTCCTGGGCCATTGCGGCAGCACAGGAAATGGGATATGCGGGGGTGGTCCTCAGCGAAGAAATGTCGGAAGGACAGATCCGCTCCACCCTCCAGGGCTATGAGCAGCGGTACGGAACCCCGGCTCCGGCAGCTGCTGTGGTGTACCAGAAGCGGCGGCTGATGCTCATGGACCACTGCCCTGTGAACACCCTGGAACGGGACGGGTCCAGAACCGGGTGCAGTCTCTGCAGACGCCATACTTATGTCCTGCAGGGTATGGACGGGACCAGTCAGCAGCTGTATGGCAATCCGTTCTGCCACATGCAGGTGTTTGCCGATGAGGTCGACAACCGCCTGGAAGAGCTCGCAGATCTGCCTTTCAAAGTGGTCCGCTTTACGACCGAAACCCCGCAGGAGGCGGCTGCCGTCATGGCAGAAATCACCCGGCTGCAAGGGGTTACATCCCGCAGCTGTGATTGAAAACGGATACCTGGCAGAGTAATATATAAGGGAGCTATAAGCTATCAAGGAGGAACGAATCAATGCCTATTATTACAGATGTTTACGCACGCGAAGTCCTGGACTCCCGTGGTAACCCGACTGTAGAAGTGGAAGTTACGACCGATGATGGTGCCTATGGACGTGCCATGGTCCCCAGTGGCGCATCCACAGGCGAGCGTGAAGCGCTGGAACTGCGTGACGGCGACAAGAACCGCTACGGCGGAAAAGGCACCACAAAGGCTGTCAACAACGTGAACACAATTATTGCCCCGGCTGTCATTGGCATGGATGTAACGGATCAGAACCTGATCGACCAGACTATGCTGAAGCTGGATGGCACAGATTTCAAATCCAACCTGGGTGCCAACGCCACTCTGGGTGTATCCATGGCATGTGCTCTTTGCGCAGCTGATTACTATGGCATGCCGCTGTACAACTACTTCGGCGGATTCAACGGAAACACGCTGCCTGTTCCCATGTGCAACGTCATCAACGGCGGTTCTCACGCAGACTCCACTGTTGACTTCCAGGAATTCATGATCATGCCGGTTGGTGCCAAGAACGAAGTGGAAGCTGTCCGCATGGCTGCTGAAACATTCCACGCACTGAAGGCCGTCCTGAAAGCCAAAGGCTACAACACCAACGTCGGCGACGAAGGCGGATTTGCTCCTTCCTGCACTGGCGGCAACGAAGAACCCCTGGAACTGCTGGTTGAAGCCATGCAGAAAGCAGGCTATGAACCCGGCAAGGACATGATGATTGCCATGGACGTGGCTGCTTCCGAATTCCACAACCACGAAACAGGCCTGTACGAGCTGAAGAAATCCGGCGAAGGCAACAAGACCTCCGAAGAAATGATCGCCATGTACGAGAAGTGGATCAGCAAGTATCCCATCATCTCTATTGAAGATGGTCTGGGCGAACGTGACTGGGACGGCTGGAAGAAGCTGACAGACGCCATCGGCGACCGTGTACAGCTGGTAGGCGACGACCTGTTTGTAACCAACCCGAAAATTCTGGCAGAGGGCATCGAAAAGGGCATTGCCAACGCGATCCTGATCAAGGTAAACCAGATTGGTACTCTGTCCGAAACCTTCGACGCCATTCAGCTGGCTACACAGCACAACTATGCATGTGTTGTTTCCCACCGCTCCGGTGAGACAGAAGATTCCACAATTGCGGACATCGCTGTCGGCCTGAACTGCGGCCAGATCAAGACTGGTTCTCTGTCCCGTACAGACCGCATCGCGAAGTACAACCGTCTGATGCGCATCGAAGACGAGCTGGATCAGAGAGGCAACGCAAACATTGCCCGCTACCCCGGCATCAAGGCCTTCTACAACATCAAGGACCTCAACAAGTAATCCTTTGGATTTCCGACAGGCAGGATCAGCTCCTGCCTGTCTTTTTTTGGCCTCCAGACAGCCGGAAGGTACAGTGCAGGCGATACATTAGACCCCTGCGGTCATGTACGGTATCTTCAAGAAAGAGAATCTGTTTCTGTCTGTCCGGCCGGTATCCGGCAGCAGACAGGAACGATTCCTGTTTGGAGAGGTAAAAAATGGATTTTGCTGTATTGTTTCCGCCGCCAGCATCAATACCGGAACCCCGGGTAGCTGGTGTGTTTGCTTTTCTGTATTTTCTGACTGCTGCAAGCGCGGTTCTGCTTGGCTTGTCCGGACTTGAAAAAAGACCGGGGATTCTGACCATGCTGCTGGCGGCAGCCGGTACCATGCCGCTGCTTCGGCTCACGCATTTCTTGGGATCGTCTGTATCGCCTCTGGTGCAGTATGTTCTGCTCTTCAGTCTTTCCTTTGTGCTGGGAACTGTGATTTACGGGATCCTCCGGATCCTGAACGATTCAGGCAGCCGCCGCAGAAGCCGGCCGGAAAACCGGTGGGGTTCCGTTGCGGAAACCCTGGTCCTGTGCGCTGTCTGCTGCTGGGCGCTGCGGCAGCTCTCTGTGCCCATGGGGCTGTGCATTGTCCTGTTCTGTGTTCAGTTTGTGGTCAGCCGAATGATCCGTCAGTATCTTTCCCGGAACAGGCCGGCTTATCCAACCTATGCCAATATCCAGAAACCGGTTCCGGGACACAGCGTGCGGCGGGGTGTGATAATCCTTTCAGTCTATGTTTCACTGCTGTATCTGTTCTGGCGGATTCTGTTCACAGTCCCGGCCGGGAAGGGGATACCGGCTGTTGTCTTCGCCGTGCTGCTTCTTGTATGCGAGACGATGGACATTGCGGATTCCATTCTGAACAATCAGATTGTCAGCCGAAGGGCCGCCTACCCCCTGCCGGAAACCGGGGAAGGCGAGATCTGGCCTGAGGTGGATGTGTTTGTGGCGACTTACAATGAAAGCCGGACACTGCTCTACAAAACCCTTCATGGCTGCCTGAACATGGAGTATCCCGATCCTTCCCGGGTCCATATTTACCTGTGTGATGACGGCAACCGCCCGGAAATCCGAAAGCTTGCCCAGGATCTTCAGGTGGGATACCTGACCAGAACCTCGCGGGCAGGCGCCAAAGCCGGCAATCTGAACAATGCCCTGAAGCATACCGCCTCTCCGCTGGTTGTGACCTTTGACGCCGATATGATTCCCCGGCGGGATTTTCTGAAGAAAACCATTCCATATTTCATGCATGCACAAAGGCGCAATGCCGGTCTTCCTGAAGAAGAGCAGATCCCCCTGGGGTTTGTACAGACCCCTCAGGCGTTTTACAACGAAGATCTGTTTCAGCATCATCTGTACAAGGAGAACCTGACAGGCAACGAACAGGATTATTTTTTCCGGGAGATCCAGCCGGCCAAAACCGCATCCAACAGCGTGATTTACGCCGGGAGCAACACAGTGATCAGCCGGGCGGCACTGGAAGCTGTGGGGGGATTCTTCACGAAAGCCATCACGGAAGACTTTGCCACAGGTCTGCTGATCGAAGGAAACGGGTATGTTTCTCTGGCTTTGCCGGAACCCCTGGCGTTTGGTCTGTCCCCCGAAGATTTTCCCTCTCTGATCCAGCAGCGGATCCGCTGGGCCAGGGGAGTGATCAATGTCCTGTACCAGATCAATATTTTCTTTACGAACCGGTTCTCGGCAGGACAGAAAATCAGTTATGGAACCGCGATCTTTTTCTGGATCCGCAGCTGCATCCGGATGGTGTATCTGGTGGTTCCGATCCTTGCGGCATTTTTCCGGATTCCGTTTGTGGACAGTGCCATCGGTCCAATGCTCTGTTTCTGGGTTCCCTATCTGATTATGCAGTATGTGTTTGAATTCGCCATGACCGGTTCCAGACGCAGCAGCCCATGGACAAACATTTACGAAACCGTGCTGTGCCCGTTCCTCGCCGGCCCTGTGCTCCTGGAGATTCTGGGTATTTCCCTGAAAACCTTCAAAGTCACTGACAAGGACAAGGAAAGAGGAACCCACTTCTCCTGGCGGTACATGCTTCCGTTTCTGGTCCTGACACTGCTGGATGCAGCCGGACTGCTTGCTGCCCTGCTGGATCTTTTCCACGGCGGCAGTTCAGGTGGGGTGGTGACACTGTTCTGGCTTGGGTACAATTTCATTCTTCTGTGTATCTGCCTGCTGTTTGTGCTTGGCCGAAAGAATGAAACAAAGGTGGGACTGCGAAAATCCGTCATCTCCTGTGAGCTTTCTCTTCCAGAAGATGGGGAGGTTCTCAAGGGGGTGGTCGTGGGACTCAGTGAACAGGAAATGGATGTGGTGTTCCACGGTGCTTCCGCCTTTCCCTGCGACAGCACACCGTGTCAAATCCGGCTGGAAACCGATACCGGCATGACGGTTGTAACTGCAGTCTGCACAGGCAGCCAGATGCAGAAAGGCCTCACGGTGACCCGGTTTGTGATCCGGGAATTCCCGGATCTGAATCAGTTTCTCTCCCTGTTGTATGACCGGGACCTGGCTTATGAATCCCGGCAGCGGCAGCTGTTCCTGTCTCCTGCCCTTCTGCAGATCCTGAAGCAGCGGTTTCAGGACCGGTGAACAGCGCATGCAAGGTTCCGGATCCTGCCGACCACCGGTTTCCGCCTTTGTCTTCTGCCCGGATCGGCGCCTGGCTTTGTCTCTGGGCTATACTGATAGTAAAAGGAGCTGTCTATGACCAATGGCAACCGCCATACCACAGCAGATCTGCGCTTTGTGGACCTGCACTGTGACACGATTTCAGAGACCCGGGATCATCCGGATGCAGACCACCACATTACCCTGGAAAAACTGGAGTGCGGCGGGGTCATACTGCAGTGCTTTGCCCTGTTTACAGATCTGGCTTCTTATCCGGAGCCGGAAAAGAGAGCCTTCGAACTGTATGGAACCTATCGCACGTTTCTGCAGGCCAATCGCAGCCGGATCGTGCCAGTGCTCACCTGGCAGGATTTCATCACGCTTCGTCAGAAAAATCTGATCGGCGGTCTGCTGACACTGGAAGAAGGAGATGTAGTTTTCGGAGATCTGGGGTTTCTGGATACCTGGTATGAACTGGGAGTCAGGATGATCACCCTGACCTGGAACCACCCCAACCGGATTGCCGGACCTCAGGGACTGACTGAGTTTGGAAAAGCGTACATCCGGCGTATGGAGGAGCTGGGGATCGTGGTGGATGTGTCCCATCTCAACGACAACGCCTTTTGGGATGTATGCCGCATTGCTTCCAGGCCATTCATAGCGAGTCACTCCAATGCCCGCAGTCTGTGCAATGTCAGCCGGAACCTGACAGATGACATGATCCGGGCTGTGGCGGATCACGGCGGGGTGATTGGTCTGAACTTCTATGCCCGGTTTCTTAAGGAAGACGGTGAAGACTATTCCGAGGTGGAAGAAATGATTCGTCATATCCGCCATATCATGGAAGTGGGAGGCGAAGATGTGATTGCGCTGGGATCGGACTTTGACGGCATCACCTCCCGCCTGGAACTGAAGGATGCTGCCGGACTCCACAGGCTGACAGACCGGATGCTGAAAGCAGGCTTCACCAAAGACCAGGTGGAAAAGTTTTCCCACGAAAATGCGGAACGGGTATTCCGGGAGATTCTCACAGACCGCTCAGAGCCCCTGCAGGACGTATACTGAAGACAGGACAATCTGCTCCAGTCCACCGGGATCCGGATAGCCGCATGACAGTGCAGGGTATCCTGTCCGGCAGTATTCAGAGCAAAAACCGAAGGGAGATGCAGGTGTGGAGAGCATTGCATTGACAGACATCAATGGAATCCGGCATGTATATGAGCCGGATGATATTCTCTGGTTTTTTGAGGAAACCAGGCCAGGCCTTGTGCGGATCATAAACACGGAAAGGCAGCTGGCAACGTTTGCCCTGGATTCCAGGCAGACAGCCGTATTGAAAAAGGAACTGAAGGCTTCCGGATCGCCGATCTGGTTCGGTGCTTTTCAGGGCGAGAGACTTCCTTTGAACAAACTGCCAAATACACGGGGGCTTGGAGGTCTTTCAGCGGGAAGCAGCGCGGTGATTGGACATCATGAGCTGATCCGTTCCGGGGCTCTTCATGATGCCACACCGCATGATGTGGAATATCTGACAGGAACCATGGGGCTGAAAACAATCATTGACCTCCGGACGGATCTGGAGATCGCTGCAAAACCCGATCCTGCCATTCCAGGGGTACAGTGGGTTCATGTACCGCTGCTTGATACCTGGGAGTACGAGGAAATCGGGCTGCGGACTCTGACGGAGTCAGGGCTGGAGGAAATGCGGAATCAGGGACCGGAAATGATGGTCCGGCTTTACAGGAAAATTGTAGGTGCACCGGAAGGAATCCGCGGACTGAAGAAATTTTTCCAGATTCTCCTGGCAAAGCGCAGCGGTTCTGTTTTGTGGCACTGCACACAGGGCAAAGACCGGACAGGTGTTGCAGCGGCGATTCTGGAGCGGATCCTGGGCTGTGATGCACAGGTGGTGGAACAGGATTACCTTCAGACCAATCCCTGTCTTCATATGCAGGAAGACCAGACCGAAGCCTGGCTGACGAAGAAACTGCATCTGTCACAGAAGACTGCCAGGGACTTCAGCTTCTTGTTTGAAGCCCGTCCGGAGTTCCTTCAGGCTGCGTGGGATATTATAGATACAGAATTTGGCGGATTTGCTGCCTACCTGGAGAATCAGCTGGGTCTCGATCAGGAGAAGCAGGCACAGCTGAAACGCATGTACACCTGTTGAGTGTGACAGTTGGCTTAATTGATATGAGTATCTAAATACAATCAAGGTACAGTCACAGGTATAATGAGTCCAGAGCAGGACTCCAGGGACGCCCTGGTCGTCGGATACTGGGAAACATTGCCGATGAAGTGGACATGGGAGCTATTGGTGCGATACTTTTGATAATACTGTTTTCAGGTATGACCGGACGCATCCGTCTTACTCACTGCACAGGATCTGAACTATCCGGCGCAGATCCGCAGGGAAAAAGGGGGATTCCCCTTTTTTCTATGTCTGGATCCTGTCACGCGGTTCTGACCGGACACGACAGGAGCCGCCTGTGGCCTGAGCTGCAGTGACGGACTGAAACAGATGCGATATGATGAAAGAACCGGGATGGTTTCAGACCGGTTTACAGCGGATCCTGTCATCGTGGCAGCAGACCGCACTGAATTTGGAGGTAACTGATATGAATACAGCACTGGTGATCATGGCCGCCGGACTCGGCAGCCGGTACGAAGGCGGGATCAAGCAGATCACACCGGTTGGTCCATCCGGGGAAATCATCATTGATTATTCGGTCCATGATGCGCTGAAAGCCGGATTCAACCGGATCATCTTTGTGATTCGAAAGGATATTGAGAAGGACTTCCGGGAAGCCATTGGCAGTCGGATGGAGAAACTTGCAGGTCAGGTGGGCGCTGAAATCTGTTATGCCTATCAGGCACTGGATGATATCCCCGGTTCTGTTCCGGCAGGGCGAACGAAACCCTGGGGGACAGGACAGGCCGTACTGGCGGCCAAAGCCTGGCTGGATCTGCCGTATATGGTCATCAATGCGGATGACTACTACGGAGTCGATGCCTTCAGCACAGTGCATGAGTTTCTGGTTCATAACCATGATGATCAGGCAGTGGCCGGGTTTATCCTGAAGAACACACTGTCTGCCAACGGTGGTGTGACCCGGGGCATCATCAAGGTGGATCCCGAAGGGTTTGTCACGGATATTGCGGAAACAAAAGACATTCGCCAGGAGGGGGATCACGCAGTGGCAGCCGGCGGGCAGATCCTGCCGCTGGATGCACATGTGTCCATGAATATGTGGGGATTCCAGCCAGCTTATACTGCATTGCTGGAGAAAGGATTTGCGGATTTCCTGGATCACATGAAAGACCCGATGACGGATGAATTCCTGCTTCCGATTTTCACCAACGATCTGATTCATGAAGACAAAGTAAAGGTACGGGTCCTGGAAAGTCACGACCGGTGGTTTGGGATCACTTACAAGGAAGACCTGCCACAGGTTCTGAAGGATTTCAGAACGCTGTATGACCAGGGGGTATACAGCCAGGATCTCTATTCGGATATTAAGCATCAATAATTCAGCAGGGCTGATGGTTTGAACCTCCTGCAGGGCAACGGTACACTGGTGGCAAGAGGTTGATACAATGCAGAAATCTGATAAAACACTTCTGAAAGCCACCGGATGGATTTTTCTGGTCTGGGGGTTCGCCACGATTTTCCTGGATGTCCTGTTTCTGATGCTGAAAAATGTGCCTGCAGATGCCCTGTGGGTGCAGACACTGGCCGGAAACCTGGACATGATGGCCATTTCCGTGGTGATGGGATGCCTTGAAATCCTGGCTGGTGTCTCGGCCATCCGCTGGGCAGGAAAGCCGAAAAAGGCACGGACACTGATGTATGTTGGTGGCACACTCCTGCTTCTGTTCCTGCTGGAAGCTTTTGCCTTCTATACACAGAACGGGCAGTTCTACTGGCTGCGGATGGTGGCCGGTGTGATCTGCGCAGGACTGCTGGTGTATGGTGCATACAGGGAAGTGGAGTGAGGATACGGTCCTGCCGGATCGTGCGCGACTTGCTGTACAGGAACGAAGGCTGAGGCCACTGGATTCTCGAGATGAGACCAGGGCTTCAGCCTTTTTCCGTTCTGTGAGCCGTGTACTCTGGACGATCGTGTCCGTACATGCGAAGCTCTCGGAAAGTGCCTTCACAAGCCAAAACAGTAAAAAGCGCCCCTTTGAGGCGCTTTTACGAAAATGCTACACGATTTGCTACAAGATTTAAGAAAAACCCCTGAAACAGGGGCTTTGTTGACCATGGTAGCGCGTACGGGACTCGAACCCGTGATACAGCCTTGAGAGGGCTGTGGCTTAACCGCTTGCCGAACGCGCCATTTGCCTGATTATCATAGCATGAAAAAAGAAGAGGCGTCAACCTCTTCTGCAGCGAATCCTCATTCAAGTGATTCATGATTTCGCGTAATTGTTTCGGCAGGGAGGTGAGAAGGGACTGCGAAATCCTGACTCAGTTAGCGGTCCTCCAGCCTGTCAAAGTTCATTCCCACGTGACCGGGCCAGTGGGCGTCACTGGCTGTAATGGTCTTGGCTCCGGCACGCCTGGCGGTTTCCCTGAAAGCAGGGGCCAGTCCCGCGTCCGGATGGCCATATCGATAGCTGGCGCCTGTGTTCTCCTCCAGCATTACACTGTATTCGTTCGCAAGGCAGCTGATGCGGTCATATTCTTCCTGCAGGTCATACCCCGGATCATACTGATACATTTTGACCACATCCGGATGCCCGATCTGGGTAAAAAGCCCACTCGTGATGGCCGATGCCAGCTGGTCATAGTATTGCCGGTAAATCCATTCCGATGGTTCCACATCCCAGAGGATTTCGCGGCTCCAGCCATCCATATCATACAGTCGTCCCTGCACGGAATGGACGCTTCCCACCAGAAAATCCCACGGGTAGACAGACAGCCGGTCCTTGAGAAAATCCTTCCGAAAATCCGCCCAGCAGACCTCCAGCCCGAATGTCACGTCAATTGGAAACTCTTCCTGTCTGCAGGCTTCAATCAGATCGATGTAGTCCTGAATGGAATTGACCTGTTTCTTTTCAAACCAGGCTTTCTGACGCGGATCTGCCTCAATGACATCCCTGTACATCGGAGCGAATTCATAGAAACGGTGCGTATGGTCCAGGATCTGGAGATGCTTCAGACCTTTGTCCGCTGCCGCATTGACAAATTCCCAGACATAGTCCACACTCAGTGGACCGTTTTCCAGATGGACGTGACCGTCGGTATCAGGCCTCATACACTTCCACACGGATCACGCCGTCCAGACCGCGGATTTTGTCCAGGGCATCGGTACTGGGCTGTGCATCCAGGTCCAGCATCGTATACGCGATCTGATCTCTGGACTTGTTGATCAGGTTTTCGATGTTGGCATCTTCCTGTGCAAATGCATCGGTGATGCGGGAAATCATCTTCGGTTTGTTTACATGGAATACCGCCACACGGTAGGGTGTGGACATGGAAGCACTGACATTGGGCATGTTCACCGAGTTGGTGATGTTTCCATACTGCAGATAGTCCATGACTTCCTGCGCGGCCTTGACTGCACAGTTCTCCTCGGATTCCTCCGTGCTGGCACCCAGATGGGGGATCGGGATCACTTTGTCATGTGCAGCCAGTTTGGCACTGGGGAAATCCGTGACATACAGCGCAACCTTGCCGGAATCAAGCGCTTCCAGGAGGTCATCGTCATTAACAAGTCCACCGCGCGCGAAGTTCAGGATTTTTACGCCATCCTTCATCTGGCTGATGGCTTCCCTGTCAATGGTGTTTTTTGTGGAATCCATCAGGGGCAGGTGAAGGGTCACGAAGTCCGCGTCCTTGTAGAGCTCCTTCAGGTCCTTTGCATGTTCGATCCACTTGGACATCTTCCAGGCATTGTCCACCGATATATAGGGATCATACCCTTTGACATTCATGCCAAACCGCATGGCCAGGTTGGCCACCTCAATGCCGATGGCACCCAGGCCGATGACACCCAGTGTCTTGCCCGTCAGCTCATTGCCGGCATATTTCTTTTTCTGCTTTTCCACATCCTTGCCAAGATTTGGGTTGTCTGTCTGCGTCTTGCACCATTCAATGCCGTGATAGATATCGCGGCTGGCAAGCAGAAGACCGGCGAACACCAGTTCCTTGACTGCATTGGCATTGGCGCCCGGTGTGTTGAACACCACGATACCCCGCTCACTGCACGCCGGCAGATCGATGTTGTTGACACCGGCGCCTGCACGGGCAATGGCTTTCAGGTTTTTGCCATACTCCAGATCATGCAGGTTTGCACTGCGGACCACAATGGCATCTTCATCCCCCAGATGTTCTCCGACCTCGAACGCCTCGGTGAACTGATCCAGGCCTTTCTGCGCAATGTTGTTGTAAAGCTTAATGGTATACATCAGGCATTCTCCTCTTCAAACTTCTTCATGAAATCAATCAGTGCATCCACGCCTTCCTCCGGCATGGAGTTGTAAATGGAAGCGCGCATGCCGCCAACTGTGCGGTGACCCTTCACGTTGACCAGCCCGGCTTCTTTTGCTTCCTTGACAAACTTCGCATCCAGCTCCTTGTTGCCGGTCACAAAGGGCACGTTCATCAGTGACCGGTCTTCCACGGCAACAGGGTTGGAGTACAGCTTCGAGCTGTCAATGTAGTCATACAGCTTTTTCGCCTTGCGTTCATTGATTTTCTGCATGTTTTCCAGGCCGCCAATCACGTCTTCCAGGTACTCGAACATCAGTCCGCACATATAAATGCCGTAGCAGGGAGGTGTGTTGTACAGGGAGTTGGCATCTGCATGTGTTTTGTAGGACAGCATGGTCGGCAGGTCGGGACGGTCTTCAATCATATCCTTTTTGATGATGACCAGTGTTACGCCTGCAGGGCCGATGTTTTTCTGGGCACCGGCAAAAATCATGTCGTATTTTGTCACATCCACGGGTTCGGAAAGAATGCAGGAAGACAGGTCCGCAATCAGGCGCTTGCCGTCATGCGGAGGGAGCTCCTTGTACTTGGTTCCATAAATCGTGTTGTTTTCACAGATATATACATAATCGGTATCAGGGTCCAGATCCTCGTTCGTGATTTTGGGGATGTAGGTGAAGTTGTCTTCAGCGCTGGATGCTGCGATGTGTGTTTTACCGAACTTTTCGTGTTCCTTGATGGCTTTCTTGGTCCACTGACCTGTATTGATCACATCTGCGCCATTTTTCAGGAAGTTCATCGGAATCATGTCGAACTGAAGGCTGCCTCCGCCCTGCAGAAACAGGATTTCGTAGTCTTCCGGGATATTCATAAGCCGGCGCAGTCTGTCCTTTGCGCCGTTCAGGATATTTTCGAAGTCAGAGGACCGGTGGGACATCTCCATCACACTCATGCCGCTTCCGTTGGCATCAAGCATTTCTTCCGCGGCCCGTTTCAGCACCCATTCAGGCAGGCAGGCAGGTCCGGCTGAAAAATTGTAAACTTTTGACATTGTTTTCATACCTCGGTGAAAAATTCCACCTTTCCTTTCATAGGACTCTTATTATACGCTTACAAGTTGTGAATTCAAGCACAAGCAGAAGAGTTGCAAAAAACATCTGTCCATCAGAGAATGACAAAAGTCACATTCCATTCCAAAGCGCTCACAGAGTGAGCGTTTTTGCCAATCCGGGCACGTCAATGGCTTTCAGCGGGGCAAAAACGTACGATGGATACAGGCGAAAGCTCTGGAGGCAACAGATGGCAGACTTTTTTAAGAATCTGGAAAAACACATTGAAGATGGATGGGATGACATCAAGAATGCCGTGAAAGACAGCGCAGCTGACCTGAAAGAAGGGGCACAGGCCCTGGATGGACGTGTGGACGCCACTCCGGTCATGAAAGCTGAGGAAGCGGAAGCGGCCGGAATCGTGGAAGGCATGCTGAAAGGCAGCACACTGTGCAGCCCTTGTGCATCCACGGTGGCGACCATTGCACGAACCCCCGGTCACACAGGCCTCACGCTGGCCAATTCGGAAGGTGTCATTGTCGCCCTGCCGGACAACCTGCAGGATCAGATTCAGGTGCTGGTGACGGAAGGACAGCCGGTTTCCAGGGGAACCCCGCTGATGCAGTTCACGCAGGAGGCCCTGAACAGCTGCACCATAGATCTGGTGCTGCCTGAACTCATGCAGGGACCTGATGGTGAACCGGAACGGATCATCCGCGTCTTCGGACCGGTGAAACCGGAATAACAGCCTACAGGCTCAGAAGATTGACAACAGAAGATTTACAATTACACAGAACAGAAAGAAGGCAAACACTATGGCAAACGATTTCGAAAAAGGATGGGACGCATTCAAGAAGGATGTCGCTGAAGGCTTTGACAAGGTAAAAGACGTATTTGAAGACGCAGGGGATCACATCAAGGATTCCTTCGAAGACGAGAAGAAGAAACTGGCTGCGAAAGAAACCGCTGAACGCGCAAAGCACATGGAAGAAGCAAAGGCAGCCAGGGCAAAGGCAGAAGCCGATCTGGCAGCTGCGAAGGAAAAATGTGCCCAGGTGGAAGCACAGATCAAAGCCGGCACCCTGAAGGTGGAAGACAAGGCTGTTGCAGACGCCAAGGAAGCTCAGAAAAAAGCGGAAGAAGAACTTGCAAAGGCTGATGCCGAGCTGAAAAAGGCCGAAGAGCGTCTGGAAGTGAAGACCGATGCCGCGAAGGAAAAGGCCATGGCTGACGCGGAAGCTGCAAAGGCAAAAGCAGAAAAGGAGATGGCGGATGCCAAAGCCGCTCTGGACAAATTCAACGAAGATGTGCGGTCAGGTCTGGCAAAGGCCGGCGACAAGGCTGAAGTGGATGCCAAAGCCCTGCAGGCAAAGGCAGAAGCCGATCTGAAGAAGGCCCAGGCCGATATCGACAACCTGGCTGACAAAACAAAAGCCAAGGTTGACGAACTGGGTGACAAAGTCAAGGACGCCTTTGACAAAAAGTAAACAGATCCCGAATCTTACAATTGCGGAGTGCCTGATGGTGCTCCGCTTTTTCGGTGTGCCGGGCATGGTGCACTTCTAGCTGGTGAGAGTCCAGCCTCAACTTATCTGCCGGTAAGAGTAGAGAAACGCAAGCGGACCTATGACTGTAAGGGGGTTCGTGAAAGAAGCGTGTATCAAAGTTCCGAACCTACGAACAGAAATCGGATATAAGGCTGTGGCGGCGGGAGAGGGCGCCGATGTGTCTTAACCCAACAGGCAGACGTAGCCAAAGCAGTAAATCAGGAGGTCATGGAACGAAAGAAGTGCACCTTACCCCGGGAGGCCCTGTGGACATTCCCCATCTGTACTTCGTGAATCAGCCAAGAGGTGAGGTTCAAAGGCAGAGCAGAATGGTCGAAAACGGTTTGTCACAGGGAGTCAGCCAAGGTCGTAGTAGTGTGGATAGCTTCTGTAATGGAAGAAGGAGCGAAGGACCGAACATGTCTATAGAGTTTCGGCTATATGACAACAGGACACCATTCCAGAAAGATCCTGTCCAAAGCAGAAGGGAACGTAACCCGGAAGCGGCGGTCGCAAAAGGAATCAGGGAACAGGTGTCCGGTCTGAAAAGGATAGAAAGGAAACTGCAAGTATGCCGAGAATGATCGAGAGGATCGCACATCCCGCCAATCTGGAAACAGCCTGCAGGAAGGTGAAAGCCAACAAAGGCAGTGCCGGAGTCGATGGGATGGGGGCGGAAGAACTGTCCGGATACATGGAGGCTCACAAGGAGGAGATCAGTAATGGTCTGCTGAAAGGGACCTATAAGCCCCAGCCTGCAAGAAGGGTCTATATCCCCAAACCAAACGGGAAGAAAAGGCCCCTGGGCATCCCCACAGTCGTTGACAGGGTGATCCAGCAGGCAGTGAGTCAGCAGTTGTCGCAAGTCTATGAGCCAGTATTCAGCGAATACAGCTATGGATTCCGACCGGACAGGAGTGCCCAGCAGGCGGTCCTGCAAGCCATGGTCTACCTGAACGAAGGATATGACTGGATCGTGGATCTGGACATAGAGAAGTTCTTTGACCGGGTGAATCAGGACAAGCTGATCTCCATCATCCGGGAACAGATGAATGAATCCGAAGTACTGGGACTCATTCGGAAATTCCTGAAAGCAGGAGTGATGGAGAATGGCGTGAAGCAGAAAACAGAGGAAGGAACGCCTCAGGGTGGCCCGCTGTCCCCGCTTCTGGCCAATATCTATCTGGACAAGTTCGACAAGGAGCTTGAAAAGAGAGGACTGCGATTCGTGAGGTATGCGGATGACTGCATCATCTTCACGAAGAGCGAAAAGGCGGCACACCGTGTGATGGCCAGTGTGATCAGCTGGCTGAAGCGGAAGCTGTTCCTGACAGCCAGCGCTGAGAAAACCAGAGTAGTGAGACCAACCAAAGGAAAGTTCCCTGGGTTCACATTCTGGAAAGGCAGCGATGGATGGAAGTGCAGGCCGCATGATGACAGCAAGAAACGCCTGAAGGAGAAGATCAGGAGCGTGACTGTCCGCAGAAAAGCGGCGGCCATACCGCTGGCGGTCACATTCACGAGGATCAACCAGATCGTACGGGGATGGATCAACTACTACCGAATCGGTGCGATGAGTATGTGGCTGAAGGAAACATTTGGCCCATGGATGAGGCACCGGGTGAGGGTAGTGATCCTGAAGCAGTGGAAGCACAGGGGAACGATTTTCACCAACCTGTGGAAGCTCAATGGACGGATCAGCCACCCATTTCCCAAGTCATATGTCTTTGCGCAGAGCATGACGCACTGCGGCTGGTACAGACTGGGAAACAACGAAGTGGTGAATATGATCCTGAACCCGCACATTCTCTCGTTGAAAAGAAAGGATCGGCCTGGACTGGTCGATCCCTGGAAATACTACTCTTGTGCATAAGTGTCATGTAGACATGAACCGCCGTATACGGATCCGTACGTACGGTGGTGTGAGAGGGAGGGGCAGAACTAACCTGTCTCTCCCTACTCTATGTTTGTGGCGAGGGTCATGGCGGTGAAGAGACGGATACACAGTGAGGACGCTGACAGAACCGGATACAAAAAGATCCCGGATTTCTCCGGGGTCCACAGTGACGATGGCCCAAATGTGACCATTCTTTAAGATAACTCGAACTGGTTTCGAGATGTATTCTCCTGGTGGAGGTGAGGAGAATCGAACTCCTGTCTGCACAGCGTCCCACGATCCTGCCTCTACAGCTTAGTCCATCTTTGTACACTTCCTCTTACGGCATGGACAACCACAGAAGGAAGGTCTGGCGAAATTGTCGGTACCGCTGCCTGCCGGACAGCGGACTTAGTCATTCAGGTTTCTCACGCAATGACAGCTGATGACAGGCTGTCAAAGGGGCTGCAAGAGATAAGTACTCTTAAATTAAGCAGCAAAGGCCATCTGGCCGTAGTTGTTGTTTCTAGCGTTTCGCTTTAGGTTTGGTCTTTACGGAACCACCCGGCTGCAGCAGGATCCAGACATCTGTACATCGAATGCCTGAACACCCCCATGGACAAATATTTTAGCACAATAAACATCCTGTTGTCCATGGAATGCTCAGTAAAACCTGGCCGACAGTCCCCGACAGCCCGGACACATCCCGACATTCCCGCACTGTCCAGGCATTGCCAGCCGGTCTGGACCCTGAATCCACAGGAAGACTCTCTGCTCTGCAAAGACAGCCTGTATGCAATCAACAAGGACAGGGAACAGGCCGCAGAAAAAGCCAGGTCAGTTCCGGATCCGGCTCTTCATGGCTTTCTCGATTTCACGCTTCGCATCCCTGGCCTTGGCGTTTTCCCGCTTGTCATGCAGGTCCCGGCCCTTTGCCAGCGCCACTTCCAGCTTTGCCAGCCCCTTTGACAGATACAGACGCACAGGAACCAGCGTATATCCCTTGATCCGTGTCGCCTGATCCAGCTTCAGGATCTCCCGCTTGTGCAGCAGCAGACTGCGGTCCCGTGTCTCATCGTGATTGAACCGGTTTCCAAAGGCATAGGGGGAAATATGCATCCCCTTGATCACAGCCTGCCCTTGGCGGATGGATACATAGCTGTCCTTCAAGTTCACCTTGCCCTGGCGGATGGACTTGATTTCCGTTCCCTGAAGCACCAGGCCGCACTCATACCGGTCAAAGAGGTCATATTCGTGTCTTGCTTTGCGGTTGACCGCAATGGTTTTTTCTTTGCTCATCTCCATTATCTTAACAAAACCGGTATCTGAACAAAACCGGCACCCTGCCAAAACCGTACAGCACCTCTGCTGCAGATGTGCAAAAGTGCAGAATGCCGGCTGCGGCCGCAAATCAAAAAGGCAGGAAGCAGCAGACAACTGTCTGCGCCCTGCCTCTCATCGGCATATACAGGAATGGAGACTGAGAGTCAGTCCGTTACTCCTCACCGTTCCAGCAATAGGTGCACAGAGACTCCCGGGGCAGGCCGATGGACTCGATCATGTCATCCAGCCGGTGGTACCGCAACGTCGTGAAATCAGACCGCCGGCGGATTTCCTCGCACATCGCGGCGTACTCCGGTGTATCCGGATCCGCATACCGCTTCAGCGTGGCTTCATCCGGCTCGCCGCCTTCCAGGTCGCGGATCACCCGCCGCGTGATGAGATCGTAGTCGGATGTGGACCGGGAAAAGTTCAGGTACTTGCATCCGTACATGATCGGCGGGCAGGCAGGCCGCACATGGACTTCCCGGGCACCGGAGTGATACAGGAATTCTGTGGTTTCCCCCAGCTGTGTTCCCCGGACGATGGAATCGTCAATGAGCAGGAGCCGCTGGTCCCTGATCAGGTCCTTGACCGGGATCAGCTTCATTTTCGCGATCATCGACCGCTGGCTCTGGTCGGTGGGCATGAACGACCTTGGCCAGGTAGGCGTGTACTTGATGAACGGCCTGGAAAACGGGATCTGCTTCTCGTTGGCATATCCCACCGCATGGGCTGTGCCGGAGTCCGGAACGCCAGCCACGCTGTCCACATCCACAGTCGCATCGCGGCGGGCGAGGATCTGACCGCAGCGGTTTCTCATGACCTCTACATTGACGCCTTCATAGGTGCTCGTGGGATACCCGTAGTACACCCAGAGAAAAGAACAGATGCGCATATCCTTCTGCGGCTGCTGCATCACATTCAGACGCTCCGGAGTCACAAACACGATTTCCCCCGGGCCCAGGTCCATGACATGTTCATACCCGAGGTTCAGGAACGCGCTGCTTTCAAACGTCACGCAATACCCCGACTCCTTGTGTCCGACGATCACAGGTGTCCGGCCGAGCCGGTCACGGCTGGCCCACAGGCCCTCCGGCGTCAGAAGCAGCACAGACAGCGAACCTTTGACCTTTTCCTGCACAAACTGCAGTCCTTCCAGAAAGGAATCCTTCAGGCTTATGAGGGCTGCCACCAGCTCCGTGGGATTGATCCCGCCGGAACTCATTTCCAGGAAATGCGTCATGCCGGCCTGGAAACACAGGTCCTTCAGCTCCTCCAGGTTGTTGATCCGGCCAACGGTCGTGATCGCAAAGCTTCCCAGATGAGAATGCATCAGCAGCGGCTGAGCCTCAAAGTCGGAAATGCATCCGATGCCCAGATTACCCCGGAACTTGGAGAGGTCTCTGTCAAATTTCGTCCGGAAGGGCGTGTTTTCAATGTTGTGAATCGCCCGCTCGAAGCCATGTTCCTTCCCGTATACGGCCATGCCCGCACGACGTGTGCCAAGGTGTGAATGATAATCGGTTCCGAAAAAGAGATCCAGAACGCAGCTTTGTGTGGAAGCCACACCAAAAAATCCGCTCATACTAATCCTCCCTGTCAGCAGTTCTTAAACCTTCATTACGCGCTCAGTGTATCGTATTCCGGCCGATGTTCCAAAAAAATTCGGTAAATTCTGTATACTTCAGGATAGAGTGACCTGTCCCCACTGCGGGCAGGCATCACCGCCAAGGAGGAACAAATCATGCTTGAGGCAGGAACCATCGCACCGGATTTCACACTGGAGGACCAGGAGGGACAGCCGGTCACACTGAGCAGTTTCCGGGGCCGCCCCGTCATTCTCTATTTTTATCCCAAAGACAACACTTCGGGATGCACCACCCAGGCACAGGGCTATACAGAGCTGAAGCCTGGCTTTGACGCAAAGGATGCCGTGGTGATCGGCATTTCGAAGGACTCCCCGGCGAGCCACCGCCGGTTTATCGACAAACAGGGACTGGATCTGATCCTGCTCTCGGACCCCGACCACAAGGTGAACGAACTGTATGATGTATGGAAGGAAAAATCCATGTACGGGAAAAAGTACTTCGGGACAGTCCGTTCGAGTTTTCTGATCAGCCCCGAGGGCGTGATCCTGAAATCCGGTGAAAAAGTGAAGCCGAAACTGGATCCCGAAACCATGCTCAAGGCCCTGGATGCCCTGCAGGACACGCCCGGAGTCCCGGGCGCAGCAGGATCCGATGGAGACAACGCATGATCCGGGTGGATCCTTTCACGCTGTTTGACAAACACTGGGCATTGCTGACAGCCGGAACAGCGGACCACTTCAACACCATGACCATCAGCTGGGGTATGCTCGGGACGCTCTGGAACAAACCCGCTGCCACCGTGTATGTTCGGGAATCCCGGTATACACTTCCGTTCATGGAGGACTCCGACTGGTTCACCATTTCCTTTTTCGATGAATCTTTCAAAAAGGACCTGGGCATCCTGGGCAGTGTCTCGGGCCGGGACCAGGACAAGATTGCGATGACCCGGCTTCATCCGGTGGCTGCAGGGGAACAGGGCCAGGCCATGGGGTTTGAGGAAGCCACAATGACGCTTGTCTGCCGGAAGCTGTACAGCCAGGGCATGGATCCCGGCGACATCCCGCAGGAAATCAAGGCCCGTTTTTATGCCGATTTTGATTTTCACCGCATGTTTGTCGGGGAAGTTATGGAAGTGGAGGCACAGTGACGGCGAAGACGGACTCACCCATCCAGACAGTGGGCATTGCCGGCCGTGGTGCCATTGGCCTGCTGTATGGCATGCAGATGCGTTCTGGTGGTGTGGAACCCTGGTACATTGCCGACGAAGAACGGATCTGGCGATATCGACAGGACCCTGTTCCGGTCAACGGCATCCCGCAGACATTCCGGTATCTGCAGCCTGGCACCACCGGGAATGAATCTGCCGGGGACAGCCATGCGGGTCCGGCGCTGGATCTTGTTCTCATCATGACCAAGGCCTCGGGACTCGAGGGTGCCCTGGAGGAAATCGCCCCTTTTGTGGACGATCACACCATCATCCTGTCATGCCTCAACGGCATCACCAGTGAGGAGATCGCCCGCGAACGATATCCCGGAAACACCATTCTGCGTACGATCGTGCAGGGGATGGATACGGTGTATCTCCATGGAGAATGCCACTATTCCCACATCGGCGAAATCCTGACCGGGTCAGATGGACCGGGCCAGGAAACAGCCGTCCGGCAGGTGAAAGCCTTTTTCGATTCCATCGGCATGCCCTGCCGCATCTGTGAGGACATTGTCCGGGAGCAGTGGAACAAGCTGATGCTCAACTGCGGCGTAAACCAGATCTGTGCGGTGTATGGCTGCGGCTATGCAGGTGCGGTCGGGGAGCACCGGGAGCTGTTTGTGCGGGTGATGGAAGAAGTCCGGCAGGTGGCACTGGCCAGGGGCATCCACCTTGGGACAGAGGATATTGACCGGTGGCTGACGGTGTGCGAAGCACTGGATGGTGCCTCCATGCCAAGCATGGCCCAGGATATCCGGGCAGGCAGACACACGGAACTGTGTCTGTTCTCCGGAACGGTGGTGCCGATGGCCGGGATTCTGGGGATCCCGGTGCCGGAACTGTCCCGGCTCCAGGACCAGATCCTGGCGCTGGAAGCAGGCATGGAACAGCCGTCCCGGCCCTGACTGCATCCTGATGCAGTCAGGATCCAGGCCACTATACAGGAAAAGCAAAGGCAGCAGCCCGAATGGCATCGGACTGCTGCCTGTTTTTCGTGTGCCCGGCATGGCATACATCCAGGTGGTGAAAGTCCACTATGGGAGCGTATCATCGCAACCGCTAACCATTAGCTCAAGGCAAGGGGCTCACTGGCAACAGGAGTTCTGAAAGAAGCCCGGCGACAAAGTTCCGGCCTGAGGAACACGAACCGCATATAAGGCCACAGACGGAGACGAGCGTGCGAAACAGCGCAAAGTCGTAATAGTTGCGGATGACTGTCTGGGGTAAATGCGGCAGGTATATGGAATGAAAGATGTATGACCTTACCCGGGGAGGTCCTGCCAGCGAGAGGAATCATCAAACCATGATGACCCCCTTCCCGCAGTAATAACGAATGGCAGGAAGTCAGCCGAGGCCATAGTAGCGAAGAAGTCCCTGTAATGGGGATGGAGTGAAGGGTCGAACGTACAATTTACTGCAAATATCAGGAATGCGTCCTGCACAACAAACCGACAAAGGACAAACCCAGAGAGCCCCTGAAGATGAGTAAGGAAGGGCAGTGCAGGAACACGTGAAAGAAAGGAGCAGCCATGAACCAGACCAGACTGATACAGCCGGAAGACCTGAGCACTCAGGAAATCTTCTCCATGGAGAACCTGACCAATGCGTGCAGACAGGTACGACGAAACAACGGAGCGGCGGGAGTAGATGGGGTCAAAGCCAGAGAACTCCCTGTGTGCCCCGGAGAGTACTGGGAACAGTTGCGGAAACAGATACTGGACCGCAGCTATAAACCACTGCCAGCCAAAAGGACCGATATCCCGAAACCGGATGGGAGCATGCGGGGACTGAATGTCCCGGCAGCCAGAGACAGAGTCGTGCAGGCCTGTCTGGCGAGCTATCTGGATTACAGGAAGGACTTCGAGATGAGCAACAGCTCATACGGGTTCAGGAAGAACAGGAGATGTGAACAGGCGATACTGAAAGGCCTCGAGTTCATGAACGACGGATATGACTGGATCGTCAACATCGACCTGAGGAAATTCTTCGATACGGTAGACCAGAACAGACTGATCCGCCTGATAGACAACCTGTTCCATAACAGGGACGTCACGTCGCTGACAAGGAAGTTCGTCAGAGCGGGAGTCATGATAGACGGAAGGCTTGTCAGGACAGAAAGAGGCATCCCGCAGGGAGGGCCGCTTTCGCCGGTACTGGCCAACATCTATCTGGACCAGGCAGACAAGGAACTGGAAAGCAGAGGGCTGAGATTCACGAGATACGCAGACGATATGCTCATCTATGTGAAATCGGAAGCCGCCACCAACAGAGTGATGAAGTCATTCAGCAACTATCTTGAAAAGAAGCTGAAGCTGGAAGTGAATGCTTCAAAATCGAAAGTGGCCAGACCGGATGAAGTGAAATATCTGGGGTTTGGCTTCAAAAGGAACAAAAGGGAATGGAAGGCGATACCGCATGAGAAGTCCATTCATGAGTTCGAGCAGAAGATGATGAAGCTGACAAAACGGAACTGGAGCGTATCTCTTGAGGAGAGGATTGAAAAAATCAATCAGGTCATCAGGGGATGGAGCAATTATTTCAGGTGTGCATGGCTGTATAAAGAAACGGTGCGCAAACTGGACAGCAAGCTCCGGAGAAGAATCAGGGCCATCATCTGGAAGCAGTGGAAAAGCATCAGGAAAAAAGAAGAGAGCCTTGTCAGGCTGGGATGTCCCAGAGACAAGGCTCACTCATATGCGTGTGCTCGGCAGGGATATGTCAGGTGCGCAACTACATTCCTGAACAAGTATATCAGAAATATACACCTGAAGAAGAAAGGCCTTCTATCCATGGAGGAATACTTCGATACGGTGGCAGAAAGGTTCATGAAAACATTTGTACGAACCGCCCAGTGCCGAACGGCATGCTGGGTGGTGTGAGAGGGTCAGATGACACCACTCGATTGTCTGTGCCGTAACGGCTGCTGATCGGATTCTGCTGCCTGACTGCCCCTGAACCGGAGGGATCCGCGAGGACGGATATCAGGCGTCGTGGTCCGGATTTTCCGGGGAATCTGCCAGCATCTCCTGCAATGTACTGCCAATGGCAGCAGCCAGTCTTGCGTGGTTTTCCTCATCCATATGCAGGCCGTCCAGCGAAGATGCTTCGGCGAAGTCTGCTGCATTCAGCAAAGTGACCGGATACGGGGCAAGGGCAGCCTGCAGCTCTTCCCACAGAAGTCTGGACTGCTCCATGGAATACCGGTTGAAGCCGCCGCCTTCGCCTTCCAGGTCCGCCAGATTGTCACCCAGGAGAATGGGGGAGACGACCAGCAGCTGCGGCTGTTTCGTTCCTTCATACAGCGTGGGGTTCATCCACTCCCGGACATATTCCCGAAGCCCGTTGGCAATGTAGCGCGCAGAGCAGTGGTAGGTGGATTTCAGGTCGTTGGTGCCCAGCATCAGGACCACCGCATCCAGCGGCTTGTGGGACAGCAGCATCATCTTCCAGGCATCATAGCCGCATTTTTCAGGCATGTGATGATCCCGGCAGACCGCGTTCCGGCTGTTGAGGCCCTCTTCCAGGATCTCTGCATCCAGAGTGCCGGCGGTGTTGAGCAGCCGCGTCCAGCGGTGATCCATCCGCTGTCCGTCAGCCGGGGAGAACCCCCAGGTGTTGGAGTCTCCGAAGCAAAGTATTCGTTTTGTCATCAGATTGCAGTGTTTCCTTTCCAATACGCACCGTCAGCCGCCAGAAGCGGGTGCAGCGGGAACCCGAGGGGGTTTATCACTTCGGACAGTCATGAACCATCCCGATGATTTTTGTGCAGCGCATCCAGTGTCTGCCGGTGCAGGTTATTCTTGAAGTCCCGGTTCTGCCGCATGAATGCCGCATACAGGATGTCGATCATCACCAGCAGCGGAAACTGCGGGGAGATGAAGTGCCCGTGGTTCATGTGAAGCAGGGAAGGCACGAGAATGACCTCGTCTGCTATGTGTGCCAGGGATTCCTGGCTGGTGGACGTGACCAGCAGCGTCCGGGCCCCGCGTTCTTTTGCGACTCCCAGATATTCCCGGAATTCCTTGCGGGCTCCGGACAGTGACAGACCGATCACAAGATCGTCGGCAGACCGGAACACCGAAAGCATGCGCATGGTGTCCACATCCGTGCAGCATTCGATGCCGACACCCACCCGCATGAAACGGCTGGCCATTTCCCTTGCTGCAATGCCCGAGGATCCAAGGCCGCTGACAAACACATGGCCGGCGTCAGAAATCATCTGCGCCACACGACAGATCTGCTCCTCGTCGATCAGGCTGTAGCTTTTGGTCAGCAGATCCTGGTAGGCATCCAGCACCTGCAGGGTCGATTCATTGATCCGGGGATCGGGTTTCGATGCAGAGAGACTGCGTTCGTACTGATAGATGAATTCCCGGTAGCCCTTGAAGCCGCATTTCTTTGCGAACCGCACAAGCGTGGCTTCCGAGACAGCCAGTTTTCTGGCCATGACCTTGAGAGCAGAGTCTTCCGGCTCGTTTTCATCCAGAAACCACTTTGCGATGGTCTTCTCTGTCTGGGTCATGCCCGGATAAGCCGCTTCGATCAGCGGGATGGCGGATTTTTCTTTGTATTGCATGGAGATCACCCCTGTACCCAGCATTGTACCCGAGAGAGCACAGGCCGCACCATGGTCAGACAGCCAGGGGCACTCCGCGATCATGCCAGTTCCGGATGTCTGTTCAGAAAATTCACCAGTGCCCCTTTCATGCCTGCGGCATTCTGGTGGCTGGCAAATTCGATTCGGGTCGCATCGGCCACCAGCGGGATGGAGTGTCGGGCGAAGGCTGTTTCAATGGGGGACCGCAGCACGCCTTCCTGTGCCATGATGCCGCCGCCGAGTACCACGACCTCGGGATTCAGGACAAAGCACAGCGCCGCAATCCCCTTGCCGAGGATCTCGCACATGGTATCGATCGCCTGGCGGCATTCAGTGTCTCCCGCTGCGGCAGCTTCGAAGATCCGGCGCCCGGTCCATTCCTCCGGGGTGCCGCCTTTGACCGCTGCCACAGTTGCAGACAGCACACTGGTGGCTGCCAGATCCTGGAAGGCTGTGCCATCCACCGGCAGGTAGCCCACTTCGCAGGCTGAGTAGGTGTGTCCGTTCAGTAGCCGGCCTTCCTCGATATAGCACCCGCCGATGCCGGTTCCTATGGTCATCACCAGGGCCGATTTTGCGCCCTGGGCATTGCCGCTGATGTATTCCGCCAGACCGGCGCAGTTTACATCGTTTTCCGCTTCCACCGGCAGGCTGAACTCCGCCAGTTCGTTTCGCAGGCTGGTCCCCTTCCAGCCGGGGATGGCATCCGTGGCATGCAGGATGGACGCTTCATCCGAGTTTACCACCCCGGCGGTGGAAATCGCGATCCCGCGAGCATCCGGGCACTCTGCCAGCAGCTCCCGGGTGATGTGCCGCAGTTTTTCCGTCAGGGCAGCGGCACCCTTCTTTGCCTCTGTGGGCGTTTCCCTGGTGCACTGCACGTCGCCTTCCGTGTTGATGACACCGTATTTGATGGCGGTGCCTCCGATGTCTATGCAGATGATGTTGTTCATGACTGTTTCCTCCTTCTGAAGTCTCTGTCGCCATTGTATTTCCAAAAACGGCGCCTTTCAGCATGAATCTGAAAGGCGCCGGGGATCAGCGGATCCGGACCTTGAAGATGGCCTTTTTCACCGTCTCCGGTTTCCCGTCGACAGCCACAGCCGTGCGGTGAGCATCTTCGGGATAGCAGACCAGGAAGTCACCGGTTTCCATGACAACCGAGGCGTTCTTTTCGCCATCCGCCGGCTGGAAATCACCCTCCGGCTGATAGACGCCGCAAGCCAGGTTGCCCAGAAAGTTCAGGTCGATCTGTTCCTTCCCGGAGATGTTCACATGCACATCCAGATAGTCTTTGTGTGCTTCCCAGAACCGGTCTTCCGGTTTCTTCGTCTCGTATTCCACGATATTCACAAACAGGCGGTCCCCGTCGATCGGGTGCTGCCCGCAGGGCAGGGAAGCCAGGTCATGGGACGACGCCCACTCCAGTGCTTCCCGGACATCGGCACTGACCGGTGCGAAAGCAGCCTGCAGGGAATCGCCGCCGTGATTCTTCAGCGTTCCCCAGATCATGCTGCGTTGCCTCCGGCAGCCGGACGGGAGATGGACTGCACATTGTCTGCTGTCTTCTTTTTCCGGAAATCACCGTATACCGTGAAGGCAGGCGCATCACTGACATGACCCGTCACCTTGTCGTAAATCCAGCTTGCGGGCAGCCCCACAGCCAGGCAGACAGCAATGGAAATCAGGGAGTAGGACCAGATGGATACATCGGCGCCGCCGTACTTGATGGCAACCATGACCACCGTGGAGGCGATGAATCCCGCGAAGGCACCGCAGGTGTTGGCCTTGCGGAAGAAGACACCCAGAATGAAGATGCCCACCAGGATGCCAAGAACGAGACCCATGAAGCCGTTGAACCATTCATAGGCAGATGTCACGCCGCCCTGGGCCAGGACTATGGCCACGACAATCGAGAAGATGCCGACGAACAGGGAGACGTACTGACCGATCCTGGTCTGCTTCTCGAAGCTGAGTTCCTTTTTCGACAGCCGGGACTGAATATCAAGAGCCCATGAGGAAGCAACGGAGTTCAGGCCGGTGGACAGAGTGGACTGCGCAGCCGCGTAGATGGCAGCCAGCAGCAGGCCGGTGATGCCCACAGGGAGTTCAAAGGCGATATAGGAAGCGAAGATTTGGTCCTGTGCCGCTGCAGGAGGCAGGGGGTTCTGCTGATAGAACACATACAGGCCGGTTCCAATCAGGTAGAACACAGTCGCCAGGCCAATGGAGAGGATGCCGTTGCCGCGCATCATCTTGTTGAGCTGCTTTGTGTCTGTGGTAGTGGTGAAGCGCTGTACGATATCCTGGCTGGATACATAGGAGCCCAGGGTGTTCAGGCCTGCACCGAAGATCATCAGGAAGACAGAGTCACGCAGGATGTTGGCGTCGAAAATCGGCTGGTCGGGCATCAGGAACTTGTGCTCGGTCCAGAAGGAGTTGAAGACTGCGCCAATACCGCCGTCGATGCTGCTCATGAGGTAGATCAGGGCGAAGACAATGCCGACAATCAGGACAGATCCCTGGATGAAGTCCGTCCAGAGCACGGATTTCAGGCCGCCTGAATAGGAGTAGATGATGGCGATGACACCCATGATCAGGATCAGGATGTTGACGTTGATGTTGGTGAGAGATGCCAGCACCATGCAGGGCAGATACATGATGATGGACATACGGCCCACCTGGTACACGATGAACATCAGGGCGCCGAGAACACGCAGTGCCTTGGAGCCAAAACGCAGTTCCAGGTAGTGATAGGCAGTGTCGATGTCCAGCTTTGCATAAACCGGCAGGAAGAAGCGGATGGCCAGAGGAATGGCGATCAGCATGCCGAGCTGTGCAAACCACATCAGCCAGGTGCCGGCATAGGAGTTGCCCGCCAGGGACAGGAAGGAAATCGGGGACAGCAGTGTCGCGAAGATGGACACGGATGTTACCCACCAGGGAATGGTTCCGTCGCCTTTGAAGTATTCCTTGCCCTTCATGTCTTTTTTGGCAAAGAACAGGCCGGCTACGAGAACGGCGCCCAGGTAGACAACCAGGATGATGAGGTCAATGACAGTAAAGCCTTGCATGTTGGTTTCTCCTTATACTCATTATTTTCTGTGGTGCTGTTTCAGACTCAGGTCGGTCTGTGATACGGGGCCGGAAGGCCCGTCGGATCAGAGGTATTTCTTCTTTGCCTCACGGATCATTTCAGCGGCTTCGGAAACGATCTTCTGGTCAGCCTCGCAAAGCGGTGCCAGGGGAGCCTTCACGCTGCCCAGTTCCAGGCCTTCGTTTTCCTTCAGGATTGCCTTGATCACCGCATACATGTTGCCGTGGGCGGAGCACATCTTGTAGATGATGGCATCCACGTCGTACTGGATGGCTCTGGCCAGATCCAGGTCTTTGTTTTCCAGGGCTTCGTTCATCTTCAGGAACAGCTCAGGCATGACACCATATGTGCCGCCGATGCCGCCTTGGGCACCGATCAGACGGCCGGAAATGAACTGTTCGTCCGGTCCGTTGAAGACGATGTAGTCCTCGCCGCCGTCCTGGCAGAACATCTGGATGTCCTGGACCGGCATGGAGGAGTTCTTGACACCGATCACACGGGGGTTTTTGCGCATTTCGGCATACAGGCCGGGTGTGAGGGCAACGCCTGCCAGCTGGGGGATGTTGTAGATCACGAAATCTGTGTTGGGTGCAGCATCGGAGATGTCGTTCCAGTACTTCGCAATGGCGTGTTCCGGAAGCTTGAAGTAAATAGGGGGAATGGCAGCAATGGCATCCACGCCCAGGCTCTCTGCATGACGGGCCAGTTCCTGGCTTTCGGCTGTGGAATTGCAGGCAACGTGGGCAATGACTGTCAGGGAACCATCGTTGGCCTTCATGACGTTTTCCAGAACCTTTTTGCGTTCATCCACTGTCTGGTAGATGCATTCGCCGCTGGACCCGTTGACATATACGCCCTTGACGCCTTTGTCAATGAAGTACTTCGTCAGGTCCTGTACGCCCTGCTCGGAAATGTTGCCGTTCTCGTCGTAGCATGCATAGAAAGCGGGGATGACGCCTTCATACTTTTCCAGGTTTCTCATGTTTGTTTCTCTCCTTTTTTCTGTTTGTCCCGATGTCCGGGAAGCTGGCGGGAATTCGTGCCATTTCAGGGAGCCAGGCAGCTGTTCTGAGCCGCTGCGCCCTTTGCAAGACTGAGTATACGGTGCAGGAAATTAATTTCAAGACAGGTGATAAAAACAGAAATTACTTTCACGAGGTGTGACGGTACCACGGTAAATGTCCAGTCAAGCAGTGAAATCCATACAAATTTAAGCGGAAAATCTGAAATCCCTTTCAGAGCAGGAAAGTTGCACAAAAAAAGAACTTCTGCATGCAGGTTGCACCGGAAGTTCTTCTGTCACACAAGCTGTATAATCGATCCAGCACCGGAAAGTCTAAAAACCGAGTGAATTCGTCCGCCACGGCTGGTAGGCGGAACTGCCGAATCCCAGGATCACCGTGAAGATGAAGGGGAAAAAGCAGAGTCCCAGGCCGTAGAGCAGTCCATGGCCGAAGGCAAAAGACAGCCGGTAGCAGCAGGTCACCTGAATGAGCATCTGGACCAGGGACAGCACCATGGAAAAGATATAGGCAAAGCCGGTGGTGGTTTCCGTCTGGAACCTGAAGACCGCGGCGAAGACAGAAATGCCGAACCATACCCAGAACAGGGAAGTGTTCCAGCAGATTTTGTAGACAATATACATATTGTAAATGGGGATGATGGCTTTCCATCCGGCTTCCCCGGCTTTCTGGAACATCATCCAGGCACCGGCAACCACGAGAATATACCAGATCACAGTCAGCACCCAGAATACGGGTGAGGCGATCAAGGGCATCAGAAACATAATGATCCCTCCTTGTTTCTTTCATTGTAGAAGCCATGCGGGGGCAGGGCGAACAGGATGACCTGTGCAGATGTTTCCAGAGGCCTGAAGGGTGCATTGTGTGATGTGTATCCGACAGACAGGAAGCCTGATTTCATCCAGGTTCATGCCTGGAGCCGGCGGTTCGGATATGGTGAAGTATGATACTATACAGGTGATATGAACGATGGGAAACAGAGGTTTCCAAAGGAGGATCTATGATCAAGCGAATCGGAATCCTTACATCCGGAGGCGACTCCCCCGGAATGAACGCTGCCATCCGCGCCGTGACCAGAGTCGGCATCAACAGCGGTCTTGAAGTCTTCGGCATCTACAACGGATACAAAGGCATGGTTGAGGGATATATCGAACCGCTTACAAAGGAAAGTGTGAGCGACATTGTCAACCGCGGCGGCACCATTCTCGGGTCTGCCCGCCTGCCTGAATTCAAGGACGAAGACGTGCGGAAGAAAGCCGTGAAGCAGCTGCAGAAGCGGGGAATCGAGGCAGTCGTGGTCATTGGCGGCGACGGTTCTTACCGCGGTGCACTGGAACTGACCCACATGGGAATCAACTGCATCGGCCTGCCGGGAACGATTGACAATGATATTACCTGCACAGATTACACAATCGGCTTCCAGACAGCGCTGGAAACGATTGTAGATGCCGTAGACAAACTGAAAGATACATCCAACTCACATCACCGCTGCTCCATTGTGGAGGTGATGGGAAACCGCTGCGGCGACCTGGCTCTGTGGTCCGGAATTGCAACCGGCGCGGAAATCATCGTCACGAGCGAGACTGGATTTGACGAGCAGGAAATCCTCGACAGACTTCGGGACTTAGACTTGATTCGCAAGAAAAAGCATGCGATTATCGTCATCAGTGAGAAGATCACTGATGTCCATCAGCTTGCCAAGAAAATCTCCCTGAACACCGGGTTCTCCGGCAGGGCAACGGTGCTCGGTCACATTCAGCGCGGCGGCTCGCCGTGCCCCTTCGACCGTATGCTCGCAAGCCAGATGGGAGAAAAGGCCGTGGACCTGCTCATGCAGGGCATTGGCGGCCAGTGTGTGTCAATCAGGGAAAACGTTGTGCAGGCATTCCCCATCGAGAAGGCCCTGTGCATGCCGGCTGAGAGCCGAAAGCCGCTGACAAACCTGTTTGAACGGCTGGGTTAGGAAACAAAAGTTTTATATAAGGGAATCGAAGGAAGGAAGAGGTTTTATGGAAAAGAAAACGAAGATCGTCTGCACGATCGGACCTGCCAGTGAAAATCCTGAAATGATCAAAAAGCTGGTCAATGAAGGAATGAACATTGCCCGTCTGAACTTCTCTCACGGAAGCTATGAAGAACAGGGCGCCCGCGTCAAGATGGTACGCGATGTTTCCAAGGAACTGAAGAAGCCCATCGGCATCCTGCTGGATACCAAGGGTCCGGAAATCCGCCTGGGAAACTTTGAAAACGGCGGCGTGGACTTTTCCGAGGGCGACAAAGTCACCATCGTGAATGAAGACGTCCTGGGTACGCGGGAAAAATTCCAGATCCGGTGCCCGGAACTGTTCAACGACGTGAAGGCCGGCGACTATATCCTGATGGATGACGGCAAGATGCGCGTGGATATCACGGATGTCGTGCCCGGCAAGGAAATTCTCGGCGTGGTGGCCAACCCCCACTTCCTGAAATCCAACAAGGGCTGCAATGTGCCCGGTGTCATTCTGTCCATGCCCTTCATCTCTCCCAAGGATGAGGCGGATATCCGGTTTGGTGCCCAGAATGATGTGGACTATATAGCCGCATCCTTCGTACGCCGCCGGGAGGATGTGCTGGCAATCCGGAAGATCCTGATCGATGAAGGCAAGGACCGGATCCAGATCATTCCGAAGATCGAGAACCAGGAAGGCTTTGACAACCTGCGCGACATTCTGGAGGTTTCCGACGGTGTCATGGTGGCCCGTGGTGACCTGGGTGTGAACGTATCCCTGGAATATGTGCCCATCTACCAGAAGCAGATGATCAAGATTGCCAATGAAATGGGCAAGCCGGTCATCACAGCGACACACATGCTGGAAAGCATGCAGGGCAACCCCCGGCCGACACGTGCCGAGGCGAGCGACGTGGCCAATGCCATCATGGACGGCACGGATGCGATCATGACCTCCGGTGAAACCGCTGCAGGTCTGTATCCGGCGGAATCCATCCACACGATGACCAAGATTGCCAACGCCATCGAGCCCATGATTCCCTACAAGGACATCCTGAAGAACTCCATCAAGACCAGTGCGCGGACCAACAACGATGCCATCGCCATTTCTGTTGCCGACACAGCACTGAACCTGGACATCAAGGCGATTGTCTGCTTCACGCAGTCCGGAAACTCCGCCAAGCGTCTGGCGAAGTTCCGTCCGGAAGCACCGATCATTGCGGTTTGTTTCGACGAAGTCACACAGCGGTCCCTGCTGCCGACCTTCGGCGTATTCCCCTATGTATCCGAGATCCAGAACACACCGGAAAACGATGTAAACCTGGCAAAGACCATTGCCCAGGGCTACGGCTTCAACAAAGGCGACCAGATCGTCGTTGTGGCCGGCTATCCGGTAGGCTCCGGTTCCACCAACATGATGCGGATCGTGGAGATCTAGCCAGATAGAACCCGACTATGACAAAGGGGCATTCCCTTGCGGAGTGCCGCTTTTGTGTGCATGGCATGACAGAATGTCTGCTGTCGGGTGATGCAGCGGGGCCCTGTCCTGCGGTGTTCTTTCCGTCTGTTCTCTGGTACACTATCCCATGACCATTCCTGCACAGGAGAACACAAAGGAGGGGGAAATCATGGTAAAGGCAAGCAGGGTGATGAATGTCCCCGCACAGGCCCTGTTCGATATGCTCATCGAGAGCGTCATCTACGATATCAAGCAGAGCACCGGCAAGACAGTGCGGCCGGCGAACTTCAAAAAAGGCACCAACTACCGCAAGCGGATCAAGACCAATGCCAAGGGCCAGAAGGGTGTCTCGGTGAAGGTCACAGTAACGGAGCTGGAGCCTCCCCGGATCTATGAGGCGAAATTTGAAGGCGGCAATGACAGCTATACGGTGATCCGGTATGAAATCGAGCAGCTGAGCGAAGAAGGGGACCAGGATGGAGATTACATCCGGGTAACGTACACCGAGGACTACAACGATGTGTCCAAAATGGCGAAACCGGTCCGCGGGTTCCAGAAGCTGATTGCAAAAAACAACTTCAAGCGGACGCTGAAGGGCATGGAAGAGTCCGTGAAGGAAAACATGAAGCTCAAGGAAGAGCGGGCGGCCGAAAAAGAGAATGCAAAAAATGGAGACAGTTCCTCAGACGGGGAATAGTCTCCATTTTTTTGCATTCACATCCAGACGGGAAAGACGGACGATCGCAGGCAGCCATCATCGGCTGTCACATAACCTCACCGTGAAAACTTGCCACGATCGGCATCAACCCGCACTGCCACGATCTCATTTGGCGGCGAGTATCCGTATCCTACTCAACGGCTTTCAGGGATTCCACCATTTCCACTTTCCGCAGGCGGAAGCGCATCACGAAATTGACCAGGAGTGCGAACAGTACCGTCAGGCCGAAGGCGAAGAGATAGGAGAGCGGGGAGATGATCCGTCCGAACATCACGTCATCCAGTTCGGCCAGGTTCATGATCAGCCGGTGCAGCCAGATCCCCAGAATCAGTCCGGTCCCGCCGCCGATCATGGCGAGAATCAGCGATTCGCGGTTCACATAGGCATCCACCTCCCGCTCGGTATACCCCAGGACCTTGATCGTGGCGATTTCCCGCATGCGTTCGGAGATGTTCACATTCGCAAGATTGTACAGCACCACGAAAGCCAGCATGGCAGCGGAAATCACCAGGACCACGACCACCATTTTGATGGATCCGATCATGTCCAGGAAATTCTGCTGGAGCTTTGAGTAGAAGGAAACAGACCGCACGTCGTCCAGCAGCATGATATTGCCCCCCAGAGCCTCTTCAAAGTCATCCGACTGATCGGATGTCTTCAGCAGATAGACATCCTGCGGCTGTTCCGCCACATGCCAGTCGTCAAAGGTTTTCTGCGATACATAAACCTGGTGTCCCACGTACTGTGAGAAGACATCTGCGACTGTGGTTTCCAGCTTCTGGTCATCGGCTGTCTCCAGGGTCAGTTTCGACCCGGCTTTCAGCCCCAGTTTTTCCGCCATTTTCTGCGACACCAGAGCGCCTTCTTCCGGAACGGTGAGCGGCTCTTTGTCGAGGCTGTCCAGATGCACGAAGTCAGTGAGTTTCTTCCCCTGTGTTCCATCAGGAATGATGTGCAGGGTCGCTGCCGCCTTATTGCCATCCATGTCCAGCGTCACGGGCAGATCCTGCTCCTCGTAGACTCCCGTCACGCCTTCCAGTTTCTTCAGCGGATCAGACAGGGCATCGTTGTCTGCTGTCACCGCCGCATCATACTGGTAAATGGCGCCAAACTGCTCCGATACAATGCTGGAAATCGAGTCGTTGATCCCGAATCCCGCCACCAGGAGGGCACTGCAGCCCGAAATGCCAATGACGGTCATGAAGAACCGCTTCTTGTACCGGAAAATGTTGCGCAGGGTGACTTTGTGCAGGAACGGGATCCGCTGCCAGATAGCCGGCACTTTCTCCAGCAGGATCTGTTTTCCTGCCACACCGGCTTTGGGCCGCATGAGCTGGCTGGGGACTTCCCGGAGCTCCCGGCCGATGGAAAACAGCGTGGTGACAAGGATCACCAGCGTCACACTGCCGGAGGCCAGGAGCATGAGTCCGGGCTGCCAGACGGTTTTGATGGTGTCAATGGTGTACATGGTGTTCCAGGCATAGAAGATGATGCAGGGGAACACCACCATGCCCACGGCGCAGCCCAGAATGGACCCCAGGATGGACGCGAGCAGGGAATACAGGATGTATTTCATGGCGATCTGCCACCAGGCATAGCCCAGGGCCTTGAGTGTGCCGATGGTGCTGCGCTGTTCGTCCACCATGCGGGTCATGGTTGTCATGCAGACCAGGGCTGCTACCAGGAAAAAGAACACCGGGAACACCGAGGCGATGCCATCCATGCGGTCGGCACAGGACTGATAGTCGCGATAGGAGTAGAACGAGTTGCGGTCCAGCACGATCCACTGCGGCTCCAGCTCATCAAGTTCCTTCTGTGCATCTTCGATCTTTTTCTGGCCCTTTTCGGTTTCTTCCTTCAGCTTTTTCTCCCCGTCTGCCAGCTCTGCCTTTGCTTTCGTGAGATCCCTGCGGCCCTGTTCAAGCTTCGCCTGCCCTGACTCGTACTGCCTTTCGTGGATGTTGAGCTCGTTCCGGGAAGTCTCCAGCTGGCTGCGGGAGGCATCGATCTGTGTCTGGGCGGCTTCCAGTTCCGGGAGCCGGGCTTCGGCTGCTCGAATCTGTGCCAGGCCGTCACTGACCTGCTTCTGCTTCGCGTTGAGATCCGCAATGGCTGCATCCGCTTCCTCCAGTCCGGCCTGTGCCGTCTGTTTCTGTGCTTCCAGCTGTGTTTTCTGCGCCTGCAGGTCTGCCGCTGTGTCCAGGGCGCCCTGCACCTGCGCAAGGGATGCCTGCAACTGCGCAAGCTGTGCTTTCATGGCCTGGGCAGCTTCCGGGTCAGTGCCTTCCACCGCTTCGATCTGGGTCTGTAGCGAGGCAATGCCGGTCTCCAGCTGCTGCTTCTGTGCTGCCAGCGCCGCTGTATCGATCTGCGCCAGCCCGGCATCGATCCGGGTGAGCCCTGCATTGATCTGGTCCAGCCCGGCCTGTGCCTGGTCCCGGCCTGTCTGTGCCTGTGTCAGTCCATCCCGGATCTGTGCCTGTGCCTGTTCGAGAGACGCCTTCTGTGCCTGCGCCTGGCGGATCTGGGCAAGACCGCTGCTGACCTGCTGCTGCGATCTGTCCAGCTGTGCCTGCCCCTGGTTCAGCTGCGCCCACCCGGCATCCAGCTGTGACCGGGAATCCGTCAGCGTTTTTTCGCTGTCTGCGATTTCAGCCTCGCCATCCCGGATCTGCTGTCGGGCATCCGCCAGCTGTTTTTCGCCCTTTTCCGTCTCTTCCTTCAGCTGCTGCCGGGCATCTGTCAGTTCCTGCCTCGGATCCTTCAACCGGGCCTCGATCCTGGCATCCGCGATGGCCTCCAGCTTTTTCACCACCGGATCCGTCACATCGAAATAGGCATCCGAGTAGGCGTCCAGCTCCCTGGCGCCGCTCACCGTCACATCCGCTTCCGTATAGTAGCCGGATTTCACGGCTGCTTCCGGCACAAACAGGAATCCGTCCACAGACCCCGAGCCGATGGCGGAAGTTCCTTTCTCGAAACTCAGGTACCGGGGCGTGAACCCTGTGCCAACAACGGTGTATTCTTCATGCTTCAGCGTATCCGACAGGGGATCCTTCGTGCCGGATTCGATGCGCACCTTGTCGCCGATTGCAAAGGTGCCCTTCAGGCCGCTTTCCATGCTGCCGCCTTCGATCAGGCACTCATCCGGTTTTTCCGGCAGCCGTCCCTCCTCCACCCGGATCAGGTTCATCTCCGGGTTTTCCGGCAGGGAAAACAGCTTCCATACCTGTTCTGACTTGTCGATCCGGACCAGGACATCCTGGTTGTACAGTCCCTGCACCGACTCGGCGCCGGGAACTTCACGCATGGCATCCAGATCTTGCCGGTCCAGTCCCAGGGTGGAGAAGACCTGGATGTCCTGCAGGCCATAGCGGTCGAAGTAGTCATCTGCACTGGCCTTCATATCCGGCGGACTGGCCTTGACCCCTGCAAAAAAGGCCACGCCCAGGGCCACAATCAGGAGGATGGAAAGAAACCGCCCCAGAGAGCGGCGGATCTCCACCAGTGTTTCCTTCAGCAGTACCGGCGGCATCAGTATTCGATCTCCCGGGCATCCACAGGATGAGGATTCATGGTCACGGACTCGATTTTTCCGGATTTCACATGAATGATTTTGTCCCCCATGGGCGCCAGCGCGCTGTTGTGTGTGATCATGACCACGGTTTTGCGGTTGTTCCGGCAGGTATCCTGCAGCACCTGCAGCACCTGCTTGCCTGTCTTGTAGTCCAGTGCGCCGGTTGGTTCGTCACAAAGGAGAAGCTTGGGATTTTTCACCAGTGCCCGGGCGATTGCCACTCGCTGCTGCTCACCGCCGGACAGCTGGCTGGGGAAGTTGGAGGCTCTGTCCGACAGGCCGACTGCCGCAATGGCCTCGTCAATGTCCAGGGGATCCTTCACGATCTGGGCCGCCAGTTCCACATTTTCCCGCAGCGTCAGGTTCTGCACCAGGTTGTAGAACTGGAACACGAACCCCACATCGCTGCGGCGATAGAGCGTCAGCTCCCGGTCATTGCAGGATTCGATGTTCTTTCCATCGACGACGATCTTCCCCGATGTGACGGTATCCATGCCGCCCAAAAGGTTCAGGACCGTGGATTTCCCGGCACCGGAGGCACCCAGGATGACCACAAATTCTCCTTCTTCTATGGAAAAGGAGACATCGTCCAGGGCATGGATGGCGACCTCTCCCATTTCGTATGTTTTTGAAACGTTTTCAAATTCTATGAAATCCGACATTTTCTCACGCTCCTTCTTGTATAGTAACAGCTTTGCCTGTATCGTAACAAGTTTACCAGTGGTTTGAGCCCGTGAACCAAAAAGACTATCATGAAGGTATAAAAGGAGTATCAACTATGAATGTACGAGTAATGACCGACAGTGGTTCCGGACTGACCAAAGCACAGGCCGAAGCCCTTGGCATGGACTATCTGCCCCTGCAGGTGACTGCTGGCGACAGTACATATCTCGACGGCATCGACCTGACGACAGACCGGCTCTACGACATGCTGGAGGCAGGCGACATGCCATCAACCAGCCTGCCGCCTCTGGGCATTGTCGAGGAACTGGCGGAAAAATATGAAGAGGAAGGCGTGACGGATGTGATGCTCATCACGCTGTCCAATGGCTTGTCCAGCACCAATTCCACCGTGACTGCGGCCTTGAAATCCCACGATATCAACGTCCACACCCTGGATCTTTACACCACACTGGGCGTGGAGTGGTATGCGGCCCAGGCCGCGGCACAGCTGGCAGCCGCAGGTGTGGCTCCCCAGGAAATCGTGACGCGCATCGCCGAAGCCATTGAAGACTCCAAAGGGTTCCTGATTCCCGAAGATCTGGATCACCTCGCAAAAGGCGGGCGTCTGACGCCGGTGGCCGCAAAACTGGGCGGCCTGCTCAAGATCCGCCCGATTCTGGAAGTGTCGAAGGCCTCCGAAGGAAAGGTGGATGTGTGGGACAAAGTCCGCACCACATCCAAGGCCATCAAAAAAGCAGCGGAACACATCCAGGAATCCCTGACCCCCGGAAAAGACTATGTCTTCTTCGTCCTGGACTCCCGCAATCCGGAAGGCGCAGCCCTGGCTGCAAAGGGCCTGGAAGAAAACGGGCCGGTGAAGATCCTGGAACAGCCGCTGTGTGCAGTCATTGCCAGCCACACCGGCATGCAGGCCGTGGGGCTGCAGTACATCCCGAAAATCGAGGGGGTTGAAGTATGAAAAAACTCGCATTCGTGACCGACTCCGGTTCCGGATTCTCCACAGAATACTGGTCCCGGGAAGGTATTTACTCTGTCCCTTTGCAGCTGGACATCGATGGCACGACCGCCGGGGACTATGAAACCGTGCAGCCGTCTGATATCGTGGAGAATCTGAAGAAGCAGATCCCCATGAAGACCTCCCTTCCAAGCCTCGGGGCCATCGAGGATCTCTTCGAAGACCTGAAAGCCAGAGGCTATGACGGTGTGTTCTGTGTCCCCATCTGCCGGGGGCTGTCGGGCACTCTCAACGCGATGGAACTTGCTGCCCGCAACCAGGATCTGGAATTCACGGGATTCGACACAGGCAGCACGGCGGTTCTGCAGGCTTACTGCATCCGAAAGGCAAAAAAGCTGTATGAAGAAGGGAAGGACATTCCGGACATCCTTGCGTTCCTGGACAAAGTCTGTGAAAAAGCCGACACCATTCTCCTGGTGGATGATCTGCAGCACATGAAGCGCGGCGGCCGTCTCACCGCCGCTGCGGCTCTGCTGGGCGGGCTGCTGAAAATCAAGCCTGTTCTGCACGTCAACTGCCAGACAGACGGAAAAGTGGATGTCCTGGGCAAAGTCCGGACTGTGTCCAAAGCCCAGGGGTTCGTCATTGACCGCCTGAAATCCCTCGGTGCCGGACCGGGATGGGACATCACGATTGCCCATGTCGGGGTTCCTGAACCCGCCGAAGCGTATGCGCAGAGGATCCGCGAGGCCATTCCGGGGATCACCACCCGCATCATTGACCTGGTCAGTGCGGTGGCTGTCCACACTGGCCTTGGCTGCCTGGCGGTGCAGGCCTTCGATCCCCAGGGCCAGCCCATCGAATACGACCTGACACAGGCCTAGACAATACAGCTGAACCAAAAGAAAAAGGAGCTTCCGTCAGCATGCGGAGGCTCCTTTGTGCTGGTGTGCCGAAGGCAGGGGAAATAGGCGTCAGTGCAGAAAAAAGCGGAGCCGCAGCCCCGTCTTATCTGATATTGTATTGATTCGCTGCAGCTGTCAGTCGTTTTCCATGCGGGATGCCTTTGCAAAGAGGAAGAACCCCAGCAGGAACAGAATCGAGATGCAGGCCACACCGAAGGACTGGTTGCCTGTTGCCTGAGTGACAATACCCACCACCAGCAGTCCCAGGAAGCTTGCGCCCTTGCCGCAGATGTCAAACAGACCGAAGTACTCTCCGGAGCGCTCCTCCGGGATGATCTTGGCGAAGTAGCTCCGGGACAGCGCCTGGATGCCTCCCTGGAAACAGCCGACACAGAATGCCAGGAACCAGAACTCCCAGAGTTGATCGAGCTGCACTGCGAAGCACGCAATCAGGAAGTAGGCAATGATGCAGATCTTGATGAGCTTCGCCGTATCCTTTTTCTTCGAGAGCACCGCAAAGATCAGACTGGCCGGGAATGCCACGACCTGTGTCAGGAGCAGTGCCAGCAGCAGACCTGTTGTGTCCAGCCCCAGACTGGCCCCGTAGGCTGTTGCCATGTCGATGATGGTGTATACGCCATCGATATAGAAGAAAAAGGAAAGCAGGAATATGAAGATCTTCCTGTGGTCCTTCACACTGCTCAGGGTGTGGCCCAGACGTGCGAAGGAATCGGAAATGATGTGCCGTTCCGGCTTGATGGAAGACTTCTGTCTGTATCCTCTCAGCAGCGGCAGCGTGAACAGGATCCACCATGCGGCGTTGAGCAGGAACGTGATGATCATGGCTGTGTGCATCGTGATGCCGATCTTGTCGTAAAGCAGCACAAACACCAGAGAGATAAGGAACGGGATCACACTGCCGATGTAGCCCCAGGCATAGCCTTTGGTGGAAACGGCATCCATCCGCTCGGGAGTGGTGACATCCACGAGCATGGAGTCATACACGACCAGGGACAGGCTGTAGCAGACCTTGCCGGCTATGTACAGCACCAGGAAGGAAAGCCAGGAGCCCGGCATCCAGAAGCAGGCCAGGGCCAGGGCCCCAAGCAGGGCAGACCCCAGGAAGATTTTCTTCTTGTTGCCCTCGAAATCCGCAAGGGTTCCCAGGACCGGTCCGGCGAAGGCCACGATCAGCGTGGAAATGCTGGTGGCGTAGGACCAGTAGGAAAGGTAAGTGGATTCGGCCAGGCCCGCGGACGTGGCCAGAGAATTGAAATAAATCGGCAGTATGGTGGATACCAGCAGGATGAATGCGGAGTTGCCAATGTCATAGCAGACCCACTGCAGTTCCCTGCGTGTCAGTTTTGTATTCATGCGCTTTCACCTTCTTGTCCTTGTCGGTTTGAGTGTAACACGGTTCGACAGGCTGCCATCGGAGCGGGGAACACAAAAAGACCACAATGCGGCAGGAAAGCGGTTAGATGGGATGAGAGTGGTACCACTGTCACCCACTGTTGCCGAAAGGAGGCAGTCTGTGGTTGAAGCGGAGGGCTTGTTCATGTATGATAATCAGGCAAGTTTATGTGCTTGCTCTCTGTCTTTCATGAAAGAAAGACCAAAGACCAAAGGGAGGTGTACCAAGTGAAAAAGTACGAAATCATGTATATCGTGAATGCGAACGTGGATGATGCTGCATTTGATGCCCTGGAAAAGCGTCTGTATGCTCCCATCACCGAGAACGGCGGTTCCATTGACAAAATCGACAACTGGGGCCTGCGTGAATTCGCCTACGAGATCGACCACATGAAAAAAGGACACTATGTTGTAGTGAACGTGACTGCAAACAATGCAGGAATCGAGGAATTCGAGCGTCTGAGCCGGATCAACCCGAACGTCATCCGCACCATGGTGATCAAGACAGAAGACGAAGAGTAAATCATGGTCAACAGCGTGGTTCTGATCGGCCGGCTGACCAAGGATCCCGAGCTTCGCACCACGGGGTCCGGCACGCCTGTCGTATCCTTCACCCTGGCGGTCAACCGCCGGTTCAAGTCCCAGGGACAGCCCGAAGCTGATTTCATCAACTGTGTGGCATGGAACAAAACCGCCGAGACGATGGCCCGCTACCTGCACAAGGGAAGCCTGATCGCCATCACCGGCCGGATCCAGACCCGGAACTACGAGAACCAGCAGGGGCAGCGTGTGTATGTGACTGAAGTCGTGGCCGACAGCTTCGATTTCCTGGAATCCAAGAACGCCGCAGGCGCACAGCAGGGCCAGTATGGTCAGAATTCCTACGGCCAGAACAGTTACAGCAGCCAGAACTATGGCGGCATGCAGGGACAGAATTATGGTGCCCCGGATGCAGGCCAGACCAGTTATTCAAACAATCAGGGCGGTTACGGAAACGACCGTTCTTCGGCCGGATACAGTTCGGCTTCCAGTTTCGGAGGCGGGCGCCAGGCCAACCCTTATGCATCGCAGGCAGCTGACGATCTGTCCAGCGGGTACGGCAGTGACGAGACCCTGGACGTAAGCGCCGACGATCTTCCCTTTTAGAAAGGAGAACCAACATGGCATTCAAAAAACAGCGGATGGGCCGCAAGAAGGTCTGCTACTTCACAAAGAACAAGATCAAGTCCATCGACTACAAAGATACAGAGCTGCTGAAGCGTTTCATCAACGCCAACGGCAAAATCATTCCGCGCCGCGTGACCGGTACCCGTGCAAAATATCAGCGGATGCTGGCTACCGCCATCAAGCGCGCACGTCAGATGGCTCTGCTGCCTTACGTGGTGGACTAGTCCCGAGAAGACAAACCAGGTCCGGAGAAATCCGGGCTTTTTTTATGGATCTGCCTTCCATGTAACAGATGAGCCGGAACATGCATCCGGCTCATTCTTCTGGCCAGACCACAGGCAGTGAGAAAAAGAGCGGGCAGAGACGGTTGCGTCATCCATCAGTGCTTCCGGCTGAACAGACTGTCCTGGACCTTTCTGCCTTGTGCCGCCTGCCGCCGTGTCCGGCAGGCCTGTAACGGAAAACCGCCTGTTTGCGGTTTCTCGGCACTGAATTCCATATTATAATGCTGTCCATGAATACTGGAAAACACGTGCAAGTCACCACACGCAATGTCACACGGGGAGCCATGGCCGCTGCAATTTACGCACTGCTGCTGTTTTTGAACCAGCAGACGGCCCTGGGAATCGAGACAGCCATGCCCTGGCTGTTCATCTTCCCCATTTATGTATATTCCGCAGCTTCACCCCTCCAGGCATCCTTTCCCTGTGCGCTGGCCATGATCCTGGAAACATTCCTGTTCGGGGGATTCACCACCTGGTTTTATTCCTGGACAGGCATCCTCTCCGGATTCCTGACGGGTGCTGCCATCCGGAGGGGACTGTCCGGTCAGCTGCGGCTGGGGATCCTGTTTGTCTGTCAGTTTGTCGGCAATCTGTTCACGATGTTTCTCTGGGCGGGAATTTTTGGCATGGACATCACGGAAGATTTTGCGATGATCCGGGGATTCATTCCCTGGCTGGACATGAAGGTGTTCATCGTGATTTTCTGCGCCGTGCTGTCGGTCATGACAGCGGTCTGTGTGAATCTGCTGGGCGCCGCACTCCTGCAGCGGCTGCACATTCCATGCCCTCCCATCACCCCGGTCTCCCGGATCCGGCCAAACCGGACACTGGTCTGGCTCTCCATTGCCTCCGTGATCCTGTTTGTCGTTTGCCCGAGTGTGATAGTATGGAAAGAAGAGGCCAGAAACTGGCTCCTTCCTGCGGTGATGTGCGCCATGATGTACCTGGACTATCTGGGATGCGTGCGCTTCCTGCAGAAATGTGTGGCTACAGGTCACCGGAGCTGGGCTCCCGTGGCCGTGATCGGCGCCTTTGTGCCCGGACTCCAGCTGCTCTGGGTGATCCAGGGCATGCTGTGGGGGCTGCAGAAACCGGGCGTGAATGCCTGACAGAGGGATTTTATGAAATATTACACCAAGTGGCGGGACGGCTTTTTCACCGCTTCCGCTCTGGCGGCGGCACTGGCCGTGTTCCTTATATATCAGAAGCTGTATGTGTCGGCGGGGGTGGTCCTGCTCGTGGCTGCCGTGTTCCTGGGCTGTTTTCTGGGGTTCTGGAAGGAACTGCGGAAACGGGGCGTGCAGACAGAAATCGACATCACGCGGGTACTGGGCAAGGACGCCAAGGATGCCCTGCGCTTCGGCAATATCGGTATCCTGACCTACAACGACGAATTCGTATGCACCTGGGAGTCCGATTTCTTCACTGACCGGAAAATCAACCTGGTGAACCGGAAACTGACTGCCTGGATGGACAACATCCGGGACCTGGTGGACGAGGAAGTCGATACAGTGACCGGCGAGGCGGATGGCCGGATCTACGAAGTCAGCCGCAAGCAGGACGGGCAGCTGCTCTATGTGCAGGATGTCACGGAACTCTCCACGCTGCGCCGCAAGCTTCATGACCGGCAGGTGGTGGTGGGTCTCATGCAGCTGGACAACTACCTGGAATATCAGTCCTATGAAAACGAGGATATCCTTGCCGCCATCAACACTCAGCTGCGCGGACCCCTGGTCACCTGGGCCAAGGACAACGGCATGCTGCTGCGGCGGGTGCGGGCAGACCGGATTTTTGTGGTCTGTGACCGCAAGATCCTGCGGAAGGTGCGCCGGAACAACCTGAGCATCCTGCAGGAAGTCAAGGACAAGGCCAGGGCCATGGATGTATCCATCACCCTGTCCATGGCCTTCGCCTATGGAACGAGACACTTCACGGAACTGGACAACATGCTCAATGACCTCATCGAGCTGGCGCAGAGCCGAGGGGGAGACCAGTGTGCAATCCAGGAAGCAGGGAAGGAAATCGAGTACATCGGCGGAAACTCCGAGTCCAGTTCCCAGCGGTCCAAGGTCCGCGTGCGGATCATGGCCAATGCCATTTCCGATGCGATCCGGGACTCCGGATCCGTCTACATTGCCGGACATGTCAATACGGATTATGACTGCATGGGGGCAGCCATGGCTGTCTCCAACTGGGTGCGATCCCAGGGAAAGCAGGCCTTCATTGTCCTGAAGGACATTCCCAGGGACCGGCAGCTGCAGGAAACCATGGACCGGTACGCGAAAAGTATAACGGAACGGGATGTGTTCCTGACCCCGGAAGAGGCCCGGGAGCGGATGGACATGGAAAAGGACCTGCTGGTCATGGTGGACCACTCCGTGCCGGAAATCTCCAGTGCCAGGGACTTCCTGGAAGAGGCAGGCCGCATTGCGGTGATCGACCATCACCGCCGGGGGGATTCCTTTGTGAAAAACCCCATGATCACGTATGTGGAGTCGCAGTCATCCAGCACGGCGGAGCTTGTGACGGAACTGCTGCAGAACATTCCGCGGCATGTACCGATTTTCGAGGCGGAAGCCACGATCATGTACCTGGGACTGCTGGTGGACACCAACCGGTTCAAGATGCATACATCGGCCCGCACCTTCGAAACCGCGGCCGTGCTGCGGTCCTGGGGGGCCAATGTCCAGGAGGCGGAGGAAGCCCTGACAGAGGATATGGATCTCTATCTGGAAAAGGCGCAGCTGGTATCCGGAGCCGAACAGTATCTGGACAAGTACATGATCGCCGTGGCTAGCCAGCCTACGGACCGCACCATGATTTCTCAGACCTCGGATGCCATGCTCAAGATCCGCGGCATCGAGGCCAGCTTCACCATTGCACCCGATCCGGATGAACCGTCCACATCCCGGATTTCCGCCCGAAGCATCGGCCGGGTGAACGTGCAGCGGATCATGGAAAAAATGGGCGGAGGCGGCCACTTTGCCGCAGCTGCCTGCCAGCTGGACAACACCACTGTCCAGCAGGCAAAAGAACAGTTGATGAAAACGATAGAGGAGGATACAGACCATGAAAGTGATCCTGCTTAAGGATGTAAAAAAAGTCGGCAAGGCCGACGAGCTGAAGGAAGTCAGCGATGGCTATGCACGCAACTTCCTGATTCCGAAGGGACTGGCCATGGCGGCCAGCCCGGCAAACCTCAAAGCCTACGAACAGGAAATGCAGAAACGCGCTGCCAATGAAGCCGAACTGAAAAAGCAGGCAGAGAAAACCGCAGAGGAACTCAAGGGTGTGACGCTGGAGTTCCAGCTCTCGCAGGGAGCAGGCGGCCATGTCTTCGGGACCATTTCCTCGAAACAGATCGCCGTGGCCCTTGCACAGAAGGGCTTCCCGGTGGAAAAGCGCAAGATCATGATGACCGACCCCGTGGATTCCCTGGGAACCACGAAGGTGAAGATCGACCTGTATCACGGCCAGGTCATCGGTGAAGTGGACGTGCACGTCAGCGCAAAGAACTAATGGCAGACAGAATGCCCAACGCCCAGGTCATGGAACAGTCCCTCCTGGGCTCTTTGCTTGTGTATCCAAGCGTCATGACCGACTGCCAGGACCTGGGACTGCAGCCGGAGGAATTCTACATCCCCGGACACCAGACGCTGTATGCGGCGATGCAGGACCTGGATGCCACAGGCAAGGCACTGGATCTCAACAGCGTGGCTCTGCGCCTGCAGGAAAAGGGACAGCTGGAGGCCGCCGGCGGGCTGGACTACATCATTGCCCTGGTGGATGGTGCCGTGAGCAGCGCCGGGGTGAAGACCTATATTGAAACGATCCAGGACAAGTACCAGTTGCGGCGTCTGATCGAGACCGCCGACGAGATCCGGGAAACCGCGATGGAGTCGGCGGACAGCCTGGATGACATCCTGTCGCAGAGCGAATCCGCGGTGATGGATGTGACAAGACGGACACGCGGCACGGACTTCCTGTCTTCGCGGGAGATCGTGGACCGGGTGCTGGAACAGCTCAAGGAGCTGCGCAACACATCCGGGATCACGGGAATCAAGACCGGCTACACGGATCTGGACCGCATGACCAACGGCTTCCAGCGGGGAGACCTGATCATTCTCGCTGCCCGTCCTGCGATGGGAAAATCCGCCCTGGCCCTGAACCTGGCGGTCCAGGCAGCCAGACGCAATCCCGGGGCTGTGGCTGTCTTCTCCCTGGAAATGCCGGCGGATTCCATCATGAAGCGTATGCTGTCCAGTGAATCCAGGGTCCAGTCAGGCAAGCTGCGGGATGGCCGGCTGTCCAACGATGAAATGAACCGGCTGTTTGAAGCCGGCAACGGCCTGGCGGAATCCCTGATCTATCTGGATGACACCGGCAGCATCAAGGTCAACCAGATTTTCTCGAAATGCCGCAAGCTCAAGTCCGAGCAGGAGAGCCTGTCCATGATCGTCATCGACTACCTTCAGCTGATCACGGGATCCAGGTCGGATTCCCGCCAGCAGGAAGTCTCAGAGATTTCCCGGAGCCTGAAGATCCTGGCCAAGGAAATGGACTGCCCGGTGATTGCCCTGTCCCAGCTCTCCCGGAAAGTCGAGGACCGGACCGGGCATGAACCCCAGCTGTCGGACCTGCGTGAATCAGGATCCATCGAACAGGATGCGGACATCGTTATGTTCCTGTACCGGGAAAACTACTATGACAAGGACAAGGAAGCCCAGGAGCAGATCGAAGTCGTGGACCTGTCCCTGGCCAAGCACCGGAACGGTGCCATCGGCCGGATCCAGCTCGCCTTTGAAAAAGGCGTGTCGCGGTTCACGAATTACGCCAGTTCGAGGGGAGATGATGTGCATGCGGGTTGATGTGCTGTGTTCGGGCTCGAAAGGCAACAGCTGTCTGGTGACATCAGGCAGTGCCCGGCTCCTGATTGACTGCGGAAGCACTAAGCGCTACCTCACCCAGGCACTGACACAGGTGGACGTGAAGCCGGAGGATCTCATGGCGGTGCTTATCACCCACAGTCACTCTGACCACATCTCCCAGCTGAAGATGGTGCAGGATCTGCCGCTGTTTTCCTGCTGCGATCTGAAGGAAGGGCAGAAAAAGCACCGGATCATGCCTGGGGACTGGTTCATTCTCGGACCCTTCAAAATCACGGTAGTGGGCCTCTCCCATGATTCCCCTGGCGGGTGTGTGGGATACGTGATCGACGATGGCATCAGCCGGCTGGTCTACGTGACCGATACCGGGTTTGTGCCCAATGCAGCCCGGGAGCTGCTTTCGGGGGCCGATGCCTATGTTTTTGAGTCCAATCATGATGTGGCCACGCTCATGGCCACAAACCGGCCGATGTACCTGAAACAGCGCATCCTCTCGGATTCCGGTCACCTGAACAACGAAGACAGTGCCCAGTGCCTGTCACAAATCGTGACAGGAAACACGAAGCACGTGATTCTGGCCCATCTCTCGGATGAAGCCAATACACCGGAGATGGCGCTCGATGCCTTTCATGACGGCTTCCAAAAGCGGGGACTGAATGATTCAGCCATCGATGTCCAGTGTGCAAAGCAGAAAATCATCACGTCCACCAAAGAGTTCTGAGGCTGCAGCTGTCGGAACTTTTTTCTGTCCGGGGAGGGAGCGGGCATCTGGAAGGAGACTGGCCTGAAACAGTTGTAAAATATCCGCGTTCATCTGCAGTGATGGACTAAGTTTCACACAGACCGCATCGGCCGGATCTGCCGGCCTGCAGCCAATGCGGTCTGTGTATTCCACAAGGCACTCTGGTATAATGAGACCGGAAAATCGAGGTAATAAGTATGCTTCATGTAATTGATCATCCTCTGATCCGTCACAAGCTGACGGTCATGCGTGACAGGAACACGGGAACCAAGGATTTCCGGGAGAACCTGGACGAAATCGGAAGCCTCATGGTGTATGAAGTCACCCGGGACCTGCCTGTGGCGGATGTGGAAATCGAAACCCCCATCTGTTCCTATACAGCCAAGACACTGGAGTCTCCCGTGGTCGTCGCTCCGATTCTTCGTGCCGGCCTGGGCATGGTCAGTGGCATCCTGTCCCTGATCCCCACGGCAAAAGTCGCACACATCGGTCTGTACAGGGATGAAAAGACTCTGGAACCCCACACGTATTTCGAGAAGTATCCCCCCAACATCGAGGAAGCCACGGTGCTGATCGTGGATCCCATGCTGGCCACCGGCGGCAGTGCCAACGCCGCCATTGACATGGTGAAGCGCCAGGGAGCGAAGAACATCAAGCTGGTGTGCCTGGTGGGTGCACCGGAGGGTGTCAAGGCAGTGGAACGCGAACATCCGGATGTGGACATCTACCTGGCGGCTCTGGATGAGAAACTGAACGAAAACGGCTATATCGTACCGGGTCTCGGCGACGCCGGCGACCGGATCTTCGGCACGAAATGAAGCCCGCGAAGTTTCCCGGGTTTCTGCTTGCGAACATCCTGGTGGCGCTGCTGGTCGGCTACCTGCTGGATTCCTGGCTGCACACCTCTCCGGTGTTCATCGTGGCGGGTGTCCTGTATGCGGTGATCGGCTCCATCATTCTGCTTGTGTGGCATGCCAGACAGAACAACGGATGAACTGCGGCAGCAGTTCGGCACCATCTCCCGGATCTCACTGGTCCTGGGGGCTGCAGGAAGCCTGGCGGCCCTGTTCTGGGGCCTGAAGGCAGTCTGCGGCGTATGGGCCGGGCTGTTCATGTGCCTGGCGGGACTGGCCATGATCCAGACCTGGGCTGTCCGGGGCACTTTCACGAAAATGTCCGGTTTCAAAAGCTACGCCGGGCGGTATATTTTTTATGGCCTCGTCATCGCCGCCTGCCTGTGGCTGGGTGTGCCGGTGCTGAGTCTTGTCGCGGGCATCGCGCTGCAGAAAGCCGCGCTGGTGATATACCCGCTGCTGGGAAAGGAGGATGTTGATGGACCCCGCTATGATTAGCGCCATTGAGATCCATTTGGGCGGCTTCACACTGGAAATCCAGCAGTCGATTCTGGTCTGGCTGATCCTCTGTGTGCTCTTCGCCTTCTTCTTCTGGTTCGCAGGCAGGAAAATCGAACAAGCCGATCCGTCCAGGGCCCCGAAAGGCCTGGTCTATGTCTGCGAGGAGATCTACAATCTCATTCTGTACGTGGTGCAGGGCAACCTGAAGGAAACCACTGCCCGCTACATTCCGTTTTTTGGCACCCTGATCATCATGATGCTTGTCAGCAACCTGACAGGCCTTGTGGGCCTGCAGAACCCCACGAGCAACGTCAGCTTCAATGCCACGCTGGCCCTGACGCTGTGGGTCATGATCCAGGGAAGCGCCATCCGCAAGGCTGGTCTGAAGGCCCGGATGAAGGAACTCACGGAACCCATGTGGCTGTTGACGCCGCTGAACATCATCGGCGAGCTGGCCCTGCCGATTTCGCTGACCATGCGTCTGTTCGGCAACATTCTGGCGGGTTCTATCATCACGCTGCTGGTCTACACGCTGATCAAGAACATCGCGCCCTGGGGTTATCTGGGGCTGACGCTCACTCCCTTCCTTCACATGTATTTCGATATTTTCTCGGGTGTGATCCAGACATACATCTTCTTCACCCTGGGGTCCTATTTCCTGGGACAGCAGGTATCGAAGGAAGCGGACTGAAACACAAATCAAGGAGGACAATGATTTATGGAAGTATTCAATGAGTTTTTCGTACAGGGCATGGCACTGCTGGGTGCCGGCATAGCCATGGTTGCCGGTCTTGGTCAGGGTATCGGACAGGGATTTGCAGCGGGCAAAGGCGCGGAAGCCGTAGGCCGCAACCCTGAAGCATCCGGCAAGATCCAGTCCATCATGGTACTGGGTATTGCGCTGGCTGAAACCACCGGCATTTACTCTCTGGTTATCGCGATCCTGCTGATTTTCATCAAGGGATAAACCTGAATGGTCGACTTCAATATTGACAACTATCTGCGAATCTCGCCGACGGATGTCATTCTGGTTCTGATTTCGACCGCCCTGATCATTCTGTTCGCAAAGCATTTCTTCTGGGACAAGCTCACGGCGTTCATCAAAAAGCGCCAGGACCTGATCCAGGAAAACATCGACAGCTCCGAACGCCTCAGACAGCAGGCGCTGGAGGAAAAGGCTGTCTATGACAGAAAAATGCAGGATGCCGGCAAGGAGGCCCATGCCATGATCGAAGAGGCGAAGGCCCAGGCCGGGGAAGAGAAAGCCGAGATCCTGGCCCAGGCAAAGAGCCAGGCCGACCGGATGCGGCAGGCTGCGGCGGAAGACATTGTCAGGGAACAGCGCAGGGCGGAAAAGGACATGGCCACAGCCATCAGCAGCGTGGCTCTTTCCGCAGCGGAGGCTCTGGTGAAAAAGGAAGCAGACGACGAAGTGCGTGCGGATTTTGTCGCAGACTTTATCCGGCAGGCGCAAGAGGATGACAGATGGCAGACTCACTGATGCCCTATGTGCAGGCGCTGTATGAGTCAGCTGCCGAGGCAGGAAGCACAGAGGCGGTGGAAAAGGATCTGGAGCAGCTGGATGCTGTCCTGAAACAGAACCAGGACTACACGGCCATGCTGGGTCATCCGGGTGTGACCAGGGAGCAGAAGGCAGCCTGGCTGACGGAACTGACCGCCGGTGCAGAGCCGCTGCTGACGACGTTTCTGACGATCCTGGCCCATCACGGTCTGGCGGGACTGATCTCCGGTCTGTATGCCGCCTGGAAAGACTGTGTCAGACAGGCCAACGAAATAGAGACGGTGCTGGTGGAAACACCTGCACCGCTGTCCGCGAAAGACGAAGCGGCTCTGACAGCCATGCTGGAGTCCCGTCTGAAGCGAAAGATCGAGCTCACGGTCCGGGTGGAACCGGATCTCATCGCGGGACTGCGTGTCAGGGCCCGGGACCTGGTCCTGGACAACACCGTGCGCAGCCGTCTGAATACGATGCGTGAACAGCTCGTGGAAAGCAGGTGAAGGTATGAGTTTGAATCCGGCAGAGATCACAAAGCTGATCAAAGCCCAGATACAGAATGCCGGGCAGGACCTGGAGATGTCGGAGAGCGGCACTGTGCTCAGTGTCGGCGACGGCATAGCCACGGTTTACGGCCTCAAAGACGCCATGATGAGCGAGCTGCTCATCTTCCCGCATGATGTCTATGGCATGGTCATGAACCTGGAGGAAGACCAGGTCGGTGCCGTGCTCATGGGTGAAAACTACGACATCAAGGAAGGCGACCTTGTCAAGCGCACGGGAAAAATCGTTGAAGTGCCCGTGGGCGACGGCATGATCGGACGGGTGGTCAACGCCCTGGGGCAGCCCATTGACGGACAGGGTCCCATCGAATACACAAAGGAACGCCCGGTTGAGCGGGTGGCTCCCGGTGTCATGACCCGGAAGAGTGTTTCGGTCCCCCTGCAGACGGGCCTGAAAATCATCGACTCCATGATCCCCATCGGCCGCGGCCAGCGTGAGCTGATCATCGGCGACCGGCAGACAGGAAAGACCGCAATTGCCATTGACGCGATCCTGAACCAGAAGGACCAGGACGTGCTCTGCATTTATGTCGCCATTGGCCAGAAGGCCAGCACGGTGGCACAGATCGTGGAAAAGCTCAAGCAGTATGGCGCCATGGACTACACGACGGTTGTGGCTTCCACGGCCAGTGAACCGGCACCCCTGCAGTACATTGCACCCTATGCCGGCTGTGCGATCGGCGAAGAGTGGATGGAAAACGGAAAGGACGTGCTGATTGTCTACGACGATCTGTCCAAGCACGCCGTTGCCTACCGGACCATGTCGCTGCTGCTGCGCAGACCTCCCGGACGTGAAGCCTACCCCGGTGATGTATTCTACCTGCACTCCAGGCTCCTGGAGCGTGCGGCGAGGCTGAATGAGGAAAACGGAAACGGCTCTCTGACGGCGCTGCCGATCATCGAGACACAGGCGGGGGACATTTCGGCATATATCCCGACAAATGTCATTTCCATCACCGACGGCCAGATCTTCCTGAAGACCGAGCTGTTCAATGAAGGCATCCGACCGGCAGTGGATTCCGGTCTGTCGGTATCCCGTGTCGGATCTGCCGCCCAGATCAAGGCCATGAAGCAGGTCTCCAGTTCCCTGAAGCTGGAACTGGCGCAGTTCCACGAAATGGAATCCTTTGCGAAATTCGGGTCCGACCTGGATGCTGCCACGACGGAAGTGCTCAACCAGGGTGAAAAGGTGACGCAGCTGCTGATCCAGCCGCAGTACAAGCCCATGCCGGTGGAACAGCAGGTGCTGGAACTCTTCACATCGAAGTACCGCTACCTGAAGAAGGTGCCGGCCCACCTGGTTCAGAAATATGAAGACGGCATGATTTCCTACATCAAGCGAGAATATCCCTATATCATTGACCAGATCCGCCGAGACCAGGCGCTGGACAACGAACTCATCGCGCAGACAAAGACCGCGCTGGATGCCTGGACGCAGTCGTTCCTGCAGACAGAAGGCATCGCCGATGGCGGCAAGTAGACAGGACATCAAGGCGCGCATCGCTTCGGTGGACTCGACGAAAAAAATCACCAAGGCAATGCAGCTGGTGGCCAGCAGCAAGCTGACCAGACAGCGGGAGCGCATGGAAGCAAACCGGACCTATGCCAAGGCCATGCATGAACTGTTTGACAGAATCTGCGAGGGCATGGGAAAACGATCTGTCTGGGTGACCCCGGCAGAAGGAAAACCGGCGGTGGTGTTTGTGATCACGAGCGACATGGGGCTTTGCGGCGGCTACAATGCCAATGTATGCCGGACTGTGGCTGCGGATCTCGACCCCAGGGATGAAATCGTGGTGATTGGTTCCAGGGGCGCTGCCTGGTTTGGCTCGCATCCCGGATATCACATCCTGGATACTGTTGCGGATCTCAATGACGATGACGCCTATCTGGTGCTCTCCAAGCTCATGGATGACGCCCTGCACCGGTATGAAGCAGGCGAGATCTCGAAGATCCAGGTCCTGTACACGCATTACAAAAACACGCTGACCTTTGTCCCGACTCTGGTCACGATCCTGCCGGTCGCACCGCAGGCGGCAAAAACCGGTGGTGCGGATACGATCTATGAACCGTCCCAGGCGGCAATGACGGACAAAGTCATTCCCATGGCAGCCAGAAGCCTGCTGTATTCCCTGTATCTCGAGAGCAAGACCTCGGAACAGGCGAGCCGGCGCATGGCCATGGAAAGCGCCACAGACAACGCCACGGAGCTGCAGGAACAGCTGGAGCTGGAATACAACCGGATCCGCCAGGGTGCGATCACGCAGGAGATCACGGAGATCGTCAGCGGCGCCAACGCGCTTGTATAAGAAGGAGTACGAATGGCTGCAACCAATATTGGAAAAGTATCACAGGTCATGGGACCTGTTGTGGATGTCAGGTTCGAGCAGAACCATCTGCCCGATCTCCTGACAGCCATTGAAATCAAACGCCCCGGAGAACCGGACCTGACAGTGGAAGTGGCACAGGGCATTGGTGCGGACACAGTCCGCTGCATTGCCATGGGCAGCACAGACGGCCTGGTGCGGGGCATGGAAGCCGTGGATACGGGCAAGCCGATCCAGGCGCCAGTGGGCGAAAACATTCTGGGGCGCATGTTCAATGTCCTGGGACAGCCCATTGACGGACTGGGGGATGTGCAGACCGAGGAAAAGATGCCCATTCACCGCAAGGCGCCGTCCTTTGATGAACAGTCCACATCCAGTGCCGTTCTGGAAACCGGCATCAAGGTCATCGACCTGCTGTGCCCGTATGCCAAGGGCGGCAAGATTGGTCTGTTCGGCGGTGCGGGCGTGGGCAAGACCGTCCTGATCCAGGAGCTGATCCACAACATTGCCAAGGAACACGGCGGGCGTTCTGTCGTCGTGGGTGTCGGCGAACGCACACGTGAAGGCAACGACATGTACTGGGAGATGAAGGAATCCGGTGTACTGGACAAGACCGTCCTGGTGTATGGCCAGATGAACGAATCTCCCGGAGCGCGCATGCGTGTGGGCCTGACCGGCCTGACCATGGCAGAGTACTTCCGGGATGTGGATCACCAGGATGTGCTGCTGTTTATCGACAACATCTTCCGGTTCACCCAGGCGGGATCCGAGGTTTCGGCCCTGCTGGGTCGTGTGCCTTCGGCGGTGGGCTATCAGCCGACGCTGGCCACGGAAATGGGCCAGCTGCAGGAGCGGATCACGTCCACGAAAGACGGATCCATCACCTCCATCCAGGCGGTCTATGTACCGGCGGATGATTTGACAGACCCTGCTCCGGCCACAACGTTCTCGCACCTGGATGCCAAGACTGTTCTGTCCCGTGACATTGCAGCCCTGGGCATTTATCCGGCGGTGGATCCCCTGGATTCCAGTTCCCGGATCCTGGATCCGCTGGTGGTTGGCGACCGCCACTACAAGGTGGCCCGCGACGTGCAGTCCCTTCTGCAGAGGTACAAGGAACTGCAGGACATCATTGCGATCCTGGGCATGGATGAACTCTCGGAAGAGGACAAGAAAGTCGTCAATCGCGCGCGTCGTGTTCGCAACTTCCTGTCCCAGCCCTTCAATGTGGCCGAGGTGTTCTCCGGCATTTCCGGTACCTACGTGCCGGTGGAGAAAACCGTGGATGACTTCGAGAAGATCCTGGCAGGGGAGTATGACGATTTGCCCGAGCAGGCCTTCCTGATGGTGGGCACCATCGAGGATGCCATCGCCAAGGCGAAGGAAATCCAGGGTGAGGCTCAGTGATTGAACTGAAGGTCGTCACACCCCGGGGTGTCTATACCGATCTGGACTGCCAGAGCGTGCACCTGAAGAGCAGCGAAGGCGAGTTCACGATCCTGCCCCACCACATGCCGATCATTACGGACGTTGTTCCCTGCCGGCTGGTGGTGAAGACCGATGGCGGCGATACACTGGAGTATGCCATGTCCACCGGATTCATGCAGTTTGCGGATGACAAAATGCTGATTCTGGCGGATGCCATCGAGGGCAAGGGAGAAATCGATCTGGAACGTGCCCAGGCTGCCTACAAACGGGCCAGGGAGCGTCTGGAGAAGAAGGATTCCCATACAAACATGAAACGGGCAGAGCTGTCCCTGCAGCGTGCGATCAACCGGATCCACGTGGGCAGCTGACTCTGACCGTCCAGACAGCAGGTGTCAAAAGGCACCTGCTGTTTTTGAGCCTGAAAACGGGATAAGCCGCAGCGGCAGCAGAAAGCACAGAGAAACTGATGCCTTTTTCTATACAGCAGCAGAAACGGCAGTCTGCAGGAAAGCGGACGGTGCCGATATCCGTTGCAGGGTTTCCGGACAGCCGATACACTGAAAGCATCAGGAACCGCTTTGTTCAGGGGACAGGCTGCAGACGGATGCTTCCGTGAGCCTGCAGGTATCCTTCGGCCGTCGCCTGGAGGTGGATGAAAGGAGACAGACATGATTCGTCCTGAAGAGAAAATCAGAGAGCTGTGCCGGGCTGTGATTCTGGAGACAGACCGTCTTGTGCTGCAGCCGCTGACCCTGGATGACCGTCCGGCTCTGTGCGCCATCCTGCAGGATGACAGAACCATGATCCACTATGGAGGCGCATTTGACGAAGCCATGACAGATGCATGGCTTAAGCGTCGCTGGACTGGTATGAAGCCTTCGGGATCGGTCTCTGGGGGGTCATCCGCAAAAGTGACGGCGTGATGATCGGACAGTGCGGCCTGATCTGGCAGCCCTGGAAAAACCGGCAGGTGCTGGAAATTGGATACCTGTTCAACCGGAAGTACTGGCATCTTGGGTATGCAGCAGAAGCGGCAGCAGCCTGCCGCGATCTGGCACTGGACCGGCTGCAGGCAGAAGAAGTCTGCTGCATCATCCGGGATTCCAATGAGCCTTCGCAGAAAACAGCCCTGGGGATCGGAATGAAGCCTCAGGATGGAGAAGTCAGGCATTGCCGCGGGCAGGACATGCCCCATACCCGGTGTGTTCTTTCACGAAGGCTGCGCGAAGGACAGGAAGCTTAGAGAGAGAAAATACTATGAAACTTGAGACATTTCTTCAGATCCTCGAGCCGGGTCATCTGGTTCGTCCGGTCACAGGCCAGGAAGTGGAGAGTGCCGGTGTGTCCGATTATGAGTGGATGATTCCCGAAGATCTCCTGGAACGGGAAGTGACCGGCATCCGGTGTTTTATTGAACCCGATGATCCGGGGATCCGCCTCGTGATGGAGACCGCAATCGGCAATGCGACCCGTGACAGGGGCTGCTTTCTGGATGACTTTCTCGGTATCCTGACCCTGGAGGAAGAAGCCGAGGTGCATGTACGCCGGGGTAGTGAAAAACTGGGTCATGCCAGTGCGCAGAGGATCGAAGCCATGCTGTCGAATTCGGTCCTGGATAGTTCTGTGGAACGCATCAGCCTGGACCTGAACCGGGAATGGGACCTGATCATGACGGTCCACATCCGGTGACAGGATACATCCTGCAGTCTGTCAGCGTTGTATGAAGACCTGTGTGCTCTCTCTGGTAAAATGACCGGGGAGAGTTTTGTCTATGTTTGTTGTTGTCAGTCTGTTTCTGGCGGCTGCCTCGATCTGGTTTGCGGCTGTCATGATCAAAGAACCCCGCAGTCTGTGGAGCGGGGCATCGTTTCTGTTCCTGCTGCTGCAGCTGGCCGTCTGGCTCATGACAATCCTGTTCATGAACTCGGAGAAAATCATGAACAACCGCTTTGTCATGCTGGTCCTCGCCATTTCGCTGATGCTGGTCATGGTGGTGCTGCTCATGTTTCCTGCTGCATTCATCGGCATCTTTTTTGCGGAGGGAATCAAAAACATCCGCAGGGAAGGGCTGCGGCCCGCCAATGCCCTGTCGCTGCTCTTTGCCGCAGGGCTGGTGGTCTATCTGTTCATCTGGCCGGCGATCGTGGCGCAGATCCGCAACACCTGGCTGTTTGCCTTCTCGGTCATCCTGTCCATTGCCGTCACCTGGCTGCTCGGCATCTTTGCGGTCTTCTGTTTCTCCGCCCTGCTCAATCTCATTCATATGAAGAAAAACCGTCATCTGGACCAGGTGGTGGTACTCGGATCCGGGCTCATGGGAGACAGACTTACACCGTTGCTGAAGGGCCGCATTGACCGGGGAATCCAGGTGCTGGGATACAACCCCGATGCCATCCTGATTCTCTCCGGGGGACAGGGACCGGGGGAGGATCTGCCGGAAGGACAGGCCATGGCTGCCTATGCGCTGGAACAGGGGGTTGACCGGGACAGGGTGCGAATTGAAGACAAGTCCCTGAACACAGAGCAGAACCTTCTGTATTCCAGACAGCTGTTTCAGGGACCGAAAACGGCCATTGTCACCAACCGCTATCATGTATTCCGGGCGCTGGTGCTCGCATGCATGCAGGGAATGCCTGCCATTGGGTATGGTTCCCCGACAAAATGGTATTTCACGCTGAACGCCATCCTGCGGGAGTATGTTGGATACCTGAAGCTGACATGGAAGCGCCAGCTGCTGGTCATTGCCGTCCTGTCGGTTCCTGTGCTGATGCTGGCCTGTGTTTCTGCGTGATGCAGAGGTTGCCGATGACGAAAACGCTGGAGGATATGTCGCTGGAAGAGCTCTGGCAGCTGTTTCCCATCGTGCTGACGTCTCACCAGGACTGCTGGAAGGACTGGTACAGCCAAGAAGCGGCAGCGCTGAAACAGCTGCTGCCGGCAGGAACCAAGGTGCATCACATCGGCAGCACTGCGGTGCCGGGCATCCCGGCAAAGCCGATTGTCGATATCCTGGCCTGTCTTCCGATGGCTGCGGAGTTTCCTGCCTGTCGCCGGGTACTGGAGAAAACCGGCTGGATCTGCATGTCGCAGTCAGACAGCCGGATGTCGTTCAACAAAGGATATACTGACACTGGATTTGCCGACAGAGTCTTTCATCTTCATCTGCGGCTGCCCGGAGACGAGGATGAACTGTACTTCCGGGACTGGCTGACTGCCCATCCCGAGGATGCTGCACTGTATGAGGCACTGAAGCTGGATCTCTGGAGGAAACACGAACACGACCGGGATGGATATACAGCAGCCAAAACCGGATTTGTGGAGCGCATCACAAAGCTGGCCAGGGAAAGGGCGGGCCTGTCAGCCAGAGATCTGCCATGAACAGACGCAGCCGGCAGGGATCGTGAGAAACTGCCGGCATGGGAGATGTCATGTCACGGGGGATCCGCCGTGAAGCACCGGAAAAGGCATACAGGCAGAGTCCGGGTGAATCTCAGAAGACGGACATGTATCTGCGATGCGCTGGACGCCGGATCATGGACGCTGCATATATTGTGGAGTGCAGAAGGAGGGAAGGGCATGCTGTCATGGAAAGAGAGTTTCAGCCCATTCAGTACATTCAGGGAAAATGCTGCAGGTGACGTTGTCCGCAAGACCGAGGACCTGATCCATCATGATACATTCCAGGTTCTGGCGCTGGCGCTTGCGGAAGTCGTCGTGGCCTGGGTGATCTCGGATCTCGTGAAGCGGTTCTGCGACAGGGCTGCAGGGAAATCTCTGAACAGGGGAATCGTGACGTTTCTGGCCTCGTTTCTGTCCATCACCATCCGGATCCTGGGGGTGATCGTGGCCCTGGACCAGCTGGGTGTCTCCATGAATGTGATCATCGGCGCCATGTCCGGCCTGGGTGTCGGGGTGGCCCTGGCACTGAAAAACAACATGGCATCGGTGGCCAGCGGACTGCAGATCCTGCTGACCAGGCCGTTCAAGGTCGGGGATTTCATTTCCATCGACTCCAGTTACGGCACGGTCCTGGCCATTGAGCTGACATACACGACGCTGCTGACCAGTGACAACGAGGAAGTGGTGGTTCCCAACAACACGTTTCTGACAGACAACATGGTGAACTACACCGCACGGGATACACTGCGTTGTGTCCTGGATTTTCCCTGCAGTTCAGCGGATATCCTGCGGTATCTGCCGCAACTGACAGCCTGTGCCGCCGGATGCAGCCTGGTGCTCCAGGATCCGCCTCCGGTGGCGAGGGTGAATCAGTTTCAGTCAGGCGGCCAGGCGGATCTCAAGCTGATCTATTACTGCAGGACAAATCAGTACTGGCTGACACGCGACGAGGTTGCCAAAGCGGTGGCGGGCCTGTTCGAAGAGGGAACCGGGCAGACTGAGCCGGCCAATACCGGCATCTCTGCATCGTCCTGCGCATCAGCGGCCGGCTCACCAGCGGCGGAAAACCAGGGATGAGACACCTCGTTTTGAAGGGAAAGCCAGGGAGACCTGGCTTTATTTCGTTAGATAAATTGTGTCTGTATGTGACTGAGTTTGCTGATTTGTCAAACTGCAGGACCGGTCCGGGACAATCGGCAGGAGAAACCGCGGGTGGTTTCCCGCACATCATTTACATTTGATTCTGACAATTGTACTATTTAAACGTTGAAAAGGAGTTTACAGCAAATGACTATTTCACCGTTACAGAAAGCCCGTTATCAGTACGAGCCCAAACTGCCCGGCATGCTGCGCAGCGGCGTGGACAAAATTGCCGTCAAGGAAGGCGAACCCACACAGAGTGTTGCCGATCAGGAAACCATCAAGTCCCTGTTCCCGAACACCTATGGAAAGAACGAAATCACGTTCGTGGAAGGCGAGAGCACAGCCAGCCCCGACAAACAGGTGGTCGGTGTGATCCTGTCCGGTGGTCAGGCCCCCGGCGGACACAACGTCATCTGCGGCCTGTATGATGCCCTGAAGGCAGCCAGCCCGGAGAACGTCCTGATCGGGTTCAAGAACGGCCCCAGCGGTCTGATCGACGACGATTTTGTCGTGTTCGATGACGAGTTCATCGACAAGTACCGCAACACCGGCGGCTTTGACATCATTGGTTCCGGCCGTACGAAGCTCGAAACCGAAGAGCAGTTCAAGGTCGCTGCAGATGTCGCCAAAAAGCACGGCATGAACGCCATTGTCATCATTGGCGGTGACGACTCCAACACCAATGCGGCGGTCCTGGCCGAATACATGGCAGCGCATGACACAGGTGTCCAGGTCATCGGTGCCCCCAAGACCATTGACGGAGACCTGAAGAACGACGACATCGAAGCCTCCTTCGGGTTTGACACAGCCACCAAGACTTATGCGGAACTGATCGGCAACATTGAGCGCGATGCCAACTCCGCCAAGAAATACTGGCACTTCATCAAGGTCATGGGCCGTTCCGCTTCCCACGTGGCGCTGGAAGCCGCTCTGCAGACACAGCCCAACATCTGTCTGATTTCCGAGGAAGTGGCTGCGAAGAAAATGTCCCTGTCCGAAATCGCCGACTACATTGCTGATTCCGTTGAAAAACGTGCGGCCAACGGTGACAACTTCGGTGTGGCCATCATTCCGGAGGGTGTGGTTGAATTCGTTCCCGAATTCTCTGCCCTGATTGCCGAGATCAATGAACTGCTGGCCGGTGCAAAGGCAGACGAATTCAATGCCCTGCCGACCTGGAAGGAAAAATACGAGTTTATCAAGAACGGCCTGACAAAGGAATCCTTTGAAGTGTTCGACATTCTGCCGGAAAACATTCAGCAGCAGCTGTTCCTGGAGCGCGATCCCCACGGCAACGTGCAGGTTTCCCTGATCGAGTCCGAGAAGCTGTTCTCCGCCCTGGTGGCCAACAAGCTGAAAGAGCGCAAGGAGAAAGGCACCTACAAGGGCAAGTTCTCCCCGCTGCACCACTTCTTCGGCTATGAAGGACGCTGCGCGTTCCCGTCGAACTTTGATGCAGACTACTGCTACTCCCTGGGCTACAATGCTGCCCTGCTGATCCAGAACGGCTTCACAGGCTATCTGTCCAAGATTTCCAACCTGTCCAAACCGGCGGCTGAATGGGTTGCCGGCGGCATGCCCATCACCAAGATGATGAACATCGAGCGCCGTCATGGCGAGGACAAGCCGGTTATCCGCAAGGCACTGGTGGAACTGGATGGAAAGCCCTTCCAGTTCTTCGCAGACAACCGCGACAACTGGGCTGTGGAGACTGCCTATCTGTATCCGGGTGCGATCCAGTACTATGGACCGGAAGAAGTCTGCGACCTGACGACAAAGACTCTGAAGCTGGAACAGGAATAATCATTTTTCCAGTCCAGAAAGAACATGCAAGGAGAAGCGGGAATGCCTGCTTCTCCTTTTTTGGAAAGGAAGTGTGTATATGAAGGAAATGCGTAGTGAGGCAGACAGACAGCATCCTGTACAGCTGGAAACTGATCGCCTGATCCTGCGGCCCTGGAAGCAGGAGGATGCCGAAGAGCTGTTTGGACTGGCCTGTGATCCTGAAATCGGACCCGCAGCCGGGTGGTCCCCGCATCAGACTCTGGAAGACAGCCGCCAGGTACTGGAACATGTGCTGATGGTGTCCGGAACCTGGGCTGTGGTGCTGAAAGCCACAGGAAAACCCGCAGGAAACATCTCGCTTCTGCAGGGAAAGCAGGCCAATCTCTGTCTTGCTGAAGGCGAGGCGGAAATCGGTTACTGGATCGGCCGCGCGTACTGGGGCCAGGGGCTGATTCCGGAAGCGGCTCAGGCCCTGATTGCTCATGGCCGGGAGGATCTTGCGCTGACCAGGATCTGGTGCGGCTGGTTTGACGGCAATGAAAAATCCAGGCGGGTGCAGGAAAAACTGGGATTCCGGTATGACCGAACGGAGTCGGATGTGCCCTGTGCGATCCCTGGCGTGCTGCATACCGTTCATGTCAGCCGACTGGACCTGCAACCCTGAAAACGGAATGGAAATGCTGCCGATTCTCTGAAAACTGATGTAAAAAATTCTGTAAAAATTTCGGTTTTTTCTTGCATCCATGAGAGAACAGGGCTATAGTTAGACCATCCAAAGACGTGAAGCAAAGGCGCTTCAAGTACACCGGTCGCACCGGGTATTTGAGGCGCCTTTTTCTTTGGGGGTCGATCGAAGGGAGAGAGAGATATGATCGAAGAAGCAATCAGCCAGATCTTTGGTATCTGGTACCTGATCGGAGCCGCACTGGTATTCTTCATGCAGGCGGGATTCGCCATGGTGGAAGCAGGGTTCACACGGGCCAAGAACGCCGGCAACATCATCATGAAGAACACCATGGACTTCTGTCTGGGGACAGTGGCATTCCTGATCCTGGGATTCAGCCTGCTGTGCGGCGCACAGGGCAATGCATTTGTGGGATGGGGCGGTCATCCGCTGACAGACTTTGCCGGCACTGACTGGAGCACCTTCACCTTCAACCTGGTATTCTGCGCCACTGCAGCGACCATCGTATCCGGTGCCATGGCGGAGCGTACCAAATTCATTTCCTACTGCGTCTACTCCTTCGTGATCAGTCTCCTGATCTACCCTGTGGAAGCCCACTGGGTATGGGGACCGGATGGCTGGCTGACAGCTATGGGCTTCCACGATTTCGCAGGCAGCGCCGTGATTCACTTCGCCGGCGGCCTGTGTGCCCTGATTGGGGCATCGATGCTCGGTGCCCGCATTGGCAAGTTCAAGGACGGAAAGCCCATGGGCATTCCCGGTCACAACATTGTCATCGGTGCCCTGGGTGTCTTCATCCTGTGGTTTGGCTGGTATGGCTTCAACGGTGCGGCTGCCACAAGCGGTCTGCAGCTGGCCACGATTTTCGCCACAACCACCGTGGCACCGGCTCTGGCGGCCTGCACAGTGATGGGTTTTACCTGGATCAAGTACGGCAAACCGGATGTATCCATGACACTGAACGGTGCGCTGGCCGGTCTGGTGGCCATCACCGCCGGATGCGACGCCGTCAACGTGTGGGGCGCCTGCATCATCGGCATTGTGTCCGGCTTTATCTGCTGTTTCCTGGTGTGGCTGCTGGATTACAAACTGCATGTGGATGATCCCGTCGGTGCCGTGGCCGTACATTTCGGCAACGGCCTCTGGGGTACCCTGGCTGTGGGACTGTTTGCCTGCGGTACAGAAACCATGCCCGAAGCAGCTGGTCTGTTCTACGGCGGCGGATTCCACCAGCTGGGTATTCAGGCTCTTGGTCTGCTCTGCATCGGTGTCTGGACGGGTGTCACGATCTGGCTGACATTCTTCTGCATCAAAAAGACCATCGGTCTTCGTGTCACGCCGCATGAAGAAATTGAAGGTCTGGACAAGGAAGAACATGGTCTGGAAAGTGCCTATGGCGGATTTGTGTTTGAAACCGAAACAGCACCCTATGCGGATGTGGAAGTCGCCATTCCCGCGGATTCCAGGACTCCGGTGGTTGAGGTCCGGGATGCTGTTCCTGCCCGCAAAGTGGCCGGTGAAGGCGATATGTCAAAGGTGACGATCATCACCAAGCCCGACAAGTTCGAGGCGCTGAAGAAAGAAATGGACAAGATCGGCATCGGCGGCATGACGGTGACCAATGTCATGGGCATGGGTGTTCAGAAAGGCCAGAAGCACTATTATCGCGGGGCAGAGGTCGAGAGCCGTCTGCTGCCGAAGATGAAGGTCGAAATCGTGGTCTCCGAGGTGCCTGTCCAGGCAGTGGTGGATGCTGCAAGACATGCACTGTATACCGGCAGCATGGGCGATGGCAAGATCTTTGTCTACGACGTCAACGACGTGATCCGGATCTCCAGCGGCGAGACCGGCAAGGATGCCCTGCAGTACGAAGACTGACATCGGTTCTTTGCTGATTTGATTCCTCCTGTAACTCCAATACGTCAAAAAGCGCGCGGGATGAGCTCCGGGCGCTTTTTCGGGTATGGTATGCAGGCTGAAGTCAAGCCGGGCCGTCATCATCGGCAGAAACCGGTATCAGACAATCGTCATGCACAGGAACTTGACTGTCAGCGCATGCGTTCCTGCATGTTCCATCCCGGACCGGCAGTTTGCGCCAGACCGTGAAATACATCGTCACGTAGCAGGCAATGCCGCCAATCACGTTGGAGACAGGCTCTGCTGCAAACACACCCAGGACCCCGAACTCCCGTGGCAGCAGGAGGGTCAGGGGTACCACCAGGATCACTTTTCTGAACAGCGAGAAGAAAATGGCCTGGCTGCGTTTTCCCAGGGACTTGAACACCGTCTGTCCGGAAAACTGCAGGGCCTGGAACACGAATGCAAAGAAATAGACATGCAGGCCAGTGACAGCGGTCTGACACAGAACTTCGTCGGAGGAAAACAGACGGGTGAAAAAAGCGGGAAACAGCAGGATCATCCCCCAGATCATGAGGGAATACCCGATACACAGCCCGGTGAGGATGGCAATGGCACTGCGCAGGCGCCGGTACTTCATGGCACCATAGTTGAAACTCAGAACCGGACTTGCCCCGTCCCCGACACCGCTCAGCGGGGTCTCCATGATCTGGCGGACCGAAGCCACGATGGTCATGACAGATATATACAGATCGCCTCCATATACAGCCAGAGTGCTGTTGGCAACTGCCTGCACAAGGCTGTTGGTGACCTGCATGATGAACGTGGCTGTCCCCAGGGACAGGATCCGCATAATACGGTCAGCTGCAAGACTGGCTTTCATCCATGTCACAGAGAGAGTCTGTGTGGCATTGGGGCCTGTCAGAAACCGAAGGACAAACAGGGACGAGACAATCTGGGAGATCACGGTTGCAGCAGCGGCACCCTGTATTCCCCAGCCGGCAGCAAAAATGAAGACCGGATCCAGGACGATGTTTGAAAGGGCGCCAATGAGCACCGTCATCATGCCGATCAACGGAAACCCCTGTGCGTTGATATACGGATTCATGGTCAGGGCAACCATCGAGAAGACTGTGCCGGCCAGCACCGGCTGCAGATAGGCAATCCCGGTTTGCAGGGAAGAGCCGTCTGCGCCAAACAGGGTCAGGATGGGACGGGCAAAGAGTTCCCCCACAACGGTCAGGACGATCCCGGTCAGGACGGTGAGCACGAACGACGCATTCATGTACAGCCTGGCTTCTTCGTGATTGCCCCTGCCGTTTTCCATGGCCGCCAGCGGGGCTCCTCCGCTGCCATACAGGTTGGCAAAGGCGGTGATCAGGGATATGACCGGAAAACACAGGCCGATTCCCGCCAGGGCTGAAGCACCCTGACCGGGGATCCGGCCGATGTACATGCGGTCGACAATGTTGTAGAGCAGGGACAGGATCTGCGCAAAGACCATGGGACCGGCAGCGAGCATCACGGCTTTGAACAGGCTGCCGGACCCATAGTCGATCTGTCGGATGGTGTTCTGTTTCATGTCACAAGTGTACCGCTGATTGACAGGAACGGAAACCGGTCCTTCCGGTCCGCTGTATCCGGACGCATGCAGAAAAAGCGGACAGCCGTAAACGTATCGGCTGTCCGCTTTCCTGTTTCAGGTAAAGAACCTGGTCAGATCATGATGGGCTCAAAGTCGCTGGCCGGGTGTTTGCACCAGGGGCAGATGAAATCGGCAGGCAGGTCTGCGCCTTCATAGATATAGCCGCAGATGATGCACCGCCAGGCTTTCCGGCCTTCTTTTTTCTCTTCCTGCCGGGGCTTGATATGCTCGTGGTAGTAGGTGTAGCTGGCAGAAGGCACGTCGCTCAGAATGTCGGCATTGGTCACGAACCCGATGTACATCAGGTGGGTGCCCAGATCGATTTCTTCATCCACTTCGCACTCGATCCAGGCATTGGCGCCCCTTGTCTGATAGGGAACACCATCCGGCGTTTCGGCCTTTTCCTTCCAGTCGGCAAACTTGTCAACGTCTTTGCCGGACTGGAAACCAAAGTGACGGAAAATGTCAAAATCCGCCTTTTCGTCCAGCACCGAAACAACAAACCGGCGTGATTTTCGGATCAGCTGTCCGGTAAAGCTGTTCTTGTTGACACAGATTGCCATCTTCAACGGGGTGTCTGTCACCTGCATGGCAGTGTTGATGATGCAGCCGGAGCTTTTTCCATCAGCAGCGGCACTCAGAACAAACAGTCCATAGGTCAGATTGCGCATTTCTTTTTCGAACATGATATTCCTCACTGTTTCTCTCGTTCCATTATCTTCCAAACCGTGGACAAAATCCGGCGGCGTGCCTCAAAGTTCTCTGGCAGCGGTTTCATGGAGAGGCACAGATTGACACCTCCCCAGAGAGTTAGTTACTATTAACTGGTATTAGGAGGGGCTAACTATGCTGAACAAAAAGCTGCTGCAGGCTGTACCCGAAGCCATGCCGTACATCAGACGCAATGTGCTGTTTCAGTGGCTGTCCATGCTGTGTGGAATCACCGCCTATGGCGTACTGGCGCTTGTGTCATCGCAGCTGATCCTGGAAAGGTCTTTCACCGGACTGGGTTTCCGGCTGTGCATTCTTGCGGCTGCTCTTTTCGGACGATGGTTCTTCACTCTGCGAGCAGTGCAGGCGAGTGCGGGTGCCAGCGAGAGTGCCAAGCGTACGATCCGGAAGCGCCTGCTGGCGAAACTGGCTTCGCTTTCCTGGGATGAGAGTTCGGCCTGGAACACGAGCGAACTGGTGCAGCTGGCCGGAGAGGGAACCGAGCAGCTGGAATCCTATTTTGCGAGCTATATACCGCAGTTTTTCTATGCTCTCCTGGCTCCTCTCACGCTGTTTGTCATCACACTGTTTCTCAATGTGCCTGCGGCATTCGCACTTCTGCTCTGTGTACCGCTGATTCCTGTCAGCATTGTGGCGGTGCAGAAGTTTGCGAAGAAACTCCTTGCGAAATACTGGGGGCAGTACACCACGCTTGGGGATTCTTTCCTGGAGAATCTGCAGGGGCTGACGACACTGAAAATCTATCAGGCGGATCAGGCGCGGCACGAAAAAATGAATGAGGAAGCGGAGAATTTCCGGAAAATCACCATGCGGGTGCTGATCATGCAGCTGAACTCCATCTCTGTGATGGATCTTGTTGCCTATGGGGGAGCTGCCCTTGGGATGCTGCTGGGGATCCTGGCATGGCGGACCCACACCATGTCCCTGTTCCGGGTCCTGTTCCTGATTCTGATCGCCTCGGAATTCTTTCTGCCCATGCGGGCACTTGGCAGTTTCTTCCACATCGCCATGAATGGACAGGCCGCTGCCGAGAAGCTCTTCACGATTCTGGAAACCGTTTCCCGGGTCCCCGGAACCGGGATTCCTGACTCTCTGGACATTGAAGCCCGAAATCTTGGCTGGGAATACGAACCGGGCCACCCTGTGCTGCAGGATGTGTCTCTGCATATCAAGCCGGGGGCATCCATTGGCATTGCGGGACAGTCGGGCTCCGGCAAAAGCACACTGGCGGCTCTGATCCGCGGACGACTGTCGGACAGCGGTGTCACCATTGGCGGCGTACCGGTGCCTGACATCAATCCGGCCTGGCTGCAGGAGAACCTCACAGTGCTCGACCATCATGGCTTTCTGTTTGAAGGCACCATCCGGGACAACCTGTGTCTGGCGGATCCCGAAGCAGAGGATGAACAGCTTGTGCGGGCCATGAAACAGGCGGGAATCAACCTGCCGCTGGATGCACCGGTGCGGGAAAACGGGTCGAATCTTTCGGGAGGACAGCGACAGCGGATCGCACTGGCCCGGGCGCTGGTTAAGGATGCACCGGTCCTGATCCTGGATGAAGCCACCAGCGCGGTGGATGCGCAGAGCGAGAATGCCATCATGCAGGCGGTCAAAGGCCTGAAGGACAAGACACTGATCATCATTTCTCACCGGCTTGTCAATCTCCAGGATACCGGGGAGATCCTGGTCCTCGATCATGGCAGACCGGCCGGATGTGCTTCACATGACAGTCTGCTGAAAGAATCCCCTGCTTATGCCTCGCTCTGGAATGCACAGCAGGAGCTTGAACGCTACGGAAAGGAGTCCGCATGAAACCGTTGACGATCCTGCGCCGGCTGATTGGTCAGGTCCGGTCCATGACCGGCTGGATGGTCCTGGCAATTCTTCTGGGTGTTGCCGGATTTCTGGCTGCCATCCTGATACCGGTCCTGGCGGGAATGGCACTGTTTGAAGGTGGGCCCGTCCTGCTGTGGATCATGGGTCTCTGTGCTGTGCTGCGGGGGGTGCTCCGATATGGCGAACAGGCCTGCAACCATTACATAGCATTCCGGCTCCTGGCCAGGATCCGGGATCTTGTGTTTGGAAAACTCCGGGCGCTGGCCCCTGCAAAACTGGAAGGCCGCCGAAAAGGCGACCTGATTTCTCTGATCACCAGTGATGTTGAGCTGCTGGAAGTGTTCTATGCACATACCATCAGCCCTGTGGCCATTGCGCTGATCGTCAGTCTGATCTTTGTGGCCTGGCAGACATCGCTGAATCCCTGGCTGGGTGTGGCAGCTGCGGGGTCTTATGCATTTGTGGGGGTGATCCTTCCCTGGATGCAGTCCAGGTCTGCGGCTGCGCTCGGCAAGACATACCGGGAGGAATCCGGCAGGCTGACGGCTGTGGTGCTGGAAACCATCCGCGGGCAGATGGAGCTGCGTCAGTACGGCGCGCAGGAGCGGCGTCTGCAGGATGTGCAAGCCCGGACAGCAAAGCTGGCGGAAACAGAGGACAGATTGAAGAAACTGCAGGGCAATGCCCAGGGTACAGCGGGAGTGGCTGTGATTCTCTGTGCAGCAGGACTTCTGCTTCTGGGCGGATGGCTGCATCGCGGGGGGCTGCTGTCAGCCAGAGATCTGGTGATTTCGTTTCTGGTCCAGATTTCCAGCTTCGGGCCGGTGATCGCTCTGTCAAATCTTGGCACTGGTCTGTCCCAGACACTGGGGGCGGGGGAACGGATCCTGTCCCTGCTGGATGAATCCCCTGCAACGCCGGACATAGCCGGTCCGGCAGACGATCTGTCGGACATGGCGCTCGAGAATGTTTCGTTCGCCTACGAATCCTGTCAGACACCGGTACTGGAGAACATGTCGCTGCAGCTGCCCGCGAGCGGGATCCTGGGGGTATGCGGTCCTTCCGGCTGTGGAAAAAGCACCCTGGTGCGGCTGCTGATGCGGTTCTGGGATCCCCGGTCGGGACAGGTGACTGCAGAAGGCAGAGACCTGCGGAATCTGCCCACAGCCACCCTTCGGCAGGCACAGGCGTTTGTGACCCAGGATACAGATCTGTTCCATGCCACCATTGCGGAAAACCTGTGCATTGCGAAACCGGACGCCACTCGGGAAGAACTCGAGGCAGCCTGCCGGAAGGCCGCCATTGATGATTTTATCCGGACCCTGCCTCAGGGCTATGACACCATGGTGGGAGAACTGGGGAGCACGCTTTCCGGAGGGGAGCGTCAGCGCCTCGGGCTGGCGAGGGCTTTCCTGCGGGAGGGGCAGTTCCTGTTTCTGGATGAACCCACCAGCAATCTGGATTCCCTGAATGAAGGCATCATCCTGCAGGCTATTGACCGGCAGATGCAGGGTAAAACCGTGGTGCTGATCACACACCGGAAGTCCACACTGGGATTCGCGGATGAAATCCTGCAGATGCATCCGGTTCACAGCGATCACAGTGACCGAAATGCCGGTCTGGTCACAGAGAAGAAACGCCGGCTGAACAGCGCAATGCAGAAAGGAATCAGAGGATGAACGGGAAACTGAAACCGCAGACGGGCAGCCGGAGAACGGGCCTGGAGACAGAAAACGGACAGCGGCAGGCTGTGGAAGAAAAACGGCAGCTGGAGAAGGACACTGTATCGACCATGATCGACATCCGCTACAAGGGAAGCGCGGAGGGGGAAGCCCTGAAGGCCTATGCCTGTGCACGCATTGACAAGTGTCCGTTCATGGCTGAAAAGACATTCTGTTCCCAGTGCCGTGTTCACTGTTACTCCCCTGAACAAAGACAGCAGATCCGCGAAGTCATGAAGTACAGCGGTCCCCGGATGCTGTTTCGCAAGCCCGGGATGGTGATCCGTCATGCCCTTGCAGGAAAGGATCCCAGGAAACTGCTGTATCTGTGCCTGGGATTTGTGGGACTTGGTCTCGGTGCCATTGGTGCGATTCTCCCTTTGCTCCCCGCATTTCCCTTCCTGCTGATGGCGGCCTGGGGATTCGGGAAAAGCAGTGACCGGCTAAACAGCTGGTTCTGCGGGACCAGACTGTACCGGGAAAACCTCGAGGACTGGGTCCGGGAACGGGGAATGACCAGGAAAGCAAAAATCCGTGTCATGTGCGTCATTACAGCGACCATGCTGTTCGGGTTTGTCATGATGGGAAGAGTGCCATGGGCGCAGGCAATCCTGCTGATGGTCTGGATCGGTCATGTGGTGTATTTCCTTCGCGGGATCCGTACATTGAAGGTCCCTGCAGCTGACTGAAGCTGTGAGGACGTTTGACGAATGTGTCAGGCAGGCTTTGTGCCTGACTTCCGGCTGCTGCGACTGTGGATGGTGCAGTGGGGTGCCGCTTTGCGGGCTGTGAAAGCAGTCTGCATTTTTTTTGTATCCGGAAACGGCAGGGTGCCGGCCGTGATGGTTTGATGACAGCCAGACTGAAGAGAGGGGAAAACAAAAAAACTCCCCGAGGGGAGCATTGAACTGGCAACTTCCTATTTTTGCCTTTCGGCTATCGTCGGCGTTGATGTGCTTGACTTCTGTGTTCGGGATGGGAACAGGTATTTCCACATCGCTGTCGTCACCAGAGCTGGGGCGGCTGACGCGATTCGAACGCGCGAGTGACGGAGCCACAATCCGCTGTGTTAACCACTTCACCACAACCGCCATGTGCCTTTCAATTATAAGAAATGCACAGATGCTTGTAAAGGATAAAATTCAGAATTTTGTTCAGTTTTTCAGGCAGCTGTTGATGCCGGCCAGTCTGTGTCGCATCCAGATATATTCCAGCGCCCAGATGACTGAAAAGATTCCGCTGAAAGTCAGGATGTCCAGGACCACATCCTGCATAGTCAGCCGGATCCACCCGCAGCACACGCCAGCCAGCACCTGGGTTCCGGCGCCAAGAACAAAGAATACAGCCGTTCTTAATCCCAGTGACCAGTTCTCTTTCTTCCAGATCAGACTGGCGCCTCCAAAAACAGCCCCGATCACCATCAGCCACAGGGTCTGCACAGCTGCGGCTCCCACTTCACTCCCGGTTTGTGTCACAAGCCATGGACCGGTATACAGGAAATCTCCTGTCCCCGCAGCTGCGGAAATCCCCAGGGAAATGAACACCCCGATCATGACACCCAGCGGCATTCCCAGAAGGATCCGCATCCAGAACTGTTTTTTCATATACCCAGTACCTCCCTGATTTTCTTTACACTTCTTCTCGCGACATACGACCGGTGGCCATCTTTCATCCGTACTTCGATGGTACCGGCAAGCGACATGTCAAAACTCTCGGCGTGATCCAGATTGATGATCTCGCTCCGTGAGATCCGGACAAACCTGGAAGGGTCCAGCCTTGCCTCCGCTTCGTAAAGGCGGAGTTTCAGGCGCCATGTTCCGTTTTGTGTCTGTACATAAACGTCTTCGCCATCTGCCCAGAGTCTGCTGACAGAATCAGGATCCAGCAGTTTTGCGCGACCATCCTGTATGGCGCATAACCGGCGGGTCTCCAGACTGGCAAGCAGTCCCGCCGCTTTGTGGACTTCGTCTGTCACAGCGGGTGTCTCGATGATTGCCAGGGGTTCTGTCCTTCGGCTGTTCAGTCTGATTTCTGTTTTCATGGGTTCATTATCCCGGAATGATCCGGATCTGTCCTGCTTTCTTCGACAGACGGTCGAATGTGCCCGACAGACGGTTTCGCTTGAAGCGGTGAACTGTGTGGATGGCGGATACCGGAGACCGTCCGGATTTTCGGCCTTCACATTCTGGACGGGAAGGCTCCGGAATTCCGGCAGGGAAGCAGATAGGACAGTTTCGATGCGGATTTCAGGTCACTGCTTCAGATTGAAGTGGAGCAGCCTCAAACCGTTCAATGAACGGCCGTTTGATTTAAATGGATGTACAGATGTAACAGTGTTTTTTGATAACCGTCCGAATATGCTTTGACAGAACCAAATATTCCACTTTTGTGACAAAAAATGCAGTGTCAAAGGGCTTTCCCTTGTCGCCTTTCCTCTATTGATGCAGGGCTCATGGTATACTGAAACCGTAAAATCCGGTGAATCAGAGAGGACTCCTGTCTCACCGGTGCTGTTCATGAAGGATGATCCGGTAAAACAGGCATTCTTCGCAAAGTTTTAAAATGTAGTACAGTGTTGTGATTCCGTCCAATGACCAACAGCATATCGTCGGATATGGGTTTATTACGTTTTATTTTGTTGGGTTAGAGAGGGAATTTATGCAAGTCATCAGGAACCTCTTCCGTAAAAACAGATTTCAGGAGGGGGACATTGTCTATCTTCAGCGTCATGACAGGAAGACACTGATCTGCCTGGCAGATGGCAGGGTCATTACCACGTACGAGCCGTTGAAAAATGTCATGACCGAACTGAGTTCGGATGTGTTTGAAAATATCAACAAAGGGATCGTGATCAATCACGCCTTTGTGGATCGGGACATTGACGGTTTTGTGGTGCTGACGGATGGAAGCGGCTTTTCGAGACGGAAGAAGCCGCTGAAGAAAGTGGAAAGTCCGGAAGAACTGAGTCCGGAGGAACGGCTGAAAAAGGACATTCGCTTCCTTGTGGCTCCGGGAGTCCGGATCGAGAAGCTGGATGATCCGGCAACGGAAACCACACGGAATTCGGAGTGGAAACCGGACGGAAATCTCCGGCAGACTGCTGTATTCGAAGCGGAAGGCGGCTGGGTGCAGATAGAATTCACGCCAGTTGAAAAACGGGTCTTTTCCGGCCGAACCGAGAATCGGCGGAAAAGACGGACTGCCAGACAGGTCTGAAATGACCTGTCTTTTTTCGGAACCGGCCGTCACAGGTGACAGTTTTGCGTTTTGTGAATCTATATGAAAATCATGGTTGCGTCCTGACTGTTTGGATGATATTATGAGTGAGCGTTGAAAAACAGCCCCTGATAAAAGTCTGGAGATGTACTCAAGAGGCTGAAGAGGTGCCCCTGCTAAGGGTATAGGTCGGGTTACCGGCGCGAGAGTTCAAATCTCTCCATCTCCGCCATTTTTTTAAAGATGTTAATGGTCCAGTGGTGTAGTGGTTAACATGCCTCCCTGTCACGGAGGAGATCGTGGGTTCGAGTCCCATCTGGACCGCCATTTTTGCAGATGTAGTTCAATGGTAGAACACGACCTTGCCATGGTCGATACGGGGGTTCGATTCCCCTCATCTGCTCCATCTAGTTGCGAAATGAGCCCGGACGGGTTCGTTTTTTTTTTTTTTTTTTTCTGCTCTGGTGCGTCATCTAATGCAGCCATGCTGTACTTTGCCTGCTGTGCTAGAATGAAGAGTAGTGGAGGTATGACCCATGAGAATTCTGGTTACGGGAGGCGCAGGATATATCGGCAGTCACACAGCGGTGGAACTGCTCAAAAGCGGTCACGAGGTGATCGTGGCTGACAACCTGTCAAATTCCTCTGAAAAGGCACTGGACCGGGTGAAGGAGATCACCGGAAAGGACCTGAGTTTTTACAACGTGGATCTGCGGGACAAGGATGCCCTGCAGGATCTGTTTGATAAAGAGGACATCGATGCGGTGATCCATTTCGCGGGACTGAAAGCCGTGGGCGAATCTGTCTCGAAGCCCATCGAATACTATCAGAACAACATCGGCGGGACGCTGAACCTGGTGGAAGCCATGCGCGACCATGGGGTGAAGAACATCATCTTCTCCTCAAGCGCCACGGTCTATGGCGATCCGGCAGAGATCCCCATCACGGAGAACTGTCCGAAGGGTGTCTGCACGAACCCCTATGGCTGGAGCAAGTGGATGCTCGAGCAGGTGCTGACAGACCTGCACACGGCGGATCCGGAGTGGAATGTGGTGCTGCTGCGGTATTTCAATCCCATCGGTGCCCATGAATCCGGGCTGATCGGGGAAGACCCGAAGGGGATCCCGAACAACCTGCTGCCGTATGTGGCGCAGGTGGCTGTGGGCAAGCTGAAGGAAGTGGGTGTGTTCGGAGACGACTATCCCACACCGGATGGCACCGGCGTGCGAGACTACATCCATGTGGTGGACCTGGCAAGGGGCCATGTGGATGCACTGAAGAAGATCGAAGACCGGGCAGGGGTGTTTACCTGCAACCTGGGGACCGGAAAGGGAAGCAGTGTGCTGGATGTGATCCATGCCTTCGAGAAGGCGGCAGGGAAGAAGATCCCGTACCAGATCAAACCGCGCAGGGCCGGGGACATCGCAGAATGCTATGCAGACTGTGCGCTGGCGGAAAAAGAGCTGGGCTGGAAGGCACAGCATGATCTGGATGACATGTGTGCTTCCTCCTGGAAGTGGCAGTCCATGAACCCGAACGGGTATGAGACTGCCGACTGACTGGGAAAAATCGAAGATTTTTGCCAGTCATCCCGCAGTCATGTAATGGCTTCGTGGCTGGAAGGCGGAGGAACGTTTGAGCTTCTCAGAGCGTCTCTGATGTGCAGTCAGAGCCGGATTCCTGGAGTGTGTTCAGCAGCGGCTTAGACTAGACAGAATGAATGGTTGAATCACCCGGTGATCTGCGCTTCTGCAGGCATCGGGTGATTTTACATGCAAATCAAAAGAGAGATGGATATCGGCTTCATTGGGTGCGAAGGAGGGAGAAACCCGGATACATCAGCATCCGCTATGGAGAGCGGTTACCCGGACTGCAGAGTTTTGGCAGATTTTCCCGGAAATCGCATAAAAAACAGTTGCAAAGCTCCGGCATCCCGTGATATTATCAACAAGCAGTCAGCCAAGAGGCTAACGACAGCGCCGACTTAGCACAGCTGGTAGTGCAACGCACTCGTAACGCGTAGGTCATAGGTTCAAGTCCTGTAGTCGGCACCATTTATAAATGGTCCAGTGGTGTAGTGGTTAACATGCCTCCCTGTCACGGAGGAGATCGTGGGTTCGAGTCCCATCTGGACCGCCATTTTTGCAGATGTAGTTCAATGGTAGAACACGACCTTGCCATGGTCGATACGGGGGTTCGATTCCCCTCATCTGCTCCATCAGAATTGTCCGTTTTTCGATAGAAAAACGATTGCCGTCCCTATTATAGGGGCGGTTTTTTGTTTAGCAAACTCCATTCATAGCTGTGTGCATACTTGCACACAGCTTTTTGTCGTTTAGGCAGCTGTGGTTGCCCTTCCCTTTTAACTCGGATCACGGAGGAACGGATATGAACGGACTCATCAGAAATATGTGGACTAAGTTTTGCAAAGATTACTCATTAGATAACGTTTTAAGGATGATAGAAACATGGAGTGAAATGTCGCTGCATAATGCAGACCTGATCAGCTATGCTCCATCGACCAGTCCCAGGTTTGACACTGTACAGACAAATCCGACACTAGGGAAGGATAGGCAACTAGATCTGCTTTGCAAATTTTGGAAAGACCTTGAAATCTATCGTCTTGTTAAGTGCGCGCTGGAGAAAATGGCAAACTCTGATCAGGAAAAATTCGTAGAAGCTTTTCGTTACGGACTTGTCGGTACGCAAACTCTGGAGCTGATCCAGCAGGAACTGATAGTTCTGCTTTCCGCAAACCTAGCCAATTATCCGTATGCCCAGACAATACTCAATGATTACAGCGATAGGCGAGATGATGTTGTGCAGCGGCTGAATTGCAGCTGGAAAGCGGTTCGGAAAGTTATTCCAGAGATGGTGTCAAAGCATAAATCCTTTTTTGAGGATCATTTTACATCAGAAGAGATCAGCACTCTGATATCTACTAACGACTGGCAGCGAAAGAGGAATGTTTCATTGCTGATCCTGTATCTGGAAGGAGAAATATCCAGATCAGAGCTTACGAAAGTCCTGAAAAACGTCCGCGGCGGCAAGAAGCTGCTCAGCCGGATATGAGGTAGCCGATTATGAATGCAAAAGATGTAATCAGCTATATCCATGCAGATATGGATAAAAAATACCGCCTCCAGGATACAACGGAATGCCATGCGGCGATCCTGAAAGACTGGATGAGGAATGATGCCTTTCTTCCGGATCAGGATGTAGATGTCCTGCGTCTCAAATATGATGACGCCTATATGGGAGATTACGAACACGGATTTCATGACCTCTGTTTTAGACAGGATATGTTCATCCGATATATCGAGCAGGCAGCCAATGGGGAAGAGGATGTCTACTTTTCCATCAACTCTTTTTGGAACACGAAGAGAACAGAAGCTAACATCCGTCATCTGAATGCCTTTGTCATTGACTACGATTATTACAAAATTGCTGAATATGCAGATCTGTCAGCTGCAGAGATGTATCAGCAACACATTAGGCCGTCTTTGGTCATAGATCCAACCTTCGTGATCGACTCTGGGCGCGGTCTGTATTGTATATTCTGCATCGATCATGCGCCCTATGCATGTACTGGTCTTTATAAAGCAATCTACAGCAAGCTCGTAGAGTCACAGGAGCGATTTGGAGCGGATCCTAAGGCCATGCTGACTACACAGGTCATAAGAGTACCAGGCAGCATCAACAGCCGCTCAGGGCGGACCGTGGCCGTTCTGGAAGCCAAAGACCAGAGATATACACTCTCTGAGCTGGCACACCAGTTCTTACCTTATACACGGCAGCAGGTGCGGGACTATAAGCGGGAAAAGGCGAAGGCTGCATTTGGGCAGGCTAAAAAGGCTGCAGCAGGCAAAAGAAAAGCTAACAGGTACCAGTCGGAGCTGGCAGAGCTGGAATCGGATCTCATTGCCCTGATTTCCATGCGCAATGATGTCGGAATCACGGTTGGATACCGTGAGGTGCTGCTGTACCTCTACTGGGAGCGTGCAGCAAAAACGAAAATGGAAGAGGAGTCTATCACCAAAAAAATCCTATGGCTGAATAGTCTTTTCACCATGCCTTTGACAGAGAAAGAGGCACTGAGCAGATGCAGACCGGCACAGAATTACCGATTCTTAACCGCCCGTGAAAAGATGGTGAGAAAACTTGGGGTCACGGATGAGGAACAGGGAAAACTGAAATTTCTTGTAAACAGGACGCTCAGAGATTCTTTACGACAGGCTAAGTCCAGAAAAAAGGCCCGTATCAAGCACAAGGGCCGTACAGCTGCCCAGGAAGCCAGATATAACCGGCGCTGTGCTCTACTTAAGGGGCTTGACCAGGGATTGGATCTGCAGGCTCTCTCACAGTCTCTGGGAGTGACCAAAAAGACGTTACGCAATGACTGCAAGTACATCCTTAGCCACCATGCGGAGTTTGCGGCAGTCATCAAGGCAATCAAGCAAACATTGAGGTATACAATCAAGACACTGCGTACAGAAGAAACACATAGTGACTATACAGATAAAGAATATCCGAAATGTCAACAATTTGATTACTTTATCAGGCGGTAGGTGGTCGGGAAAAAATATGTCACAGCAATGGTATCTGTGTCTCGAGCGTGGGCCGCCCTGGCGGCAATCAACTACTACCTGTTTAATGCGCGAACGCTTTCGAAGAGGGAGGAACTTATGAATAAAAAAGAGAATAAAAAAGAACTTCTTGATGAAGTCCGAAGGATCGCAAATTCTTTGGAACCGGCAGCTCTGTGGCTGCTGGACCACCCATGCGGTTTTGGTAAAACGAAATGGTCAGATAACAGCTGCACATCAGCTGAAGATATGGCCGCCTGGATGGTATCTGTACCTGATGATCTGAGAGAAGCGGTTGCTTTTCTGGAACCTGCTGCAAAAAGTCTCCTGGATCCACTGATGATGACCAATGCTCTGATGATTGTGATGGAATCTGGAATCACTGATATCAACAGGAAATTGTCTAAATCTGAGAGATAGAACTATGTGGGAATAATCTGCAATAAAAATTTTGGCCAGAAGGGTTCATGAATTTTTATTGCTTGTATGGCTTTTATCAACGCTTTTATTGTTACCACACCCCGTTTGTCTGCAAGGGTACGCTGTCGCCTGCCTGCGGCAGCCCTTGCTGACTGCACTCTCGGCGTGGAACGAAGAAATCAGAGAAACACATTCCTGCAGGAGGTAAAAACATGAAGCTATTTGAAGTTGGTAAGGAATATTTCATCGGTAATGCAGCGTACACGGTGGTTAAGCGGACAGCTAAAACCGTAACACTAAAACACTATGGCGAAACCAAACGGTACAGCGTAAAGGCTTGGCCTTGCGGTGAAGTGGTTCTCACTGACGGAACTACGCTGTATGCCAGCCATGATGAAGCATGGCAGAAGAGAATCGCAGAAAGAGAAATGCAGGAAGAAGCCGCAGCAGCAGCCTACAGAAGCGCAGGCGAAGCGGCAGACGCTAGACAGTTCCAGCGGCTATTGGACTGTGGAATAGCCCCAAATGCTGCGATTGCAGTCATGAATGAGATGAGAGAAAGTATTTCTATCTGTGGGTAACAATCAGCAAAAGGAGGTGAGCAGATGTTAGAAATATCTGATGAAAAACTGGAAATCATTCTGTCGATGACTGCGTTTGACAATGCGTTCATCAGAACGTTTTTTGATAGAAATACCGTGGAGTTTCTTCTTAGGCTGATTTTGAAAAAGCCGGAGCTTTCTGTAGAAACTGTTACGTTTGAGCATGTACTGGATGACCCGGTTTCAAAAGGTGTGCGGCTGGATATTCGTGCTGTGGATGATGCGGGGAATTGGATGGATATAGAGTTTCAAATCAATCCCCGGGAAGTGAACGGCAGGCGCTTACGGTATTATCACAGCCGGATGGATGTTCAAATGCTGGAGAGAGGCAAGCAATATACAGAATTGGCAGACGCCTGTGTGATTTTCATTTGCCGAGGTGACCCAATCGGAAAAGGCAAGCCGATGTACTGTTTCCAGATGAAAGACCAGGACAATGAGGTTCTGGAAGATGGACAGCTAACGCTGATTCTCAATGCAGATTTTCCCGGAGACTGGGAATATAAAAATCTTATGGAGGATTTGAAGAGTGCAGATTCAAAAGATATGCACTATGATGTTCTTAAAGAACGGATGCAAACCGTCAAAGAAAAGGAAGGTGAAATCATGGAAGCCGGGCACGTTTTAGAAGATTATCTGAAGAAACAGGAAGACAAAATGAAATCGGAGATTGTCGCAAATATGCTTAAAGATAAAATGCCGGAAGAGACTATCGTACGTCTGGCGGTTGTCTCCCCGGAATTTGTAAAGCAAGTACAAGCGACTATGTGATTATGAAAGTGGCAAACCTGCCACTTTTTTAATTGGCTGGAAATGAAGATTTGAGGATTGTCCTGGAGCTTTTATTGCTCTTATTTCTCTTATTCAGGCCCTTATTGATCCCACACACCGCTTGTATGCAAGGGTACGCTGACGCCTGCCCATGGCAGCCCTTGCATCCTATGCTTGCTGTGTGGGGCGAAGAAATCAGAAGGAGAGGTAAATACTATGACCCAAAAAAAAGAATGGCTTCCGCTGGGTACGGTAGTCACCATGAAAGAAGGAGTTAAACGGCTGATGATTGTTGGGCGTATTCAGCGAGGAAGTGATGACCTTCTTTATGACTATGCTGGTGTACTCTGGCCGGAAGGGATGATTCGCAGCGACCGCCTGTATCTCTTTAACTATGAGGACATTGATATCCTCTGGAGCATTGGATATCAGGAGAAGGAGGAATTCAATTTCCGTCATGTTCTCAACGAGCAGCACGATATTCTTCATGAATAGAATCTGATTTCAAAAGTGGTGGCAAACTTGCCACTTTTTATTTGGCTGGAAATGAAGATTTGAGGGTTGTCCTGGAGCTTTTATTGCTCTTATTTCTCTTATTCAGGCCCTTATTGATCCCACACACCGCTTGTATGCAAGGGTACGCTGACGCCTGCCTATGGCAGCCCTTGCATCCTGTGCTTGCTGTGTGGGACGAAGAAATCAGAGAGAGCGAACAGCTCAGGAGGAAATAACAATGATGAATGTATTCTGTATTGCGGGAAAATTAGCTGGGGAACCTGCCGTTAGTGAAACACCGGGCGGTCTTAAAATGGCCTTGCTTACAGTTGAAGTAGAACGCCCGTTCGCAAATTCAATGGGCATCTATGAAAAGGATAAAATCCAGATTGAGGTATGGAGAGGACTGGCAGAAATGCTTGCATCAACCTGCAAACAGGGAGATTGGGTGACCGCTAAAGGCCGCATTGCATCCCGTCCATACGAAAAAGATGGAAAAGTCTGGAATAACTATAACTTTGTTGCGGAACGCGTTGACGTGCTGAAGTGAACCGGAGGAGATAACATGAGTAAACTTGAAAGACTGAAAGCTCTTCTGGATGAAGAGTTTGATATGGAATCTGTAGCGGCTGATGATTTCGGAGAGGCAAGAAATCTTGCCTATGATTTGGCCGAAGAACTGAACGTTCTTGAAACGGATGAGGATGGAAATGAGTACATCCTTGGCCGACTGGTTCACTATTCCGGCACTGCTGGGGCTTACTGGAACCAGGAAGCAGGTCGATACAAGCGGTTCTGGACGATTGCAGAATAGCAGAGAAGCGGTGCAAATCCGCTTTTTTTAATCCAGAGATATGTGTTTCTTTATTGCTTTTATTTCTCTTATTTTTGCCCTTATAGCGTAAGCGACGTTAATTACCCATCTATGACAAATCCCTCCGTAGCGGGACAATACCGGCACGGAGGGATTTTACATGACTGGACTTGATGATATTTCCCGATTATACCTGGTCACTGAACCTGTGGACTTTCGCAAAGGCATAGATGGACTGGGTACATATGTCCAGTCGATCCTGAACACTGATCCATTCCAGAATGCGATGTTCGTCTTCACCAACAAACGACACAACAAGCTCAAGCTCCTCCATTATGACGGTACAGGGTTCTGGCTCCTTCACAAGCAGCTGAGCAAAGGAACCTTCAAATGGCGGATGAGTTCCCCGGATCCGTTTCTGCAGATCTCCCCACAGCAGCTGGACTGGCTTTTGGAAGGACTGGACATAAACCAGAAGCGGGCTTTCAGGCATGTGATGCCTCAATATATCTAGACAGATCTCCTGATCCCTGACGGTTTTCAGTCATATCGAATGAACCATTTCTGGAACTGTGAGCATAATAATTATTTAAGGCATTTCAGTTTGCCCCTTTTCCTCTTTATCCTATACTTTTGCCATGGACTTCTTATCTTCTTTTGACTTCGAAAACTACACCCGCAAATCCATGAAAGAAAGCCTCGAATCTCTGGATCATGATGACCTGGTCGATGCCGCTCTCTTCCTGGCCGACAACCTGTTCCTGAAAGACCAGATCAACAGGAAGGCGGCCATGGACCGCTTCGCTTCCAAAAGCGAGCAGCTTTTCATATCCCTGTTCAACGAGGCGGAAGAGATCGCATCCACGTCTTCTCCCGAAGACCTGGATGAATCAGCTGTCCTGGAAACTGTGAGCAAAGAGAGACCGGCGTCCCCCAAAAAGCGCAGATCCATGAAGGAGAAAGCAAAGGCGCTTCCTGAAAAGATCATCGATGTGTATCCGGATGCAGGCAAGGACCCGGTGTGCCCTGTATGTGGCACAGCCATGAAGGAGCTGAAACCGACTGTACACCGGACCATCAAATACGTTCCGCAGCGCCTCTATGTCGAAGTGGAAGTGGATCATAATTATGTCTGCCCCAAAGGTTGTGAAGATGAGGATGGAAAGCCTGTGATGATCCCGGCTGCCCGCAAAGAAGCACCGCTTCTGGAGAATACGATGTCTTCGCCTTCTCTTGTGTCCCACATCATAGCCCAGAAAACAGTCATGGGACTGCCTCTTTACAGACAGGAACAAGACTGGCAGCGAAGAGGATTCAACCTCAGCAGGAGTATCATGGCCAGCTGGATGATCCGTTCTTCCCAGATCTATGGAGAAGCTCTGGTGGACAGGATGATACAGGATTTCAGGGAATGTGATGTGGTCCATATGGATGAGACCGTACTGAAATGCCTGGAAGTGAGTCGGGATCAGGATCGGACGAACTGTTACATGATCGTCGGGGTCAGCGCAGAGCATGAAGCCAGACAGATGGTCATATATCAGTTCAAGAAGAGCAGGGCCCAGAAGTTCGTATGGGAATTCCTGGGAGAAGGATTCGAAAAGGCCCTGATGTCAGACGGATTCGAAGGCTACGATAATTACACAGCAGCCATCCATCTGAGTTGTATGGCCCATGCGAGGCGGCATCTGTATGATGCGGTGAAGATCCGTGCAGACTACCAGACATTCAAGAATCTGCCAGACGATACAGAAATGAAACTGAAACATATCAGGGAGAATCCGGCACTGGGGATCCTGTTGGAGCCACTTGGGAACATCAACAGGCTTTATGAGGTGGAGAGCAGAGCGAAAAAGAAGAAACTGAGTCGGGAAGAAGTATACGAACTGAGGCAGAAAGAGTCTAAACCGCTTTTTGACCAGGTGATCGCAGGAATGGAGCGGATCGCCCGGAGTTTTGATAGTGGTTCGAAAGCAGTAAAGGGAGCAAACTACTTCCTGAAAAGGAAAGACTCGCTGGCCCTTTATCTGGAGGATGGGAACTATCCGATCGACAATAACCTGGCGGAGCGGATGGTGAAGCCGTTCGTGATAGGCCGGAAGGGGTTCCTGTTTGCGGACACGGAAGCAGGAGCGGAAGCAACAGCAGTATGGTACAGTCTGAGCCAATCGGCAATCATGAATGGGCTGGTGCCTGAGAAGTACATCGAATATGTGCTGACAAGGCTGAAGAACGAAGGGATCAGAGAGGAAGTACTCGAAGACCTGCTTCCATACTCCAGGACACTTCCAGGACATCTGTATAAGAAATAGAAAACAGGACTGTCCCCAATACCATGATGGTACAGGGAATCAGTCCTGTTTTAATATGGGCAATTAACGTCGCTTACAGTATATGAAGAAAAGGTGGCAGAACTGCCACCTTTTCCGGTAGAAAGGAAGATATAAAATGAAAAATGATAGTAAATTAGGCACTTGTCCACTCTGTGGGGAGGATGTGATCAACAGTATGTACTCCTGGTACTGTGTTGAAAATGGCAGAAGCTGTGACTTCAAACTGCCACACAGTATACCTTATGGTTTTGGGGATAAACGGAAGCTGATCCAGCTTGAGGAAGACGAAGCGCGGATCTTAATTGGTGGAGGATCCATTGTGCGGGAATTGGTTTCGAAGAAAGGAAATACGTATCGCGCTCGATTAAAGCTGTCGATTCGAACTGATGCAGCTGGCCGCCATTGGAGCAATCTGAAATGGGATAGTTATGCTGATTAAGATTATCGACTGATTCCCCTGTCAGTACTCAGTGGCCTGTATCCTAACTTTCTCATTTCGGCATTATTTGTGCTTTTAATTCTGCTGATAATTCTGTCTTGTTCATGAGGCGTTAGATCTTTATATGCTAGTCGAACATAGGCTTTTAATAAGACCTGGTTATACCGGATTTTGATAGATTCAATCATAGCTTTCTTACGTATATCAGACATGAAAGGTGTGCTCTGAATCGTTGTATATATATTGGCTAGATTGATTCTGGGAAATATTTCCAGGATGGATTTTTCCAAATCGGGATTTGGAGAGGATAGTACTTCCTGGAATGAAAGACGTTGGCCATTTGTAGAATTGGCAAAGGGAGTAAAGACTTCTTTGCTCTTTCCAGTAAAATGCCTCGTATGGATTTCCTCGCGTAAATCGTCATCACTCATCAACGGGAATAGGGATGATCCACAGTCGTATACTGGTGCAATGGTTTGTTGACCATTATCTTGAACAGCCACTCCCCAGTTTTCCAAATGACGATCGTAATTAGCTATTAGGTAATCTACTACGAACATGTTCCAAAAATGCTTTACAGCAGCTTGCTCCAAGTCTGGATTTTCCAGTTCATGAATGATTTCATATACCCGGTCAATTGTTATTCGTCTGGTCTTGTTGCTTGTGCTCCAAGGATCGCTTGAATGAATAAACTTCATTGGATACAGCTCGATTCCATCATTTTTAAAGTCCCGACAAGCTACTGCGATAAATTCACGGTCGTTATATGTACTTTTGCCCAGGTATGTTTTTTGCACAGGTATACCTATAGACTCATAGATATGACATCCAACATATTCAGAAAATTGATTGTTTATGTAGGAGAGAGAAGAATTCTTCTCTCTGATGGGGTCGGGATATTTGAGCATGTAGACTGTACCTTTGATTGTCAGCCTCCGTTTTCTCTCAGACCCACTATAATTGCTCCATTCGTTGGTTCCAGACGAGAAATCAAGGATACCCTCTTGATTCATGCGAGGAACCCCAGAAAGTACTCCAACATTTCATCTCTTTTTTTGGTTGTTATGATGCCATCACTGGCAATTACTTTGAGTGAAGTTCTTAAAGCCATCATGTCGTTTTGCAAATCGAATTTGTCAGAGATTGATCTGCTTTTCTGCCAGCGATCAGCGTCCTGATAGACCTTCTCCATGAACTCGCCTGCATACCAGTCATAGTCTGCGGGATTATATTTTCTTTCCATATTTTGTCTCCTTGAATTGTAGTCACTTCATTCCAGGTTCATGGCTCAGGATTTATCAAATTCTAGCCATACCGAAAGTACCTAAATCACAGCTGAGATTCAAGGTGCATATCTTCTTTAGATATTGCATCCTATGTTCCTCCTGACACTATGACTGTATCATATTTCACTATTTCTTAGGCTGTCCTTTTAGGGTGGTGTTTTTATTTCCGGACAAAACGAACGCCAATTAGCCGTGTTTTCAGCTGTAGTAGCTACCGAATCGCTGTCCTTTTAGGGTACACTCTAAACGGACTTAGAAATGGGGAAGATTGGAGAAATACCAATCTCGGAGAATAGGAGATTATTATGGCCAGAATAGGGTATATCCGTGTTTCTACTGTAGACCAGAATTTGGACCGTCAAATCGCGTTGATGGAATCGCTTGGGATCGAGAAGATTTTTCAGGATGAGTCCTCTGGCAAGAACATGGACCGTCCTGGGCTCTCTGCAATGCTGGCTTATATTCGGCCAGGGGATGAAATACACGTTGAATCCTTTTCCCGGTTGTCCAGATCCACGGCTGAACTCTTGCAGACTGTCAATGATCTCATGGATAGAGGAATCCATCTGATTAGTCACAAGGAAAACCTGGACACGACAACAGCCTCTGGACGACTCATGCTGACAGTATTTGCTGCCATAGCCCAATTTGAACGGGAAATCACCCTGGAACGTCAGAAAGAAGGAATTGCAGCAGCTAAAGCCAGAGGAGTTTATAAAGGACGGGCCAGGAAGCCTGATACTCCGGAACTGAAAATGGCCATAAAGGGGTGGGAATCTGGCGAAATATCAGCTGCGGATGCGATTCGCATCAGTGGATTAAGTAAATCTGCATTTTATGAGCGTACGAAGGGGTATCTTCGTAAAAAATAACTCATTGGTCCTGTATCATCTTTCGTTAAATAGTTATCATCTTATTGCGGCAGAAATGCCGCTTTTTTATTTGGAGGAGAATAATTTGAAAAGAATTACAGCTATCTATGTACGTGTTTCTTCGCGTGAGCAGGCGTTACAGGGTTACTCTCTGGATGCGCAAGAATTGAAGTGTCGTCAGTACGCAGATCTAATGGGATATGATACTGAAAATTTGGTTTTATACAAAGATGATGGGTTCTCAGCAAAATCACTGAATAGACCTCGAATGCAAGACCTGATCAAGGGAATCAAAGATGGAAAAATTGTCCGGGTCATAGTTTACAAACTGGATCGACTGACAAGAAGCGTTACGGATGTGTATCAGTTGATGCAGATGTTTATGGATTTTGATTGCGAGCTGAAAGCTATTGTTGATAGTCTGGATCTTACCTCAGCCAATGGTCGGATGTTGGTTGGGATGTTGTCTATCATCGCCCAGTGGGAGAGAGAAGTGATTTCCGAAAGGACAAAGGATGGATTGGCAGAAAAGGTCAATCAGGGAAAATATCCTTACGGAGGCAGAGCGCCCTTTGGATGGGATAAGCAGAAAGATGGGAAACTCTGCATCAATGAAGAACAGGCATCCATCAAGAATGCAGCAGGCGACTGGATTCTTGAAGGGTACAGTTTGAGCAGGGTTTGCGAGTTGGTCCAGGAACACTATGGCTATAAACCGACATTCGACTCGTTGAAGCGTTACATGGAAGATGAAAAGAATATTGGGATTCTGGTTTATAACGGTGAGCGGAAAGTGGATTTTGTCCCTGCATTGATGGATGACAACAAGTTCCAGGAAGTCCAGTATTATCTGTCATTCCGCGCTCATCACGCACCGTTCAAAAGCAGATATATTTTCCATTCACTTGTTTATTGCACCAAGTGTGGTAGTCGCTTAGATCAGCGGTCCACGGTCAAAAAGCAAGGCGCAGAAAGAAAGAGGTATTTCTATTATTCTTGTCCCAATTGCTCGAAAAGGATCAGCCAGAAGATTCTGATCGAACAGACTTTTTTTCATTCATGGACCTCGCATGCGAGGTCCACCCTTGGATCAGTGAAACTTAGATGGGGCCGTTCCGGCCCCTGTTATATTTATCTTGCCGGAGCTGGTGAGAGCACGATACACATTTATTCCATGCGGACTTCTCACACAGTCTTCATGAGATTGTTTTTTTATAAGTCGCCGTTGATCTAAATAGTATCCCTGGGTAGAAATTCATCACGAATATTCTGAACATTTTGTATAGGCTGTCGGTTTTTTCTCGACAAGTTCAATGGATGGATCAACTTCCACTCCGGCATTTTTTTGTTTGAGAGGAGTTTTCGACCATGGCTGTTCGTAACAGAAAACCGGTCTGTGTCGGTTTGGATGTCCATAGAAATAATGTCTGGGCCTGTGTGACCTTCAAAGATCCGGCCAAAGGGAAAGACGGGCTTGTGTTCGTCACCAAAAAATTTGACTCAAATCATACAGATCTTGCCTCAATGTGTGAATGGATCTATACAACTCTTCCGGATCTGGAAGACAGAGCGATAGATGTTTATATGGAATCGACCGGAAAGTATTCCACCCCTGTTTTTGATGTCTGTGAGGAAATGGGATTGAAACCCCATATCGTCAACCCAAAGCATGTCCGGACCATAGCCGGACAAAAAACGGACCAGAAAGACTGTGCCTGGATCGCTGAACTTGGGGCCAACGGTCTGTTGAGAGAGTCATATATCCCGGTCCGGGAGCTTCGGGAATCCAGAAGGCTCTCACGGTCCAGAACTAAACTGGTACAGGAAAGAGGGGATACGATCCGAAGGATCCGGAATATTCTGACAGAAGCGAATATCCGTATGGATCTTGTTTTTTCCGGGATCGAAGGAGAGTCGGCCCGAAGTGTGATCGAATACCTGCTCACGACAGAGGAACCGGATTTGGAGGAAGTGAAAAAGCGGATACGGAAAAGCTGCCGGATCATGCGGTTCTCCACCCATAAAGAGCGCAAAGAAAAAGAAGAAGAACTTCGCAAAGCATTCGCTGGTGCAAAGTTCTCCTCCGTCCAGAAATTCGAGCTTGAAAATGCGTATGAAAGAGTTGACCGACTCACTGCGCAAATCCAACGCTACGAACAAATGATGACGGAAATTCTCGAACCATTCAAGTCCTATCTTGATTTGCTTGATTCCATCCCGGGAATCTCCGGGCTTTCGGCGATGCAGATACTAAGCGAAACAGGAACAGACATGGGACAGTTCAAGAACGAGAAGCACTTCATAAGCTGGTGTGGACTGTGCCCTCAAAGCAATCAGAGCAACAACAAACATAAATCGGTCAAAATTGGAAAAGGCGGATATTATCTAAAGCCTGTGTTGATTCAATGTGCTCTGAACGCAGTGAAGCACCCATATTTCAAGGGGAAGTATGAGGCTATCGCAGCCCGACGCGGTAAAAAACGCGCATTGATTGCGATTGCGAGAAAGATGATGGTTCTTGCCTATCATATGTTCCAGACAGGTGAATATTTCCAAGAGAGAAAGAAACAGATCCCGGCGGTATTGGAAAAAGAACAGAGTGAGCGGGAACAGAGTATGGAGACATCAGCAGAGGCAACAGATGCTCCGGCAATTATCAGGACCGCAAAAGAGATCGTAGAGATGCTGCAGAATACAGATGATGAGATGAAACACAAGATAGAGCAGTTACTGGCCCAGATAGGAATTGCTCAATGTGAATATCAAACTGGAGCGATATCAACGATTTAGACAATATGTAAGCATTCAGAAAATTTAAAAAACCTCCCGAGAGGAGGCCTTTTAATCGTGGCTTTCATTTTATGAGAGTTTCACATTTTGATGTAGCCAAGGCACTTGCCGACTGGCGACAGACTGAGCGGATGAAGAGAGTCGAAATCAGTCTGAACGCTATAAATAAAAAAATCCAAGATTTGGAGCAGGCGTATATGGATGATGAATTTGATGCAAAGTCATATATGAAAGCCAGACAGCCACTGGATAAGAATGTGGAGGATCTGGAGAAGCAGATAAGGATCTTTGATGTAAAAGACATAGATGCATTTTATGCTTTGGACTATAAAGACCAGTATTTGATTATGGATCTGGTAGTTTCCAAGGTCGAAGTTGATTTGGAAAAGAAGAGAGTCGTCACTCTTAAATTCAAAAGCAACGATTAGAGCTGCGTTACATAAGCAGCTTATTTGAATCACTGAGTAAAAATGGATAAATTTGATGGGTTTATTTCGTTGTGAACCCGTTAATCGTGTATAATGAAGTCATCACAAAGAAATAAAAAAATCCCTCCATCTTTTGGCCGAGATGAGGGAACCGATGATAGCAGAAGATGCTGCTTCATGTCTTTAGTATAACATCAAAACTCGAATTCTCAAGATGTTAATCTGAAAAAGTGATAGAAATTATCGCTGGTAGCGCTTATTCGGCCTACCAGCTTTTTGTTTTACAAGTTGATTACATTCCATATATAAAAGTATGTATATCAGTACTGATAGGGAAGGCAACTGTTTGAGTTATCTTTGGCTGATGGCTCCATCTAGTTGCGAAATGAGCCCGACTGGGTTCGTTTTTTTTTTTTTTTTGGTATCTGGCTGCTGCATGACAGTGGCTTTGTATCCGGGAACACTCATACAAAAAGGCGGAAGATCACTACTGGTCTGCCGCCTTTTGTATTATTCAGATTTCGCTTACCGATTCAGCTGTCTGATGAGTTTCGCAGCTGTCGGCTTGAGAATGAGCGTGAATTCACCGGCATACTCAACTACGTGGGCACCGAACTCTTTTTTGTATTTGTACACACCGTAGCCTTCTTCCTCCGGCTTGAATTTTCCGGAAATTCCCCAGAAGTTGTAACGAAGTGCCCCGCGTTCGATAGACTGCCTGATCATTTCGAACTGCACGGCATAGGGACCGAAAAACTGGGAAAGAGAACGCCTGGATCCGCCAAACAGGTAAATCGTTTCTGCAGGCGTGATGATAAAAAGACCTGCAGCCAGCGGAATCATCGTACCGTACTCTTCGATCAGCCCATCCAGCTCCTTCGCACGCTTTTCCAGCGGCCGCATATGTTCCAGTACGGAATTCACTTTGTTTTTCCGCTTTTTGGAACCCGGTGCTTCCGAAAGCTCCGCCTGTGCCTTTTCAAGATCTGCCTGTCCCTGACTCAGTTCTCTGTCCAGGTAGGCTCTGTAGCGGTCTGTATCCAGAAATGAAGCCATGACTTTGCAGTCCTCTCCAAAACTGTGTTTCCATGCCCTGTACGTTTCCAGATCCGGTGCCTGAAAATCGTGAACCTGGGCGCTGGCTTCCTCCAGCTCATGCATGATCTCCAGTTCGTCTGTATCCAGTTCCCTGACAACGATGAAGTCCTGCATGCCCTCCCGGATGTGACGCGGAATTTTCATGGAGAACCCATTGAAGACTTCTTCAACGCTTTTGTGACGAATACCGGGCTGCTCCTGAAGGAAGAAGGAGGTATGCATCATGCCATCCTCGGGCTGCTCCCGTTCCACCAGGTCCAGCACAGACACCCATCTGGCCTGTCTTGACATATCCAGTCCATCCGACCAGAGTTCCTCGGGATGAAAACCGGCGCTCTGAAGCAGCTGCCGGTAGGACTCGTTGTTGAATCCCCCCTGGACGATTTCGCCATCGGCATCTCTTTGCTGATACTCCACGCCGGATTCCAGCTTCAGCCAGACAGCCCCTTCCTGCCTGAGCAGGGGAGTCAGTCCGTTGACGAATGCCTTGATCAGAGCCGCATCTTCGGGCCGGTCTGTAACCCACTCCCGAAGGGATCTGGCGGATTTGAAGACTTTCATCAGGGGATCGATCCTGACGATGAGGGCAATGACCAGGGTTCCTTCCTGGAACCCGCCGTATATCCGGGGCTGATATCCCCTCTCCTCCATAAAACGGAGGTATCGGGGATGCTGAAACATATTGTAATCTTTGTCTTTGACAAACATCTCATATTCCTCCCGGGAAATGAGCCGTATGTCCAGTACAGTTGTATCCATGTTCAGACTCCTCTCTGAGACTTGTTCCGGTGGCTTCACTGCACATACACGACACAGTCATGACAGAAAGCGGCATTCCGGAAACTCTCTTTGACTATATACCAGTTTTCAGCCGGACAAAACTGTGTTGGACAGAGACAGTGCGGGGGTCACATTGGTTTCGCGATTGGAAACCGCTACCGTGGATGCGTTGTATACGGGAGGCAAGGTCATGAATATCGTGGTTGCGGGAGTCTGAAAAGCCGGTCACGCCCTGGTCCGTCAGCTGGATGCAGAGGGACATGATGTCACGGTGATCGAGAGCAAAAGCCAGGTTCTCGAACAGACGCCGGATTATCTGGATGTAGTCGGACTCCAGGGCAGCGGCATGGATGTGGATGTCCTGCGGGAAGCAGGGGCTGCGAAAGCCAATCTTGTGATTGCGGCGACAAGCACCGATGAAACCAATATTGTCATCTGCCTTCTCGGCCGGGGCCTGAAGGAAGTCATGATCGCAGGGGGATCACGCATTGCGGCCTATCTCGCCACCAGACTCCTGGATATGAACATTGCGGTAAAAATCATCGAAAAGAACCCGGACGAGGCACTCGATCTCACCCTCCGCTTTCCTGACGTCACGGTCATATGCGGAGATGGCACGGATCAGGCCACACTGCTTTCAGAGAATCTGGATGGAATGGACGGCTTCGTGTCCCTGACGGACAACGGTGAGGAAAATGTCATCATTTCCATGTTTGCAGAACAGCAGGGCGTGGAACATGTGGTGCCGAAGGTCAATCGTGTGGAACTCGGGTTTCTGCTGGAAAAACCGGGCTTCTCCAATGCCGTGACACCGAAGAACATAGCGGCAGACAAAATCGTTCAGTATGTACGTGCGATGCAACACTCTGTGGGTTCCAACGTAGAATCCATTATTCTCGCCGCCGACGGCCAGATGGAAGTGCCGGAGTTCCGCGTGGCGTCCAATTGCCGGTTCATCGGCAGACAGGTGAAGGATCTGCTTCTGAAAAGCGGTATTCTGGTCTCTTTCATCACACACAAATCCCGTCCTATGGTTACCCGGGGAATACCTGTGTCAAGCAGGGGGATTCGCTGATTGCTGTATCGAAAGTGAAAGGACTGCGTGACATCAATGACGTTCTCTTTGCGCCGAATGGCAAGGAAACTGAACTGGCGGGTCATTCTGCAGGTTCTGGGATTCGCGGTTCTTTTTGAATCCGTTCTAATGATTCTGACAATGCTGGTGGTGCTGATTCACAAGGAAACCGCCATGGTCCGCGCTCTGGGGATCACAATTGCCGGGACCGGCATTGCCGGATTCCTCCTTTCAAGGGTCCAACCGAGGAAAAAGAACCATTTTGCCAGAGACGGTCTGACAGTCGTTGGGCTGATCTGGCTCGTTCTGTCTGCAGCAGGGGCAATCCCATTCTGGATCAGCGGGGAGATTCCATCCTATGTAGACAGCTTCTTTGAGACCGTATCCGGGTTTACCACGACAGGTGCAACGATACTCACAGACATCGAATCCCTGAGCCGGTCGGCTATATTCTGGCGGAGCCTGACACACTGAGTTGGGGGCATGGGGTGCTGGTCCTGCTTCTGGCGGGGCTGCCCAAAACCAGTAAACAGGCGATGCACCTGATGCGGGCGGAAGCCCCTGGACCCAGTATCTCGAAGCTTGTACCCCGGCTCAGCACATCGGCCATGATTCTGTATGGTCTGTATCTGTTCCTTTCGGTTCTGGAGTTCTGTTTTCTGTTTTTAGGAGGCATGCCGCTGTCTGACGCCCTGGTGCATACCTTCGACACCGCCGGGACTGGCGGCTTCAGCCTGTATGCAGACTCCATTCCCCATTCCAATTCTGTGTATTTCGAAGCCGTGATCACCGTGTTCATGTTTCTGTTTGGCGTCAATTTCAACCTGTACTTTTTCCTGGTGATCCGTGAATTCACACCGGTGGTGCGGGGTTCGGAATTTCGCGCCTGTCTCCGGATTGCAGCCGGATCCATTCTTCTGGTGGCACTGAACATCCTGCCTCTTTACAGAGGTCTGTCCCAGGCTTTTTGCCATGCATCGTTCCAGGTTGTCTCGGTCATGACCACCACCGGGTACGCAATAGCGGATTTCGGTCTCTGGCCGACGTTTTCCAGAATGATCCTGTTCTTTCTGATGGTGGTGGTGGCCATGGCCGGAAGCACAGGCGACAGCGTGAAAGTGGTGCGGATCCTGGTTGAGTTCAAGGCCCTGAAGCTGAACATCCAGAAACTTGCACATCCGCAGAAAGTGGAAGCCCTGACTCTCGGGGGCAAGCCGGTGTCGAGAGAGGAAATCACGAAGACTCTTGCATTCTTCAGCTTCTGGTTTGTCCTGATTGCCATATGCTCGATTCTCGTGGCTCTGGATGGTCAGGATTTTGAGAGCACCATCGCGGCTGTCTATACCTGCATCGGCAGTGTGAGACCGGGATTTGGAATATGCGGTCCAACAGGCAGCTTTGCGCCGTTTTCCGCATTCTCCAGGCTGGTCCTGTCCTTTGCCATGCCTGCAGGGCGTCTGGAAATTTATCCGGTCCTGATCCTGATTCTTCCGCTGCTTTCTCTGATGGGGGCTGCGCAGACCGGCCACCGGGCGGAGCGCAGAGAAGAGCAGACCGAAGGTTCGGACATAAGCTCCAGGGACAGTGACAGTCGGGGAGGATATGAAGGCGGAAACCGGATCCCTGCCTGGATTCAGACCCGGCCGGGTTGGAGCATGAGACAGCGGACCTGCCCCTTTTTTACTGAGCACGATCATCTCTCACCATGTGATACAACTGTATTTTTTTATGGCGGATTTTCTCAAAAAACCAACCGTCTGGCGAATATACAAGTATGAGGGTACAGGAAATCTGTGCGGAGCAGCGCCCGCGGGAAAAAGCGCTGCAGCAGGGACTGAGGTCTCTGTCAGATGTGGAACTTCTGGCTTTGATGCTTGGAAGCGGAACCAGAAACCGACCGGTGATGGATCTGGCGGCAGATGTGCTGAAGGCAACATCGAATCTGGCGGACTGGGAGTCCTTTACGCCGGCATCTTTCATGAAGATACCGGGCATCCGGGAGGTCAAGGCCCTGCACCTGGCTGCAGCAGTGGATCTGGTCCGCCGGATCAAACGCGCCAGAGCCTTCAGAAGCCGGCCGTTTGTTTTCAATGAAGTGCTGGAATGGTGTCAGCTGGAATTCGGGTTCAGTTCACGGGAGCATTTTGCGGCTGTGTTTCTTGACACAAAAGGCCGTATACTGAGCAGCCGGGTCCTGAGTGTGGGAACGCAGACCGAGAGTCTTGTGTCGATCAAAGGAGCTTTCCGGGCAGCACTGGAGGAAAATGCTGCAAGTGTGATGTTTTTCCACAATCATCCCAGTCAGGATGTGAGTCCTTCGCCTCAGGACATCGAGACCACCCGGGGTCTGGAGGAAGCCGGCTGCACCATGGGAATCGATGTGGTGGATCATATCATTGTCGGAGGCTCTGACTGGTTTTCGATGAAACTGTCCGGTTACATGAAAGGAGAATGAATGAAACACCGCGGGCGGTTCTGACAGCCGGCGGTGTTTGCCATTCCGGGAAGCCAGAAGGTATAATGTTGGGCGACAAAGGGGGAACATCATGAAACGTTTCAACAGAACACAGCGCAGGCTGCTGACTGCCATTCTTGTGATCCTGACAGCCGGCAGCGTCATGATGGCCCTGCGACAGGCACCGGTCTCCAATGCAGGATACAGTGCCTGGGCTTATATCCGGTATGGGCTGGTGGACAGGCCGCTGACTTCTTTGGGAAACATGTTCAGGGATGTTGCCGGGCTGTGGTCTGTATATCAGGACAACGTCTATCTCAATGAAGAACTGGCTAGTCAGCGGTCCTATCAGACGATGTACCAGGATGAAAAAAACAGAAATGAAGAACTGCAGGAGATGCTGGAAATGAAAGGCTCCCTGCCGGAGAGCCTGCAGGTCAGCTGCAACGTCCTGACCCGTCCGGCTTCCGCCTGGGACCAGTCATTCACCATTTCGGCCGGCAGCATGCAGGGGGTCCGGGAAAATATGCTGGCTGCCAGCAGCGAGGGTGTGGTTGGCCTGGTCAGCCATGTGGAAACTGCCACAAGCACCGTGGAGCTGCTCACAAGCGACACCCTGGTCAATGACATTGCCATTTCCATTCCTCTGGAAGACGGAACCACAGTGGAGGGAATCCTGCAGTCGTATGATGCCCGGAAACAGGCCTATCGTGTGTCGCTGTTCAACAATGAGGCTGTCATCACCTCCGGCCAGAAAGTGTCCACGTCCGGAAAAGGCGGCAATTATCCGTCAGGTATATTTGTGGGCACAGTCACTGAGAGCGTCGTGAATGATGATGCCATCATCTCGACGATTTACGTCAAGCCAGTGGCCAACATCAGCAGTTTCAGCTATGTGACAGTCATTGGCAGAGAGGACAGCAAATGATCCGCAAACATCCCCTGATACTGGCGGGGTTTGCCCTGCTTGGTCTGTTGGACGGGTTCATTGCCTATGCCTGGCCGGCCAATTACATGCTGACCGGATTTTCGGTGATACCCCACTTTTATCTCATTGGTCTTCTCGTATTTGTCTACAACAAAGACATCCTCACCAGGGTTCTGGCCGGACTTCTGGCCGGACTGGTACATGCTTTTGTGTTCCAGGGGAGTTTTCCGTTCGATCCGGTGTACTTTACTGCAGCCGCCTGGCTTGCAGGCCTGGCTCCCCGATGGAGCAATTCGATGCGGTATTCCTGGCTGTTCTTTCTTCTGTTTGCCTTTGGATTCGATCTGCTTCCATGGATCTGGCTGCGCATCACCACTCCACTGAATGCATCCATTCTGACATGGCTATGGCGAATGGAAACCTTCACGCTGCTTCTCAACATCGCCTCTCTCTGGGTCATTCGCTATGCAGCCGACGTCATGGACCGGTATTTCAAAATCGTTCGTGTCCGCCAGGCCAGAGAGGACAGAAAAAAACTTGCGCAACTTCATGCAGCCGGCCGGTAAGCCGGCTTTTCTTCACCTGCCAGAGACACGGATCTTTTCTCTGTTTTGCAACAGGCGGGAAGACAATGGGACAGACAGCCAGGCTGTAACGGACACCCGGCGCTTTTCTATGACAGAAGCAGACGTGGTAAAATGAAATGTATGAAGAAATTATTGCTTGTGGATGGCAATTCCATGCTGTTCCGCACCTACTATGCAACCATCGGCCAGTCCCGCCGGATGACCACTAGTCAGGGCATCCCCACCAATGCAGTATTCGGGTTCATTCATCTGCTACAGAAAGCGATTGCCCAGATCGAACCGGATGCCATGCTTGTGGCATGGGACTGCGGGAAACCGACGTTCCGGCACGAAAGATTCGAGGCCTACAAGGGAACCAGAAAAGAACTGGATGAAGAGCTGATCGTACAGATGCCCATCGTCCGGGAGTATCTGGATGCCGCCAATATCACACGATATGAAGAGGAAGGATACGAAGCGGATGACATCATCGGTTCCATGGCTGCTTCCGCACCGGACATGGAAACCTATATCCTGACATCCGACCGTGACCTTCTGCAGCTTGTGGATGATTCCACCCGGGTCATTCTTATGAAGAAAGGCCTGGCAGAGCTCGACATCGTGGACAAACCGGAGCTGGAAAAGCGCTATGGACTCAGCCCTGCCCAGATCACAGACCTGAAAGGACTGATGGGAGACGCCTCCGACAATATCCCGGGGGTCAGGCACATCGGAGAAAAAACTGCACTGAAGCTGCTTCACGACTTTCAGACAGTGGAGGGTGTCTATGCACATCTCGACCAGATCAGGGGCAAGCGCCGGGAATATCTCGAGGAAGGAAAGGAATCGGCGTTTCTCTCCAAGGAACTGGCCACGATTTACCGGGAGATGAAGCTGCCGTTTTCCATGGAGGATCTGGCACTGAACCCGGACAGTCCGCAGGATTTCTACAGAAAATATGAAATGCGGAGCCTTTTGGCCCAGGAAGAAGCACAGGCCGTGCAGCAGAGCTGGGAAATCGAGGCCATTGACCGCCTGGAGTTCGATCCGGATGGAGACATTATGCTGGCAGTGGCCAGCCTGGATCCCTTCATGGACCAGACACTGTACGGATTTGTTTTCCCGCACGGTAACACCGCAGCCTGGCTTCCGGTGGACAAAGCCCTGGAAGATCCTTCCTTTGTCACCTCCCGTGCATGGACGACATGGGATTCGAAGGACTTCATGCATCTCCTGGACCGCAGCGGTTTTCCTCCGGCCCGGTTTTCCGAGGATCTGCATGTTGCGTCTTTTCTCCTGTATTCCCAGGCCACCAGCATCGATACACTGATGGAAGCTCTGGAAATCGTGCTCCCGGAGACTTTCCGGGACCTGGGCATGAAATCCAAGGGCGGCAGTAGTGTGGAGAGGATGAAGCCTGTCATGGCGGCTCTGGCCGGGCAGCTGGCACAGAAGAAAGATGCGGTTCTCGCCAGGCTGAAGGAAGAAGACATGGATACACTCTACCGGACCATCGAGCTTCCTCTGATCCCGGTCCTCTATGAAATGGAGAAAAACGGCATTCAGTGTGACCGCGGCCGCCTTGAGCAGCTTCGCGCTGAGTTCCAGGAGCGGATGGATTCACTGGCAGAAAAAATCTATGAGCTGGCTGGTCACCCGTTCAAAATCGAGAGTCCGAAGCAGCTGGGAACGGTCCTGTTTGATGAACTGGGTCTGAAAGGCGGCCGGAAACGCAGCACGGCAGCCGATGTGCTGGAAAAACTGCGGGATGAGCATCCCATAGCGGAACTCATACTAGAGTACCGGAAGTATTCCAAATTTATGACCACGTACATCACCGGACTTGTCCGGTACATCGTGGATGGCAAAATCCACACCACATTCAATCAGACCATGACACAGACAGGAAGACTGTCTTCCTCTGATCCGAATCTCCAGAATATTTCCGTCCGCGATGAAGAAGGACGTCAGATTCGAAGCATGTTCACAGCCCCCGAGGGACATGTTCTGCTTTCGGCGGATTACTCGCAGATCGAACTTCGCATGCTGGCACATATGGCGGATGAGCAGGCCATGATCCAGGCATTTCTGGAAGATGCGGATATCCATACCCGGACAGCCTGTCAGCTTTTCAATGTCTCTGCCAAAGACGTCACGGATCAGATGCGCCGTGTGGCGAAGACGGTGAATTTCGGAATTATCTACGGCCAGACGGATTTCGGACTCTCGCAGACACTCGGCATCACCCGCAGGGAAGCCAAGGAGTTCATGAACATTTACTTTGCGAGCTACCCCAATATTCACCGGTACACAAACAGAGTCATTGAATTCTGTGAAGAGCACGGATATGTAGAGACGCTGATGCATCGCCGGCGGATGATTCCGGAAATCAAAGACAAGAACTTCATGACCCGGGAGTTTGGAAAGCGGGCAGCGATGAATGCACCGGTGCAGGGCAGCGCCGCGGATCTGATCAAGATGGCCATGATTGCGGTCAAAAGACGCATGGAGGAAGAGGGCGTCAAGTCACGTCTTCTTCTGCAGATTCACGATGAGCTGATCCTGGATGTTCCGGATGATGAGGTGGAACAGATGAAGAAACTGGTTCAGGACGCCATGGATCATGCCATGGACCTGAAAGTACCGCTGAAAGCCGGAATCCACACAGGCAGAACCTGGGATGAGGCGAAGTAATGCCGGAAGGACCTGAAGTACAGACAGTCCTGAATACCCTGCAGGATAAACTGAATGGGGCCGTGATTTCCCGTGTGGAGATTCATCATCCAAAACTTCCGGCAAACCTCCCGCCGGATGAGTTTGCCCGCGCTTTGCAGGGCCAGACCATTTGCGGGTTTTCCCGTATCGGCAAATATCTGATTCTGATCACGACAGACTATGACTGGGTGATTCATCTGCGGATGGAAGGGAAGTTTTTCGTGCTCGATCACAAACCGGATCCGCGTGAGAAGCACATGCATGCTATGTTCGAACTGGCAGATGGCCGGTGTCTGGTTTATCATGACGTACGGAAATTCGGACGCATGTACCTGTACCCGAAACAGGAAAATCTCCGTGATCTCCCTGTTTTCGACAAGGTTGGTCCGGATGCTTTGAGCCCGATCAGTCCCCGTGAATTTCGAAGTCGTCTCAGGAAGAACCGGGCAATCAAGATCAATCTGCTGGATCAGGCGGTGATAGCCGGAATCGGCAACATTTATGCCGATGAAATCCTGTTTGCCAGCAGGATCCATCCGGAAACCAGAGCCGGTGACCTGTCGGATGACGACCTGGCCAGGATCCTGAGGAATACAAAGGAAATTCTGCAGGAGGCCATTGCCAGGAAGGGAACGACAATCCGCAGCTATACATCCAGTCTGGGGATTGAGGGAGAATTTCAGAACCGTCTGCGTGTACATACGAAAGACGGGACCCTGTGCCCGGTCTGCGGGAGTCCGATTGAGAAAATCAAAGTTGGACAGAGGGCCACATATTATTGCCCGGAGTGTCAGAAGACCGCAGAGGGGAACAGTGTGCCTGCCGATCCCGGCTACAGGACAGGAATCGGTCAATAGAATCAAGCAGCCGGGAATCAGTGATCCCCGGCTCTTGCTTGTCACCGGCGGGCAGGCAGTGGACGCAGTTGCGCTGAACAGGCAGGATCTGCCGGAAGAAAGCAGGTACAGAGTCCGTCGGAATTCAGCAGCAGGCACAATGCCTGGGGGATGGAAAGGGAATATGGAAATGGAACGAAACAGAGGGAAACGCCACGTGATTGGACTGACAGGGTCAATGGGTGCAGGGAAATCTGCAGCCGCAAAGATTCTGGGCGGGTATATTCCTGTGCTGGATCTTGACGCAGTAAACGCAGGACTGCTGGAAGCAGGGGGAGAGGGCAGCCGGCTGCTTGGAACATATGCCTGGGTTCCTTTCAGGGAAAACGGTGCTGTTGACCGTTCGGAAATGGCAGCAAGAATGTTTGCGGATCCCGTGAAGCGAAAACAGGCTGAGGGGATTCTTCATCCTTTGCTGTGGAATGCCATGGAGGACTGGATACAGGACAAACCGGTATGTGCCGTGGAGGTTCCTTTGCTGTTCGAGACAGGCAGTGCAGACCGGTTTGATTCCATCTGGTGTGTCACATGCCGGGAATCAACGGCCATCGACCGGCTCATCCGTTGGCGTGGATTTACCGAAGCCGGGGCCCGTGAGCGGCTGCAGTACCAGTTTCCGGCTGAGAAGAAAGCCCGGGCGAGTGATGTCGTCCTGCATAACGATGGAACGCTGGATGCTTTGCGGGAACAGATCGAAGTGGCATTGCATCAGGAGGGGATATATGAGTGCGTCATACATTGAGCTGCAGTCCAGAACGCCCGAGAGAACGGACAGGGACAGCCTGTTCCTTCTGTACAGACCTCTTTGCGGACAGGATGCGGTGATCCTGTATGAGACATTGATGTCTCTTTCGTGCCGTCTGGACAGAATCGAACCGGAGCAGCTGCTGCGGCTGTCCGGTATCGGGTCTGGCCGTATGGAGAAAGCCAGAAAAAATCTGGAGATGTTCGGGCTCCTGGATGTCTATACAGAACCTGTATCCGGCCGTCTGTTGTATGCAGTCAACCCTCCCCTGGATGTGTCCAGATTTCTGCGGCATCAAGTCTTCAGCCGGCTTCTGCTGAATACAGTGGGATCCGAGCAGTTTGACCGCCTGATGCAGTTCTTTGCAGTTGGAGCATCTGTTCCGGAGGGCTGGATGCGGCAGACAGCTGACATCGATCCGGAACCTCTGGAAAGAGAATGGTCCGAGGAAAAGGAACAGTCGCTGCAGAAGCTGCTTCCTGCCCGGGATACTGCGGGATTTGACTGGGAAAAATTCTACCGCAACAGAGAATACCTGTTTCCAGTCCGTATGCGGACACGCGCGAATGAAGAACTGATTGCCAATCTTGCCAGGCTCTATGGCCTGAGCGAAGAGCAGATGGTAAAGTACGTCAGCCGTGCCTGTCCTCCTCCCATGAAGATTCTGGATCAGGAAGCGCTGAAGAACATTATCCGTTCCGAGCGTCGCAGGGAATTCCTGGACAGACAGGATCCCTTTGAGAATGCGCCCGTTCTCTTTCTGCAGGAGCGGCAGAAAGGGGCACCTGTATCCGATGCAGACAGGCGGATGCTCGAGAAGCTCTCCCAGGAATACCGGTTTACCGGACCTGTGATCAACGAGCTGCTGGATTATACAATGGAACAGACCAATGGTGCGCTTCCCGGCAAATACGTGGAGAAAGTCGCAGGGACATGGGCACGGCTGGGTCTGGATACACGCGAGAAGGTCCGGGACTGGAGAAAGAAGCAGACAGCGCAGGCCTTACAGGGGGTACGGAAAAGAAAAGGACTGCAGGTGCAGCCGGACAGCGTGTTCAGCGGCAGGCTGCCAGACTGGTACAATGACAGGGGACGGCAGTTTGCTTCCGAGGAAGAGCGGCAGCAGATGCTGAAACAGATTGAGGATATCAAAAAGAACTGGAAAGTATGAAACGAATGGAAATACACGCTGAGATGGATGAAACGACCCGTCAGGCAAGAGAGGCACTCCTGGAAAAACTGAGGAACGATCCGAGAATCATCCGGTTTCTTCAGACCGAGAAACAGGATGGACAGTTCCTGGAGCAGAATGCCGGCGCGATGGGTCGGTATCTCGATTCACTCGACCGGTGTTCCCGCTGCCGAGGACTCGAGTTCTGCAGACAGCCGATGAAAGGACGCGGTCTGGCCATGCATGTGGTCGACGGGATCCTGGAAGAAACCTATGTGCCCTGCCGTCGTCAGCAGGCGGTGATGGATCTGCGCCGGCATAGGAGCAGCTATCGGATTTTTCATGGGGATCCCGGGGATCTGGAGCTCAGTATGAAGAGTATCAGCATGGAAGGGGAAACGCCGGAATACATGTGCAGTTATATCGCGGCGATGCAGTCCGTTGACAAGCCTGGAGGTATATTCCTGTATGGACAGCCAGGGACGGGGAAGACTTATCTGCTGACGGCTCTCGCGAATGATTTCGCCAGACAGGGCCTGAAGGTGAGTTTTGTGAAAGTCCCGCTGTTCGTGCAGGATTTCCGGCAGTCTCTCGAGGATCCGGAATACCGTCAGGATATGCTGGGACACCTGAAGTTTTCGGATGTGGTTGTCCTCGATGATCTGGGGTCGGAGGGAATCTCCAAGTGGACCAGAGACGATATCCTGTTTCCGGTCCTGGATTATCGGATGCAGAATGGCAAGAAAACATATTTTTCTTCAAACTATACCCCGGAGGAACTGCTGGAAAAGTACCAGCCGGATGGAGACCGGGTTGCATCCCTGCGGCTTCAGGAACGGATCCGTTCCCTGGCACAGCCGGTGAAAATGACAGGAAGCTCGCGGAGAAATTCTGCTGCGTAAGCGGTTGCATCTTTTCTGTGGCCGGCAGATTGGCCGGAAACAGTTTTCATTTAGAGCCGCCCGTTGTAAAATGCTGTTGAGAGAATTCAATAAGGAGGATTCTGCAGAATGTTAGTTTCAGCTACTGAAATGATCAACAAGGCCCACGAAGGCCACTATGCCATCGCGCAGTTCAACATCAACAACATGGAATGGATCAAGGCCATTCTGCTGGGATGCGAAGCAAAGAAGTCCCCTGTTATCCTGGGCGTATCCGAAGGTGCTGCCAAATACATGTGCGGTTACAAAAACGCTGTTGACATGGTCAAGAACATCATGGAGTTCTACGGCATCACTGTACCTGTAGCCATTCATCTGGACCACGGTACATACGAAGGTGCGAAAAAAGCCATCGAGGCTGGCTTTACATCTGTCATGTTCGACGGATCTCACTATCCGATCGAAGAGAACATTGCAAAATCCAAAGAGCTGATCGATCTGGCTCACAGCAAGGGCATTTCCATTGAGTGTGAAGTCGGCGGCATTGGCGGCGAGGAAGACGGCGTTGTATCTGCCGGTGAAGTTGCCGATCCCAAGGAATGTGCAGCTGTTGCGGATCTGGGTGTTGATTTCCTGGCAGCCGGCATTGGCAACATTCACGGCAAATATCCTGCAGACTGGGCAGGTCTGAACTTTGATGTTCTGAAAGAGATTCAGAACCAGACAAACGGCAAGCCTCTGGTACTGCACGGCGGTTCCGGCATCCCGCAGGAAATGGTCAAGGAAGCCATTACCATGGGTGTGTCCAAGGTGAATGTAAACACCGAATGCCAGATTGTCTTTGCAGACGCTACCAAGAAATACATTGAAGATGGCGGCATCGACAAACCCAAGGGTTACGATCCCCGTAAACTGCTGAAACCGGGTGCTGATGCCATTCAGGCTCTGGTGGAAGACTATGTAGTCAACTTCTTCGGTTCTGCTGACAAGGCGTAAGTCACAGAGACAGTAAAACGGAAGGCAGGAAAGGGGCTGTAACAGTTAAACCTGGACAGCTATCCTAAATAAAAACGCAAAGGGCAGGAAAGCTTATCAGCTGACCTGCCCTTTGTTGTATGATTTGTTTGTGCTAAAAAACATACAACCGAATTATATCCATTATCCGTTCGGCGTACAAGAATCACTCGCGCTGGATGTACCAGTCCGAATCCAATCTGATGACCCTGTTTACTCTTTCCTGGAAGCGATAGAAAGGATCAATCTTGCCAAATACTTCGCTCCGGTCAGATCGAACAATTCCAGCTCTCACGATCGCGTGATGCTGCTCCGGGTCATCCTTTTCTCATACATGACATCCAGAAAGAACATCTCCCTCAGGGAGCTGGAATCCCTGTGCCGTACAGACTGTCGGTTTCTTTACCTGTCCAACTATGAAATGCCCAGCCATCAGGCTTTCAAAAGGGTCCTGGATATCCTTCAGGAAGGGGCCATCGATGATATTTTCTTTGAACTCAGCCATCATATCGCCGTCGATCTGATGTGCATCGACCCACATGTGCAATTCGTCGATGGAACAAAGATCGAAGCTAATGCCCACAAGAATTCTTTCGTCTATAAGAAGAGGATCGTGAACAGTCGCAAGAAGCTGTATCTGAGCACTTCAGCTTTGTTAAGCGAGATCAATTCCTTCTTTGGCTATGACTATCCCCTCAGGGATGAATATCAGTCCTGGGATCTTTTCTATGTCTGCCAGTACCTGATGGAAGTCATGGTCCAGACTGACACGCAAATCTGTTATGGGATCGGCCATCGCAAGTCTTCCATTCAGAGATACTATGATTCACTATTGAAAATGGCTTTGAAGCTGATGGAGTATGAAGAGTGGCTTTATACGCTTGGAAACCGCAACTCATGTTCAAAAACCGACCTTGATGCGACCTTCATGGCCACCAAATGGGATTATTACAACCAAAGCGGAGTCACCAGACCGTGCTACAACTGCCAGATCGCAGTCAGTGACGGATTGATCGTGAATGCGGATATATTCCAGAATCCGGGAGACACCCTCACCTGGCAGGCTTTCATGGACCGTTATCATGACTATACAGGGAAATATCCTTGCAGGCCCGTAGCGGATGCGGGATATGGAAGTCTTGACAATTACCTGTACAACCTGAAAAACGGGATAGAACTGGTACAGAAATACGGAAACTTTGGGAAGAAGAAGGACCGAAGATTCCAGAAGAGGATCTACAATGTGCTCAACTGGAAGCAAACAGAAGAAGGGTTTCTGATCTGTCCGGAAGGAAGGGTCCTGGATCAGTATGAAGGGGACAATATATCAAGGACCCGTGGTGGAAATCTTCATATCAGTCAGATGTATTCGGAGAAAGGCCATTGTGAGGGATGTCCCAGACGGTCCCAGTGTTTCCGGTTCGGAAAGTACAGGAGAGTCGGAAAGAATGTGGTGATGGAAGAGCTGCAGGGAAAAGCAGATGAAAACCTGGGATGCGAAGAAGGAAAGGGACTCTGCAGGCAGCGGTCAATACAGGTGGAGGGAGCGTTCGGGATTCTGAAGCAAGACCGGGGAATGACCAGATTCAGGCGAAGAGGATTGAAAGGTGTCAAGATGGAATTTCTTTTGAACTGTCTGGGTCTGAATCTTTATAAATATCATCTGTTCTGGCTTAAACAGAGGGCAAATAACCTTATAGGTAAGCTAAACTGACGAGGAAAAACAGGCTTTTTTTGAAAGTTATCCCCCAAGTTGTTTTTATAATGGCCAAAAAGAAATGTCTGGAGAATACCAATGGAATCTCCAGACATTTTTTCCGTTTATAACAAGAAAAAGGGGCTGTAATCAGCCTACAGACCGTAAAACCGGCCTTACTGTTACAACCCCTTTTGTCTGAACTGATATGCTCAGCAGACTTCTATTCTGGCAGGCCGGTCCAGCAGGGACCGGATATCTCTGGCTTCTTCAAACGTGAAGAACTTTTTCTCGCTTTCGTTCCAGCTGGTCATATAAGAAAGGCACCGTCTGCCTTTCGAGAAGAAGAGCTGCGCTTCCGAGAACCAGCCCTGACTGGTGATGATGAGGCAATTTTTCATACGTGCCCCTCCTTTCACAATGAGTATACAAGCCAAACCTGCAGTATTTATGGCTGTTACATGAATTGAGGGATGGTAACGAATGTTTTGAAACAGTACATGTAAGGGGATTCACCGATATGTCGTCTGCCTCATCGGGCGAAAGGTTCTTTCCTATGGAGAAGAGTAGTGAATTTCGCTATAATCAGATTCGATGGATTGGGAGGAAGAACCAGCATGGAAGAAGTCATAAAGATTGAAGGCGGAAGGAAACTGCGGGGTTCAGTCCGTATCAGTGGTTCAAAGAATTCGACAGTAGCCCTGATTCCGGCAGCGATTCTCGGCAGTGAGCCCGTCACGATTTATGGTGTTCCCCATATCTCGGATGTGAACTCCCTGACTCAGCTGCTGCGTGAACTGGGGGTATACGTAGAATCCCGAAGTGATGATACGCTTTACATTGATCCCCGGAACATGGAAAATCGTCCGATGGTTTCCCACGCTGTCTCCAAGCTCCGTGCCAGTTACTATTTTATGGGCGCTCTTCTGGGCAAATTCGGGCACGCGGAGATACAGATGCCAGGCGGATGCTATCTTGGCCCAAGACCCATTGATCTTCACTTAAAGGGATTCGAAGCACTTGGGGCCGATATTAAATATGAACATGGCTGTTATATTCTGGATGCCCCCCGCCTGAAGGGCAACCGGATTTTCCTGGATATTTCCAGCGTGGGAGCCACCATCAATATCATGATGGCTGCGGTGTTTGCGCAAGGCCGAACGGTCATCGAAAATGCTGCCAGAGAGCCGGAAATCATTGATATTGCCACACTGCTGAACAAAATGGGGGCCAAGATCCATGGAATGGGCACAAGTTCGCTTGTCATTGACGGTGTGAAGGATCTGCATGGGTGCAGTCACGAAATCATCCCGGACCGGATCGAAGCTGCAACCTATATTCTGATTGCGGCGGCGATGGCAGAGGAAATGACGATCGAGAATATCATCCCTCAGCACCTGGAAGCGATTCTGATGAAGCTGGAAGAAATTGGCATTGATATGAAGGTCGGACCGGATTTCGTGAAAATAAGTCATACAGACAAACCCCTCCGTCCCACAGAAATCATGACCAAGCCATATCCAGGATTTGCAACAGATGTACAGCAGCCATTTACAGCCATTCTGACACAATGTCAGGGGCAGTCTGTGGTAACAGAAACCATTTATACTGAACGGTTCAAGCACTGTGGAGAGCTGAACAAAATGGGTGCGGATATTGATGTGCGCATTCCGTCAGGGTTTGTGAATGGTCCGACCAGGCTTACAGGCACAAGTGTGGTCGCTACCGACCTTCGCTGTGGTGCGGGACTGGTAGTGGCTGGTCTGATGGCGGATGGCGTCACGGAGATTCATGATGTCTACCATATTGACCGCGGGTATGACAATCTGGATGGCAAGCTGCAGTCACTGGGAGCGAAAATCTGGCGGGAGCCGGTGGAATAAGAACACAAGGATCCGGAGGCTTTCCGGATTCTTTTTCTTTGCAGGGAGCAGAAGTATGAGAATGACAAAACGGCTGAATTTCAGAATGTGGCGGGAATCCGATGCAGGATTGTTGTACAGTCAGGATCGTGGCAGGGGATACGCGGTGTATCTGAACTGGAAAGAACCGTCCAGTCCTGACCATGCAAGAGAAATCATTCGGCAGAGACTGCAGCATAGTCTTTGCTGGATGATTACGTTCAGGGATGGTTCCCTGGCCGGCTGTCTGGAGATTGGACTTCAAGATCATGAAATCGGATTCTGGATCTGTGATTCAGCTATGGAAGGTGAGTATGCGCAAGAGATTCTGAAGACGGGTGCAGCCCATGCATTTGAGAATCTGGATCTGAAGGAACTCTGGTCCGGTTTTGATCCGGGAGACAAGCGTTCAGAGAAGCTCCTGGCTGACTGTGGATTCATTCAGGATCATTGGGTAATCCGGGAGAACGAAAATAGAGAATTCAGAAAAACAGTCATGGTGTGCAGAAAACGGTAGACTTTTGCGCATATCCGCGGTATCATAAACGAGCCGCAATTGATTTGGATAAACCAACAAGCCACAACACAGAAAAGAACAAAAAGTTCAAAAAATGTGTTGACAGACTCTTGCGGATGAGTTAAGATATAAGAGTGCTGAGGGGCACAGGCGGGCTTGACAGCCAGACCGCCCATTTCAGTATCTTTGAAAAGCTTGTGACTTCATCAGAAGCCGCAGGCGATGGAAGCATCTGTGATGGGTGCTGACGCTCTTTGAAAACCGGACAGGAAAAACGAAGTAAATACAAGACGATACAACGTCGATTCTTTGAACCTGAAAAACAATCATGAACACAAGACGCAAAGCGTCTGAGTACAGATCAAATGGAGAGTTTGATCCTGGCTCAGGATGAACGCTGGCGGCATGCCTAATACATGCAAGTCGAACGAGAGACCTTCGGGTCTCTAGTGGCGAACGGGTGAGTAACACGTAGGGAACCTGCCCGCGCACCGGGAATACGCTCTGGAAACGGAGAACAAATCCCGATGTACAGGAAGGAGGCATCTTCTTTCTGTGAAACATCCTTTAGGGGATGGGGCGCGGATGGACCTGCGGTGCATTAGTTGGTTGGCGGGGTAAAGGCCCACCAAGACGATGATGCATAGCCGGCCTGAGAGGGCGGACGGCCACATTGGGACTGAGACACGGCCCAGACTCCTGCGGGAGGCAGCAGTAGGGAATTTTCGTCAATGGGCGCAAGCCTGAACGAGCGATGCCGCGTGAGTGAAGAAGGCCTTCGGGTCGTAAAGCTCTGTTGCGGGGGAAAAAAGGCAGCATCAGGAAATGGGTGCTGACTGATGGTGCCCCGCCAGAAAGTCACGGCTAACTACGTGCCAGCAGCCGCGGTAATACGTAGGTGGCGAGCGTTATCCGGAATGATTGGGCGTAAAGGGTGCGCAGGCGGTCCTGCAAGTCTGGAGTGAAACGCATGAGCTCAACTCATGCATGGCTTTGGAAACTGGAGGACTGGAGAGCAGGAGAGGGCGGTGGAACTCCATGTGTAGCGGTAAAATGCGTAGATATATGGAAGAACACCAGTGGCGAAGGCGGCCGCCTGGCCTGTTGCTGACGCTGAGGCACGAAAGCGTGGGGAGCAAATAGGATTAGATACCCTAGTAGTCCACGCCGTAAACGATGAGGACCAAGTGTTGGGGGTGAAACCTCAGTGCTGAAGTTAACGCAGTGAGTCCTCCGCCTGGGGAGTATGCACGCAAGTGTGAAACTCAAAGGAATTGACGGGGGCCCGCACAAGCGGTGGAGTATGTGGTTTAATTCGAAGCAACGCGAAGAACCTTACCAGGCCTTGACATGGGATGCGAAGATGCAGAGATGCATCGGAGGTCAACATCCACACAGGTGGTGCATGGTTGTCGTCAGCTCGTGTCGTGAGATGTTGGGTCAAGTCCCGCAACGAGCGCAACCCTTGTGGCATGTTGCTAACAGGAAAAGCTGAGGACTCATGCCAGACTGCCGGTGACAAACCGGAGGAAGGCGGGGATGACGTCAAATCATCATGCCCCTTATGGCCTGGGCTACACACGTACTACAATGGCGGCTACAAAGAGCAGCGAGACAGGGATGTCGAGCGAATCTCATAAAAGCCGTCCCAGTTCGGATTGGAGGCTGCAACCCGCCTCCATGAAGTTGGAATCGCTAGTAATCGCGGATCAGCATGCCGCGGTGAATACGTTCCCGGGCCTTGTACACACCGCCCGTCAAACCATGGGAGTCGGTAATGCCCGAAGCCGGTGGCATGACCTCATTAGAGGAGTGAGCCGTCGAAGGCAGGATCGATGACTGGGGTTAAGTCGTAACAAGGTATCCCTACGGGAACGTGGGGATGGATCACCTCCTTTCTAAGGAGAAAGTACAGGGGAAAAGGAAAAAGAGCAGAGTGGTTCCTGTCCGGTTTTGGAAGAGTGTCTTCCAGGGTCGATCTTTGAAAACCGTACAACGATATGAAAGACAACAGAAGGTCTGAAGTAAAGTTGTGGAGAAATAGAAAGAAACTGAGAGAAAGAAAAGAACAGAGAAGAAACAGTTCTGAGAAAAATATCTCGAAGAAAGCACGAAAAACGTTTGAGAGAATCAGATCAAGCAAGGAAGGGCGCAGGGAGGATGCCTGGCCACACTGTACTGAAGAAGGACGTGCCAAACAGCGAAATGCGACGGTGAGCCGTAAGGAGGCAAAGACCCGTCGGTGTCCGAATGGGGGAACCCGGCAGCCAGAAGGCTGTCATCCCGAAAGGGAGAGGTACCCGGGGAACTGAAACATCTAAGTACCCGGAGGAAAAGAAAACAACAGTGATTCCCCGAGTAGCGGCGAGCGAAAGGGGAGGAAGCCCAAACCGGAGAGATCCGGGGTAGTAGGACCGTCAAAAGAGTGGGAAAGACACAGCAGAATGTACAGGGAAGTACAGCCAGAGAGAGTGAAAGCCTCGTAAGCGAAGTGTTAGACGCATGAGACGGGATCCTGAGTACGGCGGGACACGAGAAATCTTGTCGGAAGCAGGCGGGACCATCCGCCAAGGCAAAATATACAGTGTGAGCGATAGAGAACGAGTACCGTGAGGGAAAGGTGAAAAGAACCGCGGGAGCGGAGTGAAAGAGAACCTGAAACCGTGTGCCTGAAAGAAGTCAGAGCCCGTCAAAGGGTGATGGCGTGCCTTTTGTAGAATGAACCGGCGAGTTGTTCCATGGTGCGAGGTTAAGTCGGAAAGGACGGAGCCGAAGCGAAAGCGAGTCTTAAGAGGGCGGAAGAGTAGTATGGAGCAGACCCGAAACCGGGTGATCTAGCCATGGGCAGGTTGAAGCAGAAGTGAAATTCTGTGGAGGACCGAACCGACTACCGTTGAAAAGTTAGCGGATGACCTGTGGCTAGGGGAGAAATTCCAATCGAACCCGGAGATAGCTGGTTCTCCCCGAAATAGCTTTAGGGCTAGCGTCGGAGGATGACAGACGGAGGTAGAGCACTGAACGCATGATGGCCCCATCCCGGGGTACTGAATGCGATCAAACTGCGAATGCCGACTGGGAGGAATCCGGCAGTGAGACTGTGGGTGATAAGGTCCATGGTCGAGAGGGAAAGAGCCCAGACCGCCAGCAAAGGTCCCAAAATACTGGCTAAGTGGAAAAGGATGTGGGGACGCACGGACAGCTAGGAGGTTGGCTCAGAAGCAGCCATCCTTGAAAGAGTGCGTAACAGCTCACTAGTCGAGTGGCCCTGCGCCGAAAATGTACCGGGGCTTAAGCCAGGTACCGAAGCTGCGGATGTATATGGAAGTATATGTGGTAGGGGAGCGTTGCATGCAGGAAGAAGTATGACGGAGACGGCATATGGACAGCATGGAAGAGAGAATGCCGGTGTGAGTAGCGAGATGCAGGTGAGAATCCTGCACACCGAAAGCCCAAGGATTCCAGGGGAAGGTTCGTCCGCCCTGGGTAAGTCGGGACCTAACGTGAGGCCGAAAGGCGCAGCGGATGGAAAGCAGGCGGAGATTCCTGCACCCGTATATGGAGCGAAGGAGTGACGGAGAAGGCAGATGCGACCCTCTTACTGGATTGAGGGCCAAGCGAAGCAGGTGGTATCCAGGCAAATCCGGATACGGAAACCAGAGCGTGACGGGTAAGCGAAAGCGGAAGGCGAGTAGCGAAGCGCATCGAGTCAGCTTCCAGGAAAAGCTTCTAGTGGAAATGCATATACGGCCCGTACCAAAACCGACACAGGTGGGCGCGCAGAGGATGCGAAGGTGAGCGAGAGAACTGTTGCCAAGGAACTCGGCAAAATGGCCCCGTACGTTCGCAAGAAGGGGCGCTCGAAAGAGCCGCAGTGAAAAGGCCCAAGCGACTGTTTAACTAAAACACAGCTCCCTGCGAAGCCGCAAGGCGAAGTATAGGGGGTGACACCTGCCCGGTGCTGGAAGGTTAAGGCAAGCTGTGAACCGCGAGGTGAAGCAGTGACCCGAAGCCCCAGTGAACGGCGGCCGTAACTATAACGGTCCTAAGGTAGCGAAATTCCTTGTCAGGTAAGTTCTGACCCGCACGAAAGGTGTAACGATTTGGGCGCTGTCTCGGCAGCAGACTCGGTGAAATCTTAGTACCTGTGAAAATGCAGGTTACCCGCAACTAGACGGAAAGACCCCATGGAGCTTTACTGCAGCCTGGTATTGGGTCCTGGACAGCCATGTACAGGATAGGTGGGAGACTTGGAAGCGAGTACGCAAGTATTGGTGGAGTCGCCGGTGGGATACCACTCCTGGATGTATGGGGCCCTAACCCGTGTGCCGAGAGGGACAGGGGAGAGTGCCAGGCGGGCAGTTTGACTGGGGCGGTCGCCTCCCAAAGAGTAACGGAGGCGCCCAAAGGTACGCTCAGGTTGGATGGGAACCAACTGAAGAGTGCAAATGCAGAAGCGTGCCTGACTGCGACAGAGACAACTGGAGCAGGGACGAAAGTCGGGATTAGTGATCCGGCGGTGCCGAATGGAAGGGCCGTCGCTCAACGGATAAAAGCTACCCTGGGGATAACAGGCTGATCTCGCCCAAGAGTTCACATCGACGGCGAGGTTTGGCACCTCGATGTCGGCTCATCGCATCCTGGAGCTGGATTCGGTTCCAAGGGTTGGGCTGTCCGCCCATTAAAGCGGTACGCGAGCTGGGTTCAGAACGTCGTGAGACAGTTCGGTCCCTATCTGTTGTGGGCGTCGGAGATCTGAGGGAAGCTGTCCTCAGTACGAGAGGACCGGGATGGACCTGCCGCTGGTGCACCAGTTATCATGCCAATGGTAGAGCTGGGTAGCCAAGCAGGGAACGGATAAGAGCTGAAAGCATCTAAGCACGAAGCCGGACCCAAGACGAGATCTCCCATTCTGAAAGAGAAGTAAGACCCCTTGAAGACTACGAGGTGGATAGACCAGGGATGGAAGTGCAGAGATGCATGGAGTTGACTGGCACTAATCGGTCGAGGACTTGATCTAAAGAAGAAGCCCGCAGCTTTGCGGAAAGACAGGAAACGGAAGACATATCGAGTATGGTTTTCAGGGAGCGACCTGGAAGAGACGATTCCGGAAGATGTGGTCATCACAGTGCTGAGGAAATACCTGTTCCCATCCCGAACACAGAAGTCAAGCTCAGAGACGGTGACGATAGCCGAAAGGCAAAAATAACAAATGGCCACTCAGAAAGCCGCTTTCCTTACGGGAAGGTGGCTTTCTTTGTATCTTGATGTGAAGCTCGCTGAACTGCAGCTTACAGCTGTTCTCAAGCCTTCATCAGCCTGACCATCCGGACTTCAGCAATTCGCAAGAGGATGCGCCGGACAGGTACAGAAAGGCGGACAGATCTCACAGAGCCGACAGATCCATGGAAGGACAGCATGCGGAAAGGAGGTCCTGTGAAAAAAATAATCCGTTTCTTCAAATCTAAGGCATTTTATGTTGTATCCGGTCTGATCATTCAGGCACTGATACTGCTCCTGTTTTTGTTTTATTTCTCCAGGCAGTTTATTCTGATTTATTACCTGATGGTGATTCTCTCAGCCATTGTCGCCATCGTCATAGCCGGGAAGGATCAGGACTCCAGTTCCCGTCTGCTCTGGATTTTTGTCATCCTCGCCCTTCCGGTCTTTGGCGGAATTCTGTATCTGCTTTTCGGCTCCAAGAAAATACCCAAGGCACTGATGATCAAAGACCGCCAGGCATATGCAGACTATAAACAATATGCCCGACAGAACATGCAGACCCTCAAAGCCACCGGCAAAGATCAGGTTCTGGATAAAATGGTTTCCATGGCCTGGACCAATGGATTTTTTCCGGTCTATGAACATTGCCAGGTCCGTTATTTTCCAACCGGACAGGAACAATGCCAGGCAATCATTGAGGCAATGGCCAGGGCAGAGAAGTTTATTTTTGTCGAAACATTCATTCTCGACAATGGACGTATGTGGGATTCCATTCTCAAAGTCATGATTGAAAAGGCGAAAGAAGGCGTCGATGTCCGATTCATCTACGACGATTTTGGTGCCTTTACCCATATGCAGCCTGACTACGACCAGTGGCTGGAGTCTCAGGGAATCAAGACACATGTCTTCAATCCGCTCAAACCACAGCTGGCGATGCAGATGAACAACCGGGATCACAGAAAAATCATTGTCATTGACGGAAAGACGGCCTTTACCGGCGGTATCAATATCGCGGATGAATACGTCAATATGAAAAAACGGTTCGGCTACTGGAAAGACATGGGAATAGAAGTCAGAGGTAAGGCAGTGGAACAGTTTACGATTTCCTTCCTGCAGATCTGGAACTACCAGGCTGCCCGGAATACACGGTATGCGGATTATGTTCTCCCGGACACAGAATTCCGGAACCCGGAACAGACCGGATTCGTGATTCCTTTCTTCGATGCCCCCACTGATGAAAACGATACCGGCAAAAACATGCATATGAATATGTTCAATCTTGCCAACAAATATCTGTGGATCACGACTCCCTACCTGGTCATAGATGCGGAAATGATCGCAACCATCAAACTGGCGGCAGCCAACGGTGTGGATGTCCGTATTCTCGTTCCTGGTATCCCGGACAAGAAAATGGTCTATGCGGTCACCCGATCCAATTTCGAACCTCTGATACGGGCAGGCGTCAGAATATACGAATATACACCTGGATTCATTCATGGAAAAGTATGCCTGAGCGACGACGAAAACGCCCTGGTCGGAACAGTCAACATGGACAGCCGGTCTTATTACATCAATTACGAGTGTGGCATCTGGATGCGTAAAACCGACTGTATTCGGGAAATCAAAAAAGACTTCGAATCCATGTTCGAAGTCTCACATGAAGTGACGATGGCTGAATGCCAGGCTGTCAAAGGATCTGTACGCTTTTACCGCGATGTCCTGAAACTGTTCAGTCCGATTCTCTGAAAGCCCGCAAAGCACTCACGACAGAGGATGCACCATTTTCTCCGGCTGCACATATTCATCGAATTCTTCACCCGAGAGATATCCAAGGGACAGTATGGCTTCCTTCAGCGTAATACCCTGTTCATGCGCCGTCCGGGCCGCCCGGGCGGCTTTCTTGTACCCAATCACAGGATTCAGGCAAGTCACGAGCATCAGGCTGTTCTCCAGATTGGATTCGATGACAGGACGGTTGGCTTCCAGCCCTGACAGACAGCGCCGGGTAAAGGAATCGGATGCATCTGCAAGAAGACGGATGGACTGACACAGGTTTTCCGCTATCAGAGGCATGAACACATTCAGCTCAAAATTTCCCTGACTGGCAGCCATGCCGACAGACGCATCATTGCCCATGACTTGAAGAGCCACCATGGTTACGGCTTCGCACTGTGTCGGATTCACCTTGCCGGGCATGATGGAGGACCCCGGCTCATTTGCCGGGATGATGAGTTCCCCGATCCCGCATCTTGGACCGGAGGCCAGCCAGCGGATATCGTTTGCGATCTTCATCAGGTTGGCTGCCAGTCCCTTCAGGGCTCCTGACAGAAACACACAGGCGTCTTTGGAGGTCAGGGCATGGTATTTATTGGGATCCGGCCGGAAGTCTATACCCGTTTCCCGGCTCAGAATCCGGCAGAACAGTACATCGAATCCCTCCGGGGAGTTGATTCCGGAACCGACAGCTGTGGCTCCGATTGCCAGTTCCTGCAGATAGGGCAGAGTATCGAGAATCTGATGCTGTGAATGCTCGATCATGCTGCGCCATCCCGAAACCTCTCCGGAGAGATACAGGGGAGTGGCATCCTGCAGATGGGTACGGCCGATTTTTATGATTCCCGCAAACCGCGATTCCAGGGTGCGCAGACACTCTGCCATTGTTTCCAGTGCAGGCAGCAGGCGGTCTTTGATTTCCATGACTGCCATAATATGCAAGGCGGATGGAAACGTGTCATTGCTGCTCTGGGAAGCGTTGACCACATCATTTGGATGAAGTATGTCAGTCCCCGCAAACTGGTTTCCCAGCGTGGTGATGACTTCATTGAGATTCATGTTGGTCTGTGTGCCGGATCCCGTCTGCCAGACAGACAGAGGAAACTGATCCCTGAGCTCTCCGTCCAGGATTCGTCGGCAAACATGGGCAATGGCTGCTTCCTGGAAAGAAGTGATGATGCCTGAACGCAGATTTGCCCTTGCACAGCTCAGTTTCAGCAATGCGAAGGCACGAATCAGTGGTTCGGGCATTTTTTCTTTCCCGATCGGAAAGTTTTCCAGAGACCGTTGGGTCTGCGACTTCCAGTAACAGCCATCTGCTACTTCTATTGTTCCCAGTACATCTTCTTCAATTCTCATAACCAGACTCCTCTCAGTATGTTCCGGACCGACTGCACGACTGATCCCGGTTCTGCAGTCAGTTCCTGTATCAGTATACCGTATCCAGCCAGCGGGAACAGGGTCTGCAAATAGAGGAAACCGGGATACAAATCCAGGGGTAATGATTCATCGATTTGAGATATCCCGGATAAATGCTGTTTATCGTGTCATAAATTGGAATATTTAGAATGTCTGTCTACGTCGGTTTCGTCGTAACGATATGACGTGTTATCATTGAACTGTCTGTGGGAGGTAACAATCCATGCGAATGCGTGAACCATTTGAAGCGTATTTTGACGATTTTGACAAAGTAAATATTTATAAATCCAATAATTTTTTTGGCGGTAAAAGCCGCTTTTATCACCTGAAGGACTCCAGAGACCGGATCATTGAACTGGACCTGGTGACCAGATCTGAACTGCCGAACGGCTATGTACATTCCGTTCTGACTCCCCGGGAACCAATCGAAGTGGGAGAGGAATATTATGTATACGATGAACACTGTCAGAAGACACCCGCCGTTTATTCGCATATTACAAAAACGCCGAAGTTTGCGTCAGACTATGACTTTGATGGTGAACTGGGCCCCGTATATTCAAAAGAAGCCGTTGTGTTCCGCCTGTGGGCCCCCACGGCTCATCGGATCATTGTTTCGCTGAGACAGGGATCCCGTTCTGTGAGCCAGGAACTGGAACGGAAACTCAATGGGGTGTTTGAAGCCAGTATTCCAGGTGACTGGAACGAGGCAAGGTATTCCTTCATGATCCGCTGCAACGGAAAGTGGCAGGAATCTGTGGACCCCTATTCATTCTTTGGCGGCATCAACGGCAAGTATTCCATCGTCGTTGATCCCTCCACCCTGAATCTTCCTGACCGGATTCCTCTGCCGCCGCTGGAAAGCAATACAGATGCGATCATATATGAAGCCAGTGTCCGGGATATGACCAGCGCAAACAACATAGGGGTCCAGCATCCCTCCACATTCCGGGGATTCACCGAGGAAAGTCCCACGGCATGCAGCCGACGGACCGGGTTTTCCTATTTAAAAACCCTCGGTGTGACACATGTTCAGCTCCTGCCGGTGTTCGATTTCGGCAGTGTGGATGAATCGCACCCCGGGCTCTATTACAACTGGGGGTATGATCCCATGCATTTCCGGACCCTCGAAGGATCGTATTCCCTCAATCCCGACCGCGGAGCAGAACGGGTGCAGGAATTCGCCGGTCTTGTCCATGAACTGCATAAAGCGGGTCTGCGGGTCAATCTGGACCTCGTGTTCAATCATGTGTACAACAAAGGAGAGTTTGCCCTGGAGCGTCTTGTTCCGTACTACTATTTTCTGATGAACCAGAACGGCGAGTTTTCCAACGGGTCGTTCTGCGGTAACGATATTGACACGCAGCCCATGATGAGCCGGAGGTACTTTGTGGACACCTGCCGAAAAATCGTGGAACTGTATGACGTCGATGGCTTCCGCTTTGATTTGATGGGGATCCTCGATGTGAACCTCATGAATGAAATCGCGGCAGAATGCCGCAGGATCAAACCCGGCTTTATGGTGTATGGCGAGGGCTGGAATATGCCCAGCTTTGTCCCTCCTGAAATCCGGGCCACGCAGGAGAACCAGGCAAAGATGCCTGACGTCGGTCATTTCTCCGATCGGTTCCGGGATACCATCCGGGGCTCGAACGGAGACCTCGGCCAGAAAGGGTTTGCAAGCGGCAACATCGGGGCAATGTCTGATGTCATGAATGTCATGGCAGCCTCATGCAACGAGCACCGGTATGATTCCCCGGAAAAAGCCATCAATTACGTGGAATGCCATGATAACCACACGCTGTGGGACAAAAACAAAGTCGCCTGTCATGGCGAAGGCAGTGACCTTCGCGACAAGCGGCAGGTGTTTGCGAATGCAGTGGTTCTGCTCTCGCAGGGTGTACCATTCCTTCATGCCGGACAGGAATTCGGCCGGACGAAAGAAGGCGTCGGAAATACCTATAATCGCGGCGACAACATCAATCAGATGGATTATCACCGCAGGGACCGGCACAGCAGCATCGTACGGGATACCAGGCGACTGATTGAAATTCGGAAGCAGCATCCCTCCCTGCGGCTGCGGACTGCCCAGGAAATCGCAAATCAGGTGAAATTTGAGACCATCAGCGGACAGTGTCTGGTGTATCGAACCAGTAAGGATGCAGACAGCCTGATCAGTTTTCTCAATCCGACCGGCTCCTGGTTCCAGTATGATATCCATGAACTCGGTCATGTCCTGTTTGACAATGGAGATTCAAACCAGGAATATACCAGCAATCTTGTGATCGCACCGTATTCCGTTGTGATCTGCCAGCTTGGCGGCTGACCTGCACGCAAGACTTGAATCCGCCGACATCCTTGACGGACTGCCGGCGGCCTTTTATGATAATCAGTAAAACAGCTGGAACAAAAAGGAGGAACCATGGCAAAATTCTTTAAAGAACCATCCCGCACCTTCAGTGAATATCTTCTGGTCCCCGGATACACCGGACCTGACTGCACCCCTGATCATGTTGATCTCTCCACACCCCTGGTGAAATTCTCAAAAGGAGAAAAACCGGCCGTTACCATGAAAATTCCCCTGGTCAGCGCCGTTATGCAGGCGGTGTCCGGACCGGAGCTTGCCTGTGCCCTGGCAAGGGAAGGTGGTGTTGCCTTCATCTACGGGTCGCAGCCCATTGAACGTCAGGCAGCCATGGTGCGGCAGGTGAAGAGCACCAAAGCCGGTTTTGTAGACAGTGATTCCAACATCTCTCCGGATGCCACGATTGCGGATGTGATTGCCCTTCGCAACCGGACCGGTCATTCCACCATGGCGGTGACCGACAATGGCGAAAGAAACGGTACCCTGGTGGGAATTCTGACCAGCCGCGATTACAGAGAATCGCGGATCGACCGGAACACGCTGGTCAAAGATGTCATGACCCCGTACGAAAAGCTGATTGTGGGCAAAGACGGCATCACCTTGTCAGAAGCCAACGACATCATCTGGGATCACAAGCTCAATCAGCTCCCGATCGTGGATGAAAACCAGAAACTTGTGTCTTTTGTATTCCGAAAAGACTACGACAGCCACAAGGAATATGCCAACGAACTGCTGGATGCCGACAAACGGTACGTGGTCGGTGCCGGCGTCAATACCAGGGATTACAGGGAACGGATCCCGGCTCTGGTGGAAGCGGGAGCAGATGTCCTGGTCATCGATTCCTCCGAAGGATATTCCTGCTGGCAGGCCGAGACCCTGAAATGGGTCCGTGAACAGTATGGAGATACCGTAAAAATCGGTGCAGGAAATGTTGTGGATGCGGACGGTTTCCGCTTTCTTGCCCAAGCCGGCGCCGATTTCATCAAAGTCGGCATTGGCGGCGGTTCCATCTGTATCACCCGCGAGCAGAAAGGCATTGGCCGGGGTCAGGCAACAGCCACGCTGGAAGTCGCAAAGGCCCGTGACGAGTATTACCGCGAAACCGGGGTCTACATTCCGGTATGTTCCGATGGCGGAATCGTACACGATTATCACATCACGCTGGCGCTGGCCTTTGGTGCAGACTTTGTCATGCTGGGCAGATATTTTGCCAGATTTGACGAAGCCCCGAACAACCTGGTCACAGTCAACGGTAACTACATGAAGGAATACTGGGGAGAAGGCAGCGCCCGTGCCCGCAACTGGCAGCGCTATGACGTCGGTGGCGAAGGAAAGATGTCATTTGTCGAAGGTGTGGATTCCTACGTCCCCTATGCCGGCAGCCTCCGGGAAAATGTTGGCTTGACCCTGTCAAAGGTTCGCCACACCATGTGCAACTGTGGATGCCTCACAATTCCGGAACTGATGGAAAATGCCAAGGTCACCCTTGTTTCAGGAACCAGCATCGTGGAAGGCGGTGCGCATGATGTCATTGTGCGTGACGAAAACGTCAACGCCAAGCCGATGTGAACAACAGCAGGTTCATCCCTTCATTCAACAGATCTGTTTCGTGTGATCGCAAAACAGATCTGTTTTATGTTTTCGCATGACCCGGTCCGCTCTGGAGCTGTTCTGCCCATACCGTACTGGAAGAGAATCCGGTAAAATGAATGCTGATGGATGCTCATACAGATCTGCTGCTGGACCTGAACATACTGTCCAGAGCAACACAGAAGTATTATGACAGGCAGCTGCAGCCCTTTAACCTGACTTACGCACAGCTGCCCGTCCTGCTGATGATTTATGAAGGTGAAGGCATTACCGCCAACCAGATCGTCAACCAGGGTCAGTACGACAAAGGAACCGTAACGAAAAATGTACAGAAGCTGGAAGCACAGGGATACATAGAATCCTCTCTGTCCAGGACTGACAAGCGGCTGCGTCATCTCTATACCACAGATCTTGCGAAAACCGTGATTGCTCAGATTTATGCCATTCGCCGTGACTGGTGGAATCACCTGATGACAGCGATTCCCTGTGGGGAGGTACCGCTGTTTCTGTCACAGACCCGGGCTCTGGTGGAGAATGCGATTGTCGCTTCCAACACACAAAGCATGCCGCTCCTGTTCTATCGTATGGAACGTCTCTCAGCCCGGGCCTGGCCAGGGCGGCTTGCCATGGTCCTGCACGTCACAGGCTGTAATTTCCGCTGCCCGGGTTGTCAACAGAGGTCACGGATCATGCTGCCGGAAGATGCACGGCTTCTGGATCCGGGCAGCATCCGGGAGGAGATCGACCGTCGAAGCGGATTTGTGGATGGCATCGTGATTACAGGCGGTGAACCATTCCTGCAGAATGGTCTGATTTCCTTTCTCAGGGATCTGAAAGACAAGCATATTCCGGTCCGAATCAAAACCAACGGATTGTTTCCTGACCCCCTGGCCTGCTGTCTGCAGGAGGGACTTGTACAGGAAGTTTCTCTGGAGATCCGCAACGACCTGCGGCACTATGCAGCCAGTGCCGGGCTGAAGTCCTTTGATCCGGGGCCCCTGACCAGAAGCCTGAAACTGCTGGGGAATGCAGAAATATCCTGGGATGCAGTTCTGGAAGTGGACGACAGCTGGTTCCAGGATTCGGATCCCGGACAGCTGGCTGCACTTCTGGCGGATGCGGATCACATTCGTGTCATCAATCACAAAAGGACAGAACAGTGTGTGGATCCAAACCTCGGTCCCATGGATGAACACGGCTACAGAGACTGGAAAGAGAGGCTGGAGAAGTGAACTGGCAGGTGGTAAAACGGGATGGCACAGCTGTGGCATTTGATGTGGGAAAAATCATGAAAGCCATGGAAAAGGCATTTGCAAGCCTCGGGGATGTTCCCGACCGCAGCATTCTGCAGATGCTGGCTCTCCGGGTGAGTGCAGATTTTATGCCCAAAGTGTCGGACGGCCGGATTTCTGTGGAACAGATCCAGGACAGTGCAGAACGGATCCTGTCTCTGGCCGGATATGCGGAGGCTGCGAAGGCCTATATTCTTTACCGGAAACAGAGAGAACATGTACGGGCTCTTGAGGACAGCTCCAGCCGGTATGCCTCACTGACAAAATCCTATCTCGAGCGTCCTGAATCCACAGGAAGTCAGGAAATGGATGCCGTCTACTCTCTGGGCGGGCTGATGCTTTCCAATTCAGGGGAAGTGACCCGTCATTACTGGCTGGGTTCCATATTCGATGAACAGTCAGCCCGGGCGCACAACGATGGATGGCTCCATATCCATGATCTGGAAATGCTGGCACCCGGCAGTGCAGGCTGGGACATTCGGGGTCTGATTCAAAAGGGGCTCCATGTCAGGGGACAGATATCTTCCCGACCCCCGAGACATCTCAACGCACTTTGTGCCCAGCTGGTGAATTTCATTACCATCATGCAGAATGAATGGTCCGGAGCCCAGTCGATCAGTCATTTTGATACCTGCCTTGCTCCTTTCGTGAAAAAAGACGGCCTGCGGCCTGAACAGGTCAAGAGTGCAATGGAAACCCTGGTCTATGGCCTGAACACCCCCAGCCGTTGGGGGACACAGCCGGCATTCTCCAATGTGGTATTCGATCTTTGTGTGCCCCGGGAGTGGAAAGATGCAGAGGCGGACCCTGACAGTGGAATCCGGTATGGGGACTGTGAGCCGGAAATGCAGATGATCCGGGAGGCGTTCTTCAGCGTTCTTGCGGATGGAGATACAGAAGGCCGGGGGTTCCCCTTTCCAATTCCAGTGATCCGCATCGACCGGGCCTGTCCAGAGGAACGCGAAATCTTTGAGGCTGCTGCCCGATATGGAAATCCTGTCTTTGCAAGAAACAGTCCGCCGATGGAAGGCTTTTTCTCCTGGGAAGGGGGCCGGTGCAGTCTTGGGGCTGTGACTTTGAATCTCCCCAGAATTGCCTGGAGCAGCCGGGATGAAGAGAGCTTTTTCCGGAAACTGGAGGAAACTGCCAGACTTGCGGCCAGGATCCTGGAAACACGCAGGCAGGTGATCCGGCGGTTTTTCGACAGCGGTCTGTATCCATGCACAAAGGGATATCTGGAATCTCTGGACAGCGGCTATTGTGCCATCGGTGTCATCGGCATGAATGAAGCCTGTCAGAATGCATGTTTTATCCACCAGGATCTCAGGTCCGGACGCGGGCAGGCATTTGCAGTCAAAGTACTGCAGTTTCTCAGAGATATCACTGACAGCCTTGACCGGTTTGTGCTCATGGCTACACCTGCAGAAGGTGTATCTCAGCGGCTGGCGGAGCTGGATCTGCAGACTTGTCAGGGAATCAGAACGGCGGGTACTGCCGAAGCTCCCTATTATACAAATTCCTCCCAGCTGGCTGTCGATGCGACCGATGACCTGTTCGAAGCTGTCAGGATTCAGGAGAGACTGCAGCAGTTCTTTTCCGGCGGCTGTTTTTTCAGCATCCCCTACACCAGTAAGCTTGGCAGCCGGGAACTCGCTCTTCTGGAAAAACGTTTGCAGGAGAAAAGCTTCCTGCCTGTCTTTGCATTTTCCCCCACATGGTCGGTTTGTCCCAGGCATGGATTTTCTTCCGGCAGACAGGAAAGCTGTCCTGTCTGTCGGACAGAAGCAGAGGTATGGATTCGTGTTTCCGGGTATTATCGACCTCTCAGCCAGGTCAACAAAGCGAAAAAGCAGGAATATCAGGACCGGAAGGTGTATATGATCTGAATTCCTGACGAAGGTCCAGTAAAAGAGGAAGGTGAGAGGACCGGCAGATGCCGGATTCTCTCACAGCCCGCAGGGGGCTTTCCATTTCCTGTGTTCTCCGGTTTTTCTCTGTTCAGTGTTGACGAACCCTGCATGCTTTGGTATTATGAATGAGCACCGCCCGGATGGCGAAATTGGTAGACGCAGCAGACTCAAAATCTGCCGGCAGCAATGTCGTACCGGTTCGAGTCCGGTTCTGGGCACCATAGCATGGGGTGTTAGCTCAGCTGGGAGAGCGCTACGCTGGCAGCGTAGAGGTCAGGGGTTCGAACCCCCTACGCTCCACCATGCGAAAACAAGCCTTCAGGTCAAGCACCTAAAGGCTCTTTTTTTATACAGGTCATCCGTGATTGGGACTGTCAGACTTTCCTGCAGCCAAACCGGAGACTGATTCCGGCTGACTCCTGGCTGGATGATCATATCGGCAGTTCTTCACTGTGAATATGTTCAATGGACATGGTTCTGGCTTTGATACGCAGAATCACCAGAAACACAATGGAAGAAACGCCACTCAGAAACCAGATATACCAGGTGTGAGTCGTGGTAAACAATGACAGGGGATTGATTTCTTCCAGAATGTTGTCCCAGATCGCTTCGGAAAACATATCCAGAATCTGTGCATGTGCCTGCCAGGCATGGATGGCGATTCCCAGGACAAAGGTCAATGTCGAGCCCGCTGTATAGGGGATGCCCCGCCGCATTTCATAGATCCGTTTGCCTGTTTTCCGGGAGGTGCTTTCCCGGATCCGGACATCCCGGGTTTCCAGCCAGCCAGCGAACAGGGCGATGGGTGTGAGCACCGCCAGCAGCTGAAGATCCCCGGTCTCCCACTTCATGGTGATGAAAAACAGGACAACTGAATACAACGGTACAAACAGATTGTGCCAGCTGGAGAAGAGAGTGTATTTTCTGGCTTTTGCGACATTGTGTAAAATGAAAACAGTGAGTATCAGCAGCAATACAAGGTTCAGGAACATGTGGTATCCTTCCTTCCATGTCTTTATGGTAGGGAATACCGGAGAAACCCGGCAATTCCCTGACCTTGATGGCCGATCCCCCTGTATCCTGAGAAATGCCGGATTGTCCGGACTTTCAGAACCGGCTTGGGAAGCGGCGGCCAGTCTGGCATTGAGCAGGGTGGATTCGCAAACCCGGGGAATGGCGGCGGGATGGCTGGAAGAGACTGCTGACGGATGTCTGGCACTGCAGAAACAGTGATGGAACGGAGGAACAGATATGAAAGTGCTTGTGGGACTCTCGGGAGGAGTGGATTCCGCGGTTGCGGCCTGGAAACTGATGCAGGAAGGACATGACGTCACCTGCTGTTTCATGCGCAACTGGGATTCCCTGACCAATGCCGACATAGAGGGAAATCCTGACCTCACAAACGACATCTGCCCCCAGGAGCAGGATTACAATGATGCCCGGGCTGTAGCCGATCATCTTGGGCTGAAACTGCTGCGGGCTGATTTTATTCAGGAATACTGGGATCATGTGTTTCAGACATTCCTGAAGGAGTATGAAAGAGGCCGGACACCGAATCCGGATATACTCTGCAACAAATACATCAAGTTTGACTCTTTCTTTGATTTTGCCACGAGCCAGGGATTCGAGGCAGTGGCCACAGGCCACTATGCCAACAACAGACAGGAGGATGGCTTCGTCTGGCTGACCCGGGCCCAGGACCGGAACAAGGACCAGACCTATTTCCTCTGCCAGGTCCCTGAGAACAAAATCGCCAGAACGCTGTTTCCCATAGGCGGTCTGACCAAACCGGAGGTGCGCCGGATTGCAGAAGCGCTGAGGCTTGAATCCGTAGCTTCCAAGAAAGACAGCACCGGGATCTGCTTCATCGGCGAGCGGAATTTCCGGCTGTTTCTCTCGAATTATCTTCCCATGAAGCCGGGACCAATTGTGGATATCGACAGCGGAAACGTACTGGGAGAACACCAGGGGGTGCTGTATTACACAGTGGGTCAGCGCAAGGGACTGAATATCACTGCACACAAAGGTCCCTGGTTTGTTGCTGGCAAGGATGTCAGCCGAAACGAGCTGTATGTCTGTCATGTCGATCATCAGGACTGGCTCCTTTCAGATGCCTGCCTTGTGGAAGATATCAACTGGATCGTGCCAGATGACTGGAATATTCCGGAAAAACTGACAGCGAAGTTCCGATACAGACAGCCGGACCAGGAGGTTCAGGTGACGTGTCTGGACAAAACAACGGCTCTGGTGAAGTATCCCCAGGGGATACGGTCTGTGACAGCCGGACAGGAGGCAGTATTCTACGACGGTGACCGGTGTCTGGGAGGAGGGACCATTGAAGAAGTATTCTGGAATGGCCGGTCTGTGCAGCAAACCATTGCTTCAGCTTTGAACCGGTCTGATGCGTCCGGATATCCGGACCCGAACGGAAACAGCCCGGAACCAGAGGAAACACATGCCTGAAGAAACCCGCACTGGCCGCCTTGAACATATCATTTTCCAGAATGAAGCCAATTCATACGTAGTTGCCTCTTTCTATGATGAATCAGACCGTCATTCGTTCACAGGTGCAGGGCGGCTTGCGGATCCGGAGGAGGAACAGGTATATGAACTGACGGGGGAAGAAGTTCATCACCCAAGATTCGGACGGCAGTTCAGGATCCTGACGGGACGGAGAAAACTTCCGGATGAATCCGAAGCCATTATCCGGTTTCTGGCCGGGAAAGCCTTTCCGGGAATCGGAACCGCGACTGCAAGGATAGTGGTGGATACACTCGGTGAAGACTGCCTGGAAATGATCCGGCGAGATGCCTCGATCCTGCAAAGGGTCCCCAGTCTCAGTAAAGCAAGGCAGGAAATCCTGGTCCAGGGACTGCGTGACTACGCAGGGGACAGTGAAACGTATATAAAACTTCTGGAATGGGGAGTCGCACCCAGACAGATCGCGCTGCTGCAGGATCATTATCAGGATGTCCTGAAGGTCCTGGATGAGAATCCATTCCGGCCGCTATATGAAGTGAACGGATTCGGGTATCAGTCCGCTCTCAAACTTGCGGATGCCCTGAATCTCAGGGAAGATGACTTGCGGCGCCTGGATGGTCTTCTGTTCCGCAATGCAAGAGAGTTGTCCATGAAAACCGGAAGCACCTGGCTCTCCATGGCGCGCATGTGGGACAGTGTCCAGGGACTGGAGCCTGAGATATTCGAAGCCGCCCTTGCACGCCTCGAAACAGCAGGCGCTCTGGAACTGGAAAATGGCCGGATTTATCCCTTCGGTTTATGCAGCGAGGAAAAGGAAATTGCGCGGGGCATTGCCAATCACATGTTTGACGTGGATCCGCCGGACAGCAAAGACCTGGAAACACGCATCCGGCAGACAGAGTTTTCACTTGGAATCGAATACGATGTCCGGCAGAAAGACGCAATTCGTGAATTCTTTTCCCGCTCCGTGCTGGTCCTCAATGGCGGTCCAGGAACCGGAAAGACAACTGTGGTCCGGGCAATCCTGTCCATTGCCCGGTCCCTGTATCCCGATATGGTCATTCAGCTGGCGGCCCCGACGGGTCGCGCTGCAAAACGGCTAGCAGCATTGTCCGACAACGATGCCCGGACCATCCATTCACTCCTCAGATGGAACCTGGAAGAGAATACATTTGCGAAAGGACCGTCCGATCTGCTGGAGTGCCAGATCCTGATCATTGATGAATCCTCCATGATAGATACACATCTGTTTGCCAGCCTGATCCTGGCACTGCCCGATGACTGCCGGCTGCTGCTGATCGGCGATGAGGACCAGCTCGAAAGTGTTGGTCCCGGCAGAGTGTTCCAGGACCTGATTGATTCGGGGCGGATCCCGGCTGTGCATCTCGAACGGATCTGGCGGCAGTCGGAGGGGTCGGGAATCATCACCCTGGCCAGGGAGATCCGGGATGAAGAGACCTGCACCTGGGAAGATGGAGTCACTTACCTGGATCTTCCCGAAGAGCGGATCCTGGATGCGATTCTGGAGGATGTTGATCCGGAGATGGATCCGGACCGGTTCCAGGTCCTGGCTCCCATGTATAAAGGGGCAGCCGGAATCGAGGCAGTCAACGAAGCCCTGCAGAACGTATTCAATCCCCCGCGTGCCGGGTGCCCGGAGCTGACGGCAGGTCCTGTGACATTTCGAAAGAATGACAAAGTCATGCTTTTGAAGAATATGCCCGATGAAGATGTCTTCAATGGAGATATGGGTGTGATATCCGGCATCGATTCCCGAACCCGGACCATAACCGTTGATTTCGGGGAGACGGAGGTGGATTTCAGCAATGACTTTCTTTATTACCTCTCCCATGCCTGGTGTGTATCCGTTCACAAGGCACAGGGCTCGGAATATGACAAAGTCTACTGCATCACTTCCTGCAGGAATCAGGCCATGCTGAGCAAAAAACTGCTGTATACAGCCATCTCGCGGGCGAAAAAAGAACTCATTCTTCTTGGGGATCCGGGTGTCTTTCGAAGCAAAGTCCGGCAGAAAACGAGAAATCACCGGATGACGACATTGAAAGAACGTCTTTGGGAATACATTTCCCTGCAGCCACTGGAATCTGATTCCTATGATTCCCGGAACCTGGAAAACAGCTGAGAATTTCAGGGAACAGGAGCCGATTCTGAACAGACCGTCACCCGGGCTGTCCCCGGCTGCGGCACATTCAACAGTATCCATTAACCCGCGGTCACCGCAGGGTTGCATCCGGGGTACCGGCATGGTACCATCCCTCTATACGGCGATGAAAAAGAGGAGTACGGATTGCAGGCAGGCACAGAGACGAAGCGGCAGGTGAAAGCTTCGGCTGCAGCATCCCGAAGGCTGCTTGGGAGCCGGCCGCTGCCAGCGTTATGGGCAATCGAGTGCATCCCTGAAAAGGGGTGAACCGGGATGGTACCGCGTTTCAAGACGTTCCTGGACAACAGGACGTCTTTTTCTTTTCCCGGAAAGTGCCGGAGTTCTGGCAAATTGGCTCATGCAGAGTCACAGCCTCGTCAAAACAGACACCCTGCTTGATTCAGCCCGGACAGCCTGCTACAGCTTTCTCTTTTTCAGACAGGAGGTAGACATGAAACAACTCACCGGAAATCAGGTCCGTCAGATGTTCCTGGATTATTTTGCATCCAAAGGTCACATGATAGAACCAGGGGCTTCGCTGGTCCCTGACAATGATCCGACACTGTTGTGGATCAACGCAGGTGTTGCGGCTCTGAAAAAATATTTTGATGGTTCCGAGAAGCCCGCCAGCAACCGGATTGCCAATGCGCAGAAAAGTATCCGGACCAACGACATAGAAAACGTGGGCAAGACTGCCCGGCATCATACTTTTTTTGAAATGCTCGGCAATTTCTCCATCGGCGATTATTTCAAAGAGGAAGCGATTCCTTTCGCCTGGGAGTTCCTGACAAGCCAGGACTGGATGGGCATCGACAAAGACCGGCTGTATGTGTCTGTATATACCGATGATGACGACGCCTACCGGATCTGGACGGAGGTCTGCGGTGTCGATCCTTCCCACATCCTGAAAACGGATGAAAACTTCTGGGAAATCGGAAAAGGCCCGGGTGGACCGGACAGTGAGATTTTCTTTGACCGCGGCCCGAAGTATGATCCTGAGGGGCTGGGAGAACGTCTGTTTTTCGAGGAACTGGAAAACGACCGCTACATCGAGGTCTGGAATGTTGTTTTCTCACAGTTTGACTGCGATCCCGAACTCGATCGGAAAGAATACCGTGAACTGCCGCAGAAGAACATTGATACAGGCATGGGACTGGAACGTCTGGTGGCGCTGATCCAGGATGGCGAGACGAACTTCGATACAGATCTGTTTCTGCCAATCATTCATGCGGCGGAAGAACTCACAGGGGTGCCTTATGAAGGCGACAGCAAAATGGCATACCGTGTCATTGCGGATCATATCCGGACATTGACATTTGCACTTGCTGATGGCGCGTCATTCTCCAACTCCGGCCGAGGATATGTGCTCCGCCGTGTCCTTCGGAGAGCAGCACGGTTCGGACTGAAGCTGGGAATGAACGAACCTTTCCTGTATAAGCTGGTTCCGGTCGTGAATTCTGTGATGGAGGATTTCTATCCCTACCTCACTGAGTACACAGAACAGACACAGCGGAGGATCCTGAAGGAAGAACAGTCTTTCCGCAGGACCCTGGAGACCGGGCAGAGTCTCCTGGATGACGCAATGAAGGAAGCTGCCGGAACTGGCCGGCTTCCAGGCGAAATCGTGTTCCGTCTCTATGACACATATGGATTCCCCTACGAACTTACGGCTGAGATAGCGGATGAAAACGGCCTGACGGTTGACCGCGCGGAATTTGATGCCCAGATGCAGCAGCAGAAGGAAAGAGCCAGGAATGCACGCAATACAGAGGAATCTTTTGCGACACAGCACGAAGATCTGATGAAGTTCGAACAGCCCAGTGAGTTCATCGGATACGATATCCTGGAATTTCCGGCGAAGGTCGTCGGTTTGTTCCGGGAGGGCAGACTGGTGGATTCCCTGGAGGACGAAGGCCAGGTTGTCCTGGACAAGTGCTGCTTCTATGCCACCAGCGGCGGTCAGGTGGCTGATTCCGGCCGGCTGTTCAACGAGGAGATGGAAGCTGAGGTCACAGATGTCACGAAGATCCGCAACGGTCAGCATGTCCTGACGGTGAAGCTGAAGGATGGGATTCTGGAAACCGGTGACGACTTGATGCAGGCTGTGGATGCAGCGAGAAGGCTCAAAACCACAGCCAACCACTCCGCCACTCATCTGATGCAGTCTGCTCTGAAAAAAGTGCTGGGTGAACACATTCACCAGGCCGGCAGTTTTGTGGGCCCGGATTACCTGCGGTTTGATTTCTCACATTTCGAAAAGCCGACGTCGGAACAGCTGCGTGAAGTGGAACGGATCGTGAATGAATACATTGCGGACCGTTATCCGGTATCGAAGGAAATCATGGATATCGAAGATGCAAAGAAGTCCGGTGCCACCGCGCTGTTCAATGAAAAATACGGTGACAAGGTGCGGGTGGTCACCATGGGCGATGTCTCAAAGGAATTCTGTGCAGGTTGTCATGTAAACAACACAGGGGAAATCGGAGTTCTGAAGATTGTCTCCGAGGAATCCATCGGTTCGGATGCCCGTCGCCTCACGGCAAAGACCGGATTTGCGGCATATGAAGAATTTGCGGGTGAAGACCGGATGCTGAACAACATCGCTGCCAGTGCACGCCAGAAGTCTTTGAAGAAGATCGATGACAAAGTGGCTGCTGCGTATACACAGATCCATGACCTGAACAATGAGGTCAGCGATCTGAAAAACCAGATATTCCAGCTCAAGAGCGATCAGTGGCTTTCTTCGGCCAAAGAAATCGCAGGGCGTCCTGTGCTGATTCGGAAGGTGGAAGGCATGGATGGCCGTGAAATGAAAAACCTCGCAGCTATGCTGAAGAAGAAGGATTCGGACATGGTGGTTTTCCTGGCTGCCGATGCAGGCGGAAAGCTGGTCTTTGCTGCAGGCGTCGGGGATGCAGCTGTGAAAGCCGGGAACAATGCAGGTCAGCTGGTCAGGGCGGCTGCGGAAGTGACAGGCGGAAAAGGCGGGGGCAAAGCCGATCTGGCTCAGGCCGGAGGCCGGGATGCCGCGAAACTCGATGAAGCCTTTGAAACAGTGGCTTCCATGATTCGCTGACAGCCGGGATCAGAAGCTGGAGAGGGGCGTTTACAGAGGACAGCAATGAAGCTTGTCCGCCTGGCTGTGGTCGACAGGAGGATATCCTGTTGTCAGCAGTAAATCCCTTTATTTTCCAAAAAGCAGAAGATAAAATGAACATATAGGTCAGGAGGTCTCATCATGCGCGATATCACTGAAACAATGACATTCACCACAGAGGAAATTCGTCGGGAAAACATCAAGGCGGTTCTGCGTGAAGTCAGCGAGGCACTGGAGGAACGGGGCTACAACTCTGTAAACCAGATTGCCGGATACCTTATCAGCAATGATCCGGCGTATATTTCGTCACACCGAAATGCGCGAAATCTGATCCAGCGTATTGAACGGTACGAGATCATTGAGGAACTTGTCCGGGCCTATCTGGAGAAATAAGCAGTGGAACGGTTGATAGGGCTTGATCTTGGAAGTGTGACCTGCGGAGTGGCCATCAGTGATCCGCTGGGAATGATTGCAAGATCGCTGACGACAGTTCGCTTTCCGGCAGACAACTATAAACAGTGTCTGGCTGAAGTGCTGAAGATACTGGAGGAACATAAGGTCAAAACAGTGGTTCTGGGGCTGCCGAAGCATATGAACGGTGATATTGGTGTCCGTGGACAGATTTCGCAGAAATTTGCCAAGATGCTGGAGGAACATGATATAACCGTGCATCTTTGGGATGAGCGTCTGACCACTGTCAGTGCCGAACGGATCCTGATCCAGGGCAATGTATCCCGGAAAAAACGGAAAAAAGTCATTGATCAGATGGCGGCAGTGCAGATTCTGCAAAGCTATCTCGATCGTCAGAACGGAGGCTTCTAGTCTCCGTTTTTGCTGTTGACTGTCAGTGGCTCCGTTTGCGACCGGAGATATCGTGAAGTGATGACACAGGGTGTACCCTGGATTGAGTGACAGGGTTATGTGTGCGATAATTTGAATTACAGGACTGTTTGCAGAAAATGCAAAGTCTGGAAAGGAATGATTTTATGTTGGACTCGAACTGCCTGTATGTCACAGATGAAAATGGAAATGAACAGAAAATGACGATTCTGTTCACGTTTGACAGCCAGGACCTGGGAACACAGTATGTGGTATTCCAGCGCGAAGGTGCGGTGGATGGTGAGGTATTTGCCTCCCGCTATGATGAAGAAGGAAACCTGATGCCTATAGAAAGCGATGAAGAATGGGAGATGGTGGAAGAAGTCATCAACACGTTTGCCGAGGACGAGGAGAATGCCGGCTAAGCGTCCCCGCAGAAGAAAACGGATCCATTGGGGACGGGTTGTACTGCTGCTGGTGGTTGTCCTGATGGCCTGTGCCGGTGGCTGGTTCTGGTATGAACTGCAGCCTGCAGGAGGCTCACGGGAAGCAGAGATCGAGGTGAAGGACGGAGAATCTCTGGATGCCGTTTTTGGGTCCCTGCAGAGCGAGGGCATCATCAGAAACGCAAAGGTTCTGGGACTGTATACAAAGATTGCCGGGCAGCCGTCCTGGTATGCCGGGACATACAGTTTCAATTCGGATATGACGACTGACGAAATCCTGCAACGTCTGGATGACCCTGAACAGGCCAGAGCCAGCCATGTGTCGGTAACGATTCCGGAAGGCTGGTGGGCAAAGGAAATTGCTGCGCGACTGTCCGAACAGTTTCCGTATACAGCCCAGCAGTTTCTGGATGCATGGAATGATCAGGCGTATATTGAAACGCTTGCCTCGGAGTATCCGTTTCTGAACACTGCATCTCTTGACAACCCGGATCTTCGGGTAAAACTGGAGGGGTATCTGTTTCCGGATACCTATCAGTTTTCACCGGACAGCTCCATTGATCAGATTACCAGAACATTCCTGACGCAGTTTCAGAAAGTCTGGGAGGAGAACAGAACCGGATTTGAAGCATCCGGCAAGAGTGTGGAAGAAATCGTGACGCTCGCAAGCATTGTTCAATTTGAATCCGCCTCAAAAGAAGATATGGCGAAAATTGCCGGAGTGTTTGAAAACAGGCTCAATCAGGGGATGATGCTGCAGTCTAGTGTGACTGTCTGCTATGCTTTGTATGATCAGTTTTCGGATCCCACGGCTTGTGAAACGCAATATGACATTGAATCTCCGTATAATACATATCTGATCCAGGGACTCCCGCCAGGGCCGATTCTGAATCCTGGCAGGGAAGCAATTGAGGCTGTCCTGCACCCCGAGGAAAGCGGGTATCTGTTCTTTGTAGCAGATATTCACAACGTAAAGTCAAATCCGGGACAGGTGTATTATGCAAAAACGTTTGAGGAACACGAGCAGCTGATGCGCGAGCTCGGTCTTGTGATTGAATAAGGAGGAACCATTCATGGCCAGCAATGAAAAATTTTATGTTACCCAGGAAGGATATAATGATTTAGAGCGGGAGCTGGAAAATCTGATCCATGTCGTGAGACAGGAAGTAATCGTTGAGCTGCAGGAAGCCCGGGCACAGGGTGACTTGTCGGAAAATGCAGACTATGATGCAGCGCGTGATCATCAGGCTCAGGTCGAAGCCCGTATCCGGGAACTGGAGGCTCTCCTGAAAAAAGCCGAGATCATTGACGAATCTCAGGTAAGAAAAAATGCAGTGGTTCACATTGGCTCCGAAGTGACTCTGAAGGACCTTTCGGATGGGTCGGTGAATACGTATACGATCGTAGGTACCATCGAAGCCGATCCCTTTGAAAACAAGATTTCCAATGAATCTCCGGTGGCAAAAGCCATCATGGATCACAAGGCAGGAGATACGGTGCACATCGATAAGGTTCCTGTTCCGTATGATGTTGTCATCGAAGATCTCAAGTAACATACAGTCAGCCGGTTGAACATCCTCAACCGGTTTTCTTATTGGATAGTGCGTAAGCTTTATATCCGGGCTGCTGAGATGGAGTTCAGTCTGATTGCCGTAAAACCCGGGGATTTGGAAAAAGAGAATCATTCACCGATTGAAGAAAAAGGGCTGATAAGAAAACTTCTCTTGCGTATGTGTGAGGGGAATGGTATTATAAGTGAGCTGCAAGCGGTTTGGATAAATCAACAAGTCATAACACATAAAAGAATAAAAAGTTTAAAAAATGTGTTGACAGACTCTTGCGGACGAGTTAAGATATAGGAGTGCTGAGGGGCACAGGCGGGCTTGACAGCCCGGCCGGTCATTCAGTATCTTTGAAAAGCTTGTGACTTCATCAGAAGCTGCAGGCGATGGAAGCATCTGTCATGGATGCTGACGCTCTTTGAAAACCGGACAGGAAAAACGAAGTAAATACAAGACGATACAACGTCGATTCTTTGAACCTGAAAAACAATCATGAACACAAGACGCAAAGCGTCTGAGTACAGATCAAATGGAGAGTTTGATCCTGGCTCAGGATGAACGCTGGCGGCATGCCTAATACATGCAAGTCGAACGAGAGACCTTCGGGTCTCTAGTGGCGAACGGGTGAGTAACACGTAGGGAACCTGCCCGCGCACCGGGAATACGCTCTGGAAACGGAGAACAAATCCCGATGTACAGGAAGGAGGCATCTTCTTTCTGTGAAACATCCTCTAGGGGATGGGGCGCGGATGGACCTGCGGTGCATTAGTTTGTTGGCGGGGTAAAGGCCCACCAAGACGATGATGCATAGCCGGCCTGAGAGGGCGGACGGCCACATTGGGACTGAGACACGGCCCAGACTCCTGCGGGAGGCAGCAGTAGGGAATTTTCGTCAATGGGCGCAAGCCTGAACGAGCGATGCCGCGTGAGTGAAGAAGGCCTTCGGGTCGTAAAGCTCTGTTGCGGGGGAAAAAAGGCAGCATCAGGAAATGGGTGCTGACTGATGGTGCCCCGCCAGAAAGTCACGGCTAACTACGTGCCAGCAGCCGCGGTAATACGTAGGTGGCGAGCGTTATCCGGAATGATTGGGCGTAAAGGGTGCGCAGGCGGTCCTGCAAGTCTGGAGTGAAACGCATGAGCTCAACTCATGCATGGCTTTGGAAACTGGAGGACTGGAGAGCAGGAGAGGGCGGTGGAACTCCATGTGTAGCGGTAAAATGCGTAGATATATGGAAGAACACCAGTGGCGAAGGCGGCCGCCTGGCCTGTTGCTGACGCTGAGGCACGAAAGCGTGGGGAGCAAATAGGATTAGATACCCTAGTAGTCCACGCCGTAAACGATGAGGACCAAGTGTTGGGGGTGAAACCTCAGTGCTGAAGTTAACGCAGTGAGTCCTCCGCCTGGGGAGTATGCACGCAAGTGTGAAACTCAAAGGAATTGACGGGGGCCCGCACAAGCGGTGGAGTATGTGGTTTAATTCGAAGCAACGCGAAGAACCTTACCAGGCCTTGACATGGGATGCGAAGATGCAGAGATGCATCGGAGGTCAACATCCACACAGGTGGTGCATGGTTGTCGTCAGCTCGTGTCGTGAGATGTTGGGTCAAGTCCCGCAACGAGCGCAACCCTTGTGGCATGTTGCTAACAGGAAAAGCTGAGGACTCATGCCAGACTGCCGGTGACAAACCGGAGGAAGGCGGGGATGACGTCAAATCATCATGCCCCTTATGGCCTGGGCTACACACGTACTACAATGGCGGCTACAAAGAGCAGCGAGACAGGGATGTCGAGCGAATCTCATAAAAGCCGTCCCAGTTCGGATTGGAGGCTGCAACCCGCCTCCATGAAGTTGGAATCGCTAGTAATCGCGGATCAGCATGCCGCGGTGAATACGTTCCCGGGCCTTGTACACACCGCCCGTCAAACCATGGGAGTCGGTAATGCCCGAAGCCGGTGGCATGACCTCATTAGAGGAGTGAGCCGTCGAAGGCAGGATCGATGACTGGGGTTAAGTCGTAACAAGGTATCCCTACGGGAACGTGGGGATGGATCACCTCCTTTCTAAGGAGAAAGTACAGGGGAAAAGGAAAAAGAGCAGAGTGGTTCCTGTCCGGTTTTGGAAGAGTGTCTTCCAGGGTCGATCTTTGAAAACCGTACAACGATATGAAAGACAACAGAAGGTCTGAAGTAAAGTTGTGGAGAAATAGAAAGAAACTGAGAGAAAGAAAAGAACAGAGAAGAAACAGTTCTGAGAAAAATATCTCGAAGAAAGCACGAAAAACGTTTGAGAGAATCAGATCAAGCAAGGAAGGGCGCAGGGAGGATGCCTGGCCACACTGTACTGAAGAAGGACGTGCCAAACAGCGAAATGCGACGGTGAGCCGTAAGGAGGCAAAGACCCGTCGGTGTCCGAATGGGGGAACCCGGCAGCCAGAAGGCTGTCATCCCGAAAGGGAGAGGTACCCGGGGAACTGAAACATCTAAGTACCCGGAGGAAAAGAAAACAACAGTGATTCCCCGAGTAGCGGCGAGCGAAAGGGGAGGAAGCCCAAACCGGAGAGATCCGGGGTAGTAGGACCGTCAAAAGAGTGGGAAAGACACAGCAGAATGTACAGGGAAGTACAGCCAGAGAGAGTGAAAGCCTCGTAAGCGAAGTGTTAGACGCATGAGACGGGATCCTGAGTACGGCGGGACACGAGAAATCTTGTCGGAAGCAGGCGGGACCATCCGCCAAGGCAAAATATACAGTGTGAGCGATAGAGAACGAGTACCGTGAGGGAAAGGTGAAAAGAACCGCGGGAGCGGAGTGAAAGAGAACCTGAAACCGTGTGCCTGAAAGAAGTCAGAGCCCGTCAAAGGGTGATGGCGTGCCTTTTGTAGAATGAACCGGCGAGTTGTTCCATGGTGCGAGGTTAAGTCGGAAAGGACGGAGCCGAAGCGAAAGCGAGTCTTAAGAGGGCGGAAGAGTAGTATGGAGCAGACCCGAAACCGGGTGATCTAGCCATGGGCAGGTTGAAGCAGAAGTGAAATTCTGTGGAGGACCGAACCGACTACCGTTGAAAAGTTAGCGGATGACCTGTGGCTAGGGGAGAAATTCCAATCGAACCCGGAGATAGCTGGTTCTCCCCGAAATAGCTTTAGGGCTAGCGTCGGAGGATGACAGACGGAGGTAGAGCACTGAACGCATGATGGCCCCATCCCGGGGTACTGAATGCGATCAAACTGCGAATGCCGACTGGGAGGAATCCGGCAGTGAGACTGTGGGTGATAAGGTCCATGGTCGAGAGGGAAAGAGCCCAGACCGCCAGCAAAGGTCCCAAAATACTGGCTAAGTGGAAAAGGATGTGGGGACGCACGGACAGCTAGGAGGTTGGCTCAGAAGCAGCCATCCTTGAAAGAGTGCGTAACAGCTCACTAGTCGAGTGGCCCTGCGCCGAAAATGTACCGGGGCTTAAGCCAGGTACCGAAGCTGCGGATGTATATGGAAGTATATGTGGTAGGGGAGCGTTGCATGCAGGAAGAAGTATGACGGAGACGGCATATGGACAGCATGGAAGAGAGAATGCCGGTGTGAGTAGCGAGATGCAGGTGAGAATCCTGCACACCGAAAGCCCAAGGATTCCAGGGGAAGGTTCGTCCGCCCTGGGTAAGTCGGGACCTAACGTGAGGCCGAAAGGCGCAGCGGATGGAAAGCAGGCGGAGATTCCTGCACCCGTATATGGAGCGAAGGAGTGACGGAGAAGGCAGATGCGACCCTCTTACTGGATTGAGGGCCAAGCGAAGCAGGTGGTATCCAGGCAAATCCGGATACGGAAACCAGAGCGTGACGGGTAAGCGAAAGCGGAAGGCGAGTAGCGAAGCGCATCGAGTCAGCTTCCAGGAAAAGCTTCTAGTGGAAATGCATATACGGCCCGTACCAAAACCGACACAGGTGGGCGCGCAGAGGATGCGAAGGTGAGCGAGAGAACTGTTGCCAAGGAACTCGGCAAAATGGCCCCGTACGTTCGCAAGAAGGGGCGCTCGAAAGAGCCGCAGTGAAAAGGCCCAAGCGACTGTTTAACTAAAACACAGCTCCCTGCGAAGCCGCAAGGCGAAGTATAGGGGGTGACACCTGCCCGGTGCTGGAAGGTTAAGGCAAGCTGTGAACCGCGAGGTGAAGCAGTGACCCGAAGCCCCAGTGAACGGCGGCCGTAACTATAACGGTCCTAAGGTAGCGAAATTCCTTGTCAGGTAAGTTCTGACCCGCACGAAAGGTGTAACGATTTGGGCGCTGTCTCGGCAGCAGACTCGGTGAAATCTTAGTACCTGTGAAAATGCAGGTTACCCGCAACTAGACGGAAAGACCCCATGGAGCTTTACTGCAGCCTGGTATTGGGTCCTGGACAGCCATGTACAGGATAGGTGGGAGACTTGGAAGCGAGTACGCAAGTATTGGTGGAGTCGCCGGTGGGATACCACTCCTGGATGTATGGGGCCCTAACCCGTGTGCCGAGAGGGACAGGGGAGAGTGCCAGGCGGGCAGTTTGACTGGGGCGGTCGCCTCCCAAAGAGTAACGGAGGCGCCCAAAGGTACGCTCAGGTTGGATGGGAACCAACTGAAGAGTGCAAATGCAGAAGCGTGCCTGACTGCGACAGAGACAACTGGAGCAGGGACGAAAGTCGGGATTAGTGATCCGGCGGTGCCGAATGGAAGGGCCGTCGCTCAACGGATAAAAGCTACCCTGGGGATAACAGGCTGATCTCGCCCAAGAGTTCACATCGACGGCGAGGTTTGGCACCTCGATGTCGGCTCATCGCATCCTGGAGCTGGATTCGGTTCCAAGGGTTGGGCTGTCCGCCCATTAAAGCGGTACGCGAGCTGGGTTCAGAACGTCGTGAGACAGTTCGGTCCCTATCTGTTGTGGGCGTCGGAGATCTGAGGGAAGCTGTCCTCAGTACGAGAGGACCGGGATGGACCTGCCGCTGGTGCACCAGTTATCATGCCAATGGTAGAGCTGGGTAGCCAAGCAGGGAACGGATAAGAGCTGAAAGCATCTAAGCACGAAGCCGGACCCAAGACGAGATCTCCCATTCTGAAAGAGAAGTAAGACCCCTTGAAGACTACGAGGTGGATAGACCAGGGATGGAAGTGCAGAGATGCATGGAGTTGACTGGCACTAATCGGTCGAGGACTTGATCTAGAAAGAAGCCCGCAGCTTTGCGGAAAGACAGGAAACGAAAGACATATCGTGTATGGTTTTCAGAGAGTGACCTGGAAGAGATGATTCCGGAAGATGTGGTCATCACAGTGCTGAGGAAATACCTGTTCCCATCCCGAACACAGAAGTCAAGCTCAGAGACGGTGACGATAGTCGAAAGGCAAAAATAACAAATGGCCACTCAGACAGCCGCTTTCCTTACGGGAGGCGGCTTTTTTGGGCGCTCTAAAGTTTTGTGAGGTTTGGACTCTCACATCCAATACAGTTGGATGAGGAGTCCGGACCTCATTTTCATTTACAGCCTATTTGCTGCTGTTCTCTCCACTGTTGACAGCTTTATCCTGTCTGTCTGGATGCCCATCTTCAGGACCCCTGGAAAGCACAAACAGTACTCTGTTCCTGAACCGTTCCCAGTTCGTATATCCATTCGCATTGTGTTTGATCATCTTGATGATCTTGTTTCTGTTCTCTATCATCGAGCTGGTCAGGCGATGTTCTTTCAGCCTTACATTCCCGGTCTTCGGATCGACCACATATTCCTGCTTGACGATATGGAACGAATTGATGATTTCCCTGAACCAGTTGCGCAGGGTGTCAGCGAAACTCTGCAGTTCCTCCACACCTGTACTGTCTAGATCTCTAATCAGAGATCTGAGCTCCTCCTCTGCAGTACTCAGGTTTTCTTTTCTGTAATACTCCGACAGCCGGTTCCGGAAGTGATACGCCTTCCTCAGGTCCGGGCTCGTATCCAGCAGTGCCTCACGCAGTTCATATCTGTTCATCTGCCTCTTCAGTCCGCTGACATAAGATCTGGGTGCTGCCGGATCAAATATCATCATCTTCTTTCCTGTCCTGTCCCTGTACCAGGCATCAGGCCTGATCCCCAGAAGTTCACTCTGATGCTTGAGCAGATAGTATTCCGGAGACCCTTTTCGAGTTCCTTTCATCACACGGATCCTCACTCTGTTCAGACTCTTCGTATATTCCTGGACCACATGGAACCTGTCCACGGCGAATATCGCTTTGGGAAAGAAAGTTGCAGCTATCTCCCTGTAGGGCTGACCTTAGAATAATTTACGGACAGTCCATTTAGAGATTCTAAGAATACCGGTATCTATGTCATAGAACTACAATCACTATGAAAGAGGAAAATCTATGGCAAAGAAACGTAAAACATTTACAGATGAATTCAAGCAGGATGCGGTTCAATTTTTGACTAACCATCCAGAAATGACCGTTATAGAATGTGCTGAAACACTTGGTGTAGGCCGCAGCACCCTGGAAAGATGGAGGGCAGATTTCAACCGATCCGGTCTTTCAGCTGTGACAGCTCATAATAATGACAAGGAAGAAAAAGACCTTCTCAAAGAAAATGTCAGGCTTCAACGAGAACTCAGGGACTCACAGGAGGCTTTGAAGATTCTAAAAAAAGCCATAAGCATTCTGGGAAACTGAAGCAGGTCGAATACGAACTTGTTGCCGAGGATCATAAAGCTGGAATCCAATTCTCGGTATCCAGGGTGCTTCATAAACTTGGTCTTTCAAGATCTGGCTATTACGACTATTTAAAGCGGAAACCCAGCCACCAGGAAAAGCGCAGGCATGATGTGAAAAAGGCCATCCTTCAGATTTATGAAGACAGCCACGAAAACTACGGAGCGCCAAAAATCGCTAAAATCCTGAACTCAGGAGGGATCTCCATTACAGAAAGGACCGTTGGTGTTTATATGCGTCAAATGGGGATCCGAGCACAGTGGGTCAAGCCTCATACACAAACCACAATACGAAGTGATTTCAGTGGAAATCTGAAGAATCTTCTGGATAGAAACTTCTCTCCGGCTCACCCAAACTGCGTATGGTGCACAGATATCACCTATATCCACACAAAGCTGGACGGATTCGTTTACCTTGCCTGCATCATGGATCTGTATTCCAGAAGGATCATTTCCTGGAAGCTTACAAAAACGCTGGACACAGGTCCAATTCTGAAATCGATCGAAGAAGCCAGAAAACGCCGGCCGTCCCAGGAACCGATAATGATTCATACGGACCGAGGAATCCACTATACCTGTGATCTGTACAGAAAACTGACCAGAGGAATGATTCGCAGTTATTCAGCAAAAGGAGTTCCGTATGACAACGCCTGTATTGAATCATTCCACTCCCTGATCAAGAGGGAATGGCTGAGCAGGTTCGATATACAGAACTACAGGCATGCATACCGACTGGTGAGTCAGTATATAGATGACTGGTACAACCCTGAACGGATACACAGCCACTGTGGATATATGTCCCCAGCAGAATATGAAGTAATGTTCCAAAGGACCAGCACTGACTGAGAAAGAATTCTGGAGCGCCCTTTACAGTGGGCTATCCCCTGGTAGACTGATGAGCCTTCAGCCAAGAACTGTCAGATATTGACTCTTTGGATGAAGGCAAGAGAAAGGGGTCCAGGGGATAGTGGGCCCCACTGTCAAGGGAGGAAGCGGAGGAAATCTTTCGTAGAATTGGCAGTATCTGCCGACTCTCTAAAATCAGTGTCCGTTTTCTTGACATAGGACCAGGCCTGTACATATCGGACGAGATGTACTCCACTCTGTCTCGCTCGCTTCTGGGAAACTTTCGGAAATAAGCTGCCAGATACTCCTTTTTCCTGGAAGGGAGCACATCCACCGGGGACTGGGCATCGTAGTCCAGGAGCATGCATACATACTTTGAATCATCAGATTTGAAGGAATATGTTTCGTCGATCTGCATCACCCTGCATAGTTTCACCGGCACAGGGTAACTTACACACATGTCGAATATCTTCATCACTGTCGTAGCTGAAACGTGATGACGCTCTCCTACAGAAGCAAAAGTTTCATTTGGAGACCTGAGATCTTCGATGATCGCTTTTCCTGTCAATATGGAGATCCGCTGTCTTTTCATGGCGAAGGGATTGTCTTCTCCATAGGTGCGGTGGCAGTCTTTGCATTTGTAACGCCTGGCGTTATAGATGAGAGTGCATTTGCGGTCTGTAAGGACATCATGGTTTATCACACGGGGAGTGTAGTTGAAAACGACGATGTTATGACCACCGCATCGGGGGCATTCAGGAAACGCAGGAACCAAAGTGACCTCCACAAGCATCTGACCGATGCCAGGGGAGGTCGATATGTTCTGGACCCTGGAAGCATCAAGACCGAACAGTTCAAGAGCTGTATTTTCCAGGGAATTTTTGACTTTTACAGCCATCATTCATCACCTCGATGACAGTATGGCGGAAGGCGGAACAGGTTCCGATGAGAGGAAGGTTGGAAAGACCATGGTCTTTCCCCACTGGGCCCCGTTGGCTACAGATGTATCAGAACTACCATTGGTTTCGTACTGCAATCGCTGAATGAACTTTGGAACAAGAGAAAAGAAGCTCCTGAAACCGGATGATGGGAATTCCGGGAACCGACGACGAAAATCCTGTACGAATCGGTACAGGGATGAGGATTCAGTATCTGGAGAGAAATCCGCCAGGCGCAGCGGCTCCCCTGCAGCAGACTTTTTCAGGGCCATGGAGGCATCTTCGCTGGAAAACAGATAATAGGGTATGAAAATATCGGGAAGGACCCGGTGGACGTGGCGGCAGTGTGGGCAACGGACGCGTCTTATTGAGATGGTGAAAGTACCACAAGGCAGCTTAATGGTGCGGGGGACACTACCGTGACAGTGAAGATCATGACCGCAAAAAGGGCAGACGAAGAGCTTTTCACTGGAGCAGAAGGCCTGGAAAAGCAGGTCATAGATCCTCTGCAGCATCTCCTGACTTGAGATATCGGAAAGTGATCGTATCTGATTCAGGCGTTTGTCTTTCGGGGACACAAACTTCTTGAAAACCCATGTGATTATCTGTAACGTAAAGGTTGCCTAACGGTGGGACAGAGCAAAGTAGGGTCGAAACTAGATTGCACTGTCTCTTTTTCTTTCTATACAGTGTATTGTGACCGAAAAGACCTCAAGATAAAAGGAGTTGTTCTGACCTTCCACCTCACAGGCTGGATAGGACAGGAACAACTCCTTTTCAGTTTTACTGATTAAATTTGGAGGCTTGATTCGACCTCACAAATCTTTGGATATTCCTTTTTTGTCTCTTTTCCCCGGATCTGGAGCAGTTTGTGGTTCCTGACTGCAAAAACTTTATTGTATTGTCTGCAAAGCAGGTAAGCGTCAAATCAAACCCATCTATACGAAAAAAGAGACCTGGGATACGATATCTTTCACGGAAGACACCGTACTCCAGGTCTCGATTTCTTCTTTTTGACATACAGATCTGTCGGCAGATGGTCCGAATACGGTACTATTTCATCCATCACACTGCCTGCTCCTCGATCTACTCGACAGTTTCGGTTTCATTGAATAAATGAACGAACAGGGTTTAAGCCTTTTCACTTGAAGCACCAAACTTATCCAGGCGCATGGCCTGGAGTTTCTCTGCTGGAGCAGGGCCCACAGAAGACTGTCTTTCTCTTCCGAAGACATGTCCTGGATGGCAGAGTCAAAGGCTTCTTTGGAGACTGGTTCTTTGCGTGAAAAGAGATTCGCTGCATCTATCAACATGATTCCATGATAAAAGTATCGGGGCGTAGAGCCATCTGATTATTCTTACGATTTAAACGCTCATACAAATTTGTATCTGCCTCCAGATATGGGAAACCCGTGAATCAGTCTTGCGAATTGTTTCTCTGAAATCGTGATGGTATCGGAGGATCCGATACACCATTTGAAACGGCCTTCGTACATGCGCTTGAGCATCAACCAGTAACCAGAACCATCGCAATAAAGGATCTTGATGCGGTTTCGGCTGCCGCTGGTAAATATGAAAAGTGAGTGTTCATAGGGGTCCATTTGTAAAAGTGATTGAACGATGGAGGCGATCCCATCGATCCCCTTGCGAAGATCTACAGGACGTGACGCCCTGTAGATGTGCACGATCGGGATGGCTGCATTCATGATCATGACTTCAGGAAGACCGGAACGAATCTGATTTCAAACCCTGCCGGATCAGGAAACGGGGATAATGGGTCACGTCAGGCAGATTTGGATCTGGCAGCGGAGTTCTTCAGCTTCCAGCGTGAATTGTAGAAAACCTGGAGATTGATTCCTTTCTGCCTGCAGTACTCAACGGCAGACAACCCTGAAAAATCGAAATCTGTGAATATGGTCTCCCATCTCTCTTTGGTGGAATCAGTCATAACAAAAGCCTCCTTTGTTCATACAGATTTTGAACAATCGGAGGCTTCTTAACCAGACGGGCTTGATTTGACGCTTACCAACGCAGAATGTACCCTGAATACAGAAAGACAAGTCAGCTTGCGAATGCAATGCGGAAAGAGGGAAAAAATGAAAAACTATCTGGCTGTGGATGTTGGCGGTACGGCCATAAAGTATGCCGTAATGGATGAAAATGCAGACATTTCAATCTCCGGAGAAACAGTGACACCGACCACCAGCCTGGGCGATTTTATCCGGGCACTAATGCAAATTTATGAATCCGTTGAATATACCAATCCAGAGGCTCTGGTGATCAGCGCTCCCGGAAGAATTGATTCTTCCACAGGATATTTTCACACTGGAGGCGCACTGGGCTATCTGAACTGTGTAAATCTCCCTGAAGCGCTCAGAAATCATATTCCGCTTCCCATCTGTGTGCTCAATGATGCGAAAGCCGCGGCGTTGGCTGAACTCTGGAAAGGGTCCATGGAAGATGTAAACTCCGGATTGATCCTGACACTGGGTACCGGTATTGGCGGAGCAGTGATCATTGATGGAAAACTCTGGCAGGGTCATAATTTTGCTGCCGGTGAGTTTTCCGGTATTCCTGTCCACTGGGATACCAGAACAGGTGGCTATACGGGAACGTGGGCGAATATCAACTGTACAAGATCCATGATCGACCGGTATTGTGCGGCGAAAAACCAGAATCCGGACAACATGAATGGTAAACAGTTTTTCCAGGCCATACACGATGGAGACCGCCTTGCCATGAATGAACTGGAATGGTTCTGTGAAACGCTGGCCACAGGACTTCTGGGATTGCAGCTGATTCTGGATGTGGAGAAAATTGCCATCGGCGGCGGAATCTCGCGGCAGCCTCTGCTCATTGAAACACTCAATGAGGTGATGGATCGCCAGTATGAACGAAAGGCATCCTGCATTCCTGCCACAAGACCCATTGTGGAAGCCTGCCGGTTTTCCAGTGATGCCAATCTCATTGGTGCCCTTCGACACTATCTGCTGCAGAAAGAGGAAGACACAGTCTCTTCCTGATAAAAGAAACTTCATGGCTGAGTCAGCCACCTGCCATGGATGAAAACAGAAATAACATTTGAAAGGCTTCCCTCTATGATGTATTTAAGGGAAGCCTTTATTGCGCCGGTTTTAATTACAGACTATCTGCAAAGATTTAAAGCAGAGAAAGAAACTGCAAAACAGGGATGCCCACGAACCTGCCATAAGTCCCGTGAGGCTGTAAATTAAAGTGCAATCTGTCTTCATGACAGTGATGTCTTCAGTTCGCTCCATCCCTGACAAGGCTCCCTTACTTTTTTCAGAAAGGAGAACACCCGTGAACCATGTAGCTCAAACTGTTATTCCGGTTGCCGGTGGACTTGATGTCCATAAATCCTTTGTCGTCGCTGTGATCAAAAGCACCAGCGATCAGGGAACGGTCAATACGGTAAAAAAAAGGTTCTCGACCTTTCGTGCAGATCTGGAAGACCTGCGGGACTGGCTCCTGCAGAATGACTGCCATCATGTCTGCATGGAATCGACCGGAAAATACTGGATACCGGTCTATAACGTCCTTGAGACAGCCATGGATGAAGTGCGGGTCTGTAACCCTAAATGGCTGTCTCTGGTGAAAGGCGAGAAAGATGATAACAAGGATGCCGCACGTATCTGTGATCTGTATCGAAACGGGATGACAAAATCCAGTTATATCCCGAGCAAACAGATCCGCACTCTCAGAGAGCTTACACGTCTTCGACAAAAGTATGTGCAACAGCGGGCTTCGGACCATAACCGTCTGATCAATTGTCTCACTGTCAACAACTACAAACTGGACATGGTTTTCTCCAATGTCCGGGGAATATCGGCATCCCGTATCATCGATCTTATCTTATCAGGAGAATCATATACAGATGAAGATATTTTGAAATGTGTGTCGAAGCGGTGCAAAGCTTCACAGGAAGATATCCTCCGGGCCTGCCACGGACTCGAATTCGATAAATTCCAGAGAGAGAAACTGAAGATCATCCGGGACCATATAGATGAACTGACGAAAGAGATAGAAAAACTGGACCAGCTCATAGCAGAGGCTTGTGAAGATCATAAGGAGCCTATCGATTTACTGATGACGATACCTGGAGTCAGTGAAATAAGTGCCCGAAAGATCATCGCTGAGCTTGGAACGGAGATGGATCAGTTTGGGAAGGATTCACGTGTAGCCAAATGGGCAGGTCTGGCACCAGGAAGTGACGAATCAGCAGGAAAGATCCATTCCCGTCACATCACCAAGGGGGGCAAGCACCTTAAACCTGTTCTGATTGAAGTGGCATGGGCAGCTGTCAGATCCAAGAATCCATATTACCGCTGTAAATTTGAGATCCTGAGTTTGCGTCTGGGGAAGAAAAGAGCGATCGTCGCGATCGCCCGAAAAGTGATCGTATCGATCTTCCACATGTTTTCGGACATGAAGGAATGGCATCCCAAAGACTGTGATGACTGTTTTGTACCAAGAGGTCTCTCAGTCCAAAAGGAGTCCAGGAAACTGAATAAGACAGTCAGCACACTGAAGGCGATGGGGATGACAGAGCATCAGATCCTCAAAACGATAGCAAAAGGGTTTGATGATTCTGAGATCAAAGATGATGCGGGTAACAGTTATGATTCGATCACAGGAGAATACATAACAGCCTGAATTTATAAGCGATTTTTGGGGGAAAGGGGGTACTATGCCTTTTAATACAGTAGATGCTTAGTGGCTCTGGCAATTGTCAGCTTTGAACGCAAGATTGTTTTCAAATTAAAAAACCGGGATTTCACGGTAACAGGCAAACGGAGGATCAGTCTTATATCAGGGTTGTCCTCTGTTTCTGCCATACAGGCAGGGGCGCTTTGAACAGCAGGACGTCTGGACATGGAAACGGACTCTCCTGATTCAGCTGCATGCATGGGAAGCAGAAACTCTCGAGTCTCCGATCCTCACAGATCCTTTTGACGTACATTCCTTCCTCTGCTTCCATCAGGACAGTGGCCCGACTCTCTGTCGATGACATGGCTGGTCTTTGTCGGCATCTGAATCCCGATTGACTGCGTCTGCCTCACATTCATAGACGAAACGCAAAGCAGCAGGATGTGTGAGTATCTGCCCTGGTGACAATCTGCTGTGTCATCATCCGGAAAAGTGTACCAAACTCAGCTCAGACGATATAATCTATGTCAGTGGAAAGGGCTGATGAAGTTGAAGATGAAAAACACCATTCTGACAGAAGACACAGAACTTCTGGATGAAACAGGACAGGTCCTGTCCCCTGGATTTGCCCGGCGCCCGCTCTGGAACTATGACCGGTCCAGGATACATGCGCCCGGTTTCAGAATCAAGGAATGGGATTATTACCTGGTCATGACAGATGAATTCGCAGCAGCATTTACCATCAGCGATCTGGGATATCTTCGCATGGCGTCCGTCAGTTTCCTGGATTTTGAAAAAGGCACAGACCATACGCGAACTCTCCTGAAACCAGCCGGTGCACCTTTCATGCAGGAGAATGTCATTGTCTGGACGGGCAAGGATATGATGCTTCGATTTACATCTGAAGGGGATAGACATCACGTGTGGTGCTGGTGGAAGCAGTTTGGCAGAGGAAGCGATTTCCGTGCCGATCTGACATTCCTGGAAGAGCCACGGGAATCCATGAACATCGTGACTCCCTGGCCTGACAGACGGAAATTCTATTACAATACCAAGATCAACTGCATGCCGGTGACAGGCACCATCGTCCATGACTGGCATGTGAAACGGCTAGATGCAGATACGGATTCCGGTATTCTTGACCGGGGCAGAGGCGTCTGGCCATACCGCATCCACTGGCTCTGGGGGACGTGCTCCACGCAGGTGAACGGGATTCCATTTGGTTTCTCCATCGGGTATGGCTTTGGAGATACTTCAGCCGCGAGCGAAAACGTCATATTTTATGATGGGGCTGTGCATAAACTGGATGACATTACCCTGGAGATTCCTCATAATCCCATGCTTCCATGGACTGTATCCAGTTCAGATGGACGGTTTGAAGCAGTATTCACACCTGAACTGGACAGGACAGCCCATATCAACGCGCTTTTGATTGAATCTGACCAGCACCAGTACTTTGGCAGAATCACCGGTGTTGTCATTCTGGACAACGGCCGCCAGATCGAGATGCGTGATTTGCGATGTGCCATTGAAGACATCAGGAACAGATACTGACATGATTCGGATAGCAATTCTTGAACATGAAAAGGAAACGAAGGAAATCGTTTTTCTGCTGGCCAGAGTGTTTCGTCAGAATGACTGGGTCTTCCGCCATTACTTCAAGGCAAGCGAACTTGCCAGAAAAATGAAGGAAGAATCATACCAGATATTTATCTTCGACGAAATGTTCCGTTCTCCCCGGATGGAGTCCGTGTTTGTGCATGATAATCCGGACGCAGTATTCATTTACCTGTGCGAGGACCCTCTCGTGACCAAAGGGAATGACGACAGGGAGCGGATTTTCTACCTTGGCAAAAACTCGCTGGCTGCAGGTCTGGACAGCATCAGCCAGCGGCTGGTTTCCCAGTCTTCTCAAAACGACCATTACACCCTTGCCTACGACGGGACCCATGTCAACATTCCATACCAGGAAATATTTTATGTGGAAAAAATTGAGAAAATGGTCTGGTTTCACACCCGCAAGGGCGTGTTCCACAAGCGGATGAACATGTCAGATCTTGAAAAGCTCTTTTCGCCCTATGGATTTCTGCGGGTACACGTCTCGTATCTCGTCAACCGCAAACACATACGCTCCTGGCACAAAGAAGATGTGGAACTGGTAACAGGTGATCTCGTCCCGCTGTCCCGGGCGCAGAAGCGCAGGCTGCGCCAGGAAAAAGACGTGCCGGTATCCGGCGAACGCGTGTAATGCCTGTGGCGCCGTTCCCCGTACCTGCCACAATGGATCTCAGACCTGTGGGCAATGGATGCAGCCGGTCGATACTGTCAAAAAAAGGACTGACGTCAGCCCGGTTTTGTCTGCTGCAAGACCGGCAGCCATCAGTCCTTTTTCTTCTCTGTCCAGGCTGACCGGCACGCGATTTCAGCGTTTTACAGCCTGCGAAGTGCATCCACCAGTTCTGTTTTCTGTGCAGCCCTGGCATCTTTCATTTTGATGACCGTGGCAGGACATCCGGCAACCACTGCATAAGGGGGGACATCTTCGATGACCACTGCACCGGCTGCAACAACCGCCCCTTTCCCCACGCGACATCCCTCGATGACTACGGCATTCGCGCCAATCATGACGTCATCTTCGATCACCACAGGTGTCGCACTGGCCGGTTCCACCACTCCGGCAAGAACAGCACCGGCACCGATATGACAGTGACGTCCGACAATGGCCCGGCCGCCAAGGACAGCGTTCATGTCAATCATCGTATTGTCCCCAATCACGGCACCGATGTTGATCACCGCCCCCATCATGATCACAACCCCACTGCCAATGGAGACCATATCCCGAATGATGGCACCAGGTTCAATCCTGGCATTCAGATTCAGGAGATCCAGAAGAGGAACCGCGCTGTTCCGGCAGTCATTTTCTATGGTGTAGTCAGCAATCGCGCCACTATCCAGAACCGGTTTGATATCCTTCCAGTCTCCGATGACCAGATGGCCATACACCCGGCAGTTCGGAAACTGAACCGGGGCATCGGCATTGAACCACACCTTTACAGGAGTTTTCTTTTCTGATTCAGAGATGAAGCGGATGATTGCTTCGGCATTCATTACCATTGTCATGCAGCTGTTTCCTCCAGTAGTTCATCCATAGTATACAGTCCCGGTTGCTGCTTCTGCAGAAATTCCGCAGCCTTCAGAGCACCGTTTACAAATATCTCCCGGGATCCGGCGTGGTGACTGAGCCTGACGACTTCGTCGGGACCGAAAAAGATCACATCATGATCACCCGCAACGGTACCGCCCCGAATGGCGTGGATGCCGATTTCCCTGGTACGGGGACCTGGACGGCCATGACGGCCATACACCCGGTCGAAAGAGGACTCCGGATCTACAGCATCCAGCAGCGACAGCGCTGTGCCGCTGGGAGCATCTGCTTTCCTGCTGTGATGCGCCTCCACGATTTCGATATCAAAGCCCCTGAGCATTTTCGCTGCATCAGACGCGAGTTTCTGCAGAACAGCCACGCCGAGCGAATAGTTCGAAGCATAAAACACAGGGCGGGTGACTGAGGCTGCCCGAAGCCGCTCTGTGTGTGAGGGGTCGAACCCGGTGGTTCCTTCGACAAGAGCGGCACTGCCGGAAAGCGAAAGAATCCAGTCCAGGTTGTCCGGGTGCGAGAAGTCTATGATCGCATCGGCCTTTGCCGAGAGCGCCGGAACATCTCCAGGGGACAGAACGTCGCCCATGGCCAGCACTTCATGTCCGGCATCTTCGGCTTTCTGGCGGATCAGCTGTCCCATTCTCCCTGTGCCCACGATGATCAGCTTCATAGCAGGCCTGCTTCCTGCAGAGACTGCTTCAAAGTCTCTTTGTGTCCTTCTTCCATGGGATACAGAGGCAGGCGGTAGCCGCCGACTTCCATCCCCATAAGGTTCATTGCTTCCTTGACAGGGATCGGGTTGACTTCAATGAACAGGGCATGGATCACATCCAGCAGGTCTTTCTGAAGCTGCAGGGCTCCCTGTGTGTCCCCGTTCTGGTATTTTTTTACCATCTCGTGGGTCTGCTTCGGAGCAATGTCTGCAAGTACGGAGATGACACCGGAAGCTCCGGCGCCCATCATCGGAACAATGATGTCGTCGTTCCCGGAATACATGACAAAATCCTCGTTCAAAAGCCTGGATACATTCATGGCATAGGACAGGTTGCCGCTCGCTTCCTTGATTCCCTGAATCATGGGATGGGTGCTGAGTCTGGCCACAACGTCCACGGGAATGGACATCCCTGTGCGTCCGGGGATGTTGTAGAGAATGATGGGGATGCTGACTTCGTCAGCCACAGTCTGGAAATGACGGACAAGACCTTCGGTGTTCGCCTTGTTGTAATAAGGGGAAATCAGCAGCAGTCCATCTGCACCCATCTTTTCATATTTCCGGGCTTTGTCCAGCTGTGTGGCGGTGTTGTTGGAACCCGCACCCACGATGACCGGAATGCGTCCGGCTGCGGCTTCGATGACCGCCCCGGCTGCCAGGTCATCCTCCTCTTCCGTCATGGTGGAGCTTTCCCCGGTCGTGCCCAGGACAAGGATTCCGTCGGTACCGGACGAAATGTGGAATTCCACCAGTTCTTTCAGCTTTTCTGTATTGACGGTTCCATCTTCGTGGAACGGTGTGACGAGGGCCACAATGGACCCTGTTGGCAGGCTTGTCATAAATAAAAAACTCCTTTCATGATCCGGACAGCCGGACCGCTCATGAAGACAGTACCGTCTTCAATATCTATGTGCAGAGATCCGCGCCGGAGCTCCACGTCCACATGAGGACCTGTCAGTCCTTCCCTCCATGCCTGATAGGCGGAGGCACAGACCCCGGTGCCGCAGGCAAGGGTGACACCGCATCCGCGTTCATAGGTTTGTACCCGGAGGTGGCCGGAGTCCACCACTTCGACAAAATTGACATTGGTCTGTTCCGGAAACAGAGAGGCATGGCAGATTTCGGACCCGGGGATTTCAATATTTCCCATGGCGTTGTCCGTAAAGACCACTGTATGTATGGTACCCATGAAGAAACTGGTGATTTCATGATCGTTGAGCAGGTAGTGATCCACCTGGAAGGGAGTGCCGATTGTTTCCCGGGAAAAATCCGGCTGCCCCATCATCACCCGGAACGTTCCGTCCTGCAGCCTGGCCACTGTTTTTGTGCCGGCCATGGTTTCAACATCGAAGACCTGGTCCTGCACAAGACCTTCATCCAGGCAGAAGGCAGAAAAACACCGGATGCCATTGCCGCACATGGGAGCCCGGGATCCATCCTGGTTGTAGTACACCATTTCCAGGGGATCAGTGCAGACAACGATGAAGCCATCTGCCCCGATTCCGGTATGCCGGTCACAGAGAGCCACTGCCAGCTGCGGCCAGTCCAGATTCTGGACATCCCTGGCGTGAACGATTACAAAGTCGTTTCCACAGCCGTGATATTTCGTGACAGGCAGTTCTGTTCTGTTCATTCGGCTTCACCAGCCTCCGTGTGATTCAATGACAGATCGTTCCGGATCAGGTCGTCCGGTGTCTGAGGACGGATGACCCAGTGTGCCAGTCCGTCTTTGACAAACAGAGTCCCCGGGACTGCCAGACGGTTGTAGTTCGAGGCCATGGACTGACCATAGGCACCGGTTGTATACACCGCCAGAATGTCTCCGGGCTCTGCATGCTGGAGCCTGATATCGGATGCGATGATATCACCGCTTTCGCAGCATTTTCCGGCGATGGTGACCACTTCATCTTTCGGCTCCTTCAGATGGTCGGCGAGATCAGCATCATATTCCGCCTGATACAGCGCCGGGCGGATATTGTCGTTCATGCCGCCGTTCACGAACACATACCGGCGGTGGTCAGTATCCTTGATGCCGCCGACGGTATACAGTGTATAGCCTGCCTCGGCTGCAATGGAGCGGCCCGGTTCGATGATCAGTTCTTTGACCTGCAGCCCATACTGTTTCTTTGCACGGGCAGCAGCTTCCAGAATCTGTCTGCAGATCACAGGGATCGGAGGACAGTCATCCTTGTCTGTGTATCTGGCCGCAAATCCACCTCCCAGATCCAGGCAGGAAACCTGTATTCCGGTCTGGTCCTGGAACTGCTTTGCAAAGGAACATACTTTGTCGATTTCCGCTGCAAATGCCTCCGGCTCAAAAATCTGTGATCCGATGTGTGCGTGAAATCCGGCAAAAGTCAGGGCAGGGGATTCATGCAGGATCCGGCAGGTTTCACAGATTTCATCCGGCCGGGTGATGGAGATTCCGAATTTGCTGTCGATGTCTGCCGTGACGATGTAGGCGTGTGTATGGGCTTCCACTCCGGGATTGATCCGCAGCAGCACGCGGGTACCTGCCTGTGGGTAATGCTGTGCAAGAAAAGCCAGGCGTCCGGCTTCGGACAGATTGTCCACAACGATGGTCCCGACCCCGGATTCCAGTGCCAGTTCGAGTTCTGCATCGGTTTTGCTGTTTCCGTGCAACAGGATGTGCTTCATGTTGAATCCGGCTTTCACGGCTGTATACAGTTCTCCGCCAGATACGACATCAGCCCACAGCCCTTCCCGCTGCACCAGCTCCATCATGGCAATACAGCAGAAGGCCTTGGATGCATACGCCACATGACAGTCAAATTCAGGAGAACGGAAGGCATCCGCAAATTCCCGCATCCTGTTTTCCAGGGATCCCTGATCATACACATAGACAGGTGTGCCGAAGCGGGCTGCAAGCGAAGAGGCTTCGACACCTGCGATTTTCAGTTTCATACAAATCTCCTTTGACAAAAGCCGGCGGACGCAACTGCATCCGCCGGCTTACGGTCCACCTTCGGATAGCGCTCCTGCAATATCTGCAGACAGTCCGCGGAATATTCTCCCGGCGGCCCACCGCCTCTTCATGCCTGAAGACGCAGTTCGGCGGCAGCGCTCCCTGCGGTCTCATGCGCCTGCCGGCTGGACTCGCAGGAGTCGCTTCCGCGACCTCTATCTGCGGTAATAGTAACAGAGCCATGAGATGCATTCAAGGAATGCTGCATTGTCTTTTCATTGTTTTTGCAAGAAAATGAAAGAATCTGAAAGGAAGACATCAAATTTATGAAGACAGATACAACTGACTGCCAGCTGACAGGCTGGAAGGATGATCTCCACCGGCATCCGGAACTGGGGCTGGATCTGCCCTGGACCAGCGCCTATATCCGGCAGGCCCTGGAGAAAACCGATGCACAGATCCTTGAACCAATGCCGCATGCAGTGGCGGCCTGGTTCGACTTCGGGCGGGAATCCACCCTCATGTTCCGCGCCGACATGGATGCGCTGCCTGTACAGGAACAGACAGGTGCTCCCTGCACGAGTCTTGTCCCCGGCCGCATGCATGCCTGTGGACATGATGCGCATATGAGCATTCTTCTCGGATTTGCCCAAAGTCTTGCAGAGCGGACAGAGTGCGCCTGCAACGTTCTTCTGATTTTCCAGCCTGGTGAAGAGAACCCGGGAGGCGCGAAGCTGATCTGCGAAACCGGGATCCTGGAACAGTACAGAGTCAAAGCCGCCTTTGGATTCCATGTCTGGCCGAACCTGGAGGCTGGGACTGTGGGTGTGAGACCCGGTCCGATGATGGCAGCCAGCAGTGAAGTGGATATCACAATTGAAGGCCGCAGCGTGCATGCCGCCAAATACAGGGAAGGGGCCGATGCGCTGCAGACAGCTGCAGATCTGGTCGGCAGCATTTACCGCAGGGAAGCCGCATTGTCTCCCGATGTGTTTCGACTGCTGCGGTTTGGCCTGCTGCAGGCCGGAACCATCCGCAATGTGGTGGCCGGCAGCGCCAGACTGGAAGGAACAGTCCGGGCTTTTGAACCGGATGTGTTCCAGGGCCTCAAGGATATGATCCTGTCGATGGCCCGAAATGCGCAGGTGCACAGCGGCTGCAGGATCGGCGTTCATTTTTCCGACGGATATCCGGCGGTCCTGAACCATCCGGGTCTCACCGGGAAGCTGCTGGACTCCATGCCGGATCTCGTCAGGCTGGAAGAACCGGAGATGATCAGCGAGGACTTCTCGTTTTACCAGCAGCGTGTTCCTTCCGTGTTCTTCTTTCTGGGAACCGGCACGGGTATTCCTCTGCATGATCCGCATTTTGATGTTCCCCCATCGGTGCTGGTGCAGGGAGTATCCTTCTGGAACAGGGTACTGGATGTCATGACTCGGAAAGAGAGCGGTTTCAGCAGAGAATTATGATAAAATAGGTCAAAGGGTTTTCTAGAAGGGAACGGTATTAAAAATGAAACTGCTGGCAACTGACTATGACGGCACCCTCTGTTACGGATACGGAGATGTGATGCCGGAGGATCTTGATGCAATCAGGCGCTGGAAAGAGGCGGGAAATCTGTTTGCTGTTGTGACCGGACGCAGCGGTCTGTCCATCCATCGGGAACTGGACAAGTACGACCTGAATCCGGATTTCATCATCTGCAACAACGGCGGACTTGTATTCGACGGAGACGGACGCCGTCTGTCGGAGAACTATATGGAGACCATCACGGCCATTGACCTGGTATATGCCATGAAAGAGATGGACGATGTGTGCAGCGTCATGGTCAATGACGGCATGGCGCGTCACAAGATCTGCGTGAATCCGCAGCTGGAAGATCCCAGGTATCCGGGTGTCAAGGCTGACCTTCCGGAAGATGAGGCGCTGTCTCTGCCGCGCTACTGCCAGATCGTGGTGTCCATGACGGATTCGCAGGCAGCGGAAGACATGGCGGAACAGATCAATCACTTCTTTGGAGATCATCTGGCAGCCTATCCGAACAACACCTGTGTGGATGTTGTGGCAAAGGGCGTCAACAAAGGCGAAGGTCTGCAGTTTGCCCTTTCCTGGGCGGATGTGGATGAAGAAGACGTCTATGTGCTGGGAGACTCCTGGAATGACCTGCCCATGATCGAAGCTGTCCCCAACAGTGCAGCCATCGTGACTGCGCCGGAAGCAGTCAAGGCACAGGCTTCCCGCACCTGCACGGGACTGAGCGAACTGGTCGGCGATCTGCTGGCCTGAACTGTCACGCTGCCTGCAAGGGCAGCATGATTTATGAAGGGGGACAGATATGGATTTTTCAATCAATGATGTCTGGATCTGGCTGCAGCTGCTTCTGGACATTCTGGCAGTGAGCACCGTCCTGTATTCAGGTCTGCGCATCATCCGCAACAATTCCCGGACCATCCAGATATTCAAGGGGATCCTGGTGGTCATTCTCATTAAGCTGCTTGCCCTGGCGCTGGGACTCCATGCGCTGAACTGGCTCATAGACACCTTCCTGAACTGGGGCGTGGTCGCGGTGCTGATTCTCTTTCAGCCGGAAATCCGGAGCATGCTGGAGAAAGTCGGAAAGACAACGGCCATCTTCTCCCAGAATGTGTCTGTTTCCCAGATTTCCGGCATGGTGGACGAACTTGTGGAATCCTGTTCCGCCATGTCAAGAACAAAGACAGGAGCTCTGATCACCATTCAGATGACCCAGAGCCTGCAGGATTACATCGAGACCGGCATCACCATGGATGCCGAAGTTTCCAGCGAGCTGCTCGGGACCATTTTCCAGTACGGCACCCCGATGCATGATGGAGCGGTGATCATTCAGGGCGTGAAAATCGCCTGTGCTGCAGCCTATTTTCCGCCCACCGCCAGGGACCTTCCGACACGCTACGGTGCCAGACACCGGGCAGCTGTGGGGATCTCCGAAATCACGGACTCCATCACCATCATCGTATCCGAAGAAACCGGAGCGATTTCCGTCGCCATGCGCGGACAGCTGACGCAGTACAGCCCGGATGCACTGCACCGCTTTCTGATGAACAAGCTGGCAGCTCCGGAAGAAGAGGCGGCATTCAGCATGGAGCCTGTTCTGAATACAGCCCGGAAGGTGGGGTTCAACATTCCCAGGCGGGATCTGCATCAGGAAAAACCCAGGGACGAACGCATCAAGCCGCTTGAAGTGGATGATTTGTACAATGCGGGAGGCAAAGACAGACATGAGTGACAAAAAACGGGTCTCCCGGTCCATGCGCTGGCTGCGGCGGTTCTGCAAGACAGCTGTGAACTGGGTCAGCAAGCTCTTTGACCAGATTGTCTACAACAAAAGGGCCAGTCTGGCGGTGAGCGTGATGGCGGCTGTGGCCATCTGCATTTCGGTGAATTTCGAAGATCTGTCAGCCATGTTCGTCAACGGCAGCCAGACAACACTGAATGTTTCGGGCATTCCGGTCGAGGTCCGGATCGATGAAGAACAATACAAGGTGGAAGGTCTTCCCAACACGGCCGATCTGACCGTCACGGGAACACCGGCCGATATCCAGGTGTTCCGCTCACAGCAGTCCAACGTGACCGTGACCGCCAACCTGACAAGTTTCGGGCCAGGCCGCAATGAAGTCCCGCTGACTGTTTCCGGAGTTCCGGATTCGCTGTCAGTCACGGTCAATCCGGAGTCGTGCTCCATCAATATCATCCAGAAACAGACACGAACCTTCGACATCAAGCCTGAGCTGCTGCTGGGCAGCGGACAGAAGGCGTCGGATTTCCAGACACCGGTCCTGGATCAGACGAAAGTGAGGATCACCGCTTCTCCCAATGAACTCAATGCCATCCGGACAGTCAAGGCGCTGGTGGATGCATCCGGGCAAAGCGGAGACTTTACGGTTTCAGCCGTGATTGCGGCATACAATGCAAATGGAGATAAAATCACAGTCACAATGCAGCCGCAGACAGTGACTGCCACGGTGAAGGCTGCGCAGAAGGAGGAGAATCCCAATGGGTAAATATTTTGGAACGGATGGCGTCCGCGGTGTCGCCAATGAGGACCTGACGCTGGACATGGCTGTCCGCATCGGCCAGTATCTGGGCTGGTATTATGGACAGCAGAGAAACCATGCAAGGATCCTGATCGGCAAAGACACAAGACTGTCCGGGGATATGTTTGAGCTCGGGCTTGCAGCAGGGGCTGTCAGCACCGGCGCCGAGGTGAAGCTTCTGGGCGTCTGTCCGACTCCGGCAGTTTCCTTTCTGGTCAACAGGTCGGATTTTGACTGCGGGATCATGGTATCTGCCAGTCACAATCCCTATACCGACAATGGCATCAAGATCTTCAATCACGAAGGAAAGAAGATGGAAGAAGAACTGCTTCTGTCCATCGAAGCCTATATGGATGGACTGACGGAAATTCCTGTGGCTCACGGTGAAGCAGTTGGAACCTTCCAGTGCTGGCCCGAAGGCCTTGACCTCTACATCCGCTGGCTGGAATCCGTGGTGGATGAAGATCTCACGGGCATGAAGATTGCGGTGGACCTGGCCAACGGATCGGCCACCAGCACCGCCGTTCGCACCCTGCAGGATCTGGGGGCGGAAGTTCTGGCCATAGGGGATGAGCCAAACGGCATCAACATCAATCTGCACTGCGGCAGCACACATCCGGAAGCCCTGCAGGCGTTTGTCCGCGAAAACGGATGCGACCTGGGTCTGGCGTTTGACGGAGATGCCGACCGTCTCATTGCGGTCAACAGCGATGGGGAACTCGTGAACGGCGACTATATACTCTACATTGTCGGCCGGGATATGAAGGAGCAGGGAAAGCTCAGGGGCAACATGGTGGTGACCACCGTGATGGCCAACCTGGGTCTGTACAAAGGTCTGGAAGCCTCGGGAATCGATTACATTCAGACGCCGGTGGGTGACAAATATGTATTCGAGGAGATGGAGAAAAACGGGTACCTGATCGGCGGCGAACAGTCAGGCCACATTATTTTCTATGAAAACATGGTGACCGGCGATGGACTGCTGACGGCGCTGAAGCTTCTGGAGACACTTAGACGTACGGGAAAGACGGTCCAGGAGCTTTCAGATGGACTGTTCATCTATCCCCAGGAACTGGTGAATGTCCGCGTCCGGGACAAAAATGCGGTCATGGAGGACGAGGGGCTCCGGGAGGTGATTGCCCGGGCGGAAGCTGCACTGCAGGGAAATGGCCGGATCCTGGTCCGTCCCTCGGGAACCGAACCGCTGGTCCGCGTGATGGCAGAAGCCGCAACGGATGATATCTGCCGTGACTGTGTGAAGACGGTGACGGATTATCTGGAAGAAAACGGGTTTTAGCGCAAAGGAGGCACCTGCATGAAGCGAGTGATCAGCATCGTAGAGGATGAAAAGGACATCAACAACCTGGTGGCGCAATACCTGCGCAAGGAGGGATATGAAGTCCATTCCTACTATACTTATGAAGAAGCCAGCGCCCATGCCGGAGATGACGACGTGCATCTGTGGATCCTGGACATCATGCTGGATGACAAGAGCGGATTTGACCTCATAGAGGAAATCAGGCTCCGGGATCCCGACACGCCGGTGATTTTCATGTCTGCCAGAGACAAGGAATTTGACCGGATCATAGGCCTGGAAAAAGGCTCGGATGACTACATCACCAAGCCGTTCTCCCCCAAGGAACTGGTTCTGCGTGTCAACAACATCATCAAGCGGGCCTACAAGGACAACAGCAACCGGATTGCGGTGGATGGATATGAGCTGGATGAAGTTCAGCGGAAGATTTATGCCGACAATGTGGAAATCGAGCTGACGACCAAGGAGTTCGATCTGCTGATGATGTTCATCAAAAACAAGGGGATCGCATTTTCCAGGGACAAGATCCTGGAAAATGTCTGGGATGAGAACTATTTCGGTTCCGACCGGGTGGTGGATGACACCCTGCGGCGGCTGCGGAAGAAGCTTCCCAACCTGAATATCCATACGATTTACGGGTACGGATACCGGCTGGGATGAAAGGGCAGAAAGGTCCCTGGTTCACCAGGATGTCCCTCACGCAGCAGGTTTTCAGCATGATCGTGATCATGCTGATTTTTCTGTCTGCCTTCTTCGCGTTTTTCATCTCGGATTCCATCGACAGGACCATCACGGACCTGATGTACACCATGATGGCCAGCGACCAGAAACCCATTGCAACGGTTCTCACAAGAGATACAGACACAGAGGACCGGGAATACCTGAGTGCCTACCTGCAGGCGGATGAGACTCAGACGAGCTTCCTTGTGCAGGATGGAAAAATCATCATGGCAAGCCGGATGCCGGAGCAGGAATCCGGGATCCAGGAACACCTTCTGACACAGGCAGACAGTCTCTTCGAGGCTGTGCCGGAGGAAGTGAGAAGCGGCATGTATCAGGAGGATGGCCGCACATATTATTACCGGATGGAAAAACTGCCGGGTGCAGCCGGTCCCATGATCCTGGTCACGTACATGAATGACCTGTATGCCAGCCAGTTCAGGGAATCGCTGATCAATTCCACGGTCTATGTCATCATCATCGTGTTTTTTCTGATGCTCATGGCCACGCTGATCTGGGTGTTCTCCATCATCCGGCCGCTGAACCAGATTCGAAGCTACATCAGTCAGATCAAGCAGGGCAAGGACGTGGATCTTTACATCAACCGCGGGGATGAAATCGGGGATCTGGCAGATGAGCTCGTGACGATGAAGGATGAGCTTTCCCGCCAGGACAAGGCCAAGGAGGAAATGATCCACAATATCTCACACGATCTCAAGACACCGATTGCGACCATCAAGTCCTATTCCGAATCCATCAAGGACGGGATCTATCCCTATGGAGACCTGGACTCCAGTGTGGATGTGATCCTGCACAATGCGCAGCGGCTTGAGGAAAAAGTCCACAACCTGCTGTACCTGAACCGTGTTGAATACCTGGTCAGCAGTGATGCGAGCGGGGTGGTCACGAATATGAAGGATGTGGTCGAACAGGTGGTGCTGAACTCTGCCGTGATCCGACCGGAGATTGAAATCATCACCGATGTGGAAGAGGTGTTTTTCGACGGACTCATCGAGGCCTGGCGTGTATCGATTGAAAACATCATGGAGAATGCATTCCGGTATGCGAAAACCTACATCAAAATACAAGTCAGGGAAAACGATCTGCGCATCTCCAATGATGGTCCCAAGATGCCGGAAGACAGAATCGATACCCTGTTCCGCCCGTATGAAAAAGGCGAAGGCGGCAGATTCGGTCTGGGGCTGTCCATCGTATCCAAGGTCACAAAAGCGAACAACTACCTTGTGCAGGGATACAACCTGGATGACGGCGTATGCTTCAGGATCTACAGACCTGTAATGGAAGAGCAGGGAAAAGCGAAGAGAAGGAGTCAGTGGAAATGAGAGTTGGAACCATAGGCACAAGTGTCATCACGGAACGGATGATCTCGGCTCTGCAACAGGCGGGGCATCCCGTTGTGGCAGTCTGTTCCCGATCAGCGGCAAAGGGCCGGGAGTTTGCGGACCGGCATGGGGTAAAAAAAGCCTATTCGGATCTGGAATCCATGCTGCAGGATCCGGACATTGACACAATCTATGTGGCGAGTCCCAACTCCCTGCATTACGGACAGGCCAGGCGGGCTTTAAAGACAGGTCACGATGTGATCTGCGAAAAGCCGTTCACTTCCACCCGGGAGCAGGCAGTCGACTTGTTTGAAACGGCGGAAAAACACGGGAGGCGGATCTTTGAAGCCATCACGACGCTCTACACACCCAATTACAGACTGCTGAAAGCGAATCTGGAAAAGATCGGGCAGCCAAGGGTGATCAACTGCAGCTTTTCCCAGTACTCTTCCCGGTATCAGTCGTATCTGGATGGTCAGGTGACGAATGTATTTGATCCGGCGTATGACGGAGGAGCTCTTCGGGATCTGGGTGTGTACAACCTGCATTTTGTGACCGGACTCTATGGTATGCCGGACACAATGCAGATGGTCACGCAGCGGGGATACAATGGCGTCGACCTGGATGGTACGGTGATCCTTGGATGGCAGGACAAACATGCTGTCCTGACACAGGCCAAAAACTGCAGTGCACCCAACTGTGTCCTCGTGGAAGGCGAGAAAGGCACGCTGATGGTTCAGTCCAGCCCTGGTCGTGTACAGAACCTGCGGTTTGTCCCTTTGAAGGGAGACATGATCGGGAAAACAGAGGAAGATCTGTCTGCGGATATCGGCATCATCCAGGATGAAAATCACATGGTCTATGAAGTCATGGAATTTGCCAGGATCATGGAGGAAAACGATGAATCCGCCTATCGGGAAGCAATGGCGCAGACGCTTCGGGTGATGGATATCCTGGATACACTGGATCCCCGGCCAGGAGCGGAAGTCTGCCGGCAGACTGCCTGATACTTCAGAAAAAGCTGCAGCCTGCTGCACGATCCATGTGCGGCAAAGCTGCAGCTTTTTGTCTGTACCAGCGGCTGTCTGTGGCAGCGGCTGTCTGTATCAGCGGTCCACCGGCACAAGACCGGCTGTGGCATCCGGTTCTTCGGGCTCCTCGGAATATACAAATACCAGGGAATCCGGACTGCTCAACGAGGCATCATACCGGTACCCAAGTTCGCTGAATCCCTGCAGCTGCGCGGAAGTCTGGACATTGCCCGCGGCCATCCACCGGACCATGGCGCCTCTGGCCATTTTGGCATACACTGCCGTCTCCTGGAGCTTTCCGTTTTTTGGCCGCAGAAAGTGAACATCTGTCACGGGGCGGAACTGGCGGACCGCCCGGGAATATTCCGCACTGGCCAGATTGATTACTTCCTCGGACTCAGGCAGGAGTTCCTTCAGCGGTTCCTTCCATGTCCTGTAGAGATTGAACGGTCCTTTTGTCCCCATCTCCAGACGATAGGGTGTGATCCCATCCATCGGGGAAAGGGCTCCATACAGCCCGGAGAGTATCAGCAGGTGGCGGTTGATATACGCAAGCATGTCATCTGTGAAGACCCCGGGAGCCATATACCGGTAGGCAATGCCGGAAAACATGACAATGGCGGGATACCGTTCCGTTTCTCTTCCTTCTTTCAGCGCCTGGTAATGGTCGTACATGGGCCGGGTCACGTTGTCAGATACCTTGTAAAGTGCCTTGAGTTCCTCATAGGACAGAGACTGCAGCTCTTCCAGCAGCGTCTGTGCCTGTGACTCAAACCGGGGTGTGGTCATGGCAAGTCCGTGGGTATCATCCTGAATGAGTTTTTTGGCCGGTGACAGGAGGATCTTCATTTGTCGCCCTCCTGCAGGTGCTCGCAGGTCACACAGAGGATGCTGGCGACATGATCATCGTCCAGGGAATACAGCAGGGTTTTTCCATCCCGTTCGCTTCTGACCAGATGCGCATCTTTCAGCGCCTTGAGCTGATGAGAGACGGCACTGCGCGACATTTGAACCACATTGGCCAGATCTGTGGCACAAAGAGGCCCGGATTCCAGTGCCGTCAAAAGGCGGAGGCGCGTCGGGTCGGCCATGACTTTGTAAAATGCAGCCAGGCCTACAATGTCATCCTGACAGGGCATGTGGTTCAGGGCCCGGGACACGGCCTGGGTGTCCTGTATTTCATATGGGAAGAGATCGGGGCTTTGTGTGTTTTTCATGTCCCTCATTATAACAAATCCGGCAGGCATCACAGCAAATCAGCGGGGGATCCGCCGCAGGACAGTGAGAATCCGGCAGCAGTCAGTTAGCCATGGTATACTTTCAGCGGTGATAGATTTGACTTTGACGAACATTGAGCCGGGAGAAAGCGCCCGGGTACTTGCCATTGACCTGGATTCTGCCAGACAGCACAGACTCCGGGCACTGGGGATGATCCCCGGTACACAGGTCACGGTTCTGCAGAAAAAACGGTCCGGGACATTGGTGATCAACCTGCGGGGAACCCGGTTTGCCCTGGGTTCAGCCATGGCCGACCAGATTGGAGTGGAATATGTCTGAGGACAGAAAGCGCAGCGAATCCTGGATGAAGCCGCATTCTCCGGGAAACAGCAAACCTGATGCATCTTCCAGGGAGCTGACGATTGCTTTCATCGGCAATCCGAACTGCGGGAAAACCACACTGTTCAATGCCTATACAGGTGCAAACCTGAAAGTGGCAAACTGGCCGGGGGTGACAGTGGAGAGGGTGGAGGGAGCCATCGAAAGCCACGGTCGGAAAATCCGTCTGGTGGATCTGCCCGGGACCTACTCTTTGTCTTCCTTCACCATGGAAGAACAGGTTTCAAGGCAGTTCATTCTTTCGGACCAGGTGGATGTGGTCGTTGATGTGGCCGATGCCTCCAGCCTGGAACGGTCCCTGTATCTCACCCTGCAGCTCATAGAACTCGGCAAACCTGCGGTCCTGGCATTGAACATGATGGATATCGTGGAGAAACGGGGCATCGACCTGGATCTGCATCGTCTTCAGGAGCTCCTGGGCATTCCGGTGGTACCGGTCGTGGCCCGGAAAAAGAAGGGCCTTCGGACTCTGCTGCACGCAGCTTTGCATCAGTACGAAGATGCAGATGCCTCCAACCACCGGCCAAGGGCGGTGGACCGGGAAGCGGAGCTGGAGTTTGTGACGGAATATGCACCGGATATCGAGGACTGCATCCATGATCTGGAGCAAAGGCTGCCAGCTGGTACAGACAATCCCCGGTTTGCGGCTCTGGCGCTTCTGGAGCACGATCCGGAAATCATGGTCAGATATCCGGATCTGGCCAAAGGAACCCCGGATTTCGGTGACCGCATCATCAACGGGAAATACGATACAATTGAAAAAATCATGCCGGAGGTGCTGCTGGGGAAGGAAGCAAGCGATTCTTTCACCGACAAAGTGGATGATGTGGTGCTTCGGCCGTTCTGGGGTGTTCTGATTTTCCTGGCGGTCATGGGGCTCGTGTTCGCACTCACGTTCAATGTGGGGGACTGGCTTTCCGGGTGGCTGGAAACGCTGATTGACTGGTTCACGCAGGGAGTCGGCACGCTGCTCGAAACCATGCACGCATCCCCCTGGGTCATCAACCTGGTATGCGATGGCATCATCTCCGGAGTTGGAGGCATTCTGACGTTCCTGCCCAATGTAACGATCCTCTTCATCGCTCTTGCGTTTCTGGAGGATTCCGGGTATATGAGCCGGGTGGCGTATGTGATGAACGACATTATGGAACACCTGGGTCTGTCCGGCCGGGCGTTCATCCCCATGGTCCTGGGGTTTGGCTGCACGGTTCCGGCCATCATGGCCAGCCGCACACTGGAGTCCTGGAAAGACAGGTTCCGGGTGATGCTGGTAACGCCCTTCATGAGCTGTTCTGCAAAACTGCCGATCTACATCCTGTTTTCCGGTATGTTTTTTGGTCAGTATGCGATGTGGGCGGCGTATTCCATGTACCTGATCGGGATTCTGGTGGCGCTGGCAGTGACCTGGCTGCTGCACATTACAGACAGATCGGCCCAGGTCCAGCCGCTCCTGATTGAACTGCCGGCCTACAAACGGCCTTCCGCGTATACGATCTATGTCTACGTTTGGGACAAGGTGAAGGATTTCCTGGAAAAAGCGGGAACCACTATTTTTGTGGCAAGCATCCTTCTGTGGTTCCTGATGCATCTGGGACCCTCTGGTCTGACAGATGACGTAAGTGTATCCTTTGCGGCGACACTGGGCCGGGGTCTGGCATGGATCCTGATTCCCTGCGGTCTGGGGTTCTGGCAGATTGCCGTGGCCCTGCTTGCGGGGATCAGTGCCAAGGAAGTTGTTGTATCCAGCACTGCGGTGCTGTTCGGCATTGCGAATGTCAACAGCTTCGGTGGCATGCAGCAGCTTCACCAGGAACTCCTGGGTATCGGCTTTGGCCCGCTGAATGCCTGGTGCATGATGCTGTTCTGTCTTCTCTATGTGCCCTGTCTGGCTTCGCTGGCGACGATTCGCCGGGAAGGCGGAGTGCGGACCATGGTCACAGGCGCAGCCTTTCAGCTTGGTGTGGCGTGGCTGCTGACATTCGTCACCTGGCAGATCGGATCCCTGCTGTTCTGACGGGCTTCGGCTGCTGAAACAGGACAGCCGGGTGATTTTCAAACTGACAGGACCTCCGGATTCAGCCCCGGAGGTCTTTTTTCGGGCGTGTAAACATACACCTTTGGTCTGTCCTGGAGAAAGAGGAAGGTACCTGCACATCCAGACAATGAAGGGGCGACCGAGTCCAGGTGATTTCCATCCACTGCGGGCCGGGTGAAGGGAAACGAACAAAGAGGACAAAGCAGACAAAATCCGATTTTTTCAGTTGAATGACCTATCAACTGTTGCTACAATACAGATAACAATTGAATGAGTGTTCAATCAAGGAGGCACACAATGAAAAAGACGTACAAAATGGAAGTGGACTGCGCCAACTGCGCAGCGAAGATGGAAGATGCCATCCGGAAAATTGAAGGGGTCCATGATGCCCGTGTCAACTTCATGACACAGAAGCTGGTTCTGGACTGCGACGAAGACAGGCTGGATGCAATATTGAAGGAAGCAAAGAAGGCCTGCCGTCGTGTCGACAGCGACAGCGTGCTCTGCTGCTGACTGATCGGAGGGTCTGCCCAATGACAAAAAAACAGAAAAAGGGTCTGGTCCGCATCGGGATCACGACCCTGCTTTACATTGCGGGAATTGTTTCCGAACATGCACAATGGCCGGGATTTGTCTGGATCATGGCAGCTGCCTATCTGCTGATCAGTTATGACATTCTGAGAAAATCCGTGATCAACATCATGCACGGGGAAATATTTGACGAAAACTTCCTGATGTCTGTAGCCAGTCTGGGAGCCGTGGCCCTCGGACAGCTGGATGAAGCGGTGGCAGTCATGCTGTTCTATCAGATCGGTGAATGGTTCCAGTCCTATGCAGTCAGCAAATCGAGAAAATCCATTGCCGCCCTGATGGACATCCGGCCGGATTATGCCAACATCGTGCAGGATGGAAAAATCGTGCAGGTCGATCCGGAGGATGTGCAGCCCGGCACTGTGATCGTGGTGGAACCCGGGGAACGGGTACCGCTGGATGGCGTGGTGGAATCCGGGACTTCCAGCCTGGATACCTCGGCGCTTACCGGCGAATCTGTCCCGCGGTCGGTTCGACCGGGATCGGACGTGATCTCGGGCTGCATCAACCAGAGCGGGGTGCTGTATGTAAAGACCACAAAGCCTTACGGGCAGTCCACGGTGGCAAAAGTGCTGGAGCTTGTGGAGAATGCCTCCGACCGGAAAGCGCCTGCCGAACAGTTCATCACCCGGTTTGCCAGGATCTACACCCCTGTGGTCTGTGCCTTGGCCCTGGCGCTGGCTGTGCTGCCGCCACTGCTGTTTCAGCAGCCCTGGACGGTCTGGATCTATCGTGCCCTTACCTTCCTGGTGATCTCCTGCCCGTGTGCTCTTGTGATTTCTGTGCCCCTGTCCTTTTTCGGGGGCATCGGGGGGGCATCCAGGGCCGGGATCCTGGTCAAGGGAAGCACCTATCTGGAGGCGCTCGCGGATGTAAAAACCATGGTGTTCGACAAAACCGGCACGATCACACGCGGCACGTTCCAGGTCACGGAGATCAAGCCGGCGGATCTTCCCGCTGAAAGACTGCTGATGTATGCAGCAGCCGCCGAACAGCATTCTTCACATCCTATTGCCCAGTCCATTCTGCGCAAGGCACAGGAACTTCACGATGCTCCGGTTTTGACGGCAGAAAATGTTCAGGAAATACCGGGGCACGGGGTCAGTGCGGATGTGGATCACCAGCATATCCTGGCCGGAAATACCAGACTCATGGAATCCCAGGGCATTCCCGTATCCATCCTGCCCGCAGGATCGGGCATGGGAACGGTGGTTTACATTGCGGTAAACGGAGTCTATGCGGGGATGATTGAAATTTCGGATGAAATCAAGGAAGATTCCGCGACGGCTCTCACGCTTCTTCGCAGGTATGGGCTGAAGAAATTTGTCATGCTGACAGGAGACAATGAGCAGGTGGCAGAACGCGTTGCCGGCCAGATAGGCATAGATGAGTATCATGCCAGCCTTCTGCCGCAGGACAAAGTGGAAATCCTGACCCGGCTCCTGTCCCAGGACAAAACGGCTTTTGTCGGGGACGGCATCAATGATGCCCCGGTCCTGGCTGCGGCGGATGTTGGCATTGCCATGGGGGCACTGGGAAGTGATGCAGCGATAGAAGCTGCGGATGTCGTGCTCATGAAGGACCGGCTTACGCAGATCGTGACGGCAATCGCCATAGCGCACAAGACACTGCGGATCGTCCGCGAAAACATCGTGTTCGCATTGGGAGTGAAAGTGCTGATCCTGATTCTGGGAGCCCTGGGACTGGCCAACATGTGGGCTGCTGTATTTGCGGACGTCGGTGTGGCCTTCCTGTGCATCCTCAATGCCATGCGGTGTCTGAGAGTGCCGGAGATTCCGCTGGACTGATCAGCCGTGTCGGTACCTGACAGGCAAGAGTGCTGTCGGGTCAAATGTTCTGACTGAACAAGTGTTTCATGGTATTCTATGTCATATGCATCCGGCAAGGGATGCGCAGGGAGGAACTGGAATGAGTTTAGGAATGCATTTTTTCAAAGTCCCTGAGACTCTGCTAATTTCAAAGGGCTATACCTCTCCCCGGGTGGATGACACAGATTTTCTGGGTACCATCATCGGCACGGAAGAAGTCGGATATCTGAATTCCGCCTGGGGCATTCATATCTGGCTGATGAACAACGGAGAAACACTTCACAAGCGGGGAGACCCGTTCCGTCTGAGCGAACCTGTGCTGAGGAATCTGAAAGCGATGCTGGAACAGGCAGCTGCAGACGGCGAAATCACCGCCACGGGTGCAGAACCTGATCCCAACAATCTGGTGCTTCGTTACAAAAACGCCTGGAAGTCGGAAAATCCGGAAGGACTGCGTCAGCATTTTCCGTATAAATTCGACAATATTACCCCTGGAGATGTCATGGAGGGCCTGAAGGTCGTCAATGACATTCTGGAGGATACGGATTTCAGCAAAAATCAGATCTGGTATTATCCGTTCTACTGAGTCACCTCAGCCGGTGGCTGCACAAAGAGGTCACTGCCGGAGAGATGCCTGGAAGCTGCCAGTTGTCTCTCCGGTTTTTCGTGCAGTCTCCGGGTGACAGTATGCTATAATTTGCCCATGAATCGCGACAGAACACCGATTATCATCAATCTGGCCTGCGGCTTTCTGGCCGCGGTCTTTCTTGTATTTACCATGTTCGCCTTCAGCACTCATGCCGCTGGGCTGGGGATCCTGACACTCGTCCTGTTCCTGGCGGTATGCATCGTCTGGATATGGGCTTTGAAGTCAGTCCACAGGCAGGTGCCGGGTTCTGCCGGCGGGGATGAAGCGGAGGCGGTGGCGCTGCAGTTTTCGCGGCTGAAACCCAAGTCTTTCCGGGATCAGATCCGCGTCTGTCAGAAACAGCTGGCAAGACTGCAGGAAAAGACAATGGCGATGGACCAGACGCTGCATGATGCCTTTGGAGATTCCACCATTTCCATAGACCGGTTCATGACAGGAATCCGGCGGGCCCGCATGCTGTTTCTGGCCAATCAGAAACAGATAGCGGACCGGATCCTGATTTTTGATGAAGAGGGCTACCGTGCAGCGGTGTCGGCCGGATCGGTCCCGGAAACCTACCAGGATACCTTTGCATTCATAGAGGCGAAAATCAGGGAAAATGAAGAAATTCTGACACGGATCGACGAACTGAACGCAAGGGTCCAGCAGCTGACAAATCTGCCTCGTCTGGAAGACAGGAGTGCGATGCGGCAGCTGGATGAACTGATTGAGCAGTCGGGACTGTATGGCGGCAGCAAACAAAAAACAGAGAAGGAGATGGACTGATATGGCATTTTCAATGGATGTGGATGAACTGAACAGAGAAGAGGTGCTGCAGCCTTTGCAGCCTGAACCGGAAGTGAAGGAAAAAATCGAAACACAGGCAGAAAGCAACGTCAAGGAAGTCATGGACGTGGATCTGGATTCTCTGGCACAGCGCCGGGAAATCACGAGCATGATCGACGGATTTGGAACGGATATCGTCCGGCGGTCTTCCGAAAAAAACGAGCTGCTCTCCACCACACTGGGAACACTGTCAAAACAGGGAGGCGAATCCAGTCAGGTCGTCAATTCTCTCTCCGAACTGGACCGGCAGGTCAGGGACCTGGATCCTTCGGGTGTGGATTTTGGCCGCACAGGCTTCTTTTCCAAATTCACCAATCCTGTTCGGACCTATTTCCAGAAGTTCGAGAAGGCCGATGGCATGATCGAAAACATCCTGGAAAACCTTGAGCGTGGAAAGCGCACGCTGCAGAATGACAACACGACGCTGGAAATCGAACAGATGTCTCTGCGGGATCTGACGAAAAAGCTGAACAAACAGATCGAGCTGGGCACACAGATGGACGCCGCGCTGGAGCGAAGCATCGAGCAGGCAAAAGTGACCAATGCAGATCCTGACAGAATCAAGTTCGCGGAAGAGGAGATCCTGTTCCCTCTGCGGCAGCGGGTCATGGATATGCAGCAGATGCAGGCGGTGAACCAGCAGGGATATCTCTCCATGGAAATTGTCCGTCGCAACAACAAGGAACTGATCCGGGCAGTGGAACGGGCGCAGAATGTGACGGTATCCGCGCTTCGGACAGCTGTCACGGTGGCAAGTGCGCTGTATAACCAGAAAATCGTGCTGGAGAAAGTGCAGGCGGTCAACAAGACGACCAACGATCTGATCAAATCGACCAGTGAAATGCTGAAAACGCAGGGAGCACAGATTCAGCAGACCAGCATGGAAGCCAATATTTCCGTGGAAACGCTCCAGGAGGCATTCCGCAATACCTTTGATGCAATGGACGCCATTGATGCCTATAAGCAGAAGGCACTGCCCAGAATGCGTGAACAGATTGAAGCCTTCAAAGTGCTCGCAGACCAGGGAGAAGAGCGGATTTCCCGGATCGAACGGGGAGCCATGGCTGCCGGGCGGATCGAAGAGAAAAACGGATGAAGGGGAGTTCCTATGTAAAGGCGGGGATTTCATTTGGCACTGCACTGGCCATGGTGATTTCCTACGTCAACTGGCATTCTGTCCTGTGGGCGGCATTTCATGGCCTGCTGGGATGGTTTTACGTGATATATTACGTGCTGTTTTACGGATGGCACTGACCAGGCGGTGGAAACACCGCCTTTTTCAGCCCTGATACCAGCAGTATCAACCGTACCGGACAGTATGCCCGGATTCCACCCATGACATATGTTGGTTTGGCTTGACGATGCAGAGAATCTTGGGCATAATCGAACCAACGATAACGAGAAGGCCACGGGATGTCCGGATGGATCAGAGAGGGGTGCGGCTGGTGAAAGCGCCCTGACAAAACGACAGTCTCACTCCCTTTGAATCGCCGGCGAAAGCCAGTGCCGCAGGACTGCGTTACAGTCTCGAGAGCTCCTGAATTCAGGGGAAAAAAGGTGGTACCGCGCGTCTGACGTCCTTTTGATGTCAGACGTTTTTTCGTTCCCGTTACAGACAGTCATCCGGCAGGCTGAAGGCAGGCCGGAACAGTATGAAGGAGGATCCCATATGGAAATGGTCAACATTCTGGAAGACGAACATCTTTCCAGACTCAATCACTCAGCTGCGCATCTGATGGCGCAGGCTGTCAAGCGTCTGTATCCTCAGGCAAAATTCTGGGTCGGACCGGTGATCCGGGATGGTTTTTACTATGACATCGATCTGGGCGGCGAGTCCCTGAAAGACGAAGACCTGCCGAAGATCGAAAAGGAAATGAAGAAAATCGCAAAAGACGGCAAGAAAATTGTCCGCCGGGAACTGTCCAAGGCCGAGGCTCTGGAACTGTTTGCGGATGATCCCTACAAACTGGATCTGATTGCCGGGCTGGAAGACGGTACCATCACCGTCTACTCCCAGGGTGAGTTCACGGATCTATGCCGTGGCCCGCACGTGGATTCCGTGAAGGAACTGAAACACGTGAAACTGCTCAAACATTCCGGAGCCTACTGGAAGGGTGACAGCCAGAACCAGATGCTGCAGCGGATCTATGGTGTGGCCTTCGACACAAAAGAGGCGCTGGATTCCCACCTCCAGGCGCTGGAGGAAGCGAAGAAGCGCGACCACAAAAAACTGGGTCGAGAAATGAATCTGTTCACAGTCAGCGAGTATGCACCAGGAATGCCGATTTTCCTGCCGGATGGAATGATCCTGCGCAACATTCTCGAGCAGTACTGGTATGACGAACACACGAAGGAAGGATACCGGTTCATCAAGACCCCAATCATCATGAGCCGCGAACTCTGGGAGACCTCAGGCCACTGGGACCACTACAAGGCCAACATGTACACCACGAAAGTCGACGACCGGGATTTCGCAATCAAGCCGATGAACTGTCCCGGTGCCCTGCTGGTCTACAACAATGGTCTGCACTCCTACAAGGATCTCCCGCTGCGGATCGCCGAACTGGGTCAGGTACACAGGCATGAAGCTTCCGGCGCCCTGAACGGACTGTTCCGTGTCCGGACCTTCACGCAGGATGATGCCCATATCTTTGTGACTCCCGACCAGATCGAAAGTGAAGTGAAAGATGTGCTGGACCTCATCGACCGCATGTATGGCGTATTCGGGCTGGAATACTCCATCGAACTGTCCACCAAACCCGAGAAGGACTATATCGGCAGCGATGAAATCTGGGCTCAGAGCGAAGAAGCTCTTGCCAATGCCTGCCGCCATGCCGGCCGTGACTTCAAGGTCAACCCCGGTGACGGTGCCTTCTATGGACCGAAGCTGGACATCCACATCAAGGATTCCCTGGGACGCGACTGGCAGTGCGGCACCGTGCAGCTGGACATGAACCTTCCCGAGCGCTTTGAATGCACCTATGTGGATGCAGACGGAAGCCGCAAGACCCCGCTGATGCTGCACCGTGTCGTGTACGGCTCCATTGAGCGGTTTATCGGCATTCTGATTGAAAACTTTGCCGGTCATTTCCCCCTGTGGCTGGCGCCCCGGCAGCTGGTTGTGATTCCGGTTCATCAGCAGAAGCATCTGGAGTACGCACAGAAGGTCAAAAAAGCTCTGGAAGAGGCCGGTATGCGTGTGGAAGTGGATGACCGGAACGAGAAACTTGGCTATCGTGTGCGTGAAGCACAGATGACGAAGGTCCCCTACCAGATCGTTGTAGGCGACGGTGAGCAGGAAGCGGGAACTGTGACGATCCGCAAATCCGGCAGCCGCAGCTCCGAGACGATGCCCCTGGAAGAGGCTGTCGCAAAGTTCAGGCAGGAGGTTGACGAAAAATGGCTCTTCGACAGAGACTGACAGCAGCCCTCTGTATCGGGGCTTTTCTCCTTGCGGGGTGTGCATCTGCAGGCGCCGGACAAACCGGCCAGACGGACACAGGGGCGGATACAAAGACAGAAGACCGGACAGCAGAGTCGGTCAAGGTCCTGGTTCCCACCGGGGCCCCGGCTCTGGGAATGCTGTTTGGCACCCTGGACAATCCGGACGTGGAACTGGACTATACAGAAGGTACAGATCTTGTCACGGCTGAGCTGGCCAAAACTGATGGCGACTATGATGTGATCGTGGCGCCAGTCAATCTGGGACTCAAAGCATATTCGGCATCCCGCACATACCAGTGTGCAGGCGTGCTTACATGGGGCAACCTGTATATGGTCGGCACACAGGAGGATGTCCTGTCCGGCCCTGACAAGGAAGTGGCTCTGTTTGGCGAGAATGCGATTCCGGGAATGGTATACAACGCGGTGGAAGCGGCCAGCGTACAGGCTCAGCCGGTCTGGTATCCCAGTGTGGCAGAAGCCAGTCAGTCTCTGCTGTCCGGGCAGAGTCAGGCAGCGCTTCTGGCGGAACCTGCAGCCAGTGCAGCCATGGCCAAAAACAGCAATCTGAAGATCCTGGCCGATCTGCAGGAGCTGTGGTATGCGCAGAAAGGCACCGATCAAAAGGGCTATCCCCAGGCAGCGCTTTTCGTGAAGGATTCGGTCAGCGACGCTTTCCTGTCCGGAGTCCAGGAAGCTCTCTCAGCTGTGGATCCTGAAACCGGGTCTGCTGAAATGGTACAGGAAATCGAAGCAGCCGGGCCTGATGCCATTGGTGTTCCCTCACCAGAAGTGGCTGTAAAATCCTGGACACGGCAGAACATTCATTATGTGCCGGTTTCACAGGCTGCCGATGATATGGAAGTCTTCCTGGGTCAGCTGGGGATGAAAATTCCGGAAGGATCGCTGCGGAAATCTTCATAGCAGTCACATCACCATACGAATGGATATGGAAAAGACAGTCAGCTGAACCGTCTGGCCAGCACACAGGCAGCTGACTGACAGAGAACCTGCCGGGTTTTCGCATGATTGCGAAAATCCGGCTTTTCTTAATTCCTGATCTTTGCACTCGCCCTGAAACAGATTCATGTTGCCTGAAGGCATCCATCATGGATGCGGGAGGACGGTTCAGTGAAAGGAAGGACGTTTATGCGCAGGCAGCCGGAATACTGACGCGTATAATAAAAGCTGTCCGGGAGACGGACAGGAGGTACCAACATGCTGAGACCACTCCATAAAAATGTGATTCTCCGGCTGGATCGCTGTGAGCTGCAGGAATCCGGAGGAATCGTCTTGAAAACCTCGGCTTCCAGGCCATGCCTTGCAGTGGTGGAATCCGTTGGCCCGGATGTAGAGGACCAGGATTACGGACCAGGAGATGTCGTGGTCTATCACCCTCTGAATCCCGTGTCATTCGCAGAAGGAGACCATGAGTACCTGATTCTGCAGGATGAAGATATTCTGGCTGTTCAGGAGTCTGGACATGAGCTCTGAAGTCAGGTTCGGGAGATCTTTCCGCGAGCTCCTGATTGAGGGAGTCAACGTGCTGGCAGATGCCGTGAAAGTGACACTGGGCCCCTGCGGAAGGAACGTGGTGCTGGATACCGGACGTGGAAGTCCTCTTGTCACCAATGACGGTGTCACCATTGCCTCCAGGATCCATCTTGCAGATCCGTTTCAGGATATGGGTGCCCGTCTTGTCTGCGAGGCGGCCAGCCGGACCAACGATCTTGCCGGAGATGGAACCACTACAGCCACTGTATTGTCCCAGGCAATGATCGAACCCGGCCTGAAAGCAGCGGATCATGGTGGAAACCCTGTGCTGATGAAAGACGGCATCCTGCAGGGAGCCAAGGCCGCTGCAGACTGGATCAGAAAACAGGCGAAGCCTGTCACCACCCGAAAGGAACTCGAAAATGTCGCAGCAGTATCCTGCGGTGACAGACAGCTTGCGGGACTTATTGCAGAGGCTCTGGAAAAAACCGGACCGGAAGGGCTTGTGACGCTGAAAGAAGCCGTTCAGGCAAAAACGTGGCTGGAACTGACTCAGGGAATCGAGATCCCGGAGGGATATGCTTCACCGTTTGTCATTCAGGGCCAGGATTCTCCGTGCCTGATCATGGAAGCGCCACGGATCATGATCACTTCCGAAAAGCTGGACTCGCTTCAGGACATACTCGGCGTTCTCGAGGAACTCCGGGAATCAGAGGCTGCAATGATTCTGGTGGCTCCCGACTTCTCGGAAGAAGCACTGGGAGCACTCGCCCTGAATCATGCACGGGGCATTTTCACTGCGGTTCCTGTCAAGGCTCCATTCTTTGGCAGACTCCAGTCAGACTATCTGCAGGATCTCTGTGTGCTCACCGGTGCAAAACTCTGCAGTCTGTCTGCCGGTCTGCCGCTGCAGCAGGCAAGACTTTGTGATCTGGGAACAGCCGGAAGTGCACGGGTAGAACAGGACCGTACCATTCTGACGGAAACCAGAGGCGATGAACAGGGAATAAACCTGCGAAAACAGCAGACAGAAGAACAGATTCGATCTGAAGCGGATCCTCTGGAGAAGAGCAGGCTGCAGAAACGACTGTCGTTTCTGACCGGCAAGGCTGCAGTGATCCATTGCGGAGCTCTGACCGGCAGCCTGAGAAAAGAACAGAAGCTGAGACTGGAGGATGCCCTCAATGCAGCGAAGTGTGCCATGCAGGAAGGAATCGTGGCTGGTGGCGGAACAGCGTATGTGGAAGCTGCCAGGGCATTGAAGCCCACATTGCAGGACCCGGATCCCGACAGACGGAGAGGGATGGAAATTGTGCTCAACGCATTGCTCGTTCCTGCCCGGCAGATCGCCCGGAATGCGGGATACGACGGAGATTCGATTCTGACCAGACTCTGTCAGTCGCCGCAAGGAACCGGGTTCAATGCTGTTGCCGGTACCTGGGACAACCTGTTTTCCTGCGGCATTACAGACCCTGTTCAGGTCACGTGCAGTGCGTTGCTGAATGCAGCGGAAATTGCCAGTCTGCTGATCACGACGGAGGCGGGCATTGTGCAGACTGGCAATCTGGCAGACCGGGAACCGTATTAGCAGCAAGTTGCAGCAGAATAAGCTGGCGTATGACCGTACTGGATCCGCAGAAAGTCAATACCTACTCATTCTGCAGTCGGGATCTGATGTTCAAAGCCGGGGATAACAACAGCCTTCTGGCTGCCAAACCTCGCGATGCTGTTCCAACCGGTCTATACACACCGTGAATCATCGACAATCAATACAGAGTGGAGGCAAAAGACTATGAAAGAAATCATTCTGGCAACCGGGAATGCCCACAAAGCCCATGAGTTCAGGGAAATGCTGCCAAATGTCAGGATCCTGACGCTGAAAGACCTGCCACAGCCGGTCACAATCGTGGAAGATGGAGAAACATTCGAAGAGAATGCACTGAAAAAAGCCAGGGCTGTATATGAAGCGACCGGCAAAGCTGCGATGGCAGATGACTCGGGAATCGAAGTGGATGCTCTGGGCGGTCAGCCTGGAGTTCACAGCGCACGATGGATGGGGGAAGAAACGCCGTATGACATCAAAAATGCCCGGCTGATCGAACTCACCGAAGGCAGGCCCAAAACCGCCAGATATGTCTGTGCCATTGCCTATGTGGACGAGAAGGGAAACGAATATGTCAACCGGCAGACAGTGGAGGGAGAAATTGCGCGTGCTCCCAGGGGGGATAACGGATTCGGGTATGACCCGGTCTTCTATTATCCGCCATTTGGCACAACACTCGCTGCAGTGAGTGAAGACAGAAAGAATTCCATCTCTCACAGAGCCAAAGCTCTGAAACAGTTTCTGGCGGATATGGGGGACAGACTGTGATCCACATTGTTCTGTTTCAGCCGGAAATCCCCGGGAACACAGGCAATATCCTGAGGACAGCCATGGCTTCCGGCTGCACCGTGGATCTGATCGAACCCCTTGGTTTCTCTCTGGAAGACAAATACCTCAGGCGCTCCGGAATGGACTATATCAAAGACTGTGAAATGCACCGCTATCCCGACTGGGACACATTTGAAGCGACAGTACAGGGACCAATGGTCTTTCTGACACGATATGGCAGGAAACCGCCATCGTCCTTTGACTTTACAGACGATGGAAGGAATTTGTATCTGGTGTTCGGAAAAGAAAGCACGGGTGTGGACAAGCGGATTCTGAAACGTCATCTGGATACGTGTCTGCGCCTGCCGATGATTGAAACAGCCCGGAGTCTCAATCTTTCCAACGCTGTGGCTGTGACTGTCTATGAAGTTCTTCGACAGCGGGGTTATCCAGGACTGTCGTTCAGTGAACAGCTGAAAGGGGAATCGTTTCTTGAAGATCTGGAACTGGATTGACGGAACACTGCTCAATACCTCTTTCCGCCGCAGACAGATCCTTGGAGCCATGGTGCGTCTGTACTGGCTGTGGCAGTGTATCTGGATCGCCGTTCTGCTTTTCCGTCTGACCTCAGTGCAGTCATATGACAGCCTGTTTTCCCTGCAGGGCATCCTGGATGAATGGAACGGCAGTTTCCTTGTCAGACTGCTGTTTCAGGCAATTCAGGGTTCCCTGAATCCGATGAGAGTCCTGACGGGATCAGACACCTTCGGTCTGGTTCTGACGTTCCTGTATATGGATTCAGGCTTGTCCGCCGGAGAGACTGTGTGGGCGGGGTCACTGACAGCCCTGCTCGTTTTTGTGTGCACGATGGCTGTCAAGGCCCTGCATGCTGATTCGCTTTTGATGGCTGGAGATATGCTGCGCATCGCAGGAATCTGTGGAAGCGCTGTCATCTCGGTGCTTTCTGCAGTATTGATGTATTCATTTGTTTGCATTCTGTGGAAAACCATGGACGATATCCGTTGAAGGGACAGGTTTTTTACAATTTCTGACGACTTCACACAATTTCCCATAAAAGCGGCAGAGACCCTTTAGGTAAAGGATTTAATCCAAAAATGCGCCTGTTTCTGCTCGTTTTTTTTGTTTGCAGCCCGATGCACAATTTGAAAGAACTTGTGACAAGTGTTATGTTCTCCATGCGAAATGAAGAGGTGAAGGCAATGAAATTCGTTGAGAAACACAGCAAAATTCTAGCCGTGGCACTGTGCATCTGTGCTTCCGGCCCAATCCTCTCCACTGTTTATGCCTACGAGACACAGCCCGGCTGGCATGGTCAGGACAATGACAGGTACTATGTTCTGGAGTCCAACCGTCAGCGTGCAACAGGTCTTACGGAAATTGATGATGAAGTATATTACTTTAACGGACAGGGAGAAATGCAGTTTGGCTGGCAGACCATATCCAACACGACCTACTATTTTGGTTCGGATGGAAAAGCTGCCAGTGGCGAAACTGCCATCCAGGGAACCAGCTATAACTTTCAGGAAACAGGATCCCTGAAACAGGGATGGTCTGAAGACGGTCAGAATTTCTTTGATGAAAAGGGATTCAAGACTTCTTCTGCCTGGGTTGACGTGGATGGAGCCAGATACTGGTTTGATGAAAACGGCAGCCGTGTGACTGGCTGGAGAGAAATAGACGGTACCCGGTATTTCTTTGGTGAGGACGGCCGGATGGTCACTGGTCAGTTCGAAGCGGATGGACAGACATTCTATGCTTCGGAAGATGGAAGCATCCGCAGCGGCTGGTTTGATCGGGATGGTGTGAAAGCCTATTACAATGAAGACGGATCCAAAGTCGTGAATGCTGTGCAGGAAATTGACGGGACCACATATGGTTTTGATGAGAACGGGAATGTCCTTGTCAACACAGAAAAAGATGGATACGTATTTGATGAAACAGGTGCAGGAACTGTGATTGCTCCGGAAGAAGTACCGGCTGCACCAGAGCAGACACCGGCTGATATGCCGGTGGAAGCACCGTCTGTACCGGCAGAAACTCCTTCGGCGCCTGTTGAAGTTCCGACAGCCCCGGAAGAAACACCCGTAAACCCTGAGGTGATGCCTTCGGCCCCCGAGCAGACACCGGTACAGCCGGAGGAAACACCGGTGGTGCCTGAACAGACACCCTCTGCACCCGAGACACCGGCTGTGCCGGAAGAGATCCCGTCCGCTCCGGTTGAGACTCCGTCTGAACCGGTACAGCCCGAAATTCCTTCAGTACCGGAAACCGATACGAACAAGGCTTCTGCCATTCTGGCTGCAGCCATGGGTCAGCTTGGAGTCAACCAGGACTGCACCATGCTGGTGACCAATGCACTGCGCGCAGTTGGAATCAATTTCCATGGATGGCCCAGTGATTATGCTGCACTCGGGTCTTGGACATCTGCACCGGTGCCGGGAGATATCATTATTTACAGTGGTCATGTTGCCATTTATGCCGGCAATGGTCAGGCTGTACATGGTGGCTGGAATGGATACCAGACGGTTCTGGCTTCTGTAAACTGCAGTACGTCTCTGATTGGTTACATTCACGTAGCCTGACAGTAACAATTGGGAAAAGGCCTGCCGGCCTTTTTTTCTGTTTTGAGGACTAATGAAATGAAAAAATTCTGTTCTGGTTTCCCGGATGCGTACAGGTTTAGAGAACCTTCAGAAATCCAAAGGGCTTTTTTAGATTTTTTGTAAGACAAACATGGTAAAGTATGTGAAAGGGGGAAGAAACATGGACAAGTCGTTGGGAAAAAAATCCAGTGTTGTATTCGGAATTCTGGCACTGATTCTTCTGGCAGGCGTTTGCGGTTCTCTGCTTCTGAAAGCCCCGGAGGCAGCTGGGGGACCTCTTCAGACAAATGCGGCAGCTGCTGTCACATTCGAGCCAGGAAACTATACTGCACAGTTGAACGTGGATATTCTGGCAGTGCCTGAATCGGGGGCAGCCACGATTGGCAGGCTTCAGAAGTCGGCACAGTTCAAAGTATTTGAGATCCGGCAGCAGGGAGATTCGTGGTATGGCAAAATTGCTGAAACCGCGGATAACTGGGCTCTTCTGAAGGATGAAAAAATCAATTATGCCATCATGACTCCACAGGAAGGTGCCTGAGGTATTGATCGGACAACAGTCGGCCGGATTCTTCCGGCTTTTTGCGTTCTATCAGCCTCCGGGACAATGCCCGGGCACAGGATCAGTAGGGGATCGTTTGGAGAGCGGATCAGACTCATGTATACACGATATAATGCTTCAATATATATGTGATGCCTCAGTTAATAAGGAAGATCGTATGGGATGTCTATGAGGACTCTGGCAGTTTGTTGAGGATCCAGGTCTTATCCCCGAACTCAGGGAAACTGGCAGAATACAGATGCAGAAACTGCTGCAGGTGGTTGGATAAGGGTGGACGTCTGGCTGATCTGGCGGAGTGTTCCCTGGGGCTGGTTATAAAATTCGAAATATTTCTTGCGATCAACCGACAAGAGTGATATATTTACTAAGCCGCAATTGATTTGGATAAATCAACAAGTCATAACATAAAAAAGAATAAAAAGTTCAAAAAATGTGTTGACAGACTCTTGCGGATGAGTTAAGATATAAGAGTGCTGAGGGGCACAGGCGGGCTTGACAGCCGGACCGCTCATTCAGTATCTTTGAAAAGCTTGTGACTTCATCAGAAGCTGCAGGCGATGGAGGCATCTGTCATGGGTGCTGACGCTCTTTGAAAACCGGACAGGAAAAACGAAGTAAATACAAGACGATACAACGTCGATTCTTTGAACCTGAAAAACAATCATGAACACAAGACGCAAAGCGTCTGAGTACAGATCAAATGGAGAGTTTGATCCTGGCTCAGGATGAACGCTGGCGGCATGCCTAATACATGCAAGTCGAACGAGAGACCTTCGGGTCTCTAGTGGCGAACGGGTGAGTAACACGTAGGGAACCTGCCCGCGCACCGGGAATACGCTCTGGAAACGGAGAACAAATCCCGATGTACAGGAAGGAGGCATCTTCTTTCTGTGAAACATCCTTTAGGGGATGGGGCGCGGATGGACCTGCGGTGCATTAGTTGGTTGGCGGGGTAAAGGCCCACCAAGACGATGATGCATAGCCGGCCTGAGAGGGCGGACGGCCACATTGGGACTGAGACACGGCCCAGACTCCTGCGGGAGGCAGCAGTAGGGAATTTTCGTCAATGGGCGCAAGCCTGAACGAGCGATGCCGCGTGAGTGAAGAAGGCCTTCGGGTCGTAAAGCTCTGTTGCGGGGGAAAAAAGGCAGCATCAGGAAATGGGTGCTGACTGATGGTGCCCCGCCAGAAAGTCACGGCTAACTACGTGCCAGCAGCCGCGGTAATACGTAGGTGGCGAGCGTTATCCGGAATGATTGGGCGTAAAGGGTGCGCAGGCGGTCCTGCAAGTCTGGAGTGAAACGCATGAGCTCAACTCATGCATGGCTTTGGAAACTGGAGGACTGGAGAGCAGGAGAGGGCGGTGGAACTCCATGTGTAGCGGTAAAATGCGTAGATATATGGAAGAACACCAGTGGCGAAGGCGGCCGCCTGGCCTGTTGCTGACGCTGAGGCACGAAAGCGTGGGGAGCAAATAGGATTAGATACCCTAGTAGTCCACGCCGTAAACGATGAGGACCAAGTGTTGGGGGTGAAACCTCAGTGCTGAAGTTAACGCAGTGAGTCCTCCGCCTGGGGAGTATGCACGCAAGTGTGAAACTCAAAGGAATTGACGGGGGCCCGCACAAGCGGTGGAGTATGTGGTTTAATTCGAAGCAACGCGAAGAACCTTACCAGGCCTTGACATGGGATGCGAAGATGCAGAGATGCATCGGAGGTCAACATCCACACAGGTGGTGCATGGTTGTCGTCAGCTCGTGTCGTGAGATGTTGGGTCAAGTCCCGCAACGAGCGCAACCCTTGTGGCATGTTGCTAACAGGAAAAGCTGAGGACTCATGCCAGACTGCCGGTGACAAACCGGAGGAAGGCGGGGATGACGTCAAATCATCATGCCCCTTATGGCCTGGGCTACACACGTACTACAATGGCGGCTACAAAGAGCAGCGAGACAGGGATGTCGAGCGAATCTCATAAAAGCCGTCCCAGTTCGGATTGGAGGCTGCAACCCGCCTCCATGAAGTTGGAATCGCTAGTAATCGCGGATCAGCATGCCGCGGTGAATACGTTCCCGGGCCTTGTACACACCGCCCGTCAAACCATGGGAGTCGGTAATGCCCGAAGCCGGTGGCATGACCTCATTAGAGGAGTGAGCCGTCGAAGGCAGGATCGATGACTGGGGTTAAGTCGTAACAAGGTATCCCTACGGGAACGTGGGGATGGATCACCTCCTTTCTAAGGAGAAAGTACAGGGGAAAAGGAAAAAGAGCAGAGTGGTTCCTGTCCGGTTTTGGAAGAGTGTCTTCCAGGGTCGATCTTTGAAAACCGTACAACGATATGAAAGACAACAGAAGGTCTGAAGTAAAGTTGTGGAGAAATAGAAAGAAACTGAGAGAAAGAAAAGAACAGAGAAGAAACAGTTCTGAGAAAAATATCTCGAAGAAAGCACGAAAAACGTTTGAGAGAATCAGATCAAGCAAGGAAGGGCGCAGGGAGGATGCCTGGCCACACTGTACTGAAGAAGGACGTGCCAAACAGCGAAATGCGACGGTGAGCCGTAAGGAGGCAAAGACCCGTCGGTGTCCGAATGGGGGAACCCGGCAGCCAGAAGGCTGTCATCCCGAAAGGGAGAGGTACCCGGGGAACTGAAACATCTAAGTACCCGGAGGAAAAGAAAACAACAGTGATTCCCCGAGTAGCGGCGAGCGAAAGGGGAGGAAGCCCAAACCGGAGAGATCCGGGGTAGTAGGACCGTCAAAAGAGTGCGGATGACACAGCAGAATGTACAGGGAAGTACAGCCAGAGAGAGTGAAAGCCTCGTAAGCGAAGTGTGTGACGCATGAGACGGGATCCTGAGTACGGCGGGACACGAGAAATCTTGTCGGAAGCAGGCGGGACCATCCGCCAAGGCAAAATATACAGTGTGAGCGATAGAGAACGAGTACCGTGAGGGAAAGGTGAAAAGAACCGCGGGAGCGGAGTGAAAGAGAACCTGAAACCGTGTGCCTGAAAGAAGTCAGAGCCCGTCAAAGGGTGATGGCGTGCCTTTTGTAGAATGAACCGGCGAGTTGTTCCATGGTGCGAGGTTAAGTCGGAAAGGACGGAGCCGAAGCGAAAGCGAGTCTTAAGAGGGCGGAAGAGTAGTATGGAGCAGACCCGAAACCGGGTGATCTAGCCATGGGCAGGTTGAAGCAGAAGTGAAATTCTGTGGAGGACCGAACCGACTACCGTTGAAAAGTTAGCGGATGACCTGTGGCTAGGGGAGAAATTCCAATCGAACCCGGAGATAGCTGGTTCTCCCCGAAATAGCTTTAGGGCTAGCGTCGGAGGATGACAGACGGAGGTAGAGCACTGAACGCATGATGGCCCCATCCCGGGGTACTGAATGCGATCAAACTGCGAATGCCGACTGGGAGGAATCCGGCAGTGAGACTGTGGGTGATAAGGTCCATGGTCGAGAGGGAAAGAGCCCAGACCGCCAGCAAAGGTCCCAAAATACTGGCTAAGTGGAAAAGGATGTGGGGACGCACGGACAGCTAGGAGGTTGGCTCAGAAGCAGCCATCCTTGAAAGAGTGCGTAACAGCTCACTAGTCGAGTGGCCCTGCGCCGAAAATGTACCGGGGCTTAAGCCAGGTACCGAAGCTGCGGATGTATATGGAAGTATATGTGGTAGGGGAGCGTTGCATGCAGGAAGAAGTATGACGGAGACGGCATATGGACAGCATGGAAGAGAGAATGCCGGTGTGAGTAGCGAGATGCAGGTGAGAATCCTGCACACCGAAAGCCCAAGGATTCCAGGGGAAGGTTCGTCCGCCCTGGGTAAGTCGGGACCTAACGTGAGGCCGAAAGGCGCAGCGGATGGAAAGCAGGCGGAGATTCCTGCACCCGTATATGGAGCGAAGGAGTGACGGAGAAGGCAGATGCGACCCTCTTACTGGATTGAGGGCCAAGCGAAGCAGGTGGTATCCAGGCAAATCCGGATACGGAAACCAGAGCGTGACGGGTAAGCGAAAGCGGAAGGCGAGTAGCGAAGCGCATCGAGTCAGCTTCCAGGAAAAGCTTCTAGTGGAAATGCATATACGGCCCGTACCAAAACCGACACAGGTGGGCGCGCAGAGGATGCGAAGGTGAGCGAGAGAACTGTTGCCAAGGAACTCGGCAAAATGGCCCCGTACGTTCGCAAGAAGGGGCGCTCGAAAGAGCCGCAGTGAAAAGGCCCAAGCGACTGTTTAACTAAAACACAGCTCCCTGCGAAGCCGCAAGGCGAAGTATAGGGGGTGACACCTGCCCGGTGCTGGAAGGTTAAGGCAAGCTGTGAACCGCGAGGTGAAGCAGTGACCCGAAGCCCCAGTGAACGGCGGCCGTAACTATAACGGTCCTAAGGTAGCGAAATTCCTTGTCAGGTAAGTTCTGACCCGCACGAAAGGTGTAACGATTTGGGCGCTGTCTCGGCAGCAGACTCGGTGAAATCTTAGTACCTGTGAAAATGCAGGTTACCCGCAACTAGACGGAAAGACCCCATGGAGCTTTACTGCAGCCTGGTATTGGGTCCTGGACAGCCATGTACAGGATAGGTGGGAGACTTGGAAGCGAGTACGCAAGTATTGGTGGAGTCGCCGGTGGGATACCACTCCTGGATGTATGGGGCCCTAACCCGTGTGCCGAGAGGGACAGGGGAGAGTGCCAGGCGGGCAGTTTGACTGGGGCGGTCGCCTCCCAAAGAGTAACGGAGGCGCCCAAAGGTACGCTCAGGTTGGATGGGAACCAACTGAAGAGTGCAAATGCAGAAGCGTGCCTGACTGCGACAGAGACAACTGGAGCAGGGACGAAAGTCGGGATTAGTGATCCGGCGGTGCCGAATGGAAGGGCCGTCGCTCAACGGATAAAAGCTACCCTGGGGATAACAGGCTGATCTCGCCCAAGAGTTCACATCGACGGCGAGGTTTGGCACCTCGATGTCGGCTCATCGCATCCTGGAGCTGGATTCGGTTCCAAGGGTTGGGCTGTCCGCCCATTAAAGCGGTACGCGAGCTGGGTTCAGAACGTCGTGAGACAGTTCGGTCCCTATCTGTTGTGGGCGTCGGAGATCTGAGGGAAGCTGTCCTCAGTACGAGAGGACCGGGATGGACCTGCCGCTGGTGCACCAGTTATCATGCCAATGGTACAGCTGGGTAGCCAAGCAGGGAACGGATAAGAGCTGAAAGCATCTAAGCACGAAGCCGGACCCAAGACGAGATCTCCCATTCTGAAAGAGAAGTAAGACCCCTTGAAGACTACGAGGTGGATAGACCAGGGATGGAAGTGCAGAGATGCATGGAGTTGACTGGCACTAATCGGTCGAGGACTTGATCTAGAAAGAAGCCCGCAGCTTTGCGGAAAGACAGGAAACGAAAGACATATCGTGTATGGTTTTCAGGGAGCGACCTGGAAGAGATGATTCCGGAAGATGTGGTCATCACAGTGCTGAGGAAATACCTGTTCCCATCCCGAACACAGAAGTCAAGCTCAGAGACGGTGACGATAGCCGAAAGGCAAAAATAACAAATGGCCACTCAGACAGCCGCTTTCCTTACGGGAAGGTGGCTTTTTTGCTGTCAGCTTCGGCTGCTGCTCATCAGCCTGTCTGGAGTCTGCAGAAATGCGCTTTACTCAGGTAAGGTTGAGCCGTGGTAAAAAATCCGATATGATACCTCCGGATATGAAGGAGGCAAAGATATGCCCAGTCAAGTAGTGGTAGGCACCCAGTGGGGTGACGAAGGCAAAGGGAAAATAGTGGATGTTCTCGCTGAACAGGCGGATATGGTAGTGCGGTTTCAGGGTGGTGACAATGCAGGTCATACACTTGTTGTAAACGGAAACAAACATGTTCTGCATCTTCTGCCCAGTGGAGTCCTTCATGAGGAGGGAACCTGTGTAATTGGCCCGGGTGTGGTTTGCAATCCGTTTGTTCTGCTGGAAGAGATGGAAGCACTGGAAAACAGCGGGCTTTCCACGGACCATATCATCATTTCGGACAGGGCTCATATATTAATGCCTTATCATCGTTATCAGGATCATCTGGAGGAAGCAGAAAAAGAAAACAAGATAGGAACCACAGGACGTGGTATCGGTCCTGCATATGCCGATAAATACGCCAGACGGGGACTGAGATTCCATGAATTTATGGATTTGGATTCCTTCCTGGAAAAGCTCAGGGACAACCTGGAGCATAAGAATCGGCTCTTTACAGGAGTGTATGGTGCAGAACCTATGGATTACGATGAGATTGCCGAACGGTTCAAATCGATCCACAGCCGTATCGTCCCGATGATCAAGGAAACCACACATCTGGTCAATAACGCACTGGATGATGGAAAAACTGTTCTGTTTGAAGGCGCCCAGGCATGTATGCTGGATATAAACTACGGAACGTATCCCTATGTAACTTCCTCCAGTCCGACCAGTGCAGGCGTAACAGAAGGAGCCGGTGTTGCCCCGAACAGAATCAATCAGGTTTTTGGCGTTGTAAAGGCATACTCTACCCGCGTCGGAGAAGGACCGTTTGTCACTGAGCTGGAGGATGCAACCGGTGAATGGATCCGAAAACAGGGCGGGGAATATGGAGCCACAACAGGACGACCCCGCAGAACCGGCTGGCTGGATCTGATGGTGGTGGCTCACGCAGCCATGCTCAATGGTCTGACTGACATTACCCTGACGAAAATAGATGTCCTGACAGGCCTGGATGAACTCAAAATCTGCACAGGTTACGAAATTGACGGGGAAGTTTTCAGCTATGTTCCATCAGATCAGGCACTGGTGGCAAAAGCGAAACCTGTGTACAAGACACTTCCAGGCTGGAAAGAAGACATTACGGAAATCAGGGAGTATGATCAGCTTCCCCAGCAGGCAAAGGATTACATTGCGTTCATTGAAGAATATGTGGGCGTTCCGGTAACTCTGGTTTCTGTAGGACCAGACAGGGAAAACAATATTTACCGTCAGGCATAATCTTGGCCTGCCCGTCTGTTTCCTTCTAATATGAAACCAGAAACGCCGGAGAAAACACCGGCGGGAGGACAATCATGAAGCGTGAATGTGCAGAAGCAGCGTATAAACTGATTAAAAACGGCATGACCATTGGTCTCGGGGGCGGAAGGACCATCCAGTATCTGATTGAATTCATCAATATGGGAAATCTGGATCAGATCAAGGTGGTAACTCCCAGCATGAGCACAGCCCTTGCCTGCAAATCTCATGGAATCACCGTCATTCCCACCTGGCTGACAAGTTCCCTGGATATTGCTTTTGACGGCTGTGATCAGGTGGATGAATCCCTGAATGCCCTGAAGAGCGGTGGGGCGATCCATACACAGGAGAGAATCGTGGCAGCCATGGCAAAGCAGTACGTGCTTTTGGTTGACAGTTCGAAGCTGGTTCAGAAACTTACATTCGATTATCCCGTTGCTGTTGAGGTAGTCCCTGAAGCGTTCAGCTACGTGAAATCTCAGCTGGAAAAAATGGGGGCCCAGGTAGCCTGGAGAACTGGATCCGGCAAAGACGGTGGTGTGATGACAGACCAGGGCAATCCTGTGATGGATGCCGCATTCAATACGGTGGATGATGTCGCTGCTTTGAATCGCCGGATTTCTGATATTCCGGGGGTCGTAGATACTTCTCTGTTTGTTGGAATTGCAGCGAAAGCCATCGTTGCACAGCCGGATGGTACGGTTACTGTAATCGATCGTCCCTGATTTGAACGTATCTTCAGGAATGAGTCTATACTGACTGAGCGAATCAACGAAAAAGTCTTCCATCGGTTTGTGTTCATCACAGATTGATGGAAGACTTTTCAGTATATGCAGGCTGACTGTATCCCGGAATCAGGCAGCAGTCGACGATTTTTTTACCGGCGGGTACACGTCAGCGGAATCCGGGAGGATTTGGATTTCAGGGATTGTCTCTTTCTGTTCTGTATCGAAGACAGTACATCAGTATAGAACCGGCAACAGCCACGTTCAGGCTCTCAAATGCATCCATCTCGATGTAGACGGTCTCTGTACACTGATGGATCAGGGCTTCCCGGATTCCCTGACCTTCATTTCCCAGTACCAGTGCCCAGGGTCCGGAGATCCTCAGACTGGAGAGAGAAATGCTGTCATGATGCAGGGCAGCTGCAAAGACAGGCATCCTGGTTTTCAGTTCTTCCACTGCAGCAGATAACCGGCAGCGGATCACGGGAACATGAAACACAGCTCCCTGTGAGGACTGAAGTGCTTTTGGCCCAAATGGGTCGGCACAATCGCCGGAACAGAGAACGAGCTGGATACCGAAACCGACGGCAGATCGTATCAAAGTTCCCAGATTTCCCGGGTCCTGTACTCCATCAAGGAGAAGGACCCTGTCCGGCTTCTCGGGCAGTTTTTGATCAGGAAGGGAAGCAACTCCAATAAGTCTGGCCCCGGAATCTAATAAAGAGAGCCGGTTCAGGACCGGGGCTGTACACTCAACTGCCATATGCCGGTCTGCAAAATCCGGCAGCGGCTCTCCTTCAAGAAAAAAGATCTCCTGTAAAGCCCCTGCCTGTGCTGCTTCCTGCAACATATGTTCCCCTTCGATCAAATAGCGGTTCTGCCTGTCCCTCTCCTTTTTTCTGTGCAGCTTTGCAAGCTCTTTGATCATTGCATTCTGTGTTGATTCGATGCGTTTCATATTTTTCTCCTGTCTGCAGAGGACAGAGTTATCCTGCTGTTTCCTCTGACTGCCTGAACTACGGGCAGGTACATGCAACAGGAAACACGATGGATTCCTGTAGAATATACTTCCTGTATATCGTATCAGAATCAGGGGCAGTCAGCTGGTCAGGGAATACCAGGGATTACAGCAGGACGGCAGAGGCGGGTTGCAGCCTTGTTTCCAGTCGTCTATAATGAAAAAGCTTTTTAGTAGGCCAAAAAGGCCTGAATTGGATCCGGTTCCTCCGGTTGATGAATCAAAGCGTTGACAGGACATAGTACTTCCTTACCCCCGGAAAGAGAGTCGGCAGATGGTGAAACGCCGATGCGGGAAAGCGGAATGAATTCACCCTGGAGCAGGAGCAAACCTCCTCCGTTTCATACGGTTATCATGAAAGAGTGCGTTCGACGAAGCAGGATGGTACCGCGGGGTTCTCCCGTTCCTGTGTTCGTCGTTTTTTAGTACCAAAATGCACAGAAACAGCAAGTGGAGTCACGCACGTGACTCAAAAGAGAAAACAGGATTTGAAGAGAGGATGATATATATGGATGAGATGCAGCAACTGCAGCAGACAGCTCTGAAGGACATCACTTCTGCTGATAGAACCTCTTCCCTGAATGATCTTCGGGTGAAGTACCTTGGAAAAAAAGGTGCGGTTCAGGGATTGATGAAGAATATGAAGAACCTGCCTGCAGATGAAAAACCGGCTTATGGTCAGAAAGTAAACAAACTCAAGCAGGAACTGCAAAAAGCACTGGAAGAAAGAAAAGAGTCTCTGGAAGCAGCAGAACTGGAAGGGAAAATAACCAGTGAGGAAATTGACGTGACTCTCCCAGGACGCCGGCCGTCTGCAGGAAGTCTGCATCCACTGACACTGGTACAGCAGGAGCTGGAGGATCTGTTTGTGGGCCTTGGCTACCAGGTCATCGAAGGTCCTGAAGTGGTGGAGGACTTGTATTGCTTTGAACGCGCTAATATCCCCAGAGACCATCCCGCCCGTGATATGCAGGATTCCCTTTATATTGATCCCGAACACCTGCTGCGGACGCATACAACGGCAATCCAGATGAAGGTTCTGGAGGAGCAGGCACCGAATGACATCAAGGTGATATGCCCGGGCAAGGTGTATCGCCGGGATGACGACGATGCCACACACTCTCATCAGTTCACGCAGATGGAAGGCTTGGTAATAGGCGAACATATCACGCTGGCAGACTTGAAGGGAACGCTGGAATTCCTGGCAAGAAAGATGTTCGGCCAGGACAGAGAAATCCGTTTCCGGCCCAGTTATTTCCCCTTTACCGAGCCCAGCGTTGAAGTGGATGTAACTTGTCATGTCTGTGGTGGCAAAGGGTGCCCCACCTGCAAGCAGACTGGCTGGATTGAAATCCTGGGTGCCGGCGAAGTGCATCCCCATGTACTGGAGATGGCCGGGTACGATCCGAAAAAGGCACAGGGTTTCGCATTCGGCGTAGGGATTGAGCGAGTGGCAATGTTAAAGTACGGTATTGATGATATCCGACATTTTTATACCAACGACAGGCGGTTTGCGAAACTGTTCGAGCGGTTTGAGTAGGAGGTACGTATGAGAATTTCAAGAAAATGGCTGAATCAGTATCTGGATATCTCCGACCTGAGCCTCGACGAACTGGCTCGAAGGATTACGGATGCCGGGTTTGAAGTGGAAGGAACTGAACGACTCGGGCAGGGAACCAATCTTGTGATCGGCAAAGTTTTGACCTGTGAGCCGCATCCGGATTCCGATCATCTTCATGTGACAACGGTGGACACCGGTGATGAGCCACTGACCATCGTCTGCGGTGCACCAAATGTTGCAGCAGGTCAGAAAGTGATCGTCGCCCAACCCGGCGCAAAACTTCCAGGCGGAGAAATCAAAGCAGGTAAAATCCGGGGTGTTGAGTCCAATGGCATGATCTGTGCTCTGTTTGAACTGGGTGTGGACAAACATCTTCTCAGACAGGACCAGATAGACGGTATTGAGATCCTCCCGGAAGAAGCGCCGGTGGGCTGTGAGGATCCGCTGGGCTACCTTGGATATCAGGACGAGATTCTGGATATCGGGCTGACGCCCAATCGCAGTGACTGCCTGGCAGCGTTCAATATGGCTGCTGAAATTGGTGCCATTCTGAATCGATCGGTTCAACTGCCCGATTTTAAAGGAGCCGCAGATGAAGGAAAAGAGACAGCTGCTGTCTGTCGCACGGAGACACCCGGCTGCCCGCTGTTTCTTGAGAAAGTCATTGAATCAGTAAAAATCGGTCCTTCTCCCAGGTGGATGCAGGAGCTCCTGCGTGCATCCGGCGTTCATTCCATCAACAATGTTGTGGATATCTCCAATATCGTCATGCTGGAAACTGGACAACCGATGCATTTTTACGATATTGATGCCATTCCCGATCATGAAATCACAGTCAGAGATGGATTCAGTGAAGCCTATACAGCTCTGGACGGCGTTACATATCAGCTGGAGCCTGAGGACCTCGTCATTACCAATCAGGGAAAGCCGATAGGTATTGCCGGAATCATGGGCGGCGAAGATTCCAAGATTCTGGATACGACCAGAGGTCTGATCATTGAATGTGCATTGTTTGATCATGTAAGGATTCGTAACACAGCTAGAAGACTGAATCTCAACACTGAAGCCAGTCAGCGTTATCAAAAGGGTATTGAACCGTTGGCAGCTCAGAAAGCGATGGACAGGGCAGTCCAGCTGTTGAAAGAGTATGCGGATGCAAAAGACATCGAGGCCACAGTGACAGCCGGGGTGCAGAGCTGGCAGCCGCGAATCATCAGCTGTACCCTGGAGGAAATCAATCATCGTCTGGGAACAGATTTTAAAAAGGAAGAAGTTCTGGACGTGTTGACCCGACTGCAGTTTGCTCCCGAAACAGAAGGCAGCCGGATTACGGTGACAATTCCCAGCTGGCGGACTGATATGGAAGGAATCGCAGATGTATCCGAGGAAGTCATCCGTCTTCTTGGATATGACAGGCTCCCTTCGACTCTTCCGGAAATGCCGATGACCGAGGGCAAGCTCGATCCAATGCAGCGGTTTACGAGGATGACACGAACGATGTTTTCTGAACTTGGTTTCCAGGAAGCTTTGACCTATACCCTGGTTTCCACAGAAAAGAAAAATGACGGAGTGATGAGTGACGGCGAATCCATTGAACTTGCATCCGCATTGTCGGAACAGAGACGCTGGATCCGAACCAGTATATTGCCCAGTCTGCTGGAGGCAGCGGCATACAACAGAAGCCGGAAGGCAAAGGATATTGCCGTATTTGAAATCTCGGATGTGGAATCCAGGGATAATCGAAGCAGGCATCTTGCGTTTGTAATAGAGGGCAAACTGCAGGACAGCGAGTGGACACATACCTCTCTGCCCGCAGATTTCTATACAGCGAAGGGAATTGTTGAATCCTGGCTGGCTCGACAGGGAATAGATTCTGCACGGATTCGTTTTGAGAAAAGTACCGACGGTGGACTGTTCCATCCTGCCAGAACTGCAAAAATCAGGATAGGGCGGGATATAATCGGGATACTTGGTGAAATTCACCCTTCCCGTGGAAAGGAACGGACTGTGATGGCGGAAATCAACATGACAGCTGTGCTTGGTCTCAAGAAATCAAAGGTACGCTTCAAACCGGTTTCAAAATATCCGTCGGTTGACCGGGATATCGCACTTGTACTGAAACGAAGCGTACCGGCAGGACACCTCATTGAAACCGTTCTCCGCCAGGGGCGTCTGGACAAGGAAACAGTCATCAGAGATGTACAGGTTTTCGATGTATATGAAGGTGATCGTGTAGCTGCTGATGAGAAGAGCCTGGCGCTGAGGATCGTTTTCCAGTCTGATAAAAAGACACTTACGGAAGAGGAAATTTCTTCTGTCATGACAAAAGTTCTTGCAGATCTCGAGAAGAAACACGATGCCAGACTTCGCGGCTGAATCTGTCCTTTCTGCGAGTGCAGCTTTTGACTGATCGGGCAGCAAAACAGATGCCGGATAGTCTGAATGATCATTACATTTCATCTGATTGATGGTTCCCTTTCAGAAGATACCCAAAATAACCACACGGGTTCTCTTGCTGAAAGGGAACTTTTTATATCCTGGAAAACAGAAGATCAACCGTCTGCTATCTTTGAATATCAGTTTTCAGAATTACTAAGAGGATCCAGCCTGCAGCCTGTTCTGAGCGGTTGCTGTATTTTCTTTGAAGAACAGGAAAGCTGTTCGAGCCTGAATGGTCTGATATCGGCTGACACAGCTGTGATAGAATGAAAATGTTATGGATTATTTCACGAAGAGAGACTGGATAGAGATATTTGAATCATGTGGAATCAGGCGTGGATATCGTGTTTTGCTGCAGATAGACTGTGATCACCTGAGAGAAACTGCAGGTGGGGTGCAGACGATTCTGGAAGCGCTGATGGAGGTTGTGACGAGTTCGGGAACAATTATTATCCCGGCTTTCTCGTTATCGGCATTGGATCCCGCCTGCCGGGAAAAGATACCCTGCAGTTATGAAAAATGGGTGGAATATCGTCGGAGTCTGTACGGATTCGAGAAGGAGTTAACCGAATCTTCGCTCCCGGCTATGATCCTGCAGAGGATTCAAGGTACATTGCGAACCGATCATCCGGTCCGTTCGTTTGTAGTGTGGGGAAGCTGCAATCAGGAATGGGTGAAGCAGCCATTGGATTTTCCAGTAAGCTTTGGTCATGTGTTTTCAGTGTTCGAGGAGAGAATGTCCTGTAATGTTCTGATTGGTGTGCCCTGGGAAGAGAGCCTGCTGGTTCTGGCCATGGCTCATTTAACGGAACTGGAACTCGTTGGTATTCAGAAGGCCTGGCTTCACAGGCCGAAGCGCAATTTGGCTAAAACATTTCTGGTCGGAATACCGGATCCCGCAGCGTATGACGAAATACGAGAGCTTTTGCATACAGAAGAAGTGCAAACAGTTGCCGGAATGGTTGAGGTGTTGTCGTTGTACAGTTCTCCGAACAAAACGAAGGAGATCTGGTTGAACAGCCGGAACAGCGAGCATAAGGGAAGCTGTTTATAGGCTCCTGAAGGCGCTGCTCATTTGTCAGCTGGGCAATCTGTCTGTTTCGGATCATGAAAAGTCTGGAATAAGAAATGCGTTGGAGAATATGTATCGACCTGTTTCACCATCCCTTGTTTTAGATGTTTTCTGTAGTTTCATCTTGCATCTCATTGCTAATAATGATATATTTGCTAAGTCGCAAGTGATTTGGATAAATCAATAAGTCATAACACAGAAAAGAACAAAAAGTTCAAAAAATGTGTTGACAGACTCTTGCGGATGAGTTAAGATATAGGAGTGCTGAGGGGCACAGGCGGGCTTGACAGCCGGACCGCTCATTCAGTATCTTTGAAAAGCTTGTGACTTCATCAGAAGCTGCAGGCGATGGAAGCATCTGTCATGGATGCTGACGCTCTTTGAAAACCGGACAGGAAAAACGAAGTAAATACAAGACGATACAACGTCGATTCTTTGAACCTGAAAAACAATCATGAACACAAGACGCAAAGCGTCTGAGTACAGATCAAATGGAGAGTTTGATCCTGGCTCAGGATGAACGCTGGCGGCATGCCTAATACATGCAAGTCGAACGAGAGACCTTCGGGTCTCTAGTGGCGAACGGGTGAGTAACACGTAGGGAACCTGCCCGCGCACCGGGAATACGCTCTGGAAACGGAGAACAAATCCCGATGTACAGGAAGGAGGCATCTTCTTTCTGTGAAACATCCTTTAGGGGATGGGGCGCGGATGGACCTGCGGTGCATTAGTTGGTTGGCGGGGTAAAGGCCCACCAAGACGATGATGCATAGCCGGCCTGAGAGGGCGGACGGCCACATTGGGACTGAGACACGGCCCAGACTCCTGCGGGAGGCAGCAGTAGGGAATTTTCGTCAATGGGCGCAAGCCTGAACGAGCGATGCCGCGTGAGTGAAGAAGGCCTTCGGGTCGTAAAGCTCTGTTGCGGGGGAAAAAAGGCAGCATCAGGAAATGGGTGCTGACTGATGGTGCCCCGCCAGAAAGTCACGGCTAACTACGTGCCAGCAGCCGCGGTAATACGTAGGTGGCGAGCGTTATCCGGAATGATTGGGCGTAAAGGGTGCGCAGGCGGTCCTGCAAGTCTGGAGTGAAACGCATGAGCTCAACTCATGCATGGCTTTGGAAACTGGAGGACTGGAGAGCAGGAGAGGGCGGTGGAACTCCATGTGTAGCGGTAAAATGCGTAGATATATGGAAGAACACCAGTGGCGAAGGCGGCCGCCTGGCCTGTTGCTGACGCTGAGGCACGAAAGCGTGGGGAGCAAATAGGATTAGATACCCTAGTAGTCCACGCCGTAAACGATGAGGACCAAGTGTTGGGGGTGAAACCTCAGTGCTGAAGTTAACGCAGTGAGTCCTCCGCCTGGGGAGTATGCACGCAAGTGTGAAACTCAAAGGAATTGACGGGGGCCCGCACAAGCGGTGGAGTATGTGGTTTAATTCGAAGCAACGCGAAGAACCTTACCAGGCCTTGACATGGGATGCGAAGATGCAGAGATGCATCGGAGGTCAACATCCACACAGGTGGTGCATGGTTGTCGTCAGCTCGTGTCGTGAGATGTTGGGTCAAGTCCCGCAACGAGCGCAACCCTTGTGGCATGTTGCTAACAGGAAAAGCTGAGGACTCATGCCAGACTGCCGGTGACAAACCGGAGGAAGGCGGGGATGACGTCAAATCATCATGCCCCTTATGGCCTGGGCTACACACGTACTACAATGGCGGCTACAAAGAGCAGCGAGACAGGGATGTCGAGCGAATCTCATAAAAGCCGTCCCAGTTCGGATTGGAGGCTGCAACCCGCCTCCATGAAGTTGGAATCGCTAGTAATCGCGGATCAGCATGCCGCGGTGAATACGTTCCCGGGCCTTGTACACACCGCCCGTCAAACCATGGGAGTCGGTAATGCCCGAAGCCGGTGGCATGACCTCATTAGAGGAGTGAGCCGTCGAAGGCAGGATCGATGACTGGGGTTAAGTCGTAACAAGGTATCCCTACGGGAACGTGGGGATGGATCACCTCCTTTCTAAGGAGAAAGTACAGGGGAAAAGGAAAAAGAGCAGAGTGGTTCCTGTCCGGTTTTGGAAGAGTGTCTTCCAGGGTCGATCTTTGAAAACCGTACAACGATATGAAAGACAACAGAAGGTCTGAAGTAAAGTTGTGGAGAAATAGAAAGAAACTGAGAGAAAGAAAAGAACAGTGAAGAAACAGTTCTGAGAAAAATATCTCGAAGAAAGCACGAAAACGTTTGAGAGAATCAGATCAAGCAAGGAAGGGCGCAGGGAGGATGCCTGGCCACACTGTACTGAAGAAGGACGTGCCAAACAGCGAAATGCGACGGTGAGCCGTAAGGAGGCAAAGACCCGTCGGTGTCCGAATGGGGGAACCCGGCAGCCAGAAGGCTGTCATCCCGAAAGGGAGAGGTACCCGGGGAACTGAAACATCTAAGTACCCGGAGGAAAAGAAAACAACAGTGATTCCCCGAGTAGCGGCGAGCGAAAGGGGAGGAAGCCCAAACCGGAGAGATCCGGGGTAGTAGGACCGTCAAAAGAGTGGGAAAGACACAGCAGAATGTACAGGGAAGTACAGCCAGAGAGAGTGAAAGCCTCGTAAGCGAAGTGTTAGACGCATGAGACGGGATCCTGAGTACGGCGGGACACGAGAAATCTTGTCGGAAGCAGGCGGGACCATCCGCCAAGGCAAAATATACAGTGTGAGCGATAGAGAACGAGTACCGTGAGGGAAAGGTGAAAAGAACCGCGGGAGCGGAGTGAAAGAGAACCTGAAACCGTGTGCCTGAAAGAAGTCAGAGCCCGTCAAAGGGTGATGGCGTGCCTTTTGTAGAATGAACCGGCGAGTTGTTCCATGGTGCGAGGTTAAGTCGGAAAGGACGGAGCCGAAGCGAAAGCGAGTCTTAAGAGGGCGGAAGAGTAGTATGGAGCAGACCCGAAACCGGGTGATCTAGCCATGGGCAGGTTGAAGCAGAAGTGAAATTCTGTGGAGGACCGAACCGACTACCGTTGAAAAGTTAGCGGATGACCTGTGGCTAGGGGAGAAATTCCAATCGAACCCGGAGATAGCTGGTTCTCCCCGAAATAGCTTTAGGGCTAGCGTCGGAGGATGACAGACGGAGGTAGAGCACTGAACGCATGATGGCCCCATCCCGGGGTACTGAATGCGATCAAACTGCGAATGCCGACTGGGAGGAATCCGGCAGTGAGACTGTGGGTGATAAGGTCCATGGTCGAGAGGGAAAGAGCCCAGACCGCCAGCAAAGGTCCCAAAATACTGGCTAAGTGGAAAAGGATGTGGGGACGCACGGACAGCTAGGAGGTTGGCTCAGAAGCAGCCATCCTTGAAAGAGTGCGTAACAGCTCACTAGTCGAGTGGCCCTGCGCCGAAAATGTACCGGGGCTTAAGCCAGGTACCGAAGCTGCGGATGTATATGGAAGTATATGTGGTAGGGGAGCGTTGCATGCAGGAAGAAGTATGACGGAGACGGCATATGGACAGCATGGAAGAGAGAATGCCGGTGTGAGTAGCGAGATGCAGGTGAGAATCCTGCACACCGAAAGCCCAAGGATTCCAGGGGAAGGTTCGTCCGCCCTGGGTAAGTCGGGACCTAACGTGAGGCCGAAAGGCGCAGCGGATGGAAAGCAGGCGGAGATTCCTGCACCCGTATATGGAGCGAAGGAGTGACGGAGAAGGCAGATGCGACCCTCTTACTGGATTGAGGGCCAAGCGAAGCAGGTGGTATCCAGGCAAATCCGGATACGGAAACCAGAGCGTGACGGGTAAGCGAAAGCGGAAGGCGAGTAGCGAAGCGCATCGAGTCAGCTTCCAGGAAAAGCTTCTAGTGGAAATGCATATACGGCCCGTACCAAAACCGACACAGGTGGGCGCGCAGAGGATGCGAAGGTGAGCGAGAGAACTGTTGCCAAGGAACTCGGCAAAATGGCCCCGTACGTTCGCAAGAAGGGGCGCTCGAAAGAGCCGCAGTGAAAAGGCCCAAGCGACTGTTTAACTAAAACACAGCTCCCTGCGAAGCCGCAAGGCGAAGTATAGGGGGTGACACCTGCCCGGTGCTGGAAGGTTAAGGCAAGCTGTGAACCGCGAGGTGAAGCAGTGACCCGAAGCCCCAGTGAACGGCGGCCGTAACTATAACGGTCCTAAGGTAGCGAAATTCCTTGTCAGGTAAGTTCTGACCCGCACGAAAGGTGTAACGATTTGGGCGCTGTCTCGGCAGCAGACTCGGTGAAATCTTAGTACCTGTGAAAATGCAGGTTACCCGCAACTAGACGGAAAGACCCCATGGAGCTTTACTGCAGCCTGGTATTGGGTCCTGGACAGCCATGTACAGGATAGGTGGGAGACTTAGAAGCGAGTACGCAAGTATTGGTGGAGTCGCCGGTGGGATACCACTCCTGGATGTATGGGGCCCTAACCCGTGTGCCGAGAGGGACAGGGGAGAGTGCCAGGCGGGCAGTTTGACTGGGGCGGTCGCCTCCCAAAGAGTAACGGAGGCGCCCAAAGGTACGCTCAGGTTGGATGGGAACCAACTGAAGAGTGCAAATGCAGAAGCGTGCCTGACTGCGACAGAGACAACTGGAGCAGGGACGAAAGTCGGGATTAGTGATCCGGCGGTGCCGAATGGAAGGGCCGTCGCTCAACGGATAAAAGCTACCCTGGGGATAACAGGCTGATCTCGCCCAAGAGTTCACATCGACGGCGAGGTTTGGCACCTCGATGTCGGCTCATCGCATCCTGGAGCTGGATTCGGTTCCAAGGGTTGGGCTGTCCGCCCATTAAAGCGGTACGCGAGCTGGGTTCAGAACGTCGTGAGACAGTTCGGTCCCTATCTGTTGTGGGCGTCGGAGATCTGAGGGAAGCTGTCCTCAGTACGAGAGGACCGGGATGGACCTGCCGCTGGTGCACCAGTTATCATGCCAATGGTAGAGCTGGGTAGCCAAGCAGGGAACGGATAAGAGCTGAAAGCATCTAAGCACGAAGCCGGACCCAAGACGAGATCTCCCATTCTGAAAGAGAAGTAAGACCCCTTGAAGACTACGAGGTGGATAGACCAGGGATGGAAGTGCAGAGATGCATGGAGTTGACTGGCACTAATCGGTCGAGGACTTGATCTAGAAAGAAGCCCGCAGCTTTGCGGAAAGACAGGAAACGAAAGACATATCGTGTATGGTTTTCAGAGAGTGACCTGGAAGAGATGATTCCGGAAGATGTGGTCATCACAGTGCTGAGGAAATACCTGTTCCCATCCCGAACACAGAAGTCAAGCTCAGAGACGGTGACGATAGCCGAAAGGCAAAAATAACAAATGGCCACTCAGACAGCCGCTTTCCTTACGGAAGGCGGTTTTTTGTAAGCGTTAAATCAAGCCCATCTGGTTAAGAAGCCTCCGATTGTTCAAAATCTATATGAACAAATTTAAGCGACGTTAATTACCCATCTATGACAAATCCCTTCGTAGCATGACAATACCGCCACGGAGGGATTTTACATGACTGGACTTGATGATATTTCCCGATTATACCTGGTCACTGAGCCTGTGGACTTTCGCAAAGGCATAGATGGACTGGGTATATATGTCCAGTCGATCCTGAACACTGATCCATTCCAGAATGCGATGTTCGTCTTCACCAACAAACGATACAACAAGCTCAAGCTCCTCCATTATGACGGTACAGGGTTCTGGCTCCTTCACAAGCAGCTGAGCAAAGGAACCTTCAAATGGCGGATGAGTTCCCCGGATCCGTTTCTGAAGATTTCCCCACTGTCTTCCATGAAAATTATCGTATCCCAGGTCTCTTTTTTCGTAAAGATGGGTTTGATTTGACGCTTACGTTGTTTGTTTATATTCGATCTTCATCCACTGGTGCGAAGCTGATCAAAACAAATCAAATAATTCGTGATTGGCACGATGTAAAGATACAATGTGAGTATGAAAAAAACGCTAATTGAAAAATTGATTGCAGAGGAGAATGAACCTGAAGAGGAGTCTTTCCGAGTCGCTTTTCTTCTTTCTTTGAGCATAGGGATATTGAATGCCTGTACATGGATGAGCAGAGGCCATGTATTTGCCAGCAGCCAGTCAGGAAATTTGCTGTACCTCGGACTGGATATCGCTCAGGGAGAGTTTTCGAATGTTATCAAATATCTATTTCCTCCATTAATGTTCGGCGCAGGTATTGTCATTGCCGAGCACTTTAAGGATCATCCTCATTACTTGTCCTGGAGGAGGATCCCAATGATTATTGAGTTTACCATGATAACCGTGGCGACTTTTATGCCGGATTCCTGGAACGATCTTGCAAATCCAATCTTTGGGCTTGCTTGTGGCCTACAGGCTATTGCATTCAGACATATACATAATATTCCTATTGCCACCCTTGCCATAAATGGCTCATATCAGAATGCATTGGAATACCTTACACGGTATCTGAACATACGTGATCACGAAGATGCTTTTCGAACCGTACTGTATTCTTCTATTGTATTCACATATCTGGGGGGGATCATACTCGGTGGACTCCTTGTTCCGTATATAGGGCATTTCGTTTCATTGATCAGTGCAGCTTTAATTGCGGTTAGTTCTCTTATTGTAAAGAAGAATGCGAAACAAAAGCATGCCATTGAGGACCATTCATAAGCCCGGATCGGGAATATATGTGCGTGAACAGTATAAGAAAACCCGGAAGCCATTTTGATACTCTATGGTTTCCGGGTTTTACTGATTTATTCTATTAAGACTGGTTTGATGGTGCAGGATCTTCGGGCTCTTCCAAAAAAGCGCATGCACAATATCCTTCACTGGGCTGGTAGCAATAAATCATAAGCTCTTTATTGATTTCCGGAGAATAATCTCGAAAGATTCGGGAGCCTCCATTGAGCGCTACATCAGCATAAGCTACAAGCCATTTACGATCTCCATTGCGGAAAATGTTGTAGAATGATTCATTCAAAAGCTGCTCTCTGGAGAGACTTTGCAAATCAGTCATTGCTTCATTTGCGTATCGGAATCTGAAATCAATACTGTTTCCCGTATTATCGTACAGAAGTTCGATTACACAAAAAGGTATTGGCATTCTGTCAAGGACGGAGAAGGCGTTAATCAGATCTGAAGATCCATTCACCATTTCGGTAGAATTGAAGCGCCGTTCCTGTTCAAAACGGTAAAGCATTGGCATACGGGCGCGTCCTTTGAAATGATTGCCATCCTGCATCATATACTGATCATCGTGAATGGATGCGATTTTGTCGGATGCCAAAGCGATACCCTTGTTCACGTTGATAAAATGATCAGGGGTCATTTCTGTAATAATTGTTTTCAATGGCGTATATGTTTCGACTATTCTGCCATCGTCTAAACAAATACAGGTTTTGCCATCACGGCGAATAATATACTTGATGTCAGTCTCTGTAATGTGATGTTTTGTGAAGAATTTCTGTATTTTCTTATCCATGGTCGTCCTCAGGTGTAGAAAAAACAACGGCTTAATACGTGTTTTATGAATAAACGAAACCGTTTCAAGAATAAAAACGAGTTTAACTATTGGTATTAAAATCATAGAGGATTTGAATCAAAATCGCAAATAAAAAAACGCAAAATGACGTTTAGTCATAGAAATTACTCCAAAGTGAATGCGCTTACACTTTAAACCAATTGCGGTATAATTAGCGTGGATTCCCACAATGTTTCACCAAGGAGTTTGAATATGACAACATTTTTTATTATACGGCATGGGAAAACACTGTTTAATGAAAAGGAAAGGCTACAGGGATGGTGCGATTCACCACTTACAGATGAGGGCTGTGCTCAAATGCGGCGTTTGTCGGAAGGCCTGAAAGACATTGAATTCTCAGCTATTTATTCCTCCACGTCTCCGAGGGCCCTGACCTGCGCTTCTATGCTGGCTTCTGACAGATCTCTTGATATCCGTGCCAGAGAGTCGCTGAAAGAGGTAGGATATGGAAGTCTGGAAGGAGAATATCTTGCGGATGCGTTTCCGGAGGGGCAACTGAGTAAAGTTGGCTATGCACAGTTCAATGGAGAGGATCTTTATACAGCCCAGCAAAGATTTGTGCGGGAAATGCAGCACATTGCTGAAGAATTCCCTGATGACAATGTCGCTGTTGTGACTCACGGGCATCTGATCAAGACTCTGCTGGGTAGTTTCAGTCAACAGTTTGCAGCGGAGACGATTAAATCAGCAGACCAGATTCCTCCATGTTCTGTCACAGTATTGAAGTACGAAAACAATCGTTTCACGCTGGATACTTTGCCCGATATAACCTGGAGAACGAGTTCTGATCTTTCAAAGTGATGAACATAGACCAAAAACAGGAAGACCTCTTGACATGGAGTCTTCCTGTTTGCATTAAAAAGGACTGGGTTATCCAGTCCTGTGTTCTGCTGCTATTCAGAAAATCAGACGCAGCCCTGCGCTTTCATTGCATCCGCAACTTTGAGGAAACCGGCAATATTGGCACCGACCACATATTCGTCGGGACGTCCATATTCCATCGCTGTGTCTCTGCATGTTTCAAAGATGCTGACCATGATGCCTTTGAGTTTTTTGTCCACTTCTTCCAGTGTCCAGGAAAGATGCTCTGCATTTTGACTCATCTCGAGTCCAGAGCAGGCGACACCTCCAGCATTGCTGGCTTTACCAGGTGCGTACAGAACACCATTGCTCATCAGATAATGAATGGCATCAGGTGTTGTGGGCATGTTTGCACCTTCACAAACGCAGAAGCAGTTGCTGGCTACGAGCTTCTTTGCATCTTCAAGATCAAGCTCATTCTGTGTGGCACATGGAAGCGCGATATCACATGGGATGGACCATGGCCGTTCATTGGGGGTATATGTGGCCAGCGGATGCGAGTCAACATATTCTTTGATTCTGCCGCGACGGACTTCCTTGATTTCCTTGACTGTATCCAGATCGATTCCATTCGGATCATAGATAAATCCATTCGAATCGGACATGGTCAGTACTGTGGCTCCAAGCTCCGTGGCTTTCTGACAGGCATAGATTGCGACATTTCCTGATCCGGAGATGACTACCTTCTTACCTTCAAAGCTCGTGCCCTTGTCTTTCAGCATTGCTTCGGTGAAATAGCAGAGTCCATATCCAGTGGCTTCTGTCCGCCCTAATGAACCGCCGTATGACAATCCTTTGCCCGTCAGAACCCCAGACCACTCATCCCGAATTCGCTTGTATTGTCCAAACAGATAGCCGATTTCGCGTCCGCCGACGCCGATATCGCCAGCGGGTACATCTGTATTCGGCCCGATGTGTCTGTAAAGTTCATTCATAAAACTCTGACAGAAGCGCATGACTTCTCCATCAGATTTTCCTTTGGGATCGAAATCGGAACCGCCTTTACCACCGCCCATGGGCAGTGTTGTCAATGAATTTTTAAATACCTGTTCAAAACCAAGAAATTTGATGATGGAAATGTTTACAGAAGGGTGGAACCGAAGTCCGCCTTTATAAGGGCCGATGGCGCTGTTGAATTGCACACGGAATCCCCGATTTACTTGAGTTTTTCCGTTGTCATCTACCCATGGAACACGGAAAATAATTTGGCGTTCAGGTTCTACCATGCGGAGGAGAACATCTTCATCCAATTGTTCAGGATGAACCTGAGCCACTACGTTAAGAGATTCAAAAACCTCTTCGACTGCCTGAAGAAACTCAGGATCATTCGGATTGCGTTTTTTTACAATTTCTAATACAGTATCGAGATTAGTCATAGTGACCTCCTTTGTAAAAAACTGGGTTAAGTATAACACAGGGTTGATGTAAACTGGCAGGTCATTTGGTAAAATTATGAAAAAGGAGGAAAATTTATGAAAATTGCAATTGGGTGCGACCATGGTGCATTTGAATATAAGGAGACGATTCGCAAAATGCTGGAGGCTGAAGGGTATGAAATAACCGACTGTGGCTGCTATGGTCCTGATTCGGTAGACTACCCTGATATAGCTGTGGAAACAGCCAAAAAAGTGGCTGCGAAAACAGTAGATGCTGGTATCCTCATGTGCGGGACAGGTATTGGGATATCCATAGCTGCAAATAAAGTACATGGTATCAGATGTGCTCTTTGCACAGACACGACAATGGCCCGACTTACACGGGAGCATAATGATGCCAATATGCTTGCCATGGGGGCCAGAATTATTGGAATTGAACTGGCTAAAGATATTGTTCATACATTTCTGGCAACATCATTTTCGAATGATGACCGACATGTCAAGAGGATAGAAAAACTGATGGCAGAAGAAAACTGATCTCTGAACCAACGGAACAGTCTGCTTCATCTTGAAATCTGCTGCAGCAGTAAATTCAAAGAAACCCTGGATTTACTGCTGCAGTTTTCGTTTCATATTTTTTTGAATCAGTGATCTTCTTTTTAGAACCGGATAAGCGCAAAACAGTCTCGGATTTCGGTTGAAATGCACGTCTGCCTGGAGACTGAGTATGACAATGCAGATCTATCTTGTTCGATGAAGAGCCACCATGATTTTGAAAAACAGTTGCACAATACCCAGATAAATGATATATTTACTAGGCCGCAAGTGATTTGGATAAATCAATAAGTCATAACACAGAAAAGAACAAAAAGTTCAAAAAATGTGTTGACAGACTCTTGCGGATGAGTTAAGATATAGGAGTGCTGAGGGGCACAGGCGGGCTTGACAGCCGGACCGCTCATTCAGTATCTTTGAAAGGCTTGTGACTTCATCAGAAGCCGCAGGCGATGGAGGCATCTGTCATGGGTACTGACGCTCTTTGAAAACCGGACAGGAAAAACGAAGTAAATACAAGACGATACAACGTCGATTCTTTGAACCTGAAAAACAATCATGAACACAAGACGCAAAGCGTCTGAGTACAGATCAAATGGAGAGTTTGATCCTGGCTCAGGATGAACGCTGGCGGCATGCCTAATACATGCAAGTCGAACGAGAGACCTTCGGGTCTCTAGTGGCGAACGGGTGAGTAACACGTAGGGAACCTGCCCGCGCACCGGGAATACGCTCTGGAAACGGAGAACAAATCCCGATGTACAGGAAGGAGGCATCTTCTTTCTGTGAAACATCCTCTAGGGGATGGGGCGCGGATGGACCTGCGGTGCATTAGTTTGTTGGCGGGGTAAAGGCCCACCAAGACGATGATGCATAGCCGGCCTGAGAGGGCGGACGGCCACATTGGGACTGAGACACGGCCCAGACTCCTGCGGGAGGCAGCAGTAGGGAATTTTCGTCAATGGGCGCAAGCCTGAACGAGCGATGCCGCGTGAGTGAAGAAGGCCTTCGGGTCGTAAAGCTCTGTTGCGGGGGAAAAAAGGCAGCATCAGGAAATGGGTGCTGACTGATGGTGCCCCGCCAGAAAGTCACGGCTAACTACGTGCCAGCAGCCGCGGTAATACGTAGGTGGCGAGCGTTATCCGGAATGATTGGGCGTAAAGGGTGCGCAGGCGGTCCTGCAAGTCTGGAGTGAAACGCATGAGCTCAACTCATGCATGGCTTTGGAAACTGGAGGACTGGAGAGCAGGAGAGGGCGGTGGAACTCCATGTGTAGCGGTAAAATGCGTAGATATATGGAAGAACACCAGTGGCGAAGGCGGCCGCCTGGCCTGTTGCTGACGCTGAGGCACGAAAGCGTGGGGAGCAAATAGGATTAGATACCCTAGTAGTCCACGCCGTAAACGATGAGGACCAAGTGTTGGGGGTGAAACCTCAGTGCTGAAGTTAACGCAGTGAGTCCTCCGCCTGGGGAGTATGCACGCAAGTGTGAAACTCAAAGGAATTGACGGGGGCCCGCACAAGCGGTGGAGTATGTGGTTTAATTCGAAGCAACGCGAAGAACCTTACCAGGCCTTGACATGGGATGCGAAGATGCAGAGATGCATCGGAGGTCAACATCCACACAGGTGGTGCATGGTTGTCGTCAGCTCGTGTCGTGAGATGTTGGGTCAAGTCCCGCAACGAGCGCAACCCTTGTGGCATGTTGCTAACAGGAAAAGCTGAGGACTCATGCCAGACTGCCGGTGACAAACCGGAGGAAGGCGGGGATGACGTCAAATCATCATGCCCCTTATGGCCTGGGCTACACACGTACTACAATGGCGGCTACAAAGAGCAGCGAGACAGGGATGTCGAGCGAATCTCATAAAAGCCGTCCCAGTTCGGATTGGAGGCTGCAACCCGCCTCCATGAAGTTGGAATCGCTAGTAATCGCGGATCAGCATGCCGCGGTGAATACGTTCCCGGGCCTTGTACACACCGCCCGTCAAACCATGGGAGTCGGTAATGCCCGAAGCCGGTGGCATGACCTCATTAGAGGAGTGAGCCGTCGAAGGCAGGATCGATGACTGGGGTTAAGTCGTAACAAGGTATCCCTACGGGAACGTGGGGATGGATCACCTCCTTTCTAAGGAGAAAGTACAGGGGAAAAGGAAAAAGAGCAGAGTGGTTCCTGTCCGGTTTTGGAAGAGTGTCTTCCAGGGTCGATCTTTGAAAACCGTACAACGATATGAAAGACAACAGAAGGTCTGAAGTAAAGTTGTGGAGAAATAGAAAGAAACTGAGAGAAAGAAAAGAACAGTGAAGAAACAGTTCTGAGAAAAATATCTCGAAGAAAGCACGAAAAACGTTTGAGAGAATCAGATCAAGCAAGGAAGGGCGCAGGGAGGATGCCTGGCCACACTGTACTGAAGAAGGACGTGCCAAACAGCGAAATGCGACGGTGAGCCGTAAGGAGGCAAAGACCCGTCGGTGTCCGAATGGGGGAACCCGGCAGCCAGAAGGCTGTCATCCCGAAAGGGAGAGGTACCCGGGGAACTGAAACATCTAAGTACCCGGAGGAAAAGAAAACAACAGTGATTCCCCGAGTAGCGGCGAGCGAAAGGGGAGGAAGCCCAAACCGGAGAGATCCGGGGTAGTAGGACCGTCAAAAGAGTGGGAAAGACACAGCAGAATGTACAGGGAAGTACAGCCAGAGAGAGTGAAAGCCTCGTAAGCGAAGTGTGTGAAGCATGAGACGGGATCCTGAGTACGGCGGGACACGAGAAATCTTGTCGGAAGCAGGCGGGACCATCCGCCAAGGCAAAATATACAGTGTGAGCGATAGAGAACGAGTACCGTGAGGGAAAGGTGAAAAGAACCGCGGGAGCGGAGTGAAAGAGAACCTGAAACCGTGTGCCTGAAAGAAGTCAGAGCCCGTCAAAGGGTGATGGCGTGCCTTTTGTAGAATGAACCGGCGAGTTGTTCCATGGTGCGAGGTTAAGTCGGAAAGGACGGAGCCGAAGCGAAAGCGAGTCTTAAGAGGGCGGGAAGAGTAGTATGGAGCAGACCCGAAACCGGGTGATCTAGCCATGGGCAGGTTGAAGCAGAAGTGAAATTCTGTGGAGGACCGAACCGACTACCGTTGAAAAGTTAGCGGATGACCTGTGGCTAGGGGAGAAATTCCAATCGAACCCGGAGATAGCTGGTTCTCCCCGAAATAGCTTTAGGGCTAGCGTCGGAGGATGACAGACGGAGGTAGAGCACTGAACGCATGATGGCCCCATCCCGGGGTACTGAATGCGATCAAACTGCGAATGCCGACTGGGAGGAATCCGGCAGTGAGACTGTGGGTGATAAGGTCCATGGTCGAGAGGGAAAGAGCCCAGACCGCCAGCAAAGGTCCCAAAATACTGGCTAAGTGGAAAAGGATGTGGGGACGCACGGACAGCTAGGAGGTTGGCTCAGAAGCAGCCATCCTTGAAAGAGTGCGTAACAGCTCACTAGTCGAGTGGCCCTGCGCCGAAAATGTACCGGGGCTTAAGCCAGGTACCGAAGCTGCGGATGTATATGGAAGTATATGTGGTAGGGGAGCGTTGCATGCAGGAAGAAGTATGACGGAGACGGCATATGGACAGCATGGAAGAGAGAATGCCGGTGTGAGTAGCGAGATGCAGGTGAGAATCCTGCACACCGAAAGCCCAAGGATTCCAGGGGAAGGTTCGTCCGCCCTGGGTAAGTCGGGACCTAACGTGAGGCCGAAAGGCGCAGCGGATGGAAAGCAGGCGGAGATTCCTGCACCCGTATATGGAGCGAAGGAGTGACGGAGAAGGCAGATGCGACCCTCTTACTGGATTGAGGGCCAAGCGAAGCAGGTGGTATCCAGGCAAATCCGGATACGGAAACCAGAGCGTGACGGGTAAGCGAAAGCGGAAGCGAGTAGCGAAGCGCATCGAGTCAGCTTCCAGGAAAAGCTTCTAGTGGAAATGCATATACGGCCCGTACCAAAACCGACACAGGTGGGCGCGCAGAGGATGCGAAGGTGAGCGAGAGAACTGTTGCCAAGGAACTCGGCAAAATGGCCCCGTACGTTCGCAAGAAGGGGCGCTCGAAAGAGCCGCAGTGAAAAGGCCCAAGCGACTGTTTAACTAAAACACAGCTCCCTGCGAAGCCGCAAGGCGAAGTATAGGGGGTGACACCTGCCCGGTGCTGGAAGGTTAAGGCAAGCTGTGAACCGCGAGGTGAAGCAGTGACCCGAAGCCCCAGTGAACGGCGGCCGTAACTATAACGGTCCTAAGGTAGCGAAATTCCTTGTCAGGTAAGTTCTGACCCGCACGAAAGGTGTAACGATTTGGGCGCTGTCTCGGCAGCAGACTCGGTGAAATCTTAGTACCTGTGAAAATGCAGGTTACCCGCAACTAGACGGAAAGACCCCATGGAGCTTTACTGCAGCCTGGTATTGGGTCCTGGACAGCCATGTACAGGATAGGTGGGAGACTTAGAAGCGAGTACGCAAGTATTGGTGGAGTCGCCGGTGGGATACCACTCCTGGATGTATGGGGCCCTAACCCGTGTGCCGAGAGGGACAGGGGAGAGTGCCAGGCGGGCAGTTTGACTGGGGCGGTCGCCTCCCAAAGAGTAACGGAGGCGCCCAAAGGTACGCTCAGGTTGGATGGGAACCAACTGAAGAGTGCAAATGCAGAAGCGTGCCTGACTGCGACAGAGACAACTGGAGCAGGGACGAAAGTCGGGATTAGTGATCCGGCGGTGCCGAATGGAAGGGCCGTCGCTCAACGGATAAAAGCTACCCTGGGGATAACAGGCTGATCTCGCCCAAGAGTTCACATCGACGGCGAGGTTTGGCACCTCGATGTCGGCTCATCGCATCCTGGAGCTGGATTCGGTTCCAAGGGTTGGGCTGTCCGCCCATTAAAGCGGTACGCGAGCTGGGTTCAGAACGTCGTGAGACAGTTCGGTCCCTATCTGTTGTGGGCGTCGGAGATCTGAGGGAAGCTGTCCTCAGTACGAGAGGACCGGGATGGACCTGCCGCTGGTGCACCAGTTATCATGCCAATGGTACAGCTGGGTAGCCAAGCAGGGAACGGATAAGAGCTGAAAGCATCTAAGCACGAAGCCGGACCCAAGACGAGATCTCCCATTCTGAAAGAGAAGTAAGACCCCTTGAAGACTACGAGGTGGATAGACCAGGGATGGAAGTGCAGAGATGCATGGAGTTGACTGGCACTAATCGGTCGAGGACTTGATCTAGAAAGAAGCCCGCAGCTTTGCGGAAGACAGGAAACGAAAGACATATCGTGTATGGTTTTCAGAGAGTGACCTGAAGACAGGATTCCAGCAGTCGCCAGTGGCGGCTTTTTTTTATCTCTGTTTATTCTGCACGTTGGCTCAGGCTGCTGACTGATTGCGATACACGAACAGGTTCTGAATGATGCTGCAGAATGAACGATATTGCCGTTACTTTTCAGGAAACTGTCTGCAGTTTTAAAATCCGTTGATAAATCATCTGTTGAATTAAGAATATGGGGAACGCTGTAAAACATTCTATTCTTTTGCGATTACGCCTGGTATCGATGGATACTGGTTCCTGCCTTCCTTCGATAGCAAGACATAAAATCACAGACCAGTATTACTATGAACAGAAACATGAACAGGTGGCTTCAAATAAGGAAATATCGGAAAGCCGAATATCCCTCTGAAAATCCTTGCATATGCGACAAACAAAAATTATACTAGAGTCAGCAAATGTATATACTAATTAAACACAGGAATATACATTATGGAATGATGAGGAGGGTACTGTATGGAAGGCATGGAATTGATTTGTTTTCAGATTATCGCAGCTAGTGGAGGAGCAAAATCTGCATTTATTGCGGCAATTGATGCAGCAAAGAAGGGTGATTTTGAGGAAGCTGCCCGACAGATGGAAGCTGGAGAAGAGTTTATGAATCAGGGTCATGAACCTCATGCTCAGTTGATTCAAAAAGAGGCAGCAGGTGAATCCAATCCCATCAGTCTGCTGCTGATTCATGCAGAAGATCAGATGATGGGGGCAGAACAGTTTAAAGTTCTGGCTGAAAAAACAATCGGCGTATACAAAGTTCTTGCTGATCTGCAAAAATAGAATCGTTATATCCTAAGAAATCAAATAAATAAACCGCCGGGGACTCCTGGCGGTTTATTTCTGTACTGGTTTTATGTGCCATCAGCCCTGTTCCACAGATTTAATAAGGTCGCGACTGATGAGTTCCTGTTTTCGAAACCCAGTCCCTTGTATTGTATAGAACCATCATGTAACAACAGATTTTGGATGTATGCAGGCCTCTTTAGCCGGTTGTGTCAACAAACTCGTCAAGATTTAACTCAGTATTCACCTGGCAAGTCCGAGGCCGATTCCTTATGGTACGTGAGTCGAAACCCGCGTCTCATATAATGGGTCTTTCGCAGAGTAATACTGGATGAGCTCCGGCAAAGATGATATCGGAAAATTTGGAAGCCTGATTTATCCCGCATCTGACAGGATTCAATGAATATATACCAGTATCCTCAGCAAAGTCCTGTTTTGCCTATCTGTGTTACAGTAAGCTCTGAGAAAAATTATCAGGTCTTTCTGAAATGGGTTTTCCTCTGCAAAGTATATAATCAGATTGCAGACATTGCTGCGGCTAAGTAAGGAGAGAGTATTTTGAAATCTACAATGCAGGAATTCCGGGAATTCATCATGAAAGGCAATATCATTGATATGGCCGTCGGCGTTATCATGGGTGGTGCATTTGGCAAGATTGTCACTTCCCTGGTAGACAATATTCTGATGCCGCTGATTGGAGTTCTTTCAGGAGGTGTCAATGTAAAAGATCTGATGTGGCAGGTTGGAGGGGCGAAGGTTTTGTATGGAATTTTCCTCCAGAATGTCATTGATTTTCTGATCATCGCTGTTTGTATGTTTGTTTTCGTAAAAGCGATGGCCAAGCTCAAATTCGGCAAAAAGGCAGAAGAGCCTGCACCAGAACCGGAACCTGAAATCACTGACGAGGTCCGCCTTCTTTCGGAAATCAAGGATCTTCTGGCAGCCAGACAGGTTTCCAATGCAACAGATGCATCGACAGTAGAAAAATAGCAGACAGTACAACAGAAAAGCAGATTAAATCTGCTTTTTTTCTTGTACATCACAATATTATCTGATATTATAAGTAGGCGCTTAGGGGTATAGTTTAATGGTAGAACAGCGGTCTCCAAAACCGTTAGTGTGGGTTCAACTCCTGCTACCCCTGCCATATAGAGTATCAGATCTGCAATTGCAGGTCTTTTTTTCTGCAGACGATGGCTGACAGATATAGCTGTAATCAGCACAACAAACTCCGAAGTCCTTTGACTCACTGACCTTGCTCTGCATACAGAGAATCTTTAAAAGACCCATATTTTCCATCTGACTTCATCAGACCTCTATGACCCATTGGATACTTTTTTCCAGAGTATGGGTTCTGAGGCGGGTTTGGACAGAATGGATCATATGGGTCTTTTTTTTACAGCCAGTCAGTTGCCGGAAAGCAGATGCGGTTTGGAACATGATATTTCCGAAGAAACGTCATGCCGCTTTGCATTGCTGCTTCTGGACACAGAAAGCAGCGATTATCTTCTGACAGAATATACAGACAGTTTGAACTTGTCGTATCTGTGGCGTGAAATTGAGTACTCAAACGGTGTACCGTTGTCCAGATAGGCAATCTGTTCAACCTCCAGTACAGGTTCTTCAGGCCGAAGCCCCAGTTCTTTCTGGTCCTGGCTGTTGGAAACCTGGGCTCTTGTGGTTTTTTGAGCCGAGGCGATTTTTTTGCCCAGTACTTCCTCGATATAGGTATACACAGAATGAGTCAGGATATCTTCTGTGATGCCAGGTATTGTCTCCGGAGACATATAGGTGTGTTCCAGAACATAGGGCTGACCATCTATATTTCTGACTCGGAGGATATCATACAACGGATCGTTTTCACGAATCCCCAGGTGATCCGCAATGTCTTTGGGTGCGAAAATCAGTCGGAAATGCAGAAGCTTGGTATCCGCATGACCCTTCGCTGTCCGTGTAAAGCCCTGAAGTTCACGCTCCTGCAGCTCCACTTCCCCCTGATCCATACTCTTGGCAAGCACGAAGCTTCCCAGTCCCTGCTTCCTGTAAATATATCCTTCCTGTACAAGCATATCGTAAGCCTTTTTCACAGTCATCCGGGAACAGTTGTACTGCTCACAGACTGCGATTTCGTCAGGAAGCTGGTTGCCCGGCAAATAGGTTCCATCCAGAATCTTTGTTTTTGTATCGTCGTAAATCGTTTTGTATTTTGTTTTCATTGAAACGAACCTTTCGATGTCAAGTATATAGAGAATGTCTAAGGTATGCAATTGTATAAATGTATGAGAATTTGATATTGACTATACAATACTGCCCGATTATGTGATTTGCTCTGTGAACGCAAGGCAATGTGAGAGAAGCGTATGGAAGAAAACGCTTTTTCCCGCCTATCCTCGGCTTGTCGCACTCGGCCGCTCTAATTAGAATAGACAAATAAACTCATAAAAACAGTCTAAAGATCGATAAAAGACTAGACAATTAATATATAAGCGGTATACCATAAGGCCGTAAGGAACAAAGGAGAGCACGATGGAAACTAAACTCACATTTCCGTCCGGATTCTGGTGGGGAGCTGCCAGCAGCGGTCCACAGACAGAGGGATGGTTTGGAAAACGTCACGAAAATGTCATGGACAAATGGTATCGAGTCCAGAGGAATGACTTCTTCAATGGTGTTGGACCCGATGTGGCCAGCGACTTCTACCACAAGTATCCGGAAGATTTCAAGCTGTTCAGGGAAATCGGACTGAACTCATTCCGGACCTCCATACAGTGGTCGCGTCTCATCAGAGATCTGGAGACAGGGGAACCGGATCCTGAAGGTGTCAGGTTCTACAGGGACATGATTACAGCGGCGAAGGAAAACGGAATCGAACTGATTCTCAACCTTCATCATTTCGATTTGCCTGATGAGCTTCTGGAGAAATATGGAGGATGGGAAAGCAAACATGTCGTCGATCTGTTCGAAAAGTTTGCAAAGACCGCTTTTGGCCTGTTTGGAGACGATGTGAAGTACTGGACTACCTTCAATGAACCCATGGTGATTCCGGAAGCCGGCTATCTTTACGGATTTCACTATCCGAAGTATTCCGGCAAGGGAAAAGAAGCCGCACAGATTGTCTACAACATCAATCTGGCCAGCGCAAAAGCCATCAGGGCATTCCGTGAAAGCGGAAAAGACGGAGAAATCGGCATTATCCTGAACCTGACACCTGCCTATCCCAGATCGGATTCCAGGGAGGATACCGAAGCTGCCAGACTTGTGGATGGTTTCTTCAACAGGTCGTATCTGGATCCGGCGGTCAAGGGTGAATTCCCGAAGGATGTGGTGGAAGTTCTGGAAAAAGATGGTGTCCTTCCTGCCTGGACACAGGAAGAACTGGACCTGATCAGGAACAACACTGTGGATTTCCTCGGCGTGAACTACTATCACCCGAAGCGGGTGAGAGCAGCCGAACAGGCAGACCGCGAACAGTGGAAAGACTGGATGCCTGACTGGTATGGGGTGGAATGGGAATGGCCTGAAGCCCGGATCAATCCATACCGAGGCTGGGAAATTTATCCGAAGGCCATGTACGATATCGCCAAAAACGTCCAGGACAACTATGGAAACATCAAATGGTTTGTTTCCGAAAACGGAATGGGTGTTGAAGGGGAAGAAAAGTACCGCAAGGCAGACGGATCAATCGAAGATGACTACCGGATCGACTTCTACAAGGAGCATCTTGAGCAGCTTCATAAAGCCATCGAAGAGGGATCCAACTGCATAGGCTATCATCCCTGGACAGCCATGGACTGCTGGAGCTGGAACAACGCCTACAAAAACCGGTACGGCTTCATTGCCGTGGACCTGAACGACCAGAGCCGGACGATCAAGAAAAGCGGCCGGTGGTTCAGAGAGGTATCGGACAACAACGGCTTCATCATCGAAGAAAACAAGTAAATCACAGAATCTTAAAGAGAGAGAAAATCATGGAAAACACAGAAAAGAACAGCTTCATTACCAGGTTTGCTGACTTTGCAGCCAGATTCGGTAATCTCCTGTATCTGCGCACCCTGCGTGACGCATTTGCCACAATCATGCCGCTTTACATTCTTGCCGGCATTGCCGTACTGCTGAACAACACCGTATTCACCTGGATCTTCTCTGGCGATACGCTGACAACCGTCCAGTACTGGGGCAACGCTCTGGTAAACGGAACCCTGAATATTTCCGGTCTGCTCATTGCAGCCACGATTGGCTACTGCCTGTCTGTAAACCGTGAATTCAGCAACCCTCTCTCCACGGCCGTGGTTGCGGTTGCAGGTGTCGTTGTCATGATGCCGATGCAGGTGGAACTGGTTCCTGTTGCAGAAGGCGCCAGTGCTGATATCTTCTCTGGTGTCCTCACCTACAACAACCTGGGTACAGGCGGCATGTTCGGCGGCATTCTGATCGGTCTGCTGATCTCCGAACTCTACATCAAGCTTTCCACAATAAAGCAGCTGCAGATCAACCTCGGCAACCAGGTTCCCCCCGCAGTGGCCAAATCCTTCAACGTTCTGATTCCTGTCATGCTGTCCCTTGCCATCTTCGCCATCATCGCGACTCTGATCTCCATGACCGGCACGGACCTCATCAGCATCATCAAGAACTTCATTCAGACCCCGCTGAAAAACATCGGTACGTCCCTCTGGGGTACTGTGATTCTCTACACACTGGGCAACCTGCTCTGGCTGTTCGGCATTCACCAGTCTGTCATCTACTCTTCCATACTTGAACCGCTGCTGATCATCAACATTCAGGAAAACATCGCGGCGTATGCAGCCGGTGAAGCGATTCCGAACATCATCAACGTATCCCAGGTAACTTCCTTCGGCCTTCTCGGCGGTTCCGGATCCACAATCTGCCTGCTGATTGCCACATTTCTGATTGGCAAGAACGCTGCGACAAGAAACGTGGCCAAACTGTCTGCTGTTCCGGGTCTGTTCAACATCAACGAACCGGTTCTGTTCGGATACCCCATCGTGTACAACATTTCCATGGCAATTCCGTTCCTGGTGGTTCCTGTTGTCGGCATCATCATTTCCTACTTCGCAACAGCTCTGGGCTGGATGAACCCCTGCGTGACTCTGGTACCCTGGACGACTCCTGTACTGCTGTCGGGCTTCCTGGCTACTGCCGGTGACTGGAGAGCGGTCATTGTTCAGGCTGTTGTGCTGGTGCTCGGGGTCCTGATCTACATGCCGTTTGTCAAAGTCAACGACCGTGTTATGGAGCGTCAGGCTGCGCAGGCTGAAGAAGAGGATGATGACAGCGTATTTGATCTGGACTGATGTGCAGATCTGCTGATTCGCTGCAGAACGCAAGTATTACAACAAAATGAGAAAGACCCGTGCCGAGGGCCGGGCGAGAGGTACAAATTATGAAAAACATTCTTCTGGTCTGCAATGCAGGCATGTCCACATCCATTCTGGTCCGCAACATGCAGAATGCAGCCAAGGAACTTGGGGTTGACTGTCATGTGGAGGCGAAATCACTCACAGCTGCAAAGAAAGATCTGAGTGGTGTCGATGTCATTCTTCTGGGTCCCCAGGTGGGTTTTGAGCTGAAGAACGTCAAGGAGATGGCGCCGTCAATTCCGTCCGCAGTCATTGACATGAAGGACTACGGATCCATGGACGGCAAAAAGGTCCTGCGTACTGCCTACAAGCTGATGAAAGCCGCCAAAGCGCAGGCATAATCCGGCTTGAATCTGAGAATGATGTGGGCGGAAAAGACTTCCTGATTACTGCCAAAACATACTTAAAAGACGGCTTCGTCATTCATACACGACAACAGTCTCCGGAACCGAACCCTCCGGAGGCTGTTTTGCTGGTGTGCCCGGCATGGCATACATCTAGGTGGTGAAAGTCCACTATGGGAGCGTATCATCGCAACCGCTAACCATTAGCCCAAGGCAAGGGGCTCTCTGGTAACAGGAGTTCTGAAAGAAGCCCGGCGGCAAAGTTCCGGCCTGAGGAACACGAATCGCATATAAGGCCATAGACGGAGACGAGCGTGCCAGACAGCGCAAATCATAATAGTTGCGGATGACTGTCTGTGGTAGATGCGGCAGGTGTATGGAATGAAAGATGTATGACCTTACCCGGGGAGGTCCTGTCAGCGAAAGGAACCATCAAGCCACGATGACACGCCTTCCGCAGTAACAACGAATGGCAGGAAGTCAGCCGAGGCCATAGTAACGAGGAAGTCCCTGTAATGGGGATGGAGTGAAGGGCCGAACGTACAATTTACTGCAAATATCAGGAATGCTTCCTGCACGAAAAACCGAGAAAGGACAAACCCAGAGAGCCCCTGAAGATGAGTAAGGAAGGGCAGTGCGGGAACACGTGAAAGAAAGGGGCAGTCATGGACCAAATAAGACTGATACAGCCGGAAGACCTGAGCACACAGGAAATCTTCTCCATGGAGAACCTGACCAATGCGTGCAGACAGGTACGGCGAAACAATGGAGCTGCAGGGGTAGATGGAGTCAAAGCCAGAGAACTTCCTGCCTGCCCCGGAGAGTATTGGGAGCGACTGCGGGAACAGATACTGGACCGCAGTTATAAACCACTGCCAGCCAAAAGGACCGATACCCCGAAACCGGATGGGAGCATGCGGGGGCTCAATGTCCCGGCTGCCAGAGATAGAGTCATACAGGCCTGTCTGGCAAACTATCTGGATTATAGGAAGGACTTCGAGATGAGCAACAGCTCATACGGGTTCAGGAAGAACAGGAGATGTGAACAGGCGATACTGAAAGGCCTCGAGTTCATGAACGACGGGTATGACTGGATCGTCGACATCGACCTGAGGAAATTCTTCGACACGGTGGACCAGGACAGACTGATACGACTGATAGACAACCTGTTTTACAACAGAGATATAACTGCCCTGACGAGGAAATTCGTCAGGGCAGGAGTCATGATAGACGGCAGGCTGGTCAGGACAGAAAGAGGAATCCCACAGGGAGGACCTCTCTCGCCGGTACTGGCCAACATTTATCTGGACCAGGCCGACAAGGAACTGGAAAGCAGAGGGCTGAGATTCACAAGATACGCAGACGATATGCTCATCTATGTGAAATCGGAAGCCGCCGCCAACAGGGTGATGAAGTCATTCAGCAATTATCTGGAAAAGAAGCTGAAGCTGGAAGTGAACGCTTCAAAATCGAAAGTGGCCAGACCGGATGAAGTGAAATATCTGGGGTTTGGCTTCAAAAGGAACAAAAGGGAATGGAAGGCAATACCGCATGAGAAGTCCATCCATGAGTTCGAACAGAAAATAATGAAGCTGACGAAGCGGAACTGGAGCGTATCCCTTGAAGAAAGGCTGGAGAAAATCAATCAGGTCATCAGGGGATGGAGCAATTATTTCAGATGCGCATGGCTGTATAAAAAGAACATGCGGAAACTGGACAGCAAGCTCCGGAGAAGAATCAGGGCCATCATCTGGAAGCAGTGGAAAAGCATCAGGAAAAAAGAAGAGAGCCTCATCAAACTGGGATGTCCCAGAGACAAGGCTCACTCATATGCGTGTGCACGACAAGGATGTGTCCGTTGTGCAGTCACGTTCCTGAACAAGTATATCAGAAATATACACCTGAAGAAGAAAGGCCTCCTGACCATAGAGGAATACTTCGATACGGTGGCAGAAAGGTTCATGAAATCATTTGTACGAACCGCCCAGTGCCGAACGGCACGCTGGGTGGTGTGAGAGGGTCTGATGACACCTACTCGATCTCGTGATCAGGCGATTCAGTCAATGCTGCTGGCAGAGACAGACGGGGTTCCGGAGGCCGGATTCCGGTTCAGAAGTGGTGAACGGACTCCGGAAAGCACAGAGAATGCAGGGTTCTGACACAGAAGTCTGTGGGCGACGCGGGGAATAATTCATCCGGGAGTGTATCCAGCAGCCTCTGCAGGCTTTTTCACATCCCGGTTCCATAGTATAATTATCAGACAAATCGGATGGGAGGGATATCGATGGATATGCTGATACAGGATCAGATCGTGGAATGCATTGAACAGGAACACCTGTTTGAGGCTTCCACTCTTCTGGAAAAATATCTTCGGCTGGAAGGAAAAGACGAATTCTATTATCTGGCCGGATCCGATATCCGCCTTGGCTATGAAGACTATCAGGGCGTCTGCACGCTTCTGGAGGAAGCCATGGAAACCGGCCTGACTGGCCCGCTGATCTGGGAACGGATTTCTGAGGCGGAGATAGGCCTGGAGAATTACGATCAGGCCGGATTCTGGCTGGAAAAAGTGCTGGAGTCTCAGGACCTGGGGGAGGAAGACGAACCAAGGATCCTGTTTGATCTGGGACGCTGCGCCATTGCCCAGGGGAATTATGAACAGGCCGTGATACATTTTGAAGACATCCTTCTGGAGGAAGACAATGAAGAAACGCGCTTTCTTCTGGGGATGTCCTATGGCGAGCTGCAGATGTACGAGCGGATGGATGATGCATTCCTGGGGCTACTTGACAAGCCGGAATACCGTGACAGGATTCTTGAGTACATGATGTACCAGGACAGTCCGGAGATTCTCCTGGACTACCTTGATCAGGCTGATTTCACCGAATTCGACCGCCTTCTTGCATTTTCCCAATACTGGCTGAATCATAACAGTCCTCTGGATGCTGCCGAAGCTATGGAAGAAGCCTGGACTCTGGAACATGATCCGGAGGTGCTTGCGAGCGCGGTTGTGCTGTATGGCCAGGCCGGAGACATCCGGCATGGACGCAGACTGTTCCTTGCACTCATGGACGTGGAAAAACCGGAGACAGATCCGGGCCACTTCACTGCGCTTCAGCTGGAAGCCCTGGAGGAAATGCAGTATGCCGACCGCACCTGCCGGAAGTATCTCGAGGCAATTCTGCGCAAGGGGGGGGACGATCCGGATTCCACAATGCAGTGTGCGCAATTCTGCCTGAACCATGACATGGCGGATGTTGCCTATAAAATACTCAGCAGAAATCCGGAGAATATGCCCTTGACCCGCAGCCTGGAGTGGTGCCGCCTTCTGTCCCTGGCCTGTCTGCAAATCGAGCATTATCAGGAGGCCTATCACTGTCTGAAAGCCCATCAGGGGCTAAAAGACAGGATGTACAGGAAAAATCTGGCCATAGCCAGTTACTGTACAGGTCGGTCCCGGGAAGCGCTCCATGAAAGTCTGGCCATTCTGCCGGACGGGATCGGTGCGATCATTGCCTTTCTTGTCTATGATGAACGCGGGGAGCAGGACAAGGCCACGGAAGTGATCCGGCAGATGCAGAAGGCATTGGCAAAGAAGGAACCCATCGAAGACATCTCCAATTTTATCGGGTTTCTGGAAGAGATCGCAGAGAAGACTGCCGCATGAAAGCATGGCACAACCGGCTGGAATGGGCCGGTTTTTTTGCGGTTCTGTTCTGTATCTGGCAGGCAGCAGCAACATGGGTGCACAACGACATGATCCTTCCTGCTCCTTTGCAGGTTCTGCAGACCATGGAACAGCAGCTGGTGAGTCCGGTATTCCTTCCCACAGTGCTGATCTCTGTCGGGCGGGTGGCAGCTGCTGTGGTTCTTGCCCTGGGATCGGGGTTTCTGCTGGCCATGCTGGCGCATCTGGTCCATCCTCTGGAATTTTTCATCACACGGCTTCTGCTTCTGCTTCGTTCGATACCAAATATAGCGTTCATCATCCTGATGCTTTTCTGGATGAACAGGGAGGCAGCTGTCCTTCTTGTTCTCTGGCTTCTGCTTGTCCCGATTGTGTACTCTGCGCTGCTGGAGCGGATGGAAGAGATCTCGGCTCATTACAAAGATGTCTTCCGGATCTACCCCCAGCCATGGTCTGTAAGACTCCGCGAAGCTTTTTTCCCGGAACTCGCAGGCACGTGGTCGGCTGCTGTCGTGACCGCCAGTTCTCTGGCTTGCAAAGCCGGCGTAATGGCTGAAATACTGTGTCAGGTCCCTGCCGGCATCGGACGTTCCATGCAGTCGGCACGGTTCGCACTGGATACCGCAGGAGTCATGGGATGGACGATCTGGCTGCTGCTGTTTGCGTTCGCTCTGGATGCTTTCTGGAAACGACTGCCCCTGTGGCTGGAAAGGATGCAAGGATGAAAATCAGTATTCTGATACCTGTATACAATGTGAAGAAATGGCTTGACCGATGTCTTGATTCTCTGGAAGCTCAGACATGGAAGGACTGGGAAGCCGTGCTTGTCAACGATGGAAGTACCGATGCGTCTCTTGAGATCGCACAGCGAAGAGCTGCGCAGGATGCAAGGATCCATGTCTTTTCCTATCCCAACAGAGGGATATCCGTCACCCGAAACCGTCTTCTCGACCATGCCCGGGGAGATGCCTTTCTGTTTGTGGACAGTGATGACTGGATCGAACCGGAAACACTGGAAAAACTGGTCCGGGTCATGGAAGGAAAACGCTGTGATATTGTGCAGTGCGGGTACCAGATGGATTTTGGACCTGTCCCTTTTCTCCGGCCGGTGGCAGGCAATGGCATACACACCCGGGAAGAAGCACTGCAGATGCTGGTAAACAACAAGGGCATCAACAACTATCCCTGGGGCAAGCTGTTTCGCCGGCATACATTCAGCAATGTGCGGTTTCCGGAAAATGTAAAGGGATTCGAAGATACAAGAACCATTTTCCGAACCTTCCTCAATGCATCCCGGATCGGAACCATTCCCGATCGGTTTGTCCATTACGTTCAGCACCCCGGGTCCCTCACCAACTGCATGTCTCTGGCTACGGTCTACGATATGCGGCGGGCGTATGAATATCAGGAGAACTACCTGAAAAAAGTGCTGCCGCACCAGCATTTTGACTTCAACCGTAATTACTACAACACAGATATGGTGATCATTTACACCCTGATTCTTTTCAGCCACCGGAAAGAAAATCCCAGATTCGATCCGGCTTCCATTGACTGGTCCAAACTGACACTCTCGCCGATACTGCATGGCGCCTATCTGGCATGGCTGCAGATTGCCTGTTTGAAAATGGGCTGGGATATCCGGAAAGTGCTGGATGAAACCCAGTGGCCGGTCAATGCCGATGATTCACAAAAGGCCGCCAGCAGCAGTCGGGAAAAGACAGCGAAACCGGCCGCAAAGAGAAACAGAGCGCGATGATTCGAAAGGCAGAAACTGCGGATCTTGACGCAATTCTGAACCTGTATGATCAGGGGCGCGCGATCATGCGCAGGGAGGGAAACCGGCATCAGTGGACTTCGGCATATCCCGGTCCGGACTCTGCAAGGCAGGATCTGAAAGCCGGACATCTTTATGTGAACAGTCAGCTGACCGCGGTCATGACATATATGCCCGGACCGGATCCGACGTATCAGACCATGGTGGAAGGATCCTGGCTGGATGAGTCCAGCTATGCGGTGATTCACCGGATCGTCAGCACAGAGCCCGGGCAGGGAAGAGCACTTCTGGAGTACGGCATGACCTGTGCCGGGCATCTTCGAATAGATACACACAGCCGGAATCACGGAATGAAACGGCTGCTGACGTCCCTGGGATTTCGTCGGTGCGGTGTCATTCTGTGTCAGGACGGGACACCCAGAGAAGCCTTCGAGTGGAGCAGTGCAGATCCGGATGGACAGCATGATCGGAAGCGGTCCCGGTCACAGACCCGCTGACTGCATCGTGAGTCCTGTCTTTCAGTCACATTGAATCCATTCCCGGTTTTGGCTACAATTTCAACGTATGGAGTAAGAGGATATGGCATTTGAATCTTTAAGCGAACGTCTTTCCCAGGCGATGAAAAACATCACCGGGCAGGGAAAACTGACGGAAAAAAACATGAACGATATGCTCAAGGAAGTGCGCATGAGCCTTCTGGAAGCAGATGTCAATTACGGAGTTGTGAAGGACTTTGTGGCCAGGGTCAAGGAAAAGGCGCTCGGTCAGGAAGTCATGGAATCCCTCAACCCCTCGCAGATGGTGGTGAAGATTGTCCGGGATGAACTCCAGGAACTGCTTGGAAGCAGTGATACAGAACTTACCCTGAATCCGGACGGACTGACTACGGTGATGATGGCCGGTCTGCAGGGTACAGGAAAGACAACGGCATCCGGCAAAATCGCCCGCTATGCAAAGCAGAAACTGAAGAAAAAAGTCCTGCTGGTGGCAGCGGATGTGGTTCGTCCGGCTGCGATAGACCAGCTGCAGACCCTCGGACAGCAGGTCGGAGTGGATGTATTCACCCTCGGACCGGATGTGACGGCTGTGGAAACTGCAAGACAGGGCTTGGACTATGCCCGCGAGAATGGCCATGATCTGGTGATATTCGATACGGCGGGTCGTCTGCACGTGGACCAGGCTCTGATGGATGAACTCCGTCAGATGGAGGAACTCATTCATCCCGACAACATCCTGCTGACTGTGGATGCCATGACCGGTCAGGACATTGTCAACGTCGCCAAATCCTTCGATGATCAGCTGGATATCACAGGTCTGGTCGTGACGAAAATGGATGGCGATGCTAGGGGCGGCGGCCTGCTGTCTGTCAGAAGCATCACCAGTGTTCCTGTCGTATTTGTATCCGGCGGGGAGAAAATGGAGGACCTGGAGCAGTTCCACCCCGATCGCATGGCAGACCGGATCCTGGGCATGGGAGACGTTGTTTCCCTAATTGAACAGGCGCAGGACCGGCTGGACATGGAGGTTGGCAGGCAGTCGGCTGACCGGATGATGAATGGCATTTTCACCTTCAATGACATGCTCGCGCAGTTCGGGCAGCTGGAGAAAATGGGCAGCATGCAGGGGATCCTGAAGATGATTCCGGGCCTCAACAAAATGGCGGCTCAGGTCAATGATGAGGCCATGAATTCGGTCATGAAGCGCAACCGTGCCATCATTCAGTCCATGACACCCTTTGAAAGGGAGAACCCGTCCTGTCTGAAAGCCAGCCGGAAGCAGCGGATCGCCAAAGGATCCGGTGTCAAGGTGCAGGATGTGAACAAACTGATTCAGCAGCTGAATCAGATGCAGCAGATGACAAAGCTGATGTCCGGCGGCAGCAACATGAATGCGATGATGAACGCCATGAGCCGTGGCCAGGGTGTGTCAAAGCATGCAGGCAGCAAGAAGCAGAAGCTGTCCAAAAAGAAAAAGAAGAAGAAAAAATAGCCGGCAGGGACTGTCAAGGAAAACACCTTGACAGTCCCTGCGCTTCAATGATAGACTTTCGCAGTACAACAAAGAAATTGAGAGGTAAGAACTATGGTAAAACTTCGTCTGAAGAGAATGGGTAAAAAGGGTCAGCCCTTCTACAGAATCGTGGCTGCTGACAGCCGCGCTCCCCGTGATGGCCGCTTCATTGAAGAAATCGGTACATACAACCCGGTGCCTGAACAGGCTCAGATCGTCGTTGACAGGGAAAAGGCCCTGAAATGGCTGAACAACGGTGCACAGCCCACAGACACTGTGCGTTCCATCCTGCGCAAACAGGGCATCATCAAGGAATACGCGGAATCCAAATCCGCCAGATAAACATGGCAGACCTGGAGAAAACCCTGTATGATCTCTGCCTGCCGCTGGTGGACGACGCATCCACGCTGTCGGTCAAGCAGATGGCCAGTGCAGATGACAACGAGATTCTTCTCTATGTATATGCTGCCAGCGAAGATGTGGCCAGACTGATTGGACGCAAGGGGCTCATGGCTTCCAGCCTGAGACAGATGATGTCCATCGCAGCCAGGGATACCCGCAAACACGTCTCCGTGAAATTCGAGGCTTATTAGGATGCATCGCATCCTTTTTTCATATAATGGCTGCAGAATACCTGCTGCACCTGGGTCTCATTCAGGACACCGGCTGCAGAAAACAGACAAAGACAGGAGGAATCTGACATGGTGCGCATTGCAACCATCATCAATACCCACGCCCTGAAAGGCGAATGCAAGCTGTATCTTCATACCGATGACCCGGCGACCAGATTTTTGCCGGGGACCATATTCACGCTGGATACCGGCGAAAGACTGAAGCTGAAGCGGTTCCGCATGCAGAAAGGCTTTGGCTATGCGATGTTCGAGGATGTGGACACTGTGGAGAAGGCACAGGCCCTGAAAGGCAGAGTGCTGGAACTTTCAGAAGAGGAACTGGGGGAACCCGGAGAAGGGGAATACTATTATCATCAGCTGGCGGGCAGTACTGTATTCAATACAGAAGGAACGGAACTGGGACAGGTGTCGGATCTTCTGGAAACCGGGGCAAATCTTGTATTGCGCGTTGGACAGGGGAAGGCACAGTTTCTGGTGCCGTTCGTGGATGCGTTCATTGAAGAAGTCGATGTCACTGGAAAACGCATTGTCATCCGGGAAATGGAAGGACTTCGATGAAAATCACCGTTTTGACACTGTTTCCGGAGTATTTCGACGGCTTTCTGAACACAAGCATCATATCCCGGGCGCGTGAAGCGGGGCTCTTCGAGTTCGAAGCCCTGGATTTTCGTCCATTCACCGAGCAGAAACATGGCCATGTGGATGATTCTCCCTATGGAGGCGGAGCAGGGATGGTCTTGATGTGTCAGCCGCTGCTGGATGCACTGGAATCTGTCCGCACAAAGGACAGCACGGTGATACTGCTGAGTCCGCAGGGAACGACATTCCGCCAGGAGACAGCCCGCGAGCTGGCGCTGAAGGATCACCTGATTTTTATCTGCGGTCACTATGAAGGATTTGATGAGCGGATCCGCCGCCATGCAGACATTCAGCTCTCTCTGGGCGATTTTGTGCTCACGGGCGGAGAACCGGCTGCGCAGGTCATGTGCGATGCCATCCTTCGGCTGCTGCCGGGAACCATTCGGGATGAATCCAGTGGAGGTGATTCCTTCTCCGATGGCCTGCTTGAATATCCGCAGTACACCAGGCCCTATGACTATAAGGGGGAGACTGTGCCGGATATTCTGCTGTCGGGGCATCATGAGAACATCCGGAGGTGGAGACGCCAGGAGTCTCTGCGTCGGACCCGCAGCCTGCGGCCGGATCTCCTGGAAACAGCAGATCTTTCGGAAAGCGACGTGAAGTTTCTGGAATCTCTTGCCGAAGAAGACGGGAAATGATACTATTTTCAGGCATGCGCGGTTCCGCTGTCCTTGTGAACAGGAGCATGAACCTGCAAGGCCGCATGAGTGAAAGAAAAGGAGAAATCAGTCATGAACATGAATCTCGTCAACGAAGTCACGAAGACTCAGCTGAAGAAAGACCTGCCTGAACTGCGTTCCGGTCAGACAGTCAAAGTATTCGTGCGTATTCACGAAGGTGAAAAGAGCCGTATCCAGGTGTTTGAAGGCGTCATCACTGAAAAAGTGGGAGGCGGCATCAACGAAAGCATCACAGTCCGGAAGCTGTCCAGCGGTATCGGCGTGGAACGTAAATTCCCGATCCACAGCCCGATCGTGGAAAAAATCGAAGTTGTCCGTCAGGGCAAGGTTCGCCGGAACAAGCTGCGTTATCTGAGAAACCGCTCCGGCAAGAGCGCACGTCTGAAAGAAGTCCGCAAGTAAGCCGGAAAGATGGATTCCTGTATGGGGTCCATCTTTTTTGTATCCGGCACCATCTGGAAAACAGGATGACAGGGACAAGGCCGGGGCAGTCCGGAAAGCGGAGTGACTGCGAAGTTTGCGCTTTGTCCCGCCAAAAGTCAGTCAATGGAGCTTTCTGCTATACTGAACAGAGATATAAGGAATCGGAGGATATGGGATGGATCAGGAAACAAAGACATCCGGAGCAGGGAACAGCCCGGAGCGGGAAGGAAACTCCTTTCTCAAAGAGGCCTGGGGTTTCATCAAAGTGTTTGTCATCACAGCTGTCATCATTCTGCTGTTTGTCAATATTGTGGCGCACCCTGTGACTGTGGTTGGCGATTCGATGTACCCGAATCTGCAGGATGGAGAGTATGGATTCACAAATCTGATTGGTCTCCGGTTTTCCGCGCCGGACCGGGGCGATGTGGTGGTTGTCACGATGGAAGATGATGTGAATGGCGACGGAACTCCGGAAACAACCCACTGGGTGAAGCGGGTGATCGGGCTCCCTGGAGACACAGTGGAGGCCAGAAACGATGTGATCTATATCAACGGTGAGCCGCTGGATGAAAGCGGATGGCTGGATCCGGCGCAGAAGCAGGAGATCCTGGATGAGATTCAGGAATCCTATGGACGGGAATATGGAGACTTCACCGCAGATTTTGGTCCGGTGACGCTTGGAGAAGATCAGTACTGGGTCATGGGGGACAATAGACCGCATTCCAAGGACTCGCGCGATCCCTCTGTGGGAGCTGTGAACAGGAATCAGATTTATGGCGATGGGGTGCTGATTCTGTTTCCATTCAACAAGATCGGAGGACATTAACATGCCACAGGCAGGTACAATACAATGGTTTCCCGGGCATATGGCGAAAGCCCGGCGGCAGATGGAAGAAAATCTGAAGAAAGTCGATTTCATCATTGAAATCAGGGATGCCAGGATCCCGGAGTCAAGCACCAACCCTCTGCTGACTTCTGTCGGGCAGAACAAGCCCCGTCTGATCCTGCTTTCAAAGACGGACAAGGCGGATCCAGCCACAACGCAGGCCTGGATCGACAGACTGGCAGACCAGAATACCCGTGTTCTGGCACTGGATCTGATTCATGAAAACTACAGAGCGGCACTGGTCAGGGAAGCAAAAATTCTGTGTGCTCCGCTGATCGAAAAGCAGAAGCGCCGGGGTATGCGACCCCGTGCACTTCGTGCCATGGTGGCGGGGATCCCGAATGTGGGGAAATCAACCTTCATCAACACGCTGGCAAAACGAAAAGCCGCCAAGACCGGAGACCGTCCGGGGGTGACGAAAAGCCTTCAGTGGATATCTCTGGACCGGGATCTGGAACTGCTGGATACACCAGGTGTTCTCTGGCCCAAGTTCGAGCAGCCGCAGGTCGGTCTCAATCTGGCTCTGCTCGGATCCGTAAAGGATGACGTCGTGCATATGGATGATCTGGCGCTGTATGCCATGGAGAGACTGATGAAGGAACACCCCGGGGCTGTGGAGTCCTGCTACGGGATCACGATTGCAGATACCCCCTGGGAAACGCTGGAGGCAATTGCCCGCAAGCGTGGCTGGCTGAAGAAAGGAGAGGTGGATGAAACCCGGATGATGCGGACTGTTGTCCAGGATATCCGGGATGACCGGCTTGGCCGGCTTTCCTGGGAGGCACCCTCTGATCTGGAGGCCAGTCAGGATTCACACCCGGGTGCAGACAGGAAGCCGGAGAACAGGGGACGGGAGGATCATGACCAGACGGCAGGCTCCGGTCATTGAGAATCCGCTGGAGCGGGACTGGCCGGGACAGCTGGTGCTGGGAATGGACGAAGCCGGTCGGGGGCCGATTGCAGGGCCTCTCGTGACGGCGGGAGTGGTATTTCCGACGGGATATGAGAATCCTGCCCTGTACGATTCCAAGAAGCTCAGCGAAAAGAAGCGTGAAGCCCTGTATCCTCAGATTCTGGAAGATGCCCTCGAGGTGCAGATCCGGTTTGTGAGTGAACCGGAGATTGACCGTCTGAACATTTACAGAGCCACGCAGCAGGCGATGGAGGCCATGGCCGAACGCATGACATGTGACGTGATCCTGACAGATGCCATGAAGCTGCCGGCCTGCCGAAAACCCTGGCAGGCTGTGGTGAAAGGCGATCAGAAATCACTGTCCATTGCGGCTGCGAGCATCCTGGCGAAAGTCAGCCGGGACCGGTATATGAAACATCTGGATATCCTCTATCCACAGTATGGCCTGGCCCGTCACAAAGGCTATCCCACGAAAGCACATCTGCAAGCCCTGGAACAATTCGGCCTGCAGTCCTTTTACAGACGGTCCTACGGTCCGGTCCAGAGGCTGGTCATGACAGGTCAGGAAAGCGGCAGCCTGTTTCCGGCAGAAACAGGGGACTGAAGCAGCGGAAGATGACCATCGGATCCCTCGGGATCCTTTTTCATGCAGTCTTTGCCAGGCAGGCAGGGAAGCATATCAGGGGCGGGCAAACATGAAGGGATTGTGACAGCCTGGCGGAGTCTGCAGGCAGCAGCCGGAGATGAAATCCACGACTGCTGTTGCGGTTGAGTTGCATTGGCGGGCTGAAATACAGGGTAACTTTCCGCAAAAACCGAAGGTTTGGGCGAATATAACAAATATGACGACATCAAAGGACATTCTATGTTATGCAGTCCGTCACAATGGGGACTGGACTGCCATAGCCAGGGCCATCCACAGCCAGGAACCCGCTGTACCGGTTTTCTGTCAGTATCCCTGCGTCACATTCCTCGATCCGGAATATCCTGCCTGTTTCAGAAAGCTGCGGTATCCGCCCTGGATCCTGTTCTATCAGGGGGACCTCCGGCTGCTGAACGGGCCGGCAGCTGCGGTGGTCGGCAGCCGGGATGCATCCAGGAAGGCACTGGACAATACAGCCAGGATCGTGCACTGTCTCAAGGACCGGTATGTGATCGTTTCCGGCCTTGCCAGAGGCGTGGATGCCCGGGCTCACACAGAGGCTCTGGACAAATCCACCATCGGGATCCTGGGATGCGGAATCGACCGGGTATATCCCCGCGACAACAGCCTGCTGTTTTCCCGAATGCGGAAAGATCACCTGATACTCAGTGAATATCCGCCCGGCACCCCGCCGCTGCCCCGTCATTTTCCGTGGAGGAACCGTCTGATCGCAGCGGCCGCCGATCTGCTGGTGGTGACGGAGGCCAGGGAAAAAAGCGGCACGATGTATACGGTGGATGAAGCGCTCGCACTCTCGGTTCCCGTATGGTGTGTCCCGACGGAATTCGGAGATGAGAGCCATATGGGATGCAATCGGCTGATTCTGCAGGGGGCGGGAATTCTGTGCGATCTTCAGCAGGTCCGTGAGCTGTAGTCCGCATCTCTCATTTGACAAAGTTCAGCGGATGTTTTTAACTTGTAGTCAGCAATGAGGACTTGTGAATGAAAAAGCATCTGGTAATCGTGGAGTCACCCTCCAAATCGAAAACAATAGAAAAATACCTCGGAAGCGGCTACAAAGTGGTTTCTTCCAAAGGCCACATCTGTGACCTGTCCACATCCGGCAAGGACCGCCTTGGCGTGGATGTGGAACATGACTTCAAGCCCACGTACCGGGTTCCGAAGGAGAAGAAGGAAACTGTCAAGGAACTCAGGGAACTGGCAGAGAAGAGCCAGGATGTCTATCTGGCAAGCGACCCTGACCGGGAAGGGGAAGCCATTGCCTGGCACCTGGCCCGGGAACTGGGGCTGAGTGTCGACGATGACAATCGCATCGTGTTTCATGAAATCACGAAGCCGGCCATCGAAGCGGCAATGAAAGAACCCAAGAAAATCGATATGGACCTGGTGAAGTCTCAGGAAACCCGCCGCATCCTGGACAGGATCATCGGATTCAAGCTCTCCAAGCTTCTCCAGAACAAGATCCAGTCAAAATCCGCCGGCCGTGTGCAGTCGGTGGCACTGCGTCTGATTGTGGAGCGTGAAAACGAGATCAGGAAATTCAAGCCTGAAGAATACTGGTCGATTCACGGTGACATCACAAAGGGACGCAAGACATTCACGGCGGATCTCGCCAAAGTGGACGGCAAAAAACCGAAAATCCGCAACCAGGAAGAGGCACAGGCCATTCTCGAGGATGCAGGCACGACCTTTACCGTTTCTCAGGTCAAGACCCGCAGCCGCCGCAAGGGGCCGAAGCTGCCTTTCACGACATCCACCCTGCAGCAGGAAGCCAGTACCAAACTCGGGTTCGGTGCCCGGAAAACGATGTCCGTGGCACAGAAGCTGTATGAGGGAATCGACCTGGGAGATCACACAGAAGGTCTGATTTCCTATATGCGAACGGATTCCACCCGTCTTTCCGGCCTGTTTGTGAAGGATGCCGAGGACGCGATCGAGAAGGAGTATGGCAAGGCCTACAAAGGCAAGGCGCACATGCATAACTCGACCAATGCGCAGGACGCACATGAAGCGATACGGCCGACCAGCATAAACAACACCCCGGAGGCGGTAAAACCGTACCTGACCGGGGAACAGTACAGGCTGTACAGCCTGATTTACGCCCGCACCATGGCCAGTCTGATGGCCGATGCGAAATTCGATGTGACAAGCATTCTGTTTCAGGCCGGAAACTGCGAGTTTGCCGCGACAGGACAGGTCATGACCTTTGACGGGTATTACAAGGTATATGGCAAATACGAAAAAGCATCCACGGAGCTGCTTCCGGCGCTGGAAGAAGGCGAAGTCTTTGAAAATGTGCCCGTGATTTCCCGTCAGCATTTCACGGAACCGCCCGCCCGGTATACAGAAGCCAGGCTGATCAAGGAACTGGAAGAAAAGTCCATCGGGCGGCCTTCCACCTATGCAACGATCATCGACACGCTGCAGAAACGTGGATATGCCACGCTGGACAAAGTTTCGGAAACCAGCCGCACGAAGGTCTTCACTCCCACGGAGCAGGGAGTGCTGACAGACCAGAAACTCCAGGAGTTTTTCTCGAAGATCATCAACGTGGAATATACCGCTGATATGGAGAAGACACTGGATGTGATTGCGGAAGGCGACGAGGACTACATCAAGTTCCTGCATGAGTTTTATGATGACTTCGAACCGCTGGTCGACAAGGCATATGAAGACATGCCCAAGAAGGAACTGGAGCGGGTGGGACGCACCTGCCCGCAGTGCGGCGGAGAACTGGTCTATCGCAATGGCCGCTTCGGCAAGTTCATTTCCTGCATCAATTTCCCGAAGTGCCGCTATTCCGAAACGGATGAAACGGATATTCCGGAAGCCAGGGAACACCGGACCTGCCCCAACTGCGGAGCGGATATGATCATCAAGAAGGGCCGCTTCGGACCATTCTGGGCATGCAGCAACTATCCGGAATGCAAGACAATCGTCCCATTGAAGGAGAAAGCCAAACCGGAGCCCACAGGAGAAAAATGCCCCGAATGCGGCGGTGACCTGGTGCGCCGGAAATCCCGCTTCGGGACCTGGTTTGTGGGCTGCAGCAACTATCCCAAGTGCCGGTACATCAAAAAGGAGCCGAAGAAAAAAGCCCCTGAGACACTGGATGCGGCAGAGGAAAAGACAGAATCTTCCCGGGGCGAACCCCATGCCTGAGACGTCCATGTCCAAAGTCACGGTCATCGGCGCAGGCCTGGCAGGGTCGGAAGCCGCCTGGCAGCTGGTCAGCCGGGGAATCCCGGTGAGGATCATTGAGATGCGTCCGGAAAAGAAACCGGAGGCTTTCCATACGGACGGCTTCGCCGAACTGGTCTGCTCGAACTCTCTGCGCTCGGATTCCCTGAACAACGCTGTGGGGATCCTCAAGGAGGAGATGCGGCAGCTGGATTCCCTGATCATGAAAGCCGCGGATGAAAACCGGGTTCCGGCCGGGAGTGCCCTGGCTGTTGACCGTGCGGGTTTCTCGGAGGAGGTCACGAAGACGCTGAAGGAACACCCGCTGGTGGAAGTGATCACAGAAGAAGTCACGGAAATACCCGACGGACCGGTGATCATTGCCACGGGCCCGCTGACATCGGAGAAGCTGGCTGCAGACATCATGAAGAAAACCGGTTCGGAGACATTTCATTTCTATGATGCCGCGGCACCGATCGTGGAAAAGGACAGCATCGATTTTTCCCGGGCATACTACAAGTCCCGGTATGACAAAGGAGATGCGGACTATATCAACTGTCCCATGGAACAAGAGGAATTTGACGCTTTTTACGAGGAGCTCATTCACGCAAAGTGTGCCGATCTTCATGACTTCGAGAAGGACCTGAAGGTGTTCGAAGGCTGTATGCCCATCGAGGAGATGGCCCGGCGTGGCAAGAAAACAATGCTCTTCGGGCCGATGAAACCCGTCGGGCTGCGGCGGGAAGGGGAACATCCCGTGGCGGTGATCCAGCTGCGGCAGGATGATGTGGCGGATACTCTGTACAACATTGTGGGCTTCCAGACGCATCTGACCTGGCCTGAGCAGAAGCGGGTGTTCTCCATGATCCCGGGTCTGGAAAACGCCAGGTTTGTCCGCTATGGCGTGATGCACCGGAACAGCTATCTGCCGGCAAAGGATGTTCTGCTGGAGACCTATCAGTCCAGACTGCGTCCGGATCTGTTTTTTGCAGGGCAGCTGACAGGAGTCGAAGGATATGTGGAGAGTGCAGCCAGCGGGCTGGCGGCAGGCATCAACATGGCCCGGGTCCTGCAGGGCAGGGAACCGGTGAAGTTTGGCCGGCAGACCGCACTGGGAGCCCAGGCTCACTACATTGCAAACTGTGAGGCAAAGAATCTGCAGCCCATGAATGCAAATTTCGGCATCATGGTGCTGGAGGAACCCTGTCACAAGAGAGAGCGGAAAGCGGCTTTTGCCAGACAGTCTGCCAGACGGATCCGGGAAATCCGGGAAATGCTCCAGGCAGAGGATGGTGAACCGGAGCGGGGGGTCCGGAAGTCCGCTGAACGGGAGTGACGAAACACGGAAAAGGCCGAAAATGAAAAAAAACGGCTTGCATACAGACACAAACCCTGTATAATAAAGCCGTTGCCTAGGTGTAGCTCAGCTTGGTAGAGCACTACGTTCGGGTCGTAGGGGTCGCAGGTTCAAATCCTGTCACCTAGACCATCAGAAAATTAAGCGGAATTCTCCGCTTTTTTTTCTGCCTGAATGGCGCTATACTTAATAAGCGCGATTCTGCGCAAATACACACGCCAGGAATTCGGCTGCCCGTGCCATTTGGTTGCAGCCCTTGGAACTGGCGGAGGAACAACGGAAAGGAACCAATCAAATGACACAAATCGTATCCATCCGGAAGATGCTGGAAAACGGCGTCCACTTCGGACACCAGACACGTCGCTGGAACCCCAAAATGAAACCGTATATCTATACTAGCCGCAATGGTGTGTATATCGTCGATCTGAACCAGACACAGAAGCAGATCGAAGACGCCTACAACGCCCTGAAGGAAATCAGCGAGCGCGGTGGCAAGGTTCTGTTTGTGGGGACGAAGAAGCAGGCAGCAGAAACTGTGGAAGAGCAGGCTCTGCGCTCCGGATCCTTCTATGTAAACAAGCGCTGGCTTGGCGGTCTGCTGACCAACTTCCGCACCATCCAGAAGCGTGTAAAGCGTCTGGTTGAGATCGAGGAAATGGAAGCCAGCGGAAAACTGGAAGTATACACAAAGAAAGAACAGGCCAGGATCCTGAAGGAAAAGGCCAAACTGGAAGCAAGCCTGGGCGGCATCAAGGAAATGAAGAAACTGCCGGATGCCATGATCGTGATCGATCCCAGAGAAGAGCACAATGCCGTGGCCGAAGCCAAGAAACTGGGCATCCCTGTATTTGCGATGCTGGATACCAACTGCGATCCCGAAGATGCCACCTATCCCATTGCATCCAACGATGATGCCAACCGCTCTGTACGTCTGGTGACTTCCATCCTGGCTGACGCCATCGTGGATGCCAAAGGCGGCCTGCTGGAATCGGCTTACCTGGATGATGCAGAAGACGATGTAACCATGGACGATGTCATCCGCAATGTGGAAGCCCAGATTGCCGAGAATGAACGCCGCCGCCGTCTGCGCAACGAAGAACGCAGAAAGCGGAACATGGAGCGCCGCAACCGTCGTCCCTACGACAGAAACAGCCGCGGACCCCGCCCCAACGGAGCACCTGTCCGCGCCAATGCGGAAGCAAAACCCGCTGAAACAAAAACAGAAGCATAGACTTCAAGGAGGAAGAGAATGGCTATCACCGCAAAACAGGTCAAGGAACTGCGCGAAAAAACAGGCGCAGGCATGATGGACTGCAAGAAAGCCCTGACAGAATGCGATGGCGACGAAGCGAAAGCTGTTGACTGGCTGCGTGAAAAAGGCATTGCCAAGTCTGCCAAGAAAGCAGGCCGCATTGCTGCAGAAGGTCTGACAAAGGTTGCCATTGACGGCAACACCGCAGTCATTGCAGAAGTGAACTCCGAGACCGACTTTGTCACTAAGAACGAACAGTTCCTGAACCTGGTTGACACGGTCGTGACCGCGATCCTGGCAGGTAAGCCGGAAACGGTGGAAGAAGTGCTTGCACTGGAAACTCCGGAAGGCACCATCGATGAACTGATCACAAACGCAACAGCCACCATTGGTGAAAAGATTTCCTTCCGCCGCTTCGTGGTCATTGAAAAGACAGACGATCAGCAGTTCGGCTCCTACATGCACATGGGCGGTTCCATTTCCGCTCTGGTTGTCATGACAGGCGCCACTCCGGAAGTGGCCAAGGATATGGCCATGCAGGTTGCTTCCATGAATCCGCAGTACATCACGCTGAAAGATGTGCCTGCTGATGTTGTGGAACACGAACGGGCTCTGCAGAAGCAGATGATGGCAGAAGACCCGAAAATGGCCGGCAAACCCGAAAAAGTGCTGGAAGGCATCCTGAACGGAAAGATTTCCAAGCACTTCAAGGATGTCTGCCTGATGGATCAGGAATACTTCAAGGACACCAAGGAAAAGGTTGCCCAGTTCCTGAAACAGAATCATGCAGAGGTTCTGCAGTTCGTCCGCTTCCAGGCCGGTGAAGGCATTGAGAAGAAGGAAGAGAACTTCGCAGACGAAGTCATGGCCCAGATCAACGGGTAATACTGACAGCATATAAGGTGGTGCTTTCCCTTCGGGGACTGGCATCACCTTTTTTGGTTCCTGCCCATGCGCAAACTGCAGACTATTTTAATGAAATGACAGCCGATCCGGGGTATCCAGGGGAGTCAGGATAGACGGTGACAGGAAGATTCACAACCGCTGCAGGCGACAGGCGTCTTCAACGGCATTGGCTGTTACCGACAATGCTGCAAAGAGACAGAGTGAGGATTGGATCACTCACCAGACTGACCGGTGACGTGCAGGCACCGGCAGCGGTTACGGCGGCAGGAGTGCTTCTCAGCCATCCGATAATGGCAACAGCAGGGGGACAGTCGGGAATAGCTTCCGGTCTGCAATCGGGAAAAGAGAACAGAGACCGCTTGTTCCTGGGAACCAGGGGCCACCGGATCATTCCACTTTCTGGAGGAAAAGCTGCCTGTCTGTATTGCGTTCACAGGCAGTCACGGTACGATGAAGAAGAGAATATGCAAAGCGGTCGGTGGCAGAAGCCGGACATGGAGCATATGGCTGACCTGCTTTGACAGTGTAAAAAGCGCACTCAACGCGCCAGGGGGGGCAGAGAGTCATGAATCAGACAACCATTCCCATCCCCCGGCTTGTGGTCATGGATATGGATGGAACGCTGCTGAACAGCAGAAAAGAAATCACACCGGAAACAGCCGCGGCACTCCGGAGGCTTCAGGACCGGGGAACCCGGCTGGTTCTCGCCAGTGGAAGACCGGAGCGGGGTCTGACGCGGTTTGCCAGACAGCTGGACATGAAGCGTCACGGCGGGATTCTGATCAGCAGCAATGGGGCTCTGGCACGGACCCTTGACGGCAGGACACTGTACAGCAACGCCCTGACACGGGAAGACACCAGGAAAGTCCTGAAACATCTGAAGCAGTTTGACGTGATTCCCATGATTGCCGATGGTGAATCCATGCTTGTGGAAAACGTGTACAACTGCATGATCGAACTCGATGGCAGGCCCTGGAATGTGGTGGAGTACGAGGCGCACAGCAATGGATTCCTGCTTCGTGAAGTCCGTGATCTGTCAGAAGCGGGACTGGCCCCGGAGAAGATCCTGACAGCCGGCACTCCGGCCTATCTTCGGCAGGTATCCGAAAAGATGCGGGCTCCTTTCTGCGATTCACTGGATTCCATGTTCACAGGTCCGTTTTATTATGAATTCACTGCTTCCGGCAGCAACAAAGGCACAGCGCTGAAAACGGTAATGGAAGCCTGCGGTGTGTCATCATCGCAGACAGCAGTATTCGGTGATGCGGAGAATGACCTGCCGATGTTTGCACATGCCGCTATCACTGTCGCAATGGGCAACGCCACAGAACCGGTCAGAAACCAGGCACGGTATATCACGGCCTCCAACGATGAAGACGGCATTGTCAGAGCTGTCGAATCGTGGGAGAAAATCCGCGAACAACAGCCGGCTTCTGATAGTGGAAAAAGGTAATCGCTTACAAGTTTTGAGTAAAAACAGTCATCTGCACTGACAGGCAGGCTTCGCCCTGTGACAATGCGCATACAGGTGTATCCGTCAAGGAATTTGCCTAGATTTCACACATTATTCCACAAAAGCCAGCCAGGCCCTTTATCTAAAGGGCCTGGCTGGCTGTTTCCGTCATGAATTACAGGAAAATTGCCGTTTCTTACTTTGTGAAAATTTGCCCTGTTTTTCTTTTTTTGTTATCTTGTCCTGGGTCAAATAAAAGAGACAACAATTACCGAAAAAGATAAAGAGAGTCAATGACATTTCGCAGAAACAGAACAGGAGAAACGCAATGAAAAAAATCAAGACAATCATCGCCAGAGCGGCTCTGGCCGCTTCCATGATCCTGCCTGTCATGCCCGCTTCCCCGGTCATGGCTGCAGAGAAAGAAAATACGAAAACACGGCTGATTGAAGTCGTTACAGATTCCATGAGCACTGCTCATGAAGAAGTGAAAACTGTACAGGCACAGATGCGGCAGAAAAAAGCGGAAGAAGCGAAAAACTTCGGACAGAAAATCGCCGATGCTGCCATTGCCCAGATCGGCGTTGGTCAGGACTGCACCATGCTCGTGACAAATTCCCTGAAAGCCGTCGGGATCAGCTTCCACGGGGCACCCGCCGCATATGCATCCCTGGGTGACTGGACCTCCGATCCCCAGCCCGGAGATGTGATCGTCTATTCCGGCCATGTGGCTGTATACATCGGGAATGGCAGAGCCATTCACGGCGGATGGAACGGCGGGACAACCGCTGAATGGAGTGTGGAATGCTCCAATCCGCTGGTCGGATATATTCGCGTACGTCGTCCGTAAAGGCCTCTGATGCACGTTGAACCATAAACGCAGGAGTGATCCCGCGTTTTTTTCGGGCACTCCAAAATTGGATAGGGAGGAAGACTAACCCCATCCAAAGATACCTTAGGGTTTCCGTTACCCTACAGAGCTTTGGAGTTTGAACATCACAGTAAGCACTCAGGGGCTGTCCACTTTGTGGGCAGCCCCTGATTCTACTTGTTTTTCTTCTTTTTCACAGCCTTACTGCCGAACCTGGGCTCCAGAGAATATGTCGCTTTTGGATCGAGCACATACATTACACGATTCCTGAACCTGACCCAGTTGGTAAAGCCATAGGAATTGTGTTTCATGCACTTGATCATTTTGTTGCGGTTCTCAATGATCCCGTTGTGGAGCCTTACGCTTTTGATCGTATATTCGCTCCTCCTGTTGACCATGTATTCAACAGTCACTGTGTTGAAGGAATTGAAGATCTCATCTCTCCATTCCTTCATCGTTCTGGAGAATCCGTTCATCTCTTTGATGGAACTGTTCCTGAACGCTACATAAGTTTCGTTGAACAGCTGTTCTCCTGCTTTATCATATGTTCCCGACTCATACATGTGAGTCAAAACCCTTTTCAAACGCACTGCTTCTTCCAGTTCAGGGTCGATACCCAGAAGAATCTCCCGCAGCTGCAGGAGCGTCATATATTTTTGAAAATGTCGGTTGTATTGTCCTTCTCTCCCTGGGTCAAAGATATCCAGATCCTCATCTTTTGAGAGGAGCCAGTGGAAATGCTTCAGTACATAATACTGGTCAGAGGTTTTCTGCCAGTCAGCGGATATCCTCTGCCAGCACGGATCGTCCCGGTATCTTTCCCTTGGGAAGTCGCTTTCCACGGCCTTCATTTCTTCCTTCAGCCTTTCCCGCCTGGCTCTGGTTCTGTTCATGACCCGGATCCTGACTTTTGTCAGCCTGCGGGTGAATTCCTGCATCACATGGAACCTGTCCACCACGCCAATGGCGTTGGGGAAGCAGGCTTTCACCATTTTCCTGTAAGCCGGGTACATATCGAAACAGACCGCTTTGACTCCGAGTCTTTCCTCCTCGGGGATCAGACTCATATATTCAAGCAGTGAAGGGAGCCAGCGGTTTGGAAGCAGATCCACAGGTGTCTGCTTTTCGAAATCAAGGAGCAGACATACATACTTGCTTCCCTGGGTCTTCATCGCATAGACCTCGTCTATGCACAGGAGTGACGGTAGCTTCTTCCTGGGGATCTCCACATGGGCGTCGAAGATATTGGACACCGTGGTGGCTGAAACGCAGTATTTGCGGCCTACCGAAGCGAAGGTCTGGTTGTAGTCCTTGAGATCCTTCAATATGTCGAATACGACTTTATCCGCGATCTTCCCCTTTTTCTGAACGAAAGGAGAAGGCTCATAGTAGGTGCGGTGGCAGGCTGGGCATTTGAACCGTCTGGCATGATAAAGCAGGATACAGTCCCTGCCAGTTCCATCCGCATATTTGATCTTCTTTGGGATATATTCCTTCACTCTGGGATGCGGGCAGCCGCAGTCAGGGCATGGATCGTGATCATTGGTGAGAATGACACGCAGTACAGGACGTTTGTCGGACTGTCTGGTATAACTGATGTCCTCGATCTCCCCTGGTTCCAGCCCGAAAAAGTCCACCATGAATTCTTTTTCTGCATTCAACACGGTATTCCTCCTGTTCACGATGTCATCATCGCAGAGGATACGGGGTGAGTCATAAAAGCTGTGTGGAATGGTGGAAAACTTTGTGCGATCTCATATCTAGACATTTGGAAAAGTTGTTTATTCCTGTCTTTCCAGGCTAAAAGACACAATTCCTCCAGCGTGGCGTCTAAGAATAGTGAAAGGAAATCAGACCAGTATTGGGCGATGTGTTTGGAGATATAGCGGATCACGACAGGAGGCAAAGCGTAACGGGCAAGTTCGCACTCTGCCTGACGGAGAGTGCGATCAGGGCCTTTGAACAGGCCGGCCATGACCGCTATCAGGAATTGTGCCAGCAGCGGAACGCGGGAGAAGGGAACAAGTTCAGCGGGGATGAGGGCATGAGTTTTACCGCATATGGAACATTTTGCACGCTGGATCAGCACCTCGTCACGAACGCCGTTTACGGGACTTTCGAAACTGCGGAGATAGGAACCATGACGGTACAGCTTACCATCATGGCAATCAGGGCATTTCCTGGTACCAGCGAAGAACCTGTTACAAGTTTTTTGATATCCATTCTGGAAAGATGAATTGATTTCAGGGTGATTTCCCGGTACCATAATCATGTCATTAGACAGGGAGCGGCAGAACTTGACGGCAATCAATTGGGCTCTGCTCCTTTTTTTGTTTCATCACAAAGTTCCTGATATCACTGTTTCAGTGACTGGAAGGGGGTACTGACTCCCTCCTTAAGCGGAGAACTGCCAAAGTATCTTCATTCAGCCACTTTCACCAATGAAACACAGGGAAATCTTCGTTATTCTCTCCCTATAACTCCTTAATTCAACTATAACAAAACAAGGCAGCTTTAGAACCTCCATGAAGGTTCGGAGCTGCCTTTTATGACTTTGGTGATCGACCCTAAGGTCGCTTTATTGAAGGGGGTGGACCCTGTCCAATTTTGCGTATTCTTTTTTCGTAGACTGAAACCGGACTGAAACCAGCATGACCGCTGCATCGGCTGCTGTATCAGGACAGCGTCTGAAATGATAAAATGCTGATATGCAAAAGCGAAAAGAACAGCGGCTGACGGATCTGCGGAAGATCCTGGAGGAACAGGGAAGAGTTCGGACACGGGATCTTGCGCAGATGCTGGACGTCACGCCGGAAACACTGCGGAGCGACCTGGATCTGCTGGAAAGTCAGGGTCTGATCGAGCGGGAACATGGAGCTGCCCGCCTGCGGGTACTGGATAAAGAGACACCGCTGGAATGGCGGCAGGCAGAGAACCGCCAGGAAAAGATGCAGGTCACCATTCGCGCCCTGCAGGAGGTGAAGGACGGAGATATTGTCTTCATAGATGCAGGATCAACGATTCTCACAGCCCTGAATCATCTGTCCAGCCGCCGGGACCTGACCATTGTGGTGAATTCCCTGCCAGCGGCCCAGTCCTGCCTCGACATGGGGTTCCACTGTCTGTTCATTGGCGGACAAATGCGCAGAAGCGGGGGCCATACCTATGGCTACTTTGCGGAACAGATGGTCGACAACATCACCATAGATATAGCCATTCTGGGAACCACAGGCATCGAAGGCGTGGATGGATTCTCTGTATATCGGGCGGAGGAAGTGGGGATCAGGCGTCACATTATCCGCCAGACTCGGCGCCTGGTCATTGTCATGGGGCGTCACAAACTGAACCAGCCGGGATATTACCGGTATGCGTCGTTCCGGGAAGCGGATCTTCTGGTCACGAATCACCTCACACCGGAGCAGAAGAAGCGGTTTTCAGGCGTCAGACAGATCGTGGAGGTCTGAAGATGCGGTTCTTCGGGCTGGTGGAACAAAATCCGGAAACCGGTCCAGTCCAAAGCAGGAAACAGGCATCGACCATGAAAATTTTCAGAAAACTGTTGAAATGAAAATACGGCCGGGCTATAATCGTGACTATCAAATCGATGAACGGAAGTAGTACCTGACTGCGATCGCCAAGAGAGCTGCCGGCTGGTGCAAGGCAGTGCGAAGGCACCAGGGAACGTGTCCGGGAGAGGAACCGCGAAGGATGCCGAGCGGCTCACGCACCCCGCGTTACAGGGAAGGGCTCCTGGCAGGTACAGGAGAAGCAAGGTGGTACCGCGATTCATGTCGTCCTTTTCCGGGGCGGCTTTTTTTCATGAAAGGGGGGATGTCTGTGAGTGACGGCCGACGACGATACCGGATATCCACGGAAGCAATCCCCGTTCATGGATGACTGGATCCTGCGATCCACGGACTTCAATGCCGTTCATGAACCAACCGCCGGTCAGACCGGCAGGAACCGATATAACAGAATGAAAACCGGCGAAACGGGCCGGACAAACGGGAGGAATCGACTATGAGCAACCTGCATAACGAAAACAAGCACTACAACAAAATCGTCCTGGCATATTCCGGAGGACTGGATACGTCTGTCCTGATTCCCTGGCTGAAAGAACACTATGGCAACTGCGAAGTCATTGCGGTCTCCGGCAATGTAGGGCAGGGAACAGAGCTGGATGGCCTGGAAGAAAAAGCCCTGGCCACCGGGGCTTCCAAACTGTACATCGAAGACCTGACCGATACCTTTGTGGATGATTTCATCGTACCGTCCATCAAAGCCGGTGCCGCGTATGAAAAGTACCTGCTGGGCACGTCCTTTGCGAGACCAATCATAGCCAAGAGAATCGTGGAAATCGCCAAGGCTGAAGGCGCGGATGCGATCTGCCATGGCTGCACAGGCAAGGGAAACGACCAGGTGCGGTTTGAACTGGCCATCAAGGCCTTTGCACCGGACATGGACATCATTGCTCCCTGGCGGTTCTGGGAGCTGGATTCCCGGGAAAAGGAAATCGAATACGCCGAAGCGCACAACATTCCTCTGAAGATCAGCAAGGAAACCAACTACTCCAAGGACAAAAACCTCTGGCACCTGTCCCACGAAGGGCTGGACCTGGAAGACCCGGCCAATGAAGCCCCCATCAACACAGAAGGATTCCTGGAACTGGGTGTGTCCCCGGAGAATGCGCCGGACAAGCCGACGTACATCACGATTCACTTTGAAAAAGGCGTGCCGACAAAACTGGATGACGAAGAACTCTCCGCCAGGGACATCATCCTCAAGCTGAATGAGATCGGCGGTGCCAATGGCATCGGGATACTGGATATCGTGGAAAACAGGCTGGTGGGCATGAAGTCCAGAGGTGTGTATGAGACACCCGGCGGTTCCATCCTGTATGCCGCTCACGCAAAGCTGGAAGAAATCACGCTGGACAAAGACACGCAGCATTACAAGGAACAGGCTGCACAGAAGTTCGGCGAACTGGTCTACGATGGCAAGTGGTTCACACCCCTGAGAAAGGCGCTCTCGGCTTTCGTGGACAGCACACAGGAAACCGTGACTGGCGACGTGACTCTGAAACTGTACAAGGGGAACATCATTCCTGCAGCCGTAACCAGCCCCTATTCCTTATATAATGCGGGAATGGCGACATTCGATGCGGATGACTGCTATGACCAGAGCGATTCTGCAGGTTTCATCAACCTGTTCGGCCTGCCGATCAAAGTGAGAGCCCTGAACAGCGATGCCCTGGAGAAAGAGACCGGGGAGTCCTTCTCCAGTGTGGAGTAAGGGGAAACACTCCCATGGCCAAGCTCTGGGCGGGACGGTTCTCCAAGACCACTGATGAAACCGTCAATGATTTCAACTCTTCGATCCCCTTTGACAACCGGCTGTATGCTCAGGATATCCGGGGATCCCTGGCACACAGCGATATGCTGGCCAGACAGGGAATCATCACCCGGGAGGACAGGGATGCGATCCACCAGGGTCTGACAGAGATCCTGGCAGCCATGGATGCCGGTGAAATCGGCTTTGATCCTGCACAGTATGAAGACATCCATATGTGTGTGGAGCAGCTGCTGACGGAAAAAATAGGGGATGCCGGCAAACGCCTGCATACCGGGCGCAGCCGGAACGATCAGGTGGCGCTGGATATGCGGATGTATGTGCGGGAAGAAGCCGGACACATCCATGACCAGGTGCTCCACCTGATCGATGTGATCACCGACGTGGCACAGAACAATACAGAAACCATCATGCCGGGATACACGCATCTCCAGCGGGCACAGCCTGTCACCTTTGCCTATATCCTGCTTGCCTATGTATCCATGCTGAAGCGGGATGCAAGGCGGCTGGAAAACACCCTGGAGGTACTGGATGAATGTCCCCTTGGCTCCGGGGCCCTGGCAGGAACGACCTACCCCCTGGACAGGCACTTCACAGCAGAAACTCTGGGTTTTTCACGCCCCTGTGACAATGCCATGGACGGTGTCAGTGACCGGGACTACTGTCTGGAGTTTCTCTCCGATCTGTCGATCCTGATGATGCACCTGTCCCGTCTGTCGGAGGAAGTGATTTCCTGGTGCAGCTGGGAATTCAAGTTCATCGAACTGGATGATGCCTTTTCCACCGGCAGTTCCATCATGCCGCAGAAGAAGAACCCGGATATCTGCGAGCTGGTCCGGGGCAAAACCGGTCGGGTTTACGGTGACCTGATGACGCTGCTGACGGTGATGAAGGGACTTCCCCTGGCGTACGACAAGGACATGCAGGAAGACAAGGAGTGTGTCTTCGATGCCATTGATACCGTTTCGATGTGCCTGAAAGTCCTGCCGGATATGCTGTCAACCATGACAGTCCTTACAGAGAATATGGCCGCAGCAGGACGGCGGGGATTCATCAATGCCACGGACTGTGCGGATTACCTCACGAAGAAAGGGATGCCGTTCCGGGATGCCTACAAACTCACAGGTGGTCTGGTGGCCAGGTGCATCCGGGAGGGCCGGACTCTGGAACAGTTGAGTCTGGAAGAGCTGCAGGAGGAAAGCCCGCTGTTTGATGAGGGCTTCTATGCTGCGGTGGATCTGCTGAATGCCGTGAAGCGCCGCAATACCTGGGGTGGGCCGTCTCCGGAGCAGACACAGGAGCAGATTGCCCTGGCCAGAGAATTTGTGAAAAACCACAGAAAGCAGGACTGAGGATGGGAAAACCGAAAATCTACATCGATGGTCAGTCCGGGACCACAGGCCTGGAGATCCGCCAGCGGCTGCAGGACCGGGAGGACATCGAGCTGCTGGTGATCGACGATGCACTTCGTCATGATGATGCCGAACGCCGGAAAATGTTCGAGGCTGCGGACCTGGCGTTCCTTTGTCTGCCGGATCAGGCAGCCAGGGAGGCCGTGGATCTGGCCGAGGGTTCCGGAGCCCGGATCATCGATGCAAGCACCGCCCACCGGACGGTCTGGACCTACGGATTTCCGGAACTGGACCACCGGCAGGAAGAAAAGATCCGGACGGCGGACAAAGTCGCGAACCCCGGCTGCCATGCCACGGGATTTATCGCGGCTGTGGCCCCGCTGAGCCGCGGCGGTCTTCTGAAGCCGGATGCACAGCTGACTGCATTCTCCCTCACCGGATATACCGGCGGTGGAAAGAGGATGATCGCAGAGTACGAAGGGGCGAAAACAGAACAGATGCTTGCTCCCAAAGCCTACGGACTGGATCTGAACCACAAGCACATGCCGGAGATGAAAACGGTCTGCGGTCTGGAAAAGGCACCGCTGTTCATCCCGGTGGTGGATGACTATCCCCGGGGCATGCTCGTGATGGTGCCGGTCGCATCCGGACAGCTGACCAGGCCCCTGTCGCTGCAGGAAATGCAGGACCATTTCAGGCAGTGGTACCAGGGAACGGCTGTGGCAGTGCAGGAAGGACAGCCGGGGCTTTATGCGGGAGACAAAGCCGGAACCGATGATCTGGAGCTGTTTGTCACGGGCGCAGAATCCGGGTCGGGGTTTGTGATTGCAGCCCGGTTCGACAATCTGGGAAAAGGTGCCTGCGGAGCGGCCATCCGCAACATGGAACTCATGCTGGGACTCGATACCGGACAGTAAACGAATCAATCATGCCTTCCGGTCCACCGGAAGGTATTGTGCATAGAACCAAGGAAGGAAAGAATCCATGAAAGGAATCGAAGGCGGCATCACAGCCGCAAAGGGATACAAAACGGGGGCTGTTCACAGCGGGATCCGGGCCAGCCAGTCCAAAAAGGACCTGGCAGTGATCGTGTCAGACGTCCCCTGCCAGGCAGCAGCGGTGTATACCTCCAATATCGTCAAGGCCGCCCCGCTGCACATCACCAGAGAACACCTGGGTGATGGAACGGCACAGGCCATTGTGATCAATTCGGGCAACGCCAATGCCTGTGCACCCAGGGGAGAGGAAAACGCCCTGCGGGAAGCACAGGCAGCGGCAAAACTGTTGGGGCTGAAAACCGAAGATGTCCTGGTGGCTTCCACCGGCGTGATCGGGCAGGAGCTTCCCATCGAAGTGATCGAGACAGCCATGGGCCAGATCGTGCTCACGGACGATTCTGCCGATACAGCCAAAGCCATCATGACCACGGACACGAAGATGAAACAGACTGCCGTGGAATTCGAACTGAACGGAAAAACGGTTCATCTGGGCGGCATCGCCAAGGGATCGGGCATGATCCATCCCAACATGGGAACGATGCTGTGTTTTGTCACTACGGATGCCGCCATCTCTCAGAGTGTCCTGCAGCAGTCTCTGTCGAAAATCGTGAAGAAAACCTTCAACCGCATCAGTGTGGATGGTGACACGTCCACCAACGATATGTGCATTGTGCTGGCCAACGGCCTGGCCGGCAATGAGGAGATCACGCAGCAAAACGATGTGTTTGACCAGGCGCTGGAGTCCGTGATGAAGGACCTGGCGGTCATGATCGCATCCGACGGCGAAGGTGCCAGCCGCCTGATCATTTCCACGGTGGTGAATGCGGCCGATGAAACACAGGCGGAGACTCTTGCCATGTCCGTGGCCTCCAGCTCCCTGTTCAAGGCGGCGATGTTCGGCAGCGATGCCAACTGGGGCCGGGTGCTGTGTGCCATGGGCTATTCCGGAGCAAAGTTCGATCCGGAGAAAGTGGATGTCCTGTTTCAGTCCGATGCCGGGACTGTTGAAGTGGCGAAAAACGGGCGTGGCCTGGACTTTGATGAGGACCTGGCAAAAAAGATTTTGTCCCGGGACCAGGTGCAGGTAGTCATGAACCTGCATGAGGGAGATGTCTCCGTCACCTGCTGGGGCTGCGACCTGACGTACGACTATGTGAAAATCAACGGAGACTACCGCTCATGATTGCCCCGGAAACACGTGCCAATATCCTGATTGAGGCGCTTCCGTACATCAAGGAATACAACGGCGAGGTCATCGTGGTGAAATATGGCGGAAATGCCATGATTGACGAGGAACTGAAACAGGCTGTGATCCAGGACATCATGCTGCTGCACCTGGTGGGCATCCATGTGGTGCTGGTGCATGGCGGGGGCCCGGATATTTCCAGGATGCTGAAAAAGACCGGAGCCCAGTCCCGTTTCATCAACGGGCTGCGGTATACTGACGACGAAGCCATGGAAATCGTGCAGATGGTCCTCTGCGGCAAAGTCAACAAGGATCTGGTCCGGCTGCTGGAAGGCAAGGGAATCGGTCTGGGAGGCATGGACGGTGGTTTGTTCCGCGCGGTGAAGATGACGGATCCGGAGGGAACAGACTACGGATTTGTGGGCGATATTGTGGATGTGAATCCCAAAATTGTCCAGGACGTGATCGACCAGGGATATATTCCGGTGATCTCTTCCGTGGCGGCAGGTCTCGAGGACAACAATGTATACAATGTGAACGCGGATACGGCTGCGGCGAAAATCGCGATCGCACTGAAGGCGAAGAAGCTGATCCTGCTGACGGATGTCCGCGGTGTGATGCGGGAACCGGGAAACGATGAATCACTGATTCACGACATCAAGGTGTCGCAGGTACCGGCACTGACGATGAGCGGTGCCATTTCCGGCGGCATGATCCCGAAGGTGGACTGCTGTGTGGAAGCTGTGCGTTCCGGTGTGGAGCGTGCCAACATTCAGGATGGACGTGTACCGCACGCGATCCTGATCGAACTGCTGACCAACGAAGGCATCGGGACGATGTTTCACTGACGGCTGCGCTGGTGCAGTCGCAGACTGCAGCAGCCCGGCCGTCAGTGACTGATGCAGCCCGGGGGGAGCCGGGACCGAAATCAAATCAGACTGCGGCTGACGGAGAGACAGAGAAAGCTGCAGTCCGCCGGAAAGGCTGGATCGAGCTGCCAGGAAAAGGAAGGATCTTATGGATTTCAATACATTGAAGAACAGGGAAAACAACACCCTGATGCACACCTATGGACGGTTTGACATCGCACTGGACCATGGCAAAGGGTCAAAACTGTATGACCTGGACGGGAAGGAATACATTGACCTGACTTCAGGCATTGGCGTAAATGCCCTTGGACACGGTCACGAAGCGCTGGTGCAGGCCATTCAGGAACAGGCCGCCAGACTTATGCAGGCATCCAACCTGTTTTACACAGAGCCCATGGTGGATGCTGCCGAGCGGCTGGCAGACAGTACCCTGATGGAAAAAGTGTTTTTTGCCAACTCCGGTGCAGAAGCGAATGAAGGCATGATCAAGATTGCCCGAAAATACTCCGCCGATCAATATGGTCCGGAACGCACAAAAATCCTGACCCTGAAGAACTCTTTCCATGGCCGCACGGTTGCGACGCTGGAAGCCACCGGACAGGACAAATTCCACCAGAACTTCTATCCCTTCACAGGCGGCTTTGACTATGTGGAAGCCAACAACATCGAAGACCTGAAGCAGAAAATGGCAGATCCTTCTGTCTGCGGCATCATGATGGAACTGATTCAGGGAGAGAGCGGCGTACGGCCCCTGGATCCGGTGTTCGTCAGGGAAGCAGCCAGGCTGGCGAAGGAGAACGATATCCTTTTCATGGCAGATGAGGTGCAGACAGGCATCGGCCGTACAGGCAGCCTGTTCTGCTGGCAGCAGTACGGGATCCAGCCGGATCTTGTCAGCTGTGCCAAGGCACTGGGTGGCGGTGTTCCCATCGGTGCAGTGCTGTCCGGGGACAAAGCAGCCCATGTTCTCCAGCCAGGCGATCACGGAACCACCTTCGGCGGTAATCCACTGGCGGCCTCCGCTGCGAAAACCGTGCTGGATATTGTGGACCAGCCGGATTTCCTGGCCGATGTGAAGGACAAAGGCGACTATTTCATGAACAGCATCCAGGCACTGAACAAACGATCCGTGCAGGATGTCCGTGGAATGGGACTCATGATCGGCATCCAGGTGGGTGCCGACAAAGTCATGGACTACCTCAAACAGCTGCAGAACAAAGGCGTTCTCGCACTGAAAGCCGGAACGGACACCATCCGGCTGTTGCCGCCGCTGATCATCACAAAGGAAGAGATCGACCAGGCTGTCAAAGCCATGAACGAAGTATTTGAATAAACAGGAAAGGGAATGGAAGACATGAAACACCTTCTGACACTGATGGATCTGGATGACCAGGAAATTGTGCAGCTCCTGGATCTCGCAGATCAGCTGAAATACGAAAAAAAGCACGGGATCGCACACCCGCATCTCAAGGGAAAATCCATCGGCCTGATTTTCCAGAAAGCCAGCACCCGCACCCGGGTATCATTTGAAACCGGCATGCACCAGCTGGGAGGACAGGCACTGTTTCTGTCCAGCCGCGACCTGCAGATTGGCCGTGGGGAACCGGTGCAGGATACAGCCCGCGTGCTGTCCAGGTATCTGGATGGCATCATGATCCGCACCTATGAACAGAAAGAAGTGGAGGATCTGGCAAAGTACGGCAGCATTCCCGTGATCAACGGACTGACCGACTACAGCCACCCCTGCCAGGTCCTGGCCGATCTCATGACGATCCGGGAACACTACGGTTCCCTGAAGGGACTCAAGATGGCCTACATCGGGGACGGCAACAACATGGCCAACTCTCTGATCGTGGGAGCCCTGAAATCCGGCATGGACATGGCCTGCGCAACACCGGAAGGATACCGCCCGGATGAAAAGGTGCTGGAATTCGCCAAAAACTATGGTGACCACTTCACACTGACAGATGATCCTGTCCAGGCGGTGAAGGGTGCAGATGTTGTCGTGACCGACACCTGGGCATCCATGGGGCAGGAAGACGAGAAGGAAGAACGAAAAAAAGCCTTTGCAGGCTACCAGGTCAACCGCGCCCTGATGAAACATGCGAAGAATGGTGCCATGGTGCTGCACTGTCTGCCCGCGTACCGGGAGCAGGAAATCACTGAAGAGGTGTTTGAACAGCATGCGGATGAGATCTTCGAAGAAGCGGAGAACCGCCTCCATGCACAGAAGGCCGTCATGGTCACATTGATGAAAGACTGATGTCCATTCCCGGACCGTTCTGTTTCACAGACGAAGCAAAGCGGTCCTTTTCTGATGCGCAGACAGGAGAAAGTGTGTTACATCTGTAGTTAGAGTAAAATAACTTCATTGGATGCCACGGCCTTCTGTTCATCTGCAGGATGAAGCCGGCTGGCTGCGGCAATCAAGGACTGACAGAAAAGAGGAGAATGCGGAATGCGAAAAATCACTGTAAAAATTGAAGGAATGATATGTCCCATGTGCGAGTCGCATATCTGTGATGCGATCAGGAAGTCGTTTCTGGTCCGCAAAGTCACGGCATCGCGCAAAGCCGGCGAAGCTGTGATCCTGGCAGATGAGCCAGTCAGTCATGAGGCATTGAAGCGGGCGGTCGACAGCACGGGTTACAGGGTTCTGCAGGTCAGAGAAGAACCCTGGCAAAAGCGAAGCCTGTTTCACCGCAGCTGAGGTCCTGACCAGATGGCGTCTGACTACAGTTTCCTTGTGCCCGTTTCCGGAAACCGGTACCATGAATGTAGCAGGGCACTCTCGGCCTGCATCAGGAAAGAGAGGGAGCAGCATGAGTCTGACAGTCAATTTGTATTACACAGGGGAACACGGAAGCGCCCGGGAGTTTGTCAGGGAAATGGAAGGAAGCGGAATCGCCGCAGCGATCCGTGCTGAGTCCGGCAACGAGAAGTATGACTATTTCCAGTCCCTGAATGATCCCGAAACCATTCTGCTGATTGACCAGTGGCGCGACCAGAAAGCTTTGGACGATCATCATGCTTCGCCCATGATGGCACAGCTGGCCGCACTCCGGGACAAGTACAATCTGCATATGCGGGTGGAACGCTATCGTGACGCCGAAGAGAATCCGGCGGACGAAGCCTTTATGCGAAAATAATAAAAACTGTATGCCATTTGACTACAAAAAAGAATACAGAGAATACTACCTGCCCAAAAAGAAGCCTTCCATTGTCACCATTCCGCCCATGTATTTTGCGTCAGTCTGCGGTCAGGGAGATCCAAATGAGGAAAACGGGGTATACAAGGAAGCCATCGGCAAGCTGTATGCCGTCGCCTACACCATCAAGATGAGCAAAAAAGGAACCCATCACATGGAAGGATATTTTGACTATATTGTCCCGCCTCTGGAGGGGTTCTGGTGGCAGGAGGGCATCGGCGAAATCGACTTTTCCGACAAGGCAGGATTTCGCTGGATTTCCGTGATCCGGCTGCCGGATTTTGTGACCGAAGAAGAGTTTGGATGGGCCCTGAATGAGGCTGCATCGAAAAAGCAGCTGGATCTTTCCGATGTCCGGATTCTGAGAATTGACGAAGGTCTCTGCGTCCAGTGTCTGCACACGGGACCCTATGACCTGGAGCCGGAAACCATCCGGGAGATGGATGCCTTTGCCCGCGGGATGGGATATGAACCGGATTTCGAAAACGGCCGTCATCACCATGAGATCTACCTGAGCGATCCCAGGAGAACGGGACCCGAAAAGCTGAAAACTGTCATCCGGCACCCGATACGGCAGAAACGGGACTGACATGAAAAAGCAGCCGCTGCTGCAGAAGAGGGAAATACTCCCCTGATTCTGCAGTCCGGCTGCTTTCTGCTGTTCTGTTTCTCTGAAGGGATTCGCTCCCGGCAACCAGGAATCGGGGATCTGTATATACAGTCAGTTACCGTTGAGCTGTCTTCCGGTTGTCTCTGCAGTGGATCCGGCTGCGGCCATGGCAAACTGACGGCCGAAAGCCTCACAGTCAGCCACTGTATCCCGGTCGGGGTTCCACAAAATGCCCAGCGGATCGGATACCATCTCAAAACCGGATTTCTGCAGATGGTCGTGAATCTGTTTTGGTCCTTCGCCGCTCCAGCCGTAGCTGCCGAATGCTGCGGCTTTTTTCTTCTTGAACCGGAGTCCGCGGATCATTTCCAGCAGCCCGGCAATCGCATGGGAAATCCCATAGTTGATTGTTGGCGAACCCACAAGAACCGCTTTCGAGCTGAAAATCTCCGTCAGAATGTCGTTTTTGTCATCCTTCGCAGCGTTCATCAGCTTCACCTTCACATCCGGATCGGCAGACTCGATGCCCCTGGCGATGGCTTGGGCCATCTGGCGGGTGGAATTCCACATCGTATCATAGACGATGGTGATCTGGTTTTCCTGGTACGCATCTGCCCACTCCAGATACTGCTGCACAATGCCTGCAGGATTCTGGTCCCAGATGATGCCATGACTCGGGCAGATCATGTTCAAGGGAAGGTTCATTTCCAGGATTTCACGAATCTTGCGGGTGACCTGCGGGCTGTACAGCGTCAGGATGTTTGCATAGTACTTCTTTGCTTCCCGCATCACTTCATCCATATCCGCAGTGGATTCCAGCAGAGACTCCGTGGCGTAATGCTGTCCGAATCCATCGTTGGAAAACAGAATGTTGTCCCCGGACATGTAGGTAAACATCGTATCCGGCCAGTGCAGCATGGGGGCTTCCACAAAGGTCAGCCTGCAGCTGTCCAGATCGAGGGTATCCCCGGTTTTCACCGTGACGTAATTCCAGTCCTGGTGGTAAAGCCCCCGCAGGATCTGTTCCCCTTTCTTTGTACAGTAAATGGGAACATCCGGGATTTCCCGCATCAGCTCCGGAAGGGCGCCGCTGTGATCGTTTTCGTTGTGGTTCATCACAATGGCATCGATGTCCTTCAAGTCGATTTCTTCCTTCAGCCTCGTAACAAATTCTTTGTCATACGGCCCCCAGACTGTGTCGATCAGGACATTTTTTCCATCCCGGACCAGCCAGGCGTTGTAGCTGGATCCTTTGTGTGTGGAGTATTCATCGCCATGGAACGATTTGAGTTCCCAGTCTGTTTTCCCCACCCATGTGACTTTGTCTGTGATTTTCTTTCCCATATTCGAGACCTCCATGTTTCAGAATCACTCTACGGAAGGGATGCAGCAGCTTCCATCCAGATGACCTCCCAAATCCTGTGTACCGCAACTGGCTCCTTCACCGATTCTGTACAAATCCCGGGCCAAACTGTACAATCAATATGATCATCAAAGGAGCAGATATCAATGTATAAACGGGTATTACTGAAGCTGAGCGGCGAAGCGTTGGCCGGTGACGGACAGGCACTGGACGCAAAGACTCTCAGGCGTCTGGCAAAGGAACTGAAGAGGATCCAGGAGTCCGGTGTTGAACTGGCCATCGTTGTCGGCGGCGGCAACTTCATCCGCGGAAAAATGATGGCGGAAATGGGCATGAACCGGGCACAGGCCGATTACATGGGCATGCTGGGAACAGTCATCAATGCGCTGGCTGTGCAGAATGCCCTGGAGCAGGAAGGCGTGGATACACGTGTCCAGACAGCCGTGGAAATGCAGAAAGTGGCAGAACCCTATATTCTGCGTCGGGCCCTGCGTCACCTGGAAAAGGGCCGCATCGTGATTTTCGGTGCCGGCACCGGTTCTCCGTATTTCTCCACGGATACGACAGCCGCTCTTCGGGCATCCGAAATCGGCGCAGATGTCATTCTCATGGCGAAAAACGGAGTGGATGGTGTCTATGATTCGGATCCGAAGAAGAATCCGGATGCAAAGAAATTCCAGGAGCTTTCCTATATGGATGTCCTGAACAAGGGACTGCAGGTCATGGATTCCACGGCGATTTCCATGTGCATGGACAATGATATCGACCTGGTTGTCTTTAACATGAACGAGGAAGGCAACATTGAAAAAGCAGTGAAGGGAGAAGCCGACGGCACTGTGATCAGCAAGTCGGCACAGGTAACAGCATGAGTGAATATCTTGAACGCGCAGAAGAAAAAATGATGACAGTCATCGAAAACCTGGAAGGAAACTTTGCCACGATCCGCACAGGACGTGCCAACGCAAAGATCCTGGACCGGGTGCGGGTGGATTATTACGGCGAACCGATGCCCATCAACCAGATTGCACGGATTTCCGTCGTGGAAGGCACACAGCTGGTGATCAAGCCCTATGACCGTACACAGGTCAAGCCGATCACTCACGCCATTTCTGCCGCAAACCTGGGTCTGACACCGCAGGCGGAAGCGGATGCCATCCGCATTCTCGTACCGCAGCTGACGGAAGACCGCCGCAAGCAGCTGGCCAAAGAAGCCCAGAAATACGGGGAAGAAGCCAAGGTGGCTGTGCGGAATGTCCGCAGAGACTGCAATGACTGGATCAAGAAGGACAAGGAGCTGCCGGAAGACGAGGCAAAGGCTCTCACAGCAGAAACCCAGAAACTGACAGACCGGTACATCAAGGACATTGATGGTCTCGTAAAAGCCAAAAAAGACGAGATCCTGGCAGTCTGAGTCCAGGCCTTGTCCCGCTTTTCAGGGTACGGAAAGCCCGGCCCGGTTTTCTCCGGTGCCAATCCGGACTGTTTCCGGGTACAATAAAATACGTGAACAGCCCGGCTGCCGCCGGGCTTTTTCAAAAGTCCTGCCATGGCCATTTGCGGAATGCATGCCATGACCTGACTGCACCCGGGCTGAGTGACGCTGTGTCAGTGACGGGGCAGATGCCGGCAGGACAGACAATGCAGGAAAGGACTGACAGCATGTCGGAGCAGAAACAATCGCAGACAACCGGTCTGCCTGCCGGGATCCAGGTTCCGGATACCATGGCCATCATTATGGATGGAAACGGCCGCTGGGCGAAAAAACGGGGTCTTCCAAGGACCGCCGGTCACAAAAAAGGAGCGGATACGATTCATACAATCGGCCTGGAAGCCAACCGGCTGGGGGTGAAAAAACTTATTCTATACGCCTTTTCCACCGAGAACTGGAAACGCCCGGAAGACGAAGTGGGATATCTGTGCAAACTCCCGGGGCTGTTTTTCGACCGGTACATCCGGGATCTGATGAACAACAACATCCGCGTCACGTTTGCAGGAGAACTCGGACGTTTTCCGGACTCCACGCAGAAAGTGATTCGCCGCGCGGTGGAGCAGACCGAAGACAATACCGGTCTGGAGCTGTGCATCGCGATCAATTACGGTGCCCGCCGGGAACTGCTGCTGGCGGCGCAGAAGTATGCCGAAGATGTCAGGAATGGCCGGGAAAACAACGTGACGGAAGAGGAGTTTTCGAAGTACCTTTTTGTCCCCGAGGAGGTGGATCTGCTGATCCGGACCAGCGGAGAAGAACGGATTTCCAACTTCCTGCTCTGGCAGCTGGCCTACAGTGAGCTGATTTTCACACCGACTGCCTGGCCGGATTTTGATGAGTCGTCTTTGCGCGAGTGCATCACAGAATACAATCACCGTGAGCGGCGGTTCGGAGGCGTCAAGGCATGAAGACCCGTGTGATCACCGCCATCTGCATCATTGCGGCCGTTGCCATCCCTGTGGCACTTGGCGGAGTATGGCTGAACCTCCTGGCTGTGTTCATCCTCGTGAGCGGTCTCTGGGAATGGTGCCGCAACCTGGAGGGATTCGGCACCTGGGGAAAAGCCGTGCTGCCGGTCCTGATCGGCCTCACCTTTCTGTCCCGGTGGATGATGCCCGTGACCGGCTATGCCTGGCTGGCCATCTGCGGACTGATCCTCTGGTCGGTTCCTGTATTCTGCGAATCATTCACCGTGCAGGATTCCTGGAGCGTCATCTCCGGATTCCTGTTCATGACTCTGGTGTGGCTGGCCATTTCCGTGCTCGCAAAGGAACCCCGGTATCTCTGGACTCTGTGTTTTGCCACCTATGGATCGGATACCGGCGCCTATTTTGTGGGGTCGAAACTGGGGAAACACAAAATGAACCCCAGGGTCTCCCCGAAGAAAAGCTGGGAAGGCTTTTTCGGGGGCATCCTCTCGGGAATCGTCCTGTCCCTGGTCCTGTCGCTGTTCTACAGCCACGGACTGAATCCGGTGCTGAACACACTTCTGTGCGTTCTCTGTCCTGTGGTGGCAGAACTGGGGGATCTTTGTTTCTCGGCGTTCAAACGGGTGTATTCTGTCAAAGATTTCAGCAATCTGCTTCCCGGGCACGGAGGGATTCTGGACCGGGTGGATTCGCTGCTGTATAATATCATCCTGTTCGGGATCCTGTTCCAGCTGCTCTATTAATGCAGACAGGACAGGATACAGACTGAAGGCACCGTTCGGTATCCGGATATCGGATACCGGACTTTTTTCAAACTGCAGACTGCAGAAAACGGACCGGGCTTCACCTGCCGCAGGGCACAGGAACCGGATGCTGACAGCCGCAGGCAGCCAGATAAGCTCCTGCGGGAAAGGGGAATGGAAATGAACATAGTCATAGGGCTGATCGCCTTTGTTTTCATGCTGGGGGTCATTGTGCTGATCCACGAATTCGGACATTACATTGCCGCAAAAAAGTTCGGAGTCTATGTCCGGGAGTTTTCCCTGGGCATGGGGCCGGCATTGTGGCAGAAGCAGGGAAAGGAAACGGTTTTTTCCATCCGGGCCATACCCTTTGGCGGCTACTGTATGATGGCAGGGGAAGCTGACAACGTGGAAGATGAGGAAGACCAGGAAGACTGGCAGCATGACGTGCCGGAAGACCGGTGGCTGAATCACAAAAAAACCTGGCAGCAGATCGTGGTCATGGCCGCCGGTGTCTGCATGAATTTTCTGCTCGCAGCCATTCTCTATATTGCGATCGCCCTGTGCCAGGGTTATGTGGTGGTAAGCGAGCCGGTCATCAGCGAAGTCATTGCCGACACACCCGCTGAAACTGCCGGACTCCAGCCTGGAGACAGGATCACAAAACTGGAAGCGGACGGGGATGTGCAGACCATCGAGACCCAGAGCGATGTCACCACGTTCGTGAATCTGCACCCTGGTGAAGAAGTGCAGGTGACGGTGGACCGCAGCGGACAGGACCAGATCCTGAGCCTCACGCCGGAACTGGATGAAGAATCCAATGTCTATCTCATCGGGTTCCGTTCCTCGGCTAAGGCCGTTCCCATCCCCTGGTACCAGAGCATCGGTGAAGGCCTGAAAACGATGTGGAACAACACCACGCTGATCTTCCGCTCCTTCGGCATGCTCCTGAGCGGCAAAGGCTTCGAGAACCTGTCCGGCCCCATCGGCATTCTCGACGTCACCACACAGACTGCTTCCATGGGACTGCTGCCGTACCTGAGCCTGTTTGCGCTCATCAGTCTGAATATCGGCATCTTCAACCTGATCCCGATCCCGGCCATGGACGGCGGACGAATCCTGATCCTGGGACTTGAACGGATCTTCCGGCGCAAAATCAATCCGAAGATCGTGGAAAACGTCATTGCAGCGAGCTTTCTGCTGCTGATCGGGCTGTTTCTGTATGCCAGCTTCAATGACATCATGCGGCTGATTGGCTGATATCATCCATATACGGCTCCCATTGCGGGAGCCTTTTCTCCTGTCCTGCCGATGATGGCAAAGACCGGGCACAACCCATGTCCGGCTCCAGCCCTGTGCTGACCGGATTCCGGGCATCAGATACAATGAAGTCATGAACATCTTTGAAGCCCTGAACCAGCCCGGCTTTTCGCCGGCAGAACAGCAGGTGGCGGATCACCTGAAGAAACAGCCCTGGAAAGCAGCGGGCATGACCGTACGGGAACTGGCGGCCGAAACCTTTGTGTCTCCTGCCACGGTTCTTCGGGTGGCGCACAAATGCGGATACAGCGGATGGCGGGATTTTACTGCCGCTCTGCTTCTGTATTCCGAAAATGCCAAGCAGCAGCAGGTATCCGTCAATATGTCCCGGCCTTTTGGCATGCAGGGATCCTCTGCAGCGATCGTGTCATCCATCAAGTCCCTGTTTGAACAGACTGTTCAGGAAGCCGCAGCTCTGATCTCCCTGGAAGATCTGGAAAAAGCTGCATCCATCCTCACAGCGGCGGACCGGATCTTTGTCTTTGCCATTGGAGACTCCTCCCTGACGGCGAGGTCTTTCATGAACAAGCTGGTGAAGGTCAACATCCATCCCGTCCTGGCCACGGAATATGGGCAGGAAATCGAGGAATGCTGGAATATGCAGCAAGGGGATGCAGCCCTGTTCGTGTCCTATCACGGTCAGTCAAAGGACCTGGTCCGCTGTGCGTCGATCCTGAAATCAAAAGGGATTTTTTCCATCCTGGTGACCAGGGAGGGAACAAACCCTCTGGCTGAAACCTGCAGTCTTGTCCTTCCGGTTCCGGCTCACGAAAAGCTCAGGAGGATCGCCAACTTCCATTCCCGTATCGGGATGGAGTTTGTTCTGGATGTCCTGTTTTCCATCTTCTACCAGCAGAATTACATCCGGTTTGAACGGCATAAAGCCATGCTGGATGCCAGCCGCTGAAACAAAGTTTGAAGGTTCGGCGGCTTTTTTCTGCCATCGGCAAAACAGAAAATCAGGATGAACAGCGGCTCTTCTTTGCCGGCTGCCTGCGCGCTATGTTGAAGGTGCAGGAAGAAGCAGTGATGCTGACAGCAGACACTTCCGGCGCAGAAAACAGGAGGAACGGATATGGAATACAACAGCCTGATGCACATTGGATTTTTCACAGACCGGATGGAGGAAATGGTCCGGTTTTATACGGAGGTCCTGGGAGGAACGGTGAAAGTCGTGTCCCGGTACGGCAGTTACCTGCACAGGGATGACAGGCCGGCCATGCAGGCCATTGCCAAAGTGCGGCCGAATGACATCTTCAACATCTATGTGGAGATGGCACCGGGTCAGTTTGTGGAATTTTTCCCCAAAGAAGAGGGCCAGAAGGAACACACAGGGTTCAATGAACACCTGGGGTATTCCCATTTCGCCCTGTGTGTGCCGGATATCCAGGAAGCCGTGCGGGAACTGGAAAGCAGGGGACTGACCTTTGACACCAAACTGTCGAAAGGACCATCTGAAACATGGCAGATCTGGGCCCATGACCCGGATGGAAACAAGTTCGAGATCATGCAGTTCACCGACAAGTCCTGGCAGGTGACAGGACATGGAGTGGATGCATGAAGCTGGGGATCATCGGCACGGGTCTGATCGTACAGGAGTTTCTGCCGGAACTGACAAAGCTGGAAGGGCTGGAGGTGAAGGCGCTGCTTTCCACGCCGCGATCGAAAGAGAAAGCGGAAAGACTGGCTGCAGAACACGGCGTGACGGCTGTCATGACTGACTTTGAAAAGCTGGCGTCTCAGGACATTGATGCCGTGTATATCGCAGTCCCCAATGACCTGCACCATCTGTATGCCAAAAAGGCACTGGAGGCCGGGCTCCATGTCATTGTGGAAAAACCCATGGCCGCCACAGAAGCACAGGCCAGGGAACTGGCGGAGCTGGCCCGCAAACAGGACCGGTGCCTGCTGGAAGCGGTCACTGTCAGCATGCTGCCTGGATTTGAAATGATCCGCCGTTGGCTGCCTGCGATCGGTCAGGTGAAGTCCGTCTCCTGTTCGTACCTGCAGTACTCCCGGCGCTATGATGCCTTTCGCAGCGGGGAGATCCTGCCGGCGTTCGACCCGGCCAAAGCCGGCGGGGCACTGATGGACCTCAATGTATACAACCTGCATTTTGTCCTGAACCTCTTCGGCAGACCGCAGGAGACACGGTATTTTGCGACAGTGGAACAGGACATTGATACAGGCGGCACACTCATATTGTCGTATCCGGGATTTCAGGCCGTCTGCACTGCAGCCAAGACCTGCAGCGGGCCAAATCAGTGCATCATTGCAGGCACCTGGGGCACCATCACCACTTCTCAGGCAGCGAACACCATCGGAAGCGTCACGCTGGAGCTGAGAAATGGTCAGCGGGAGACCTTTGAACCGCCCAGGGAGTCCAGGGTGCTGCCGGAGTTTCGACGGTTCATGAAGATCATAGACGGACACAGGAAGAAGGAGGGGCTGGAAAAGGTGGAGGTCTCTCTGGAAGCGGCCAGGATCCTGACAGAGACCCGGAGGCAGAATGACATCGTGTTTCCTGCCGATGCAGACTGAGCCGGGTCAGTGAGTTACAGGCAGCTGACAGTCCCGTGAAAGGAGGTGATGGAGTGAAGGCTTCATCGCCTTTTGCGGATGCGGCAGACCGTCCTGAATGACTCGCAGCCTCAACGGCTTGACCTGTATTGTCAGGCGGGGATATACTGATTGCAGATAACACATAACAAATATGTTATGTAATGAAAGCCGAACCTTCATAGGCAGAAAGGACTGCACATGCCCATTGACACCACGCTGAAAGCTCTGGACGATCCTGTCCGGCGCCGGATCCTGCATTTGCTGCAGGAGAAATCCATGACCGTGACCGAACTGGTTTCGCACTTCGACATCTCCCAGCCCGCCATTTCCCGGCATCTGGCGATCCTGAAAAAAGCGGACCTGATCCGCGACAGCCGGCAGGGAAAGTTTGTCATCTATTCCCTCAGCACGTCAGTTCTGGAAGAAATGATCCTGTGGATCCGGGAACTGAAAGGAGAAACCGATGAAACAGCAGATTCTGAAGTACCGGAAAGAGCTCGCAGCTGAAACGCTGGTCCTGTTGCTTCCCACACTTGCGGGTCTTGTCCTGCCAGCCTCGTCATCTGATTTTCTGCGGCTGGAATGGCAGTGGCTGCTGCCGGCTTTCAACGTGGCTGTCTTCTGGGGGACTTTTCTGTTCTGTGCCGCGGTTCCAACCTTTCGCAGCGTATCCCGGAAAACAGTCACATTCCTGTTTCGCCTGCTGACGGTTTCGGAAACAGCTGTCTGCCTGATCCTGATGGCGCTGGATTACGGCAGCAGTTTCAGCGTCGTGACCCTGATCAACGGAATGACCGCTCTGCTGTTTCTGATCATCGGCAACATTCTTCCGAAAATCGGGCCGAATTCCGTCATCGGCATCCGGACCAGCTGGGCTCTGCAGAGCGAAGAAGCCTGGAATTATACACAGCGGCAGGGCGGCAGGCTGATGGTTCTGGCTTCCCTGGTGATGCTTCTTTGCTGCTTCATGCCAGGGTGGCAGCCACAGGTGCTGTACTGGACAGCACTGCTGGGATCGGTTGCCGGTTCGATCTGGATTTCCTGGAAGTATGCCAGGGATCATCCCGCACCAAAGGCCGCCGCCTTGCAGGGACCGCAGGAAAAGAAAGCGGAGAAAACCGCTGCAGTGGTCACGGTGGTGCTGCTGGTGATGGTGGCTCTGGGAATCGGGGCTTTGCTGGCACTTTCAGAGTATCAGGTGGTATTCCGGCAGGACAGACTGGTCCTGGATGCAAACACAGCCCCGGATGCGGCCATACAGTATGCACAGATCCGGAGTCTCCGGCTGGCGGATGCCGATGATCCGCAGGCGGCCACAGGTTCAAAGGTGGTCGGGTACAACGGGTTCGGCCTGGAGATGGGAACCTTCGAGAGCAGCCGGCTGGGCAGATATCACCGCTATGTGCATGCGGGCAGCCCGGTGATCGTGGTTCAGACTGACCAGGAAACGGTTGTGTTCAGCGGCAGGGATACACAGGAAACCCGCAGTCTCTATGAGAGGCTGAAGGAGAAAACGGCTGAAGCGGGTGACTGGCAGGAGGGACCGGCAAAATCCGGTTGAGCGTTCTGCCGTTTCTGATTTATCTGATTACTCTTCTTTTACTGTAAATCCGGAATAGAGACTGTTAGACTGGAGTCATGAACCATTCCCTTTATATTTCGCAGAAATTCTTCTCGCTCTGGGGCGAATACAATGTCGAGAACAACGCCGGTCAGACTGTATTTACAGTCCGGGGTGAACCGTCCATCACACGCCGTCAGTCAGTCTTCGATGACAGCGGAAAACAGGTGGGAGAACTCCACAAAGTCCTGCTTTCCTGGCTGGCAAGGTTTGAAATCGATATCGATGGACAGCCCGCCGGCACGATTCAGCAGAAATTCGGGTTCCGCCCGAAGCTGGAACTGGAGTACTTTGGCTGGAGCGTCCAGGGCAATGTCTGGGGCTGGAACTACGATGTCCGCGATGCGCAGGGGCAGGTCATTGCACAGATCCGCAAGGAAATCTGGCATCTGACAGACCACTATGCGATTCATTATGATGATCCCCGAAACAGGCTGCCGCTGTTGCTGCTGGCCCTGGCCATTGACTGCATCAGCGATTCCAGTGCCATGGCAAATGCCGGCTGACTGCCCTGGCGATTCAGGGGACGCATCCGGCAGAATGGAGAACAGGAAAAAAACCGGTCACGTGAGATTCTGTGAAAGAATCGGATGTGACCGGTTTTGCCTGTCTGCGCCAGCGGAAACGTGGCAGCTGCGCTGACAGGGAGAGTTACATAAAATACAGTATGGCAATCAGGAGGCAGAGACTCGCAAGCACGATGAAGATGTGCCAGGTGAAGTGAAAGAACCGCTTCTGCGGGTTGTTGTAGAAAAACACACCGATGGTATACATCACACCGCCCAGGACAATGAGCAGCAGGAAGATCCAGCTGGATTCCCGCAACAGCGTGGGCAGAATGGCCAGGGCCAGCCATCCCATGACCATGTAAATGGTCAGGGACAGGACCTTGAGCCGCCGGCTGGTCAGCGACTTCAGAAGGATCCCCGCCACCACCATGCTCCATTCGATGGCCAGGACCGTCCAGCCGGTCCAGTTGGGCAGCATCACCAGGCAGATGGGCGTGTAGGTCCCTGCAATCGCCAGCAGGATCATCATGTGGTCCAGGCGGCGGAACACCGACTTGTAGGGTGTGCCGTAGGGCATGATGTGGTACAGGCAGCTGGTGCCGAACATGAACATCATGGAGATGAAATAAATCGAGATTCCCCAGGCACCGGGCGTGCCCCACATCAGGTACGCCCGGATGGCGTAATAGGGAAGGGTGAAGAGCAGGGCAAACATCATCACGCCATGACTGATGGCATTGCCCACTTCTTCGCCGAAGGACAGCCGGAAGGGCTGATCCATCATCTTGGATTCTTCGTGTTTCATGGGGGGAATATATCATTATCTGGTATTGAAAACAAGACATCGGCATATTGTGCAACAGATGAATGACCGGCATACCGGAAGCCGGTTTCCTTTAAAGGTCCGGGACTTGAGACAGGGAACGCTTCCAGTGTTTTGCGGCAACGCTTTTGTCAATGGTATACTGTTTTTTTCAGTCAGGAGGTGGGCCATTGTTTCTCAAACGCATTGAGCTGCAGGGCTTCAAGAGTTTTGCGGACAGGACAGTGCTGCAGTTTGACCAGGGAGTGACGGGAATCGTCGGTCCCAACGGCTGCGGGAAGTCGAACATCAACGACGCGATCCGCTGGGTGCTGGGGGAACAGAGCACAAAATCCCTTCGCTCCGGGACAGCCATGAGCGACATCATTTTTTCCGGAAGCGAAGTCCGAAAGCCGGTGAATCTTGCCAGCGTGTCTCTGGTCTTCGACAACACACAGCGCATTTTTGCGACCGACTTCGACGAGGTGGAAATCACGCGGGTGATCCGCCGGAACAGGGATGCCCAGTATCTCATCAACCGCACGCCCTGCCGGCTCAAGGATGTCACGGACCTGGTCATGGACACTGGTCTGGGCCGCGATTCGCTCTCCATCATCACCCAGGGCAACATTTCCTCCTTTGCGGATGCAAAACCGGAGGATCGCCGGAGTCTCTTTGAGGAAGCAGCCGGGGTCGCAAAATACAAAAAACGGAAAAAGACATCGCTGGCGAAGCTGGAAGCCACGCAGGCCAATCTGGAGCGTCTGCAGGACATTCTGGATGAGCTGGAACGCCAGCTGGGACCATTGGAGAAACAGGCAGAGAAGGCGCGCCGCTACATCTCGCTTCGGGATGAACTGTCCTCCATTGAGATTACGGTGCTGGCAGACGAGATCGGGTCTCTTAAGGAGCAGGTCAGCCAGCTGGAGCAGGACATTGACCACAGCCGGATCCAGGAAGGGCGCATGTCTGAAGACATTCAGCGAAAGGAAGCCAGTGTGGCGGATCTTCGCAGGGAAACAACAGAACTGGATTCCCGGATCCTGGAACTGCAGAAGCAGTATGCAGCAAACCTGCAGGAGCGCGTGAGTCTGGAAAAGCGGAAGACGCAGCTGGACGAACAGCGCCGGCGGCTGCTGGAAAGCGGATCGGATGAAGACCGCCGGAGTCAGCTGCAGGCCCTTGCGTCAGAAGCCCGTCTGGAATACGAAGACAGGCTGGACCGTCTGAACAGCCTGGAACAGACCCGGCAGGAAACGGAGAAGAACCTGGCGGATCTGCGGCAGAAGCAGGAGGTCCTGCAAAAGGAACGAAGCACCGCATCCAACCGCCTGCAGGATCTGCAGCGGCGGCAGGATACAGTCACGGCCATGCTCCGGCAGCCTTACACGCACCAGCAGGGGGTCAATGCGGTGATGAAAGCCCGGCAGTCTCTGCAGGGGATCGAAGGAACCGCTGCGGCCCTCCTGCAGCCAAAGGAAGGCATGGGTTCCGCTGTGAACGCGGCTCTGGGCGGTGCGGTGTTCAACATCATCACCACGGATGAGCAGTGTGCCAGGGGCGCCATCCGGTTTTTGAAGCGGAACCGCTCGGGACGGGCGACATTTCTGCCCATGAGCGTATGCCGGCCGCGGTTTCCCAAAAAGGACCAGGAAACGATTGCACAGGCAGCACCCGGTGCTGTTGGCTGGGCGGCGGATCTGGTGGACTGCAAAGACAGATACCGCAATGTCAGAGACCGTCTGCTGGGGAACATTTTCGTCTGTGACACCCTGGAGCATGCCAATGAAACAGCCCGCCGGCTGAAATACGGTATCAAGATCGTGACTCTGGACGGGGACATCGTCCACACAGGCGGCTCCATGACCGGCGGCAGCCAGAAACAGGGAAGCAGCCTGCTGACACTGCAGGATGAACAGCGTCAGCTGGAAAAACGGGCGGCAGATGCCCAGACAGCGGTTCAGGAACTGTCCAGGTCCCTGGCACCGCTGGAGAGTCAGGTACAGCAGGTGCAGGAAGAGCTGGTGCAGCTGCAGGTGGAACGTGCCAAGCTGGAAAACATCGCTGCACTGAAGAAGGAAAAGTACGAAAGCCTCAAAAGCCGGCTGGCGGCAGCGGGAGAAGAAGAGGACCGGCAGGCGGTGCAGGATTCCCTGGCAGCCGAACTGTCCCGGATGCACCGCACTATCGACGGGCAGGAATCACAGATGAATGCCCTTCAGCAGCATCGGCGGGAAACCGGGGAGTCTCTGACCGGGCTGGAAGAGGAGATCCGGATCTTGCGCAGGGATCTTTCGGCTTTGCAGAACGAAAGCCGGAAGGGGGAAGTGGCAGCTGCGGGACTGAAATCCCGCATGGAGAGTCTTCTGATGCGCCTGAACACGGATTACACCATGACCTATGAATTTGCCCTGACGCAGAAACGGGACGTGGACCTGGAACAGGCACGCATCCGGGTGCGCGAGCTGCGGGAGGAGATCCGCGAAATCGGGTCGGTCAACCTCGACGCACCGGAGGAATATGATGCCCTGCATGAACGGTATGCGGATCTGAAGAAGCAGAAAGAGGATCTGGAGGAAGCCGGGACCCGGATCCTCAGCGCCATCAGCGAGATGGATGAGACGATGACGACGCAGTTTGACGAGATGTTTCACAAAATCGACCACGAGCTCGACGGGGTGTTTTCCGCCATGTTCGGGGGAGGTCATGCCAGACTGATCCTGACGGATCCGGAGGATCTGCTGACCTCCGGCGTGGATATCGATGTGCAGCCTCCCGGCAAGCGGGTCAAGAACATTCAGACGTTCTCCGGCGGGGAAAAGGCGCTGATTGCGATTTCCGTCCTGTTTGCGATCCTGAAGGCCCGGACCATGCCGCTTTGCATCTTTGATGAGGTGGAAGCAGCCCTGGACCAGGCCAATGTGGAGCGCTTCGCAAGATATCTGTCGAAGTTCAAGGAGGACTCTCAGTTCATTGTGGTCACGCACCGGCCCGGGACGATGGAACAGTGTGATGATCTGTATGGCGTGACAATGCAGAAAGACGGTGTTTCGACGATTCTCAAGGTAAGGCTGGAAGATGCCAGGGAAATGGCAGCCAGCGCCTGAGAACCGGTGATTGTCCTGCGAAGGACAACCGTTCATAATAAAGACATGTGGCAGGACACAGAGGGCGGCTGCCTGTTCCCGGTTCACGGGACAGGGATGGCGTCCGGAATGCTTCTGCCAGTGACGGCCAGGCTGTCGATGCAGTCGTCAGCCTGGCCGGAGAGGAGAGACAGAATGGGCTTTTTTTCAAAGCTGAAGGAGAAATTTTCCCGGAGCGAAGACAAAGACAAATATCTCAGCGGCCTGACACCTTCCCGGAAGACCTTCGGAGACCGAATCCGCGCCCTGAGCAACAATTACCACGGGATCGATGACGAGCTTCTCGAAGAGCTGATGGTGATCCTGCTGGAAAGCGATGTGGGGATCCATGCAGCGCAGAAAATCGTGGACCGGTTCGAAGAGAATGCGTCCCGGATCAGTGACTATGGATCCATGGAGGAGTACTTCATCCAGATCCTGCGGGAGTTCTATGATGAAAGCATTGTGCTTCCCCTGAATATGGAACAGGATGTGCCGGTGGTGATTCTGATGGTGGGTGTCAACGGATCCGGAAAAACCACCACGACGGCGAAGCTGGTCAAGTACTACAAGGACCAGGGCAAGAAAGTCTGCGTGGCTGCTGCCGATACCTTCCGGGCAGGGGCCGTGGATCAGATCGAGACCTGGGCTGAACGCCTGGGAGTGGAATGCATCAAGGGCAGGCCGAATCAGGACCCCTCCAGCGTCCTGGTTGACGCCTGCCGGCGCGCAAAGGAAACCGGAGCGGACATGCTCATCGCCGACACGGCCGGCCGTCTGCAGAACAAGCAGAACCTGATGAACGAGCTGACCAAGATGCACCGGGTATGCGAGCGGGAGATCGAGGGAGCACCTCACGAAACCTGGCTGGTGCTGGATGCAACCACCGGTCAGAACGGCATCCTGCAGGCCCATCAGTTCACCGAAGCCACGAATGTGACTGGCATCATCCTGACCAAGATGGACGGCACCGCAAAAGGCGGTGTGGTGATGGCCATCCGCGACGGTCTGGAGCTGCCCGTCCGCTTCCTGGGGCTGGGAGAAAAGCCGGAGGATCTGCGGCCGTTTGACCTGGATCTGTATCTGTACGGCATTACGAAGGGGCTGGAAGATGACACGGATCGAAGCGAATGATCTCTTCGACATCTACGGACCGCTGCTGACAGAACGACAGCGGGAGATCCTGACCCTGTCGATACAGGAGGACCTGAGTTTCGGGGAAATTGCTTGGGAACTGGGCATTTCCCGGGCTGCGGCAGCGGATGCCGTCAAACGCGGCGAAACACTGCTGTCCCAGTACGAAAAGCAGCTGGGCATAGCCGGTATACGCCGGAAGGTCCTGGAGCTGCTGGACGGACAGCCTGTTCTGCAGGAACAGGTCCGGCAGCTGTATGCATCTGCCGGACTGCCTTCTGCCGGGACCGAATAACCACCATCCGCCGGCTGTGCGCAGGATCCCGGCGGTTTTTTCTGTATGGCTGTCCCGAAACAGGCGGAAATCAAAAAAAGAAAGCGCGAAACATGAGTGGCCTGTGTCATGCAGGCTGATTCGGCGTATAATCAAATAGATTTGAAAAAACAAGGAGGAAACTCTATGAGTATCGTCATGAGTGTCAACGCGGGAAGCTCTTCCCTGAAATTTCAGGTATTTTCCATGCCTGAAGAGAAAGTTCTGGCCAAGGGCCTGGTGGAGCGGATCGGGCTCCCGGATTCCATTTTCTCCATTACGGTGGATGGAAAGAAAACGGAAACTGTCTGTGACATTCCCAACCACAAAGTGGCTGTGGATATGCTGATCAAAGCCCTGATCGACAAGGGTGTCGTGAAAGACCTCAATGAGATCGAAGCCGTCGGCCACCGCATGGTACACGGCGGCGAGTATTACAGTGATTCCGTCAAGGCCAGTCCGGAGGCCGAAGCCAACTTTGAGAAATGCATTCCGCTGGCACCACTGCACAACCCGGCAGGTCTGGTGGGGTACCGGAGCTTCAGGGAGGCACTGCCCAGAGCAAGCCACACATTTGTGTTTGACACCGCCTTCCATCAGACGATGCCGGAGGAAAACTACATTTATCCGATTCCGTACGAATATTATGAAAAGGACCATATCCGCCGATACGGTATGCACGGCACGAGTCACAAGTACCTGACAGAGCGGCTGGCCGAGATCCTGGACAAGCCGGTGGAAGACATGAACATCATCACCTGTCACCTGGGCAACGGCGGATCCATCACGGCTGTCAAGAACGGCAAATCCTTCAAGACATCCATGGGCTTCACCCCGCTGTCCGGCGTCATGATGGGCACCCGCTCGGGAGACATTGACCCGGCGATCCTGATTTACCTCCAGAAGCAGTATGGCTACACGGCGCAGGAACTGGATGACATTCTGAACAAGAAGTCCGGTATGCTGGGTGTTTCGGGCATCTCCTCTGATTCCCGGGATATTGAAAATGCCGCAGAGGAAGGCAACGAACGGGCGATCCTGACGCAGAAGATTTACGCTGACCGGATCATTGAGACAGTTGCCGGGTATTACGGCCTGATGGGCGGAGCGGATGCCATTGTCTTTGCGGGTGGCATCGGCGAAAATGCAGCGCACATCCGCCAGATGGTCTGCGACGGTCTGGAAGCCATTGGCGTGAAGCTGGATCCGGAGAAGAACAACATCCGCGGCAAGGAAATGCTGCTGTCTCCGGAAGATGCGAAAACGAAAGTATGGCTGATTCCGACCAACGAAGAAGTCATGCTGGCCAGGGATGCCTACAAGGACCTGCTGAATGCTTGAGAAAATCTGGGAAAAGATCCAGGCAGCTCCGGTGATCACGCTGTTTCGGCACGTGAATCCCGACCCGGATGCTCTGGGATCCCAGCGGGGTCTGAAGCGGGCCCTGGAACACATCTTTCCGGACAAACAGGTCTATGCCCTGGGTGAAATGAGCAAAGACGGGTTTGAGATGGATCAGGTGTCGCCGGATGCTGTGAAGCAGTCTCTGGCGATCCTGCTGGACACCAGCAACCGGGACCGGATCGACGGCAAAGACCTGTATGAACTGGCCGCAGACACCATCCGTCTGGATCACCATGTAAAGGTGGAGGATCTGGCCACCCTGGATTATGTGGATGAAGCTGCCAGTGCAACGGGTGAGATCGTGGCACAGCTGCTGCAGGTCAATGGCCAGCACCCGGGTTCGGCAGCCGCCCAGGACCTGTACCGGGCACTGACCGCCGACAGCCAGCGGTTTACGACCGGCAACACCCGCCCGGAGAGCCTTATGGCCGGTGCCTGGCTGCTGCAGGAAGGGGCCGATGTCGTGGCCGATCTTCTGGCTTCCAGCCGGACGTCCATGCAGGCGTGGAGATACCAGAACTGCATCCGGTCAACGGCTGTACAGATGCAGAAGTTTCTGTTTTCGGTCATGGAGCCGCAGGATTACCTGCAGTATGGACTCGCCGAAACAGATGCCCGGGAAAATGTATTCGTGCTTTCCGGCTGTGCCGAGGTTCAGATCTGGGCGCTGTTCACCCGCTGTGCAGATGGTACCTTTGCTGCCAGTCTCCGGTCCAGACAGCTGGAGGTCCGGGACATTGCCGAATCCTTCGGTGGCGGCGGGCACATCTGTGCGGCAGGCATCAAGGGCCTGTCCAGCGTGAAGCTGACGGACCTCATCACACAGCTGGCTGCACGCAGTCTGGAAGAACCGGTTTCGCAGGTCTGAATCCTGCGGTCTGATGAATCAAAAGCCCTGACGGTCAGGCAGAGTGAGGCACAGACAGCCTCACCTGCCGCACCCGGCAGGGCTTTTTCCGCTGGTCTGGAGCTGAATCTGCTGATTGCGATACCCGACGGGCAGAGCAAAGCATAGGAGGAAGGTATGCTTTTTGCGGTTATCTGAGGCTAATTGTATTTCTGTCAGGCGTACAATTAAGGCATCGAAAGAAGGTATGGCGTATGGACAATACTTATAAAACCTATGATACGGACAAGCTGGTGGAACAGGCACAGCGGGCCGGAACGCCGATCGTGGATGTCCGTCCGAAGGAAATGTATGCGGAAGGCCACATCCCCGGTGCAGTGAACATCCCGCTGGCAGACATGGAAACCGCGGATGTGAAACCCGGCAGTGTCCTCTACTGCATGACCGGCTACCACGCCGGCCTGGCAGAGGAAGTCCTGCACAAGCGGGGCATCAGGGCCACAGACATCGGCGGCATGGATTTCTACCATGGTCCGGTGGAAAAGTAACGGAAAGAAGGCCTACAGATATTGAAACAGGCACAGTCAGTCAGTGACTTCGAACAGACGATTCAGAGCGGTTCCCCGGTCCTGGTGGACTTCTGCCAGCCCTGGTGTCCCTGCTGCAAGGCGTTTTTCCCCACCCTGGAAGCCTATGCACAGAAACCCGGCAGCGTGGAGGTCATGCAGGTGAACGGCGAGGAATTCCCGCAGATCTTCGAAGCCGCGGGCATTGAAAGCTGTCCCACGGTGATGGTTTTCGTGAATGGCCAGCCTGTCTCGAAAGAAGAGGGCGGCATGACGATCGCGGAACTGGAGCAGTTCCTTTCCGAAGCCGTTTCCAGGTAAACCCCATAAAAACGACAGCAGAATGAAACAAAAAACAGATCCGCAATGGGAGCGGACCTGTTTTTTGTCGGGGATAGGAGCGGCTGAACTCAAGTACCATGGATGACAGCTTCATGCATGCAGAAAACCGGCTTTGCCTTGCTGGACAGAAAAAGGTCCACAGGGAAACAAAGCCGGTTTTGTTCTGTTGCATCCATGGAGGAACGGAAGCGGGGTCTCAATACCCGTAGCGCTTCTGTTCCTTTGCGAGAATGACGATATTTACCAGAAGGGCCAGAACTTCTGCCAGCGTCATGGACCACCAGATTCCGGATACCCCGAAAAACTGCGGAAGGATCAACACACAGGCGGCCTGAAACACAAGCGACCGCAGGAACGCCACGGCGGCGGAGATCAGACCATTGTTCAGGGCCGTGAAGAGGGCCGATGTGAAAATGTTTATCCCTGCAAAGACAATGCAGGTCGCAAAGATCTCCATTGCATCAATGGTCATGGCTTCCAGAGATGCATCATACCCTACATAGACTGCTGCGAGGGGACCTGCCAGGATCTCTGCAAGGGCAGTCATGACAAGTCCCGCACAAAGAGAGATGACGAGACTTTTCCCGAACAGGGAATGCAGCTCCTGCCGGTCCTGGGCACCGAAATGATAGGAAATCACGGGACTGACGCCCATGGTGTAGCCGAAGAAGACGGCAATGAAGAAGAAAGCCACATACATGACGACACCATAGGCAGCCACACCCTGTTCCCCGACATAGCGCATGAGCTGGAAATTGAACAGGATCGAAACCAGGGATCCCGAGATGTTGCTCATGAACTCGGACATGCCGTTGAGACAGGCCCTGGCCACCGGACCGGCTGCCGGCACAACGGCCATCAGCCGTAGGGAGGAAGAGCGGGAGGTCATGAACCAGACAAGCGGCGGAATGCTGCCGACACAGGTCCCCAGTCCGGTGGCCAGGGCGGCCCCAGACGTTCCCCAGCCGAAGACAGCAATGAACAGCCAGTCCAGGATCATGTTGGTGATTCCTGCCGCCACGGTGCAGACAAACCCGAGACCAGGTCTGCCGGCAGCCGCCAGGAAAGACTGAAACACATTCTGGAGAATGAATGTGGCATTGAAGAACAGGATCACGCGGGCATATTCGACGCAGTCTTGCATCATGCCGGCATCCGCTCCCAGCAGCCGGGCGATATCCGGCGCAAAGATACTGCCGAGGGCACCTGTCAGTACACCTGTGACAACAGCCGTCCAGGTCACCATGGAAAAGTACCGACTGGCCAGTTCCTTCTTGCCTTCTCCCAGGGTGCGTGCCGCCAGGGCAGTGCCACCGGTTCCGTACATGAACCCGAGTCCGCCCAGGATCATGAGAGCCGGCATGATGAGATTGACGGCCGCAAAAGCGGTCTGCCCCGCCCAGTTGGAGACGAAGAACCCATCCATGACGCCGTAGATCGAGCTGAAGACCATCATGGCCACCGGGGCCAGACAGTATCTGAGAAGTCTTCCATAGGTGTAATGACCTGCCAGTCTGTTCATACGCGAATCTCCTTTCCTGCCTCTGCATCCCCGTGCCGGGGTTGCCGCCGGAAGCCGGATTGTGCCGGATCACTGTCACGTTCCAGCTGCCCGGACAGGGCAGCATACTCCTCAAAAAGCGCGACAAAGGATTCCGCTTTTTCTGCCCCCATGGCTTCCAGAACTCTGTATTCTGTGTCCTGGACCTGACTGAAGATGGCCGAACATACGCTGCGTCCATGAACGGACAGGGAAATGGGTCCCCGTGTGTGTTCCTGAACCACATAGCCGTCCCTGCGCATGGCAGCCAGTGCAGAGGAGACTGTCTGTTTCGGCAGCCCGCCATACTGGACCAGCTGTGCCGATGCAAGAGGGACCGGGGAATTCCACAGCAGGCAGAGAGTCCTGAACACACTGTCGGACATACCTGCCTGCAGGGCGGGCTGCCGGTAGATGTGGTCCATGGCATTGAATGAGAGTGAGAGACGGTTGTTGAGTCGTGCAGTCTGCATACAGTCTCCTTTCCGATACAGCCGGTTTGTGGCTGCCGTTTCTGTCAGAGGGAGGATACTTGGTCCGAAATCGATGCACAAGACTGAAATCGGACAAATTGGCCAAAGGACCCTGTTGTGGCACTCTTGCCGAAGGCCTCCTGTTTGCCGGAGAAGCCGGACCTCCACAGGTTACGGATTGCGTCAACACACGGTTTTCGCTACCATGAAGATATGCTTCACTTACATACCCGCTCCTGCTGTTCCTTCCTGGAAAGCCCGCTGCGGCCGGAACAAATTGTGCAGTGTGCCAGGAATGCAGGGATGACTGCTGCCGCGATCACGGATCATGATGCCATGTATGGGGTCATGGAGTTTTATCATGCCTGCCGGAACGCAGACATGAAACCGGTGTTCGGACTGGAAACGGAAATCCAGGGTGTGCGGCTTCTGGTGCTGGCAAAAGACGACCAGGGTCTGCAGACATTGTATGCCTGGAATTCCAGAATCATGGAAGACCGCGTGAATCCACCTGTGTCCAGGGAAAACCAGCCGGCGGAAAATGAACCGGCACCTGGACAGTTTCCCGTCTTCCCGCATTGCGTGACGATTGCCCTGACCATCCGCGACCGGCTGGAAGAGGCGATGATCCGCCAGGATGAGCGGACGGTCCGGGAAATCCTCGTGGGTCTGAAGGAAACGCAGGAAGAATTTGTGACAGCCGAGGCCATGATGGATGTATCAGCCAGACGCAGCCGCCAGGCCTGGCTGGACGTGATTCTGCAGGATCTGCAGCTGCCCAAAGCGGCAGTTTCCTACGTACTCTATGAACAGGAAGAGGATGCCGCTTTGCTGCAGGTGCTCCGGGCCATTGCCGAAAACAAGCTGGCGACCGATCTGACACTGGATGTTGCCTGGCACAGGCAGTTCAGGACCCTGGAAGAAATGCAGCAGCTGTATTCCCCCGAAGCAATGGCCACGGCACAGGCTCTGGAAGACCGGCTGCATGTGACAATGTCCATGCAGAAGAGCAGCCTGCCTCCGTTTTCCAACCGGCTGGGACTCTCCAGCAGGGAGTTTCTGGTCAGGCTCGCAAAAACCGGCCTGAACCGGCGGCTGGCTGGTCACGTTCCGGAACGGTACCGCGAACGCCTGGAGTACGAACTGGATGTGATCACCCGCATGGGATTCACGGACTATTTTCTCATTGTATATGACATGATCCGGTTTGCCCGCAGCCGGGGCATGCTCACAGGGCCGGGCAGAGGGAGTGCTGCCGGCAGCCTGGTGGCCTGGAGCCTGGGAATCACCCACATCGATCCCATTTCCTCCGGGCTGCTCTTTGAACGGTTCCTGAATCCGGAGCGGATCACCATGCCGGATATCGATACGGATTTCCCGGATGACCGCCGCGACGAAGTGGTGCAGTATCTCCGGCAAGCCTATGGCCAGACCCACGTGGCACAGATCGCGGCCTTTTCCAACCTGAAAGCCCGGGCAGTGCTGCGGGATGTGGCCAAAGCCTTCGGCGTCCCCGCACGGGTGATCGACCCGGTCACCCGGCTGATCCCGAACATGTCGGGCATGACCATGGAGCGTGCCTGGCAGACGGTCCCCCGCCTGAGGACACTGGTGGAAGCGAAGCCCGGTCTCAGGAAAACCTGGGCCATGGCCCGCAGACTGGAAGGCCTCCCCCGGCATGTCACGACTCATGCCGCTGGTGTCGTGTTGTCAGACCAGGACATCCGGCTTGTGGCACCTCTTGTCTGGATGGACAGGAACACCAGCGCCACACAGTTTTCCATGGAGCACCTGGAGGAACTGGGCCTGATCAAAATCGATGTGCTGTCCCTGCGCAATCTCACCATCATCCGGGAAGTCCTGGACCAGATCGACAATCCACCCGATCTGTACACGATGCCCACCGATGACGAGGCCACCTGGGCACTGCTGGACCGGGCTGACACAACCGGTGTGTTCCAGCTCGAAAAAGAAGGGATCCGCCAGCTCCTGCGCCAGATGCACCCCCGTCAGTTTGAAGATGTGGCGGTTGTCCTTGCGCTTTACCGCCCGGGCCCCATGGCCGAAATACCGCATTACCTGCAGAACCGTGCACATCCGGAGTCCATTGTCTATCCGCATCCACTGCTGGAACCCGTGCTGAAGGAAACATATGGGGTCATGATCTACCAGGAACAGATCATGGAAACCGCCCGGATCATTGGCGGGTTCAGTCTGGGTCAGGCGGATATCCTGCGCAAGGCAATGTCCAAGAAACAGCAGGATGTGATGGGCCGGTACCGGGAGCAGTTTCTCGAGGGAGCCCTGGTGCAGGGGATCGATGCCGGGCAGGCAGCGGAGATTTTCAGCCTGATGGAAAAATTCGCCGGCTATGGATTCAACAAGTCGCACTCCTATGCCTATGGACGTGTGGCCTGGGCCATGGCCTGGCTCAAGGCCAATCATCCTCTGCCGTTTTACCAGAGCATCCTGAATCACGTGATCGGTGCCGAGGTGAAAACCGGGCAGTACCTGTACGAATGCCGCCAGCGCCGGATCCCGGTGCTTGGACCGGATATCCGGGTTTCCTCAGACCGCTGGCAGATTGAAAACGGAGCCCTGCGCATGCCACTGACAGTCATGAAGGGCATCGGGACCGCACTGCTGCCCAGGATCGTGGAAGTGCAAAAAAACGGTGAATTCCCGGGCGTGATCGACACCATTGCCAGGCTCTGGGCACAGAAAGTCAATGAAAGTCAGCTGCGGGTCCTGGTGGACGGAGGAGCCTTTGATTTTTACGGCATCAACCGCGCGACGCTGCGGGAGAACATGACCAGGATCCTGAACTATGCCCACATCATCCGGGTCGAGAAGGAGGAAGTGCTCTTTGACTACTCCATTGCCAGTGAACCGACGCTGGTGAAACACCGGGAAGATCCCATGGAGAAGAGCACACGGGAGAAGGCCGTGTTCGGGTTTTATTTCTGTGAACATCCAGTACAGACGCTGCGGAAGGGACGCTTTTCCAATACAGACCCTATTGCCTTCATACAGGATGTGACGGGATTTGTCCGGATCCTGGGACGGGTTGCATCCTATCATCCTCACAAAACGAAGAAAGGCGACCTGATGTGCTTCGTGACGGTGGAGGACGAAACGGGCCAGATCGATCTGGCGGTTATGCCGGATACCTTTGCCAGACAGCGCGATCTGATCCTGGAAGGCACGCTGCTGTATATACAGGGAAAGAAGGACCGGCCCGGTTCCGTGCTGGTGCGCTCCATGGAGAAAATCACCTCCGTCGCAGATACCGGCAGCCAGGCAGAACAGCGGCCCGATGCATAGCCGCACGGTGAAAAAGTGGATCATGACTGCGCTGACCCTGCTGGTGATGGCGGGCATCTTCCTGTTCTCCGGTGCAGACGGGACCAGATCCGGTATGCAGTCCGGTATCTTTGCCGGGCTGCTGTTCTGGATGAATCCGGAGGATGCCTCGTTTCTGGTCCGGAAGACGGCGCATTTCACGATCTATCTGGTCCTCGGCCTGTGCATGAACGGCACACTGCGGGAGTGGGGGATCCACAGCCGGTCCCGGCGGGCTTTTCTGTCAGTCCTGCTGTGCTTTCTGTATGCCTGCAGCGATGAATGGCACCAGACCTTTGTGCCTGGCAGAGCCGGACAGATCCGGGATGTGCTGCTGGATACCGCCGGCAGTCTGACAGGCACAGTGGCCGCAATTCTGATTCAGTGGCCGGCACACAGAAGGCGGAAAAACGGGACCGGGGTATGACACCTGACCGGTGTGTTTTTGCGGATGGCCGGAATCACCCGGAACGGAGACGAATCGCCCGGAATTGCCTGCAGTCATCCATTGATTTTCCTTTTTGACGCTTCTATAATAGAAACGTTGCAGACTGTACTAACTGCAACCGCACAGAAAAGGTTGAAGCGGTCATGCCGCACCTTGATGGCGAGTATCAGAATGAACAGGAGGTGCACGAGATGTACGCAATTATCGAAACAGGCGGAAAGCAGATCAAAGTCGAAGACGGAATGGAAATCTTCGTAGAAAAGCTGGATGCTCAGGAAGGCGAAACTGTCACGTTCGACAAAGTCCTCTACGTGGATGGAAAGATCGGACACCCGTTTGTGGAAGGTGCCACAGTCACCGGCACTGTTGAAAAGCAGGGCAAGGGCCAGAAAATCACCATTGTGAAATACAAGCCCAAGAAATCTTCCACACGCCGGAAGCAGGGTCACCGTCAGCCTTATACGAAAGTCAAGATCACAGCGATCCAGGCGTAAATGGTGCGTGTGAACATTGGCATTTCCGGAGACCTGATCCAGTCTGTCACTGTCAAAGGCCATGCCTGCAGCGGTGAATACGGTCAGGACCTGGTTTGTGCCGGCGTTTCGAGCATCATGACCGGAGCGCTCAATGCTCTGGACATCCTGTTTCCCGGCCAGTGCCGTCTTCGGATGGCGGACAACTGCATGGAAGCAGCCGCAGAAACCGGAAACGAACAGCTTCAGGCTGTGCTGCGGACCATCGTGATCCAGCTGGAAACGATGGAAGAAGGGTTTCCGGACAACATCAAAGTCATAAGGAAAGAGGTGTAATCATGCGTTTTACATTAGACATTCAGTTCTTTGCCTCCAAAAAAGGTGTAGGTTCCACGAAGAACGGTCGTGATTCCCACTCCAAGCGTCTTGGCGCCAAGCTGGCAGACGGTCAGTCCTGCCATGCAGGGTCCATCATCTACCGTCAGCGCGGCACAAAAATCCACCCGGGTGAAAACGTGGGCCGTGGCGGTGATGACACACTGTTCGCCAAAGTGGACGGTGTCGTCAAGTACGAGCGGATGGGCAAGGACAGGAAAAAAGTTTCTGTTTATCCCGCATAAGCTGAACAGGGCTGCCACTGGCAGCTTTTTTTAAAGCCGCTGCCCGGACATGCCCGCTATTGGCATTTTTGACGGCCGGCTCGTATCATAATTGTGACTGGAGGAACTCCTTAATGTTTACAGATCAGGTCAAGATACACTTGAAAGCCGGCAAGGGCGGCGACGGGCTCGTCAGTTTCCGGCATGAAAAATATATTCCCTACGGTGGTCCGTTCGGCGGAGATGGCGGAGATGGCGGAGACATCATTTTCGAGGCGGATCCTGGCCGCACGACGCTGCTGGATCTGCGCTACAACCGGAAGGTCGTGGCCCAACCCGGCGGCAAGGGCAAAAACAAGCGCATGCATGGCGCCAATGGAGAGGACAAAATCGTCAAGGTCCCCCTGGGTACGATCGTTCGCCGGGGAGATACCGGGCAGATCATAGCGGATTTGACAGAAGCGGGGCAGCAGGCAGTGGTGGCCAAAGGCGGCCGCGGCGGCCGTGGCAACTGTCATTTTAAAAGCAGCCGGAATACCGCCCCCAAGTATGCCGAGGACGGAAAACCGGGGGATGAATTCGATGCACAGATCGAACTGCGTGTCCTGGCGGATGTCGGACTGGTCGGATTTCCTTCCGTCGGCAAAAGCACCATGCTGGATGCAGTGTCCCGGGCCAGACCGGAGATTGGGGACTATCCCTTCACCACGATTCACCCCAATGTGGGTGTCGTGGAAACCGGCGACGGGCGGTCATTCATCATGGCAGACCTTCCCGGTCTGATTGAAGGAGCCAGCGAGGGCAAGGGACTGGGTCATCAGTTCCTGAAACACATTGAACGATGCCGGGTCATTGTGCATGTCATTGACATGGGTGGTGAAGAAGGCCGGGACCCGGTGGAGGACTATAAAATCATCAACGATGAGCTGAAGGACTACCATCTGCGGCTGCTGGACCGTCCCCAGGTGGTGGTGGCCAACAAAATGGATGAGGCACATGCCGAAGAAAACCTGAAGCGATTCAAAGAGGCGTATCCGGATGTGGAAATCTTCGAGACCACGGCCATCATTCACGAGGGCCTGGATCCTGTCCTGAGACGTGCTGCGGATCTTCTGGCGACCACACCGGCGTTCCCGATCGAAGGCACGGAAGAAAACCAGGAGGGTGTGGTCTACACCTTTGAGGAGAAGAAAAAAGAAGTCGAGATCGAGGAAGTGGAACCCGGAGTATGGCAGCTGTCAGGTCCACGGATCGAGCGCAACTTCAACATCAGCAAGCTCAATACCGAAGAGGATTACTATCTGTTCGCAAACCGGATGCGGTATCTTGGCATCGACAACCTGCTGCGGGAAGCAGGAGTCAAGGATGGAGACACTGTCCGGATCGAGAACTTCGAGTTCGAATTCGTGGAATAGCGTGTTCAGTGTTTACCGCCAGATGGCCAGGCCATCTGGCGGTTTTTTCAGAACAGTTCGTGGCTTTTCCGGCAGATTCTGCTGCCGTATTTGCCAGATGTTTTACCGGATGGATATTATACAGACAAGGAGGTGATCCCGTGAAACTGTGCCGCATGCTTTCTGTCTGCCTGCTGCCGGCATTCCTGCTGTCCGGATGTGCCGGAAACAAGGACTGCACCCTGAAGCTGGAAAAGACAGAAGGGTTCAGCTGGACATGGACTGTCGAAAACCCCGAAGATCCGCCGCTTTGTCTCTGGTTTCAGATGGCTGACTATGAAGAGACACCGGACAGCACTTTGGACCAGATCCGCCTGCAGCTGTCTTCCGGTCTTTCGGATCTGGAAGCCAGGCTTGAAGAGACCGGTCTGTACATGGAAGTGCATGGAAAGGACTGGTCAAATTTCAGTGACCATCCGGATATGATTCCATCGGGATACAGCTATATCCAGTCTCTGGATGACCAGAAGCTGGCGGTCGGGGAACAGACGCCGATCCTCGTGTTCCATTATGGTCATCCGCTGACCGACGACGACAGGAACGTGGACCATTCACAATGCAGAAAGCTCATGGCCGCATTTCTTGAGCTGGAAGCCGGCGGTGAACGCGGCAGGCCATGATCAGCCCCTGTCTGCCGGCGAACCGTGCCAGTACCCGATCTGCTGGAAAACAGCAAACTCCGCATCTGCCCGGGACCTGTGATGCGTCCTGACAAATGCGGAGTTTTTCTTGTGTGCCTGTTTCCCCGGCCGGCAGGGTTCAGTCGAATTCTCCGTCCTGTTCCATCTTCTGCAGATGGCGGCCCACACCATCCTCTGCACAGACAAAGTCCGTCACAGTATCCGCTGCAGCTTTCGTCGGTGCAGACCCGTTGGCCAGACAGATGCCGAGTCCTGCTTCCTGCAGCATGGTGATGTCATTATCCATGTCCCCAAAGGCGAGGATATCTGACAGCGGGATTCCCGTCTGTTCGGCATACAGCCGCAGGGCACTGCCCTTGGACACGGCCGGATCCATGAATTCCACTGCACCGGGAAATGTGCCGACGGTGATCCAGGCAGGATCGGGGTTGTCTTTGAGCAGCTTCAGGATCCGCCCCTGCTGGTCAGCAGGATACTGGACTTCCACTTTCCCGGCGGGTTCTGCCCACATTTCCTCCGGCTCCACTTTCCGGGCGAAGGAAGAGTTGCGCAGCATGGATCCTTCGATGAACTGATCCATCCGGGTGCAGATCACGTCATCGTATCCATCTCTGTAGATGATCGCATTCACGTCTTCTCCCTCCAGCAGCTTCATGATCTTCTTCACGGATTCTGTGGACAGCATGTTCATGTGCTGTGTTTCTTCCTCTCCCCGGACCCAGAGATCGCCGCCGTTCAGACCGATCACCGCATCGAATGCAAAGGGCAGATCCCACTTTCTGGCTTTCTCCAGGATCCGGCGGTCCATCGGCCGTCCCGTGGCCAGCCCGATCTTTACACCTTTTTCATGCAGCTTTGTCAGCTGTTTTTTTGTTTCCGGACCAAGAATTTCTCCTTTTTCCGCCAGAGTCCCGTCAATATCCGCAAACAGCGCCTTCCACTTCATGCCAGCATCCTCCTTCGACACCTTCTGTCGCTCTCAGATTGTCACATGTGGCAACCGGATGTTCAATCGAAACCGGATCACTGCGTCCACATTTTCTCCGGATTCAGGACTTTGTACCGCAGCCACAGAGCGCCGCTCTCCATCTGCCTGGTCTCTTCCAGCGCAAAGTGCAGCGGTCTGCCCTCTGGGTAGGCCATATTGCGAAACACCGAAGGGGTGTTTTCGGCACCATCCGCTGCAGCGGCCACCACCAGACTCAGCTCGTCGCAAAGGCCGGACTCCATGAACTTCCAGTTCAGGATCCCGCCGCCCTGCAGCATCAGCATGTCGATGTGAAACAGGGACTTCAGCTTCTCAAGCAGGCTGTCCCATTCCACGTCCTTCTCCCCTGCAATGATGTAGGGGATCCCCAGTGAGCGCAAAAACGCCCTGTAGGCATTGGAAGCCTGTTCTGTCAGCACTTCGATCACCGCAGCTTTCGTGGTTTCATACTGCAGATATGGAGAGTTCCACCCCAGCACACCCAGCGGATCCACGGAAACATAGTACATGCCGAAATCCGTATTCGTGATGTAGTCTCCGTCAGGCACCGCCGGAGCCCCGGGATCCAGATCTGGTCTGGCGTAGAACGTGAAATTCTCGTCTGTCGTCACACGCCCCGAGAGCCATCCCTGCATGGCATAGAACCGGTCGGGGCCAAAAGCCAGGTCATACAATGTCCCGACCGCTTTGATGCCCTTAAGCGTATCCAGAAATGTCCCGCTGATTTTTCCATCCAGGGATACCAGCATGTGGCAGAACACAAAGGGTCTGCCTGCAGCAGCATGGTCTGTCATGTCGTTTTCATCCTTTCCGCTGATGATGGTCATGTTCTCCGTCACAGGCACTTGTGGCTCAGGCGCCTGTGACTGCTTTCAGTGTAAGGCCATGGACCGCCATTCATTCCGCAAAAGCCTGCATGACAGCGTCTTCATGACAACCGGATTCCGTAAAACCATACGTATGGGAAGCGGATGATTTCTGTCAGGCCGGCGGCCTGAGGAAAGAAAAACCCGGGACACAGGTCAGAGTCTGACACTGTGCCCGGGTCTGCAGCGCGTATCGGTCCGACGCCGGCAGCCTCAGCGTTTCGGGGCTGTTAGAGAGAGCCCCACCCGGCCGCGTTTCCGGTCAACGTTATGAACCCAGACCTTGACAATCTGGCCCGTGGCCGCGATTTCCCGGGGATCCTTGACGAAGTGATCCGCCATGCGGGAAATGTGCACGAGTCCGTCATCGTGCAGTCCAATGTCCACGAATGCCCCGAAGCTGGTCACGTTGCGGACCGTTCCCTGCAGCTCCATCCCGGGAACCAGGTCCTCGATGGACAGGACATCCTTCTTCAGGACCGGTGCATCCAGGCTGTCACGCGGATCCAGGCCGGGATTGCGCAGTTCGCGGATGATGTCGATCATGGTGTCGGTTCCCACTCCCAGGCGTCTGGCTTCCTGAACCGGATTGATCCGCTTCAGGGAATCCCGGAAGGCCTGTGACCGCATATCGGCGGCATCCAGCCCGTGATCCTGGAGAAACTGCCGGGCAAAACCGTAGCTCTCCGGATGGATCCCCGTGGCATCCAGCGGCTCGACGCCATCCGGGATCCGGAGAAATCCCACTGCCTGTTCATAGGCTTTGGGCGTCAGCACAGATTCCAGCTGGGTTCTGGTCCGGATCGGCCGGGCCCTGAGGATTCTGGCAATCTGAGTTTTTGTGAGCCCGGACACATGCATCAGCAGGGAAGGAGAAGCTGTGTTCACGTCTGTGCCCACCCGGTTGACGGCTTTGTCTGTCACGAAATCCAGGGCTTCCTTCAGCTGCTTCTGCGGGACATCATGCTGATATTCGCCGATGCCCAGGGACTTTGGATCGATTTTGACCAGCTCGCTCAGCGGATCCTGCACCCTGCGGCCAATGGAAACGGCGCTCCGGGTTTCCACCGCCAGATCCGGAAATTCTTCCTTTGCAAGCTGGGAGGCCGAATAGACCGATGCCCCGGCTTCGGATCCGATCACATAGGATATCTCCGGAAACTCCCGGATGATATCTGCAACCAGCGCCTCGGATTCACGGCTCGCGGTCCCGTTTCCAATCACCACCACATCCGGTCTGTACTCAGTCAGAAGCTCCCTTGTGCGCCTGATTGCCTGCGCCTCCTGACCTTTTCCCCGGAAGGGATACACCACGTCTGTGGCGAGCAGGTTCCCCGAGGGATCCAGCATGGCAAGCTTGCATCCGTGCAGATATCCCGGATCCCACGCGAGCACCGACTTTCCTTTCAGGGGTCGCGTCATGAGCATGTTTTCCAGATTCACGGAAAATCCGGCAATGGCTGCATTGCAGGCCTTCTCCCGAAGTTCACTGCGGATCTGACGGCGCACACTGGGCACGATCAGCCGCACCAGGGCATCATGCATGACAGCCGACAGCCAGGAAGCGGCATCCGGCCGCCGGATGATCTGCCTGGCCAGTCGCTGTTCCAGGGCGGGGTAGTCGAACTCCAGGGCAATGGAGAGGATCTTTTCCTTCTCTCCGCGTTCCATTGCCAGTACACGATGGCCAGGGATTTTCCGCACAGGGTCTGCAAAATCGTAATACATCTCGTAGACACCCTTTTCATCCACGGCATCTTTCTTCTTTTTCGATTCCATGACTCCGGTTTTTTCCAGGAAGTTCTTCACCGTTTCCCGGATCTTCGGGTCATCGCTGAACTTTTCCGCCACGATCCACCCCGCCGCCTGCAATGCAGCCGGATCTTCATCCACCGGGAAAGGACGGTCCTGAGCCAGGATCCTGTCAGCCAGCGGTCCGTGACCGTCGGCAATCGCCTGTGTGGCTTTGGTTTTTCTCTTTTCTTTATACGGACGATAGAGTTCCTCGACTTCCGCCAGGGTCTTTGCTTCTTTCAGCGCAGTATCCAGTTCCGGTGTCATCAGTCCCTTTTCGCCGATGAGTTCCCGGACGGATTCCTTCCGGGCCTGAAGCCCCAGTGTGTAGGCATGAACCTGCTGGATCCGGCGAAGCTGGTCTTCGTCCAGACGCCCGGTGACTTCCTTGCGGTACCGCGCGATGAATGGAATGGTCGCACCGCCTTCCAGCAGTTCCAGGACAGCTGCCACCTGTCCTTCTTTGAGTCCCATGGACCCGGCAATCTGTTGTGTCATTGTCTGCATGCAGTCTATTGTACCGTGTCTGCAGGAGAATGCCGTGCTGTTTTTGGAAAAATGCCCGCATAGCCTGTCTGTCTTCGAAGCCGGAATGAGGATCCGGCATCCGCGGTGCAGGCGACAGAAATCCGGCAGCCAGGCCTGTTGTGACTGTGTCCGTTCACAATGTGATGAAGACAGGTGAATCTGTGATTGCCATGACGCCGATTTTCGCGCTACTATTGTTAAGTGTTAAGTTTGGACTGTCTGGACGGCAGTCCGGCCAGGAGGTATGTATGCGGCTGGTGACATGGAACGTGAATGGCCTGCGGGCAGTATTGAAAAAGGGATTTGAAGACATCATGGCGGCCCTGGACCCCGATGTGGTTTGCCTGCAGGAAACCAAGGCACAGGCTGACCAGATCGAGGTGGATGAAGGGCTCTTTCCCTGGCAGTATGTAAACTGTGCCAGGCGCAAGGGCTACAGCGGCACCATGATCCTGTCCCTGGTGGAACCGGCCATGGTGACTGCCGGCATTGGTGCAGAAGAACATGACGGGGAAGGGCGCGTTCTCACGGCGGACATGGGGTCCTTTTACCTGGTGAATGTCTACGTTCCCAACAGCGGAGACGGCCTGAAACGGCTGGAGTACCGTCTGGAATGGGACCGGGCTTTTTCTGCCTGGCTGCGCCGGCTCGAGGAAACAAAGCCGGTGCTGGCCTGCGGAGACTTCAACGTTGCCAGAACGGAACTGGATGTCTGGGATGAGGAAGCCGCTGCATCGGCAGCGGGCTACACTCTGCATGAACGGGAAAGCTTTCAGCAGAATTTTCTGTCGCACTTTGTGGACGTCTTCCGCACACTGCATCCGGACGACAGACAGTATACCTGGTGGAGCTACTATTCCAGAGGACGGGAACGCAATCAGGGAGAGCGCATTGACTACTGGCTGGCCAGCCCGAAGCTGATGGACAGGATCCGCGACATACGCATACGGGATGATATTTTCGGCAGTGACCATTGTCCCGTGGAAATCGAGCTGGATGACTGAAATCCGGACCGGCACAAGGCAGAAAAGGTCACAATAGGAAAAAGGACAGGGAAGCAATGAAGAAGTACTGGAAAAGTCTGTTTGCCGGAGGTGCCGTGGCACTGGCCGGCCGCCTGTATGCAGGAATGGATGACAAAGTGGCGGCAGCCATTCTGTTTTCCTTTGCCCTGTACATGGTCTGTCTGTTCGGACTGGATCTGTTTACAGGCAAAATCGGGTTCATCACGGACAGAGTCAAACCTGTATGGTGGTACGCTGCCGTATTCCTGGGAAATTTTGCCGGGGCTGCAGCGGTGGCCTTCCTGTGCATTGCGGCCGATCCCGGCCTCGTGGCTGCTGCTTCGGCCATGATCGATGCAAAGCTGGCGGTCCCCTGGTGGTCCCTGTTTTTCAGGGGACTGCTGTGCGGCATCCTGATGTATGCGGCGGTGGTGTCCTGGAAAAAATCCGGAAATCCGCTGGGCATCTTCCTGTGCATCCCGATGTTCATCCTGTCGGGGTTTGAACACAGCATTGCAGACATCAGCTATCTCTGCATGGGTCTGCGGTTCGATTTTCTGCCGGCCTTGCTGCTGATCGCTCTGGGGAATGCGGCAGGAAGCATTCTCGTGCATGTGACCAGAAATGGTATACTGAAAGTCTGATTGTTTCCGGCATGGCCGGACAGGAAAGGAGGCCGGACTGTGATTGCATTCATAGAAGGCACTGTACGGCAGATCCGGTCTGATTCTGTCGTGGTGCAGACCGGCGGGATCGGATTCGAGATCCTGACACCGGATCCGGCAGCTGTCTCTTCAGGCAGGCAGGGACTCTGGCATATATATGAAAGCATCCGCGAGGATGGATGGACACTGTACGGTTTCACGACCGAAGCCGATTATCAGGTGTTTCTGTCTCTGATCGGCGTCAAGGGAATCGGCCCCAAATCCGCCCTGCAGATCCTGACAAAGGCCGGGGGACGCCGGATCCTGGAGGCTCTGGAAAAGGAAGATGTGTCCGCTCTGAAGGCTTTGCCGGGCATTGGCCCGAAAACCGCCAGCCAGATGCTGCTGGACATGCGCGGACGCCTGGTGAAGATGCGACCGGAAGCAGAACCGGCAGCGGCAGGAACCCGGCAGTGGCAGGAGACAGTATCGGCCCTGGAGAACTTTGGCTACAGAAGCCAGGACATAGCTCCGCTGGAGCCCGAACTGGCTTCCAGGGAGCTGCCGGTCCAGGACATGATCCGGGAAGCCCTGCGGCTTCTGGCGAAACGGAAGGGGGTGTAGCCGTTGGAAGACAGACTGATGGACAGCCGTGAACTGGCACAGGATGAGAAAGAGAGCTCGCTGCGGCCGGGAACGCTGGATGAGTACATAGGACAGCAGTCGCTCAAAGACAATCTTCGTGTCTTCATACAGGCAGCACGCAGCCGGAATGAGGCACTCGATCACGTCCTGCTGTATGGACCGCCTGGACTGGGAAAGACCACACTGGCGTATATTCTCGCCAGGGAAATGGGCGGACAGCTCCGTATGGCTTCCGGGCCTGCCATCGAAAAAAGCGGCGACCTGGCTGCGATCCTGTCCACCATTGAACCCGGGGATGTCCTGTTCATTGACGAAATCCACCGGCTGCCCCGGCAGGTGGAGGAAATCCTTTACCCTGCCATGGAGGACTACTGCCTGGACATTGTGGTGGGAAAGGATGCCGGGGTTCACACGATCCGGCTGTCCCTGCCGCCCTTTACTCTGGTTGGCGCCACAACACGTGCCGGCGATCTGTCGGCTCCCCTGCGTGACCGGTTCGGCATAGTCAGCCAGCTGGAATATTACGGTCTTCCGGAACTGGAAAAAATCGTGGACCGGACATCGCGGGTGATGAATACAGACACGGAGCCGGGTGCCCGGCGGGAGATTGCCCGAAGAAGCCGCGGTACGCCGCGCATTGCCAACCGTCTGTTCCGCCGGGTGCGGGATTTTGCCCAGGTGTTCAATGACGGATTCGTGACGGAAGACATCGCAAGAGAAGCTCTGGACCGCCTAAAGGTGGACCATATGGGGCTCGATTCTGTGGACTACCGGTACCTGACAGGGCTGATCGACCGGTTCCAGGGAGGACCGGCCGGTCTCGAGGCCCTGGCGGCCTCCATAGGCGAGGAAAGCACCACACTGGAGGATATGTATGAACCGTATCTCCTGCAGATCGGATTCATCAACCGGACTCCGCGTGGACGGGTGGCAACACCCAGAGCCTATGCCCACCTGGGAAGAAAAGGGGACGACGGATGTCAGAATCAGTCAGAGTGACACCTGAAATGCTGCTGCCCCTGGCCTGTAAAATTCTCGGGCGCCTGGAACCGGACCAGTCGAGATGGATGACATGGCTTGAAACACCCGAACTGCACAGTCCGTCTCAGGCAGATGCAGTGGTCCAGGCTGCTGCCCGCCTGAAACAGGCTGCGGCCAGTCACGAAAAAGTGATCGTGGCCGGTGACTATGATGCAGACGGTATCCTGGGCACGGCGATTCTGACCGGTGCCCTGCGGCGTCAGGGCATAGAAACGGGATTTTACATTCCGGACCGCATTCGGGAGGGGTATGGACTCCAGGAAAAAACGGTGCGGCTCGCACACGAGAAGGGTTATTCGCTGCTGGTGACTGTGGACAACGGTGTCAGGGCAGAAGAAGCCCTGGCCTGTGCCGCAGATCTTGGGATGGATGTGATCGTTACGGATCATCATCAGTTTGAGACACCGCCGCAGGCCGCATGGTTCGTGCATCCGGCACTGATGGAGCCTGAGTTTTCCACTCTGTGCGGGGCTGCAGTTGCCTGTGAGCTCCTGCGACATGCCGGGTGGGCAACAGACTACGAACTGCTGCTGGCAGGTCTGGCCAGTGTGGGAGACCAGATGGCAGTCACCGGGCAGACACGGGCATTGATTTTTCAGGCTCTCGAGCAGCTGAAAACAGATTGTGATCCTCACGTCCGGCTGCTGGCACAGGGAATCCCGGAGAATGAAACGGATCTGTCCTTCCAGGTGATTCCCAAAATCAATGCGCTGGGGCGGCTCTCGGATCTGGCCAACGCGAACAATGCTGTGCGGTTCTTTCTCACAGACGATTTTCGTCAGATTTCCTCCCTGGCGCAGGGCATCTGTCAGATTAATGACCGCCGCCGCGAGATGTCCGGACGAATGGTGCAGGAAGCACAGTCACGGGTCCGGCCCGGATCAACCGTGATCTTTCTGGAGGACCCGACATGGCATGAAGGCATCATCGGCCTGGCCGCAGGGAGCCTGTGTGAAACCACCGGCCGGCCGGTGATCCTGGCAGCCCGGGGACAGAGCGGACTGAAATGCAGCATGCGCTCCCCGGAAGGGGTGGACTGCATGGACCTCCTGAAGGGATTTGACCGGTTTGTCACCCTGGGGGGTCACAGCCGGGCAGCAGGCTTTTCCCTTGATCTGAAAGACAGAGACGATTTTGAGGCCTATCTGAAAACAGTCACGGTCCCCCATGCGCAAAAAGCGGATCCGCTGGATGTAAAAGCAGCGGACCTCACGGTCCCGGCCATCCGCCAGCTGGATGCACTGCGTCCCTTTGGAACGGGTTTCGAGCTTCCGGAACTGCGGATCCAGGATCCTGCTGTCGCTTTTGTCCGTGACCTGAGCGCCGGCCGTCACCGGCGGTATGTGCTGGAAAACGGTCTGGAAGCCATGCGGTTTAATCAGCCTGATTCAGAAAAGACTCTGTCGCCAAACCAGATCCGCTGGCTGACGGGCAAACCGTCCGTGAATGTCTGGATGCAGACGGCCAGGCCGCAGCTTATACTCAGCGCTGTGGGGACCTCACAGGAATAACTTGAATCAAAACGGCAGAGGGTCTGACGGCTTCTGCCAGTGCAGATATACCGTCAGAACTGAAGGAGACGATCGACCATGGAACTCAATGACTACATCGCCAGCATCCCCGGCTTTCCCAGGGAAGGCATCATTTTCCGCGACATCACCCCGATTCTCGCATCCCCGAAAGCCATGCGCCATGTGACCCGCAAACTGGCTGACTTTATCGAAGACCAGAATGCGACACTCGTTCTGGCGCCCGAAGCCAGAGGGTTTCTTTTCGGTCTTCCCGCAGCTGTGGAAGCGGATGTGGCGTTTGCGCCTGTCCGCAAACCCGGCAAGCTGCCACGGACCGTGGTGGAGGAAACCTATGACCTGGAGTACGGTACCGACACCCTGCAGATCCATGCAGATGCCATCCAACCCGGTGACCGGGTGGTGATCGTGGATGATCTGCTTGCCACCGGAGGCACCGTGCAGGCAATCCGCCATATGGCGGAAAAATGCGGTGCTGAAGTTGTCGGCACAGCGTTCGTTGTGGAACTGGACGACCTGAAGGGAAGGGACCGCCTGGAGGATGTTCCGATTCTCTCTCTGGTTCATTACGAAGGAGAATAACAGCTGAAGCGGATGCCTCTGACTGACCGGAAAGAGGTGCTGCACCCTGCCGATGGAAAGGAGGACACATGAGCAGACGGAAATCAGTGACATTCGAGGAGTGCTTTGCCAATATACAGACGTACATCCGGAAGCCGGAAAATCTGGCCCTGATCGAAAAGGCCTGGCAGTTTGCCCACAAACACCATGAAGGGCAGTTCCGCAAAAGTGGGGAGCCCTATGAAATCCATGTCATCCAGGTCGCTTACATCCTTTCCACGCTTCACTCGAGCCCCACAACCATCGTGTCAGGCCTGCTGCATGATACGGTGGAAGACTGCGAGGAAGTGACCACGGATATCATCCGCGAGGAATTCGGCCAGGATGTGGCGGCGATCGTGGAGGCCGTCACAAAAATCGGCGCCATCAAATTCAAGGACGAAAAGGAGTACCTGGCCAGCAACCACAGAAAGCTGTTCATTGCCATGGCCAAGGACATCCGGGTGATTCTCGTAAAGCTCGCGGACCGGCTTCACAATATGCGGACTCTGCAGTACATGAAGCCCGAGAAGCAGAAAAAAATTTCCAATGAGACACTGTCCGTATATGCGCCCATTGCACACCGCCTGGGTATCTCCCAGGTCAAAAACGAACTGGAAGATCTTTCCTTCAAGTACCTGGAACCGGCAAAATACGAAGAAATCAAGAATCTGGTCCGCCAGCGGGAGGAAGACCGCAATGATCAGGTCCAGATGATGATCAAAGAGATCCAGGATATGCTGGATGTATATCACATTCCTTACCGGATCTTCGGGCGCAGCAAGCATTTCTATTCCATCTACAAGAAAATGATCACCAAGAACAAGCGCTTCGAGGAGATCCTGGACCTGCTGGCTATCCGCATCGTCACAGACACCGAGCTGCACTGCTATGAAATCCTTGGCTACATTCACGCCAAATACCGCCCCATTCCGGGACGGTTCAAGGACTACATTGCCATGCCCAAGGCCAACATGTACCAGTCCCTGCATACCACGGTGGTGGAACCGACCTGCGGCAGTATTTTCGAGATCCAGATCCGGACCGAGGATATGGATGCGGTTGCGGAACGGGGCATTGCGGCGCATTACCGCTACAAGGAATCGCCGGATACAGCCGCACTGGGCCAGAAAGAGCTGGAGGACAAGCTGACCTGGTTCCGGGATTTTTCCATGATGACGGATGAGGAAAGCGAAGATCCGCTGGAGTACATGAATGTGCTCCAGAAGGATATATTTGAAGCCAATGTCTACTGCATGACACCCCGTGGAAAGATCATTGCACTGCCCCAGGGATCGTGTCCCATTGACTTTGCCTATCGTGTTCACACGGAAGTGGGACACAAGACAGTTGGAGCCACAGTAAACGGTGCCATAGTTCCGCTGAATACCCAGCTTAAGACCGGGGATGTGGTTTCGATCCTCACGAACAAGAATTCTCCGGGACCGTCGGCGGACTGGATCAAAATCGTGAAATCCGGCCATGCCCGCAACAAGATCCGGGCTTTCCTGCAGAAACGGGACCAGCAGGACCGGAAAGACCGGGTGCATCAGGGTCAGCAGATGCTGGAAGACGAACTCCGGCGGCTCAAAGGCGATGCAAAGGATCTCGATATCCGCAAGGTGGAATCCATCCTTTCCAGTCTTTCCCTGAAAAGCGCGGACGATCTTTTTGCCGGCCTGGCTGACAGAAAGATCAGTCTGCAGGCCGTAACCGACCGCCTGATCCGCAACAAGCCCGGTGCTGTGGATGACGAAGAGATCATGAAGATCTACAATCGGGCTGCCGGGCGCAGTCACCGGACCTCGGAATGCGGTGTGGTGGTCCCCGGCATTGACACGATCCAGGTCTCGCTGGCAAACTGCTGCTCCCCGATCCCCGGCGATTCGATCATTGGCTATATATCCAAGGGGCAGGGCGTCAAGGTGCACCGGACGGACTGTCCGAACATCGTCAATGAGAAAAAGCGGCTGATTCCCGTGAACTGGGACCAGGAACCGGAGGACAAGCAGTATGAAGTGAAACTGCTGATCCGCAGTGACGACAGAAACTACCTGCTGTCCGATATTGTCACGACTCTGCAGCAGAACAATGCCGCACTGAAACACGTGGATTCTGCAGTGGATGACAACAACCTCACCGCCACGACGAAACTGACCGTGGGAGTGCATGATGCCAGACATCTGACGACCCTCATGGCCAATCTCAAGAAAGTCCGCAGCGTGAATGAAGTGATCCGGACGATACAGTGATCGGGAACAGGAACAGAAGAAAGGAGCCGGGTGCATGAAGCGTCTTCTGCAGCTCAAGCGCGCCATACAGTCAATGGAAGACAACCCGCAGGACCAGGTTCCGTTTCTGGAGGAAGCCGCAGCCCTGGGTGACTATGACAGCATCCGGACGCTGATTCACTGCTATACCTATGGAGACTACGGCCTGGAGCCGGACCCCGTCCAGGCTTGCCGATACACCGTGCTCGGCGCACAGCTCGGGGAAGGATGGTGTCTGTACAACGCTGCCATCTGCGCACAGGAAGGGCGTGGCTGTCCTGTGGACCTGCCGCAGGCCATGACCTGGATGAAACAGGCCGCCGCAGCTGATGTCCCGGAAGCCTGGCTGCCCTGTGCCCGCATGCTCATGAGCCGGGAGAAAGACTTTGCGGAAGCAAGAAGGCTGATCTGTCATGCGATTGCCCATGGCCAGGAAGAGGAAGGCAGACTCCTGCTTGGCCGGCTCTGCTCGGAAGAAGGCATGAACCTGCTCGAAGACGGAAAACACAGGGCTGCGGAACAGGTGCTCCTGGAAGGGGCGGCTTTGGACGATGCAGACTGCCTTGTCAGCCTGGCCTTTGAATACTCCATTGAAGACGGCGTGGGACAGGATCCGCAGAAGACCTTTGACTGCAGCATGAGAGCTGCGGATCTAGGTCACCCGGCAGGCATGTACAATGTGTCCATGTGCCTTCGGGAAGGTGTCGGAACCGCCCAGGATCCCCGAAAGGCCTTTGAATGGATGAAAAATGCGGCCAAATCTGGATTTGACGAAGCGGCACTTCCGCTGGCCCAGCATTATCATTACGGGATAGGGGTGCATCCCGATGACAGACAGGCCCGGTTCTGGCTTGAGAAAGCGCTGGAAACGGAACAGGATCCCGACCGTCGGGAGATGGCTCAAAAGCTGAAACAGAAACTGGAGGCCCAGGCTCAACCGCAGTCCTGAGCCTTCTTTTCCGTTCTGGCATTCAGCCGGGAATCTCCGTCGCAAAGGGCACGGCAAAGGCCCTGTCTGCACGTTTTCACTATACTGATAGGTGTAATGAATCCGGCGGCATGCAGGCAGGAGGTCAGGGCTATGGCGGACTACCAGTCTCTCAATACACAGCAGTTCACATCATGGATCCGCAGTCTGGAGACTGCCTCCTGCAGCGGGGACCTGGAGAGCACGCTTGTGCTTAGACAGTGTTATCTGGAGGGAGCACCGGGCCTGCAGGCAGATCCGGGACAGGCGCTTCACTATACCTGGGTGGCTGCCACACAGGGAGATCCGAGGTCTATGTATCATACGGCTGTGGTGGAATATGCACAGGGAAAATTCGAATCCAGTGCCCGATGGATGCTGCGGTCCTGGCGTACGGGCATCCGGGAGGCAAGCTTCGGGCTGGCCAGAGCCTATGCCTATGGCAGGGGGCTGAGGCAGGATCTGCGGCTTGCACTGGAGTATCTGGATGACGCCAGAGAGTGTGATGCAGAACCCGGACAGCGGGAATCGCTGAGGCAGTGGGTGGTGACGAAACTGGTCACAAGACTCCTGTCAGAAAATGCGGGGCAGGAGGCAGTGCAGATCCTCGAGCGGGAAAACAATGCATTTGCGAGCCTGTGGCTGGCAGATCTGGACAGAGACCGGGAGCAGACCTGGCTGCTGAAGGCGAATGACCAGGGAAATCCGGAAGCCATGTTCCGGCTGGCCATGAAAGCCGCCCCAGGCAGTGCAGAGAGTTTTGAGTACATGCGCAATGCTGCCAAGGCCGGATACCGCCAGGCCTGGCTGCCCCTTGCCGACTGCTACAGCAGCTGCGGGATCCATCCATGCCCCATGCAGGAACGCCGCTGGAAAAACTCCAGTGCCGTTGCCAGAGAGCTGCCGCCGTTTCCGGCTGACTGACAAACACCGCCACTGTGCGGTTTTTTTGTCCGACCGACTGAATCGGAGGATGCTTCCCTTTACAGATAGAGACAAAAAACCGGCATCAGCAGTTGATTCCGGTTTCTGTTATGAGGCTGGTCGGCAGCAGATCACTCAGCGCTGCCGCCAGCAAGTTTTTTCAGTTCCATCACCATGTAGATTTTCCGGCTCACCAGTTCACGCAGAACGTGCTTCAGCCGGTTTTCACGGTAGGTCTGGACAGCCACATCCGAGAAGAAGTGCCTGGCCATGGCCTGTGCCCGCGGTGCATGCAGGCTGGAGGTCAGCAGCAGGACAGGAACATCACCGATAATTTCCCGGGTGTTTTTCAGGTTCTCCCAGGTGGTTCGTGACTTGTCTTCGATCACGACCGGAATCGGACACCGGGTGCGGATGTAGGCAGCCATGGTCTGTGCTTCCGGCCACTTGTTTTTGACGGCCCCGCCTGTGATGACCAGGGTGCGGTAGGAACTCCAGGCAGCCATGGCCAGCCGGCAGCGTTCCACCTGGGACCGTGACATGGATCCGTCCTTTCTGCAGGGACAGCCCAGCAGAATGGCAAAGGGATACTGTTTTCGGGGCTTCTTCACCGGCGGCAGCAGCCACAGATACAGTCCTGCAGCCAGAGCTGTCAGTCCGAGCAGCCATGTAAGAACCGGATGACTCCGGCGGGATGTGTTTTTTCTACGCATGAGATCTCCCTTTCTGGATAATGAGGCCCTTTTCGCAGGGCGATGTCAGGACGCTGTCATACAGCTGCGCGGTTTTGTTCTCCACTTCTTTCAGAAAAAGGGGAAGCTGCGCAAATTTCAGACAGACCAGTTTTTTCTGTTCTTCACTCAGGCTGGCAAGCAGGGCCTGTCCTGTCTGATTGAACCCGGCAGGAATCACATGATAAAACGCATCATGTTCCCTCATCTGTTCCCACGTCACCTGCAGCAGGATCATCAGACAGGTCCGCTGAATCCTTGCCCGGGAATAGGTCCGGGAGATGGCTGATTCCAGAAATTCCTCCCAGGTCCGGTGAGTGCGGGCAGACTGTGCCAGACGGTATTCGATTCCTTCCGTTACCAGGAAAAAGTCCTTCAGCCGGCCCGGTGCAGTCATGAGCAGAGACAGACGAAGAAACGGATAATAGGATTCCCACCGCTGCTGTGCAAGCATACAGTCTGCCTGGTCGACCGGCTGACCGTCAAAGAAGGCGCGGCGGCTGGCCGTTGCACTGATGAATCCCGGATCCCTGGGGATCGTTTTCCAACCGATTCCCAGGCGCCGGCACTGTCGTATGTATTGTATACCCAGAATGTCATTGGGCTGCAGGGCCGGCAGGTTGCGGGCCTGGCTGGTGGTGGGGTCCGGCATGATCTGCCCGGTTTCATCAGCCAGTTTTTCCAGCAGCCGGTCGTCATGACACTCCGATCCGAACACGATCGTGCTGACACCCAGCACCGACAGAGATTCCATTGCATAGCGGGCAAAATGATCTGCAGACTGTGCTGCATAGACTGCCGGCAGTCGAATGACCAGATCAGCTCCATGATCCAGTGCCAACCGGGTTTTGTCCTGCCAGGTCATCAGCGAAGGCAGTCCCCGCTGACTGAAATAATCCGACACGATGCAGACCAGACAGTCACAGTTTGTCAGTGCCCGTGCCTGTCTGAGATGATGTGCATGTCCTTCATGGAATGGGTTATACTCGGTGATGACGCCGCAAATGTTCAGGCTGCTGTGTTTCATGTCCGCATTCATTTTACAGGATGCAAAGGATACAGGAAAGACATTCGCCAGACTGGATGACGTACAGCAAAGAAAAGGAGTTTGGAAATATGGAAACCATCGAACCGGCATGCAGGCAGGACCTGCCAGAAGTGGAGAGACTCTATCGGCAGCTTTGCGATGAGCAGGCGGGCGATCCGTATACACCCATGTGGGAATATGGTCTTCACCCGGATACGGAGATGCTGGAAAGGCACATCGAAAACGGGGAACTCTGGATTGCGAGAGTGGATGGAATGGCAGCCGGTGCCATGGCTCTCGTGCCGGAAGGAGGGAACAGGGAGGACCTGGGCCTGCATCTGCTGGGAATTACCAGACAGTTTCGGGGTACCGGCCTCTCGCAGCGGATGCTGGATGTGATGGACCGGGAAACCCGGACCGGCGGATACAGAACCCAGGTGCTGGACGTGATTGCAGGCAATATCCGGGCAGAACGGCTGTATAGGCGGCGAGGGTTTGAAATGACCGGCCGGAGCTCGCTACAGGAAGGAGACCGGCTGCTGCGGTTTCACCTGTACCGGAGAGATATGAAAGAAGGATGAGAATCCGCGGGAGCGCCTTCAGGTCATCTATAATGACAGAAACAAAGAGTGTTATAATTTTACGGGATTGAAAGTGGTTACAATACGACCTATAATGCACCCGAGAAGAAAGGGAGCACGTATGAAAAAGTATTTTGCTGTGCCTGCTGTCATGACCCTGGCTCTGGGTCTGACAGCCTGTTCCTCCGGTTCCGGAAACACCGGTGCCAAAGACGGAGAGAAACCTGCCCAGGTGCTGAATCTGTCCAAGGAGAACGATGTCATCACCATGGATTCCACGCTTGCCACAGATGGCATGTCCTTCGAAGTCATCAACATGTGCATCGAAGGCCTGGAAACCACCAATGAGAACGCCGATATTGTACCCGCCCTGGCGGAATCCTACGATGTATCGGACGACGACCTGACTTATACCTTCCATCTGCGGGATGCGAAGTGGTCCAACGGCGATCCTGTGACAGCGGCTGATTTCGAATATGCCTGGAAAGACGCGGCTACAGATCCCACCTGTGACTACGCCTATATCTTTGGCAGTGACGGAGCCTGCATCAAGGGTGCCGACGAAGCCATGGGCGATCCGGCCAAAAAAGATGAAATCGCAGTCAAGGCAGTGGATGACAAGACCCTGGAGGTCACACTGTCCCGGAAAACTCCGTATTTTGTGTCTCTGACCACATTCCCGCCGTTCTATCCCGTAAACGAAAAATTCGCGGAGGAACAGGGAGACCAGTACGGCCTGTCTCCCGACAACCTGCTCTACTGCGGTCCCTTCAAGCTGGATGAATGGGTCAAGGGCAATTCACTGAAACTGAGCAAAAATGCAGATTACTGGGGTGCAGATGATGTAGCCCTGGAGGAAATCAACATCAACATCGTGCCGGAGCCTTCGTCGGCAGCACTGGCCTATGAAAACGGAACGACGGACTATGCCCGCCTGAATTCATCCCTGGTGGACAAGTACAAGGACAACGAAGCCTACAAGTCCGTGCTGGGCAGTTTCCTGTGGTATCTGCAGTACAATTTTGAAAACGGGGACCTGCAGAACGAGAATCTGCGCAAGGCCCTGACTTATGCCGTGGACAAGGAGAACCTGACGCAGAATGTCCTGAAGGACGGATCCATTCCGGCAGAAGGCTTTGTCACCGTAAAACTGGCGAATGGACCGGATGGCAAGGACTACCGCGAAACAGCAGAAGGCTATTTCACGGAAACCGGCGAAGACAGCGAAAAGCTTGCCCAGGAGTACTGGGAAAAGGCAAAAAAGGAACTGGGCAAGGATGAAATCAATCTGCGGTTCCTGTTTGAACCCTCGGATCCTGCCAAGTCGGCAGCAGAATTTATCCAGTCGGAACTCTCCAAGCTGGAGGGCCTGAACATTGAAATGGTGTCCCAGGAAAAGAACGTCCGTCTGAAAACCCAGCAGAACGGAGACTTCGATGTGGTGCTGACCCGCTGGGGACCGGACTATGCCGATCCGACAACGTATCTGAACGTGCTTCTGCCGGGCGGATCCTTCAACTTCGGCAAATATCCCAACGAAGAGTACACCGAGAAACTGAAGGAAGCGGCAGATGCCGATACCGATGAAGAGCGCTGGCAGCTGCTGAAGGATGCTGAAAAGATCGCCATGGACGATGTGGCAGTGGGACCGGTGTTCCAGACCGGAGCATCCGACCTGCTGAACCCGAAGGTGAAGCACCTGGTGGACAACCCTGTGGGTGTGCCCTTTGTCTACAAGTATGTGACCATCGAGGAATAAAACCAGGAAAGTGAAAAGAGCCGGAGCGGCTCTTTTTTCTGGAGAGATGGACTTCTGCAGAGAAGTCCTGAACCGACTGCATCAGAAACGTGAAGTTCGAAACAGCAAGGAGACAGAGATGAAGACAGTCATTACCAATACATTGGACGGCAGTGACATCCTGGTGGATGGAGACCGCATTGCTGCACTGGGAACACCGGCCATGATCCGGTCCATGGCAGGACCGGATGCCAGGATTCTGGATGTGCAAAAGTCCATGGCACTGCCGGGGTTCAACGATTCTCACATGCATCTGCGCATGACAGGGCAGATGCTCACCGGATGCCGTCTGGACACAGCCGGGTCCATTACGGAAATCCAGTCGATTCTGCGCAGCTGTCATGAACCCTTTGTTCATGGTATGGGCTGGGATCAGGAAAACCTGCTGGAAAAGCGCATGCCGGAGCGCCGGGATCTTGATGCAGTGAATCCGGATATCCCCATTGTCTGCGAGAGATACTGCACACACATCCTCACAGCCAACACAGCCGCCATGAAACTGGCAGGCGTATGGCGGGAGGACGGGATTTTTCAGGAAGCTGCCTGCGAACCGCTGCTGGAAGCGCTGGACTCACAGGCAGCCAGACACATCCAGGCGGGGGTGGATCACTGCCTGGCCCGTGGATTGACCACGGTCCAGATCGCAGACCTCAAAACCGGCAACTGGAGAAAGCTGCTTCCCCTGTACAGGGACGCGTCGCAGCGCATCCGGATCCATCACCAGGTCAATATCACCGATCCAAAGGAAATGGAAGACTTCCTGCGGGAAGCGAGGCTGTATGAAACAGATACCCATACCTTCGGTCCGTTCAAGGGCTTTGCAGACGGGTCGCTGGGAGGGAGGACAGCATGGCTGGGCAGGGAGTATGCCGATGAACCGGGGAACTTCGGGGAGCCCTGCATGACAGAAGAGGAGATGGAAACGTTCGTGGAAGCCTGCGACAGGCTGAATCGTCCGGTGATTTTTCATGCCATCGGAGATGCTGCGATCCGTCAGGTGCTTGCCGTCTACAGGCGGCATCCGGGCATGAAGCAGGGGATCCTGCATCTGCAGATCACGGATGAAGCCATTCTGCAGGATCTGGAGCGACTGCAGACAGACTGCATGGTCCAGCCTGTTTTCTGGCGGAGCGACCGGAATATCGTCGAACAGCGGGTGGGAACACGGATGGCGCGGACCAGCTATGCCTTTGGCTGGATGGCATCCCATGCCAGGGTGAGTCTCGGAACAGATTGCCCGATCGAAGACTGCGATCCTCTGGAGAATATTCGCTGGGCGGTGTCCATGCCCGGCGGACTGTCAGAAAAACAGGCGCTGACAGCTTATACAGAAGGAAGCGCCTGGGCGATGGGCCGAAGCCGGGATTTGGGGAAACTGGCACCAGGGTATCTCGCAGACATTGTCTTTGTCCGGGATGGAACGGTGACAGGTGTCATGGTGAACGGGCAGATGACAGAGTAACAGCCGCCCGCGTATCCGGGGGCCTGAAACCCGCTGAATTGTCCGTTGACATTGCCAGAACGGTTTCCTATAATATCAGTTGCGACGTGAGGAGAAGAGCATGAAATTTACCAAACAGGATTTCCTGCAGAGTCCGCAGATGATGATCAATGTGGACGAACACATCAAGGTGGAGGAAAATGACTTCCTCCGGCACAGTCCTGTCCGCTCGATTCCGTCTGCACACATCACCGGCACCCTTTCCTATGACGGCAAGGCCCTGGTGACCAGTGACCTGGAGCTGGAAGGCACACTGATCGTTCCTGATTCCATTACGGATGAGGATCTCGAAGTGGAGTTCTCCACCCGGTCACAGCACACATATTCCTTTGAACCCGTGAATGCGGGGGAAGAGGAAATAACGGCAGCCAGGAAAGATACCGTGGATCTGAATCCCGAGATCTTTCAGGCAATCCTGTTCGAAGCGCCGATGTCGCTGACCAGACTTCCCAGGGACCAGTATCCCGAAGGAAAGGGCTGGAAGCTCATCTCCGACCAGGATCCGAAAGAGCCTGCCATCGATCCCCGATGGGAAAAACTGAACGATTTCAAACTGGAAGATGAATAGGAGGTGCCTGCATGGCTGTACAGCAGAGAAGAAATTCCAAGACCCGCAAGCGGAAAAGACGGACTCATTACAAACTGCAGAAGCCCGCACTGACAAAGTGCCCGGCCTGTGGTGAGTACAAACTGTCTCACAAGATGTGCGAATGCGGACAGTATAAAGGCGAGCAGATCGTCGAAGTCGAAGGATAGAACAGAAGCAGCTGCGGCTGCTTTTTTTGTGTGCCTGTCTGCAGCGCCTCTTTTCGTCACGTGCTTCGCCAGATGCGCCCTCTCTTTTCAAGAAGTCTCTGCAAGAGTATAATGAATTTGCTTTGCGGACAGAAATTCGCAGGAGGAGTAAGTATATGACACTCTTTTTGACTGCGTTGGCGTCCGTTGTGGTAGGTCTTGCAATCGGGATCCTCGTTATGCGGGGGGTTTCGAAGGCAGGTCTGAACAAAGATCAGCAGAAAGCGGAGCAGATCCTGAAGAATGCTGAAAGTCAGGCAGAAGCCAGGATCAAGCAGGCTGTGCTGGACGGCAAGACTCAGGCACACGACCTGAAGGTGGAAGCCGAGAAGGAAATCAAGGAAAGGCGGCAGGAAGTGTCCGAACAGGAAACCAAACTGCTGCGCCGCGAGGACAGTCTCAATTTCCGCGATCAGGCACTGGGCCAGAAGGAGCGTCAGGTACAGGACAAGCTCCAGAAAGTCACAGACAGACTGGCCAGCCTGGATGAACAGGAGCGCCGTCTTCAGGAGCAGATCGATAAACAGATCGTGGTACTGGAGGGCGTCGCAAAGATGTCCAGCCAGGACGCCCGCAAGGAACTGTTTGCCGCTGTTGAAAAGCAGATGGAACACGAAACAGTTGCCTACATCAAGGACAAGGAAGACGAGGCCAAGGCCTCAGCCAACGCGAAAGCCCAGGAAATCATCGCCCTGGCCATTGAGCGGATCGCCCAGCAGGAGACGCAGGAACGAAGTGTCTCTGTCGTGGCCATCCCCGGTGAAGAGATGAAAGGCCGGATCATCGGCCGTGAAGGGCGGAACATCCGCTGCTTCGAACAGGCCACTGGTGTGGAACTCAACATTGACGACACCCCGGACCTGATCACCATTACCTGTTTCAATCCCGTCCGCCGGGAAGTGGCAAGGCTTGCCCTGGAACACCTGATCCGGGATGGCCGGATCCAGCCGGGCCGGATCGAGGAAGTCGTGAAGAAGTACCAGAACGAAATCGACCAGGAGATCATGAAAGCCGGGGAAGATGCCATCTTCAAGCTCGGCATCGGCCGGATCGACCGGGAGATCGTCCGGCTGGTGGGCACCATGAAGTACCGGTATTCCTATGGACAGAATGCATTGCAGCATTCCATGGAAGTGGCGTACCTGGCTGGTGTCATGGCCGCGGAACTGGGTCTGAACCAGCAGCTGGCCAAACGGGCCGGACTGCTGCATGACATCGGCAAGGCACTGAACATCGACCAGCAGGAGGGCAGCCATGTGGAACTCGGCTATAAGTTCTGCCGGAAACATGGGGAGAAAGAGATCGTCCTGAATGCGATCCAGTCTCATCACGGGGATGTGGAGCCGAAATTCCTGACCAGTCACCTGGTCATAGCGGCAGACACGATTTCAGCCGCACGACCCGGTGCGCGGAAAGAATCCGCACAGGCCTATATCAACCGGCTGGAGAATCTGGAAAAGATTGCCAGGGAAGCACCGGGGGTCAGCAGTGCCTATGCCATTCAGGCAGGCCGTGAGATCCGGATCCTTGTCAACCCCGACAAGGTGGACGATATCACGTGCACAAAACTGGCGCGGCAGATCCGGGACAAGATCGAGGATACACTGACATATCCGGGGCAGATCAAAGTCAACGTGATCCGCGAGGTTCGTGCCCAGGAAATTGCGAAGTAAGACAGTTTGAACATGGAAGAAGGAGGATTTCAATCCTCCTTTTTTTCATCTGTCTGGAATTAATTGAGGCTAACCAAACCCGGTTGAAAGAGGTTTCCAAACCTCCTATACTGTTTTTGTCAGAAAAAAACAGGAGGAAACATAGTATGGCAGCAAAAGTAGATCAGGATACATGCATCGGTTGCGGTGCCTGCGTAGGCGCATGCCCCACAGGTGCGATTGCACTGAACGATGAAGGCAAGGCTCAGGTTGATCCCGATACTTGCATCGACTGCGGTGCCTGCGTAGGCGTATGCCCCGTTGGCGCTGTAACTCTGGACTGATTCAAACAACAGACAGAACGACCAGGCAGGATGCCTGGTTTTTTCATGGGCTCCGCTGCCGGGCATGGTTGGATGACTCTGCACCCGGGCGCCATCCTGTTTCCGGCTGTTCTTCTTTTCAGACCAAAACGCGGTATAATAAAAGACTGAAACAAAACAGAACATAACCGGCTGCGTTCCTGTTCGGAAAACAGCCTGATGGAAGGTGAGACGATGAAACTGCTGAAAAACTGGAACCTGCCGGATCTGCGGGAAGCCGGAAAACGCACAAGAGGAGCCGTGGAGCGGGTGGATACCTTCATGATTCCGGCAAATGCCGTGAACATGGGAGAAGGGAAACATTACTGGATCTCCACCTATGGCTGCCAGGCCAATGAACGGGATTCAGAGACGCTGGCAGGCATTCTGGAAACCCTGGGATATGGCCAGGCAGAAAGTCCTGAGACCGCTGACGTGATTCTGGTGAATACCTGTGCCATCCGGGAAAATGCCATGGACAAAGTGCTGGGAGAGCTTGGCAGCTTCAAGCGTATATACAATGCCCGTCCGGATGTGATCATTGGCGTGGCAGGGTGCATGGCACAGGAAGACGAATTTGTAAAACGGGTCCTGGCCCATTACCCCTGGGTTCGGCTGCTGTTTGGCACCCACAACATCCAGGATCTCCCGGCTCTGCTGGCGGAGGCCATGGACAGCCAGGAGCGGGTCGTGCACATTTACTCCCGGCAGGGAGAGGTCTATGAAAACCTCCCGGTGAAACGGTTCGGGAAGCACAAGGCCTGGGTCAACATCATGTATGGCTGTGACAAGTTCTGTACCTACTGCATTGTGCCGTATACCAGGGGAAAACAGCGCTCGCGTCGCATGGATGACATTCTGGAGGAAGTGCGTCAGCTGAAGGAAGACGGCTATCGTGAAGTCACGCTCCTGGGACAGAATGTCAATGCTTACGGAAAGGACCTGGACGAAGGCCTGGATTTTGCCCGGCTGCTGGAGAAAACAGCGCAGACCGGAATCGAACGCATCCGCTTCATGACCAGCCACCCCTGGGACTTCACTCAGGAGATGATCGATGTCATTGCGCGGTATGACAACATTATGCCGTACATACACCTGCCCCTGCAGTCCGGAGATTCAGATGTGCTCCGGCGCATGGGAAGACGGTATTCCGCAGAAGAATACAAGGGACTGTTTGATGCCATCGTTAAGCGGATCCCGAACGTGGCCGTGAGCACCGACATCATTGTCGGATTTCCGAATGAAAGCGACGAAGCCTTCCAGCACACGCTGGATATGGTCAAGGCATGCCGGTTTGATTCAGCATTCACATTTATTTATTCACCCCGGCCGGGGACTCCGGCGGCGGAGATGGAAGACCCGGTCTCCATGGATGTCAAGAGGGCACGACTCCAGGAACTGAACAGTGTGTGGAATGAACTCGCCCTGGAGAAAATGAAAGCCTATGAAGGCCGGATCGTGCAGGTGCTGGTGGACGGTCCAAGCAAGCGGAATCCGGGTGTCCTGTCGGGGTATACCGAGACAAACAAGCTCGTCAACTTCACCGGAACGGGTGTCAAAGCCGGAGACATTGTCCCGGTATACATCACCGCAGCCAAGACATTCTCGCTGGACGGAGAGATGGCAGGCCCGACACGCTGACCGAACCGCTTCACTGGACAGCGGGTTTCAGTCTGCAGGCCGGAACCGGCATGGAAATGGTTTATAATAATAGGAAAGTATCAACAGGAGGGCTGTAATGCCGAACAAGAATAATACTGCAAAGTCCGTCAAAAAGGACGCCACCGTGAAAATCATGGCGCTGGGCGGCCTTGACGAAGACGGAAAGAACATGCTGGTGGTGGAAGCCGGCGAAGACATTTACATTATCGAGGCGGGATTGAAGTTCCCGGACGCCAGTCAGTCCCTGGGCATTGAATACATCATCCAGGACTTCAGCTGGTTCCAGGACAAGAAAGACAGGGTAAAGGCAATTTTCATCACCCATGGTCATGATGATGTCATGGGGGCGCTGCCCCATCTGCTCAGACAGGTGCGGGCCGATATCTACACAGCCCCACTTGCTGCCCGGGAAATCTCCCGGATGCTGAAGAAGGAGAAGATTTCCGGTGTGAAGATCCACAAGATCAACCGCCACGATTCCAAGCGCATCAGCGGCCGGAAAATCAGTTTCTTCCCCGTAACCCAGTCGTATCCCGGTGCCTATGGTCTGGCCATCTCCACAAGCCAGGGATATGTCGTATATTCCGGTGAATTTGTGGAAAATTTCGATGACCTGGATGACCACTTCCGGGGAAACATCACGATCTGTTCCAAACTGGGGCAGGAAGGTGTACTGGTGCTCATGCAGGAATCCAAGGGAGCGGAACGTTCGGGAAACACAAGCCCGCGTCACCGCATCCTTCCGATCCTGGAAGACACCTTCACGCAGTATCCCGACCGCCACATTTTCATCAGTGTCTACACACAGTCTGTCTACCAGATCCAGGAAGTCATGGCTGCGTGCCGCGAGGCAAACCGGCCGCTGGTGCTGTATGACAAGGAACTGAGGCGTCTGGTGGACGGTCTGGAAGAAATCGGCATCGACATTCCAAGGCATCTGATCATTCCCGTGGACAGGACCCGGGATCATGACAATACCGTGATCCTGATTTCGGGGCAGGGCACGCCGCTGTTCAAGCAGCTGTCCAATATCGCCAACAATGAAGTGGACGATGTCCAGTTCTCTCAGGACGATGTGATCGTCATTGCTTCTCCGGTGGTGCCGGGTGTGGAGACGGTCTACAAGTCCATGGAAAACGACATCTACAAACGCGGCGGGATCCTGAAGGTGATCGACCACAAAAAGGTGCTGTCGATGCATGCTTCGAAGGAAGACCTGAAAATGATGATTTTCATGTGTCGTCCGAAGTACTACCTGCCGGTGAAGGGCGAGTACCGCATGCTGTGTGCCAATGCCATGATCGCGGAGGAAATGGGCATCGATCCGGATCACATCCGGATCCTGGACAACGGCCAGATGGCGGTCTTCGAAGACGGAGAGCTGGTCTCCTGCAAGATGGAGGCCGAACTTCACGACACTATGATCGACGGGAAGGAAAACTGGGATATGGCCGGCGTGGTCCTGAAGGACCGGGAAATCCTCTCCACAGACGGTGTCATGGTTCTGGCCATCGGCCTGGATGCCAAAACCAAGAAAATCGTCAACGGACCCGACATACAGACCAGGGGATTCATCTACCTTCGGGATTCTGAATACATCACGGCGGAATGCACGAAGATCATGGAAGACATCATCCGGGAAAATGTGGAGCAGAAGAAGTATGAAAACCTGGAAACCCGCTCCCAGATCCGGGACAAAGTCTCCAAGTATCTCTTCAAGACCACCGGAAAACGGCCCATGGTCCTGCCTGTGATCCTGGAAATCGGGCAGAGGCAGTAGTTGGCGGCGAAAAAGAAACCGGCTGCCGCAAACCGGAAACGGAAGTCAGCTTCCGGCACCAGCCGCAAACCCGCTGGCAGCAGGCGCTCTGCAGCCTCAAAAACCACCGCAAAGAAACAGACATCGGGAAGCGCATCCATGATCCGCTCCCCTTTGTTCCGTCTGGGGATTCTTGCAGTGGTCATGGCTGTTTCCGTGATGGCGCTGTTTCATCTTGGCAGGGCCGGAACCCTTCTGTTCCAGGCAGGTGTCTGGTGTTCCGGCCAGCTGTCCTGGGTGCTCTGGACTGCCGGGATCGTGCTTCCGGGCTGGCTGTTCTGGACCGGCCACCGGGATCCCATGCCCCGCCGCTTCTGGATCGGACTTGGCTGTCTTGCCTCGGGACTCGCCCTGTTTTTCACGGCGCTGTCGGTACAGGATGCACGGATGGTGTGGCAGCCACTGCAGGTACTGTTCCAGACTGGCGGCGCCATTCTGCAGGGAACTGCATCCAGCGCCGGGGGTCTTCTCGGATCCCTGCTGTACGGCCTGAGCGCCGGTCTGTTTTCGCGGACAGGGGCTTTTGTCGCATCTGCCCTGCTTGTGTTTCTGTCTGCGATCCCCCTGCTGTATGATCCGCCGGAGAAACTGAAGGGAAGTCTGGAAAAACGCCGGAGTCAGCGTGCGGCGTTTCGGGCAGCGATGGCAGAAGATGCGACACTGGCGGATCCCGGCCGGACTGTGCCGTGGCAGGAAGACACTGACGATGGGATGCGGGCCCGGCCGGGAAGTCTGGATGGCCGCCGTCCCCGTCGCCGTGGGATGCTGGGCATGCTGTCTGTGGATGATGTCCAGTCCGGTCGTGGCAGCCGGACAGAGACGGAGCAGAAAGCTGCCGGAAAGAAGCGGACGCTCTCTGTACCGATCGTGGAAGCTGGCAGAATGCTGGATGTGATCGATGACCAGGAACCGCAGCTGTATACCGGTATAGACATCCGGGCGGAAGATGTCGCAGCCGGAAGCGGCAGCCCGCAGGACAGTGTATCAGCCCGGAAGGAAGAGGTCCGTTCGGGCAGGAAGAAAGCGGAAGTTTCCCGTGTCAGGGAAGCGGTGAGTGCCCCAAAACCGGCTGGTGAAAAAACTGAGGAGAAGAAACCGAGTCCAGTCCGGACCGTGGCACGGGGAAAGGAAGAGACTGCATCCCCTTCGCAACTGCCGGATGGGGCAGCAGGGTATGCAGGGTACACGATCCCGAAACTTTCCCTTCTGGATCCGGTTGCGCGGCGCGGAAAGGGCAGTGCAAACCGGTCCTATGCACGGGAACAGGGAGAAAAGCTGATCCGCATCCTTCGGGAATTCAATGTGGAGGCCTCTTTGACGGCCATCCACATCGGTCCTTCCGTCACAAGGTTCGAAGTCCGGCCGGATATGGGGGTGCGGGTTTCCCGGATCTCCAATCTCCAGAATGACATCCAGATGGCGCTGGGCGCCACAGACATCCGCATTGAAGCCCCTATTCCCGGCAAGTCAGCCGTGGGCATTGAGATTCCCAACGCGGAGAAGACAGCCGTGCAGATGAAGGAACTTATGGCGGCTGTTCCGGAAGATCTCAAGGGTCAGAAACTGCTGTTCGCGCTGGGAAAGGACCTGCAGGGAGACAACATCTTTGGGCGGCTGGACCGCATGCCTCATCTGCTGATAGCCGGCGCCACGGGATCCGGCAAGTCCGTCTGCGTGAATTCCATCATCTGCAGCCTGCTGATGAGGACACAGCCCGATGATGTCAAGCTGATCCTGGTGGATCCGAAAAAGGTGGAATTTACCCCGTATGCAGAGGTGCCGCATCTGCTGGCACCTGTGATCACAGACTCTGAACTGGCCAACAAGGCCCTGAAAGTGGTTGTGGAAATGATGGATCACCGCTATGACCTCTTCGGGCTGTGCGGTGTGCGCAACATAACGGCCTACAATGCCTACCTGGAAACCCATCCGGAGGAACACCTCAAGCCGCTGCCAAGGATCGTGGTGATCATAGACGAGCTGGCGGACCTGATGCTGGCCGGGGCCAAGGAAGTGGAGCAGAGCATCCAGCGCATCACGCAGCTGGCACGGGCTGCGGGCATTCACCTGATCGTGGCCACACAGCGGCCGAGCGTGGATGTGATCACGGGCGTCATCAAGGCCAATATCCCGAGCCGCATCGCCTTTGCGGTCTCGAGTGCGGTGGATTCCCGGACGATCCTGGACCAGACCGGTGCAGAACGGCTGCTCGGGTACGGCGACATGCTGTACCTGCCCAATGGCGAGACCAGCGCCACCCGGGTGCAGGGTGTGTTCATCAAAGATGAAGAGGTCAACCGGGTCTCCGACTACGTGAAGACCCAGGGCAGGCCGCAGTATGACGATGCCTTCATCACCCTCAGGGATCTGCAGTCCCAGGGCGGCCAGGTGTCTCCGGAAGCGGCAGATCCGCTGTACAATGATGTGAAGCGGTTTGTGGTCCAGACCCGCAAGGCCAGCACATCGCTGATCCAGAGACGGTTTTCCATCGGCTATGCTAGAGCGGCCAGACTGATGGACGTGCTGGAGGTCAACGGGATCATCGGCCCGTCCAGGGGTTCGAAACCCAGGGAAGTGCTGGTGGAACAGAATACAGAAGACAGCAAAGGCCCGGATGCATGATCCGGGCTTTTCGATTGATTATGGACAGGAGGTTTTGGGGCACAACCGGGTCTCCGGGCGTGCAGGAAGCCGGCGATCCGGAATTGTGATACAGTATTAATTACGAACGGAGGCAATTCGTTTTTTTGTACAAACCGGCGTTAATGGTCCGACCATTACATCCAACCGGTAAAAAGGGTGAAAAAAACCTGAATCACTGACATAATGGAACAAAAGATTGAGGCTTTGACTGTATGAATATGTTTTTGAAAGTCGGGGATTCCATACCCCGGGACGAATGTATTTCCAACGTGGTGCAGATGGGCGATTTCGTGTACATGAGTGCACAGACCGGGCGGGGCATTACGTTCCAGGAGCAGGCTGTGACCGCCTGCTATCGTGTCATGGATGTCCTGAAGGACCTGGATCTGAGAATGGATCATCTGGTGAAGTATACCGTGTATCTCACGGATATGGAAAACCGGGATATGTTTCTTGGCGTCTTCAAGAATTTTGTGGAAGCACCGTATCCGGCGGTGACCATTGTGCAGGTGGCAGGGCTGGAGAATGACTCCATGGTTGCCATTGAAGGCCAGGGAGTCAACACGCTGCGTCATGAACGGGCCATGAACGGGTCCTCCGGCTGTGTGGACTGTGAAAGCTGAACCGGCAGACATCAGCAGAAAAGGGAATGCAAAACAGGACCCGAAACGGGTCCTGTTTTACGTCCATGGGTGATTGGGACTGTGGATGATGCGCAGAAACGTCCGGATGTTCCGGGACGTTTTGGCCGGGATCCTGTCCGGATCGCTCACCCAGTTGACCCATACGCCATCCAGGTCTCCGGCTGCCGACAGCGGCACCAGGATCGTATGATCATCCACATACACCGGGAGTTTCTGTTTCTGCCCTGTAAGTTTCCGGAAGGCTGTCTGCCGGCCCTGCATGGTGGAACCCTGCAGGATGCAGCGACGGTCGATCCAGTGCGCAATGCTGATGGCCGGGAAACGATGCGTGTCATTCACCACCACCTGCCGGTCCTGATAGCGCAGGGTGCGGATCAGAGCCACGTGACTGCTGTTTCGCTGCCTTCACGTACGCGCTGGATGTTGGCCCAGTGACGCCAGATCACGAGGATGCTCATGAGCCAGGAAGCCGTGATGATCATGATGCTCTGCGCATTCATGTCCCAGCAGAGCACGGTGATGAGCAGACTGGAACAGAGGATTGCAGCAATGCTGGCAACCGAAACGAATTTGTACAGCCACAGCATGATCAGGAACATGACGAGGGGTGCAAAGAAGAACCAGGGATCCCGGAACACAAACGCAGAGATCCCCACGAGGAAGCCGAAGGCTGTGGCAACGGCTTTGCCGCCCCGAAAGTGTGCGAACAGCGGGAAGCAGTGGCCGACACAGCATGCAAGACCGGTCCAGATCGCTGCTGCGGCAGATACATGGGATGCGATCCACATGGCCAGAACCACCTTCAGAATATCCAGGAGAATGACCGCAGCGCCGGCTTTGGACCCGAGCACACGTCCTGTATTGGATCCGCCCAGATTTCCGGATCCATGCTGACGGACATCCGTCTTGTAGAAAACCTTGCCGATCACCAGGGCGAAAGGGATAGACCCCAGTACATATCCGAGTATGATGCATAAAGCTGTATACATGATTTCACCTCCCCAGTATTTTACCACCTGAATTCCATCTGCGTCAGAAGCAGCCAAAGGTAGTCTGTTATGAGCCCATTGGCAACCGGGTTTCAACGCGATGATGTGCAGGTAAGAAACTGCTCCTGATTGGACTGCGTTTCAGCACACTGCTTCCCGAATTCACGAATTGTGAAGACTGGGCTTTGAATTTTCGGGACAGCGCATATATAATGTACAAACGTGCGGGTCTGGCCATGACCGATGTTTCCGGATGCAGGCGCCAAAGGCGCAGCAGACTGCGGAGACAGACCCGTCTGCGACGAGGGGGAAACCGCCATGACACAAACATACAACGAAAATTCCATCGTGATTCTGGAAGGCCTGGATGCCGTCCGGAAACGCCCGGGCATGTATATCGGCTCCACCGACCGCCGCGGACTCCACCATCTGGTCTGGGAAATCACGGACAACGCCATTGACGAAGCCCTGAACGGCTTTGGCAGCGAAATCACCATCCGTCTTCACAAGGACGGCAGTGTTTCGGTGCAGGACCATGGCCGGGGAATGCCCGTGGGGAAGCACAGCTCCGGAAAGTCGGCACTGGAAGTCATTTTCACTGTGCTGCATGCCGGCGGTAAATTCACGTCACAGGGCGGGTACCGGAATGCCGGAGGACTGCATGGTGTCGGAGCCTCTGTGGTCAACGCGCTGTCTTCCTGGTGTGAAGTCACTGTCCGGGATGGAAAGCATATATGGCAGATGAAGTTCACGGAGGGAGGCAGGCATGCATCCAGGCTGAAGGAGACCGGCACCTGCCGGGATACCGGCAGCACGGTACGCTTCCTGCCGGACCCGAAGATCTTCAAGGATACAAGGTTTTCCTTCTCCCAGATCTGTGAACGGGCGCAGGAGGATGCGTTCCTTCTGCCGAACCTGAAAATGACCGTGATCGATGAACGGGCCAGCAGTGTGAGGGAACGATCCTACCAGTATGAAGACGGCCTGAAGGCGTTCATCCAGGAAGTGGACAAGGATCATGGGGTGATGCATGACCCGGTCTCCTTCTCGGGCGAGAGCCAGGGAATCCGGATTGCCGGCTGTTTTCAGTATACGGACGGCTACCAGGAAAACATTTTTTCGTTTGCGAACATGGTCCGCACCCGGGATGGCGGCAGCCATGAAACCGGCGTCCGGCAGGCATTCACCAAAACATTCAACGAATATGCAAGAAAAAACGGGTTTCTGAAGGAAAAGGACAAAGGATTTGACGGCAGCGACATCCGCGAAGGTCTGTCCGTGGTGATCAATCTGGCCATACCGGAAGAACTGCTGCAGTTTGAAGGCCAGACAAAGGAAAAGCTCGGCACACCGGAAGCCAAAAGCGCCGTGGAGGCTGTCGTATCGGAAAACCTGCGCTGGTTTCTGGAAGAGAACCGCGAGACAGCCAATACCCTGGTCCGCAAGATCGTCCGGGCGGCCGCTGCCAGACAGGCAGCGCGAAAAGCCCGGGATGAAGCCCGAAAAGGAAAAGGCCGCAGCCGTGCGGAGCGGGTCCTGTCGGGAAAACTCGCAGCGGCCCAGTCGCGGGATGCCCGGAAGAAGGAGCTGTACCTGGTGGAAGGAGATTCCGCAGGCGGAAGCGCCAAACAGGGACGGGATGCAAAATACCAGGCGATTCTGCCTTTGCGCGGCAAGGTGCTGAACACAGAAAAAGCCACGCTGGAGGCAGTCGGAAAAAACGAGGAACTCAATACCATCATTCATGCCCTGGGCGCCGGGGTGGGGGCCAGTTTCACGCCCGAGGATTCCTCCTACTACAAAGTCATCATCATGACCGATGCGGATGATGACGGGGCGCATATCCAGAACCTGCTGCTGACGTTCTTTTACCGGTACATGCGGGGACTGATCGAACACGGAATGCTGTACATCGCCCTGCCGCCTCTGTTTCGCATTGCGAAGGGAAAAAAGGAAGTCTATGTGTACACCGACGAAGAGCTGGAAGCACAGAAAAAAGCCTTCGGAAGCGGCTACACTGTGCAGCGCTACAAGGGCCTGGGTGAAATGAACGCCTCCCAGCTGTGGGATACCACCATGGATCCGCAGAAACGCACCCTGCTGCAGGTCTCCATCGAAGACGGCCGGGTGGCAGAAAAGCGGGTATCCGATCTGATGGGTGACAGGGCAGACTTGCGCCGGGACTGGATCGAAGAGAACGTCGTGTTCACACTCGAAGATGAATATGCCAGGGAGGTGGCCAGAGGATGAAGAAGAAAGCGGAAACCGCCGCAGGGAACAGCCAGGGAATCGTCAGGACGCTGCCGCTGGAGGAGATTCTTTCCGACCGGTTCGCCAGATATTCCAAATACATCATCCAGGAACGGGCCCTGCCCGATGCCAGAGACGGGCTGAAACCCGTTCAGCGGCGGATCCTCTATGCCATGCAGGAAAGCGGAAATACCTGGGACAAGCCGTATCATAAATCGGCAAAAACCGTGGGCAACGTCATTGGCAACTATCATCCGCATGGTGACATTTCCGTGTACGACGCCATGGTGCGGCTGTCACAGGACTGGAAAATGAATTTTCCGCTCATTGACATGCAGGGAAACAACGGATCCATTGATGACGATCCGGCGGCTGCGATGCGATATACGGAAGCAAGACTGGCACCGGTGACCGGCATGCTGCTGCAGGATATCGACAAGGATACCGTGGAGTGGGCACCGAACTTCTCCGATGAAAAAATGGAGCCGACAGTCCTGCCGGCCCGATACCCGAACCTGCTGACCATGGGGATTTCAGGGATCGCGGCAGGTTATGCCACGAACATTCCGCCCCACAACATGACGGAGATCCTGGATGGGGCCATTGAGCTGGCCAGAAACCCGGACTCCAAAAAGCTCTATGACATCGTCCAGGGACCGGATTTTCCCACTGGCGGCATTGTCATGGGCCGGGATGGCATCCGGTCGGCGTTCGATACCGGGCGCGGCAGGATCATCATCCGGTCCAAATGCGACATAGTCCCGGGAAAAACCGTGGATCAGATCATTGTCACGGAGATTCCCTATGAGGTCGTGAAGTCTGGACTCGTGAAGAAAATCGACGACATCCGCCTGAACCGCAAGGCAGAAGGGATCCTGGATGTCCGGGATGAATCCGACCGGAACGGTCTGCGGATCGCCATTGATCTGAAAAAGGATGCACCGGCGGAGACGATCCTGAACTACCTGTATAAAAACACCGATCTGCAGGTTTCTTTTTCCTACAACATGATCGCCATTGTAAACCGGCGGCCAGTCCTTCTGGGACTGCGTCAGGCGATTCTCGCATTCCTGGACCACAGACGGGAAGTCATCCTGCGGCGGTCGGCGTTTGACCTGAAGAAAAAACAGGAACGGGCGCATATACAGGAGGGACTGATCAAGGCGATTTCCATCATGGATGAAGTCATTGCCCTGATCCGGGGCGCCCGGGACAAGGCGGATGCCAAAAGCCGGCTGATGGAACACTTTGCATTTACGGCAGCACAGGCGGAAGCCATTGTCATGATGCGGCTGTACCGTCTGTCGCATATGGATATCACCCAGCTCGAGCAGGAGTATGCCCAGCTGGAATCAGAGATCGCCGAACTGGAAAAAATCCTGGCCCAGCCAAAGGAACTCGACCGTGTCCTGACCACGGAGCTCAGGGAAGTCCGCAGGAAGTTCCCCATGCCCCGGAAATCGCAGATCGTGGATGAAGTGGAGTCCATCGTGATCGATCCCATGGCCATGATTCCCGATGAACCGGCGATGCTGGCTGTTACCAGACAGGCGTATGTCAAGCGCAGTTCCCTGCGTTCCTATAATGCATCCGGGACAGACCTTCCGGGCCTCAAGGAGGGAGATGAAGTTCTGGCCGCGGGTGAACTGCGGACCAGAGACCAGCTGCTGGTATTCACGGAACGCGGCCGGGCCGGCATTGTACCGGTCTGGCAGCTGGAGGAATCCCGCTGGAAGGATACAGGCATGCATCTGTCTGCGCTCCTGAAAACAGAACCCAATGAACAGGTGGCTGCAGTCTTTGTCCTTCGACAGACAGTCGAACACCTGCAGGTCGTCCAGGTGTCAGCCCACGGCCAGATCAAACGCTCGGATATTGCGGATTTCACTGCCCTCAAACCGGGCCGTCTGACGGTGTCCATGAAACTGGGAGACCTGGACCGGCTAAACTCTGTAGTCATATCCCGGAGTCCGGAGGACCGCCTCGGTCTGATGTCCGTCCAGGGCCTGGGCCTGCAGTATGAGGTGCAGGAGATTCCGCAGTCCGGGCTGAAAACCAAAGGGGTCCGGGGTCTTTCGCTTGTGCCTGATGACGAAATTGCTGCCGTGCACGTCCTTGATCAGGAGCCGGTGGTGATTCTGGCAGCCGATGGCAGTCTCAAGCGCCTGAAGCGGGAAGAACTGCCGGTACTTCGAAGACCTGCAAAGGGACAGCGTATGTTCAAGCAGGTCAAAAGCCGCGGGTACACCATCAGCGACATGGACTGCCTGCCGGTGCATGAATCTGTGGAACTGGTCAGCGGGTCTGATCATTCCACGATCCGTGCTTCGGAAATTCCGCTGATGACAGCCGCCAGCACTTTCTCACGCCATTCGGCCAGTCTGGAACAGGGCCGGTTCCTGGAACGTCTGCAGCCGCTTGAAAACGGAACCTGGGCAGCTGATGAAAAAGAAGGCACAGTGCAGCCGACGCTCTTTGATGAAGGCTGAGGTGGAAGTGATGAGACAGGACAGTCCTGACAGGCTTCAGCGGCAGGCCATCGTGTTCTGCCTTCTGACAGGAGCCATCTGGGGGTTCGGATTCATTGCCACCAGTCAGTCTCTCTCGGCTTTCGGTGCATTCCAGGTTCTGCTGATCCGGTTTGCCGGTGCCGCGGCTCTGGCATGGATCCCGGTCCTGACGAACCGGAAATCCATCACGAGGCAAAGCCTGACCCGGGGTGTGGTCTGCGGCCTGTTCCTGTTTGGAGCATTTGCACTGCAGACACTGGGACTGGACCTGACTGAAGCGGGATCCAATGCGTTTTTCACATCCGCCAATGTGGTGCTTGTACCGTTTCTGGCCTGGGCGGTGTTCAGAAAGCCCCCGGCTCTGCGTCAGTTCGGTGCCTGTCTTCTCTGTTTTGCAGGTATTGGACTCATGGGATGGACAGCCGGCGGCTTTTCCCTCCGGACAGGCGATCTCCTGTCCCTGGGCTGCGCCCTGCTGTTTGCCTGTCATATCGTGAGTCTGCAATGGGCTGCCGGACAGGATCCGGATGTGATCAATGCCATACAGATGAGCGTGGCTGCACTGCTTTCGGCTGTGCCTGGACTCTCTGTAAGGTGGCCTGCCCATCCCGGGCTTCTGCCGGTGCTTTCCCTGGTGTATCTCATCGCGGGCAGTACGTGGCTTGCATTCTGGCTGCAGACAAGGGCACAGGAACACCTGGAGGCCTCAAGGGCGAGTCTGCTGCTGGCAACAGAGAGCCTGTGGGCCAACCTGTTTGCAGTCATTTTCCTGAAGGAGAGACTGTCGCCTGCCATGGCTGCGGGCGGCCTTCTGATCCTGACGGCGGTGTATCTGACAGAACAGCCTGCCTCTGTCCGGAAGACGGCTTCCACGACGGAGCCTTCTTCCGCGACTCAGACAGAAGAACCATAACGGGCCCAGGGGACAGATGTCATCAGATTGTGGGAAATTTCACACAGGTTCTCAGTTGTGTTACATTCTGTGGAACGGTAAAATAGCGGAAGAAGAAATGGGGTACGAACATGAATTTCTGGGCGTCTGTCGGATTTACCCTTGTAGGCCTGATCATCGGGGCTGTACTGGGATTCTATTTCACAAAACGTAAATTCGAAAAGGAACTGAAGGAGAACCCGCCGATCAACGAAAAAATGATCCGGGCGATGTTCCTGCAGATGGGACGCAAACCCAGCGAGGCACAGATCCGGCAGATCATGAAGTCGGTCAATGCAAACCGCTAGGGGGAGCCGATCCCTTTTTTTGTGCCGTTTTGGACCCAGCCATCAGACCTGACAGCCCTGTCTTTCTGGAAAGCCGAATGACTGGCCACCGTCTGCAGGTACATGACAGCGCTGTAAGACAGAATCACGGCGGCAGATGGTAGAGTGGAAGCAGGTGATAACATGAAACGGTTTTTGCGAAACTGCCTGCTGATCCTGCTTCTGCTGGTAACTTGCGCAGGTGGATACATTGTGTGGCAGGGCTACGAAAAGGCACAGGAGATCACAGCTGAAGTGAGTCTGGAACAGGCTGCGCAGCGGACCATGGCGGCTGCGGACTATACACCCCCTGACCAGATTCCGGAGACATTGAAGGAAGCCACTGTGGCGATCGAAGACAGGCGGTTTTATGAACATCAGGGCCTGGACATCATCGGTCTGCTGCGGGCAGCAGCCAGTCAGTTTCTGCCGGATATGGTCCGCAGCGGCGGCAGCACCATTGGGCAGCAGACGGTCAAGAACCTCTATGGACTGTTTGAGCCGACGCTGGAAATCAAGGTTGCCGAAGTCTTTCTGGCCAGTCAGCTCAATGATCTGTACTCCAAGGACGAAATTCTGACGCTGTACATGAACATCATAAACTATGGAGATGGTCATATCGGGATCACGAATGCAGCCAGGGGATACTTCGGGGTGGAGCCGGCGGGACTCAGTCAGAGCCAGTGTGTCATACTTGCGGGAATTCCCAACAGTCCGGCCAACCTGCAGCTTTCGAATCACTATGAGGCTGCAAGGAACCGGGAGCAGCTGATTCTGCAGGCCATGGTCCGGGAAGAATATATTTCCCGGGAGCAGGCAGATGCGATCTGGAACGAACCTGTCTTTCTGCAGCAGTCCTGAGGTGCTGCTTTTTTTTGTGATATTCCCGCAGATGCCGGGCAGGTGGACCCGGACTTCAGTCTGCAGCAGGGTCTGCGGGATGGAAAGGTTTCCAAGGGTACACGACAGGCAGTACAATAGATAGGATAGCCGGCGGCAGGTTCCGGCTGAATAGAGGTGCAAATCATGGAAAAAGCGGAGAAACTGGCGCCACAGGGCCGGCATGAGGAAGCGGTTAAGGAACTGACGGCATGGCTGAAGGATCATGGCCCCAGCGACAGGGCACACGCGATGCTCATGTCAGAACAGCGAAAGGCCGAACGGTTCAGGACTCCGGCAGGGCCATTCGAATATCAGCCCGTTCCCACACCGGATCCCAGGGCAAAGCTCTATGAGCGGTATCTGAATGGAGAGAATGTCCTGGATGAGCTGATTCAGGCCCATCTGATGGTCCCGAAAAATCTGACTGTCGTGCCGGAAATTGTCAGACTGGTCGCAAAACAGCCGAAATCCATCCGGGGTCTGTATATTCTGGCAGTCACGCTGGGAGACCGTGCCGATGACTACCGCATGGGGGAAAAATTCGGGCAGACGTTTCTGAAGCACTGGCCGAAGGATGATCAGGTCAGACAGCGGATGCAGCATATGCTGGATTTCTGGAAGGACCGGCAGCCGGATGAGACCTCCACGGCCTGGAAACTGGGCCACGGCGATGTGACAGCCATGGAGGAGCAGATCCTGATGCAGGAGAACCCCTGGCTGCAGGATCTGTGGGCAATGCATGCAGCTGCCAACGGGTCTCAGATGGGATTCTGTCATCTGGCAAGGCGGGCCCGTGACCGGGGCAACAGGGAGCTGGAGATCCGGCTGGCCCGGAACCTGAAAGATGCATCGGAATTCAGACAAGACGAGCTGGAGTATCTGGTGTTTACAGTACATGATCTGGAAGAGGCTGACAGGTTGGCCTGGGAGCTTGATGACGACAGTCAGTCCGAGTGGCTGCGGCTGATCCATTATGAGCAGGGGAAGACACAGGACTGCGAGGGCATCGAGGAGCTCACGGAGAAGTATGCCCGCTCTCTGGAAATCTGACGGAAGCAGCTAAATAGAGACAACGGATTCGTTCTCCGTTCCTGTGTAAGGTAAAACTGTGTTAAACTTGAGACATGGTATTCTGGGACAACGTTCAAAGGCTGCTGGATGAAGCCTTTCACGGAAAGATCAAAATCTCATCGGTACGCAATACAGCCAACGGTGCGGAAGCGGCAGCGGGAGAGTGGATCATTATGCTGGAGCGCTGCAGCAGCTCTGATCTGGTCCCTGTCTGGAGGCTCATGATGCGGCGGCAGGAGGAGACAGGAAAGCCGGTTCTGGCGGTTCTGCTGGATGAAGAGCATCCTTCCACTGCGGGGCCTCTGCATCTGGAAGGAGAGGATGGTCCGTTTCCGGGACTGCTCATCTACCGGTTTGGCACAGACAGTCCGCAGGTGCTGGAACAGGCCAGAAGGATTGCACAGCTGTACAGAATTCATTGACTCAATGCGCCCGACAGGGCGTTTTCTTATTGCTTCCGAGTAGTGACAGATGTTCGTATCCGTAACAAGAACCGGGGCAGCCATTGAACGAGGGTAAACATCATGAGATACTGTCGCAGTTGCATATTTCATACAGGTACGTGCAACGGATACCACACTGGATCGAATTCTGAAAAGTCAGATATACGAAAGAAACTGGAGGATATTATGAATTTTCTTGAAAACAACAGTACAAAAATAGCAGGCATCCTTTGCACTGCCACAATGCTGCCGGTGGCAGGTACAGTCATGGCCATGGAAATGGCTCCCGGCTGGACAGAAGATGACAAATACGTGACGGAAGCCGGAAAGCTGGCGACAGGCTGGCATGAAATCGATGGAGAGACTTACTACTTCGATGAATCTGGTTCCCTGGATACAGAGACGACATCCAGAGCGTATACTGCACAGAGCACAACACTGGTAAGCGAGGACCTGAAGGAAACCATCCGTCAGACCATTGTGGAGGAACAGGCTGCCGAAGAGGAAGCCATCCAGACATTTGCAGAAGAAGTGGCGGATGATCAGGCAGTGGAAGAAGCTGCACCGGAAGCCGCAGACACCACAGTTCAGCCGGAAACTGAACCTGTCGTGACGCCGGCTCCTGAAGAAACAGTACAGCCCGAAGCAGTGCCTGAAACCCCGGTGGTGCCTGAGGCTGCAGAACCTGTACAGCCGGAAGCGCCTATCGTGCCTGAGGTTACAGAACCTGTACAGCCGGAAGCACCCATCGTGCCTGAGGTTACAGAGCCTGTGCAGCCGGAAGCACCCATCGTGCCTGAGGTCACAGAACCTGCACAGCCGACAACACCCGTGGTACCGGAAACTCCTGTACAGCCGGAAGCACCGGTCGTGCCCGAAACACCCGTTGTTCCGGAAGCACCTGTACAGCCGGAAGCACCGGTCGTACCCGAAACACCCGTTGTTCCGGAAGCGCCTGTACAGCCTGAAACTCCGGCACAGCCTGCAGGTCAGTACGACCAGCTCAACCAGAACATTGCCAATGCAGCTCTGGGCCTCGTGGGTGTGACCAACGGCTGGCAGTGCACAGAGGTGGTCACAAATGCCCTCAATCAGGCGGGCGTCGCTGCAGGTGTGGTATGGCCGGATCAGTACCTGCAGTATGGTCAGGTCACTGACACTCCTGTGGCCGGCAACCTGATTTACTATGATCAGGGCGGCCGCGGTCTGGACCACATTGCGATCTACATCGGTAACGGCCAGGCAGTACACGGCAACTTCGATGGACAGACCGTTGTGTCCAGTGCCTATCTGCCCGGCGCAAACAGCATGACCTTCATCCAGATTGTTGCGTAATTTTAAATTGCATTGCAAAAGCGTTCCCGTATGTGGAGCGCTTTTTTCTTAGGATAGATGGCTCAAGATCCTGCTGCCGCATGAACCCGTTTGCAGAGTCAGCCCGCAACCCGCTCCCGGAACAACACAAAAAGAGCATCCGTTTACGGATGCTCCCATATGAATGAAAGGATTATTCGTTGTCTGTATCCACAGTCTGCTGATCCTTCAGGAACCGGCCAACAGCGTTGGCTTCGCCAAATGCAGTATCCAGGTTGTCATATACAGAGACAATGGCATTCAGTTCGCTTGCGATGTCATCGTCTTTGATCGCTGCTTCTTTTTTCTCCAGCGAGCTGACCACCAGGTCCAGAACGGACATGGCCTTGATCAGGTGTTCCTTGATTTCTTCGACAGAATCAATCTGTCCATCCAGCAGAGATTTCTGCTCATCCACTACGATTTTATCAGACATAGGTTGTTGCCTCCTTCAGTCTTTGACTAGATTCATTGTATCGTTTTTCACAATACAGGCTTAGTGCTTTGCCTGAAACCTGCATGGCTTCTGGCCCGGATTCAGTCCCTGGCAGTCTTTGCCTGTTCAGCTGCAGAAGTACGGCTGTTTTTGTTCATGATCGGCCGGAAGAACAGGACAACCAGCAGCAGACCAATGACAGCCACACCCGCGGAGAGCAGGAACGTTGTGTCGATTCCGTGACTCATGCCCACAATACCGGCTTCCGCGGCTGACAGGGAGTCATAGGCAATGCCATCCACTGTTGCGGCTATGGAGTTGGCCAGTGTGATGGTGAATCCAATGATCGAAGTACCGATGCCCAGGTCAGAGGGCTTCAGGACTTCCTGGGCAGCAGGGGTGGCAGCAACCGACCGGAAGGCATCTGCAATTCCCGTGAGTCCCACCATCAGCATGATGAACCAGATGGGCATGTTCACGCCCACGAATACCAGCAGGGCACAGGGCACGATCACAAAGATGCAAGAGAGGGCCAGGGCCATCCAGGTGTGAGATTTCCGCTTTGCGACCCAGATACCGAAGGCAGTCGGCACGAGAATCAGAACGATGGTCTTCGACAGCTGCAGGGAACCGGAGGCAGAGGTACCGGCCTGGAGCACATTCTGTACACCAAGGGGCAGGTAGTTGTTCAGGGCGATCAAATAGAACACCGTGCAGAAGGTGATGGCCAGCAGCAGGACATACTGCCTGTTCTGGAACAGCGCCATGGGAACCAGGGGCACAGCAGCCCGGTTTTCCCAGTATACAAACGCCAGCAGGGAACCGAATCCGACGAGGAAACCGGTCATGATCAGGCCGTTGAACCAGCCCATCCTGGCGCCGAAGTTCATCGCCAGCAGCAGGGTGGACAGGCAGACAGTCAGAAGGATCATACCCATCCAGTCGAGGTGGAGGCCGCCTTCGTGGGAATCATCATACATGTTTTGATAGATCAGCCAGATACCGGGTGCCAGTGTCAGGCAGGGGAATGCAACGGCGAGCCACATGAGGTTGTTCTGAACGAGCACACCCGCCAGCCAGGATCCGACAAAACTGCCAACGGCCAGCACCGTTGCCAGCATACCGAAGATCTTGCCCTGCACCTGCGGGGGGTTGACTTCCCGGGCCAGGATATAGGGGACGGAACTCATGGCACCCTGGGCCATGGAGAACAGGATCCGCATGATGATGAATACCCAGAGATTCGGGACAAAGGCCATGACCAGTCCGGAGATCAGGGAAATCGCACCGGCGTAAAGCGTGACTTTCCGGTTGCCGAGTCCATCAATGAGGCGACCACCGATGGGTGTCATGATGGTCATGCAGATGGCGGCAATCAGTGTGATAAGGGAAAAGTACGATCCGCCGCCCATGGAGTCCAGCATTGGCTGCTGGATCGTGGCCAGAGACAGGCCATAGGCGGCAATCGTAAACATGACAAAGTAGCAGCCAATCATGATTCTGCTTCTTTGTGAATCGGTTACGGTAGACATAAAACTCCTCCTTGTTTAGCTAGATTATAGATTTTTGGCACTGGCTCTTCCCCTGATGTGCCTTGAAGAGTAAAATCGAACGGAAAAGGAAGGTGTTTGATTATGGATACGCTTGCTCTGTTTCTGGAGCGCAAAAACATCGAAGTTTCCCTCAAGCGCTATGGCACAGGGGCTTTTCGCCTCTTTGCTGATCGGCACGATCATCAACACGCTGGGCACGCAGCTGAACATCCACCTGCTTACGCAGCCGGTGGCCATCGTGGGCGGAACGGAGTATACCATTGGCGGTCTGGCCAGCGCCATGAGCGGTCCGGCCATGGCGGCTGCCATTGGCTATGCCTTGCAGGCACCGGCCCTGGTGCTGTTTTCCCTGATCACTGTGGGCTTTGCTGCCAATGCCCTGGGCGGTGCAGGCGGACCTCTGGCTGTATATCTGATTGCCATTGTGGCGGCTGAACTGGGAAAAGCGGTATCCGGTGAAACGAAAGTGGACATTCTGGTGACGCCGATTGTCACGATTTTCTCCGGCATTCTTCTTTCTCACTGGTTTGCACCGGCCATTGGTCAGGCTGCGATGCAGACAGGCACGTTCATCATGTGGGCAACCACACTGCAGCCGTTTCTGATGGGGATTCTGGTTTCGGCGTTCATGGGCATCGCCCTGACCCTGCCGATCTCCAGTGCAGCCATCTGCGCTGCGCTGGGGCTGACCGGGCTGGCGGGAGGCGCCGCCCTGGCCGGCTGCTGTGCACAGATGGTGGGTTTTGCGGTGATGAGCTGGAAGGAAAACGGACTGGGCGGCCTGGTTTCCCAGGGCCTGGGCACCAGCATGCTGCAGATGGGCAATATCGTGAAGAATCCCAGGATCTGGATCGCGCCCATCGTCACCAGCATGATCACAGGTCCCTTGGCAACCTGCCTGTTCGGGCTCCAGATGAATGGCCCTGCGGTATCCAGCGGTATGGGGACCTGCGGGATGGTGGGCCCCATTGGCGTTTACAGCGGCTGGGCACAGGAAATGGCTGACGGGATCCGTTCCGTGATTTCGCTCTCTGACTGGACAGGACTTCTCCTGATTTCCATCGTGCTGCCGGCAGTGATCTGTCCCGTGATTCACCGCCTGGTGGTGAAAGCCGGATGGGTCAGGGAGGGCGACCTTACACTGGCTGGCGCGAAGGCAGCCCCGGCAACCGTGGCTGCGGGCACAGAAGCGGGATCCAAAGAATAAAACCTGACTGAAAAAACGGCATCTGTTTCAGGTCCGTCCAATTCCCTGGACCTGGCAGATGCCGTTTTTCTATGGATGTCTTACACCTCTGATGCAGTACAGATGGTTTCCGCTTTGTGTCCGGCTTCACAGAAGGACAGCTGTCTTTGCTGGATAAATGCCTGTATGACACCGCAGGAATCAGCCCTGAGCTGAGTGACCCCAGGAATCAAGCGTTTGTAACGGCCTGGCCGTCAGCCGCTGTATCCATCTGCTTCGGGGAGAATGCGCTCTTGGGAGCACCGCACAGCGGGCAGACGAAATCCTCCGGCAGATCCTCAAAGGCGGTACCTGGAGCAATGCCGGCTTCCGGCAGTCCGAGTTCCGGATCATATTCCCATCCGCAGACATCACAGACATAGACATCTTTTTTTGTCAGCGCAATGCCCATGTCCAAAGCTTCCATGGTTTCTTTGTCCTCGGGAGAATCATTGTCGATGACTTCTTCGATGGCCACAAAGTCCGACTTCGGATGTTTGCACATCGGGCATCTCCAGTCTTCCGGCAGATCGGCAAAGGGAGTGCCTGCCGGAATGTTCTGCGCGGGATCGCCCTTTTCAGGGTCATAGATATAGGGACAGATGGTGCATTGATATTTAGGTCCAAGGTTGTTGTTCATATATGGTTCCTCTTTTCGTGTCACTTTCATTTTAGTCATCCGCCGGATAAACCATACAGCTGTTGCCCGGTACGACTGCCATCCACACAGATGCCTGCATGCTGCGTGTCATGACACCTGGCGGTCTGCCAGCCGGCTGGTCGCAGCTGCTGGGCAGAATCCCGCGGACTGGAACCGGTCGGGGAAACATGGAGGTAGTCTGCTGTTTCCGGTGATTGTCATGCAGCATGCTATACTGCAGACAGACAGCCGGCACTGAACCGGTATCAGAGGTGGAACAATGAACGAGGAAAAAGAAACGATTCTTCTCCAGGGAGAAGACGGAACCGGAATCGAGTGTGAATTCGGAGACCGGTTTGTGCTGGATGACGAGAATTACGTGATCCTGATTCCCTATCGGGACGGCCTGCGGGATGAAGACGGCATCCTGCTGATGCAGACCATGAAGGATGACGAAGACCCGGATACCGAATATCTCGTGGCTTTGTCCGATCCGGAAGAAATCAACCGCGTCTTTTCCGGATACATCCAGCAGAAAGCCCGTGCACAGCATGCTGACGGCACCTGTTTTGAACAGAGCCTGAAAAAAGCGGTACAGAAAGACTGACCTTTCGGGTTGCGGACCCGATCAGACAAATCCGGCAGATCCTCAGAATCTGCCGGATTTTATGTCAGTCCTTCTGTGTCTGCGTGAATCAGTGTCTTTCTTCTTCCTCCCGGAAATACTCCTGCTGCCTTTCCCGGACCACGGTCCGGCACCGCTGGAAAAGATTCAGCAGGGACAGAGCTTTTTTGTCATCTGTCGCTTCCCGGATCCATGCCGTGCCGTTTTCCAGAGACGTTTCCTGCTCACAGATCAGCAGATACAGAATGCACAGTCTGTCCAGCAGAAGGCCTGCCTGTCCAAGCTCCAGTCCCGCCTGTATGCGGTCCTCCAGAATATCCATCATTTCAATGCGTATGTCGCCGTTTTTCAGAATCGAGACAAGGATTTCCTGCAGATGCATGGACAGGGCCCAGTCTGAACTCTCGACAATGCATGACAGACTCGACAGGCGCTTCAGGTTGTCCCGCGTGTAACCGGATTTCAGAATGAACCCCACTATGGTCCGAAACAGCTCATCAGTGCTGAGATGATACACAGATTCAATGCTGGTCCCTGGAAACAGGTCGGTATGCAGATAGGTGACAGACAAGTCAAAGAGATCTTCCAGCAGGGAACAGGCTTCGGGATATACGATACTTTGTGAAGGACAGAGCAGCAGCTGTGAGATCATGGTTTTCAGATCACGCCTGGCTCTGGTTCTGGCACTTCGCCTGCGGTAATAGTACCAGCCCTGGATACGATCTCGGATGGTTTCCAGTTTTTTCCGCATAGATCTGGTATCGGGAATGGAGGCCTTTTTATCCGGAAGTGTCCTGTTTTCCGAGATCCCTTTGAGAATCAGCTCAAATACTTCCTTTTTGGTTTTATCCTGCCGGCCGTGCAGTTCCAAAAGAGCTTCTTCCAGCTGTTCTTTTGGCATCGAGCGGATGAGTTTTCGAAGTTCTGCTTTTGTCATGAGTCCATTGTAAGGGATGAGACCCCCGGACTGGATACAGGAAGTCCATTCTGCCGATGATGGCACTGGCTGAAGAGAAAGAATGAGAAAAAGCCGGAATCTCTGGTATCGGATGGTTTGCACAAATCAAAAGAATGAATTCGATATATGCAAAAAAGTGCAGAAAAGGGGTTGCACTTCTGTGAGGGTGTGGTATTATAAGTGAGTCGCAAGTGATTTGGATAAATCAACAAGTCATAACACATAAAAGGACAAAAAGTTCAAAATATGTGTTGACAGACTCTTGCGGATGAGTTAAGATATAGGAGTGCTGAGGGGCACAGGCGGGCTTGACAGCCGGACCGCTCATTCAGTATCTTTGAAAAGCTTGTGACTTCATCAGAAGCCGCAGGCGATGGAGGCATCTGTCATGGGTGCTGACGCTCTTTGAAAACCGGACAGGAAAAACGAAGTAAATACAAGACGATACAACGTCGATTCTTTGAACCTGAAAAACAATCATGAACACAAGACGCAAAGCGTCTGAGTACAGATCAAATGGAGAGTTTGATCCTGGCTCAGGATGAACGCTGGCGGCATGCCTAATACATGCAAGTCGAACGAGAGACCTTCGGGTCTCTAGTGGCGAACGGGTGAGTAACACGTAGGGAACCTGCCCGCGCACCGGGAATACGCTCTGGAAACGGAGAACAAATCCCGATGTACAGGAAGGAGGCATCTTCTTTCTGTGAAACATCCTTTAGGGGATGGGGCGCGGATGGACCTGCGGTGCATTAGTTGGTTGGCGGGGTAAAGGCCCACCAAGACGATGATGCATAGCCGGCCTGAGAGGGCGGACGGCCACATTGGGACTGAGACACGGCCCAGACTCCTGCGGGAGGCAGCAGTAGGGAATTTTCGTCAATGGGCGCAAGCCTGAACGAGCGATGCCGCGTGAGTGAAGAAGGCCTTCGGGTCGTAAAGCTCTGTTGCGGGGGAAAAAAGGCAGCATCAGGAAATGGGTGCTGACTGATGGTGCCCCGCCAGAAAGTCACGGCTAACTACGTGCCAGCAGCCGCGGTAATACGTAGGTGGCGAGCGTTATCCGGAATGATTGGGCGTAAAGGGTGCGCAGGCGGTCCTGCAAGTCTGGAGTGAAACGCATGAGCTCAACTCATGCATGGCTTTGGAAACTGGAGGACTGGAGAGCAGGAGAGGGCGGTGGAACTCCATGTGTAGCGGTAAAATGCGTAGATATATGGAAGAACACCAGTGGCGAAGGCGGCCGCCTGGCCTGTTGCTGACGCTGAGGCACGAAAGCGTGGGGAGCAAATAGGATTAGATACCCTAGTAGTCCACGCCGTAAACGATGAGGACCAAGTGTTGGGGGTGAAACCTCAGTGCTGAAGTTAACGCAGTGAGTCCTCCGCCTGGGGAGTATGCACGCAAGTGTGAAACTCAAAGGAATTGACGGGGGCCCGCACAAGCGGTGGAGTATGTGGTTTAATTCGAAGCAACGCGAAGAACCTTACCAGGCCTTGACATGGGATGCGAAGATGCAGAGATGCATCGGAGGTCAACATCCACACAGGTGGTGCATGGTTGTCGTCAGCTCGTGTCGTGAGATGTTGGGTCAAGTCCCGCAACGAGCGCAACCCTTGTGGCATGTTGCTAACAGGAAAAGCTGAGGACTCATGCCAGACTGCCGGTGACAAACCGGAGGAAGGCGGGGATGACGTCAAATCATCATGCCCCTTATGGCCTGGGCTACACACGTACTACAATGGCGGCTACAAAGAGCAGCGAGACAGGGATGTCGAGCGAATCTCATAAAAGCCGTCCCAGTTCGGATTGGAGGCTGCAACCCGCCTCCATGAAGTTGGAATCGCTAGTAATCGCGGATCAGCATGCCGCGGTGAATACGTTCCCGGGCCTTGTACACACCGCCCGTCAAACCATGGGAGTCGGTAATGCCCGAAGCCGGTGGCATGACCTCATTAGAGGAGTGAGCCGTCGAAGGCAGGATCGATGACTGGGGTTAAGTCGTAACAAGGTATCCCTACGGGAACGTGGGGATGGATCACCTCCTTTCTAAGGAGAAAGTACAGGGGAAAAGGAAAAAGAGCAGAGTGGTTCCTGTCCGGTTTTGGAAGAGTGTCTTCCAGGGTCGATCTTTGAAAACCGTACAACGATATGAAAGACAACAGAAGGTCTGAAGTAAAGTTGTGGAGAAATAGAAAGAAACTGAGAGAAAGAAAAGAACAGAGAAGAAACAGTTCTGAGAAAAATATCTCGAAGAAAGCACGAAAAACGTTTGAGAGAATCAGATCAAGCAAGGAAGGGCGCAGGGAGGATGCCTGGCCACACTGTACTGAAGAAGGACGTGCCAAACAGCGAAATGCGACGGTGAGCCGTAAGGAGGCAAAGACCCGTCGGTGTCCGAATGGGGGAACCCGGCAGCCAGAAGGCTGTCATCCCGAAAGGGAGAGGTACCCGGGGAACTGAAACATCTAAGTACCCGGAGGAAAAGAAAACAACAGTGATTCCCCGAGTAGCGGCGAGCGAAAGGGGAGGAAGCCCAAACCGGAGAGATCCGGGGTAGTAGGACCGTCAAAAGAGTGCGGATGACACAGCAGAATGTACAGGGAAGTACAGCCAGAGAGAGTGAAAGCCTCGTAAGCGAAGTGTTGGAAGCATGAGACGGGATCCTGAGTACGGCGGGACACGAGAAATCTTGTCGGAAGCAGGCGGGACCATCCGCCAAGGCAAAATATGCAGTGTGAGCGATAGAGAACGAGTACCGTGAGGGAAAGGTGAAAAGAACCGCGGGAGCGGAGTGAAAGAGAACCTGAAACCGTGTGCCTGAAAGAAGTCAGAGCCCGTCAAAGGGTGATGGCGTGCCTTTTGTAGAATGAACCGGCGAGTTGTTCCATGGTGCGAGGTTAAGTCGGAAAGGACGGAGCCGAAGCGAAAGCGAGTCTTAAGAGGGCGGGAAGAGTAGTATGGAGCAGACCCGAAACCGGGTGATCTAGCCATGGGCAGGTTGAAGCAGAAGTGAAATTCTGTGGAGGACCGAACCGACTACCGTTGAAAAGTTAGCGGATGACCTGTGGCTAGGGGAGAAATTCCAATCGAACCCGGAGATAGCTGGTTCTCCCCGAAATAGCTTTAGGGCTAGCGTCGGAGGATGACAGACGGAGGTAGAGCACTGAACGCATGATGGCCCCATCCCGGGGTACTGAATGCGATCAAACTGCGAATGCCGACTGGGAGGAATCCGGCAGTGAGACTGTGGGTGATAAGGTCCATGGTCGAGAGGGAAAGAGCCCAGACCGCCAGCAAAGGTCCCAAAATACTGGCTAAGTGGAAAAGGATGTGGGGACGCACGGACAGCTAGGAGGTTGGCTCAGAAGCAGCCATCCTTGAAAGAGTGCGTAACAGCTCACTAGTCGAGTGGCCCTGCGCCGAAAATGTACCGGGGCTTAAGCCAGGTACCGAAGCTGCGGATGTATATGGAAGTATATGTGGTAGGGGAGCGTTGCATGCAGGAAGAAGTATGACGGAGACGGCATATGGACAGCATGGAAGAGAGAATGCCGGTGTGAGTAGCGAGATGCAGGTGAGAATCCTGCACACCGAAAGCCCAAGGATTCCAGGGGAAGGTTCGTCCGCCCTGGGTAAGTCGGGACCTAACGTGAGGCCGAAAGGCGCAGCGGATGGAAAGCAGGCGGAGATTCCTGCACCCGTATATGGAGCGAAGGAGTGACGGAGAAGGCAGATGCGACCCTCTTACTGGATTGAGGGCCAAGCGAAGCAGGTGGTATCCAGGCAAATCCGGATACGGAAACCAGAGCGTGACGGGTAAGCGAAAGCGGAAGCGAGTAGCGAAGCGCATCGAGTCAGCTTCCAGGAAAAGCTTCTAGTGTCAATGCATATACGGCCCGTACCAAAACCGACACAGGTGGGCGCGCAGAGGATGCGAAGGTGAGCGAGAGAACTGTTGCCAAGGAACTCGGCAAAATGGCCCCGTACGTTCGCAAGAAGGGGCGCTCGAAAGAGCCGCAGTGAAAAGGCCCAAGCGACTGTTTAACTAAAACACAGCTCCCTGCGAAGCCGCAAGGCGAAGTATAGGGGGTGACACCTGCCCGGTGCTGGAAGGTTAAGGCAAGCTGTGAACCGCGAGGTGAAGCAGTGACCCGAAGCCCCAGTGAACGGCGGCCGTAACTATAACGGTCCTAAGGTAGCGAAATTCCTTGTCAGGTAAGTTCTGACCCGCACGAAAGGTGTAACGATTTGGGCGCTGTCTCGGCAGCAGACTCGGTGAAATCTTAGTACCTGTGAAAATGCAGGTTACCCGCAACTAGACGGAAAGACCCCATGGAGCTTTACTGCAGCCTGGTATTGGGTCCTGGACAGCCATGTACAGGATAGGTGGGAGACGTGGAAGCGAGTACGCAAGTATTGGTGGAGTCGCCGGTGGGATACCACTCCTGGATGTATGGGGCCCTAACCCGTGTGCCGAGAGGGACAGGGGAGAGTGCCAGGCGGGCAGTTTGACTGGGGCGGTCGCCTCCCAAAGAGTAACGGAGGCGCCCAAAGGTACGCTCAGGTTGGATGGGAACCAACTGAAGAGTGCAAATGCAGAAGCGTGCCTGACTGCGACAGAGACAACTGGAGCAGGGACGAAAGTCGGGATTAGTGATCCGGCGGTGCCGAATGGAAGGGCCGTCGCTCAACGGATAAAAGCTACCCTGGGGATAACAGGCTGATCTCGCCCAAGAGTTCACATCGACGGCGAGGTTTGGCACCTCGATGTCGGCTCATCGCATCCTGGAGCTGGATTCGGTTCCAAGGGTTGGGCTGTCCGCCCATTAAAGCGGTACGCGAGCTGGGTTCAGAACGTCGTGAGACAGTTCGGTCCCTATCTGTTGTGGGCGTCGGAGATCTGAGGGAAGCTGTCCTCAGTACGAGAGGACCGGGATGGACCTGCCGCTGGTGCACCAGTTATCATGCCAATGGTAGAGCTGGGTAGCCAAGCAGGGAACGGATAAGAGCTGAAAGCATCTAAGCACGAAGCCGGACCCAAGACGAGATCTCCCATTCTAAAAGAGAAGTAAGACCCCTTGAAGACTACGAGGTGGATAGACCAGGGATGGAAGTGCAGAGATGCATGGAGTTGACTGGCACTAATCGGTCGAGGACTTGATCTAAAGAAAGAAGCCCGCAGCTTTGCGGAAAGACAGGAAACGGAAGACATATCGTGTATGGTTTTCAGAGAGTGACCTGAAGACAGGATTCCAGCAGTCGCCAGTGGCGGCTTTTTTTCGTTCATTTAATATCTGCGGCGTAAGGTAAGCGTAAGCGTCAACCCTGCCGGATCTGGAAACGGAGATAATGGTTCACGACAGGCAGATTTGGACCTGGCTGTGGAGTTCTTCGGCTTCCAGCGTGAATTGTAGAAGACCTGGCGATTGATTCCTTTCTGTCTGCAGTATTCAACGGCAGATAATCCTGAAGAATCGAAATCTGTGAATATGGTCTACCATCTCTCTTTGGTGGAATCAGTCATAACAAAAGGCCTCCTTTGTTCCTATAGATTTTGAACAATCGGAGGCTTCTTAACCAGATGGGCTTGATTTGACGCTTACTCCGTGGCTCCTCTTGAAACCACAAGACCTGCTGTATGAAATCTCCTGTATGTCATCGGCAGGAATGCGTGGACTCTCTTTATAAATCAAAGTTTTGGTACCATTGATTCAGGTACAGGAGAGAAATATGACAGATAAGCAAATTCAGAAACTGGGCTGGATCGCATCCGGCATGTCCATACTGATGTATGTTTCCTACATTGCACAGATCATCAACAATCTTCAGGGTCACAAAGGAAGCTGGGTGCAGCCGGCTGTAGCCACCGTGAACTGCACTCTGTGGACCATCTATGCCTTGAAGAGTACGCCGAAGCAGAAGGCAATTGCTGCAGCAAACATCCCCGGCATATTTCTGGCGGCTGCCACCATGATCACCAGTTTCTGAAAAGCTGTAACTGCAGAGCGAACGTCTGCCAGCATCTGAAAGCAGATCCACTTCCGGTTGCAATAACCGGTTTTTTTTCGTTGTAGCAGTCCGGCATCAGATAATTCGGAAAAAAGCTGACAGACTGCCCCTGAGTGACACGGAAACGATTCTTTCACAAATTTCATCAAAAACCGGGCCTTTTGGCGAATATACAAACAGGGGGTATCAGATATGAAAAAACTGATCATGAGTACCACAATGCTGTTTTTCTTCCTCGCAAGCTGGTTTGGACGCTATACACCGGTCCAACTGGATATGTCCAGACCGGATACGATCCAGGCGGAGATCAAGGGAGAAGTCATACGTCCCGGTGTCTATCAGATTCCCTGGAACGCAACGGTTCAGACACTGGCCGAAACTGCCGGAGGCTTTACGGATACAGCGGATCTGGATGCCGTGAATCTTTCTGCCGTGGTCAAAGACAGAGAAGTGGTCTCCATACGCACCGTCCCACAGACTCAGGAGACCACAGTGTCTTTGTCTTCAGCAACTCTGGAAGAGCTGACTAAACTGCCTGGAGTAGGGCCGGCCATTGCGCAGCGAATCCTGGAGTACAGGGACACAGAAGGATTTGCCTCTCTGGAGGATCTGATGAATGTCAAGGGCATCGGGGAGAAGACATTTGAGAAACTCAGTCCCTACATCTGTCTGTAAGCACCGCCGGGACATGTCATGGCCGTAACACTGTTCTTTCTGACAATCGGTATCTGGATCAGTTGCGTGCTGTCGGATCCCTGGCTGGTAACCGGATTTGCGGGACTCTGGGGTCTGGTTCTCTGGATCCGCATGAAAAAACCGGCTGTATGCATTTTCTGGGGAGTGCTTTCGTTGACGATCGTCGCCGGCATCTTATGGAATCAGGCTTTTCCTGAACCTGATCTCCGGCCTGGTCTGTACCAGGTATATGAAGTCAGGGCAGGATACGTCCTTGCCGCAAACGGCAGCAGCAGGATACTGTACCAGGATCAGGAGGCGAATATACATGATGAACTGTATATCGAAAACCTGAAACCTCTGACGGGCTTGAAAAACCTGCATCTGTTTGATTTCGCAGACTCTATGGCAGCGAAGGGTGTTCGCTGGCGGGGGACCGGATACATTCGGACTGCCTCTGATTCCCTGCAGGGAAGACTCATGCGGTATGTCCGAAACTCACCTGCAAAAATGGCCGCATTTTACGGGATTCGGGAGAAAGACAGTCTTCTGGTGAAAGCCGGGTTGCCGGTGGTCGCCTTTCTCATGGTGTTCGAAAATCTCCTCAGGCGGAGGATGAAACCGAATGCAGTGCATTTTTGCCTTCTTCCCCCAGCCATTTTGTGGGGATGGCTGTTTCTTTGGCCTGCAACCCTCATGCGCTGGGTCCTGTTCCGGCTGATTCGGCTGTCCGGCCTGCAGCCTCTTGCTGCATGGTCTCTATCCGTTCTCCTGTTTCTGATCCTGCAGCCGGAAAAAGCCGCTTCCTTCTCCCTTGTATTTCCCGCACTGCTGCAGCTGTGTTCCATCACACGGCGCAGATCCTGCACCCGGTACCTGATGGCTCTTCTCCAGATCCTCTATTTCGGGTCTCTGTCCTGTACTCTGTTCGGCGGGTACAGCCTTCTGAGGCTGCTGTCTGCCGCGTCTTTTGCTCTGGCGTTTTTCGACATCTCTCTGGAGATTGAATGGATGCTTCCGGAAATCCCGATCCCTGCTGCACCGGTCTTACTGGTTGTGGCAGCCATTCTGCTTCTGCGGTATATGATCATGCAGAAACATCCCCAGCTGCTGCTTTGCTCCTTGCTGATCATGCCTGTCAGTCCATATCTGGACCCGTTTTTTCACGTGTATATGCTGGATATCGGGCAGGGAGACTGCACGCTGGTCGTGGAGCCTTTCTGCCGGAGCGCTGTCATGATCGACGCCGCAGGCAATCTGTATCGGGACAATGCTGAATCCGTGATCCTGCCGTTTCTCGAAGCTGCAGGGATCCGGAAGCTGGATGCCCTGATTGTCAGTCATGAAGATTTCGATCATGCCGGTGCTGTGGAAGCTGTACAGGACGGCATCAGTGTTCATACCGTGATCCGCGACCCCACACAGCCTGTTCCGGTGGAGTACCCTATGCTGAATCTTCTCCCTGACCGCACTTCGCCGGATGAAAACGAGGGAAGTCTGCTGACGTATTTTTCCTATGATGGTCATGGGTATTTCTGGCCCGGTGATGCAGGAATCCTGACAGAAAAACTGCTGATGGACACGTTTGCCGATTTGCCGGTCACGGTACTGAAAGCCGGTCATCACGGATCGGCCTCTGCAAGCTGTCCGGCGTTTCTGGAATGGCTCAGTCCGGATCTGGTTCTTCTCTCCGCAGGAAGGAACAACCGGTACGGACACCCTTCACCGGAAGTCATCACCAGTCTGCAGTCCATGAACACAGCCAGATTCTGTACCGCAGAAAGCGGCATGATTCACCTTGCTTCCTGGCATGGCTTCCTGTTTCTGGAAACCGCAGAAGGACAGGTGTCCTGCCTGAGCACCCCTGCAGGCCGATGAACACGTTACTGCCCGGACTTTCCTGCCGGACTGTTTCACATCTGCAGCCTGCATTGGCTGTCAGGCGGCAGTTTCTGCAGTGTGGAACTCTCTGTTATAATCAGGGCATGATTTATCTGCTGTATGGGACAGATGAAAGCCGGATCCGACAGAAGAAACGGCAGCTGAAGGAAAAATACCCCGAAACCGATTCTGTGGTCGTTGACTGCCTGCAGCCGGGCGCAGCAGCCAGACTGGAACAGGCGCTCGATACTGCGGATCTTTTCGCAAGCCGCAAACTGATTTTTGCAGACAATGCGACATTTCTCTGCGCCAAAAACACATCACAGGTCCAGCCGGAAGTAGTGACAAAAAGGCTGGAGACCGACGATGTCCTGGTTCTCAGTGTCAAAACGGAGAAACTGGACAAACGGAAGAAAGCGGTGAAGATGCTGGAACAGGCAGCCCAGGTCATCCCGTGTCTGCCTCTGGATGGACCAGCCCAGAAAGCCTACGTACAGGAACTGATGAAAGAGAAACAGCTGGAACTGGATCCGGATTCCTTCAACTGGTTCTGTTCGCATGCCGGCTGCGATCCCGTCATTCTGGAATCGGAGATTGAAAAGCTGTCTGTGTTTGACAGGCACCCTTCACTGGAGGACGTGAAGGCCCTGACTACGGTGGAACCGGTAAGCAATGTCTTCATCATGACGGATGCGCTGTTCGACAAAAACGGACTGCGCCTTCTGGCAGCCTACCGCAACTTCCGGGACCAGAATATGGAGCCTTTGGCTGTGGTCATGCTGCTGGCGGGGCAGATCCGGTTTCTGTTTCAGGTGCGTGTGCTGATGGATCAGGGAAAGGGGAAACAGGAAATCGCGAAGACACTGTCCGCCCATCCCTACCGGACGCAGATTGCCATGGGCAATGCGCGGCGGTTTGACTCACTGCGTCTGATGGACCTTCTGGAACAGATGGCGCATCTGGAGCAGGGAATGAAGAAAGGACAGCTGGACAAAGACCAGGGATTCGAGATGTTCTGCCTGGATCTGATGCAGGAATCGTGAAAGATGAAAAGCCGTACGGTATCAGAAGGGGATCTGGACCGTACGGCTTTTGCATATTCCGGACATCTGAGAAGTCTGGTATCCGATAAAGAAAAAAAGAGCCATGCTCTTTTTCTTTTATATTCTGTTTCTGTCTTACGCTTCGATAGCGTTGATTGCCTTGGCAAGACGGGCTTTCTGACGGCTGGAATAGTTCTTGTGCTTGAAGCCTTTGGAAACGGCCTTGTCCAGCTTGGACTCGCACTCTGCATACGCCTTGAGCGCTGCTTCCTTATCCTTTGCGTCAACAGCAGCCAGAACTTTTTTGATCGAAGTCTTCAGAGCGGATTTCTGGGATACGATCAGCTTGTGCGCCTTGTTGTTTGTCTTTACGCGCTTTTTCTGGGATTTGATCTGCGGCATCGTTCTACACCTCCTGACGTAACAGCATTCGCATTATAGCAAAACGGCTATCCCAATTGCAAGCTGATTCCGGTATAATAAAAGACCGAATGGAGTGAAGAACATGAACGAAAATCTCAGGGATAAACGCGTCATTTTCATGGGGACCCCGCAGATCGCTGCCGATGTGCTGCAGGCCCTGCTGGATGTAAACGCCAATGTGGTCCTGGCAGTGACACAGCCCGACCGGATTACCGGCCGCAAACGGGTGCTGACCCCCACTCCCGTCAAGCTTCTGGCCCAGGAGCACGGAATTCCCGTGTTCCAGCCCGTAAAGATACGAACTGATTATGACCCGGTCCTGGAAGCCAGGCCGGACCTGATCGTCACCTGCGCCTATGGACAGCTGGTCCCGGATGCAGTCCTCGATGCAGCGCTCTGCGTGAACCTGCACGGATCGATCCTGCCCAGATACAGAGGAGGGGCCCCGATCCAGCGTGCCCTCTGGAATCGGGATGATGAAACAGGCATGACACTCATGAAGATGGCCAGCCGCATGGATGCCGGTGACATCATCAAAATCAGCCGAATCCCCATTACAGAGGAAGACGACAGCGGCACACTGTTCGAAAAGCTTGGACAGACAGCAGGACACCTGATTCAGGACCAGCTGGAGACACTGCTGAAGGGCGAAGCCCGCTTTACTCCCCAGAACGAAGCAGAAGCGACGTATGCACCGGTGATCACCGGGGATGAAGAAAAGCTGGATCTCACGCAGGACGACGAAACACTGCTTGGACAGATCCGGGCACTGGCTCCGCATCCCGGAGGATATGTGATTGCTGCGGGGAAAAAGCTGAAACTGCTGAAAGCCCGCCTGGAACCGGGAGCGCAGTCAGAGCTGCATACTTTTGTCAAACTGGGAAAGTCCGGGCTGGGCCTGCAGCTGAAAAACCATGTGCTGGTGCTGGAACAGGTGCAGTTCCAGGGCAAGCCGGTCATGGATATCAAGTCGTTCATGAACGGCCAGGGACGCAGTCTCCCGGGCACGATTGCCGCTCAGGCTGCCTGAGGCAGCAGGAGAACAGACTGCTTGGAATGAGGAATCACTGAATGGATCAGAAAAATATACGCAACTTTTCCATCATCGCCCATATCGACCACGGCAAGTCCACTCTGGCGGACCGGATCCTGGAAATGACGGATACCGTGGAGAAGCGGGAGATGAAAGATCAGATTCTGGACTCCATGGACCTGGAGCGGGAACGGGGGATCACCATCAAGCTGAATGCCGTCCAGCTGGTCTATCACGCAAAGGACGGACAGGACTACCTGTTCCATCTGATCGACACCCCGGGCCATGTGGACTTCACCTATGAAGTATCCCGGTCCCTGGCCGCCTGCGACGGAGCGGTGCTGGTGGTGGATGCAGCCCAGGGTGTGCAGGCACAGACTCTGGCCAACGTCTACCTGGCGCTGGACAACGACCTGGAGATCCTGCCGGTTCTCAACAAGATCGATCTTCCCAGTGCCCAGCCGGATGTGGTGAAGCAGGAAATTGAGGACCTGATCGGTCTGGACTGCAGTGATGCAGTGGAAATCAGCGCCAAGTCCGGACTCAATGTGGATCAGGTGCTGGAGGAAATTGTGAAGCGGCTTCCGGCACCGAAAGGCAACCGAAACAAGCCTCTGCAGGCTCTGGTGTTTGATTCTTTGTATGATCCCTACCGCGGGGTCATTGCCTTTGTGTCCATCAAGAACGGAACTGTAAAAAAAGGAGACAGGATCCGGTTCATGGCCACCGGTGCGGAATATGAAGTCACGGAAGTCGGCGTTCGGACCCCCAAGGAAGTGGTGGAGGAACAGCTGAACACCGGTGATGTCGGCTGGATCAGCGCTGCAATCAAGAACATTGAAGATGTGCGGGTTGGCGATACCATCACCAAAGCAGATGAACCGGCTGACCAGCCTCTGGAGGGTTACAAGGAAATGCAGCCGATGGTATACGCCGGTCTGTATCCTGTGGACAACGCACGCTACGAAGACCTGAAGGATGCGCTGGCCAAGCTGAAACTCAATGATGCCAGTCTGCAGTTCGAGCCCGAAACCTCCCAGGCACTGGGGTTCGGCTTCCGCTGCGGCTTTCTCGGCCTGCTGCACATGGATGTGATCGAGGAACGTCTGGAGAGGGAATACAACCTGAACCTGATTGCCACCTCACCCTCGGTTATTTATAAGGTTTATCGCACCGATGGGACTGTGGAAGACGTGGACAACCCCGCGGCTCTGCCCCCTGCACAGAACATTGACCACATCGAGGAACCCTATGTCAGGGCCGAAATCATGGTTCCGAAGGAATACGTCGGAGCCATCATGGATCTCTGTCAGAAGAAGCGGGGAGAGTACATTGACATGCAGGTGCTGGATGACGTCCGGATGAACCTCGTGTATGAAATGCCCCTGTCAGAAATCATCTTCGATTTCTTCGACAAGATGAAGTCCTCCACCAAGGGCTATGCTTCCTTTGACTACAGCTTTTCCAGATACAAGAGAAGCAACCTGGTGAAGATGGATATTCTGCTCAACGGTCAGGTCATCGACGCACTGTCCATCATTGTCCACAAAGACTTTGCGTACAACCGCGGAAATGCCATGACCATCAAGCTCAAGGAACTGATCCCGAAGCAGCAGTTCGAGATTCCTGTCCAGGCTGCCATTGGCGGGAAAGTCATTGCCCGGACCAACATCAAGGCGCTGCGAAAGAACGTCCTTGCCAAGTGCTATGGCGGTGATATTTCCCGGAAGAAGAAGCTGCTGGAGAAGCAGAAGGAAGGCAAGAAGCGCATGAAGATGGTGGGATCGGTGGAAATCCCGCAGGAAGCGTTCATGGCTGTCCTGTCCATGGACGACGAAGGCTGATGTCGATGACCCATCGGGTCAGGACATGAAGTCTGTATCAAGGCCGCCGGCATCAACGGCGGTTTTTTCAAAGGCACAGAAAAGAAAGGAAGGTGACAGGAATGGAACAGGAAGCGGAAGTTACTCGGAGCCCCGTCAGGAGTGCCTATGTACATATACCATTCTGTCATGGGATCTGCAGCTACTGCGCGTTTTACCGCCGGATCAGCCAGGACCACACCGGCTGGCTGAAGCAGATCTGTGATCAGATTCGGAAAGCGGACATCCGGGAACTGGACACGCTCTATTTCGGCGGGGGAACACCTTCGATTCTGACAGAGGAAGAATTCGACAGGATCAGGTTCCTGTTTCCGGATCAGATTCATGAGTTCACCATGGAATGCAACCCGGAAGACATAACTCCTGAAAAAGCAGCCTTCTGGAAATCCCGGAGCGTGAACCGGATTTCCATGGGAGTGCAGACGTTTGATGACCGGCTTCTGAAATCAATTGGCCGAAGGCATTCGGCTCAAAAAGCCAGGGAGGCGGTGGAAATTCTTCGCAGGGCAGGATTCGAGAATCTGTCCATCGACCTGATCTTCGGGCTCCCGGGACAGACACTGAAGGATGTAGAGAGAGATGTCATGGAGTTTCTGCAGATGGACCTGCCCCATCTGTCCATATACAGCCTGCAGATCGAACCCGACAGTGTCTTCGGAAAGCAGGGGGTTCACCCCTGTGACGAGGATCTGGAAGCGGATATGTTTGAATGGATCATCCGGACCTTGAAGGAATCGGGTTATGAACATTACGAGATTTCCAGTTTCGCGAAACCGGGCAGGTATTCCCAACACAACCTGGCGTACTGGCAGGACCGGGATTTCTTCGGCTTCGGACCCGGTGCCTCCGGCCGGGAACAGGGTCAGCGATATCACATCGACTCCAGGGGACAGAGAATTCCAGAGGAAACGGATGGGCCCTTTGAGGCGCTGATGATGGGGCTGCGGACGCAGTTTGGGGTGGATCTGTCTTCATTCCGGGAAAAATACGGATGGGATCCCGGCAGGCGGTATGCTGATGTGATAAAACGCTACGCCCCTCATTTCTGCGAACAGGACGGCCGGCTGTTTCTGGATGAAAACGGAAGGGAGATCCTGAACACAATCCTGGTGGATATGCTGCCGGAGGAGTCCTGCGAATGATAGAAATCCGGAGGGCAACTGCGGATATGGCCTGGGATGAGCACAGGGTTTTGCAGAAGCCGGAGACGGATACAGCTTCAGTCTATGAATTGTCAGCTCTGGAAGCTTCTCATACTGCAGCTAGTAAAGCAAATGCAGAGGATACAGAGCCATGGATCACATGAAACGGATACAGAAAGATGACGAGAACCTCACCTGCAGGACTATGGAGGGAAAGATACAGAGAAGGGTGTAATGATTCTGTAAAGACAGTGAGTCATACTGGAGCCAGAAAAAAGTGCAACGAAGCACTCAAGGTGACTTATGAAGAGTGTTTCTATGACATGATAGGCTACCAGGCTCAGTGAAGAGCTGATAAGGCATAAATAACGCCAGTAATGATGCGATACCTGAATCAGGAAGAGAGGCTCCCTATGTTCAGGAAATTGCTGTTCATAGACCTGACCTTTACTGATATCCACACCCTGTACTCAGATCCCCGTGAAGAAGAACGCTTCTTCTTCGATCTGAAGTGGAAGGACGGATTCGTATGTTCAAAATGTGGTCATACCCACTGCATGACTGTCATCCGGAAAAATGGCTCTCTCAGAACTGTCTATCAGTGCTCTCACTGTGGTTACCAGGAATCCGTTATTGCCGGAACCGCTCTGGAAGGTACTAAAGCACCGCTGCTTTCATGGATCCTCGTGATGTTTGTCTTTGTGATTTCCAAAACCGGGACTTCTGCAAAGTACATCAGCGATCTCACGGGCGTCAGTTATCACACCACGAAGTTCATGTTCCGAAAGATCAGGCAGGCTCAGAAACAGGATAATGAAACTCATGCAGCCACCGATTGCGATGCGATCGGGCTGGATGTCTTTTCCTATTGTGGAAAGAAACACGAAAATGGTGGAAAGAAACACGGAAAGCGGGGCTGGGGAGCAGAAGGCAAAGGCAATGTAGCTGCTGCAGTGATCAGGCAGTATGTCTGGGAAGATACAAATGGTGACGAGGAAGTCTTTGAGGCTGCAGATGCCGCCAAATTCAAAATAGCAGGCAGCGAGAACAAAACAGAGCTGAAGAAGTTTCTGGAAGAGGCTGTTCCCGGCGACTGTGCAGTGCACTGTGACCGGAGTTCAGCCAGCCCGGCACTGGATATCGCCGGTAAACTGGTGGATGTGCAAAAATCCGAAGTTGATACAGACCGCCTGTAATCTCTGGATCACGTCATTTCCGGTTTCAGGAGCAAGGTCCAGGGGACCACGCATGGTATCGCTCTGCAGTTTCCGGAGAACGAACTGGCTGATTTCGAATGGAAACCGAGTAGACGGAAGTGGAAGAAGAGCATCCTTGCATCCCTGGGAAGAACCCTGATCAAGGGTACTCACCAGACACGTGAGAGACTGATCAGCCATTTTAAAGGGATCCAGAAACAACTGGCCACTGCTTAAGTCCACTGAATTTCGTAGCCTGTCATGTTCCCATAAGAAGAACATCCTATCGTCAGATATTTCAAACCTTGTCAGAAGGAGAAAGAAGATTGCCAGGCAAAGGTGATCTTCTTTTCATTACAGCTTCAGGGAAACTGCCGGGACCAGAAAAAATGAACAGAGCTCAGAGAGAATGATCCTTGACTGTCCTGCAGAGTCACAGGGACCTGAATTCTGTCTTAGGGAAATCATACGCAGATATTCTTCATCTGCGAACAGTATAGTGCGGCAGAGCAGAACCCTTTGAAAAACAGACGTGAACGAGGATCTGACAACAAACGTCTGGCGCTGCCGCCGGAAGCTCTCCAAATGTATATGGTCCAGATTGATGACAGCCGCAACAGGTGGGAAGTGGAGAGGAACTGTGGTTTCCTCATACAACGCTCCGAAAGCAGTAACGGGAGACAGAAATCCAGAATAGTGTTCCAGGTGTAACGAACTGATCCATTCAGGGAAGAATCCGATGCTTTGCAGCCGTGCTGATCTCTAAGCTCTGTACAGACTGCGGTCCTGTGAGGCACGGACCAGCAGAATTGCAGCCGCACTCCTGCAAAGTCTATACTTTGGCAGAGAAGAGGGTGAAAAGAATGGAGCTGTTGTCATGAGCAAATATAACCCGCTGTGGAGCCGGGTCGGCAAGTCAAAGGAAGTCAGTTTGCAACTGTCATTTGAAGAAATCGAAGAAGTTCTGGGATTTCCCGTTGATCATTCGTTTCTGAAGTATAAGAAAGAACTGTCCGCATACGGCTGGTCCGTGCAGAATATTTCCATGAAGCAAAAAACAGTCCTGTTTCACCGGCAGAAGGGATGATACTTGAAGTTCACCCACTGGAATACAGGCTCTGTCATTCACAAAACAAGAGTCATACAAAACTGTACAGCTCTCAGGATACCAACAGTAAGAACTGCAGGTATTCAGTCTGAAAAGATAAGAAGACGGTTGACGACATCCACAGATTCAGTCTGTTGCTGAAGGATTATAAAAACGGTACAGCCTGCAAATTCAGTTATGCAGAAGGCAAATGACTGTCTGATATCCTTCTCATTTATCCCTGTTGCCCGTCATCGGCAGTCTGTTTCTTGACAGAAGATTCCGGATACGGGATAATAAACAGGATTTTGGGCTGAGATGCAGGACACTCCGACCTGTTTCACGGACCAGAAGGACAATATATAAGGAGGAACGCAATATGCTGCTGAAAGCTGAAAAGCAGGCAATCATGAAAGAGTATGCTCGTCACGAAAGTGACACCGGTTCGCCGGAAGTGCAGATTGCCGTACTGACTGAAGAAATCAACCGTCTGACCGATCACTTCAAGGATCACAAGCACGACTACCACTCCATGCGTGGTCTGTACAAGAAGGTTGGCCGCCGGAAACACCTGCTGGCTTACCTGAAGAAGGAAGATCTGGATCGTTACAAGACTCTGATCGCCCGTCTGGGTCTGCGTAAGTAAGACAAAAAAAACCGCTTCGGCGGTTTTTTTAGATTCCGTAAAAACAGAGGCTTGCACTGTGTTCGCAGACAACTGCAGCCATCATCGGCATGGAACTGAAAAACTGCGGAACCTTCCGTCTCACAGCGGAACGGTTCCGCAGTTTTCTGCTGCACACTCAGGGAATTCTGTGCCCTGCTGCTTTGTACAGCTCGTACCACTCTTTCCGGGTGAGGTCCACCTTGCGAGCTTTGGCCATATCCAGGATCCGGTCCATCCTGCTGGAACCGGTCACGACCTGCATACCGGCAGGATGGCGCAGGATCCAGGCAGCGGCAATGGCCGATTTCGAGACATTGTATTTGTCCGCCAGTTTCTGCAGTGTTTTGTTGAGTTCTGCAAATTCGGGGTTGTCCAGGAAGGTTCCTTCCCAGTCACCGTACTGCAGGGGGCTCCAGGTCTGGATCGTGATGCCCATCTGCCGCATCTGCTCCAGCACGTGACCAGTTCGGTCCAGGGCTCCTTGTGTCGGCATGTTGGCTTCCAGTCCCTGAGAAATCATCCAGGCGTTGGGGATGGACAGCTGGAGCTGATTGACAAGCAGCGGCTGCTTCGCCTCGGTCTGCAGCAGGCGGATCTGTTCCGGCGTAAAGTTGGAAACACCGAAATGACGGACTTTTCCGGATTTCTGCAGCTGGTCAAACGCTTCAGCGATTTCCTTCGGTTCCATCAGCGCATCCGGCCGGTGCAGGATCAGCAGGTCCAGGTACGGGGTCTGCAGCCTGTTCAGGATTCCGTCCACTGCGTCCAGGATATAGTCTTTTGACAGGTCATACCATCCATCCCGGATCCCGCACTTGGACTGGATGATCAGGTCCTCGCGGGGTGTGTTCGCCAGCTGCATTGCCTCTCCGAACAGTTCTTCGCATTTTCCATGGCCATAGATGTCTGCATGGTCGTAAAACCTGATCCCTCTGTCAGCCAGGTCATCGATCATGTTTGCCAGTTCCTGTGGTGTCCTGCTGTCCATGCGCATGCAGCCGACAATGATCTGGCCGGCTTCCGGTAAAGTATTCCTGAGTAGAATGTTTTGCATAGTGCTCCTTTCAGCATCCGCACAAACGGGATCTGACCAATTTCCAGATTCAAGCGAAATGCCTATAACAAATATGGTAAGATGGAACCGCTTAGAATGTAAATAAAGATGAGGTAAGAAGTATGGCGAAACAGGAATTCCGGTTTGAATTCGAGGGAAGACCTCTGATTGTGGAAACCGGAGAAATTGCCAAACAGGCGGATGGCGCAGTGCTGGTCCGCTATGGCGATACCGTGACACTGTCCACGGCGGTTGCCAGCAAACAGGCAAAGGAAGGAATCGATTTTTTTCCGCTGACTGTGCAGTATGAAGAAAAACTCTACTCTGCAGGGAAAATTCCCGGCGGATTTCTGAGAAGGGAAGGCCGGCCCGGTGAACATGCCACGCTGTCGGCCCGTATGATCGACCGCCCGATCCGCCCGCTGTTTGCGGAAGGCTTCCGCAATGAAGTCCAGGTGGTCAACACCATTCTCTCCGTGGACCAGGACTATGCGCCGGAAATGGCCGCGATGTTTGGAGCGTCCCTGGCTCTCTGCATTTCCGACATTCCCTTCGGCGGTCCGATCGCCGGTGTCAAGGTCGGACGGGTAAACGGCGAATTCATTGCCAATCCCACCCAGGAGCAGTGGGAAAACAGCGACATCGAACTGACGGTTGCGGGTACAGCGACTGCGCTGAACATGGTGGAAGCAGGCGCGAAGGAAGTCAGTGAGGAAGACATGCTCGCGGCTTTGATGTTCGGTGCTTCCAAAGTCAGGGAACTGTGCGGGTTCCAGGATCGGATCATCGAAACAATCGGGAAGCCGAAGCGGGAAATCAAACTGTACGCGCCGGATCCCGAACTGAAGGCTGCGGTCCTGGCAGCCTGGGAGAAACCTGTGCGTGATGCGGTTTCCATCAAGGAGAAACTGGAACGCTACAATACCATCGACAGCCTGATCGAGCAGGCTGTGGCTGAATACGAAGCGAAGGACTATGTATCGGAGGCAGACAAGGCAAAGGCTTTGAAGCAGGTGAACCAGATCCTGCGGGAAACCGAAGCCGATGAAGTGCGCCGCCTGATCATCGAAGACAAGATCCGCCCTGACGGACGGGCCGTGGACGAGATCCGTCCCCTGGATTCCCAGGTGGACCTGCTGCCCAGGGTGCATGGCAGTGCGCTGTTCACCCGCGGTGAGACACAGGTTCTCTCCACGACAACACTGGGAGCCCTGAATGAGAACCAGATCATTGACGATCTGACCGATGTGGAATCCAAGCGGTTCATGCACCACTACAACTTCCCGCCATACTGCGTCGGCGAGACCGGCCGCATGGGATCGCCCGGACGCCGGGAAATCGGCCATGGTGCTCTGGGAGAGCGCGCGCTGCTGCAGGTGCTCCCCTCCATCGAGGAGTTCCCCTATACCATTCGTACGGTGGCAGATGTCATGGAATCCAACGGATCCAGCTCCCAGGCATCCATCTGTGCCGGTTCCATGTCTCTGATGGCAGCCGGTGTGCCCATCAAGGCACCTGTGGCCGGCATTGCGATGGGCCTCATCATGAACGATGACACGGGTGCCTATACAGTGCTGACAGATATCCAGGGCATGGAAGATCACTTCGGGGACATGGACTTCAAGGTGGCCGGAACGGAAGAGGGTGTCACTGCCCTGCAGATGGACATCAAGACCACAGGCATCACCGAGGATATCTTCCGGGAAGCGCTGGCTCAGGCCCGCAAAGCCCGCATGGAGATCCTGGACAACATGAAGACTGCCATCGAGTGTCCGCGTGAAGAGCTCAGTCCCTATGCGCCGAAGATCGCCATCATGCACATTGATCCGGACAAGATCAAGGACGTTATCGGACCCGGCGGCAAGATGATCAACCAGATCATTGCCGAGTGCGATAATGTGAAGATCGACATCGATGACGATGGTCAGGTCGTGATCTATCACCAGGATCAGGCTGCCATTGACAAGGCGAAGGAACGGATCGCCGAAATCGTCCGTGAGGCAAAAGTCGGCGAAATCTACGAAGGCAAAGTTGTGCGGATCGAGAGCTTCGGCGCCTTCGTGAATCTGTTCGGCCACACCGACGGTCTGCTGCACATCTCCAATATTTCCCACAACCGCGTGGAGAAAGTCGAAGATGTCCTGAAAATCGGAGACCTGATCGATGTCAAGGTCATGGAAATCGACAACAAGGGCCGTGTGAATGTTTCTGCGAAAGCTCTGCTGCCTCGACCGCACAGGGAACCCGGTCAGGAACATGAGGAGCGGGAGCGCCGCGGCAGCCGTGATGGCCGCCGGGAGGGAAGAAACCGTTCTGACCGGCGGGATCGCGGTGAGCGCCCAAGAAGAGACCGCAGACCTCAGGAAGCCAGGGAACAGGCTGCTGAAACCGGACCGGTCCAGGCTCCTGAAAGAACAGAAACAGCAGAATAAGATCCGCAGCGGCAGCAACAGCCAGCTGCCGGATGGCGCATCTCACAGACAACGTGGAAGAAGGCTGCAGCCGCATCATGAATCAAATCATGCAGGGCTACAGCCTTTTCTGTCCAGTGATCTCTGTTTCCGGAAGACAGAATCAATCCATGAATGCTGCATCCCTGCAGTCCGTTCAGGATATGAAACAGCCAGGCTCGCATTCAGAACCTGGCTGTTTCAAATATGGAGTCTGCAGTCATTCCTGAGATATGTTCATTCAGAAGGAATGATCACCCGTCACTGGACTGCAGTTTTCTTTTCGTACAGAGGAAGCACCAGTTTGTACATGAGCGGTTTGACAGGAATGTCGAACTCTCCGATGTATTCCCGTACATCTGCCCCCAGACTGTGTTTGTGGTTTGAAAGGCCGTCCTCCAGGGACCCCTCCACACCGCTCATATCACAATAGCGGATACCGTGCTCCTGTGCATAGCGGTACGTGGCATCGTACAGAAACGCGCTGGCACCGGTTTTGCTGTAGGCATTGTTGTTGCCCATATACAGCATTTCCAGCTTGCCGTTGTAGCCGATGCTCAGGATCCCGCTGATGTAGGTGCCGTCCGCTGTACGGCACAGGCTGATGATGGCGCCGTCGAACTGATCCACGATCCGCTGGAAATAGTCATGATCCCGGAGTTTCACGCCTTTGCGGTCTTCAGTGCAGTGCATCAGACTGCTGAACACGTCCAGCAGGTCCGGATTCCTGCGGATATCACTGGCCGCGTAAATTTCGGCTTCCAGGTTTTCCTTTGCGGCTTTTTTAATGGCCCGCCTTGTATTGCGGGCATACCGGGCAGTGAAGTCATCCGTGACATCCACACCCATGTTGGTCCGCGGCTGCACGGTCTCGGCAATGCTCATGGTATAGCCTTTGTGGATGGCACCTCCCTCATTGACAAAGCGGTCCACGGCCTGCTGATTGTGTCCTTCAGGTCTGCCGTCCTTCAGCATGAACCGGTTGTCCAGAATATAGGGATCGAATTTGATGAAGATGCACTTGTCCTGACGGCTTGCGTTTTTGATATGATTGAGCAGTTCGATCATCAGGTCCTGATCCTGGCCGTCGGCAATGGGGCCCCGGGGGATATAGTACATGGAATACCCAAGGGGGAGAGGTTTGACCAGGACCATGGCAGCGGCGACGATGGAATGATGACTGTCCTCCAGCGCAAACAGACGACGCTGCCAGTTGGACTTGACAGCTGCCCAGTGCATGGACTGAAGCGCCACGCCATGTTCACTCATATAAGCTTCAAATGCATGTTCATCAGGTGTTGATATGAATTGGTATGCCATTATATTCCTGCCTTCCCATTACTTCATTATATCCGGCTGTCAACCAGTCAATCCCGGTCATGACTGTCCCGGGGACAGGAACAGGCATTCAGGCACTCCTGACAGCCACCTGCCTGCATTGAGTGGCTGTATGTATGTGATGGCGCACAGGCAGTTGTATCTGAAAGAACCAAGTAGTCTGCCCTTGTCCTGTATGTCGCGGGTTCTGTGCTAAAATCGTTGTGAGGTGAAAGACATATGGATTTCAGAAAACTCGCTGAAGAACAGAAACCTTCCTTTCTGAAGGACCTGAATACAATCATTTCCATCAACTCGGTTCGGGACGAAGCAACGGCAGGACCCGGAAAACCCTTTGGCAATGGACCGAAGGAAGCCCTGGATGCCATGCTTTCCATGGGAAAACGGGACGGATTTGATGTGAAAAACATCGATGGATATGCCGGTGTTGTAGAATACGGTGATCCTGACAATCCGGATACCCTGGGCATTCTGGGCCACCTGGACATCGTGCCCCTGGGTGAGGGGTGGACCAAACAACCGCTTGCACTGACAGTGAATGACGGCTACCTGTTTGGCCGCGGCGTACTGGATGACAAAGGCCCCACCATGGCAGCGTACTACGCGCTGAAACTGATCCGGGAGGCAAAGATCCCCCTGAAAAAGCGGGTCATGCTGGTCATGGGCTGCGACGAAGAGTCCGGCATGGAATGCATGAACTATTATCTGTCTCATGCGGAAATCCCGAAAACCGGGTTCGTGCCCGATGCAGATTTCCCGGTGATTTACGGGGAAAAGGGTGGGGCACATATCATCCTGGAGAGCGAAACACCAACCGCGATCCGGTCCATGCACGCAGGCATCCGCCCCAATATCGTCATCGGCAAGGCGGACATGACCACCGACAAAGCCACAGAGCTTCAGAAAGAACTCTTTGCATTCTTCCTGAAGGCCAACAGCCTGGAAGGATCCTGGAAGGACAACGAAGACGCGACCACGACCTGGCATGTGGAAGGCACTCCCTCTCATGCGGCCTGGCCGTATAAAGGGGTGAACGCCGCGGTGCAGCTGCTGCGGTTTGCCGGAGCGGCATTCAATGACAAACTCGCGCACGCGCTGGGCTGGCTGACCTCCGACTGGACCGGCAAAAACCTGGGCATCCAGCAGGATGGCCTGTATATGGGTATGCTGACGCAGAACCCGGGCATTGTGGATATTGAAAACGGAAAGACCAGCGTTCTCCTGGATATCCGGTATCCCAATGAAACAAACGGACAGGAACTCCTGGAAAAAATCCGGAAAGCTGCCGATGGAACCGAAGCGGGCATTCATGCAGTCCTGAAATCGGATTCCAGGCCGCTGTTCGTGGATCCGGATTCGACACTGGTCAAAACGCTGATGGACGTTTATCGGACACATACCGGAGATGCATATTCTCCTGCGATCACCATTGGCGGCGGTACGTATGCCCGGAAATTTGAAAACTTCGTCTCCTTTGGCCCGGAACTGCCCAATGACGTGAAAACCACGGATCAGTTTGTGGGTGGTCCTCATCAGCGGGATGAGGGAATCCGGGAGAGTGACCTGATCAATGCGATTGCCATCTATGCCGATGCGATCCTGCGGCTGGCGGCCTGAGTCTGCATGAGAATGAGACGAGTGGGCTGGGCAGTGGAGTACCTGGACGAAGCAGAAAAACTGGTCCGGGACCCGGAAGCCCATGCCGGTCAGTGGAAGAGCCTGTTTACCGGTGATTCGCAGACGGACTCTCTGTCCACAGAGGATGAACAGGCTGCAGAAACCGGAAATCGGACAGACTCTCCCCTGTGTTCGCAGGTCCCGGGACGACTACATGTGGAAGTGGGGACAGGAAAAGGCGGGTACAGTCTGCAGATGGCGGCGCTGTATCCCGAAGAGCGGTTTGTGGCAGTGGAAAAAAACGACAGCGCTGCCGGCATTGCTGCGAAAAAATATGATGAAGAAGGAACAGACAACCTTCTTCTGATCTGGAATGACGCCAGATTCATCGACAGCTGGTTTGCACCGGAGGAAGTGGATGTCATACATCTGAATTTCTCCGATCCCTGGCCCAAGAACCGCAACGCCAAGCGCCGGCTCTCTGCCGATTCTTTTCTCCGGCAGTATGAAAAGATCCTGAAACCTGATGGGGAACTGGCCATGAAAACCGACAATGCCCGGCTGTTTGAGTACTCTCTGCTGCAGTTTTCAAAGGCCGGGTGGCCTCTGCTGGATGCAAGCGTCGATTTTCGGCGCGAAGACCACCCGGAGGATGCCATGACAGAGTATGAGAGCAAATTTGCAGCAGAAGGCAAGCCTATATACCGGGCGGTATGGAGAAGAAAATGAAAGATATGACCAGCTTCCAGGAAGTCCTGGATACAGACGGCATCAGCTGCATTCTGTTTACAGCCAACTGGTGTCCGGACTGCATTGCGATCCGGCCGTTTATGCCAAAAATCGAGAAAGAATTCAGCAATATCACATTCTACAAAGCGGACAGGGACAAGTTCATCGACCTGTGCCAGGAACTGAACATTCTGGGTATCCCCAGTTTTGTCTGCTTTGAGCACGGCAGGGAGATTTCCCGGTTTGTGTCGAAGTTTTCCAAGACCGAAGCCGAGATACAGGCATTTCTGACGCAGACCATTCAGAAAGGATAGACAATGGCAATCAAAGATTTCATGCATGCCCTCTTCAAGGAAGAAGTGGACGAAGAAACCGAAGAGCTGACGGCAGCTCCCGAACAGGGGGAACTGGAACCGCCCACCACGGTGGTGACTGAAACAGAATACGAAGAGATCAAGGCTGCACAGCCTCCCAGAGAGCAGCCGGTGCAGCAGTTTGCCGCTCCTGAACCCGCCGCAGCTGCAGCATCGGCAGCTGATACGGGACCGGCCAGCATTTTTGCCGGTCTGGATATGTCCGAAATCGAAAAAGGACCTGCAGGACAGAGGCCGGCGGCATCCAGCCGGCAAGTCTATAAGTTTGACCGGTCCAAACTCAGCAAAGTGAGCGCCACAGACGAGTATCAGGCGGTGATTTCTCCCATCTTCGGCAATATCGAAGATGAGGACAAGGAATACGAAAAGGTCCACAACGCCGTGGAGCTGCCCAAACCGGAGGAAGGGTTCTCCATGACCACCGTCATTTCTCCCATGTTCGGCAGTTCGCTGCCGCAGCAGGAGCCCGTCGAGCGGATTCCGGACTATCGCAAAAAAGAAACAAAGAAGCCGGCACCGGTCACCGACCTGCTGGATACCGGCAAGCCGAAGGGATACGACCCCGATCCGCTGCTTCCCGTGGAGGAAGACAAGCCGGAGACAAAGACGGGAGACAGGCAGTAATGGCAGTCCACTTTACGGGGATCAAGGGAACCGGCATGGCTGCCCTGGCCGGCATTCTCAAGGATGAAGGATTCGACGTAAAGGGATCCGATATCGACAAGTACATCTTCACGCAGGATGAACTCGAGAAGCGGGGGATTCCGGTCAGCTCCTTTGACCCGGCCAACATTCACGCGGGAGACACTGTCATCGCCGGCCTGTCCTTTGATGAAGCACATCCGGAGATTCAGAAGGCACTGGCGGATCCGACGGTGACTGTGTACTGGTACAACGAATACCTGGGGAAACTGCTGGAGCGTTATGAATCCATTTCCATCGCCGGAACCCATGGCAAGTCCACGACCACCGGTCTGCTCGCCAGCGTGCTGAAACTCCAGGCACCTACAGGATTTCTGATCGGGGACGGCCATGGCAGCATGCCGGAACACGCCAGATATTTCATACTGGAATCCTGCGAATTCAAGCGGCATTTCCTGGCTTACCATCCTGATTATGCAATCATCACCAACATTGAACTGGATCATGTGGATTACTACCGGGACATGGAAGACTATGTGTCGGCGTTCCAGTCCTTTGCGGATCAGGTCAAAAAGCTGGCGGTCGTCTGCGGGGATGACGAGCATCTCGTCCGGCTTCACTATAGCTGCCCGTATGTGACGTATGGCCTGAAGGATGGCTGTGATTACCAGGCGGTGAATGTCCAGGATGATGAACATGGCATATCCTTCGATGTAAGGAAGGACGGAAACATCATCGCCCATACTGCGCTTCCAGAGTCCGGCTATCCGTTCCTGATTGACAGTCTGGGTGTCTTTGCCATGGCCAGTGAGCTAGGCATGGACCCGGAAACCATTGAAGAGGGACTGCATGACTACCAGGGGATCAACCGGCGGTTCGTCATTGAGGAAGCGGGAAACAGCATTCTGATTGACGACTACGCCCATCATCCAACGGCGATCCGGTATATGATCGAGGCAGCCAGGAGCCGGTACCCCGGACGGAAGGTCATTGCGCTGTACAAGCCGGATCGTTACTCCCGGCTGCAGTTCTTCCTGGATGAGTTTGCCGAGTCCATGTCTCTTGCGGATGAGGCCATCCTGCTGGATTTCCCGAAAAACGCTGTACGGGAGGACGATACGATCACTGTGACGATCCAGGACCTGATCGACCGGGTGCCCGGAAGTATCCAGGGTGAGGTCGACCAGGCAACAGCCGGGAAACTGGCAGCGGAAGATGGTGCAGTGTTCCTGTTCATGAGCAGCAAGGATATTTACCTGCTGCGGGACATGGTGCGCGATCTACTGGAAAAACAGCCTGGGTAATCCGGATATTTCCTGCACTGCAAACCGCGGAATCGGATGGTTCCGCGGTTTTGCTCCTGCCTGCGGCGTCAGGCATCCTTTTACCGGATGCAGGATGTACAATACAGACAGGAGCAAAGAAACGAATGAGGTGCAGATATGCTGAGAGAACTGAACAATGAACGCCGAAACCTGGTATCGGATATCAAGCTGGAAGCGGCCAGCCGTGCACTGCGGGAAGCCGCAGACCGGCTCGATGACCGGATAATTCCCCTGAAGGGCAATCACCGGCAATATGAAGAACGCAACCACGAAGAAGATGTGAAGGATATCGTGATTCTCGCAGTGGCTGCAGGTCTGTCCGCTGCCGCTGTGATTGCGGTGATCGTTATGGTGACAAAACTGGTGAAGAAAAGCCGGGAAAAAGCCGATGAAAAGCTGGAGGAGATCAAACACGATCTGGAACGCCGCATCGAACAGGCGTAAACACTGACGGGAAGAGGGCTGCAGAACTGCAGCCTTTTTTATGGAGTCCTGTCTGCAAAAACTGCCGTCAGTCTCCTCTGCAGTCACCTGGTCCTGTACTCCTGTGCCGCGAGGCTGCCTTTGCAGAGAGCGGCCCAGGCAGCTGACCGGCTGTTCCGTAAATCGAAAGAGTTTGGAAATCCCATAAATTCAGACAGTTTGTAAGCACTGTGAGAATTATGAAAATTGTTTCAAACCGGTAAGGGGTGACAGGGGAATCATGCTATAATCGCTCTGAGGTGATATCAATGAGTCTGGACCAACTGATGCAGGCTGTTTCACAGTTCGCTTCCTGGCTGCTGCCTGTGGCAGGTGTAGCCGTACTGGTCTACCTGGTCCTGTTCCTCAAAACTCTGATTGAAACGCTGAAGGATCTTTCCCTGACCCTTCTGACAGCCCAGAATGAGATCGAGAAACTGGACGGACCCCTGCAGACACTGGATGACCTGTCCAAAACCGTGGACGAAGTGCACGCTGCCATGAAGCAGATGGCATCTTCTGCTGCCAGATCGGCACAGGAGGGGATGGAGCATGTCCGTGAATGGTTTTCCAGATCCAGAGAGGAAGCACAGGAAACTGCCGACACCATTCGGGTGAAGGCGGATGACATGATGACCGCTGCTGCTGCAGCCGCTGACAAAGCTATGGAGGATTGACATGACAGAAAAACCGAATGAACGTCCGGAAGACAAAAAGCCGGTTCAGCCGGATGAAACCGGAGCACAGAAAGAGGAACTGGAGCAGGTGGATGAAATGGAAAAAGAATCCATGTATGAGCTGCAGTCTCTGCGCGAAGCCAACAATGAAGCAAACGATGATGCCGTGAATGATGCCGAACAGGCCCTGAAGAAGATTTTTGAGGACATGCGGCGCTGGATCCGGGAAAACGGAGACCCGGAGGTCGTGAAGGAACGCCTGGAAAAGGGACGGCAGGACATTGCGAAGGTACTGACGGAAACCCGTGACAGCGTGATTGCACTCGCAAATTCCGAGCAGTTCAAAAAAACGGTGGAAGCCGGCAAAGAGTTTGTGGTCGGCACAGGCAGCATGATCGCCGATGGTGTCAAATATGGCGCAGATCAGCTGATGAAGAATCCGACCATCAACCGCGTTGTCACGGATGTGGACAGCAAACTGGATTCGCTTCGTGAAAACGAGAACCTGAAGGAAGTCGTGAACTCTGCAGAAGATGCCATGGACAAGCTGAATGCAGCGATCTTCAACGGTATCCGCAGCTTTTTCAGCAAGCCGCAAACCGGTTCCCGACCGGAAGAGGCTGCAGCACCTGCTGAAACAGAAGAGCCTGCTGTGACGGAAGACAAGGACCTTCCGGCTGTGCGCACGGAACAGAGACCGGCGGTGACGGACCAGCCGGATAAGAAATAACAGGCGTTCATGAAACGGATCACGATATACGATGTGGCCAAGGAGGCGGATGTATCCCTGGCAACGGTGAGCCGGGTCATCAATGACAGCAATGTTGTGCGGGAAGACACCCGTCAGCGGGTACAGGAGGCAATTGAAAAGCTTGGCTACAAGCCCAATGCCATCGCCCAGGGACTAGCATTGTCAAAGACCACGACCATTTCCATCGTCATGAGCGAAAACCTGTTTGCCTACAATTCCAGGATCCTGAATGGTCTGATGGATGTGGCAAAGATCTACAATTACAACATCATGTTTCATACGACTTCCAAGGGCATTTCCCGCATGCAGGATGTCATTGAGTCGATCATCAAATCCAGAGTGGACGGGGTGATTCTCTTCAACGACAACTTCAATGACGAGGAAATGGAAGTGCTCAAGGAGTACCAGATTCCCATGGTGATCGTGGGTGCCCGGCTCGACCGCAAGCCGGAGGGCAAGGTAGGCAACGTCTACGTCAACTTTGAAAAGCTGGCCTACGATCTCGTGAATGAAAGCTTTGACCGGGGCATAGATGACATCACGCTGGTGGAGGACAAGCTCAACCTCAGCATGATGAATCAGCTGCGCCGCGGAATCGAGAAGGCGTATGAGGAGCACGGAAAGGAATTCAAGGGGTATATCGGCTATGATGATTCCTACAAGAGTTCCTACAATTTCCTGACGGATTATTACAAGGACAAAAAACCGAGCCGGCTTGTGATCACCTTCCGGGATTCTCAGGCCATTGCCGTTCGGAATGCAGCCAACGAAGCCGGATGGAAATCCATGGAAGACTATGAAGTCATTTCCATTCTGGATTCCAAGTATCTTGCCATGGTCCGCCCGCCGATCAACTCCTACATTCTTCCGGAATATGACATGGGGGCCATTGCCATGCGTCTGCTGACGAAGATGCTGGTCAACGATCCGTCGGTTCAGGAAGACCGGGAAATCGAAATCGAATATTCGCCCATGATCCGGGAAAAGGACAAAACGGGCGAGACGGAAAAAGTGACGTTTGAGGCAGTCAGCTGACCGCCTGCAGGGAGCCGAATACCCGGCTCCTTTTTGCTTGTGTCTGCCATCTGATGACCGGACAGTGCGGTAGCCGGCAATCTGTACCACCGCTCTGGCAGACATCCGGTTTGCCACTGCCTGCAGACGGCGACTATAATGTGTCCATGGAAATGATTTACACAGACCAGTCCGAAACGGGGTTTCTGGACCAGTATCTGCCGCTGTATGAAGCCATTGCGGAAAAGACAGCCGCCACTCTCGCGCTCGCTGAAGAGTATCAGCTGGGTGTAGTGGCCATAACACCGGACCAGATTCACCTGATCAACCGGGACTACAGGAATGTGGACCGTCCGACGGATGTGATCAGTTTCGCTCTGCAGGACGATCCTGATGGATTCCGGATCCCGGGGGAGCCTGTTGAACTGGGGGATATTTTCATCAATGTGGAAGCCGTGAAGAACCAGGCCCGCGACTATGGACACAGCGAGAAACGCGAGGCCGGATTTCTGTTCTGTCATGGTCTGCTGCATCTTCTGGGGTATGATCACATGAAGCCGGAGGATGAGTCGGTCATGTTCGGTCTGCAGAAGGAGATCCTGCATGGGCTGGCTGATCAGTAGGTTCCGCTACGCCGGCCGGGGATTTCGAAACGGTGCATTCACGGACCGAAGCATTCGCCTGCAGCTGCTGCTGGGTCTGGCTGCCTGTGCAGCGGCCTGGTGGCTTGGCTGCTCCTGGCAGGAGTGGCTGTGGATCCTGCTGTCCATTGCACTGGTGGTCAGCGGCGAAATCTTCAATTCCTGCATCGAGAAGACCATCGACTATATTTCTTTGAAACGCGATCCCCGCGCCGCACTGATCAAGGATCTGGCTGCCGCCGGGGTTTCCGTGCTTTGTCTGTTTGCAGCCCTGACCGGCTGCTTCATATTTGTACCCAAGATTCTGGAGGTGTTTGCATCATGACTCACAAGTCAGGCTTTATAGCCATCATCGGCCGGCCGAATGCCGGGAAATCCACATTGCTGAACGCACTGCTGGGGACCAAGGTCGCCATCAGTTCCAACAAGCCCAATACAACGCGAAACAACATTGCCGGGATCCTGACAGAGCCGGATACACAGTTTGTGTTTCTGGATACGCCGGGGATACACAAACCGCAGCAGCAGCTCGGACGCGTGCTGAATAAAAACGCCTACAACGCCATGGATGATGCAGATGCGGTCGCCTGGATCATTGATGTGACACAGAATTTTGGGCCGGGGGATGAATTTGTCCTGGACCGGATCAGGAACCTGCACAAACCGGTGATTCTCCTGGTGAACAAAGTGGACCTTGTCCCGAAGGAGAAACTCCTGCGGAAGCTGCTGGACTGGCAGGAGAAGTTCGAGTTCAGTGACATCGTGCCTGTGTCGGCCAAAGACGGTGAAAACCTGGGGGAGCTCAAGGAGGTTTTCCGCAAGTATCTGCCGGAAGGTCCGTCGCTGTATCCCGAGGAAATGATCTCGGATCACGACCTGGCTTTCCAGCTGTGTGAGATCGTCCGTGAAAAGATCCTGTGGCGAACCCATGAAGAAATCCCGCATTCGGTCGCCGTGGTCCTGGAAAAAAGCGAGGAACGCGGTCGGAAGCTGATCCTGTCATTTGTGATCATTGTGGACCGCAACTCGCAGAAGGGGATCCTGATCGGCAAAGGGGGAGACATGATACGGTCGATCCGGCTGGCTGCCCAGACCGAAATCAAGAACCGGCTGAACCGCCCGGTGGATCTGGAACTGTATGTCCGCGTGGAACCCAACTGGCGGAACAAGGAAGCCAAGATCAAGGAGTTCGGGATCGATCTGCAGAATGAGTGAGTGCTCCCGGCTGGCAATGGCAGGGAGTAACCGGTCATGAGCCGGCAGATGCTCAGGGGCCTGGTCCTGGAAACCAGAGACCACGGAGAGCGGGATGCTGTGGTGACGATTGCCCTTCGGGAGGAACTGGTCCGGGTATTCGCCCGGGGGGTGCAGCGGGAGACATCGAAGAACCGCCGGCTGTGTCTGCCGTTTGAAGAGGTGGAAATCGAAACGGAGCAAAGCGGGACCGGGATGTTCCGTCTGATTCACGGATCCCTGGTTGCGGAATACAGCCGCATCGGGGAGGATCTGCGCATGCAGGCAGTCTGCCTGGCGGTCAATGAGGCCATCCTCCATGCCCAGATGCATCCTGCTCTGTATGAAAGGCTGGAGCAGTTATGGAAAAGCTGTGAAGCAAGGGATGCAGACTGGATGGGAAGGGCTGCACTGGTTATGACGATGCTTCTTCGCCAGGAGGGGATTTCTCCCCAGGTGGACGGCTGTGCAATTTGTGGTTCGGTATCCGATATCTGTACCATGGATGTGGACAACGCCGGATTTCTGTGCGTTCGCCATGGCAAAGGCAGATCCCGCTGGCCGGCTGACCGGTTGCGGAGAATGCGTCATGCGGTGAAGGTTCCGGCCGGTCAGGAAGCAGCCGTCTCTCTGACGGGATTCACCCTGGAGGATATCCGGTTTCTCGTTCACTGGTTTTCCCGGTACAGTCACACCAGTCTTGCCGGGGAACGGTTTCTGGATTCTGTGGCCAGGCTCTATCCTGAGAACGGATCTGGAACGGCCGATCCGTTGAAAGTGCCGGATACGGATGACACTGACAGTATCTGACACGAAGGTTCATGCAAAAATCCGCCATCTTGACGGTCTCCTCTCGGAGACCGTTGTTTTTGTGGTACAATGGTCTATGTCTATCCTTGCGCTTTTTTGAAAACGGACAGCAGGGGAATAGAGAAAGAGGAGAGTATATGAGCCAGAAAAACTTCAACGAAGTCGTATCACACATGAAGAATTACGGATTCGTCTTCCAGGGAAGCGAAATTTACGGCGGCCTGGCCAACACCTGGGATTTTGCGCCGCTGGGGGTGGAGCTCAAGAACAATATCAAAAATGCCTGGTGGAAACGGTTCATCACGGAGCAGAAAGAAAACGTCGGACTCCAGTCTGCCATTCTGATGAACCCCAGTGTCTGGGTGGCCAGCGGACATGTCGGCGGTTTTTCCGACCCTCTGATGGACTGCCGGAAGTGCAAGACCCGGTACCGGGCCGACAACCTGATCGAAGAGGTCAGCCATGGCGAAGTGAACCCGGCCGGGTGGAGCAATGAAGAAATGGAAACCTATATCCGGGAGCACGAAATTGCCTGTCCGGGATGCGGAGCAAGGGATTTCACCCCGATCCGTCAGTTCAACCTGATGTTCAAGACATTCCAGGGCGTAACGGAAGATGCGAAAAACGAGATCTATCTGCGTCCGGAAACTGCACAGGGCATCTTCGTGAATTTCCGCAATGTCCAGCGTGCCATGCGTAAGAAGCTGCCGTTCGGCATCGGCCAGATCGGCAAGTCATTCCGGAACGAGATCACACCGGGCAACTTCATTTTCCGGACACGGGAATTCGAGCAGATGGAGCTGGAATTCTTCTGCAAGCCGGGAACGGACCTGGAGTGGTTTGACTATTACTGCAAAACCTGTGTGAAGTTCCTGGAGGATCTGGGGCTGACATCCGACCGGCTGCGCCTGCGGGCTCATGACCCGGAAGAACTTGCCCACTATTCCAACGGAACCAGCGACATCGAGTTTTATTTTGGAGATCCCATTGGCTGGGGTGAACTCTGGGGCATTGCCGACCGTACCGACTTTGACCTGAAGGCGCACCAGGATCACTCGAAACAGAGCCTGGAGTACTTTGATCCGGAAACAAACGAAAAATACCTGCCGTATGTCATTGAACCGTCTGTGGGTGTGGAACGTCTGATCCTCGCTGTCATGAGCCAGGCGCTTGAAGACGAGAAGATCTCGGATACAGACACCCGGCTCGTACTGCGCCTCAAACCGTGTCTGGCACCATACAAGGCAGCTGTGCTGCCGCTGTCCAAAAAGCTGTCAGCTCAGGCCAATGAAATTTTCGAAGGTCTCTGCAGGGAGTTCCCTGTAACGTATGATGAGGCACAGTCCATCGGAAAGCGGTACCGCCGGCAGGATGCAATTGGCACACCGTTCTGCGTGACGGTGGATTTCGACACCGAAAAAGACGGTTGTGTCACGATTCGTGAGCGCGACAGCATGGAACAGGTCCGGGTGCCTGTCACGCAGCTCGCTTCCTGGATCGGCGAACGCTGCCGGTTTGAATAGTCCACAGTTCTGTGCCTGTATTTTCTGAAGACACCATCCGCCAGGTGCGGGCGCGCACAGATATCGTGGATGTGATTTCACAATATGTGAGTCTGGAAAAGCACGGAAAGGAATTCAAGGGAATCTGTCCCTTTCATGATGATCATGATCCTTCCATGTCGGTGAGCCCCGACAAGCAGATCTTCAAATGCTTTGTCTGCGGAGCCGGCGGCAATGTCTTTTCCTTCCTGCAGAAAATCGAGCAGATCACGTTTCCAGAAGCTGTGACCCGGGCGGCGGCCATGGCGGGCATCGACCTGAAGCTTCCGCAAAGCACCGGGGTCAGTCCCAATCAGCAGGCCTGGAACTGTCTGCAGTCCTTTACAGACTATGCCCGGTACTTTCTGGACAGCCAGGAAGGAGAAGCCGCAAAGGAGTATTGCAGGAAACGGAAACTGTCCGATGAGATCCTGGAGACCTTTGAAATCGGCTGGGCCCCCGGCATCCAGAGACAGGACCGGTTCTTTCAGGGAAAGGGCTGGGGCAGGGACATGCTGGTGAAAACAGGGCTGCTGCAGGCGGAGACCGGCCGTCCGGTCTTCACAGACCGGCTGCTGATTCCCATCCATGACCGTGCCGGTCATCCCGTGGGCTATACGGCGCGGACTCTGGCAGCCGGTGCCGACATTCCCAAATATGTAAATACCCCGGCAACCCCCTTGTACACCAAGGGGGACCTGGTATTCAATTACCATCGGGCAAAACCCGCTGCCCGGAAAGCCGGGCGGGTGATCCTGGTGGAAGGGGCCATGGATGTGATCGGGCTTTCCAAAGCCGGCATCCGGGAAGCCGTGGCCAATCTGGGTACAGCCTGTACAGAGACGCAGCTTGAGCTTCTGCGCCAGCTGCAGGTTCCGGTGCATGTGTTTTACGACAGCGATGCGGCGGGACGGAAAGCTGCCTATCAGTTCGGCAAAAAAGCCATGGCTGCAGGCATTCCCTTTGTTGTGGTCTCGGCCAGGGGCCTGAAGGACCCGGACGAGATTTTCCAGGAAAAAGGTGCCGAATTTCTGCAGGAGACAGTGGAGCGGACGATTTCCTTTCCGGAGTTTCTGCTGGACTATCTGGCGGAAACCGGCAATCTGGAGAATTATGAAGAAAAACTGCGGTATGGGGAAGAAGTCTCAGAGGCTGCATGGAAGCTGCTGAAGGATTTTGAGCAGCCTGCGTTTTTTCAGAAGCTCAGGGACAAAACCGACTTTGATTTCTCTGTCCGCAAACAGGTCCCGACTGTCCGGAGCAGACCATCGCAGAGACGGAAAGAGAAAGCCCGGCCGCCCCTTCCTGCCGTCCGACAGGGACGGAAACGGGCAGAGGAAGCCGTTCTGCAGGTCATGCTGTCAAGCAGATCGGCCGCCAGCAGATACCGGGAAGAAGTGGGTTTCTTTGATGACCCTGCATGTCATATCCTGTCACTGTACATCTATGATGCATATCGCCGTCAGGAGAGTCTGGATCCCCAGTCACTGTTTGACCGGATCGAGGAAGAAGAGGCCCAGGGCCTGCTGGCTGATTTGATGGCCCGGCAGTTGCCGGAGAATGCCCAGGCTTTTTTTGACGACAGCCTGGGGGCTGTCAAGGATCATGTACTTGGACAGGAGATAGATTCTGTCAACAAACGCATCCAGGAAACAGATGACCTGGAGGAAAAGAGCCGGCTGGCGCAGGAAAAGATGGCACTTGTCATTGCCAGGCACCAGGCCAGGAACCGAAAGGAAGGTTAGTCATGCCAGCGAAACAAAACGCTTTGAAAAATAAAAAATTTGCCAGTGTGGAGGATGCCAAGCTGTATCTGGAAGCTATGCGGGATGTCGGACAGGATATCCTGCAGAATGAATTTATGGAATCCATCTCCAATCTGCATCTGGATGACGAAGCCACGGACCAGCTCTTCAACTGGTGCGAAGACAACGGCATCAATTTCGTGATGGACAACGATGAGGAAGACTATGAGTCGGAGGATGCCGATGATCTGGATGAGGATGAAGAGGACGAAAATTCCGTTGAAGATGAAATCAGCCAGCTGGAGCAGACATTTGCCAATGCCAGTCACACCAAGATCAACGATCCAGTCAAGATGTATCTCAAGGAGATCGGACAGATTCCGCTTCTGAACCCGAAACAGGAACCCGTGATTGCCAAAGCGATCCAGGATGGAGAAGATGCCCGGGCAAAACTGGCAGCCGAACCGGATCTTTCCGATGAGGAAAAGAAAGAACTGAACCGCATTTCGGTGGAAGGCGAGCAGGCCAAACAGCTGCTGATCAGCTCCAACCTCCGTCTGGTGGTCTCCATTGCCAAAAAATATGTCGGACGCGGCATGCTCTTTCTGGATCTGATCCAGGAGGGCAACTGCGGTCTGATCAAGGCAGTGGAAAAGTTTGACTACACCAAAGGATTCAAGTTTTCCACCTATGCCACATGGTGGATCCGTCAGTCCATCACCCGTGCCATTGCGGATCAGGCCCGTACCATCCGGATCCCGGTCCACATGGTGGAAACCATCAACAAGCTGACGCGTATCCAGCGCCAGCTGGTGCAGGATCTTGGACGGGATCCCCTTCCGGAGGAAATCGCCGAGAAAATGGAAGGCATCAGTGCGGAAAAAGTCCGCGATATCCAGAAAATCGCATTGGATCCGGTTTCTCTGGAAACTCCGATCGGCGAGGAAGATGACTCGCATCTGGGAGATTTCATTGAGGACAAGGAAACACTCTCCCCGGATGACTATACCAACAACCAGCTGCTCAAAGATGAGATCAATGCTGTTCTCCAGGGTCTGACAGAGCGGGAGGAGAAGGTGCTGCGCCTCCGGTTCGGGCTGTATGATGGCAGGACCCGCACCCTGGAGGAAGTCGGCAAGGAATTCAATGTGACCAGGGAACGGATCCGGCAGATCGAGGCCAAGGCGCTGAGAAAACTGAAGCACCCCAACCGCAGCAAGCGCCTGAAGGATTTCGTCAAGTCATGAGCCGGCGCCTGGAGGTTCTGCTTTCCCGTGTGGAAGGACCTGTGGTGGCTGATATCGGGTGCGATCATGCCTGGCTGTCAGCCCAGGCAGTCAGGACCGGAAGAGCCTGTCGGGTATATGCCTGCGACGTGGCGCAGGGTCCGCTGAACAGAGCCCGGGAGACGATAGAAAAAGAAGGGGTGGCAGAGTCTGTCATCCCTCTTTTGTCTGATGGTCTGCAGGCCCTGCCGGAAGCCTGCAGTCAGATCGTCATTGCAGGCATGGGAGCAGAGACCATTGTATCGATTCTGGAATCCGGTGCCGACAGGCTGGATCCGGACACCAGACTGCTGCTGTCGCCTCACACAAAGGCCTCTGTGCTGCGAGACTGGCTTGATCACAATGGCTGGAGGATCTGCCGGGAACAGTTTGTCCAGGATCGCGGCCGGTTTTATCCCGTGATGGACGTCTGTCATGCTGACCGGCAGAGTGGACTTAGACCGGAAGAGCGGCTGTTCGGGGTCCATCCGGTGCAGGATGAGACCTGGCAGCTGTATCTGGCGCAGGAGAAAGAGAAACTGTGCGGGCTGCTCAAGGCAGTGCCGCCTGCCAGAAAAGCTGATGTGCTGATGAGACTGCAGCTGCTGGAATCCCTGCAGGAGGTCTGAAACGGATGGAACAGACCATGACCGTCAACGGGTGGGAGTTTCAGGTGATCACACTTCTGGGACATGGCAAAGGCGGGTACTCCTGGCTGGTCAGCCGTGAGGGGCGGGAGTATGTTCTCAAGCAGATCCACCATGAACCCTGTGACTACTATGTCTTCGGGGACAAGCTCGAAGCAGAGGAGCGGGATTATCAGCGCCTCCGGAATGCAGGCATTCCGGTTCCCGGGCTGCTGGATATCGACCGGATACAGGAAAGGATCCTGAAAGAGTACATTCCGGGCAGGACTGTCTGTGACCTTGTGGCCGAAGGTTCTCTGCTACAGGAGTGTGTCACACAGGTGCAGGCACTGTCGAAGGCCGCCCGGGACGCCGGACTGAACCTGGACTGGTTTCCCACAAATTTCATTCCTTTCGAAAACAGACTGTTCTATGTGGATTATGAATGCAATGCCTATATGGAGGAGTGGAGTCTGGAACACTGGGGACTGCGATACTGGACCAGAACTCCGGAGTTTCTGGAGTACTGGAAGCAGCACAGCGGAAAATGACAAAAAGCCGGTTCGAGCCGGCTTTTTCGGTATCTGGAGCTGTGCAGCGGTCAGTGCCATGTTACTGGGCTTCCAGCAGCCGGATCACTTCATCCACCAGGCGCCCGGGGGTGCTGGCACCGGATGTGACGGCAATTCTCGAGCCGGCCGGGATGATTTCCGGGTGAAGATCTTCGGCAGATTCTGCCCGGATCACTTGCGGAATGCCGGCTTTTTTTCCCACCGCTTCCAGCTGCCGGGTATTGTTGGACAGCGGATCTCCGATCACGATGAGGACATCAGTGTCTTTCAAAGCCAGCACCGCTTCCTGCCGCAGTCTTGTGGCACTGCAGATTTCATCGTGAAATTCCGCGTTCGGGTATTGCGAGCGGATCGCCTCGAACAGATCCTGTATGTCCAGGACCGACATTGTGGTCTGATTCGTCACGAAGACAGGCCGGTCCATTTCGGCGGGTATGTCTTCTTCCTTCGTCACAAGATATACCTGATCCGAACTGGTGTAGACTGCTTCGGCCTCCGGATGCCCCTGCTTGCCAATGTAGAAAACCGCATACCCGTCTGCCAGTTTCTTGCGGACCAGCTTCTGGGTCGAGAGTACAAACGGGCAGCTGGCATCGACTGTGGTCAGACCAAGCCGCTGCGCTTTCATGCGGACATCGTCACTCACGCCATGGGCGGTAAAGACAACCATCCCGTCGCGGATCTCATCCAGCAGCTCCAGCCGGCTGCGGCCTTTTCCCTCAACGGTGCGGATCCCGGCCGCAGCGAGATCCTCCATGACAAACCGGTTGTGGACCAGCTCACCCAGAACTGTCACCTTCTCCTCCGGATGGTCCCGACGGACCTGGCGGGCTGTTTCAATGGCTTTTCTCACCCCGCCGCAGGCCCCCTGTATTTTTACCCTGACAATGGACTGATACTTCATGGCAGTTCCTCCTCGTGTCCGGTTCATTGTATCATGGCGGTTCCTTTGCAGGCGGCATGGATCCAGGGATTCCCGCGGCTATGCAGGTCCTTCGGGGACGCGGTTTGAAACCCGGACAGCAGTCTGAGATAATTCAGGGTGGAAACAAAGGAGTTGAGTTCAATGTCCCGCATAGAGGAAATCATGAACATAGAGGGCTTCAAGAAGCTCACACCCATTCAGGAATCCGTGGTCCATCGAAAGGATCCGGACCGTGACCTGGTGGGCATTTCCAGCACAGGATCCGGGAAATCCCATGCGTTTTTCATGCCTGTCTTTGACAAAATCGATCCGTCCAGAGACCAGGTACAGGCTGTGATTTCGGTCCCCACACGAGAGCTGGCCTACCAGCTGTATGAGCGGGCCAAAAACCTCGCCGCTCACTTTGGCATCCGCGTGAAGCTGGTAACCGGCGGCATGGACCGCCACAAGGTGGGAACACAGAAACCGCATCTGGTGATCGGCACACCGGGGCGGATGAAAGACCTGTTCCTGGATGATAAAACGCTGCGGCTTGACACCGCAAAGGTAATGATCATCGACGAAGCCGACATGACCATGGAGTTCGGCTTCCTGGAAGACGTCGACCAGATTCTGTCCAAAATGGGAGAGGATACGCAGCTGATGGTCTTTTCCGCCACGATTCCGGAAAACCTGCAGCCGTTTCTGAAGAAATATCTGCACAATCCCGAAATCATCACCATAGACACGAATGAGGAATTTCAGAGTGATGTGACAAACTACCTGGTTCCGGCCCGGCATATGAGTTACGAGGAGAAACTGCTGCAGATCCTCCCGGCCATCAATCCGTACATTGCACTGATTTTTGCCAACACGACTGAAGAAGCCGCCCAGGTGGCCGAGGGAATGCGCCGCGAAGGATACGACCTTGTGGAGCTGCATTCCGGCATGGAGAGCCGGGCCAGGGCACAGGCGATCCGACAGATTCAGTCCCAGAAAAAGTCGTATATCGTGGCCAGTGACATAGCCAGCCGCGGCATTGACCTGGAGGGCATTTCCCATGTCATTTCTCTGGGATTCCCGAAGGACCTGAAGTTCTTCTTCCACAGGATCGGACGCACAGGCCGTGCCGGTCGGGACGGCCTGGCCATCACGATCTACCAGGACAGCGACCGCCGTTCCATTGATTCCCTGGCGCACAAAGGCGTGCAGTGGAAGCACAAGGACGTCAAGCGGGGACAGTGGGTGGACCTGAAGCCGCTGGAAGGCCGCAAAAGGAAAGGGACCGATCCCCTGCAGGCTGAAATTTCCCGGATTGTAAAAGCCGGCAAGAAGGAACGCGTGAAGCCGAATTACAAGAAGAAGCAGAAACAGCAGATTGAACAGCTGCGAAGGAAACGCAAACGGCAGATCATCCAGGAGGATATCCGGCGCCAGAAAAAAGAACGCGCAAAAGAAAAGCAGAAAGCCAGAAGACAGGGCAGCAAATGATCTGGATCGGATCGCATGTGTCCATGAAAGCGCCGGACTATCTGCTGGGAGCGGTGAAGGAATCCATCGGGTATGGTTCGAATGCCTTTATGATCTATACCGGACCGCCACAGAATTCCCGTCGGGTGGATGTGGACAGGTTCCGACTGGAGGAAGCGGCACAGCTGATGCACGAATCCGGGATCGATCCGGAACGCATCATCGTGCATGCACCGTATATCATCAACCTGGCAAACTCCCTGAAGCCGGAAACAGCAGATTTCGGGGCAGAATTCCTCCAGGAGGAACTCAGGCGGGTGACACAGATCGGTGCTTCGACGCTCGTGCTGCATCCGGGAAGTCACATCACAGCCGGGGCAGATGTGGGGATCCGCTGGATTGCCGACCGCCTCAACCGGGTGCTGGATGCGGATGACTCGAATGTGGTGATCGCCCTGGAAACCATGGCGGGAAAAGGAACGGAAATCGGAAGGAATTTCGAAGAACTGCAGGCCATCCGGGAGCTTGTGAACAAAAAGGACAGAATCGGTGTCTGTCTCGATACGTGTCACATTCATGACGCCGGGTATGACCTCACGGAATTTGAAACGGTCCTGGACGAATTTGACCGGATCCTGGGTCTGGATTCCCTCAAGGTCATTCATGTCAATGACTCAAAGAACCCAAGAGGGGCCAGGAAAGACCGCCACGAAAATCTCGGACATGGCCATATCGGATTTGAGACGCTGTATGGCATCGTCCATCATCCCCGGCTGGAGAATGTGACAAAGATCCTGGAAACACCATGGGTCGAAGACAGGCCTCCATACAGGGAAGAGATTGAACTGCTGCGAATGGAACCGGCATCGGCAGCAATCGAGGCGGCAGCACAGGCCGTGGAAGCCAGGAAGAAAACTGCCGAAGAAGCAGAACCCGGAGAAAATCCGGCGGCTGCTGCAGTCTGACATCACTCTGACGGCTGTCTGTGACGGGCAACAGATGTCAGGTGTGGCTGGTTGAATCCTGCAATCGATGGCATGTACATCCAGGCAGACAAAAAGCATCAGGAGAGCCCGAGCACAGAGATCCTGATGCTTTTTCGTGTCTGACCGTCGGGAAGTTCCACGCTGACGGGTATTGACTGACTGTATTACAGCTGTTCCTGACTGGCGCCGGGGACAAATGCGTCGATTTCCTCCTTGAGTCTCTGTGTCATTTGATCCACAGGGATTTTCTCGATGATGCGGCCTTTTTTGATCAGCAGCCCTTCCTCTCTGCCTCCTGCGATTGCGATATCTGCATGTTTCGCTTCTCCCGGACCGTTTACAGCACATCCCATGATGGCCACATTGACGTCCTTGTTCACGGTCTGCAGATACTCTGCGATTTCATCGACCACTGGTTCCATGTTCCACTGCGTACGCCCGCAGGAGGGACAGGCTATGAGGTTGGGGACATTGTGAAGCAGTCCACAGTCCTTGAGGAGCTCCCTGGCGATGGGAATCTCTTTCTGAGCGTCGCCGTTCACGGAAATCCGGATCGTATTGCCGATGCCATCCAGCATGAGGGTGCCCAGGGCCAGGGAAGACTTGATGGCGCTTGTCAGTTCTGTCCCTGCTTCCGTGACACCCAGATGCAGCGGGTAGTCAAAGGTTCTGGCAGCCAGGCGATAGGCATCGATGCACAGCAGCGGGTCGCTGCTCTTGAACGACAGCACTGTGTCATAGAAACCGCAGTCCTCCAGAATCTGCACATGACGCCGGGCACTCTCCACCATCCCTTCGGCTGTCGGTTTCCCGTATTTCTCATGGATGTCCTTTTCAAGGGACCCCGAGTTGATGCCGATGCGGATCGGGACTCCATGTGTGCGGCATGCAGCCACTATAGCCTCCACGTTTTTTCGGCCGCCGATGTTGCCGGGATTCAGCCGGATTTTGTCGGCCCCGTTTTCAATGGCCGCCAGAGCCAGTCTGTAATCAAAGTGGATATCCGCCACCAGCGGAATATGGATCTGGTTCCGGATTTCGCGGATGGCCGCCGCATCTTCCATGTCCATGCACGAGACTCGGATCAGCTGACATCCCTGGGCTTCCAGCTCCAGGATCTGTTTCACAACTTCTTCCACGTTTTTGGTGGGATGAGAGCACATGGACTGGATAATGACGTTGTTGTTGCCGCCGATGATGAGATCACCAACGCGCACACTTCTTGTTTCTGTTCGTTTCATGAGTTCATTGTGGCGCAAACATTCGCCGTAAGCAACCGGCCTGAAGTCCGGAGATTTCCAACACCTGTCACTCCAGACCCCGGTATCCGGACATCCGGAAGCAGGCGGAGGTTTCTTTGCTGCAGAAATCGGACCAGGTGAGGAAACCGGTCGTCTCATGCAGGGCGCATCCCTGAAAAAAGTGACAGGATGCGACAGACAGGCTCCCGGCAGCAGCGGAGGCGGAGAATTTTTCCGCGGGAATCTCCTATTGGCTGTTATAATTACACACAGTCCGAAACAGTCAGGCTGTCACAGACAGAAGACCGGAGACCGGCAGCGAGGAGGGAAGTCATGGCGAAAAAAAGAACCAGCCGAACACAGAAAACAGTCTCGAAGCGGATCCTGGCCCTGTCCCTGATCATTCTGGGGCTGTTCACTGTGCTTCTTGCACGTCTGATCTGGCTGCAGGTGTTTTCCTATCGGGAGTATACAGAGAAAAAGGACGATTACACATCTGTCAGACAGTACAATTCGCCGCCCAGAGGTCAGATCTATGACTGCAACGGGAAGGTGCTCGCAAAAACCGTGGTGTCCCACAATTTTGTATATACCTCCCCACAGGGCATGACCTATGAGGAATATGAGTTTTATGCCGACAGGATCGTGAATGTATTTGATATAGACCCTGACGCTTTTTCTTATCGGGACAAACAGGAAGCCTACCTGACATGGACCGGCTGGCTGGATCCGGAAGACAGCCGGTATCAGGCACGACACCTGCTCTCGGACGCACAGAAAGAGGCCCTGGCATCCGGAGAAATGACGGAAACCGAACGATATGCAGCCCTCATGAAGAAAATCGGCGATGAGCAGATCAAGGAAATGAGCCAGGAGGATCTGTCCAGAGCCGTGGTCTATCAGCGGATGACGTCCAACATCTCCGCCGGTCAGGAGTCTGTCATTCTGGAGGATGTCAGCGATGACGATGCGGCGTATCTGGTGGAACACAAAACGGAGTTTCCGGGGTTTGATGTGGACTTTGGCGGATGGAAGCGGGAGTACCCCTATGGGGAGACACTGTCGGATGTCATTGGCACGGTCTCCAGCAGTACAGAAGGGCTGCCAGCGGAAAACCTGGAGTATTACACAGCCCGGGGCTACCAGCTGAATGCACCTGTCGGCAAGTCCGGTCTCGAGCTGCAGTACAATGACCTGCTGGCAGGCCGGGAAGAGATTTCCCTGGTGACTTACAACTCCAACGGTCTTGCACAGACGGAAGTCATCCAGCAGGCACAGACCGGGTATGACATTGTCATCAGCATAGACATCGACCTGCAGCAGACCATGGATGATGTGGTCAAGACAACCCTCCAGAGCAACGGGGGGACACGGAGGCGCGAGAATTTTTCCTCTCTGTTCATGTGTATGATGAATCCGGCCAATGGGAATGTACTGGCACTCTCGGGGTATCAGATGGATCTGGAGACCCGTAAAATGACCTACTTTGCTTCCGGAAACTATACCTCTCTGGTGAATCCCGGATCTTCCATCAAGGGGGCCACGGTCTTTATGGGGCTTTCGGAAGGCGTGGTGCAGCCCGGGGAACTGATTCTCGACGAAGTGATGAATATCGGCGGAGAGGAATTCGGTTCGTTCAACAATTATGGAATGGTGGATGCGCGCAGGGCGCTGTCTGTTTCGTCGAATGTCTATATGTTCAACATTGCCATCCGTCTGGCCGGGGGATCGTACGTCAAGGGACAGCCGCTGAGTCTGCCCAATGACCAGGAGACTTTCGTGAAAATGCGACAGTATTATTCCATGTTCGGCCTGGGAAATCCCACAGGACTGGATATACCCGGCGAAGTCAGCAGTTATCTGGGCGCCGGGACGAATCCCGGTCTGCTGCTGAACTTTGCCATCGGCCAGTTCGACATGTACTCTCCCGTGCAGCTGTTGCAGTATATTTCTGTCATTGCGGAAGACGGCCGGATGTATGAACCTCATTTCTTCCGGTATGCGCAGGAAGTCAACAGCGAGGAAGTCGTAGATCTGAAGACTGCGACGCTGAAAAACGCTGTCCCGGAAGGAACAGAAGAGAACGTCAAGGTCGTGCAGGAAGGAATGCGGGCCTGTGTCACGGACGGCAACTGCGGGGACAAACTGAAAGGCATGGAACAGGCCATGGCTGCCAAGACCGGTACTGCGGAAGTCGGCGACTGGACTACTGCCAATCTTGTGGGATATGGTCCGGTGGATGATCCGCAGGTTGCCTTTGCCTGTTCGGCACCGCTGTCTTCAGTCAACTCAAAGGATGTGGCTCCGAACATCTGTTCAAACGAGGTTGTGCCGCCGGTTCTGGAAAAGTACTTCCAGCTGTATCCGGTAAAGTGATGTGCAAATACAGAGAATGCAGGGTGACTGCTGACGGCCTGAGTCTGACAGAACCGGTTCCTGCAGCCTCTGTGGAATAAAGGAAATTCCGGGAGGAATACAGATGATGGAAATCATGCAGGTTTCTCTGCAGGGAACGAGTCACTTGATGTTTCAGGTTCCCAATCAGGATGCAGTGGCTGTATACAGTGACAGCAGCACAGCGGTGTCTGCTGTATGCGATGGTGTTTCACTGAATTCAGCCGGTACCTGGTCGTGCAGCGAGATTGCCGCCGGATATTGTGCAGAGTCCTTTGTGCGCTGTACAGCGGGCCAGTCACCTTGTACGGATGTGGTGGTACGCGGATTTCAGCGTACTGCCACCGGTCTTCTGCAGGAACTGAAAGACCGGCACATTCCCTGGATGGACTGCCAGTGCACAATGCTCGGTGTTCTTGTGACGCCTGATATGCTGTATGCAGGAATGGCAGGGGATGGCGGCATCATCTGTGAAGATGCGAACGGAGAACTCCAGGTCCTCGTGACCCGGCATAAAACGGATTCGATGGTGGACCCTGTGATACTGGCCAGTGCCTGGCGGTTTGCCAGGGTCCCGGAACCGCGGAAGGTCCTGGTGATGAGTGATGGACTGTTCGATGATCTTGTGTCTCTGGAAGAAGGAGAACTGAGAGCCGATCTGGATCAGGTCAGACTGTGGCTGGGCGCAGATCAGGAGCAGCTGGAAAAGCTGGCTGCGTCCGCTCCGGGCTATGATGACAAGACCGCGGTGCTTATCCGAATCGTGGACAAGGCAACTGAACTGCCTGATTCCTTTGAACCGTCTGCAGACTGACTGCCACTGGAAACAAAGAGGAAACAAAGCCGTCTACGGCCTCAGATCCATGAAAGCGGTCATGGATCCGGCTGAAGACGGCTTTTGACTGTTTGCAGGCCCCAATCGAACGTAAGCGACGTTAATTGCCCATCTATGATAAATCCCTCCACAGCGGGACAATACCTGCATGGAGGGATTTTATATGACTGGACTTGACGATATTTCCCAATTATACCTGGTCACTGAACCTGTGGATTTTCGCAAGGGCATAGATGGACTGGGGACATACGTCCAGTCGATCCTGAACACGGATCCTTTCCAGAACGCAATGTTCGTCTTCACCAATAAACGACACAACAAGCTCAAACTTCTCCATTATGACGGTACAGGATTCTGGCTCCTTCACAAGCAGCTGAGCAAAGGCACTTTCAAATGGCGGATGAACTCCCTGGATCCTTTCCTGGAGATCTCCCAACAACAGCTGGACTGGCTCCTGGAAGGACTGGACATAAACCAGAAACGGGCTTTCAGGCCTGTGAAACCACAATATATCTAGACAGACCTCCTGCTCTCTCCTGCAGTTTTCAGTCATATCAAATGAATCACTTTTGAAACTGTGAGCATAATAATTATTTAAGGCATATCAGTTTGCCCCTTTTCCTCTTTATCCTATACTTTCCCCATGGACTTCTTATCTTCTTTTGACCTCGAGAACTACACCCGCAAATCCATGAAAGAAAGCCTCGAATCCCTGGATCATGATGACCTGGTCGATGCTGCTCTCTTCTTCGCCGACAATCTGTTCCAGAAAGACCAGATCAACAAGAAGGCGGCCATGGATCGCTTCGCCTCCAAAAGCGAGCTGCTTTTCATATCCCTGTTCAACGAGGCGGAAGAGATCGCAGCCACGTCTTCTCCCGAAGATATGGATGAATCAGCTCTCCTGGAAACTGTGAGCAAAGAGAGATCGGCATCCCCCAAAAAGCGCAGATCCATGAAGGAGAAAGCAAAAGCACTCCCTGAAAAGATCATCAATGTGTATCCGGAAGCAGGCAAAGACCCGGTGTGCCCTGTATATGGCACAGCCATGAAGGAGCTGAAACCGACTGTACACCGGACCATCAAATACGTTCCGCAGCGTCTCTATGTCGAAGTGGAAGTAGATCATAATTATGTCTGCCCAAAAGGCTGTGAAGATGAGGATGGAAAGCCTGTGATGATCTCTGCTTCCCGCAGGGAAGCACCGCTTCTGGAGAATACGATGGCTTCGACTTCTCTGGTGTCCCACATCATTGCGCAGAAAACAGTCATGGGGCTGCCTCTTTACAGGCAGGAACAGGGCTGGCTGCGAAGAGGATTCAATCTGGCCAGGAGTGTGATGGCCAGCTGGATGATCCGTTCTTCCCAGATCTATGGAGAAGCCCTGGTAGACAGGATGATACAGGATTTCAGAAAATGTGATGTGGTCCATATGGATGAGACCGTCCTGAAGTGTCTGGAAGTGAGTCGTGAGCAGAAGAGGACGAACTGTTATATGATCGTCGGGGTCAGCGGAGAGCATGAGTGCAGGAAGATGGTCATTTATCAGTTCAAGAAAACACGGGAACAGAAGTTCGTGCGAGAGCTGCTGGGAGAAGGATTTGAAAAGGCTCTGATGTCAGATGGATTTGAAGGCTACGACAATTACACAGCAGCCGTCCATCTGAGTTGCATGGCTCATGCGAGGCGCCATCTGTATGATGCGGTGAAGATCCGGGCAGACTACCAGACATTGAACAAACTGCCGGATGAGGCAGAAGTAAAGCTGAGTTACCTCAGAGAGAATCCGGCCCTTGAGATCCTGTTGGAACCACTTGGCAACATAACCAGACTCTACAAGGTGGAGAAGAAAGCCGGCAGTAAAAAGATGAGCCCGGAAAAAGTATATGAACTGAGGCAGAAGGAGTCTAAGCCACTGTTTGACCAGGTGATCGCAGGAATGGAGCGGATCACCCGGAGTTTTGATAATGGATCGAAAGCAGCAAAGGGAGCAAATTACTTTCTGAAAAGGAAAGACTCGCTGGCCCGTTATCTGGAGGATGGGAACTATCCGATCGACAACAACCTGGCTGAACGGATGGTAAAGCCGTTCGTTATAGGCCGGAAGGGGTTCCTGTTTGCGGATACGGAAGCAGGAGCGGAAGCAACAGCAGTATGGTACAGTCTGAGCCAGTCGGCAATCATGAATGGGCTGGTCCCGGAGAAGTATATCGAATATGTGCTGACAAGGCTGAAGAACGAAGGGATCAGGGAGGAAGTACTCGATGAGCTGCTTCCATATTCCAGAGCACTGCCAGAATATCTGTATAAGAAATAGCAAGACAGGACTGAGTCCAATACCATGATGGTACTGGGACTCAGTCCTGTTTTTAATATGGGCAATTAACGTCGCTTACAATCGAACAGCAGGGATTCTCAGACTGGAGAGTACCTGGTGTACGGAAGGACGCCGGTCTCTTTGAATCCTACAGTCCCCGGCTTTGGAACATTCCGGCAATTTCTTCTGGGGTTTCCTTCATTCCGCGATCCAGCCACAGCTCGATCCATCCAAAGATGGTGGAGGTAACATAGGCTTTTGCGTATGCCTCTTCCTTGGGCAGCGTTGGATCGATCTGAAGGCTGCCGTTCAGTGCCTCACGCAGTAGCCAGACCAGATTCCGTTCATGGAGAAGACTGCAGAAATCCCGATGACGGTCCAGATGGCGAAACAGATCCAGGAGTCTGGAGCTGGGAGTGGCGTCATCCGAATGGCTCAGACTCAGAATCCAGTCTTCCAGAAGATCCTGGATCCTTCGCCTGAGGATGTCCTCTTTGGAAGTGAAGTTCCGGTAGAACGAGGCACGACCCACCATGGCAGTTTCACACAGTTCCTGAACGGACAGTGCCTCCAGCGGTTTCGTTTTCAGCAGCTCCTCCAGTGCCTGGGTGAGCTGTCGTTTCACATAGGTATTCCGGTCCCGGTTGTTTCCTGCAGACACAGTTTTCCCGTTTTGTTTCATTTTTCTCCTTTCGTTGACCAACGACTGATCCGATGACACAATTGTATCGCTGAAACGATTGTATCATCATCTGCTTCTGGCAGACAGCGGACTTGTCTCAGTTTGGACTGCCCGGAAAGCAGCCTCGGGCATGAGCCTGAGTTCAGGAAGAAAGATACAGTTCGGGCAGCGCTTATGAAAGGAAAAAAACGATGCATGGTACAACAAAACAGACCGCAGTTCTTCTGCTGGTCATTGGCCTGGGATTCGTGCTTAGCAGACTTGCAGTCCGCGGCTTTATGAACGTTCTGATCGGCGGAACGATGTTTGGAGGAGACTTTCTGTGAGTGATCCGCAGGATATCCGAAAGACAGGGACAGAGAAACGGAGGCGAAGGCGTATGTATGGATGGATTTGTGCAGGTGCATTTCTGGTGTCTTTTGCAGCAGGTGCAGCTTCCCGGTTTCTGATCCGCCCGTCCTGGGCCCGTGAATATGATGTCCGGATGACAGATGAAGTGGGGACTGTGGAAAAGGACCTCAGCTATGGCCCCGAAAGCGCAGAAAAATTTGACTTGTACCTGCCGGCTGATCCCGGCAGACAGGGTTATGGCCTGGTGGTGTACATCCACGCCGGCGGTTTTACTTCCGGAGACAAATCGGATGATGCAGGAAGGCTGGCCTGGCTGTGCAGTCAGGGATACGTGGCAGCGGGAATCAATTACACATTGCGGACTGATCAGAACGGGGCGAGTGTTCTTTCCCAGTCGATAGAGATCAAATCTGCCATTCCCGAAGTGGTGAAAGCAGCAGAGGCTGCTGGATATCCGATCAGAAATATGGCAATAGGTGGCGGCTCGGCTGGAGGAACGCTGGCCATGCTGTATGCCTTCCGGGATGCAAAAGTTGCGCCGGTACCTCTCAGATTTCTGTTTGAAGCCGTAGGGCCTTCCAGCTTTGAGAGGAAAGACTGGCACTCATACGGCCTTGACAAGGATACGCCAGAAAGCAGGGCAGCGGCGGCAGGACTGTTTGGAATCATGCTGGGGCAGAAAATCGATCCGTCCATCCTGGATACACCCGAATATCATGATGTTATCAAGCCGATTTCCGGATATATGTGGGTAACACCTGACTCCGTTCCCACCGTGATCGCGTATGGTACCCACGAGAAGGTCTGTCCATTTGACAGCTCCAGGCATCTGGTGCAGGCCCTGAAAGAGAATCATGTTCCCTACGAGTATTTTGAACTGCCTCATTACGGACATGGTCTGCAAAATGACAGCCGGATCTACAGAATGTATATGGATGCCGTCAAAGAAGGACTGGCGAAATACCTTGATGATGGAGACGGGAAAGATGCCGATGCTGAGTGATCGGGCATAGACAGCATGAGGGTTGAACCTGAAGCTGACTTCAGTGATAAGACAGGGATAACGAATCGGGAACAAGCCACAGCTGACCTGATTCGATAGAGGAGGAAGCATCATGAAAGCACTGGTTGCATATTTTTCACCTACAGGTACAACGAAAGGCAAGTCGATGGAACTAGCTGCCGATATCGGCGGCGATCTTTTTGGAATCAGACCTGTGCAGGCCTACTCTGCAGCAGGCCTGGACTGGACGAATCCTCACAGCCGTTCGTCGATGGAGATGAAAGGTAATTCTTCCGTGATCCCTGAACCGGCAGAGACTGCAGATCTGCATGAGTACGATACACTTTTTGTGGGATATCCGATCTGGTGGAACCGGGCTCCGCGGATAATAGATACATTCCTGAGGATGGAAGATCTGCATCACGGGGAAGTCATCCCTTTTGCCACATCCGGTGGATCCGGTATCCGCAACTCACAGCTCGAGCTTGAGAAGGCGTTCCCTGATGTCAGATTCGGACAGGGACGACTGCTGAACGGATATATTTCACCAAGTGATCTTGAGATCTGGGCTGACCAGAGATAACCAGAAAGCAATTCATTGACGGGGAGCAGGATCCGGACGGTCTACAGCGGGTCCTGTTTTTTTTTTTTTTTTGCGGAATCCGGTACAGCAAACGGAATAAGCAGCAGGCTGCTGCAGAATATCCGATCCGGAGGATTGTTCTGATTCTGCTGGAATAGAGCAGGATACAAAGAAAGGCGGTCTGTTCACAGAATCTGTTTGCATAAACCCTACAGGAATGGTATATTTATTAAGCCGCAAGCGATTTGGATAAATCGACAAGCCATAAAACATAAAAGAACAAAAAGTTCAAAAAATGTGTTGACAGACTCTTGCGGATGAGTTAAGATATAGGAGTGCTGAGGGGCACAGGCGGGCTTGACAGCCGGACCGCTCATTCAGTATCTTTGAAAAGCTTGTGACTTCATCAGAAGCTGCAGGCGATGGAGGCATCTGTCATGGGTGCTGACGCTCTTTGAAAACCGGACAGGAAAAACGAAGTAAATACAAGACGATACAACGTCGATTCTTTGAACCTGAAAAACAATCATGAACACAAGACGCAAAGCGTCTGAGTACAGATCAAATGGAGAGTTTGATCCTGGCTCAGGATGAACGCTGGCGGCATGCCTAATACATGCAAGTCGAACGAGAGACCTTCGGGTCTCTAGTGGCGAACGGGTGAGTAACACGTAGGGAACCTGCCCGCGCACCGGGAATACGCTCTGGAAACGGAGAACAAATCCCGATGTACAGGAAGGAGGCATCTTCTTTCTGTGAAACATCCTCTAGGGGATGGGGCGCGGATGGACCTGCGGTGCATTAGTTGGTTGGCGGGGTAAAGGCCCACCAAGACGATGATGCATAGCCGGCCTGAGAGGGCGGACGGCCACATTGGGACTGAGACACGGCCCAGACTCCTGCGGGAGGCAGCAGTAGGGAATTTTCGTCAATGGGCGCAAGCCTGAACGAGCGATGCCGCGTGAGTGAAGAAGGCCTTCGGGTCGTAAAGCTCTGTTGCGGGGGAAAAAAGGCAGCATCAGGAAATGGGTGCTGACTGATGGTGCCCCGCCAGAAAGTCACGGCTAACTACGTGCCAGCAGCCGCGGTAATACGTAGGTGGCGAGCGTTATCCGGAATGATTGGGCGTAAAGGGTGCGCAGGCGGTCCTGCAAGTCTGGAGTGAAACGCATGAGCTCAACTCATGCATGGCTTTGGAAACTGGAGGACTGGAGAGCAGGAGAGGGCGGTGGAACTCCATGTGTAGCGGTAAAATGCGTAGATATATGGAAGAACACCAGTGGCGAAGGCGGCCGCCTGGCCTGTTGCTGACGCTGAGGCACGAAAGCGTGGGGAGCAAATAGGATTAGATACCCTAGTAGTCCACGCCGTAAACGATGAGGACCAAGTGTTGGGGGTGAAACCTCAGTGCTGAAGTTAACGCAGTGAGTCCTCCGCCTGGGGAGTATGCACGCAAGTGTGAAACTCAAAGGAATTGACGGGGGCCCGCACAAGCGGTGGAGTATGTGGTTTAATTCGAAGCAACGCGAAGAACCTTACCAGGCCTTGACATGGGATGCGAAGATGCAGAGATGCATCGGAGGTCAACATCCACACAGGTGGTGCATGGTTGTCGTCAGCTCGTGTCGTGAGATGTTGGGTCAAGTCCCGCAACGAGCGCAACCCTTGTGGCATGTTGCTAACAGGAAAAGCTGAGGACTCATGCCAGACTGCCGGTGACAAACCGGAGGAAGGCGGGGATGACGTCAAATCATCATGCCCCTTATGGCCTGGGCTACACACGTACTACAATGGCGGCTACAAAGAGCAGCGAGACAGGGATGTCGAGCGAATCTCATAAAAGCCGTCCCAGTTCGGATTGGAGGCTGCAACCCGCCTCCATGAAGTTGGAATCGCTAGTAATCGCGGATCAGCATGCCGCGGTGAATACGTTCCCGGGCCTTGTACACACCGCCCGTCAAACCATGGGAGTCGGTAATGCCCGAAGCCGGTGGCATGACCTCATTAGAGGAGTGAGCCGTCGAAGGCAGGATCGATGACTGGGGTTAAGTCGTAACAAGGTATCCCTACGGGAACGTGGGGATGGATCACCTCCTTTCTAAGGAGAAAGTACAGGGGAAAAGGAAAAAGAGCAGAGTGGTTCCTGTCCGGTTTTGGAAGAGTGTCTTCCAGGGTCGATCTTTGAAAACCGTACAACGATATGAAAGACAACAGAAGGTCTGAAGTAAAGTTGTGGAGAAATAGAAAGAAACTGAGAGAAAGAAAAGAACAGAGAAGAAACAGTTCTGAGAAAAATATCTCGAAGAAAGCACGAAAAACGTTTGAGAGAATCAGATCAAGCAAGGAAGGGCGCAGGGAGGATGCCTGGCCACACTGTACTGAAGAAGGACGTGCCAAACAGCGAAATGCGACGGTGAGCCGTAAGGAGGCAAAGACCCGTCGGTGTCCGAATGGGGGAACCCGGCAGCCAGAAGGCTGTCATCCCGAAAGGGAGAGGTACCCGGGGAACTGAAACATCTAAGTACCCGGAGGAAAAGAAAACAACAGTGATTCCCCGAGTAGCGGCGAGCGAAAGGGGAGGAAGCCCAAACCGGAGAGATCCGGGGTAGTAGGACCGTCAAAAGAGTGCGGATGACACAGCAGAATGTACAGGGAAGTACAGCCAGAGAGAGTGAAAGCCTCGTAAGCGAAGTGTTGGAAGCATGAGACGGGATCCTGAGTACGGCGGGACACGAGAAATCTTGTCGGAAGCAGGCGGGACCATCCGCCAAGGCAAAATATGCAGTGTGAGCGATAGAGAACGAGTACCGTGAGGGAAAGGTGAAAAGAACCGCGGGAGCGGAGTGAAAGAGAACCTGAAACCGTGTGCCTGAAAGAAGTCAGAGCCCGTCAAAGGGTGATGGCGTGCCTTTTGTAGAATGAACCGGCGAGTTGTTCCATGGTGCGAGGTTAAGTCGGAAAGGACGGAGCCGAAGCGAAAGCGAGTCTTAAGAGGGCGGTAAGAGTAGTATGGAGCAGACCCGAAACCGGGTGATCTAGCCATGGGCAGGTTGAAGCAGAAGTGAAATTCTGTGGAGGACCGAACCGACTACCGTTGAAAAGTTAGCGGATGACCTGTGGCTAGGGGAGAAATTCCAATCGAACCCGGAGATAGCTGGTTCTCCCCGAAATAGCTTTAGGGCTAGCGTCGGAGGATGACAGACGGAGGTAGAGCACTGAACGGATGATGGCCCCATCCCGGGGTACTGAATGCGATCAAACTGCGAATGCCGACTGGGAGGAATCCGGCAGTGAGACTGTGGGTGATAAGGTCCATGGTCGAGAGGGAAAGAGCCCAGACCGCCAGCAAAGGTCCCAAAATACTGGCTAAGTGGAAAAGGATGTGGGGACGCACGGACAGCTAGGAGGTTGGCTCAGAAGCAGCCATCCTTGAAAGAGTGCGTAACAGCTCACTAGTCGAGTGGCCCTGCGCCGAAAATGTACCGGGGCTTAAGCCAGGTACCGAAGCTGCGGATGTATATGGAAGTATATGTGGTAGGGGAGCGTTGCATGCAGGAAGAAGTATGACGGAGACGGCATATGGACAGCATGGAAGAGAGAATGCCGGTGTGAGTAGCGAGATGCAGGTGAGAATCCTGCACACCGAAAGCCCAAGGATTCCAGGGGAAGGTTCGTCCGCCCTGGGTAAGTCGGGACCTAACGTGAGGCCGAAAGGCGCAGCGGATGGAAAGCAGGCGGAGATTCCTGCACCCGTATATGGAGCGAAGGAGTGACGGAGAAGGCAGATGCGACCCTCTTACTGGATTGAGGGCCAAGCGAAGCAGGTGGTATCCAGGCAAATCCGGATACGGAAACCAGAGCGTGACGGGTAAGCGAAAGCGGAAGGCGAGTAGCGAAGCGCATCGAGTCAGCTTCCAGGAAAAGCTTCTAGTGTCAATGCATATACGGCCCGTACCAAAACCGACACAGGTGGGCGCGCAGAGGATGCGAAGGTGAGCGAGAGAACTGTTGCCAAGGAACTCGGCAAAATGGCCCCGTACGTTCGCAAGAAGGGGCGCTCGAAAGAGCCGCAGTGAAAAGGCCCAAGCGACTGTTTAACTAAAACACAGCTCCCTGCGAAGCCGCAAGGCGAAGTATAGGGGGTGACACCTGCCCGGTGCTGGAAGGTTAAGGCAAGCTGTGAACCGCGAGGTGAAGCAGTGACCCGAAGCCCCAGTGAACGGCGGCCGTAACTATAACGGTCCTAAGGTAGCGAAATTCCTTGTCAGGTAAGTTCTGACCCGCACGAAAGGTGTAACGATTTGGGCGCTGTCTCGGCAGCAGACTCGGTGAAATCTTAGTACCTGTGAAAATGCAGGTTACCCGCAACTAGACGGAAAGACCCCATGGAGCTTTACTGCAGCCTGGTATTGGGTCCTGGACAGCCATGTACAGGATAGGTGGGAGACTTGGAAGCGAGTACGCAAGTATTGGTGGAGTCGCCGGTGGGATACCACTCCTGGATGTATGGGGCCCTAACCCGTGTGCCGAGAGGGACAGGGGAGAGTGCCAGGCGGGCAGTTTGACTGGGGCGGTCGCCTCCCAAAGAGTAACGGAGGCGCCCAAAGGTACGCTCAGGTTGGATGGGAACCAACTGAAGAGTGCAAATGCAGAAGCGTGCCTGACTGCGACAGAGACAACTGGAGCAGGGACGAAAGTCGGGATTAGTGATCCGGCGGTGCCGAATGGAAGGGCCGTCGCTCAACGGATAAAAGCTACCCTGGGGATAACAGGCTGATCTCGCCCAAGAGTTCACATCGACGGCGAGGTTTGGCACCTCGATGTCGGCTCATCGCATCCTGGAGCTGGATTCGGTTCCAAGGGTTGGGCTGTCCGCCCATTAAAGCGGTACGCGAGCTGGGTTCAGAACGTCGTGAGACAGTTCGGTCCCTATCTGTTGTGGGCGTCGGAGATCTGAGGGAAGCTGTCCTCAGTACGAGAGGACCGGGATGGACCTGCCGCTGGTGCACCAGTTATCATGCCAATGGTAGAGCTGGGTAGCCAAGCAGGGAACGGATAAGAGCTGAAAGCATCTAAGCACGAAGCCGGACCCAAGACGAGATCTCCCATTCTAAAAGAGAAGTAAGACCCCTTGAAGACTACGAGGTGGATAGACCAGGGATGGAAGTGCAGAGATGCATGGAGTTGACTGGCACTAATCGGTCGAGGACTTGATCTAAAGAAGAAGCCCGCAGCTTTGCGGAAAGACAGGAAACGAAAGACATATCGTGTGTGGTTTTCAGAGAGTGACCTGAAGACAGGATTCCAGCAGTCGCCAGTGGCGGCTTTTTTTGTATCTTGGAAACAGTGGAATTTTCGAAAACGCTTACTAGTGGATATTCCTGAATCCAGATCCATTTGCTGATAGAGTGAGGCCATGAAGAAAAAGTTATATCTTATGCGACATGGACAGACCATGTTCAATGAACAGGATCGTGTACAGGGTGTCTGTGATTCTCCTTTGACGGAGAAAGGAAAAGAACAGGCTCTGTATACACGGGACCACTATTTCAGGGAACGGGAGATTCAAACCGATCTTGCAATATCCTCCACGCAGGAGCGCGCCAGCGACACTCTGGAACTGGTCACAGAGCAGCCATATGACCGGCTGAAAGGGATCAAGGAAATGAGCTTTGGCCTTTATGAAGGGTGGCTGAACAAAATGGTTCCCAGAGACTGGGAAACTTCTTTGCCTCACTACGGTGGTGAACTGTTCAGTGACGCAGGGAACCGCATGAAAGAAACATTGACGGAAGTGATGAAGCAGCCTGATACAGAGTCCGTACTGGCAGTCAGCCACGGATGTGCGATCCGGGCATTCCTGACAGCTTGTGATATGAAACCGCCAAGATTCAACAACTGCAGTGTGGCAGAGCTGGACTGGGATCCTGAAACAGGCATCTTTTCTCTTTCTGAAATCTGGCAGAATCCACTGCTCTAGAGCAGCATCTGACCTCATTCCATAAAACAATGTGTTTTCCGTTCTGCATCGAGGTCTGGAAGCACTGATTCCTGTATGCAGGTTTTCAGAATGACAGGTACAATGAAGCCATGGACAGAAAACACAGAGCACTGATATTTGACCTTGACGGAACTCTCTGGGATACAAGAGAACCAGTCATCAGAATCTGGAATGACGTGTTCGAAGAGGAAGGCTATGGGCGGCCTCTGACATTCCCGCTGCTGACCTCTCTGATGGGCAAACCCATGAACGCCTTCGGAGAAGCCATCTTTCCGGATCTTGAGGATGACCTGAGAAATCGCCTGGTCAGGCAGGCAGAACAGCAGGAGAACACCCGCCTTTTGGAGACCGGCAAAGACTGCCTGTATCCCGACACTGCGGATACGCTTCGGAAACTCAGTTGTGATCACTGGATCGGAATTGCATCCAATTGCCAGGAAGGGTATATTGAAACCTTTCTTGAGGTCTCAAAACTTGGAGATGTTGTCGACAGCTTCATCTCCAATGGAGAAACCGGACTGGACAAGGATGAGAACCTTCGGATCCTGATGGAGAGAAACGGACTACACTTCGCTTTATACATTGGAGATACATCGGGTGACAGGCTTTCTGCCAGGAAAGCCGGGATACCGTTTATCTGGTGCAGATACGGATTCGGCAATGAGGTGACACCAGATGGAATCGATGATCTGTCGCAGCTTCCGTATGTACTGACAGAATAGAAAACAAATCCGTCTGCAGGGAGACTGTCCTGCTGCCAGGTCTGAGGTTGCACGGTCTTGACGGACTATGATATTATCAATACGTATGGAACAAAGAGGGAGGTCTGAAGCGTGAGAGATCGTATCACTTTCAAGTGCGCCGTCTGCGGTGAAGAAAACTACATCGGCACCAGAAATAAAAAGAAACATCCGGAACGGATGACAGTGAAAAAGTATTGCAAAAAATGCAATGCCCAGACTGAGCACAAGGAGAAGAAGTAAGAAGACCGGACTATTGCGGTCTTTTTTCTGTTTAATGGAGTAAATTGAATGAAAGTCATCTGCATACCGCTTGGACCAGTCCAGGCGAATTGTTATGTCATCATCCAGGACGGGAAAGCTCTGCTGATCGATCCCGGTGATAGGTTTGAAGACCTGAAACATATTCTGGAGCGGAATCATGCCACGCTGGAAGCAGTTCTGCTGACCCACGCTCATTTTGATCATATCGGCGGTCTGGATGCGCTGCTGAAAGAATTCCATGTTGATGTCTATATGAATCCTCTTGAATTTTCCTTTCTCTCCAGTGCTGATCTGAATGGATCCTCAGCATTCGGCGGATATCTGTCCAGCACAGCCAGGCCTCTGCCGGTTCACGAGGGAGAAAACGAGATTGGCGGCTTCATGGTCGAAGCTCTGACTCTCCCTGGTCATACCAGGGGCAGCACGGTATATATCATCGGGAACACAGCATTTACAGGAGATGTTCTCTTCCAGGGATCTGTCGGCAGGACAGACCTGCCAACGGGCAGCTGGCAGGAAATGCAGGAAAGCATTGCGGTCCTTAAGACACTGCCGGATGATCTGATTGTCTATCCAGGACATGGCCCGGCAACCACCATCGGCCAGGAAAAATCCTGGAATCCATATTTCAGATAATCTGTTGCCGGAACAGTCAAATCCGGAGTTGAACATCGTTGTCTTATACACAGCCTGCGGGAAATCCTGCAGGTTTTTCATAGTCTTCATATTTTACATCTGTCACTTTCTGAAAAGACGGCAGGTTTCTGAAGTGACAGGTTTGTGACTGGCCAGAGGACCGGTTTTCCAGACAGATATGGGCCCGCAACGGGTCTGCCTGTATTGACATGAATGAATTGTGAACATTGCAGAGGCAAACGGAAAAACCACCGGACACCATCCTCCAGAAAGTTTTCTCAAAAATCAGGCTTGCCGGCGAATATATAAGTACAGGCTCTGAGTGGGAAGCACAGGAGGGAATTCTATGGAAGAAAAACTGTTGGCACTGATTCGTCTGGCAAGAAACCGGCGGGCATCGGATATTCACTTCATCAGGCGCGGTAACAGCCTGGAGATATCTCTGCGTCAGCCTGATGGTCTGGTACAGCTTGAACAGGATATATTTGAGATTTCTCTTCTCGAATACCTGAAGTACCGCATGGGCCTGGATCTCACCAGACTGCACAGTCCTCAGTCAGGATCCGGCTCCCTGGCCGGGACTGACTGCCGGTTTGCATTCCTGCCGGCCCAGGATATGGAAACCGGGGTGCTCCGACTCATGCAAACCGATACTTCCCTTCACATTCAGGATCTGTCATCCGATACAGCAGTGACGGAATTTTTCCACAAACTTGCTGGACGGACCAAAGGCCTCGTTCTGTTTGTGGGACCAACAGGATCGGGTAAAACCACAACACTCCACGCCATTCTTCGCGAAGCGAGTCTGGTGCATGACTTGAAGTGTGTGAGTCTTGAAGACCCGATTGAGATTCCCGATCCGAGTTATCTGCAGATCGGCATCGATGAAGAGAACGGATTGACGTATGAGCGGGGGATTGAAGAACTCATGCGCCATGATCCGGATGTGATCTGTATCCAGGAAGTGCGCACTCCGTCCGCAGCAGCAAAGCTGTTTACCGCTGCATTTACCGGTCATTTTGTACTTGCGACGATCCATGCGGGAAACGGACGGGAATGTCTCTGGCGGCTCAGGGACCTGGGCATTGGTGAGGAACTGATCCGGGAACAGCTGGATGCAGTGATTTCCCAGAGACTCTATCCGGCTGCAGGATGTCGGGGTGTGTCTGAAAACAGAAAGGAGGTATGTCTTCATGAAATCATCACAAAACCGGAGATCCTGCATCTGCTGGATAAAGGGGTGTATCCCCCGGGATTCAGACGGCTGGAAGACATCGTTCATCAGGCTGCTTCAGATGGATCTGTCTGCAGGGAGGACGCATTACGCGACTTTCCCCGATGAACAGCAGCGGCTGGAATTCGATGCCTTCCTCTCCCTCCAGCACCTCGGTGTTGGTGCCCGGACAGCCGCAAAACTTGCGTTTGCACCTGGAACAGCCAGGCAACTCCTGCATGGTCTGGAGAAGGGAAAAACCTTTCAGAGCGTTCTGGCTTCACTGCCCGGATGGAATATGCTGGGTGCTTTCCTGGAAGTCATGGATCTTCAGACAGCCGCAAACACCATCTATACACTGGCGGATATCAGAGGATTCAATGACCGGAAACCCATCCTGCAGATCATGTATCCGTATGCCATTCTTGCCGGAGTGTTCGCTATGTTCATGTTCTTTGATGAATCCGTTCTTCCCATGATGTCCGATTTCCTGGAAGGAGATTTGCTGCCTCTGTGGATGAAAACAGTGAAGACAGTGTTTTTGCTGCTGTTGGTTCTGCTGACGGCTGCAGGCCTGGTTCTCTGGACGGGCATACAGGGACAGATGCTTCATTCAGCCTGTCTTGGACCTGCTTTTATCCGTCAGAGACACAGTCTGTATCTGGCTGTATGTATACGTTCCCTGCTGGAACAGGAACTGTCCACAGCCGCACTGCTGACTGCTCTTGAGAAACTGCCCGGACCAAAGGTGTTTGTCCAACAGGTCAAGGCCATGAAACGTACAGCCCTCCAGGGAGGGAGCTGGGTTCAGATTCTGGGCTCCGCTCCGTGGATTGATCCGGTCCTGGTGAAGCACGTGGAAACCGGGCTGGAAACCGGTAAAGTGTGCAGTCTTCTGAAGATTTATGAAAACCGCACAAAACGGCTGCAGACAGAAAAAGTCCGTCAGGTTGTCCGGACACTGACGGGGATTTCCTATGGTTCTGTGGGTGTACTTGCAGTGATTGTATACCAGGTGCTGCTGGCGCCTATGAATATGCTGAACGCGATGTAAATGACTGTGTTGTCCTGTTGATTGAAATTCATGGGAGAGACAGAACAAAGAAAGAGGATTTGATGAAACTGAGAAAGAAAAAGGGAGACCTTAGGTCCAGACCCAACGGGTTTACGATTCTGGAGATGATGATTGTCATGCTGGTCGTGGCTGTTCTGCTGATGATTACACTGCCAAATGTGCAATCAAAGAATACTCTCATCAGAAAAACTGGTTGTCAGGCGATGCTGGATGTGATTGACAGCCAGATTCTGCTGTTTGAGATCGAACACGACCGCAAACCGGTGGATCTGAATGAGCTGCTCCATGAGGGCTATTTAAAGGAAGCCCAGATGGTCTGTCCGGACGGAACCACTCCGGTGATCGAAAATGGCCAGGCTGTGTCCCGATGAACAGGAAGGCGGGTTCAGCTTCGTGCAGACCCAATGGATTCACCATCGTGGAAATGATGGTGGTGCTGCTTATGGTGTCAGTTCTTGCGGTGTTCACTGCCTCAGTCAAGCCAGTGCCGCTGGTAGTGTTCATGAAGACTCTGGAGAGTTCCATTCTGGAGCAGCAGGTCAAGGCCTACGCCATGAATGAGGAACGCCATCTGGAAATCACCGGTAATGCTCTCCGGACTGAAGATGGGGAGACCGGATTTCCATCTGGCACTGTCTGTACGCCATTCAGCTGGCACTATACCGGCAACGGCACAATTTCCCAGGGAGGAACCGTCAACTGCACCAACGGAGAGGAAGACCATTCCCTGGTTTTCCGAATCGGAGCAGGGCGGGTCACAATCCGATGAAAGGCGGTCACGAAACACGTGAAAACAGGCAGATCATCAACGGGTTTTTCCTGCAGGAAGCCCTTCTCGCCATTGTGGCTCTTGCAATCTGCGCCATGCTGCTCACACAGGCAGTGGAGATGGCCGGATCCCACAGCCGGGAAACTGTCAGTCAGACAATTGAAACCAAATGGTTTCACCATGACTGAAGCGCTGCTTGGATTGCTTGCGGCCGGGATTTGTGCGGCGCTTTTGTCTTCCCTCATGGAGTCAGGAGGCAGACTTTTCCGGTATGATCCTGATATCCAGAGAAACCTGGGATTCCTGCAGATTCGCCAGAGAGCGGCTGTAAGCAGGATTTCTTCCTGTTCTGAGACGGCACTGGTCATGATACGAAACAACCAGGAATATTCCCTGACATTCAGCGGGGACAGGCTTGTCCAGACACCGGGGTATGAAATCCTGCTGGAATCACTCGACGAAGGGAGGTTTGCCTGTGAACCGGATGCTGTCTGGCTGGAAACAGAAAAAGGGCGGACACAGATCCGCTAACGGGTTCTCGCTCGTGCCTGCACTTCTGTGTCTGATGTTCACTGCCGCTGTCTGTGCGGCCTGCACTGCCCGTATGGATGCCTGGATCTGGCTCAAACGTGCACAGGACCGCAGTGTCTGGGAACTCTCTGTGATTGATCAGGCCAAGGCGTTCTGGCATGAAGGTCAGACGATGAAGCTCTGCGATCGAAAACAGCCGGAATCCCTGCGCCAGGTTCAGATACAGGAGGATACCGTTGAGCTGGAATATCAGGATACAGCCATACGGTGTACAGGAAAATACGGGACGCTGGTTCTGTTCATGGATTTCACCGGAATATCTGCAGTCCACTGGGACTGAATACAGAAGAACCTGACTGGCAGTGATGTAAACCAGTGGACAGGCGGTTGAACGCAGTCGACAGATCCGCAATCTGAAAAAACAGGATTGATTTCCTGCCGGTTGTCTGATATGTTGAAAAAGCATTGAAACGGAATAGTAACGGATCCCGACAGATGGAGAGAACAGGCGGCTGGTGCGAGCCTGGCAGGTTCGGACCGTGAACTGGCCGCGGAGCTGGTCATGGACCCGCAGTTCAGCGTTACGGACAAGCGTCCTGCAGACAAGGCAGGGAACGAAGGTGGCACCGCGCATTCAAGCGTCCTTTGACAGGGCGCTTTTTCTTTGTCTGCACCGTTGATGCGGCATCGTTTCAAACCGGCTGAGCCCGGATCCGGCATGGAAGGAGAACGATCAGATGTACGATCACAAAAGCATTGAAAAGAAGTGGCAGGACCGGTGGCTGAAGGAAAAAACCTTTGCCACAGATACCTCCGACTTCTCCAAACCCAAATACTATGTCCTGGACATGTTCCCATATCCAAGCGGCAATGGCCTGCATGTTGGCCACCCCGAGGGATATACGGCAACAGACATTATCGCCCGCAAAAAGCGCATGGACGGATACAATGTGCTGCATCCCATGGGCTTTGATTCCTTCGGACTGCCTGCTGAACAGTATGCCATCCAGACAGGGAATCACCCCTCAGAGTTCACAAAGAAAAACATTGACCATTTCAGAGATCAGATCCAGGCTCTTGGGTTCAGCTACGACTGGGACAGAGAAATAGCGACCAGCGATCCTGACTACTACAAATGGACGCAGTGGATCTTCCTTCAGCTGTACGAACAGGGACTTGCCTACATCGATGAAATCCCGGTTAACTGGTGTCCCGAACTGAAGTGCGTGCTTGCCAATGAAGAAGTCATTGACGGCAAATCGGAACGTGGCGGATACCCCGTTGTCCGGAAACCCATGCGGCAGTGGGTGCTGAAAATCACAGAGTATGCAGAGCGGCTGCTGAAGGACCTGGATGATGTCGACTGGCCTGAGTCCACCAAGGAGATGCAGCGCAACTGGATCGGCAAGTCAAATGGTGCCAATGTGGTCTTTGGAATTGATGGTCATGACAGGGAGTTCACAGTATTCACCACCCGCTGTGACACACTGTTTGGCGCAACCTATTGTGTTCTGGCCCCTGAACATCCCTTTGTGGATGAAATCACCACACCGGAGCAGAAAGAAGCGGTAGAAGCCTACAAGAAAGCCTGTGCAACCAAATCCGATCTGGAACGCACGGAACTGAACAAGGAAAAGACAGGTGTCTTCACCGGCGCCTATGCCGTCAATCCGGTCAACGGGAAAAAAATCCCCATCTGGATCTCCGATTATGTTCTCGCAAGTTATGGCACAGGTGCAATCATGGCTGTTCCGGCCCATGACACCCGGGACTATGAATTTGCCAGGAAGTTCGGCCTGGAAATCATACCGGTGCTGGAAGGCGGAAACATTGAGGAAGAAGCCTGGACAGAAGACGGGGTTCACATCAACTCCGAATGGCTGAATGGCCTGGGCAAAGAGGAAGCCATTGCAAAAATGATTGCCTGGCTGGAGGAAAAAGGCGTTGGCGAAGCCAAAACCACCTACAAACTCCGTGACTGGCTGTTTTCCCGGCAGCGGTACTGGGGGGAACCGATTCCCATCATCCACATGGAAGATGGGACCACCCGTACCGTGGATATAAAAGACCTGCCGCTGGAACTGCCGGCAACAGACAATTTCCAGCCGGCAGACAATGGCGAGTCCCCTCTGGCCAATGTGCCGGATTTCCTGAATGTGGAAATTGACGGCGTCAAAGGAACAAGAGAAACGAACACCATGCCCCAGTGGGCCGGATCCTGCTGGTATTACCTGCGGTATATCGATCCCAAAAACCAGGACACCCTGGCTGACAAAAAGCTGCTGGAACACTGGCTTCCTGTGGATCTGTATGTCGGTGGAGCGGAACATGCCGTTCTGCATCTGCTTTACAGCCGGTTCTGGCACAAGGTCCTGTATGACCGTGGCGTTGTTCCCACGAAGGAACCCTTCCAGAAGCTGTTCCACCAGGGCATGATCCTGGGGGAGAACGGTGAAAAAATGTCCAAGTCCCGTGGAAATGTGGTAAATCCGGATGAGATCATTGAGTCTCATGGTGCAGATGCCCTGCGGGTATATGAAATGTTCATGGGTCCTCTGGAAGCGGGTCTGCCATGGAGTGCCAGAGGCCTCGACGGAACCAGGAAATGGCTTGAGCGGGTATGGCGTGCCTATCATGGTGCAGTGGAAATCACGGAAACCAATGACCATGCGCTGGACAAAGTCTACAACCAGACGGTGAAGAAAGTGACAAAGGACATTGATACTCTGAACTTCAACACGGCTGTCAGCGCCATGCAGATTTTCATGAACGAAGTCTACAAACACAAATCCATGCCGGTTGAGTATGCAGAAGGATTTGTCAAACTTCTGTACCCCTTTGCACCGCACCTGGGAGAAGAGCTCTGGGAAGAAGTGTTCCACAACAGCGAATCCATTGCCTACACGTCCTGGCCTGAATGGGATGAATCCAAACTGGTGGAGGCAGTCAACACCATCGTTGTGCAGGTCAACGGAAAAGTCCGCGGCAAATTTGAAGCTGCAGCAGGCACTGATGACAAGGCACTGGAGGAAACAGCCCTTTCTCTGGGTTCTGTACAGAAACACCTTGAGGGCAAGGATGTCAAAAAAGTCATTGTCATCAAGGGCAGAGTTGTGAATATTGTTGCGAAGTAGAGAAAATATCTGAATGTTGAACGGTTTGCCGACCGGGGACAGAATGCTGTACCCGCCTGCAGGCCGTTTTTTTATTCTCAGAGCAATGGACAGGTCTGCGAGTCAGGCACAGGGAATCGCAAACAAACTGCCTGAAATCAGGACTCGGCTGCCGGGGCTCTCTGAGATAGTCAGGAAAACTGCTGATATATGGCAACAATCGTGCCAGTTAGTGAGATAAGATTGCTTCATGATCGGCATTGAAAAAGACCGGCCAAAGCCGGTCGGCAGGGGAAATCAATCAGGATCCTTTGCGGGTGATCCGAAGCCTGTAGGCGCCAAGGATGCGGAATTCATCATCTCCGGTAATGGGGATGGGGTCATAGTCTTCATTGTCTGACATAAGCCAGAATGAGCCGTCAGGTTTCTTTTCGAGTCGTTTGCAGTAATATGAACCGTTCAGACTGAAGGCGCCAATCTGGCCATAGCGTACATTTTCCGTCTGTTCAAAGATGATGCAGTCTCCATTTTCAATAGTCGGGTACATGGAGTTTCCTTCGGCAGGATTGGCGAAGTAATCCTTGGATGGGCGGAGCATCCAGTCGGGAGCGCCTGTATAAGCTTCCGGCTGCTCATTCACCCAGAGGCCGGTTCCGCAGGAGATGCAGGAATACACAGGGATCGGCTGCAGCCTGGGAATCGCAAATTCTTCTGAACTGCTGCGAATATCCGAGCGTCCCATCATCCAGTCAATGTCGGTGTTGAAGAAATCGGCAAGCCGTACGAGAATATTGCGCCCGGGCTGCCGTTCACCGCGTTCGATATAGGAAATGTAGGCCTTCGAGACCCCCAGTTCCTTTCCCAGGGAGTCCAGTGACATGCCGCGTTCTTTGCGCAGCGACTGGATTCTTTCCCCGACGATGTTGTCCTTCAGCTGTTTGTTTTCCATGACTGAATTATATCAGGACAACTTTCTGTTTACAATCTGAGATTTAGAGTTTATACTGACATCGTAAACAGTCCGTGAATGGATAGATACAAAATCAACATATGAAGTATCAAAATAAGTAATACAATCACGCTCTGTTTTCATCAGGAAAGGCAGGTACCACATAATGAACGATGGACTGAAAGTACAGGAATTTAGAACATATCCGGCAGCTGCAGGCTGCTCACAGCCTCAACATCTTGTATCTTCTGCGAAAGCAGGCCGGATCTTCGATCTGACCGCTCCCTGGCTTGCTGTGGCAGCAGCTGCAGTGTCATTATGGATCGCCTGCTTTGGTGCATGATCCAGTCATACTGCGCATGACTGTTTGTTTACAGCGAATTCCGATACCGTGTTCCTAAGCGTCGTAGGGTGAAGGAAGTGTCTGGCGGAATTGTGTGAGCCACTCATGGAATGCCGGTGAACATTCTCCGCTGTGCAGGAGATACGCCGAAACCGTATCCAGAAACAGAGAACCGGATTGTTTTTGCAGAGCAGTCAGCTCCTTCCGGATGCAGTTTTCAAGGTCCTGACACGGAGACAGCAGATACAGATTGACTCTGGCGGCCAGCCTGGACTCTCGTGCCAGGGAATCTTCAGGGTGCAGGGCGAGTACCTGATTGTAAAGAGCCACAGAGTATCTGTAATGACGGGTTCCCAGGGATCTGTCACTGCTCAGCCGGCCGCGTTCGTTTTCCATCTCTGCCCTTGCAGACAGATAGAAGGCAGGTTCCTTATCCTGCATCTGTTCGAAAACAGGCCAGGCTTCCTCGTATAATGCGAGTTTTCTCCGGGTTTCTGTATCCGGAAGGACTGAAGCAAGATAATACGCAGTCCGTGCTGCATGTTCCGGTTTGTCCTGACCGGAAAGACACAGTTTTTTCTGAACTGTCAGGGCCTGTTCAAACAGGTGTGCAGCCTCGGTGTTTCTGCTTTCATTCAGGGCGAGCAGGCCACCAATGTACAGTCTTCTCCCGTGAAAGTAGGATTTCTGTCTGGGCGGATCACCAGCCAGCAGGCGATCCGCCTTGTTCAGAAACTCATGTGCAGTTTCGTACTCTTCCATATTGCCAAGACAGTTGGCAACGGACAGTAAAAGCTCTGCTTCGTATCCTGACAGATCGGTCACGGTTCCATCTGTTCTGTGCTGCTGCTTCATTTCGCGCATCGCCTGTCTGTAAAGGTCCATGGCCTGATCCGGCCTCTCCATCTGCTCCAGCGAATCTGCCATATTATGAAGGATCAGCATCCGACGCAGCGGCTGCCAGTTTGAAGGGATACAGGATTCTGTTTCATGCAGCGCCTGCCTGTAAAACCTGAAAGCTGTATCCATATTCTCTTCAAACGAAGCCAGATCGGCAGTCAGGATCAGCCAGTCCATCCGCAGTCCTCCAGGAGGAAGCTGATGAAGAGAAGAAGACTGCAGGATGTTCCGGGCTCTGGTCACTTCTCCCATTTCTGCGCACCAGGCAGCCAGCGACAGACAGGCAGCCAGATCACTGGAATCAGTACAAATAGCTGTCAGTCGTTGCCCGGCTTCCTCGGTCTGTCCGGCGGCAAACAGACATTTCGCCAATTCCAGTTGCGCCCTGGGTGCAGTACCGGCGTTTCGGGCATGATCCAGTGCAGCCCGGCTGTCTGACAGCCCGCGCAGTATCCTGGCCATCAGACGGTGCCAATCTGTATCATCCGTCTCCGTTCTCCTGGTTTTCTGCAATAGTTGCAGTGCTGATTTAAAATGCAGCCTGTCTGCTTCGTGTTCCACTTCTCTGATTTCGTCATCATTCATGATCCCATTTTAGTGGTTGACAACAGAAAGAGCCAGACGGTACTATCGTTGCATAGCGAAGAACGGGATCAGTACCCGGAGCGGAATACCTGAAGAGAGCGGCGGTTTGGTGCAACGCTGCGGATTCCACCGGCGAATACACCCGGGAGCATCCCCGAGGGACGCCTGGCCGGCGTTACAGGCAGAGGGCATGGACAGACTCCATGAACGAAGGTGGTACCGCGCGCAAGCGTCCTTTGACAGGACGCTTTTTTTATACCCGGTGCAGCTGTCGAAAGATCCCGTCAGAATCAGGAGGAGAAATCATATGGAATTATTTGAAGAACTGCAATGGCGCGGTCTCGTCAACGACGTGACCAGCCCCGATCTCGAAAATGAAATCAACAACGGGGAACTGACATTTTATATTGGTACAGATCCCACGGCCGATTCCCTGCACATCGGGCACTATTCCAGCCTCCTGATGGCCAAACGTCTGCAAAAACACGGTCATCATCCCATCATGCTCGTTGGCGGTGCGACAGGATTCATTGGCGATCCTAAGGCTACAGGTGAACGAAGCATGCTGACACCGGAGGTCCTTGCACACAACTACGAAGCCCTGCACCGGCAGATCAGCGATCTGTTCGGTTTCCAGATGGTCAACAACCTGGACTGGACCAAAGACCTGTCCATCATTGATTTCCTCCGGGACTACGGGAAATTCTTCAATGTAACCTATATGCTGAACAAGGAAACCGTCAAAAAGAGACTGGAGTCCGGCATCTCCTACACGGAGTTTTCCTACATGATCCTGCAGTCCCTGGACTTCCTGCACCTGCTGGAGGAATACAACTGCCAGATGCAGATCGGCGGACAGGACCAGTGGGGCAACATCACCTCCGGCCTGGAGCTGATCCGGAAGAAAAAAGGTGCTGATGTAAAAGCTTACGGCCTCACCATGCCGCTGATCACCAAAGCAGACGGAACCAAGTTCGGAAAATCCGAGTCCGGAACAGTCTGGCTGGATCCCGAAAAGACCAGTCCCTATGATCTGTACCAGTTCCTGTTCAATACAGAGGATGCCAAAGTGGGCGAGTATCTGAAGAAACTCACCTTCCTGACCCCGGAAGAAATCGACGATCTGGAAAAACAGCAGGCCGAGGCTCCGCATCTGCGTCCGGCACAGAAAGCCCTGGCAGCGGAAGTGGTACGCGATCTGCACGGCCAGGAGGCGCTGGATACCGCGCTGGCCATCACGGAAGCTCTGTTCCGGGGCAGACTTCAGGAACTGACACCCAAACAGCGTCATCAGGCAGTGGCACCCATGGAAAAAATGGAGATTGCTGCGAATCTCCCCCTGGAAGATGTGCTGGTGCAGACAGGCATTGCCAAGTCAAAGCGCGAAGCCAGGGAATGGACCAAATGCAATTCCATTGCCATCAACGGCGTCAAGGTCACAGATCCCATGCACATTGTAGGCGCAGATGACATGTATGCAGATGACTGCGTGATCCTGAAAAAAGGAAAGAAAAACCAGTACTGCCTTCACCTGGTATAAAACCAGGGAAGACAGAGATATGAAAACCGGCAGTGGCTGCATAGGCAGGCTGCCGGTATTTTTTCAGGAAAAAACTGGTTAACATTATAAAATTGGAAGGCTTCATTCTATGATTAACATTTATAATGCGATAAAAGCAATGATCGTTGGATCTGAGATGTCGAAAGAGTTTTGTGAAATATATCAGACGAATGCAGCAAGTGTAAACATTAAAAAAATATATATATTCAAGATATATAAGATAAATATATCGCCAATATAGTGCCAAACGAACTAAAACGCAATCCGTAGCGGAAAGTGACGAATCAAATAACTACAAGTTTCTTGAAAGCCCTTTCTCAGTGTGCTATACCTTAATTAAGGAGAGCTCGACTAAGAAAGGAAAACAGCATCTAAAAATGATATTGAATAAATCTGGTGAAAAAATTTAAATATTTGCTCGTTATGGCAACTGCGTTTTTGTTGACGATATTCTCGTTGAATCCTATCCATGCAACGACAGATGAATTCCATGAAATTTATGCAGGTAATGTAACTGAAGGTGTCACTGTCTTTGAAAACAGCAAAGGGGAGAAAACTGCGATTCTCGATCAAGCTGTATTAAGTGGAACAGTTACATTGTACAGTGTTGGTGATGAGGTTGTGACATTAGATATCCAGCCAGAATCGGGCATATCTCCTTATGCAACTGGCCCGTGGAGTGCGGGGACAATTCCGAGTGGAACCAGTACATTAACACCACATTATTCTAACGGCTTTGTAAGCGCTTCGTTTAACGCAACTGTACAAAAATCACCTACAATGATTCGGACTGTGTATAACCCGAGTATTACTGGTGCATTAGTGACTATAAATTCTTCTAATTTATCAATCGTTAGAGGTAGTGCTGGCTCTTCAACAGCGATAGCGAGCTTAACATTTATAGGTAATGTGACTCAGGATGGCTATACAGCGGTTTCAGGCAGTTGGTATTTAACTTTGGAACTTGATTCAGCGGGCCACACTCGGATATCTTGGAATTATTAATGAAATCTACGTTCGATGAGTAAGTTTGCTAATCTTTCCTGCGGATGTTTATTGATCACCTCTCAGATACTTGGTGGATGTACAGCGAAAGAACCCATCCAGAAAACATCTACTGTTTCCCTCCAGCCTGTGTATGAAGCCTGCCAGTCCGTGGATGGTGATATGGAATCGACCAATCTGTCTGAAGCTCTGGATTCCCTGGAGTCCTGTACTGGCGTAGAAGTCAGCAGAGGTGGGTATACCTGGCAGATTCTCCGCGATGATTCAGGTGTTTCAACGGTACAGATTGGTCAGTCTCCTGATACAGAAACCTGGACTGTGGATATATACAGTAAAGATGTCCAGTTGAACTTTGTCCTGATCCGGGAAACAGATAAGGAATGGAGTCTCCAGCAGATTCTTTCTTCAGATAACAAAGAATCTGCTGACTGGGACTGGGATACGATGATCTGGAATCTTCTGTTTCCAGGCATTTCGGTCAGTGACAGGGAAGAGTGTTTGAAGGAGGCTGAGAAAGCTGGGAGTAATTGGCAGATACCATTTACCAGTGAAAATGGAGCAGACTGCCTGTATGAGGTAACAATGAACAGCTGTGGATTGCCGGCAACCATCCTGCTGCAGAGTGATGGTCAAATAATCTGGAGCACAGATGTCAAAATCCTAGAGAACGGAACCGATATACAATCGGAGCTTGCCGGGATTGCTGTTCAAGTGGGATCAGGCGACATCAATACTGGTGAATCGGTAGTTTTACCAAACTGATAATCAGATAAACCCCCATAAAACCGGCAGATTTCTGCATCAGCAGAACTGCCGGTTTTTTCGGCAAAAACCGGTGCTGAACCGGGATGTTGCTTTTCGTTGCGTGTCAGAAGCCGGCAGTTGCTGATATAAACAGATAGAGCAGCCCGTGAAATGATCCCGGCTGCCACAAGCAAGGGAGGACCGGCCATGATACAGGATACAATCAGAGATGCCAGAAAACAGGCGGGTATGTCACAGGAGGAACTGGCACTGCAGATGCATGTAGTCAGACAGACCGTATCCAAATGGGAGCGGGGCTTGTCGGTGCCGGACGCTTCCATGATTCCGGAACTCTCCCGGATTCTGCATGTACCGGTGAACCGGCTGCTGGAACTGGATGCGCAGGAAGGTCAGGATCCGGATATGAAAGCCAGTCTGGAGACCGCCCGGGCGAAACTGGAAGAAATGGACCGGGAGCGGAACCGGCAGAAACTCATCACGGGGAAGCGGGAACACATCCTGTTCCTGGCTTTCCTGAGCCTCATGATTGCCCTGGGGGTCCGCAATGAGATTCTATCGGCCGCCGGCATCAGTCTCTGCGCTCTGGGCAGTCTGGTGATCCTGTACAGAAACCTGCCGCTGATGACCGGTGCATCTTCAGCGTCTCCGGCGCTTTCCGCTTTCAGAACCGTCACGATATTTTCCATTCTCCTCATCCTTCTGATCACAGCGGGGATCATGGCGACAGAGACGGGATACCTGCAGCTGTCGGTGCAGCAGGAGAATCTGGCAGCCTGGCTGCTGATCACTGTTCTGATGGTCTTCTGCGGGTGGATCTGCCCGAAGCTGTCCTGGAACCGGTATGTGGGTCTTCGTCTGCCCTGGACGGTATCCCATCCGCAGACCTGGGCGCTGGCCCACCGCATTCTGGGCTGGATTTCACTGCCCAGCGCGGTTTTCTACACCGCCGCAGTCATGACACTGCCGGATTTTGGCGCAGTCTCGGCCACAGCTGTGATTCTGTGGGTTGCCGTACCCTCAGTGCTGTCTCTGGTTTTCTGGCTGAGAAAATACAGACACCAATAAAGAAGACCCGTGGCTGCCAGCTGCTGTATTGCGGTCAAACCGGGCGGATTTCCGGATGAATTCCTCTACACTGAGTCTGTAAACATAGATCGATGGAGGTGAAGCGTATGCTTACACAAATTGAATCGACAGAACAGTTTGAATCCGCAGTCAATGGCTACAGTCCGCTGCTGGTGGAATTTTTCCAGCCCTGGTGCAAGTACTGCCAGGCATTCTTTCCAACGCTGGAAGAATTTGCCGCACAAGGAACCATTCCGGTGATTCAGGTCTCCGGTGAGGAATTCCCGCAGATTTTTGATGCCTATGGCGTGGATTCCTATCCGACACTGATTGTCTTCCGCGGCGGACAGCCCTTCGCCAAACATGCAGGGTCCATGCCCATGGAAGAACTGAAGAACTGGGTTGAGGAAGCGCTTCAGGCTTGAACCCGGCGGGAATTTCAGCAAAAGCTTTCTGTTTCGACAGCCATCCCAGGCGGAACCAGAGAGATTTGTTATACACCCAACCTGTATGAATTAACTGCATTCGCAATAAAAGGCGCCCTCATGAACTGATACAGTTCACCGAAGGCGCCTTTCTTCTTTCCATATCTGAGGGTGACCGGCACAGACATTCACTGTTCTGGTTTGTACCTCTTCCCCTGCCAGGAATCCCGACAGGCCAGCTCCCGGTCCACGGCATTCATTGTCACTCGTTTCTTGACTGTCCACTCCGGAGCCAGGAGATTGTCAGCCACACCGTCGCCGGTGATCCTCTCCACAACCATCTCCGGTGGCAGGATCTCGAGCTGGTCGCAGACAATCTGCACATACTCCTCCATGGAAAGAAGCGGGAAGGGGGACTGACGATAGTCCTGTCCCAGGGCACTGTCAGAAATCACATGCAGCATATGGATTTTCACCGCATCCGGTTTCAGCCTCGCCACCAGTCTGGCGGTCTCCATCATGTCCTCATGGCTTTCACCCGGGAGTCCGTTGATGATGTGCAGACACGTTCGAATCCCGGTTCCCTGCAGCTGCTTCATACAGGCAACAAGTATTGAGGTATTGTGACCCCGGTTCATGGCAGCCATGGTGGCATCCCTGCCACTCTGCAGACCCATCTCGATCCAGACCGGCTTGACACGATTCATCTCTGACAGCCACAGGATCTTCTCTGCATCCAGACAGTCGGGCCTTGTGGCAATGGAAACTTCCGCCACATCCTCCCAGCTGAATACAGGCTCCAGTATCCGCCTGAGGTCCGGCAGCGGAGCATAGGTGTTGGAATAGGACTGGAAATAGGCGATGGCAGATGCATCCGGCCATTTTTTCCGTGCTCTTTCCAGGCCCGCTTCGAACTGCAGCCGCAGATCTTCACCGGAATGCAGAATCGTGTCCCCGGACCCCTGAGACGAACAGAAGCGACAGCCACCCCATCCCTTTGTTCCATCCCGGTTTGGACAGGTGAAACCTGCATCCAGAGGAATCTTGGCCAGCTTTTTTCCGTACTGCTGCTTCAGGGCATAGGAATAGGTGTGGTATCGCTTGTTTGTGTCTGAAAAAGGGAAGGGACTCAGTGTATGCCCTTCAGAAGGATGCCTGTTTTTTTCAGAAAGTTCATCTGTTTGCGTATGATGCATACCAGGATCTGCCCTCCTTCCAGCTTCCGGGAGCTGATTCGATTTTACTCAGTATAGCCACAGCTTCCCTGATCGCGCAAATGCTCGTTGAGACCACCCATCCGAAAGTGCCCTGGGCAGGCCATCCGGGGTCCAGTGGACAGACAGCAAAAAAGGACCACCTGCATCTGCCAGGCAGTCCTGGTATCAGGATTGATCAGCTGATCCCGTTCGTCTGTATCCCATCAATGACCGGAAAACAGCCGGCTTTGCCAGCATCCGCAGCGGGAGAACGATCCTGACACTGTTCCGAAAGCACGCCCTACAGACTTCGGCCAATGACCTCCGCGATCTTCCTGCCTTTTTCCACCAGCGAGGCGTAGTTTTCCGGCTTCAGCGACTGAGCGCCATCGGAAAGGGCATTCTGGGGATCGCAATGCACCTCTATGATCAGCCCGTCGGCACCGGCAGCGATCGCCGCCAGGGACACAGCCTCCACCAGCTTCCAGTCACCCGTTGCGTGGGAAGGATCGATCACGATCGGCAGATGGGTGCGTTCCTTGATGATGGGAATCACTGACAGATCTAGGGTGTTCCGGGTGAATTTCTCGAAGGTCCGGATCCCGCGTTCGCAGAAGATCACATTCGGGTTGCCCTCCGACATGATGTATTCCGCGGCCATGATCCATTCTTCGATCGTGTTGGCCAGACCGCGTTTCAGCAGCACCGGCTTCTTTGTGCGTCCGACTGCTTTCAGCAAGTCGAAATTCTGCATGTTTCGGGCACCGATCTGAATGATGTCCACGTTTTCCACGAATTCATCCAGCTTGTCTGCCGACATCAGTTCTGTCACAACCGGCAGGCCGGTTTCCCTGCGGGCTTCAGTCAGAAGTTCGATTCCCTGGGTTCCCAGGCCCTGGAAGGCATAAGGCGAGGTCCGGGGTTTGTAGGCTCCACCCCGCAGCATATCCGCACCGGCATCCTTCACGGCCCGGGCAGCAGACAGGATCGACTCCCGGTTTTCCACCGCACAGGGACCGGCCATCATGATCACCTTGCTGCCGCCGATCTTCAGACCATTGACATCCACGATTGTATCCTCGGGATGGAACATCCGGTTGGCCAGCTTATAGGGCTGAGCCACGCGCTTCACATCATAGACGATGGGATTCGCCAGCAGGGACCGGTCGTCGATGACCGAAGTGTCGCCTACCAGACCAAAGACATCGTAGTTTTCGCCTACGATTTTTGTCGTCTTCAGACCCTTTTTCTCCAGGTTTTCAATCAGCCGTGAGACTTCCGCCTCAGGGGCTGTCTTTTTCAGTGTAATGATCATATGTTCGGTTCCTTTCCTTTTATCTGTTTATCTGTACTCTGTCTGCCTGTTTTTCAATCTTGTGATTCCGTTCAGGACCGCCGTTTTCCTCTTCCGGACTCGTCGTATCCCTCAGACTGTTCCGGATTTCGGCCGGACTCTGTCATCCAGATGATGCAGGTCCATCGACTTGCAACCCCAGCGCCCGGCACACAGCTTCCAGTCCTTCTTGCAGACTGCCGTCATTGGTCACTGTCAGATCCGCCCAGGACGCATAGACAGGAGCCCGCCTTCCATACAGCGAGTCAAAGCCCTGTTTCAGCATCGGCCTGTCTGCATCCTCATGCACCATCAATGCGGGGTCGCGCTTCAGCCACAGGATGATGCCGTTGCGGTGAAGCAGATCCAGGTTCTCCGGCCGTTCGATGATGCCCCCGCCGCATGCGATCACCTGACCGGTGTCCAGGCCCGCCTGACGGGCAGCTTCCGTTTCCCGCCTCCGAAACCCGGCCTCCTGTTCCTGCCTGAATATTTCGGGGATGGACAGACCGGCAGCCGCTTCGATCTCTGCGTCCAGATCCGTAAAGGACAGACCCAGCGTTTGGGCCAGCCGTTTCCCCAACGTGCTTTTTCCGCAGGAAGACATCCCAATGAGGACAATGTTCCGCCGCTGTCTCACAAGATCCGCCAGTACCTGTTCCGTGATGGCATCAGGCACCTGGACATCAAAGAAGATCTCATGAGCCCGCACCGCCTGCGTCACCAGCATCCGCAGACCGTTGTCATGGGGAATGCCCAGAGACCCGGCCTGCAGCAGCAGACGGGTCTTCAGCGGGTTGTAGACCAGATCGAACACAAATTCCAGCTGGTCAAACCCCGACAAGTCCAGTGCCTGGCTCTCCACATCCGGATGCATCCCAGCGGGGGTGGCATTGATCACCACCGCTGCATCCGGATACATCCGGGCTGCCTGTTCTGGCAGGACGCAGCCTTCCGCCTGCTTCCGGTAGACCGTCACCGGACGGCCACCCAGGGACTCGATCACCGCCTGTACAGCTGTGGCAGCTCCGCCACGTCCGAGCACCAGGACAGTTTTGTCCCTTACGTCAATCCCGGCATGTTCCAGAGTCGCCAGGATCCCCGCGCAGTCGGTGTTCTCGCCATACAGCCTTCCGCCGCGGTTGACCACACAGTTCACCGCCTGTGCCCGCTTCGCCAGATCCGATACCTCGTCACACGCAGCCAGAGCTGTCTTCTTGTAGGGAATCGTCACATTGATCCCCGAAAATTCCCGGGTCTCAAAAAATTCATCCACCCTGTCCCTGGGCACTTCCCGCAGAATGTATCTGTCGTTTCCAAGCCCGCTGTGAATCTGTTTTGAAAACGAATGGCCAAGGTGCTCGCCAATCAGTCCATACTCCATTGCATTGCCGCCTCCTGTCAGGACCTGAATCCAGTCCGCAAAAAAGGCATTCCGAATCCAGAATGCCTTTGAAAAAACGCCTGAACAAAATCACCGGACTGTGCCGATGTGTTCAGACGTCAGATAAATCGAAAATACTGAAACATGTTCATGACGCCAGTCTACTCAATCTGAAAACTGTTTTCAACCCCAACTTTGAATTTTCATAAAAGATTTTCATACCACTGTATCTTGTCCCTTCCATGCCGATGACGGCTGTGCAGTCCTGAAGCTTCCACCATTCTGATTCTGCCTTGCATCACTCCAGGCTGCATTCTCCGGACGTATTCGGGATTGAAAACCACCCCTGATTGTGATGTGATGAGACCATGATTACAATCGTACCGTTGTTTGTAGATGACACTGAAACATTTCAGAGCGCCTTTGAAGAAGCGGTCCATTCCCGCTGTGACTGGATTGAACTGCGTCTGGACAGGGCATTGAATGATCTGGATCCATTCCGGCTTCTGGAGATCCTGGCTGTCCTGGATCCCGGGGACAAAAGACTGCTGTATACCATTCGCACGGACAGGGAAGGGGGAGAGATCTCCCTGACAGATACAGAGTACAAAGAACTGGTCCGTCATCTGTGCAGGCTGAATGGACTGGTGGATGTGGAGCTCTCGCGTCTGGACCACGAGGAACCGCTGGCCTCTTTCAGCAACCCGGAACAGACTGTCCTGTCCTTTCATGACTTCGATCAGACCCCGGCGGACCTGGATGTCATCTGGCATGCCATGGAGACGCACCATCCCCTGGTCCAGAAACTCGCCATTATGCCCCGTGATAAACAGGATGTGGACCGGCTGCTGGAAAGCTGCCGTCAGCACCGGACAGAGTCAAGGAAAATTGCCATCGCCATGGGGGAACAGGGGACTGTCTCCAGACTCTGGGGAGATGCCTGGGACAGCTTTGCTGCCTTCTGCACCCTGTCGCAAAGCAGTGCACCCGGGCAGCTTTCTCTGGAAGAATGGCTTGTCAAGCGAACCGGAAAAAATGGCCCCTCAGACGGCACAAACTGTTAATTGAAGATGAATAATACCGGCGGTGGTATACTGAAATCACCAAGGAGGTATCTCATATGAAAGTGAATATCACCGGAAAAAACATCACTGTGACGCAGGCCATTGCCGACAAAATCAACAAAAAACTCGCCATTCTCAACAAGTATTTCATCATTGATGACGAGGATACAGCCAATGTCCTGATTCGCACCTATCCCGACAAGCAGAAGATCGAAGTCACCATCCCGACCAGGTTCGCGATCCTGCGTACCGAAGTGGCGGACGACGATCTCTACAAAGCCATTGACAGGGCCATTGACAAACTGGAAGACCAGATCCGCCGGCAGAAGACCCGGATCGAGAAGAAAAAGAACCACTCGCCGCTCTCGGAAGCCTTCATTGACGTGGAGCTCTATGAAGATGCACCGGTGGATGAGGACGAAGTGGTCCGGACCAAGTCCATAGTTCCGGCCTTCATGAGCCTGGACGAAGCCATTGCGAAAATGGAACTGCTGGATCACGATTTCTTCATCTATACCGATGATGAAACCCGAAAGATCGCCGTTGTTTACCGCCGGCGCGAAGGCGGCTACGGTCTGATCGAGACCGAATAGCCGGATCACAGACAATCAGCCTGGACAGAATTGTCCAGTCACAAGACCGCCGGTGAGGTAAAACGGCGGTCTTTTCCATGTTCTGGCAGAGACGAAACCGGCTATCCGGCCTGTTGTGACAGAAGCCTGGGAAGTGTGTAAAACTCCGTTGCATTCCCCTCGCTTTTTCCGTGACAGCAGGCCTTGTCCGTGGGATACTTGTAGATGTTCCGCATACGTCAAGGCCGGTTGTGATGACTTACCCCAGGTTGGCACACATCCTGAAATTTGGTTGCCCTGTCCTTTGCGCATGCTATAATAGGTCCGATAGGGAGGTTTTCACATGGGATTCATGGATAAAGTCAAGGACTTCGTCGCTCCGGTGGATGACGACGATCAGGGATACGAACCGGAAACACCAAAGAAAAGTGAAGTAGAACCCGAACCCGCCAGCCGCTACGAACGTCCGGCTGCGCGCAAGGCAGGTGCTTCTTCTTTAAATTCGAATACAAAAATGGTACTGTTCGAGCCCCGAAGCTTCAGTGAGGCAGAAGAGGTGGGACAGCGCCTGAAAGAAGGCCGTGCAGTGGTTGTCAACCTGCACAAGCTGGACCGCGAGTATGCACAGCGCACGATTGATTTCCTGACGGGTGTCGTATTCGCTCTGGACGGCAAGATCCAGAAAATCGGTCAGAATGTCATCCTCTGCTCCCCGGCTGAAATCGGTGTACAGGGCACCATTTCTCTGGGAAACCCGGATGATCTTGACGACGAAGAATAAACACGACAGCAGCCAGGACCTGTTCCTCTCCCGTCTGTATGATGCACTCGAGACATCATACCGGCAGGAAAGGGCGGTTCTGACTGTTTTTTTGACACCTGCCCAGCAGGATCTTGCAGAAAAGAACCTCTCATCTGCCGCCTCCCTGTATTTCTGGGGCGGACATGAACAGGCCGAGCGCCGGCAGCTGATCATTTTCCCGCAGGAACCGGAAAACGAGGCAGCGGCCCGAAAAGCCAGTGATGTAATCTGTCTCCATGCCCGCGTTCCGCGGAATGCCGAACCTCTGAAGCATCCTCAGGTGCTGGGCGCAGCCATGGGACTGGGCATCGAACGTGAACAGATTGGGGACATCCTCTGCACAGACACGGATGTCCGTCTCTTTGTCCGCGAACATCTCGCCCAGTACATCATGGCGGAGCTGAAAAAGGCCGGGCGATCGTCCCTGAAATGGGAGTGGGAAGAAGATCCGGAAATTGATGTCCCTGTACGCGAAACGTTCGAAGCCATTGTGTCCAGCACCCGGCTGGATGCCGTGGTGGCAGCGCTGGCCCGCTGCTCACGGTCGGCGGCAGAAGAAAAAATCCGGAGTGGTGACATCAAAGTGAACGATGTCACGGTTGGCAAAAACAAAGTGCTGTGTGATAATGACCTCGTATCGATTCGGCGCTGCGGCCGGTTTCGCTTCCTGAAAGCCCGGGCGCAGACCAAAAAGAACCGATTGATTTTGCAGTTTGAACGCTATCTTTAAGCGATGAAGAAGACACGTCATGCAGGACACGCAGGCATCAGAGAGCCTTCCGGTTGGTGAAAGGAAGGACCAGGCGGCCTCCATGGTATCCCTTCTTGGCAGGGTGCCTGAACCTTTCACAGTCTGTAAGGCATCCCGGCCGGGACCGTTATCCCCGACAAGTGCAGGAACCTGTGTTTCTTTCCGTACGGCAAAGCCCGCATCGGCAGGAGAAACCGGACAGGGGCCTGAACTAAGGTGGTACCGCGTGCAAGCGCCCTTAGACAGGGGCGCTTTTTTTATGTCTTCCGCAGGCAAAGAACAGAAGAGAGCAGACAGAAATCTGGAAGGAGAATTCGAAATGGACTACAAGAGCACATTGCACATGCCGAAAACCCGGTTTGAAATGCGCGGAAATCTGACGAAGAAAGAGCCGAAGTTCCAGCAGCGCTGGGCTGAGATGGAGCTGTTTGAAAAAATGCTGGAGCGCCGGGAAGGAGCCGAACCCTGGACCCTCCACGACGGCCCTCCCTATGCCAACGGCGACATCCATCTGGGTCATGCCCTGAACAAGATCCTCAAAGATGTCATCAACAAATCCCACTACATGATGGGCAACCGCGTGGACTATATCCCCGGCTGGGATACCCACGGCCTGCCGATCGAGACAGCTGTCACGAAACTGGGATATGATCGCAAGAAAATCGGCATTCCCGAATTCCGTCGGATCTGCCACGACTTTGCGCTCGAGCAGGTGGAGCGACAGAAAAAGGGCTTTCTGTCCCTGGGCTGCATCGGTGACTACAATCACCCCTACATCACCCTGACACCGGATTTTGAAGCCCGCCAGATCGAGATCTTTGGCAAAATGGCATCCGATGGCCTGATCTATCAGGGCCTGAAGCCGGTCTACTGGTCTCCGTCCTCCGAGTCTGCCCTGGCGGAAGCGGAAGTGGAATACAAGGACGTGAAGTCTCCCACGATTTACGTGAAGTTTGCGGTGAAAGACGGCCGCGGCGTGCTGGAGGAAGGCGACAGCATCGTCATCTGGACCACCACACCCTGGACCATCCCGGGCAACCTGGGCATCTCCGTTCACCCGCGGTTCGACTATGCAGTGGTGAAGACAGAGCAGGGCAACCTGGTGGTGCTGGCGGAGCTCGTGGACAAGCTGATGGAAGAATTCGGCATCACAGACTATGAAGTCCTGCGCACCATCAAGGGAAAGGACCTGGAATTCATCACCACAAAACACCCGCTGTACCCTGAAAGAGACTCTCTGGTGATGGTGGGAGAACATGTCACGGCGGATTCCGGTACCGGTGCAGTCCACACGGCTCCCGGCTTCGGTATGGATGACTTCATGATCGGCAGGCAGTACGGACTGCCAATCTACGTCAACGTGGACGCTCAGGGCCGTCTGATGGAAGACACCGGCGAACGCCTGGCAGGGCTCTATGTCGAAGACGCCAACAAGGAAGTCGTGAAATGGCTCGATGAGCTGGGAGCGCTTCTGAAGCTGCAGTTCATCACCCACTCCTACCCCCACGACTGGCGGACCAAGAAGCCCATCATTTTCCGTGCCACCACACAGTGGTTTGCCTCCATCGACAAAATCCGCCAGCAGCTCCTGGATCAGATCCACAGCATTCACTGGGTGCCTGCCTGGGGCGAGGGCCGCATGCACAACATGATCGCCGACCGCGGCGACTGGTGCATTTCCCGTCAGCGTGCCTGGGGTGTGCCCATTCCCATCATCTACGGGGAAGACGGCACACCGCTGATGGACAAGGCGATCTTCGAACACGTGGCAGACCTGTTCCGGGAACACGGGTCCAACATCTGGTTCGAGCTGGAGGCAAAGGACCTGGTGCCGGAAGGCTACACCAGCGAGCATTCTCCCAACGGAACCTTCACGAAGGAAACCGACACCATGGATGTGTGGTTTGACTCCGGCAGCTCCCACACCGGGGCCATGATCGAACGAGGTCTGGGCTATCCGGCAGATCTGTACTTCGAGGGATCCGACCAGTACCGCGGCTGGTTCAACTCCTCCCTGATCGTGGGAACCGCTGTCTACGGCGAAGCTCCCTACAAGGAAGTGCTGTCTCACGGCTTTGTCATGGATGAAAAAGGCGTGAAGATGTCCAAGTCCCAGTGGAACGCCGTGGCCCCTGCGGAGATCACGAAGAAATACGGAGCCGACATCCTGCGTCTGTGGTCCGCCACTGTGGATTACCAGGCGGATGTATCCATGGGTGACAAGATCCTGAAGCAGATCGCGGAAAACTACCGGAAAGTCCGCAACACCTTCAGGTTCCTGCTGGCCAACCTGGACGACAACACCTTCACGAAAAAGGACCGGGTCCCCTTTGACCAGCTGCCGCTGCTGGATCAGTACATGCTGGTGCTGCTGAAGCAGGCAGAGGAAAAGGCCGAGAAGGCCTATCTGGAATACCGCTTTGCGGATGTCGTCACCAGCCTGACCAACCTGATGACCAACGATCTGTCCGCCTATTACCTGGACTACGCCAAGGACATCCTGTACATCGAACGCGAAAACGATCCTGAACGCCGTGCCGTGCAGACCGTCCTGCACACCTACGCTGATGTACTGGTCCGTCTCTGGGCTCCGATCCTGGCCCACACGGCAGAGGAAATCAACGACATCCTCCAGCTCGATGAAGAGTCCATCCACCTGACAGACTTCGCCAAAGTGGAGCTGGAGGCCGATGAAGAGCAGATCCTGGCCGACATGAAGCAGCTGCTGGCTGTCCGCAAGGATGTTCTCAAGGCGCTGGAAGAAAAGCGTGCAGCCGGTGAGATCAAAAAATCGCTGGAAGCGGCGGTGAAACTGCACGTGGATCCGGAAACCCGGGCGCTGTTCGACAAGTATGTGCCGAAACTGGCCCAGTGGCTGATCGTGTCCGATGCTGAATTCGTGGACGACGAACTCCCGCAGTATGAAGTCAGCCAGGTGCTGGTGGACAAAGCTGCCGGTCATGCCTGCCCCCGCTGCTGGAACTTCACGACCGCCGAGAACGAAGATGGCCTTTGTGACCGTTGTGCAGCCATTGTGGCTGAAGAAGCAGCAGAAGCCGAATAAGGGGTTTCTTCCATAAGTTCCGGTGATGCCTGCCTGCGGCAGGCTGCCGGGGCACACAGTTGAATAAGGTCTGACTGAAACAGACAAAGACCGTGTCGGGTATCATTTCAGGTGATGCAAGGCACGGTCTTTCGTTTTTGATAAGGTTTTCGTCCGGTGAATGTTTGGAAGTGTCTGACAGAATGAGGGCATGAAAGAACATGCAATGGGAAAACTGATTCTTCTGCTGGCGATTGTGCTGGGGTGGATGGCTTTCGGCATCATGACACTGGCAAGACTGGGAAAGAGAAAGTGCAGAAAGCAAGGCGGCAGACTGGTGCTGCCGGCAGCGTGAGGTCATGAAAGGGAAGCAAAAGAAACAGAAAATCAGCCTGGATCCGGTCATGGAATCCAGGCTGTTTGTTTGTTTTGTACAGGTGATGGCATCCACTGGAAAGAGGACCGTGTAGGATACAGAAACTCAGCTGTTTTCCTGTGATTGCGGTTTCTCAGAATTCAGTGTTCAGAATTCAGTGTATCGACCCACTGGGCAACGGTTTCCGGGGACGCACCTTTTTCGAAGGATTCAGCCTTGGCAAATCCGGTGCGCCAGTTATCCAGACTAAGCTGGGTGGTCAGTGTTTCAGCTTCATCAAGAGTCCCGATGGTGAATGGATAAAACGTCTTGTCATCCAGATTGTTCTCGTCCAGGAACAGCTTGACAGGTGTGGCGGCGCCGTCCAGCCAGATGGGACAGCCGAGAATGATCCGGTCATATTCTGACCAGTTGTCCGGGACCGGCTGTTTCAGCTTGAAGTCAGTGGAGTAGAGATCCTCCAGTTCCTCCATGCTCAGTTCCTCTGAACTGTTCAGCTTATTCAGCAGGCCACCGTATTCTTTTTCCGGCTGGATCTCGAACATCTGACATTTGGCTGTCCTGGCAGCTTCCCGGGCCAGTTCACTGATTCCATCATCATCACTGGAATAGTACACAACCAGTGTTGTGAGTTTGTCTCCCGGTTCTGGTGCCAAACTGCACCCGGCGGTTGCGAGGAGGATCAGAGCCAGGAGGACTGTACTGAAAAGACGAAGTCTGTGCATCAGTACCCCACCGTCCCTTCGATGGAATCTGTGGTGGATCGTGTCTCACTGGAAAACGGATCTGTTTCGTCGATGATTTCCGATTGCTGTCTGGTCTGTTCCGAGACTGGCCTTGTATCTACCGGACCCGGTTCTTTGTGAAAGAGGGAGAATACGAGCAGACCGGCAACAACGATTGCCATGGCTGCCAGCAGCCATTTCCAGAACCTCATACAGTTCATCTCCTTTCTGGCAAACGGGGAAAAATCAAATCGTAAAGAAGTACTTCCTGATTTGAGTCTATCTCTGTTGATCGGTTTATACAATAGGAAAACAACAACCATAGATAAAAATATCAATTATAATTGATTTTCTTATCATTGCTCTGTTTGCGTTTACAATGAAAGCAGCAAACCACAGAAGGAGGGACTATGAAAAAGTTTACCAAAAAAGAAAGCCAGGTCATGGATATCTTATGGTGTGAAGGCAAACCGCTGACTGCAAGGGAAATTTCGGACCGCATCTCTGAAATGAGTGTGTACTCCGTTCAGCAGGTTTTGTCCCGCCTGCTGGAAGGAAACATCATTCAGGTGGCAGGAATCACCCACAACCGCAATGCCATTGCCAGGCAGTATGAACCTTCGATGCAGGAAGCGGACTACCTCGCGTCCATTGCCAACAGCAGAGAAACCTGCCGGCTGTTTGCGCAGAATTTCGTCGATGCAGGGGCCTCCCTGGAAGAGCTGAACGAACTGGAAGCCAGGATCCGGACAAGAATCAGGGAACTGAAGGACCAGTCCTCATGACTGTCTCACTCTTCTCGATCCTCCTGACATGTTTCGAATCATGCGTTCTGATCCTTGTCCTGGACCTGGTGCTTAAGCGTCGTAAACAGTTTCGTCTCATTCATGCCGATGCGGTGTTCCTGCTAATGGTCATGATCGGGCTGCGACTCGGTTTTCCCGTTACCCTGTTCTATGCCCTGCCGGTTCAGATTCCGGCTGTTCTGAACCCGGTCACGAATTTCATGAGACAGGAATTCCTCCCCGGGTTTTCCGTAATTCAGCTGCTGCTCGGGTTCTGGATCACAGGAGCCGGCATCCGGGGGTTCACGCACTTAAGAAACCACCTGTATGTGGAGAAAACAGCCAGCCGAATCCGGCAGCATGCAAAAAAGACCTCGGTCAGGGAACTGGTCGGCAACAGCACCATGCCGGAATATCCTGTCTATATTTCTGCCAGCATCCAGTCTCCCAGAATCATGGGGAAGGATAAAAGCATTCTGTTGCCTGATCTGCACTGCTCCAGACATCAGATGGAATGCATTCTGCTTCATGAAATCCGTCATCTGGAAAACCATGATTACCTGAAAAAGCAGCTGGTGGAATGGATCCTGATCGTCTGGTGGTGGCTGCCGCCAGTGTACCTTCTCAGACGGCATATTTCTCTGTATGCAGAAGTGATGGCAGATGGAGAAGCGGTCTGGAACCGGAATGAAGCCGGTCAGCTGGAGTATGCATTGTCACTGGTTGAAGTCCAGAAACTGCTGCATCCGGATTCACCAAAACAGTCTGACAACTCTGCATTTTCCAGTTTTTACATCTCTGATGATGCCGAAGTTCTCGCCTGGCGGATCGAACGTCTGTCTGAGCGGGACTTCATTTCCGGAACAAGCGGATTCTGTCTGGTGTCTCTGGCTGTTCTGGCATTTCTGTCCAGTTTTGTTGTACTGGAACCTGCTTTTCTGCCACCGGCTGCCGATTACAGATATTCACAGTCCGATCTGCTGGATTCCGGATTGCTCATCAGTCACAAAGACGGGAGCTGGAGCTTCTGCATTGACGGGGAATACATGGAGATCCGGAATCCGGCTTCGGAGTTTCTGGTGGGAGTACCGGTGATTTATGAATAGAAGACTGTGGCTGTTCAGCCTTGCAGCTGTGACTGCAGGATTTCTGATTCTGACGGGCATCCAGGCCAAAGATTTCAATGAATCCGAACCTCCTGTTTCTGATACAGTCCGATTTCAGGAAGCGGATCAGCATGTCTGGAAATTCAAACCGGTGAATGGTACCCTCTGCCGCCGGCTGTGGGACGAAACAGCCGCCTGCTGGCTGACAGACTGGATTCCCGTTTGACAGGGGTGAATCCGGATGAACAGGAACTGGTATATTGTGTAAGGCTTGGTGCTTTTTTAAGATATATCTTGATAAAATATAAATGAAGAACAGGGGGTTCCATAATGAAATATGACAGAGACAGGTTTGTATATAACTTTCTCTGCCAGGCCTTTCCACAACAGAAAAGGAGCACACCATGAATGAAAAGAACCGCAGAATCATCGAAAAACTGTTATGAAATGACCTTTGTCAAGAGTGAGTGAGAAGGTATAGTGCCCCCTTACCCCCATTGATGATCATCATTTTAGTTCTAAGCTTGACAGCACTTTACAGAAGCTGCAAGGAAATTGGTCCCGGCTTTTGGCCACTCTGTTATACGTGGATTGGTTACCAACAGGTCAATGGTTCGCCAGGAGTGGAGCTGTCTGAATACGTGGATCACTGCTGTTAAGCAGGCCGACATAGAATTATCGCTCATCACTCAGACCTTGCACATGCAGCTTCTCTGAACTGCTGTCAAAAATATGAACCAAAATGGCAGGCTGTAGGTTAAAACTCGTTGTTTCTGAAACAAATTGCTTATTGTTGAAACTCAGTCTCTGGCAATGGAAATGTTATCCGTCATAAGTCCCCAGACAAAACAGGAAAGATCTCTCGCAATGGCAGATACAGCTATATTGTGCTTCTTTCCTTTACGCATCAGCCGGTAGTATTTTCGCCGCATATATTCGTTGGCGTGATCTGCATAGTCGATTACTTCTTTCGAGTTTCCTTGCTGTCTTGATTTCAGATCCTTGGATTTGTATCCGATCCTGCCCTTGCAGATCCCTTGGGCGCTTTCCGTCAGGAGCTTTCGAACAAATCTGTTCCCGGCTTTTGAGATACCTGTTCGTACTGTTTTTGCGCCGCTGGATTGCTCTCCGGGAGCCAGGCCAAGATAGGCGCCAAGGGTATTGCCTTTATCAAATCGGGTGAAATCTCCTACCTCAGTAATCAGAGCAAGAGCAGTCTGTTCTTTGATTCCAATCAGGCACTGAAGCTTTTTGACGTTTTCACTGTATGCTTTGTCTTGGCACAACTCATGAATTCTTTGATTCATCTCATCAATACGGTTGTTCAGATAATCATAAGTACGCAGATAATCGTCCAGGGTTTCCCGAACAATCGGGTTGCACTGGCAATGCCTGAGGAACTGAAGGTGCAGCTGCGTCCAGTTATTCGCTTCACAACGCAGTCCATTGTAAAGTGCGAAAGAAAGAATCTGCTGCTTGATCTTTTTCAGAGCTGATTTATGATCATCTCTCATTCTCAGATAGCCGGAGACTGCTGCATCCTGATCAGTAGGAATATGAACAGCTTTATAGCCACCGTAGCTTAAGCACTGAGCAATCATCAAAGCGTCTCTGGCATCCGTTTTTACCCTTTTACCCTGAGGTGCCATCATCGTAGTAGGAGCCAGGATGATGCATTTGACTCCCCTGGCTTTCAGTTCTGCATAGGGAACATATCCCAGACATCCAGCTTCATAACCGCATTCAATATCAAGATTGCTATCCTGAAGTTTCTCTTTGAGCTTTTTGATATAGTCGATGACCAGATCTACATCTGCTCCGATTTTAACGGTGGAGAAGATAATATCTTTACCACCGAATTTGGGCTCCATAGCGCACAGGGTGAAACTGTCCTTGTGGACATCCATTCCGATTTTGATTATTCTTGTTATGTGACCTCCGATTGTATGCGGTAATCCCCGCTCTGTTTGTTTCCTGACTGCAGTGTAAGGGTAAATCCACGTTGCTACAATCAGGAGGTCATTTCATATTGTCTGAAGGAAGACAACCGACATTACGCTGAATTCAACAAAACCAACCAGCAGTACTGGAAGGGCATGACCATCATCGGTCTGGGCGGAGCAGCCCTGCTGATCCTGCTCATGCGGCTTTAAGAGAATTGAGGTGTATGAAGTGAACATGAAAAAAACAGAAACTGGTCATCTGAAATCCGCAGAGTTGCTTCTGTATGCTCTGATTCTCCTGAAACCGGTCCTGCAGCATCTGTTTACAGGGACTTCATTTATGCAGTGTCTCTATGATTTGTACATATCGGTCATCGTTGTACTGTTCATCTATTGCCTGTTCCGGATCTTCCAGAACAGATAAGCCTCACAATTCAGCCATCAACGGCATCAAAAACCCCGGACCTCACGAAAGACCCGGGGTTTTCTGGCTCAAAACACTGTCAGCCCTGGCTGGAAAGCCGGATGACATCCTGCAGTCCATCGGATACATAGACATCATAGAGGCTGGTCGTATACGTCGGCTTCACGCCGGTGTCTTCGCCTTTGTCCGTGATCCATACGGCTTCAATGCCGTTTTTTTCTGCATACTCCATGCTTTCCTTCACCGGCATCAGAAACAGCGTTGTGCTGTTGGCATCCGCGGCTTCCGACTGATCGGCGGGACCGATCACAGTCACCGACCGCATCCACGTTACAGGATAGCCGGTGTCCGGGTCCACGATGTGGGAATAGCGTTTGCCATCCACTTCAAAGTACCGCTGATAGTCGCCGCTGGTCACCATGGTCACAGGATCCTTTGTGACCAGCTGCACCACAGATCCGGATTCATCCGGGGACTGAATGCCGATCACCCAGTCCTTGCCGTCAGGTTTTTCCCCCAGCAGCACTACATTGCCGCCGGCGTTGATGTAGCCGTTGTCCAGCCCTTCCTCATGCAGTTTTTCTGCTGCCACTCCGGCTGTGAAACCCTTGGCAATGGCACCCAGGTCCAGCTGCACGGTGTCGTCCTTGAAGGAGACTTCGTTCCCGCTGATTTCAATGCCTTCCAGACCGGTGTGCACTTTCGCAGCCTGAATGTCTTTGTCGTCAGGCACATACGGTGTTTCGGCTTCTCTTGCGTCATGCCACAGGGAGAGGACCTTTCCTTCGGTAATGTCAAACTTGGGATTCTTCTCCATATAGTCCATGGAATCCTCCAGCAGCTGCAGGAGGGCATCATCCACTTTGACGGGATTCTTTGCTGCCTGCTGATTCAGGGTATAGACACCGTTGACGCCTTCATGCTGTGAATACTGGTCGAAGTAGGCATCGTACTGCAGGAAGGTGTCGGATACGATTTTCGTGTACTTGTCGAAGTCTTCCTCGCTGCAGGTGGCCTGCAGCGTGACCGGGGTGTCGAACCCCACGTCTGTCAATGTGACCTGGCGTTCCTGCACCGCAGATCCTCCGCGGTTCTGGACAAAGAAGACCACGGCTGCGATCAGCACCAGGAAAGCTGCCGAAAGCAGGAGCCACCATTTCATGCCGGTTTTTGTCTTGTGTTTCGTATTGCTCATGGACCCATTATAGAAAGGTGTATGCCGGGCCGCAAAGACGATGCCATGGTGTGTGCCACCCAGCGGTGGTATGCAACCGCTGAGAGCCCTGTCATCGCCGGTAATGACTCCCGGGTGGCCGGCACCGGCAGCAAAGACGGTAGGCAAGAGCAGATTCTGGACTGGAATGTTTTGTGGAATATGACACAAATCCGTCATTTCGTTGCAAATGCGGGATGCCTGCCTCAGTTTGTGACTGTCCGCGATAAAAAGACGCCGCTTTCACAAACTGTGGTATGATTGTGTACGGATTTAATGGAGGAAAGCGACTATGTCACTGTTTTTGGGACCTATGTGCCAGCACATCCCTGGCCATAAGTCAATGACAGACAAGGGACAGGTACTGGATCTGCAGCCGGCGAAGGAAGTCTATATTCCGCTGGTGGCTGGCGCCAATACAAATTTTGAAATCCTCGTCGAAGAAGGCCAGACGGTAGCCATTGGCACAAAGCTGGCTGAAACAAAGACGGGATTTTATGTTCCTGTCTATTCCAGTGTGTCCGGTGTGTATAAGGGAACGGTGAAGCGCATGCATTCATCAATGCGTCCCCAGATGCATATGGTGATCGAGCTTGATGGGAAGCAGACAAAGACTCAGGCCTTTGCACCCATCGACTGGATGACCGCGGGCAGGGAAGACCTGGTGGAATTCGCAAAGCAGGCAGGCCTGATCGGTCTGGGCGGTGCGGGTTTCCCGACGTATGTCAAATACGGCAATCCGTCGGGAATCACCACGGTGCTGATCAATGCTGTGGAGTGTGAGCCGTACATCACGTCAGATTACATGCAGGCCATGGCCGATCCCGCGGATCTCATTGAAGGCGCGCGGATCATGGGCAAAATGGCGGGTGTCACGGATGTGCGGATCTGCATCAAGAAAAGCCACCCGGATCTGATTTCGAAGATCGAACAGGCGTCTGCGGGAACGGAAGTCACCGTGGTGCCTGTACCGGATGTGTATCCCATGGGATGGGAACGTGTTCTGGTGCGGGAAGTGCTGCACAAGGAATACGACAAGCTTCCGGCGGAGGCAGGCGCCATTGTCAACAATGCTGGAACAGCCATTGAACTGGCGAAGATGGTGAAAAACGGAGAAGCGCTGGAAACTAAGGTCGTGACTGTCTCCGGTGAAGCCGTGGACAAGCCCTGCAATGTGCGGGTGCCTGTGGGTATGCCTGTGGAAGAAATCCTGGACCACCTTGGACTCAAGGGGGACGAAGTCATTCTCTGTGCGGGTGGACCCATGATGGGCAAGGCCATTCCCAACAACAAGTTTGTCATCGACCGGGCCATGAACGCGCTGACAGTGCTGCCGGTGAATCCGGTGCCTGCCATTGCGTGTCTGCGCTGCGGCAGCTGCTCGGATCACTGTCCGGCCGGTCTGCAGCCCGTGCGGATTGCCAATGCCCTGAAGATGGGGGATGCAGTGCTCATGGAAAAACTGGGCGCTCTGTCCTGCATTGAGTGCGGTATGTGCACCTATGTCTGCCCGTCGAGGATCGATGTCACGGAAAACGTCCGCAAGGCGAAACGCACGATCCAGATGAAGAGCAGGAAGAAGTAGGAGGTCCAACGTGAAGTATGTATTTCATGTCAGTCCCAACATCAAGGGAAGACTGACAACCCACAACATCATGCGGGACCTCATGATTGCCCTGGCGGCAGTCTTTGTATGTTCCCTGGTGTATTACGGTTCTGCCTATGGCATGGCCACAGCCCTGCACGAAGTGGTGCTGCTGGCTGCCTCGCTGGTGACCACCTATATCTGTGAGTTCCTGTATGCGAAGGCCACAAAGCAGGACCCCAAAACATTCATCAAAAACAGCTTCGGCTGTGTGACAGCTCTGATCCTGACCATGATGTGCACGGTCAACGTCACGGTCTATGCGATCATCATCGCAACTGTGTTTGCGATTGTGTTCGGCCGGCTGCTCTTCGGCGGCTTCGGCCAGAATATCTTCAACCCCGCGGCTGTTGGCCGTGCTGTGATCTTTGCCGCCTTCACAGGCGCCAGCACGGATCTGCTCACCAGTGCCACACCGGTTTCGGAAATTGCCACCAGCTATCACTGGCTGCCGGCCAACGCCGAAATGGTGGACACATTTGTGGACGGCTTCGGCGGCTGGACCAGCATGCTGCTGGGAACCCATGGGGGTGCAATCGGCGAAACGTTCATTCTGGCGATCCTGATTGCCGGTGCGTTCCTGATCTGGCGGCATGTCATTGACTGGCGGATCCCGACGGTCTACTTTGGCGTCATTGCGGTCCTGACGGCGCTGATAGCCATCCTGACCGGGCTGGAATCCTACAATGGCATTCCCGCCTGGCTGTGGTATCCCGCGATCCACCTGCTGACAGGCGGCGTGGTTTTCGGCGGTGTGTTCATGCTGACAGATCCCGTCACGAACCCGACCAGTCCCGCAGGCCGCGTGATTTTTGCCACCGGTGCTGCAGTGCTGACGGTTCTGATCCGCCTGAAGGCCAACCTGCCGGAGGGCTGCCTGTATTCCATCCTGCTGATGAACATGTTCACGCCCATGATTGAACAGGCGCTGGACGGCAAGCAGCTGCAGATGGTGAACAAGGCCCGGATCATTGCCGGTGTGCTGCTGGTTCTGGGTCTGGCGTCCTGCTTCTATGTATCGGCTACAGTGGAACCCGTTGCGAGCCTGAAGTCCTCCGCCACCAGTGCAGCCACAACCGCTGCCACCGGTGAAGGAGAAAGCGGTGACGAGGAACATGCTTCCACAGAAGCCACAGCAGGCGGTGAAGGCGAAGGGGATGCAGAGCATGCGTCCACAGAAGCCACTGAAGGAACGGAGGATGCTGAATAATGAAAAAGATCCTTCATCTGACGCTGTTCCTGGCCATTGTCTCTGCCCTGGCAGGCGGTGCCCTGGCCTGGGCCAACAACATGACGGCTCCCGTCATTCAGGCCAACAAGGAACGGGAAGAAAAACAGATCCTGCTGGAGATGTATCCGGATGCCCACGTGGATGATTTCCAGATCGTGGACTACACCTCGGATGATCCCGATGTGCAGAAGATCTACGCCTATGGCGAAAACTATATCTTCAATATGCAGGTCAAGGGCTACAAGGACGGCACGAACTTCCTGGTGGCCATCAACAAGGATGACCTGACAATCACGAAGTTCCAGGCGATTTCCAACGGCGACACCAAGGGAATCGGCTCGAAGATCACAGAACCGGCGTTTGCGGAGTCTGTCACCGGCAAGGATGCCGGCGGCGAGCTGGATACCATTTCCGGCGCGACTGTGACCAGCACCCCGGTTGTGGAAGGCATCCACAAGGCGGCAGACATTGTCGCCCAGCTGGATTAGGAGGCAGGGCATGACTCGAATGCAGAATTTCAAGGCCGGGCTTCTGAAAGACAACCCGGTATTCTCCCTGTATCTGGGCATCTGCTCCACCCTGGCGATCACCACGACGGTGAACAACGCCATCGGCATGGGCGCAGCTGTCATCATGGTGCTGATCATTTCCAATGTGATCATTTCCGCGATCCGGAAAATTGTTCCCGATGACATCCGGATCCCTGTCTATATCGTGATCATTGCGACCCTGGTAAAAATCATCCAGATGCTGATTGAAGCCTATGCTCCGGCGCTGAACACCTCTCTGGGCGTGTTTATCCCGCTGATCGTCGTCAACTGCATCATCCTGGGGCGCGCTGAAGCGTTTGCTTCCAAGAACGGCATCATGGATTCCGCGCTGGACGGCCTGGGCATGGGTCTGGGCTATACCCTGGCGGTTCTGGCCATGGCCTTCATCCGTGAGGTGCTGGCCACGGGTATGCTGAACATCGTGAACCCCTTCGACGAAGCACAGGTTCTCCTGAATGTGACGCTGATTCCGGAGGAATACACCATCGGACTGTTCAACTCCCCGGTCGGTGCGTTCATCACCTTCGCATGTCTGGCTGCAGCCCTGACTGCCTACAAGACACATGCAGAGGAAAAGGCCGCTGCGAAAGCGGCCGAGCTCAAGGAGGTAAAGCAGAATGGCTGAGTTTGCAGCACTGTTTGTCACCAGTGTCCTGATCAACAACGTGGTCCTGAACCAGTTCCTGGGCATGTGCCCGTTCATGGGTGTATCCCGCAAACGGAGTTCCGCCCTGGGCATGGGCATTGCGGTCATGTTCGTCATCGTTGTGGCGGCTCTGGTCACCTATGGACTCTACTATTTTGTCCTGGTGCCCCTGCAGCTGGAGTACATGGACCTGATCACCTTCATTCTCGTCATTGCATCCCTGGTGCAGCTGACGGAGATGTTCATCAAGAAAACCAGCCCTGCCCTGTACAAGTCCCTGGGTGTGTACCTGCCGCTGATCACCACCAACTGCGTGGTCCTGAACGTGTGCCTGGTCAACATCACTAGTGCGTACAACTTTTCGCAGATGCTGGCGTATTCCATTGGCACACCTCTGGGTTTTGCTCTGGTGCTGTATATTTTCTCGGCGATTCGTGAACGTCTGGAGATTTCCAGTGTACCGAAACCCTTTGCAGGCAACCCGATTGCCATGATCGTGGCCGCCATCATGGCCATGGCCTTCTCGGCTTTCGCTGGTCTGGTATGAACAAGGTTCTGCTGGCCATCCTGTTTTTCGGGGCGCTGGTGGCGATCTACATCGTTCTGTTCCTGCTGAACAAAAAGACCCCGCTGCCGGAAGGCTGCGAGAATCTGAAGGCTGACTGTGAAGCCTGTCACGATATTCACTGCATCAACAATCCGGGTCATGGCAGGCATCCTGAGTCCTGACAGACTGCCGGAATGAGGAGAATAAAATGCTGAATGCGATTCTGATGATGCTGGTCCTGGGGGCCCTGCTGGGTCTGGGCCTGGGTCTTGCCAGCAAGTTCCTGCATGTCCAGCCCGATGAGCGGGTGGACACAGTGGCCGGCATGCTGCCGGGTTACAACTGCGGCGGCTGCGGCTACCCCGGATGCAGCGGCTTTGCATCCGCAATGGTGGAAGGCGACACAGACGAATTCAAGTGCCGTCCCTGCAAGGCTGACAAGAAAAAGGAAATCATCGATTACCTGAAAAACACGCCAGGTCCCGACGGCAAGACCGTCACGATCAAAGGGTAGTGAAAACCGGATTCTGCCATGTGCAGGATCCGGTTTTTTAAAAGATAAAAACAAAATAATACATTACCATAACTGGATAATCAATTTATAAATATGTAATAGCAATTAGATGAAAAATATCTGAAAGAAAGAAAGTAAGCCTTCACGTATTGACTGGGACATGTTAGTCTTTGATTAGATAAGCTTATCTGAAAGAGGTGAAAATATGAAAAGGCTTATAATTTGTGCAATGCTTCTCGTTAATTTGTTTGTGACTCCAATGTATGCTAAAGAATCCGTAGATGAGATTCCAGCGGGATATATGCATATCGAGAATGTCGGCCAAGATGATTCGGTTGAAGTCTTCACGAATGGTCAAGGCGAGTATTTAGCCATAGCTGACCATATTCCATCCAATGGATCGCTGGTTTTGTACGATGATGGTAGAGATAAAGTATGGCTCGATATAGAGAATGATTATAATGAAAATTCTATCATCACGTATGGCGATTCTGGATGGAGTGGTGGAAGCCTTCCTACAGGAACTAGTATTCTTACCCCTCATCATTTTAACGGATATATTACTTACTCCTATCAGGTTTCGGTGACTTGCTACCCTCCAAAGATCAATTATGCTGTAAATCCTAGTGTAACAGGAGCGTTGATTTCTCTTTCAAATGTTAGTTTGTCCGTCCCTTCAAACACAACAACGGGTGGCAGATACGCTGTCGCAAGTATGACTTTTGATTGTTTATACAACGAGGATGGTTGGACTGGGGGATCTCGTAGTTTCTACTTGACCACAAATATTAATTCTTCGGGTAAAACTTTGATTCAGTGGAGAGAATGATGTGAATAAAAGCATTAGAATACTTGTATTCGGTATAGCATTTCTAATCGCTGGCTGCAGGGTATCTTCGATTATTATTGATCCTCATATGTCAGATTCAACGTTACAGTTCCCGGATTCTGATTTATCTGCGCAAACTAGTGAAGATCCACAGAAGGTCTTTGAACTGGCACTGTCCAGGACTCTCAGCGGCAATGGTGTGCAGATTCACAACGGTGATCGGACCGAACAGCTGATTTGTAATGACAGTACCTTTTGGCTGATTCAGGAGGAGGAAGAGACCTGGTCCTTTGAACGTCAGGCAAACAATGAAAGTCAGATGTTTGGGCTGTTTCGGGACAGCGACAGATGGATCGTTTCACCATCCCTGACCACCCATGACCTGACTGATCAGGATATCTCCCGGTATCTCAACGATACAGACAGGCTGCGGCTGCAGCTGAAAACGTTCCTGTTCCCGGGACAGAATGAAATCCTGTTTGGTCTGCCAGGTGAATGGACATGGGAGGAGGATATGCTTGCCTGCACCAGCGGAGACTATCGGTTCCGGTTTGTCCTGGATGAATCCGGTGCCATTGAATCGGAAACCATTGAAGGCGGGAATCTGCCGGCTCCGGATCATCTGACCTTCCAGTCGCTGAACGTTCCTGACAGCTATATCCAGTGGCTCTCGGATCTCTTTGACCAGGCGGAAACTTCCAAAGCGGGTCAGCCGCTGTAAGCCCTGGAGTTTGAAGCACACCCATATCCAGGCCCTGCCAGCTGTCCATCAGGACAGCCATCAGCATCCACAGCTGCAGACCGGTACAGATCGTGATGACCTGTGCCGGTCTGTTTTGCCTCTGCCGTTGCACAGAAAGTCTGCCTGAACCGGAAATGCTTGACAGCATGTCACAAAAACGCAGAAATAACTGTAACGTTCTGCTGTATGACAGCGTCTTACGGATGAAAGGAGGCTGTGAATGGATCTGGAAGAGATGTACGAACAGCACGCGAGGCAGGTGTATCTGTACCTTCTGTCTTTGAGCCATGATGCGGCGCTGAGTGAGGACCTGACTCAGGAGACGTTTCTGAAGGCGTCTGTGAAGATCCGGGGGTTCCGGCATGAGAGCACGCTGTCGTCGTGGCTGTGCACCATTGCCCGGAATCAGTATTTTGATTTCTGCCGTGGGAAGAAGCGGGACCCGGCAGGGGATGGATCACTGGTTCTCCAGGGCATGGATGATCCCCGGGATCTGCGGGTCTTTGCCTGTCTGCATAAGCTGCCGGAGCCGTACCGGGAGATTGTCTGGCTGCGGGTATACGGACTGCTTTCCTTTGCAGAGATAGCAGAGATATTCTGCCGCAGCGAATCCTGGAGCCGGGTGATGTATCACCGGGGAAGATGCAGGCTGCGGGAGCTGTGGGAGAGAGAATGGGAGGAGGACTGTCATGACTGAGAACCGGAAGACAGAATGCGCGATTGTGCAGGATCTGCTGCCGCTGTATGCGGATGGTGTGGTACAGACTGAAACAGCGGAATGGATTCAGCGGCATCTGGAGACCTGTCCTGCGTGCCGGGAGGAGCTTCAGAATCTGCAGAAACCGGATCCGGCTGTATTGCAGAAGGACCTGCCGCTGGAAAAGGACCTGAAGAAAACAGGCCGGCATCTGCGCTGGAGCCGACGGATCATGGTGGTTTCTGCTGTGCTGTTTGTACTGCTTGTACTGCTGGCGGGTGCCGGGTGGCGGAACAGCATCCTGCTGCCGGCTGACTATGTCAAGGTGATGGAGACAGGCAGGGAAAGCGGCCAGCTGGTGTTTGAGGTGCAAAGTCAGGTCCCGGGGACCGGTTTACTGAATCTGCAGTCCAGCTGTCCGGGAGATGGCACCTGTGAACTGGAGGTCCGGGGCGGCAGCGGGCTGCTGAACCGGATGAGCAGGGAAACGGTGTCGGTTCCGGATACGACCCGGGAAATCCGGCTCAACGGTGAGATTCTCTGGCAGGATGGTGTCATGATTTCACCCCGCTGCCGGCAGCTATATTCCTATGCCAATGGTTATGCCGGCGATGTGCAGCAGATGCATCTGGCTGCTCCCCCGGATCCGGATCTGCCTGTGACAATCGAGGCGGATACAGAAGATCCTGCACACTGCGGCTGGACTTACAGGGTGGAGGCTGAGCGGAGGCTGCCTGCAGAGAGCCTGCGGGAGGCAGCATGGCTGGCCATGGTCCTCACACCTAATCTGGATAAAGTCACCTACCGGTTCGACAGGGAAGAACCGCTGGTTTTCACCAGACAGGCACTTGCCGAAACCCTGGGCCACAAGCCGGATATTGAATCTCCGGCAGATCTGCAGCGGATCATGAACCGCATTCTCCCGGCAGCAGGATAAGACACACAGCTCTGTCCTTCACAAAGCAGCCCCTGCCTGCTGTGGGGCAGGCCAGCCATCCGCCGCATGTAACCGCGCACAAAAAGACCGGCCTGTGTCAGGAATGGATCCCTGGGACAGGCCGGCTTCATGCCATGGCTGCTGACTCTTTACTGTTTCCGCCTGCGCAGAATCTCTTCCACAAGCCTGGGATCGGGATCGATGTAAATCGTCCGATAGCTTTTCATCGTCACGAAACCCGCTTTGGAGCCAGGAACCTTTTTCAGCTGTGACACCTGGGTGTAGTCCACAGGGACCGAACTGGATTCCCTGCCTTTGGAAAACCAGGCAGCCAGCATGGCAGCCATACGGATCTGTCCTTCTGTCGGCTGATCAGACTGCAGGATCACGTGGGAACCATGATAGCCCTTGACGTGAAACCACAAGTCGCTGCGCCGGGCCATTTTATGGGTCAGCCAGCTGTTTTGCAGGTTGTTGCGGCCGACAAAAATCACGGCTCCTTCATACGGAATCTCCAGGACGTGTGGCCGGGACTTGCCTTTGCGGCGCCTAGCCCCTTTTTTAGGCAGCAGCCAGCGGCCGCTCTCCAGCTCCTGACGGATCTCCTGTGCATCCTCATAGCTGCAGTGTTTCAGCTGTTCCTCCATCTGCTCGAAATAGACCAGATCTTCCTTGCAGATACGGATCTGCTCCTGCAGGGCATCCAGACTGCGCTTCATTTTGTGGTACTTTGCATAATACCGGTTGGCGTTGTCCCGGATGCTGAATTTTTCATTCAGGGGAATCGTTACGTCTTCACCGGTTTCGAAATCCTGCACCACGGCTTGCTTTCCCTGTTTCAGCGAACCCTGCCAGGCAAACAGCAGATCGCCGTATTCCCGGTACTTGTCATGATCCTTCGCTGCCTCCAGCGAAGCCTGCAGCCGGGGCAGTTTTTTCTGCTGTTTCTTCTTTTCCTTTTCCACTGTGCGGATCAGATCTCCGAACTGCTCCTTGTGCCGACTCTTTTCCTCCCGCTGCCGGTAGAGCTGACCCAGACCTTCCATCAGGTCATACACCCTGGGTTCTGTGTTCATCCCTGAGAGGGGAATGATGTGAAAATGCCGGTCATCATACCAGTACAGTTTGTCGGATGCCTCCAGCGAATGCCAGAACTCCTCCCAGGTCGTGCCTTCATGAAGCCGCCTCTCCGCTTCTCCGGACAGCAGCGGGGAAAATCCGGAGATCTGATCCGTGAGCGGCCGGCTTTCGTCGATGGATACAGGTCCGGAAGGATCCTGCTTCTCCGGCTGCGATGGCAGTTCGTACCTGGCACCCGGGTGGATCAGCCGGCGGGAGTTCTCGAAGACGGGGATCCGTTTCAGGGCATCCATGATTACACCCTCTTCATTGACTGCGATCAGGTTCGCGTATTTGCCCATGAGCTCCAGATACAATGTCAGCTGCCGCAGGTCACCGAGTTCGTTCATGGCCTGCACCTTCGTGACCAGGATCCGGTCATAGCCGGCCTGGGACACAGATGTGATGATTCCCTGGGAAAAGTGCTTCCGCAGAAACATCACGAAACCCGATGGTTCGGGCTGGATCTCCGGCACAAAGGCAGCCAGATACACCCGGTTTGTGTTGGAGTGCACGTTGATGACCAGACGCTTCAGTCCGGTTTTCGTATGGATATGCAGCAGGATCTCTTCATCCGACAGATTCTGGATCTTGCCGATGCGGCCGCCCTCCAGGTCTTTCAGGTGTCGAGTGACGCTTCGAAGCATGATGCCATCGAGAGCCATGCAGATCCCTCCTTTCAGTTTTTTCCTGTTTTTGTCTGCGCCTGCCGGGACACGAATGCCCAGGACGGGCTGCGCCTTACCAGCATACCGTTTTTCCTTTGACAGTGCCAAAGGACAGAGACTAAAATCTTTGTAACCGGACAGTCTTTGGACTTGTCCGGCCATCCAGAGACGTGCTCAGTCTCTGGATGGCAGCTGACAGAAAGGGAGGCAGCACATGAAACGAGGCTTGCTGTTGGTGCTCAGCGGACCCAGCGGGGTAGGAAAGGGTACTGTAAGAAAATACCTGGAGGCAGATCCCTCCCTGAAACTGGCCTACTCCACATCCATGACCACGCGAAAGCCCAGAGCCGGGGAAGTGGACGGTACAGATTATTTTTTTGTCACACCGGAGGAGTTCGAGAAGGCCCAGGAAAACGGCGAACTGCTGGAAAGTGCGGAATTTGTCGGGAACCGCTACGGTACGCCCATGAAGGAAGTGAACCGGCTGCGGGACGAAGGGAAAAATGTCCTGCTGGAAATCGAAGTGCAGGGTGCCATGCAGGTGCAGGAGAAGTGCCCGGATGCCCTGTCGATTTTCATCATCCCCCCTTCCATGGAAGAACTGGAGCGCAGGATCCGCGGACGGAAATCCGAGCCGGAGGAGATCATTCAGCAGCGCCTGGCCAAGGCGGCCGGGGAAATCAAGACGATGAACCGCTACAAGTACATTGTGTGCAATGAAGACCCGAAACTGGCTGCCGATCTGATCGCGGCGATCATTCGCCGGGGCATGGAATCGGACAGCTTGAACGCGGGTGACGAATGTGGTACTGTTTGATTGACCAAAAAGGGAGCGGGGAACCGCTCCTATAATTTTGCCGGAAAGGAACAGGAATGAAAGAACTGCAGAAGTGGATCGAACCGGTCCTCAAAGAACATGGCTGCAGACTTTACGAGATCCAGTGGCTGACCAATCAGAAGCCTCCCATCCTGCAGATCGCTGCAGAGAAGGAAGACGGGACCATGGACCTGGATACTTGCGCAGTCTGCTCGGACGCCATCAGCGCCCTTCTGGATGAAAAAGACTGGAATGACCAGGAATATATGCTGGAGGTTTGCTCCCCCGGCGCGGAGCGGGAACTGAAGACTGAACAGGACCTGCAGAACGCCCTGGGACAATATGTATATGTGAAGCTCCGGGAACCGAAGCAGGGTCTGGCGGATGTACGCGGCGACCTGGCAGCACTGGAGCCCGAGAGCGTGACGGTCCATTACAAGGACAAGGGACGTCCGAAGAAGCTGGTCGTGGACAGGGACAACATCTCGCTGATCATGACAGCGGTGAAAATATAGGAGATTGATCAAATGAAGCTGAAAGTTGAGTCGCTGGCCACAGCTCTGCGGGGCATTGAATCGGACCGCGAACTTTCCCAGGACATCGTGGAGGAAGCGCTGACCGAAGCGCTGACAAAGGCCTACCGCAAGTACATTGACGTTCCCGATGCCTATGTCCGGGTGGAGATCAAAAACGGCAACGTGCAGATCTGGCACGAACGTCTGGTGGTGGACAGCCCGGAGGAAGACCTGGATCCGGATCTGGAAGTTTCCCTGGCGGAAGCACGGGGAATCAGACCCGGCGCAAAACCCGGCGATATGATCGACGAGGAAGTGGATTTCCGGAACTTCGACCGTGCGGCTGTCGTGCTGGCCAAGAATGTCATGAAGCAGAAGATCCGCGAGGCGGAAAAAGCCAAGGTATATGAGGAGTACTGCGACAAGGTGGATGACATGGTGAAGGGAACCATCGAAACGGTGGAGGAAAAGTTCGTCATTGTGAACATCGGCAAGACACTGGCCATGATGAAAAAGAGCGATCAGATTCCCACGGAACAGTATCACGAGGGAGAACGCCTGCCGGTCGTGATCACGGAAGTGAACAAGGACACCAAGGGAGCGCAGGTGCTGGTGTCCCGGTCTTCCCCGGTGTTCGTGAAGCGGCTGTTCGAGCGGGAAGTGCCGGAGATCTACAACGGCGTGATCGAAATCAAGGCCATCGCCCGGGAAGCCGGAGAACGCTGCAAGCTGGCGGTCATGAGCCACAATGAGAACATCGATCCCATCGGTGCGTGCATCGGACCCCGCGGCAGCCGTGTGCAGACTATCATCAACGAACTGAACGGCGAGAAGATCGACATCTTCGAGTGGAGCGACAACATCTCCACGCTGATCAAGAATGCGCTGGCTCCCTCGGAGGCCATTGCGGTAATTCCAAACGAGAACGTCAAGGACGGCCTGATCGTGGTGGTACCGGACAACCAGCTGTCGCTGGCCATCGGCAAGAAGGGAAAGAACGCCCGCCTGGCGGTCCGTCTCTCCAATCACAAGATCGACATCAAGTCGCAGTCGGAGATGGATGAACTGGGCATTGACTATATGACCATTGCCCGTGAACAGGAAGAAGCCTGGGAGGCGAAGAAGGCAGCCGAGCGTGCCTATCGCCAGCAGGAGAAGCAGGCGGCGTTCAAGGAAGACACCGGAGACATCGAGAGCATCGAATCGGCGGACTTCACCTATGCGGATGAGCCCGAGGAAACGACGGCGGTGGATACGCTGTATGAATCCGAGAACCTGCCGGAACCTGCGCCGGAAACCGAACCGGCTGTGGTGGAGGAGGAAGACCTGCCGGCAGTCGCACAGGAAGAGGATCTGCCTGCGCCTGCTCAGCCGGAACCCGTCGCAAAACCGGAACGTGAACTGGACGAGATGGAACTGGCGGCGAAGATCGCCAGGGAAAAGCGCAAGGAGCACGCCCTGGATACCCGGGAATACAAGTCCAAGTTCGAGGACTTCGCCGGGGCCCACACAAAGCAGGAACCTGCTGCCGCGAAGAAGAAGCGCTGGGATGACCGCCGCGACCGGGATCAGGATAAGGACAAGGAAAAGGAAAAGAAAAAGCCTTCCTTTGAGGCAATGCGGCCGATTTACTCCGATGAGGAGCTGGCGGAAATCGAAGAACGGGAAGCAGCCCAGACCGAGGCCTGGGATGATGACGTGGATTACGAGGAGTTCGACGATTACTACGATTAGTCTGACTGTCGTGAGGACTGGATACAGGAGGACGGTATGAAGAAAATCCCGATGAGAAAGTGCGTCGTGACGCAGGAACGGTTCCCGAAAAAGGAGCTGATCCGTGTTGTGCGCACACCGGAAGGACAGGTGGAAATCGACCTGACCGGCAAGCGGAACGGGCATGGGGCCTATATGCAGAAGAGTGCTGAAACCCTGGCGAAGGCCCGGAAGAACAAGGCGCTGGACCGTGCACTGGAAACGACTGTACCGGAGGAAGTCTATGACGGGCTGGCGACCATCATCGGCTGATGGCGGCAAAGGAAGAACGATGACAGACAACAGAATCATCAGTCTTCTGCAGCTGGCCATGGCGGCGGGCAAAACCGTGCGGGGTGACGGGCTGATCCCGGCAATCTGCCGGGGAAAGGCCAGACTGGCTGTCCTGTCGTCTGAGACGGGAAACAATACGAAGAAGAAGATCCTGGACAAGTGCCGCACGTATTCTGTTCCTGTACTGGAGCTGGATGCAGGGGAATTCGACCGGATCTCAAACCGGGCAATGAAGGCACTGGTCGTGACGGATGCAGGATTTGCCGGACGGATAGATGAATTGAGAAAGGACAGGTGATTGGGTGGCCAAGAAACCGAACAGAAGACCGAACAGACGCCCGAACCGCAATGGCGGAAACAACGGAGGGCGAAACAGAAACGGCGGGCACGGACCCTCCAGGACACGGCAGGAAGCCGCGAAGTCCATTACATACAGCGGTACGCTGACTGTGGGGCAGCTGGCGGAGCTCATGAAGCGGAACAGCTCGGAGATCATCAAGTTCCTGTTTATGATGGGCAACATGTCCACCATCAACACGGTGCTGTCGGATGAGGACATCGAGCTGATCTGCATGGAGTTCAACACCGAATGCCACAAGGAAGTCGTGATCGAGGAAGACGACATCGAGGAGCAGATCGGGGCACGGGAATTCGATGAATCCCAGCTGAAGCCGCGTCCGCCTGTGGTCACGATCATGGGTCACGTCGATCACGGAAAGACCACGCTGCTGGACACCATCCGGAAGACCAACGTCACGGAGGGTGAATTCGGCGGCATTACCCAGCACATCGGTGCCTACCAGGTGTCGCTGAAGGGCCGGAAGGTCACGTTCCTGGATACACCGGGTCACGAAGCATTCACTGCGATGCGTGCCCGCGGGGCGCAGATCACGGACATCGTGGTTCTGATCGTTGCGGCAGACGATGGCGTCATGCCGCAGACCAAGGAGTCCATTGACCACGCCCGGGCAGCGAAGGTCCCGATGGTTGTGGCTGTCAACAAAATCGACAAGCCGGGTGCCAATCCGGACAAAGTCATGGCCGAGCTCTCCGACTACGGCGTCATGCCGGAGGAATGGGGCGGTGACACGATCTTCACACAGATTTCCGCCCGGAGCGGGGAAGGTGTCGAGGATCTTCTGGAAACGCTGCTGCTGGTCGCCGACATGTCGGAGCTGAAGGCAAACCCGGATACCAATGCATCGGGTACTGTCGTGGAAGCCAAGCTGGACAAGGGCCGCGGTCCTGTGGCCACACTGCTGGTACAGCAGGGTACGCTGCACACAGGTGATTCCGTGGTGGTCGGCACGAGCTACGGCCGTGTCCGGAAGATGACCAATGACCGGGGCATGGAAATCAAGACTGCCGGTCCGTCCATGCCTGTGGAAATCATCGGTCTGTCGGAAGTGCCCCGCGCGGGTGATGTGTTCCTGACCTACGATTCCTACAAGAAGGCGGCGGAAATTGCCAACCACCGTCTGGAGAAGCAGATCGAGAAGGAACGGAACCAGTCCAGTGCGATGAGCCTGGAGGACCTGGCGAAGCAGATCAACGAGGGTGATGTGAAGGAAATCAATGTCCTGATCAAAGCCGATGTGCAGGGTTCCGCCGAAGCGCTGAAGGCTTCCATGGAGAAGCTGGATGTGGATACGGTTCGCGTCAACGTGATCGGTTCCCGTGCGGGTGCCATCACGGAGAGCGACATCATGCTGGCCAGCGCCTCGAATGCCATTATTTATGGCTTCAACATCCGTCCGACAGCGGCTGTCCGCAAGAAAGCGGAAGAGGAAGGCGTGCAGATCCGTCTGCACAACATCATCTACAAGGCCCTGGAGGAACTGGAAGCAGCCATGAAGGGCATGCTGGCACCGGTATACGAGGAAGTCGTGATCGGTCAGGCGGAAGTCCGCCAGATCTTCAAGGTCTCCAAAGTGGGTACCATTGCCGGCTGCATGGTGACCGATGGTGTGATCCGTCGCGACTGCAAGGTGCGTCTGATCCGCGAGGGCATCGTGGTATACGAAGGCGATCTTGGTTCGCTGCGGCGCTTTGACAACGACGTCAAGGAAGTCAGCGCAGGCTTTGAGTGCGGTCTGACGATCGAGAAGTTCAACGACATCAAGGTGGATGATGTGATCGAGGCCTACGAAGACCAGGAAGTGAAGGAATAACATGCCAAAGACAGACAGGATCGATGCGATCCTGCGCAGGGAGATTTCCCGGATCCTGCAGTTCGAGCTGAAGAACCCTAAACTGGGGTTCGTGACAGTGACAGACGTGCAGTGTACCGGCGATCTTTCCATCGCGAAAGTCTATGTATCGTTCCTGGGGAAACAGGAACGCAATGATGCGGGAATGAAGATCCTGAACCAGAGCAGGGGGTTCATCCGGAGCACGATCGCGAAGAACGTGAAAATGCGCAAGGTGCCCGAACTGCAGTTTTTCCAGGATACCAGCATCGAGTACGGCAACCGGATCGAGAAGAAGATCCGGGAGATCAATGAACAGGACAGTGCCGCTGCTCAGGACCAGCCGGCAGCCGATGCAAGACAGGATGCAGAGGCCTGAACAGGGAAGCATCACTGAAACAGAGACAATAGAAAAAAACCGCCTGCAGGCAGACCGTTTCCCGAAAAACGGAAAGCCAATGCAGGCGGTTTTCGGTTTTTGGCTGTTCGCAGGTCTCTGAAGGGGAAGGCGGTATAACGCCTGTTTTGAGGATCCCGGGGAGCTGCTTCGTTTTGATCACCGGCTTTTTTCAGAAAACCAGGGTGACTGACTGCAGGAACAGGAACCCAATGGTTTTTGTTCACACTGCTGCCAAGACGGAAGGACAGAGGCCAGGGGACTGGGACTGGATCCACAGCATCAGGGCTGACAGGCTCTGGACACGGGCCAGCCGTTGGTGGTCTGTGCCGGCTCCAAAGACTGTCCCCCAACCGGCTCTTTTCTGCTGGTGACAGGATATGACCCTGATGGGTGCAGCCTGCAGGATCCCAGCCGCCACGAACAAACAGGCATGTTCTGGAACCGGCAGCGGCTTGCCGGACAGATTTGCTGCCTGTGGTCCATGGGATGGCTTTGAAAACGGTCGAAAGGAGTAACAAAAAAGGGGTTGTAACAGTAAGGCCGGTTTTACGGTCTGTAGGCTGATTACAGCCCCTTTTTCTTGTTATAAACGGAAAAAATGTCTGGAGATTCCATTGGTATTCTCCAGACATTTCTTTTTGGCCATTATAAAAACAACTTAGGGGATAACTTTCAAAAAAAGCCTGTTTTTCCTCGTCAGTTTAGCTTGCCTATAAGGTTATTTGCCCTCTGTTTAAGCCAGAACAGATGATATTTATAAAGATTCAGACCCAGACAGTTCAAAAGAAATTCCATCTTGACACCTTTCAATCCTCTTCGCCTGAATCTGGTCATTCCCCGGTCTTGCTTCAGGATCCCGAATGCTCCCTCCACCTGTATTGACCGCTGCCTGCAGAGTCCCTTTCCTTCTTCGCATCCCAGGTTTTCATCTACTTTTCCCTGCAGCTCTTCCATCACTACATTCTTTCCGACTCTCCTGTACTTTCCGAACCGGAAACAATGGGACCGTCTGGGACATCCCTCACAATGGCCTTTCTCCGCGTACATCTGACTGATATGAAGATTTCCACCACGGGTCCTTGATATATTGTCCCCTTCATACTGATCCAGGACCCTTCCTTCCGGACAGATCAGAAACCCTTCTTCTGTTTGCTTCCAGTTGAGCACATTGTAGATCCTCTTCTGGAATCTTCGGTCCTTCTTCTTCCCAAAGTTTCCGTATTTCTGTACCAGTTCTATCCCGTTTTTCAGGTTGTACAGGTAATTGTCAAGACTTCCATATCCCGCATCCGCTACGGGTCTGCAAGGATACTTCCCTGTATAGTCATGATAACGGTCCATGAAAGCCTGCCAGGTGAGGGTGTCTCCCGGATTCTGGAATATATCCGCATTCACGATCAATCCGTCACTGACTGCGATCTGGCAGTTGTAGCACGGTCTGGTGACTCCGCTTTGGTTGTAATAATCCCATTTGGTGGCCATGAAGGTCGCATCAAGGTCGGTTTTTGAACATGAGTTGCGGTTTCCAAGCGTATAAAGCCATTCTTCATACTCCATCAGCTTCAAAGCCATTTTCAACAGTGAATCATAGTATCTCTGAATGGAAGACTTGCGATGGCCGATCCCATAACAGATTTTCGTGTCAGTCTGGACCATGACTTCCATCAGGTACTGGCAGACATAGAAAAGATCCCAGGACTGATATTCATCCCTGAGGGGATAGTCTGGTCCTATGTCAAGAAAACGGACACTGATTTTAGAGAGTCGGCAGATACTGCCAATTCTACGAAAGATTTCCTCCGCTTCCTCCCTTGACAGTGGGGCCCACTATCCCCTGGACCCCTTTCTCTTGCCTTCATCCAAAGAGTCAATATCTGACAGTTCTTGGCTGAAGGCTCATCAGTCTACCAGGGGATAGCCCACTGTAAAGGGCGCTCCAGAATTCTTTCTCAGTCAGTGCTGGTCCTTTGGAACATTACTTCATATTCTGCTGGGGACATATATCCACAGTGGCTGTGTATCCGTTCAGGGTTGTACCAGTCATCTATATACTGACTCACCAGTCGGTATGCATGCCTGTAGTTCTGTATATCGAACCTGCTCAGCCATTCCCTCTTGATCAGGGAGTGGAATGATTCAATACAGGCGTTGTCATACGGAACTCCTTTTGCTGAATAACTGCGAATCATTCCTCTGGTCAGTTTTCTGTACAGATCACAGGTATAGTGGATTCCTCGGTCCGTATGAATCATTATCGGTTCCTGGGACGGCCGGCGTTTTCTGGCTTCTTCGATCGATTTCAGAATTGGACCTGTGTCCAGCGTTTTTGTAAGCTTCCAGGAAATGATCCTTCTGGAATACAGATCCATGATGCAGGCAAGGTAAACGAATCCGTCCAGCTTTGTGTGGATATAGGTGATATCTGTGCACCATACGCAGTTTGGGTGAGCCGGAGAGAAGTTTCTATCCAGAAGATTCTTCAGATTTCCACTGAAATCACTTCGTATTGTGGTTTGTGTATGAGGCTTGACCCACTGTGCTCGGATCCCCATTTGACGCATATAAACACCAACGGTCCTTTCTGTAATGGAGATCCCTCCTGAGTTCAGGATTTTAGCGATTTTTGGCGCTCCGTAGTTTTCGTGGCTGTCTTCATAAATCTGAAGGATGGCCTTTTTCACATCATGCCTGCGCTTTTCCTGGTGGCTGGGTTTCCGCTTTAAATAGTCGTAATAGCCAGATCTTGAAAGACCAAGTTTATGAAGCACCCTGGATACCGAGAATTGGATTCCAGCTTTATGATCCTCGGCAACAAGTTCGTATTCGACCTGCTTCAGTTTCCCAGAATGCTTATGGCTTTTTTTAGAATCTTCAAAGCCTCCTGTGAGTCCCTGAGTTCTCGTTGAAGCCTGACATTTTCTTTGAGAAGGTCTTTTTCTTCCTTGTCATTATTATGAGCTGTCACAGCTGAAAGACCGGATCGGTTGAAATCTGCCCTCCATCTTTCCAGGGTGCTGCGGCCTACACCAAGTGTTTCAGCACATTCTATAACGGTCATTTCTGGATGGTTAGTCAAAAATTGAACCGCATCCTGCTTGAATTCATCTGTAAATGTTTTACGTTTCTTTGCCATAGATTTTCCTCTTTCATAGTGATTGTAGTTCTATGACATAGATACCGGTATTCTTAGAATCTCTAAATGGACTGTCCGTAAATTATTCTAAGGTCAGTCATAGCCAAAGAAGGAATTGATCTCGCTTAACAAAGCTGAAGCGCTCAGATACAGCTTCTTGCGACTGTTCACGATCCTCTTCTTATAGACGAAAGAATTCTTGTGGGCATTAGCTTCTATCTTTGTTCCATCGACGAATTGCACATGTGGGTCGATGCACATCAGATCGACGGCGATATGATGGCTGAGCTCAAAGAAAATATCATCGATGGCCCCTTCCTGAAGGATATCCAGGACCCTTTTGAAAGCCTGATGGCTGGGCATTTCATAGTTGGACAGGTAAAGAAACCGACAGTCTGTACGGCACAGGGATTCCAGCTCCCTGAGGGAGATGTTCTTTCTGGATGTCATGTATGAGAAAAGGATGACCCGGAGCAGCATCACACGATCGTGAGAGCTGGAATTGTTCGATCTGACCGGAGCGAAGTATTTGGCAAGATTGATCCTTTCTATCGCTTCCAGGAAAGAGTAAACAGGGTCATCAGATTGGATTCGGACTGGTACATCCAGCGCGAGTGATTCTTGTACGCCGAACGGATAATGGATATAATTCGGTTGTATGTTTTTTAGCACAAACAAATCATACAACAAAGGGCAGATCAGCTGATAAGCTTTCCTGCCCTTTGCGTTTTTATTTAGGATAGCTGTCCAGGTTTAACTGTTACAGCCCCTTTTATAAATTGAGTGGCTGTGACTAATCTTCGCAGTTCTTGACAACGACTGCGGTACCCATGCCGCCGCCGATGCAGAGGCTGGCCAGACCGTATTTCGCTTTTTCACGAACCATTTCGTGCAGCAGGGAAACGAAGATCCGGTTGCCGGATGCACCAACGGGGTGACCCAGGGCGATGGCGCCGCCGTTCACGTTGGTGATCTTCAGGAGTTCATCGCGGTCGATGCCTGTCTTTTCCACCAGTTCATGAACCACACCCAGAGACTGGGATGCGAAGGCTTCGTTCAGCTCGATGACATCCATGTCCTGCAGCTTCAGGTCTGCCTGTTTCAGGGCGTTCAGGATCGCAGGTGTGGGACCCAGGCCCATGTACAGGGGATCGACGCCGCCCTGTCCGCAGCCGATGACTTCGGCAATGGGCTTCAGGTTGTATTTCTTCACGGCTTCTTCGCTTGCCACGATACACATGGAAGCGCCGTCGTTGATGCCGGATGCGTTGCCGGCTGTGACTGTGCCGTCCTTGATGAAGGCCGGACGAAGTTTCGCCAGTTTTTCCAGGGACGTGGCACGGGGGTGTTCATCGGTGTCGAAGACAACCGTTGCCTTGCGCTGTTTTACTTCGATGGGAACGATTTCGTCCTTGAATTTGCCGTCTGCAATGGCCTTCAGGGCTTTTTCCTGGGATGCCAGGGCAAATTCGTCCTGCATTTCACGGGTGATGTTGTATTTCTTGGCAATGTTTTCTGCAGTCACGCCCATGTGTACATTATTCATGGCGTCTGTCAGGGCATCATAGGTCATGGCATCCACAATTGTCTGGTTGCCCATTTTTGTGCCGGTGCGGTTTTTGCCGCTCAGCAGGTAGGGAGCAGCGGACATGTTTTCCACGCCGCCGGCCACGAACAGGTCGCCCCAGCCTGCATGAATGCGGATGGTCGCTTCAATGATGGCTTCCAGACCGGATCCGCAGACCATGTTGATGGAGTGGGCAGGCACGCTTTCGGGAATGCCGGCATCCAGGGAAATGTGGCGGGCGATGTTCTGGCCCAGGCCTGCGCCGATGACGTTGCCGATGATGACTTCGTTGATGTCCTTGGGCTCAATGCCTGCTTCGGCAATGGCTGCCTTCAGGACTGTGGCTCCCAGCTCGGCGGCGGGAACATTGGTCAGACTGCCCAGAAATGTACCGATGGCGGAACGCTTGGCAGCGACGATGTAGGCTTTGTTCATAATAGGTCCTCTTTCTACTCCGTTTCAGAGTCCTTTATGATAGTACCGCCCGCCCGGGAAGGTGTCAAACTGATTTGTGATTAAATGCACAATTTGAAAATCCCCTTACATATAGGGCGGATTATTACAGTATAAATTGTGAAATTGTTCTCAATTGTCATTGACTTCAATGGAAGCGCTCTGTAAAATTGAGTCGCATGTAAAACAGTGAAAACTTTTTTGTGTGCCTGCCAATGCAAGTTCATGTATGGAAAGGAGAACTTCATTATGGATTTTAACCTGACAGAGCAGCAGAAGCTGATGCAGAAGCTGTTCCGCGAAGTTGCGGAAAATGAAGTAAAGGAAAACGCAGCAGACGTTGACGAAAACGAACGCTTCCCGAAGGAAGCCGTTCAGGTCATGAGAGACGCCAAGATGCTGGGTATTCCATATCCCAAGGAATATGGAGGCGCCGGTGCCGACTATCTGAGCTACATCCTCGCAGTCGAGGAACTGAGCAAGAAGTGTGCAACAACCGGTGTTGTCCTGTCCGCTCACACCTCCCTGGGCACCTGGCCCATCGCCCAGTTCGGCACACCCGAACAGAAGGAAAAATATCTTCGCCCGCTGGCATCCGGTGAAAAGCTGGCTGCCTTCGGCCTGACTGAACCCAATGCAGGCACAGACGCTGCCGGTCAGCAGACGACTGCCGTGAAGGATGGCGACGATTATGTCATCAACGGCACCAAGATTTTCATCACCAACGCCGGTGAAGCCGATGTCTACATCATCTTTGCCATGACAGACAAGTCCAAGGGCACCCGCGGCATTTCCGCTTTCATCGTGGAGAAGGACACACCGGGCTTCACCATTGGCCAGCACGAAAAGAAACTGGGTATCCGCGGTTCCGCTACCAGCGAGCTGATTTTCAACAACGTGCGTGTTCCGAAGGAGAACCTTCTGGGCAAGGAAGGCCAGGGATTCCGCATTGCCATGCAGACACTGGATGGCGGCCGGATCGGCATCGCAGCCCAGGCGCTTGGCATTGCACAGGGCGCCATTGACGAAGTCATTCCCTATGTGAAGGCAAGAAAACAGTTCGGCCGTCCCATTGCAAAATTCCAGAACACCCAGTTCCAGCTGGCAAACATGCAGACTGCCGTGGACGCAGCACGTCTGCTGGTGTACCAGGCTGCAATGGCAAAGGAACAGGGAAAACCCTATACAACACTGGCTGCGGAAGCCAAGCTGTTTGCGGCAGAAACCGCCATGGATGTGACCACAAAGGCCATTCAGCTCATGGGCGGCTACGGCTACACCCGCGATCTGCCGGTTGAACGCATGTTCCGTGATGCCAAGATCACCGAGATCTATGAAGGAACATCGGAAGTGCAGCGCATGGTCATCTCCGGCGCCATGCTGAAGTAGGGAGGAATCATCGATCATGAATATCGTAGTACTGGCTAAACAGGTACCGGATTCAACTGAAATCACGGTAGACAAAAATACAGGAACTCTGGTCCGCGACGGCGTGCCTTCCATCATCAACCCGGATGACCTGGCCGGCCTGGAAGCAGCTCTGGAACTGAAGGACAAAAACCCCGATGTCAAAGTCACGGTCCTGTCCATGGGTCCCCCGCAGGCTGCCGGCATGCTCCAGGAATGCATTGCCCGCGGTGCTGACGGAGCTGTTCTCCTGACAGACCGCCGCCTGGGTGGTGCCGATACATGCGCCACCAGCCGCACACTGGCTGCAGCCCTGAAGAAAATCGGCTTTGACCTGATCATCGCCGGCCGTCAGGCAATCGATGGCGATACGGCACAGGTTGGACCGCAGACCGCAGAACGCCTGGGCATTCCACAGATCACCTATGTGGATGAAATCCTGGAACTGACGCCGGAAAAGGTGAAAGTCCGCAAGCAGCTGGAAGACGAGGAGCAGGTCCTGGAATGCACCATGCCTGCTGTCCTGACCACGCTGTCCGGCATGAACAAACCGCGTTACATGAACTGTGTGGACATCGTGGATTCCTTCAACAAGCCCGTGCAGACCATGACATTCGATGATCTGGACCTGCCGCTGGAAGTGGTCGGCCTGGCCGGATCTCCCACAAAAGTTCATGCCACATTCACCAAGGAAGTATCCGCCAAGACAGAGACATTCGATCTGCCCGCTGCGGAGACTGCTGAAAAGATTGCAGCTGCCCTGAAAGAAAAGCAGCTGATCAAGAAGTAGGAAGGGGACATCACCAATGGCTAAATTTGATGGATACAAGGACATTTATGTCTTTGTCGAACAGAAAGACGGAAACATTGCGGATGTCGGATACGAACTGATTTCCGAAGCCCGCAAGCTCGTGGCCAGCATGCCGGAAATGGGATTCAACGTGGTTGGTGTGCTGCTGGGCAGCGGCATCAAGGATAAGGCCGGGGAAGTCATTGCCCATGGTGCTGACAAGGTCATCGTCGTGGACGATCCCCTGCTGAAGGACTACAACACACAGTTCTATGCAGATGCGCTTACACAGGTCGTCAACGAATTCAAGCCTGACAGCTTCCTGACCGGTGCCACAGTGGAAGGCCGCGACCTGGCTCCCCGTGTGGCTGCCCGTCTGAATGCAGGTCTGACTGCGGATGCCACGAAGATTGCCATCGACCTGGACAAAGTGAAGGATGGCGAAGCCCTGCTGCTGGTGACCCGTCCCACATTCGGCGGCAACCTGTTTGGCACGATCGTCTGCCCGAACACCCGTCCGCAGATGGCGACCATCCGTCCGAAAGTATTCGACATGGCACCCGTGGATGAAACCCGTACAGGCGAAGTCATCGAGTTCGCACCGAAGTGGGAAACCACAGAGCCGGAAGTCACCATCCTGGAAGTGGAACCCAAACTGGCAGAAGGAATTGACATCACCAAGGCAGATATCCTGATCGGTGCCGGCCGTGGTGCGGAAGGCAGCCTCGACTACCTGAACGAAGTCGCAAAGGAACTGGGCGGTGAAGTCTGCGCCACCCGTGCCGTCGTGGAAGACGGTTTCGCAGACAAGGCTGTACAGGTTGGCCAGACCGGCAAGACGGTTCGTCCGACTCTGTACATCGCATGCGGTATTTCCGGTGCCGTTCAGCATGTGGCCGGTATGGAAAAATCCGACTTCATCATCGCAATCAACCGTGACCCGGAAGCAGAAATCTTCAAGATTGCCAACCTTGGCTATGTAGGCAAGATCGAAGAAGTCATGCCGCTGCTGGTGGAAGAAATCAAAAAGGCGAAAGCCGCATAATCATAGAGAAAAACGGAAGAAGGAACTGAACAATGACAAGAAAAGTAGGCGTAGTCGGTGCCGGCACAATGGGCCAGGGCATCGCGAATGCATTCGCATCTGCAGGCAACGATGTAACGGTTGTGGATGTCAAGAAGGAATGGGCTGAAAACGGCGTCAACAAAATCTTTGCAGGCAAGGACAAACTCGTGGCCAAGGGAAAAATCACCCAGGAAGCTGCCGATGCAGCGAAAGCGAACCTGAAGGCCGGTGAATACGAAGACCTGGCTGACTGCGATCTGATCGTCGAAGCCGTGCTGGAACAGATGCCTGTCAAGAAAGACCTGTTCAAGAAACTGGACGAAATCGTGAAGGAAGATGCCATTTTCGGCACAAACACCTCCAGTCTGTCCGTAACGGAAATCGCCAACGGCATCAAGCACCCCGTGATCGGCATGCACTTCTTCAACCCGGCTGACCGGATGAAACTGGTGGAAGTCATTTCCGGTGCCAACACGCCGGATGAAGTGAAGGAAACCATCAAGGAAATCTCCAAAGAGATTGGCAAGACACCGGTCGAAGTCAACGAAGGACCCGGCTTCGTGGTAAACCGCATCCTGATCCCGATGGTCAACGAAGCATCTGTCATCCTGCAGGAAGGCATCGCCTCCACAGAGGATATTGACACAGCCATGCAGCTGGGTGCCAACCACCCGATGGGCCCCCTGGCTCTGGGTGACCTGATCGGACTGGATGTTGTTCTGGCCATCATGGATGTCCTGTATCACGAAACCGGTGACTCCAAGTACCGTGCCAGCACACTGCTGCGCAAAATGGTCCGTGCCGGCAAGCTCGGACGCAAAACCGGAGAAGGCTTCTATAACTACAAGAAGTAGCCGGCTGACAACAGGCAGAGCAGCGGGCCTGGCCGGTTTGCAAAACCGGCAGCGGTTCATCCTGTCTGTATCCAGAGGCGAAAGACATCTTTCGCCTCTTTTTATCCATATGCAAACACTGCCGGCTGAACAGGCGGCAGCAAGGCACAACTGCCTCAGGAGGAAATACCATGGAAAACGTAATTCTCGAAAAGAACGGACATGTATCCAAGATCACGATCAACCGTCCGAAAGCCCTGAACGCTCTGTCCACAGACGTTCTGAAAGACCTGGAAGAAGCGGTCAACACAGTCAAAAATGACGACGATACCTATTGCCTGATCATCACAGGTGCCGGAGACAAGTCCTTTGTGGCCGGGGCTGACATCGCCGAAATGAAGGACAAAACAGTGGAAGAAGCTGCGGAATACGGTGCATACGGAAACAAGATTTTCCGTGAAATCGAAACTCTGCACTGCCCGGTCATCGCTGCAGTGAACGGTTTCGCCCTGGGTGGGGGCTGTGAACTGGCCATGTCCTGCGACATCCGTGTGGCAGCCGACAACGCAGTCTTCGGTCAGCCGGAAGTGGGCCTGGGCATCACGCCGGGATTCGGCGGTACACAGCGTCTGGCGCGTCTGGTTCCGGCTGGCATTGCCAAGGAAATGATCTTCACGGCCCGCAACATCAAGGCGGACAAAGCGGAAAAAATCGGCCTGGTCAACGCCGTGGTTCCGGCGGAAGAACTCATGGCGACTGTGGAAAAAATGGCGGCCGGCATTGCCAAAAATGCACCGATCGCTGTCGCACAGGCGAAGAAAGCCATCAACAACGGTCTGAATGGCACGATCGACGAAGGCATTGCGGAAGAAGTGAAGGATTTCTCCGACTGCTTCGCAACGGAAGACCAGACATACGGCATGGACTGCTTCCTGAACAAAGTCAGGGACAAGCAGTTCTCCAACAAGTAATATGAGCAAGGTCATAACGCCGGAAGAGGCAGCGCTGCTGGTCAAGGACGGTGACCGCATCGTCATGAGCGGTTTCATTGGCATGTGTCATCCACAGGAGCTGACATATGCACTGGAGGACCGGTTCCTGAAAACCGGTGCCCCGAAAGACCTGGATCTGTTTTTCCCCACCAATGTGGGTGACGGTACAGACAAACTGGGAATGAATCACCTGGCCCATGAAGGACTGCTTCGCAGCATCGTGGGCGGCCACTGTAACCTGGTGCCGGCTTTGCAGAAACTGGTTACGGAAAACAAGGTCAAGGCCTGGAACCTGCCCATCGGGACACTGGCTCAGCTGCTGCGGGAAATTGCCGCAAAGCGTCCGGGTGTAATCACAAAAATCGGCCTGAACACCTTCGTGGATCCGCGTCTGCAGGGTGGAAAGATGAATGACATCACCGACGAGGATCTGGTGGAGCTCATGGAAATCGACGGGGAAGAGTATCTTCGCTACAAGCCCTTCAAACAGATCAACGTCGGATTCATCCGCGGGACATATGCAGATGAAAACGGCAACCTCACCATGGACAAGGAAGCCGCGTTCCTGGAAGCCCTGCCGATGGCCGAAGCCGTGAAGAACACCGGCGGCATTGTCATTGCCCAGGTGGAAGACATTGTGCAGAACGGCACGCTGGATCCCAAGGACGTGAAGGTGCCTGGCATCATGGTGGATTATGTGGTCAAGGGAACACCCGCCAACCACTGGCAGACCTACATGGATCCCTACAAGCCGGAATTCTCCGGGCAGATCAAAAAACCGCTGGATGCACTGACACCCATGCCGCTGAATGCGCGAAAGGTCATCAGCCGCCGTGCAGCCATGGAACTGGTTCCTAATGCCATACTGAACCTGGGCATCGGCATTCCCGAAGGGGTCGCCAATGTCGCCAATGAAGAAGGCATTTCCGGTCTGAAAATGACAGTGGAAGCCGGCAACATCGGCGGAGTTCCGGCCAGCGGTGTCGGGTTTGGTGCTGCCACCAACCCGGAAGCCACCGTGGATTCGCCGGCCCTGTTTGACTTCTATGATGGCGGCGGACTGGATGAAGCGTTCCTGGGCCTGGCAGAATGCGACCGTAACGGCAACATCAACGTGTCCCGGTTTGGACCCAAAATTGCCGGCTGCGGCGGGTTCATCAACATCACGCAGTCCACGCCGGTCGTGGTTTTCTGCGGAACCTTCACAGCAAAGGGACTGAAGGAAGAATTCGGCAATGGCACACTCACCATTGTCAACGAGGGCCAGGTCAAGAAATTCAAGAACGATGTGGAACAGATCACGTTCTCGGCGGAATATGCAAAGAAATCCGGTCAGAAGGTCATGTACATCACCGAACGCGCTGTCTTTGAGCTCCGGGATGGCGTCTTCACCCTGACGGAAATTGCACCGGGCATCGATCTGCAAAAGGACGTCCTGGACCAGATGGACTTCGTTCCGGTAGTGGCAGATGACCTGAAGATCATGGATGAGCGGATTTTCATGGACAAACCCATGGGGCTGAGCAGCAAGTCCTGATCGAAGTGTAAGACGAAAAGAGCAGAATGGCGGTATCAGCGCAATCTGTTCTTTTTTCATAGAGACCTGTATAATACAGCTGTCTCAAAAACAAACATGTCCCTTCAGTTTTTCCGGAAGGGAAAGAAGGAGAGTGTATGCTGTTTTTTCGAAACGACTATGGACAGGGCTGTACCAGCCGCATCCTGGAGCTTCTGGCACAGGCGAATGAAGCCGACAACCCTGGCTATGGAACGGATCAGTACTGCCAGAGAGCCCGGGAACTGCTGGCTTCCCGGATGCCGGATCATGATCCGGTCATTCATTTTCTGGTTGGGGGCACCATTGTCAACCTGACTGTCCTGCGTCATATCCTGAGACCGTATGAAGGCGTTTACAGTCCGGATACGGGGCATATTGCCGTGCATGAAACCGGGTCGGTGGAGGCGACGGGTCACAAAGTCATTACCGTGCCCAATGCCTCCGGAAAAATCACACCGGCCGCCCTGCGCAAGGCTCACAGTCAGTTCCAGCTGATATTTGAACACATGGTCATGCCCAGAGCTGTCTATATTTCCAATGCCACGGAACTGGGCACCGTGTATACCAGAAAAGAACTGGAGGATCTGCGGGCCATCTGCGATGAGTTCCAGCTGTACCTCATCATGGATGGCGCTAGGCTTGGCAACGCACTGGAATCCGGTGTGGATTATGACCTGAATGACCTGGCGGGATGGTGCGATGCCTTCACGATCGGGGCCACCAAGAACGGTGCGCTGTTTGGAGAAGCGCTGGTGATCATGAACCGGAAACTGCAGCCATATTTCCGTTTTACTGAAAAGCAGAGCGGTGCCATGCTGGCCAAGGGATGGCTGCTGGGTCTTCAATTCATCGGCCTGTTCGAAGACGATGCCTGGTTTGAAAATGCCCGGCATGCCAATGAACTGGCCATGACCATTCAGAACCGTGTCAAGGAACTGGGCTATCCACTGCTGCTGACCAGCGAAACCAACCAGATTTTTGTGGTCGTCACGCAGCAGGAATATGAATATCTGTCCACCAGGGTTGATTTCGAAATCTGGGAGCAGTGGAATGATGATATCATAGTGCGGTTTGTGACCAGCTGGCACACGACGCAGGAAGAAGCGGAGTATCTTTGTGTCTACCTGGAGGAAGCCCGCAACCAGGATTCCCTCCCGGAACCGGAAGAAGACTGACTGGTACAGACACCACTCTGAAAGATCTGCAGCGGGGCAGGTTGCATGATACCATGGGGTGCATACTCTGCTGGTCCACATACAGTTGCAGTACGGAAAAAAGGCATCAGTGCCTGTTTCTGCAATCCATGCAGAAACGGGGTTGATGCCTTTTCCTGTTTACATGCCGGCCGGTTCCTGTTCTGTATCGTTATCCTCTGATTCAGGCAGGGCCAGCGCCTCTGCCTCCATCCAGCCAAGAACGCTGTTGTGTTTGACCAGGACCTGGTCCTGACAGCGAAGGACAACAGAAACCCGTTCACCTGCCTGCGCCGGCATCCGGTAATTGGTGTATTCGCTGACCGAACCGGACTGCACAAATGCATCCGGGACCCAGAAGGATCGCCGCAGCCAGTCAGAATGCACCAGCGACTGTTCTCCCGCATGATCCAGGACCGAGATGTCCCGGTGATTCCAGCTCATGGCGAAGGGAATCTGCACCCCGGGATCTGTGTCCTTCAACACGACTGCCTGTTCCAGATCATCAGCCGACACGGTCGTGACGTTACGGCCCTGAAAGATGACTGCATTGAGCTGACCGGATCTCTTCACCACATTCCCGCCATCGATTGACCAGATGTTCCGGGCCGGATCGAAAACGGGAGAAAAGTCGATCACTCTGTTCCGGTATTCGGAAACCGGCATGTGACCAACCACGACGGGTTTTGAGAACCGCTTGTCGGTGTGAAGGAAAAACGGTGTGGTCATGACCTCCCGGAAGTCCGATCCGAAGTGCTCTTCATCCATGATGGCCGCATGGGCATAAATCCGGTCAGGCGATACAAGAACATGCGGAAGATCCGCCAGAAACTGCAGCTCCGGCAGGAAGGCCTGACGGATCCTGTGACAGAATTCATCCATCTCCATTCCGGCAGGATCAATGCCCAGTGCTTCTGCCATTTCCATGATCAGAGATTGCCGTGATGTGATGACGGATCTCAGAAACTGCAGCCGGTAGGAAAACAGCACGTTTTTGGCGGTGAAATCACAGTTTCCCATCAGACACCACACATTTCCGGTCCGCACCTGTTCCATGACGAAGCGCAAAAGGGCCAGATTTTCCGGCCCTTTTTCCACGAGATCACCTGCCAGGATCAGCCGGTCCACCCCGTGGCGATATCGGCATTTCTTCAGCAGCTGCTGATATACCGCGAGATTGCCATGAATATCGGATATCACGATCTCCTTGGCTTCCGGATCTGTCAGCTCCGGCAAGGCATGAACCACAACTGACCGGTTCATCGTTCCATCAGGAAGCGCAGGAAATCCGCGGCTTCCTCCTGCCAGGAAGCTTCCGTGTGTTCTCCCTGGGGCTTGACATTGAACCGCACGCTCATGCCCTTGTCCATCAGCAGGTTGGCCAGATCCGTGCAGGCCGCGGTTTCTTCAATGAACGCATGCATTCCAGTCCCTTCATGAGCCCCCCAGGAGACGTACATCCGTGCCGGCAGATGCAGCCGGCAGGATGAAACGTCCGCCATCAGTGTACCCAGAACCGGCAGCACATAGGGAGAGATCACAAGTGACCGGGAATAGACATCGGAATGCCGGCAGGCAGCGTACAGTGCCATGAGGCCGCCGCAGCTGCTGCCGCCGATCCACGTCCAGCGCCGTCCGGGTCTGGTGGGAAAGTGGGCATCAATATAGGGTTTCAGGTCGTTGATGAAGAAATCCATGGTCGCTTCTCCTTTTCCTGAAAAATACCCGAACTGCGCATCATAGAAGGGAAACGGCCCGTATTCGTCCAGACGGGCATTGCCTTCGTGGGAACATTCCTGTCCAACCACGATCAGATCGGCACCGGCTGCCTGGATTTCCTCCTGCAGCCGCCAGGAGCGGCCGAAGGTGGCGTCTTCATCAAAAAACAGGTTGTGTCCGTCAAACATGTACAGCACGGGGTAGTCCCGGCCGGATGTCAGGTAGTCATCCGGCAGATACATGTGGATCATCCGGCTGCACTGCAGCTTTTCCATGAAGACTTCAAACTTGAGGATCATTGCCGTTCAAATGCCTTCAGGAAGAACTCTGCCCTCCGCTCCATGGAAGTGAATCGTGCCTTGATGGTCACATCTCCCATCGCTGCTGCAAAGGCAGGCGGCAGGTATTCCGTGTTCAGGAGCTCCGGCCGGAACATGTCCTCGATTTCATGCACCGAGTACCGGTAGGGCACGCCGTTGCGCCGTCCTGCGAATCCTGCGGAGAATTTCAGCCTGGAAGACACAGATGTCTCGTGCCCGGTGATGACCTGTGCCCAGAGGTCGTAGATGTCCATGTCGTTGGAGTAGTTGAGCAGATCCGGTGCAAATCCTCCGGGTGGACGGAAATTCACCTCCAGCCCCATGAGCATGCCCTTTTTCCCGAGCCCCGGCTTGTCTTCCCGCAGACGGAAGTATTCACCGTGGAAGAACCGGCTCCGGATCCCGAAGGAATCCGCGACCCGCTGCGCGATCTGGCGGTATTCATCGCTCACGTCGAAGGTGTAGTACGTACCGATGGAGTCATGCTGCTGTACAGAATCCATGCAGTTGCCGACATATTCCATGCTGCCCAGAAAGCGGATCTGGCCGTCCTGGTCGGTGATGCCATCCAGCGTGATCACGTCCGCGTCGATGTATTCCTCCAGGATCATGTGCAGGTCCCTTGTCTGCTCGAAGCAGGATACCAGCTGGGCATCGTCTGAGATTTTGTAGGTGAAGGATGCGCCCACACCATGGTCAGGCTTGAGCACGACAGGGAAGCCGACTTCCTGTACAAAGGCCCGGGCCTCTTCCAGCGTCTTTGGCAGGCAGTAGCGGGAGACAGGAACGCCTGCCCGTTCATAGTATTGTTTCATGGCGGCCTTTGACTGGAATTCCGTGATCTGTTCAAGGCTGAACCCGGTTGTCACATGGAAGTCATCCCGCAGCCGGGCATCCAGCGTGAGCCAGGCTTCGTTGTTGGACTCGATCCAGTCGATTTTGCCATACTTCCAGGTAAAATAGCCCGCTGCCCTGAGCACTTCCTGGTAGTCATGGAAGCTTTTCACCACAAAGCATTCGTCGATGTTGGCCCTGAGCTCCGGCTTCAGGGAATCATAGGGCTGATCCACCACCGCCAGCACTCTGGCCCCCTGCCGCTTGAGTCCCCGGCAGAACATCCAGAAACTTTCCGGATAATTGGGACTGATAAACAAAAAATTCATATATTCTCTTTCTAAACTTCATTTTACGATTCATGCCTGCACGTGCCAGGCCGGAAACCGGACTCAGCGCCCGATTTCATGGGTCTGCAGCACGGCAAGGTAAAGCGCGATCAGCGTCTTTGCGTCGCAGATCTCGTTTCGCCCTGCCATGGCCAGTGCATCTTTCAGGCTCATCCAGACCAGCTCGATGTCTTCATCCGGATCCGGCGGCAGGTGAACGGCAGCCGGTTTCGGATCATGCGCCTGATAGATATAGAGTGTTTCGTCGCAGAATCCCGGCGTGGACCAGAACTTCTGCAGAAGGGTCATGGAACTGCATTCCAGGCCTGTTTCTTCATTCAGTTCCCGCATGCCGCAGGAAAGAGGATCTTCTCCGTATTCCAGTTTCCCGGCAGGGATCTCCAGGGTCACGGCATTCACGGCCGGACGGAACTGCTTCACGAACAGCATTTTTCCCTCACGGACCACCAGAACTCCCACCCCGCCGGGATGGCGGATGATTTCCCACGCATGACCGTCGATGGTTTCACGGCCCAGCGTGAAGATTTTTCCTTCAAACAGTGTTTCTTTTTCCATTTCCTTTTTCCCTTTGCCCAAGATTTTACCATACCGGAAAAGATAAACAAAAAAGTCCCTGCGGACTTAATTGACAACTTTCAGAAATGCTTCTGCAACCGCTTCCCCGATCCGGTCCTGGTAACTTGAATCGGTGAGTTTGGCGTAGTCATCCGGATTCGTGACATATCCCAGCTCCAGAAGAATGCTCGGCACATCCCGGTCCATCAGGATGGGGAAGTTTGCGTAATGGTCGGAATCCACGCCTTCAAATGACGACAGATTGATCGCGGACACTGCCTGCCCGGCCGCCGCCCCCAGTTCTTCCAGCTGTGTCTGCGGCTGGGTGAAGACCGCGAATCCCCTGGCCAGCGGATCCGGGCTGCTGGACAGCTGGACGGAAACGAGGTACTGCACACCCTGTTCCTTCATCCGCCGAAGACGGTCCTGACTGGAGGCTGCCTCAGTATCGAACACCGGAACATCGTCGGACTCACGGGTGTAGACCACCTGGTATCCGGCAGCTGACAGCTTCCGTCCGATGGCCAGTGCCAGATCCAGATTGATGTCCTTTTCAGGAATGGTTGTATCGGACACATAGCCATAGTCGCTGCCGCCATGTCCCGCATCGACTGCTATGACGGCGTGGGACTGGCTGGATGTCATAGTGGCATCTTCGTTGGTGGTGGATCCGCTGTTGTTGACCGTGGGTACCCGGACATCCGGCGCAGTATAGGAGCTGTTGAGCCCTGGATGGAGCACAAGCAGCGCAAAGAGGCCCAGAAGCAGATAGATGGCGGCTTTTTTCATGTCCCTTTCCCCCTTTCCCGAATTCGGAAGTCTTTTCAGTATACCACAGAGCCATGAGTTGGTCGCTGTCGTCTATGGTATAATTGCGAAAGGTGAATGCATGGAATTTTTGGTTGCACTGAATGAATTTGAAGGACCGCTGGACCTGATGCTGCATCTGGTCCGGCAGCACAAGCTGGATCTTCACAATCTGAACATGGCTGAACTGGCCGACCAGTATATCTGTTATCTGCAGTCCATGGCGGATCTTCACCTGGAGATCGCCAGCGAGTACCTGGAGGAACTGGCGCTGCTGGTCGAATACAAAAGCCGGATGCTGCTGCCCAGGCAGAAGGATGACCAGGAGGATGACTACGAGGAAGACCGGCGGCAGGATCTGGTCCGCAGGCTGCTGGAGTACCAGGCATACAAGGAAGCTGCGCAGATGCTCTCTGCCCGATACGAGGAGCGTACCCTGCTGCTTTCCCGGGCTCCGGATTCTCGGATCAGGGAATGGAGCCGGCCGGTGGAGGAAACCTGGACCGGCACGGGGGATGAACTGGCAAAAGCCATGGAACGTGTCCTGCGACGGTATGCTGTCCTGGTCCCGCATGAAACCAGGGTCCAGACGCGGGAACTGTCCACCGGCATGCGGCGCCAGCAGATCCTTCACAGACTGCCTCCGGGAGCCCGGACGAGTCTCAGGGAGCTGTGCAGCGACTGCACAGATGTGCATATGGTCGTGGTGACATTTCTGGCCCTTCTGGATCTTCTGCACGAAGGCCTCGTGCAGGCGGTGCAGAATGAAGAGGACATCCGGATTTACAGGCCGGAGGGCGAAGCCGGCACAGAATCGGACAGGACCGCATCCGGCCAGCCCGGTCCGGCCGGCACAAAGGAGAACCAATGACAGAAACAGCAGACATACCGGGCAGCCAGGCACTGAAGATTCTGGAAGGCCTGGTCTTTCTTGCCGGAGAGGACGGCCTGGATCTCTGGCAGCTGCAGACAGGCATGCCGGAATATACTCGGGAGGAACTGGAAGCAGGGCTGCACCGGCTGCAGGAAGACTGCATATCCCGCGGGATCGATCTGGTGGAGTATGCAGGCCGCTGGCGGTTTGTGGCCCGGGCAGAGGTGTTTCCCTATGCACAGGATCTCTTCCGGGAAGTCCGGCCGGCTTCTCTTTCCGCTGCTGCCCTCGAGACACTGGCGGTGATTGCCTATCGCCAGCCGGTCACCAGGGTCCAGATTGAGGAGATCCGCGGTGTGGCCTGCGATACAATGCTCAAAAAACTGCTGGCCCGCGGTTATATCGAAGCCCGCGACCGTCTTGACGCAGTGGGCCGGCCGCTGCTTTACCGCGTGACGGATGCCTTTCTGGATGCCTTCAGCCTCGAGGATCTGCAGTCGCTGCCGGAACTGTCCGCGGAAGGCGGGCAGGCCAGCCTGTTCGATGAAGTGACAGAGGAGCCTGAAGGATCTTCGGCAGATGACAGCGGACCAGGGACAGGGCAGGGGGCCTGAACTGTCTTTGAGCAGGGCAGCCGGTGATCCGGCCGGCACAGACAGAGGCACAGAAAGCCGGATACAGTTTCCGGCAAAACGAAGCGAAAGGATGATGAATCATGGAACGACTTCAGAAAGTGATTGCCCAGGCCGGGATCTGCTCCCGGCGGAAGGCGGAAGCACTCATAGCCAGGGGCAGGGTGCGGGTAAATGGAGAAGTCATCACGGAACCCGGGACCAAGGTGTCGGGCAGCGATACGATCGAGGTCAATGGACAGAGACTTGACAAGGAAGAAAAAGTCTATTACCTGATGAACAAACCGAAGGGTACGATCTGCAGCGTCAGCGACGACAAGGACCGGAAGACCGTGCTGGACTATCTGCCGAAAGACAGGCGGATTTACCCGGTCGGACGCCTGGATTACGATACCAGCGGCATCCTCCTGCTGACCAATGACGGAGAATTCACCAACCGGATGATCCATCCACGCTATCACATTCCCAAGACCTACACCATCAACCTGCAGGGTATGCTGTCGCCTGAAGACGTACAGACACTGAAAAGCGGCCTGAAGACAAAGACGGAGACCTATCAGCCTGCACGTGTCCGGATCCTGCAGAAAGACTATACCCGGGACCGCATGATCCTGGAGCTCACGATCAGCGAGGGAAAGAATCACCAGGTGAAGAACATGATGGAAGCCCTGGGCTGCGAAGTCCGCAGGCTGAACCGCAAGAGCTTCGGCCCGCTGACGGCGGAAGGACTCAAACCCGGCGAGTACAGGCGGCTCAACCCCCATGAGGTCAAGGAACTCCTGCGGCTGGCGTCATCTGCAGAACAGACCGACAGCGGAACCCGCCGCGCATGAAGCAGGTGTTTGCATCAGGCCCCTGTGCTCTGGAATCCCGGATCATGCTGGACGAAAAGCAGGCCCATCATCTGTTTGATGTGCTTCGGACAGGCCCCAGGGAAACGGTACGCGTGGTCTGTGATGGGGAAGTGTGGCTGGGACATGTGGAGGAAAAACCGTTTGTCTGGCTGTTCGGCAAAGAGGAAACCCAAAAACAGGGACCAGAAATCACACTGTGCACGGCACTGATCAAATCGGACAAATTCGAATGGATGCTGCAGAAAGCCGCAGAACTTGGCGTCACCCGCATTGTTCCCTTTGTGTCCCGGTATTCCGTGATCCAGCTGGATGACAAACGGGCACTCCGCAAAATGGAGCGCTGGAACCAGATCCTGGTCAATGCCTGCAGACAGTGCAACCGGCATGACCTGGTGGAACTGGCGCCGGTTTCCCGTCTCGAAGACCTGGCAGCCTACAAGTCACAGCTGAATCTTGTGGCCTATGAAAAGGAACAGAGCCGCCACCTGGCCCACTATCTGCAGCAGGATCCTGCATCCGTCACATGCTGCATCGGTCCGGAAGGCGGTTTTTCCCAGCAGGAAGCTGGCTGGCTCATGGAAGCCGGGTTTGCCCCCTGCACCCTGGGAAACCGGATCCTCCGGGCGGAGACCGCGGCATTGTATGTACTGGCGTGCTGTGAATACCAGACGCATGTCAGCGAAAAACCGGAGACCTGCCTGTCTGACAGTGAATCTCCGGCAGAGAAACAGGAGGGATGCTGATGCGGTTTTCCATTACCACGCTTGGGTGCAAGGTCAACGCCTACGAATCCAGATACTACGCCCAGAAGCTGGAAGAGCTGGGGTTCGAGGAAGCGGACAGTGATCTGGATGTCTGCATCATCAATACCTGCACGGTCACCAATACGGCAGCCGCGAAGTCCCGTCAGATGATTCACAGGGCAAGACGCCGGAATCCCGGTGCCCGGATCGTGGTGGTGGGCTGCTATGCTCAGACAGCGGAAGAAGAGGAAAAGCAGAAACTGCAGGCGGACCTGATCATTGGCGCGAGGCACAAAAACGAACTGGCAGCCAGGGTGCTGGCGCTGATGACGGAAGACCGGAGCGCAGACCTGACTTCCCATGAGGAAGGAGCCGGATTTGAATCCATGCCCATTGCCAGGTTTGAAGGCCGCAACCGGGCATTCCTGAAAATACAGGATGGCTGCAACCAGTTCTGCTCCTATTGCGCCATTCCCTTTGCCAGAGGGCGGGAGCGGTCGATTTCCCGGGATGAGGCTCTGCAGCTGGTGCAGGAACTGGAAGCGGCCGGACACCGGGAGATCGTATTGACAGGCATTCACACCGGCCGGTGGCAGGGAGAACAGGGAGAAGACCTTGCAGATCTCCTGAAGGATATGCTGTCGGTCACCACAGATGTGACGTTCCGGATTTCCAGCATCGAGATCACGGAAGTGACGGACGGCCTCATCGCCCTTCTCTCCACAGAACCCCGGATGATGCCGCATCTGCACATCCCGGTCCAGTCTGCAAGCAATGCAGTTCTGCAGAGAATGGACCGTCCCTATACGGTGGAGGAATTCGAACAGCGGCTGGATGAAATCCGCCGGGCGGTGCCGGATATCAGCATCAGCACAGATGTGATCTGCGGATTTGTCGGTGAAAGCGATGCGGAGTTTGAGGAGATGATGCAGACTCTGCGGCGGATGCGCTTTTCCTTCCTGCATGTATTCCCGTATTCGCAGCGCCAGGGCACCAAAGCCAGCCGGATGGGTCCACCGGTGGACGGCACCATCCAGAAGGAGAGGGCAGCCAGACTGCTGGAACTGTCGAAGGAACTGCGTATGGCTGACATGACCCGTTTCAGAGAGGAAACGGTTCTTGTCGAGCAGGGAGAAAATGGAGAATATACCGGATACACCCGCCAGTACCATCCGGTTCTGATCCGCTGTGACCGTCCGCTGTCCGGACGGGTGCATGGAACGCTGCGGCCGGAGGATGGCCGGTACATCATGGAGGTTTGAATCATGCGTCTGTCAAAACTGTTCAAGAATGCGCCCACGACCAATGTCACGGGCCTGAGTTTCGATTCCCGGAAGGTGAAGCCCGGCGATGTGTATTTCTGTCTGCCTGGCCTGACATACGATGGTCATGACTTCATCGACGATGCCCTGGACAAAGGGGCCACGTGCATCGTGTATTCCAGGGACCTGAAGGAAAAGCGGCCGGGAGCGATCTATGTACGGGTCCAGGATGTCAATGCGGCAATGAATCAGTGTGCACGTCTGTTTTACCAGAAACCCAGCGACAAAATGCGGATGTTCGGCATCACGGGCACCAACGGCAAGAGTTCCGTCGCCAACATCATCCGGGCAATCATGAACCTCCAGGAGCCGACAGGGTATATCGGGACGATCGGGATCGACTATGGCGATCAGCACCTCATGCCGGACCTGACCACTCCCGATGCCCTGTTTCTGCAGCGCACACTCAATGACATGGTTACGGCGGGCATGAAAGACTGTGCCCTGGAGGTATCGAGCCATGGGCTTGCGCAGGGGCGTGTGGACGGCATCAACTTCGATGCGGCGGTGTTCACGAATTTCACCTATGACCACCTGGATTTCCACGGCACCATGGAGAATTACTTCGACGCCAAGAGCCGGCTGTTCAAGGACCGGGTCAAGGCAGACGGTGTCTGTATCCTGAACATGGATGATCCGCGGTTCAAGGACCTGGAACGGCTGAGCAAGGCACGGGTCATATCTTATGGCATCAACTCCGAGGCGGACTATCGGGCCATTGACATCCAGATGACGAGCACCAGCTCGCATTTCAATCTCGTGCACCAGGGCCGGCTGTATCCGGTCATGACCAATCTCGTGGCCCGCTACAACATATACAATCTCCTGGCTGCCATTGCGGCGCTGCATGAAACGGGGATGCCCCTGGACCGGATCCTGCCGGCCTGCGAAGATCTCCCGCAGATCAAGGGACGCCTCGAGCAGATCGATGCGGGGCAGGACTTTCATGTCATTGTGGACTTTGCCCACACACCGGACGGCATGGAACAGATGTTTCAGTTCGGTCGCTCAATCACGGGAGAAAACGGCGATGTGATCGCTGTGTTCGGATCCGCCGGAAAGCGGGATGTGGCCAAACGGAAGGTGTTCGGGGAACTCGCCGACAAGTATTGCGACCTGATCATCCTGACGGAGGACGACCCGCGTGATGAAAACCCCAGGGAGATCGCATCCCAGATCCGGGAAGGCATCAAAACCACCAACAATCTGTACATCGAAGACCGGTATGAGGCCATCAACCAGGCGATTTCCAGCGCCAAAAAGGATGATGTGGTGCTGATCCTGGGCAAGGCGGATGAACCCTTCATTTACCGCGAAACCGGGCGGAGTCCCTACATCGGTGACAACGTGGCGGCAAGAGAATGCATCGAAGCGCTGAAAAAATAGACGTCGAACACTTCGTGATCCAGGGCTCGCCGGTCTCCAGAACGGGAGCCCTTTGCCATATGGATCAGGCACAGCGGCGGGCCAGCTGCAGGGCAGCCGGTGAGCTGACCATCGTCCATGTCTCGGATCTGCACAGCCGTCACCGCAGACACCTGCTGGAAACGGTCATCGGCCTGCGGCCGGATGGTGTCATGATCACAGGCGATCTCTTTGACGGAGTGCAGTCTCCAAAGCCGGCGTTCGAATTTGTCGCCGGTCTGCGGAATGCGGATCTGGATGTGTTTTATGTGACGGGGAATCACGAGCTGTACCGACAGGACGTGGCACAGCTGCTGGATCAGCTGAGAGCGCTGGGTGTGACGGTTCTGGAGAATGAGGAAGTGGCCTGGAAGGGAATTCACGTCGCGGGTGTCGGGTTCGATGTCTGGCCGGAGGATATCCGGTTTCCCGAAACGGAACAGATCCGGCTGCTGCTCGTGCACGATCCATACAAGGCAGACCGCCTGTCGGAAGCAACTGCCAGTCTGATCCTGGCGGGGCATATCCATGGCGGTCAGTGGCGTCTCTTTCACCAGGGGCTGGCAGGACCGGGACAGCGGCTGCTTCCAAAATACACTTCGGGGCTGTACAGAACCGTGCAGGGAATGAGCATGATCGTTTCCCGGGGACTGGGGGACTGGATGAAGATCCCCCGGATCTGCAATCCATGGCACCTGCCGGTGATCCATCTGCTGCTTCCGGAAGCCGGACCCATGGCAGAACCGGATGCTTTGAAGAGCGGTCATGAACCGGTCAAGGAGACTCACTGACGGAAAGAGGAAGAAAGATGGCATCAAGCAGGGAATTTGTGAACTATGTCCGGGAACAGCTCTCGGGCAGAGACGATGTGGTCATTCGGCCGATGATGGGCGAATACCTCGTGTACTGGGGCGGAAAAGTCGGGGGTGACATCTGTGACAACCGGCTGCTCGTCAAACCGGTTCCGTCAGCTTTGCGGCTGCTGCCCGATGCCTCTCTGGAACCGCCCTATCCTGGAGCGAAGGATATGATCCTGGTGGAAGACCTGGAGGACAGGCCCTTCCTGACTTCGCTCATGGATGCCATGGAACCCGAACTGCCGGCACGCAAAAAGCGGACACCGAAGAAAAAACCGGCATAAGGACCCAATGGTCCCCATTCAGCGGTACAGCAGGACGGTGACGGTCTGCCTGGAGAACGGAGTGAGTCAGATGCACTCCGTTTTTCTAACCGGAAACCGGGACTGGAGCGGAGGCGGGGGGATCCGGATCAGACAACCGGCATCAGGAAAGGCTGAAAATTTTCTGAAAAAATTCTGTAAATCAGTTGACGCATGGGTGTCGGGCCATTATCATTACATTAACCTATTAAAACAGTAGGCAATGAAAGAGAGGACCGCCATGCCGGATTTCACGAAGCTGAACCGTTGCAATTTCCGATTTGGACGAATGTGATGCTCAGGATCGTATCCCAGGAACATTCATGAACAGAAACAAGGAGGAAAACATCATGAGCAGCACAGAAAACAACTATCGGTTCGAAACACTTCAGCTTCACGTGGGACAGGAACAGGCTGATCCGGCCACCGATTCCCGGGCAGTCCCCATCTACCAGACCACATCCTATGTGTTTCATGACTCGCAGCATGCGGCGGACAGGTTCGGGCTCGCAGATGCCGGCAACATCTACGGACGGCTGACCAATTCCACCCAGGATGTCCTGGAGAAGCGGATCGCTGCACTGGAAGGCGGAGTGGCCGGCCTGGCCACGACATCCGGGGCGGCAGCCATCACCTATGCCATCCTTGCACTGGCTCACGCAGGGGACCATATCGTGGCCCAGAACACCATTTACGGCGGGAGCCACAACCTGCTGGAGCACACCCTGAAGGACTATGGCATTGAGACGACATTCGTGAACACCCATGACCTGCAGGAAGTGGAAGCGGCGATCCGCCCCAATACCAAAGCCGTGTTCCTGGAAACCCTGGGAAACCCGAATTCCGATATCGCTGACGTGGATGCAATCGCCGAAATCGCCCATCGGCACCAGATTCCGGTGGTGATCGACAACACCTTCGGGACGCCGTATCTCTTCCGGCCTCTGGAACACGGTGCGGATATCGTTGTGCATTCGGCGACAAAATTCATCGGCGGTCATGGCACCTCCCTGGGGGGCATCATTGTGGATGGCGGCAGCTTTGACTGGAAAAACGGAAAGTTCCCGCAGCTGTCCGAACCCAATCCGTCCTATCATGGCGTGGTCTTCGCGGATGTGCCCGCTCCCTTTGCCACCTACATCCGGGCGATCCTGCTGAGGGATACCGGGGCTTCGATTTCTCCCTTCAATGCCTTCCTGCTGCTGCAGGGTACAGAGACGCTCTCCCTGCGGCTGGACCGCCATGTGGAGAATACCGGAAAAGTCGTGGACTTCCTGCAAAACCATCCACATGTCCGCAAAGTAAACCACCCATCGCTGCCGGATCACCCGGATCATGCACTGTACAAACAGTATTTCCCGCATGGCGGCGGATCGATTTTCACCTTCGACATCGAAGGCGGGAAAGAGGAAGCCCACCGGTTCATCGATGCCCTGGAGATTTTCAGCCTGCTTGCCAATGTTGCCGATGTAAAATCCCTGGTGATTCACCCGGCTACCACGACCCACGCCCAGCTGTCCAAAGAACAGCTGGAGGACCAGGGAATCCATGATGCCACGATCCGGCTGTCCATTGGCACAGAGCATATCGATGACATCCTGGAAGATCTGGAGAGGGGATTTGCGGCTGCTTTTCCAGAAAACGGGTGACTGCATCCCACAGCGGGAACAGATGCACGCGGGCCGGACAGCCAGGCTGACAGAAAGACAGACAATTCAGGTGCGACAATCCGCTATTCCATGCAACAGACCGAAAATCCGTGACGGATGATCCCGAAAGGGAGACTGAAGCCGGATTTTCGGCTTTTTTCTGTTGTCAGGAACCGTCCTGGATGAAACAATGAAGAAAATTGACCGAAGGAAAGTGAAGAAAAGGAGTTCTTTATGGACGAGAATGTCTCAATGGTGCTGAGTCTGCTCACAGGCGTGGCCCTGTTTCTGTTCGGAATGTCTTCCATGTCTGACGGGCTGAAAAAAGTCGCCGGCAACAAAATGGAGATGATCCTGTACAAACTCACCAATACCCCGCTGAAAGGCTTCCTGCTGGGAACAGCCGTGACCTGTGCCGTACAGTCATCCAGCGCCGCCACGGTGATGGTCATCGGCTTTGTGAATTCCGGAATGATGAAGTTCACCCAGGCCATTGCCGTGATCCTGGGTGCCAACATCGGCACGAGCATCACCGGCTGGATCGTATCCCTGTCCTATGTGGAAGGGGCTGGCTGGGCTTCCTATTTTTCCAGTACCACGATCACAGCGGTGGTTGCAGTGGCGGGTATGCTGCTGCATATGTTTGCGAAAAAGGATGTCCTGAAGCACACAGGCTCCATCCTGCTGGGATTCGCGGTGCTGATGGCCGGCATGTCCATGATGTCCGGTGCCGTTGCACCCCTGCGGACCAACCCCGTGTTCATTGACACCATGGTGGCGCTCAACAACCCGCTTCTGGCAGGGCTCTTCGGCATCGCCTTTGCGGCCATCCTGCAGTCCAGTTCCGCGGCCGTGGGCGTCATCCAGGCCCTGTCGACTACCGGCGCCATCACGTTCCAGGGGGCCTTCCCCATGGTCATGGGCATTGGAATCGGGGCTTCCTTCCCGGTGCTGCTGGCAGCCATGGGATCCAGCCGGGCGGGGCAGAGAACCAGTCTGGCCTATCTTGTGGTCTCCGTACTGGGCATGGTGCTGGGAGCCCTGGTGTATTACCCGCTGGAGATGCTGGGTATGCTGCACCTGAATGATCTGGTCATGGATCCCTTCACCATTGCAGCCACCAACACACTGTTCCGTGCCATTGCCATGACGCTCATGCTGCCGGCTGTGCATGGCGTGCGGTCCCTGATCATGCTGCTGATGCCGGTGACCGAAGCCGAGAAAGAGGACCAGCCGGATTTCGAGAAGCTGGATTCCAGACTCCTGCAGAACCCCGAACTGGCTTATCAGCGGGCCATGGAGGTCATGGAAGGCATGGCGCTGAAGGCGCAGAAAAATGTGCACCGCGCCATCCGGCTGCTGGAGGACTATTCCGATGAAGGGTACCGGAAAGTGGAGCATCTGGAGAAGACCCTGAACAAATACGAGGACAAGCTGGGAAAATACCTGGTGGCGATCATGACGATGGCCATCAGCGAAGACCAGTCCCGTTCCATATCCAAGAGCCTGCAGGCCATTGGCGATTTTGAATCCATTGGCGACTATGCCCTGGAGATCGCGAACCTGGCCCGGTCGGTGAACCAGAAGAAAGAAAGCTTCTCTCTGGAGGCCCGGGATGAGCTGGCGATCATGAGTGCGGCCGTGGAGGAAAGCATTGACCTGACGGTGGAGGCCTTCGAGAACGATGATGTGCAGTCCATCCGACGGGTGTTCCCGCTGCGGGAACTGGTTACAGTGTCTGCGGATGAAATCAAGAAGCGGCATATCCGCCGGCTGCAGGAAGGAAAGTGCTCCATGGAAATGGGGTTCATCCAGAGTGAAATGCTGGTGAATATGCAGCGAATAGTGGATCACTGTGCCAACATTGCCCTGGATATGGTGAAGCAGGCGGAGCAGGACTTCAATGTCCACCGGTTTTTGCGCAAATACCAGGAGCAGTCACGAAGCGAATATGCCGACCTGCTGTCGCAATACGAAACCAAGTACAATATCAACCAGGTCCCGCATCCTCAGGAAGAGGAAGAAGACCGAAGTCCGGCAGAAAGGCCGGAAGGCATGGTTCTGCAGTCGTAACGCTGTGGGACCGAGACCGGAAAACAGCATGTCATTCAGCGCCGGAGAATCTGTCGTTCAGATTTCGCCGGCGCTGTTTTTCAAACCGCATTTCTCCCATGTATATGGCTGTCAGGGGTGTTTTCAAATGTGCAGCCTTTTGGTTGCGACCGGCATAAATTCTGTTATATTGGAAACATGAAACTATCACATACAACAGCTTGTACGGAACAATCTGCATCCACTGTCCCCAGACCAGGGAGCAGCCTGAAATTCATCCGCCGGAAACGAGGCCTGTCTCTGGAACAGGTGAGCATCCTGACGGGAGTATCACGCCCCATGCTATCGCAGATCGAACGGGAAGCCTCGGTTCCCACCATCAGCACGCTGTGGAAAATTGCTTCGGGGCTGCAGATCCCGCTCTCCAGTCTGCTGCAGGAACCGGAGCGCCGGATGCAGAAAGTGGTGCCGGACAGGCCGGTTGAAGCAGAAGACGGACGGATGAAGGCCTGGCTGCTGTTTCCCTTCGATCCGAACACCGGAACAGAGATCTGGCGGGTGAGTCTGGAACCTGGTTGTGTCCATTCTTCACCGCCTCATGCAGCGGGAACGGAGGAAACGATCCTCCTGGAACAGGGAACGCTGGTCATGACAGCAGGAGACAGCCAGGAAATGCTGGAGGACCTGCAGGCTTTGCGGTTCATGGCAGATGTTGACCACAGCTACCGGGCGGGCGGACACGGATGCCGGTTTATGAACATCATCCAGTACCATGGCTGACAGATGCCACGCAGAAGCAAAGATATACTGGAAATGAAAGGAAGGGAAGGACAGAGCATGTATGAACTCACGCATATAAAAGGAAGGACCTGGACCATTGAGTCGCCGGCCAGAGTGGGACTGTATCAGCTGGATGATACACGGGTCGTGCTGATCGATGCCGGCAGCGACAAGGAAGCCGGACGAAAAATACGCCAGGTGCTAGACCGGAATCACTGGCAGCTGGCGGCCATTTACATTACCCATTCCAATGCGGATCACATCGGTGGCTGCAGATTTCTTCAGGACCGCACCGGCTGCAGGATCTATGCGCCAGGCATCGAATGCGCCTTTACGAAATGGTCTGTGCTGGAGCCTTCCTTTCTTTATGGTGGGTATCCTTTCAAGGCACTGCGGCACAAGTTTCTCATGGCCCAGCCCTGTGACTGCCGGGAACTGACGCCGGATGTCCTGCCGGAAGGTCTGGAGATGATTGATCTGCCGGGACATTTTTTCCAGATGCAGGGATTCCGGACCGCAGATGATGTGGTCTTTCTGGCTGACTGCCTGAGCTCTCGGGAAACGCTGAAAAAGTATGGCCTCTCCTTTGTGTATGATGTCCAGGCTTATCTTGAGACGCTGGACAGGGTACGGGACATGCAGGCGGCTGTGTTTGTGGCCGCTCATGCCCCAGTGACAGAAGACATCCGGGCACTGGCTGCTTTCAATCAGGAGCATGTAAAAAACCTGCTCCATCAGATCCTGGAGATCCTGGCTGAACCCAAAACCTTCGAAGACATCCTGGCTGCTCTGTGCGGTCTGTATGACATCCGTCTGAATCCGGCCCAGTACGTGCTGGTGGGAAGCACAGTGCGCTCCTTCCTTTCGTATCTGGCGGATGAAGGCAGTGTTTTATATGAGTTCGAAAATGGAAAAATGTGGTGGAAGGCCTGTTAAGCCGGGAGTTGCTGACAGCCTTCGGTCTGTACATGGTGGAAATAAAAAGCGCATCTGGAATCAGATATGATCCGATGCGCTCTTTTCAATGTCGATGAGAATCAGGACCTCAACTGTCAGAGCCGGAACGGCACTGCTGTTTCAGCATGATCCAGAGTCCGATGCCCATGACTATGGAAAAGCCAAAATGCTGGATCAGGCGATCAGGCAGCTCTGGCGACTTTCCATAACACAGGAAGAGAAAGGCCAGCTCCCAGATCCAGCCAAGGGGAATCCAGATGCGGTTTTTCACAGCCGGGAATTTACTGGACAAACAGATGTATACCGCGATCAGAGTCAGACCCAGAACAGCCAGAGTGATCAGACCGGTCCCGTTTATCTCACTATCCTCCAGCCTGCTGCGGACAAACTCTACGATGTCTGCAGGCGGCGAAATCATCAGGACTGCCACCACAGTGATGGCAATCAGTGTCATGATCAAAAGGAATGCATGTTTCATGGAGATCCTCCTCGTATTGTGACTGGGCAGTACCAGTCTGATTGTTCGATGTCCAATGAAATTATGAGTTTTATCCCCACAAACAGGTTGTGAAATCCCAGGCGATCTGGATACCAAATTGAGCAGCTACAGCCCAGAATGTAATTTGACCGCTAAGAAGCTTGACAGCATCTGTCAGATTCAAACCGGTTGCCTCTACGATACACTTGGCCACTTTGGCATATTTGGCGGGATTGGCGATAACATCTTTCCAGTTGCCGTAATTATAATCCGGCCAGTCAGATTCGTAAGGTACGATTCCGTGGTCGTCTGATGACTGACGCATCCGGCTTTCCGGATTCTGCTTCTTATTTTGCAGGCGGAGAATCTGTGCATCCCGAAGAGCTGAGGATCACGGAAAGCAGGAACACAGAACGAACGGCTTTGATGCATCTGCCAGGCAGAAGGAAATGACTGTTCAATGGCATTCCTCCTCTCTGCTTCGAACATACCAAAAGCCAAATCCAGACCATAGTATATTGCGCTTTAAGAAAATGACTGGATACTGGCTGAATGCTCCTTTCTGCCAGAATCCTGTCAGCTTCAGTATTGCCTGCACCTGTTTAAAGACTTTTCATCTGCAGGATATGTGTCCGCCAGGTTCATTTCAGCCTTGCCACAGATCCCGCGAATCAAAATCATTTGCATTCTGGAAAGCGTCCGTTTATACTCTGTTTGTATGACTTGGGAAGGGAGGTTTGTCTGCATGCCTAAAGTTGTTGTCAAAGAGAACGAACAGCTCGATGACGCCCTGCGCCGGTTCAAGCGTCAGGTGTCCCGCAACGGCACCCTTGCCGAGGCCCGTAAAAGAGAATTTTACGTGAAGCCGGGTGTTCGCCGTAAGCTGAAATCTGAAGCTGCACGCAAAGCCCGTAGAGGAAAATAAGAAAATAATCTGCATCTGCAGATTTTTTTGTTTGAAAGGACTGTTATGGAAACCAAGACTCTGACCCTGGACTGCAAAGACTATGATATGTCGCTGATGCAGGTGCTGGCAGGAAATCACGACGAAAACCTGGACGTGCTCTCCCAGGCCTTTCATGTGCCGGTGCTTCTGCGCGGGCATCAGGTGAAGGTCCTGGAAGTGAAGCCCGAGGACGAAGCAGCGATCCTGGAAGTGCTGAACAAGGCACTGGACATCATTGACGAGCGCCTGGAGCTCTCCACGGCGGACATGAAATATCTGTGCTCTCTGGCAAAATCCGGGCAGCTGTCCCAGTTTTCGGCTGCAAACCTGAAACCGGTGGCCAGGACCAAAACCGGCCGGCCAATTTACCCGCGGACCGCAGGACAGGCCAGGCTCACGGGGGCTTTTGAAGACAGCGACATCGTCTTTGCGGTGGGCGCAGCCGGAACCGGCAAGACTTACCTGGCCGTGGCCTGGGCTGTGCAGCAGCTGAAAAAGGAAAACATCGAGCGGATCGTCCTGACCAGACCGGCGGTGGAAGCCGGGGAATCCCTGGGCTTTCTGCCGGGCGATATGAAGGAAAAAGTCGATCCTTACCTGCGCCCCCTTTACGATGCATTGTATGACATGCTGGGACAGGAAACCGTGGACCGCTATCTGGAACGGGGCGTCATTGAAATTGCACCCCTGGCTTTCATGCGGGGCCGGACTCTGAACAAAGCCGTGGTGATCCTGGACGAAGCCCAGAACGCCACAAAGGCACAGATGAAAATGTTCCTGACCCGCATGGGACAGCAGTGCCGGATGATTGTTACGGGTGATGTGACACAGATCGACCTGATCCGCCGGCAGGACTCCGGCCTGGTGCAGGCTGCGGATCTTCTGAAAGACATCGACGGCATCTCCGTGATCCGTCTGACGGAAAGCGACGTCGTCCGTCATCCCCTGGTGGCGAAAATCATCGCGGCTTACGCCTCTGTTGAATAAAAAACAGCCAGCGTGTAAAATATTGACCGAATGCGAAAGGTGAGATACTAATGGGCAGACATTTTGAGGTTCGTGCTGCAGCCATGCAGAAAACCGCGAATCAGAAAGCGAAAATCTATTCCCGCTACTCCAAGGAAATCCTGGTGGCCGCCAAGAACGGTGACCCCAACCCCGATATGAACCAGACGCTGAAAAAAGCCATCGAGCGGGCGAAAGCCAACAACGTTCCCGCAGATGTCATCAAGCGTGCCATTGACAAAGCCAAGTCCAGTGCGGATGAATCCTACAGCGAAGCCCGCTATGAAGGGTTCGGCTCCGGCGGCGGCAGCACGATCATCATCGACTGTCTGACAGACAACGCCAACCGGACCATTGCGAACCTGCGTGCCTGCTTCAATAAGTCCCACGCAAAAATGGGAGTGGCCGGTTCCGTTTCCTTCGGCTACGAATACCTGGGTGTCATCGTCATCCCGTTTGAAGATGAAGAAGCCATGATGGATGCGATGATCGAAAACGACATCGAGCTCAAGGACATCGAAATCGAAGACGGCTACATGACCGTCACCGTGGACCCCACACAGCTGGACGATGCCAAGGAAGTCATCGACAGGCTGATCCCGGATGTGAAGTATGAAGTTCTGGAATCCAAGATGGTGCCCAGCGAAGAAGTGGAGCTGGAAGGCGAAGACCTGGAACTGTTCCGCCGTCTGGTGACCCTGCTGGATGACGTCGATGACGTACAGAACGTATATCACAACGTATCGAACCTGAACTGATCCGGAGAGCGGCAGCGGTCAGCACGGCTGCTTTCCCATTCGTCCCTGTCTGGCAGGGACGTTTTTTGTACCGGGCGAGTTGAGTCTGACCCGGTTTCATTGATTCACAGACATGACATGCAGCCAGTGCGCTGCAGGAGGAACCCTCATGACATATCAGATCCCCCGCGGCACCGCGGACCTGCTGCCGGAACAGTCACCGGCCTGGCAGTCCCTGGAGCAGCACCTGAAGGATTTCTGTTACCTGTATGACTTCCGGGAAATCCGGACGCCGATTTTTGAACACACCAATGTCTTCAAGCGGGAAAACGACTCCAGCGACATGGTGAACAAAGAGATGTATACCTTCACGCTCCCGGGATCGAAGACCAGCCTGACCATCCGCCCGGAAGGCACGGCCGGTGTGGTGCGCAGTTTTGTGGAAAACAAGCTGTATGCCGATCCGGACCTGCCCATGAAGCTGTACTACCTCGGTCCCATGGCCCGGCACGAGCGGCCTCAGAAGGGAAGGCTGCGGATTTTCAACCAGTTCGGTGTGGAATCCCTGGGCGTGAAAAGCCCCTATGCGGATGCCGAAGTCATGGTCCTGGCCTATTCGATCCTGAAAAGCCTGGGGCTGTCCGACATCAGGATCCTGCTCAACACCCTGGGAGACGATGAAAGCCGTGCAGCCTACCGTGCAGCCCTGAAGGACTACTTTGCCCCGTATGTCGGTGAGCTGTGTGCCGACTGCAAGAGACGGTATGAGCAGAATCCGCTGCGGATCCTGGACTGCAAAGTGGATCACGACAAAGAGTGCATGCAGCAGGCGCCGAGAATGTCCGATTACCTCAATGACGAATCCCGTGAGTATTTCCGGACAGTCTGCGAAATCCTGGACCGCCTGGAGATCCCCTATCAGGTGGAGGATGACCTGGTCCGCGGTCTGGACTACTACACTCACACAGTGTTTGAAATCGTGTCGGAGAACCGGGAAATGGGAGCCCAGTCCACGGTGCTGGCCGGCGGCCGGTATGACAACCTGATTCCATATTTCGGCGGCCCGGAAGGCATGTCCGGCATTGGCTGGGCCCTGGGTCTGGAACGGCTGCTCATCGCCCTGCAGGCAGAAGGCATTACGCTGGAGGATGCAGCCGGCGTGGACTGCTATGTGATGGTCCTGGATGAAAAAGCCCGGATGTATGCCTTCGAGCTCCTGACACAGTTGCGTGCAGCAGGCTATCAGTCCGAGATGGATTTTCAGGGGCGCGGCTTCAAGGGACAGTTCAAGGCGGCTGACCGGGCTCATGCAAAGCATGTGCTGATCATTGGCGGCCGGGAATTCGAGGAAGGCGTGGTGACGGTCAAGACCACGGAAACCCGCACACAGGAGACCGTGGCGGCTGCCGATCTGGTGGCCTATCTCGACGGTCTGGATGCCGACGGGGATGACCATCACCACCACGATCATGAAGAAGGCTGCCAGTGCGAAGCATGCCGGGGAGAACACTGATATGATGAGAAACATCGAAAACGGGACACTGCGCCCGGAACACATTGGCCAGGACGTTGAGCTCGTCGGCTGGGTTTCCAAAAAGCGGAACTTCGGCCAGCTCTGCTTCATTGACCTGCGGGACAGGACGGGAATCTGCCAGCTGGTGTTTGACGAAGACAAAAAGAACGCCGTGAAGGATGTGCGGAATGAATATATCCTGCATGTCAAGGGAAAGGTGCGGGAACGGGCCAGCAAGAACCCGGATCTGCCGACAGGGGATGTGGAGGTGGAAGTCACGGACTTTGACATCGTGAACTCTGCTGCCACCACCCCGCTGATCATTGCCGATCAGACCGACGCGCTGGAGGATACCCGGATGCAGTACCGGTATCTGGACCTGCGGCGCCCGCTCATGCAGAAACGGCTGATGGAACGCGCGGCGATCGTGCGCTCGATGCGCGAGTACCTGGACGGACACGGCTTCATCGAAGTGGAGACCCCCATGCTGGGCAAGAGCACACCTGAAGGTGCCCGTGACTATCTGGTCCCCAGCCGGGTGCACCCGGGAAGCTTCTACGCGCTGCCGCAGTCACCCCAGCTGTACAAGCAGCTGCTCATGATTGCCGGCCTGGAACGCTACTATCAGTTTGCCCGGTGTTTCCGGGATGAGGATCTTCGTGCGGACCGTCAGACCGACTTCACGCAGGTGGACCTGGAGACCAGTTTCCTGGATGAGCAGGAAATCATGTCCATGATGGAAGAGATGCTCGTGAAGCTGATGAAGGATGTCAAGGGCATGGATCTGCCCCGTCCCTTCCGGCAGATCAGCTGGACGGATGCCATGAACACCTATGGATCGGACAAGCCGGATGACCGCTTCGGCATGGAGCTGCAGGATCTGAAGACACTCTTCAAAGACACGGAGTTTGCGGTGTTCAAGGACGCCGAAGCCATCAAGGGCATCCAGGTATCCGGGCTGGAGCATCTGTCCAACAAGGACATCAAGAAATATACCGAATTTGTGAAGAAAAACGGCGGTTCCGGACTGGTGGTCCTGAAAGTCCAGGACGGACAGCTGCATGGATCGGCTGCGAAATTTCTGTCCGATGCAGAGAAGGCAGCCCTGCTGGAGGGGATGCAGGAAGGTGATGCCTGGTTCATTGTGTCCGGCCCCTGGCTGAAGACTGTCAACGCCCTGGGTGCCCTGCGCAACGAGATTGCCTCAATCATGGGCCTGAAGAAGAAGGACGAATTTTCGTTCCTGTGGGTCGTGGATTTCCCGATGTTCGAGTGGAGTGAAGAGGAAAACCGGTGGACGGCCTGTCACCATCCCTTTACGCAGCCCAAGGCAGAGGATATCCCGCTGCTGACGACTGATCCCGGTGCCGTGAAGGCGAATGCCTATGACATCGTGCTGAACGGCTATGAGCTGGGGGGCGGCAGCCTGCGTATTCATGACAATGAACTGCAGAAGCAGATCTTCGAGATTCTGGGGCTGTCGGATGAAGACATCAAAAAGAAGTTCGGCTTCTTCATTGATGCCTTCCAGTATGGAACGCCGCCACACGGGGGACTGGCCTTTGGTCTGGACCGCATCGCGATGATCCTTACAGGCAGCGATTCGATCCGGGATGTCATAGCCTTCCCGAAAAATGCCGCAGCCAATGACCCGATGTCCAAGGCTCCGGCGCCGGTGGATCAGGCACAGCTGGAGGAACTGAAGCTGGCTGTTGTGACAGAAAAGAAATAAGGCAAAAACCTGACTGGATCAGGACCGGCTGTTCCAGACGGTATCTGTGCAGACAGTCATATCCCGCAGGCGGTCAGAGAGATCCGTCTGCGGGTTTTCCTGGTGTGTCCGGCAAGAGGGCAATACAAGCTGCGCAGGAAGCGGCAGGGAGACAGACAGGGATCATGGAAGGAAGCCGCGGATAAGAGCACACGGTATTTGAAATCGGTTTTCTGAAATTATTGTGAAAGAGTTCCCTGAGAAGTCTGAAGGATGCATAAAAAGATGGATTGTTATAACGGCTGCAATACATAATGATTTTGGCTTGTATTCAGGACCCGAATTGACTATGATGGATTTGCCCAAGGATATCACAGTTTTTCCTACATGAAGAGATACGGGCAGACGGACGTTGCCTGTTTGTGTTGAATACCGACTGCGTTGCCGGGATCCTGAAAACAGACACAGTCAGCCCACCTGTAGATACAGGGAAAAATCTCAGTTCTTGGGTATTTGGATGAAATGCAAAGGACCGGAATTCCTGTGGAATTCCGGTCCTTTTTCAGAGCCGGCTGAGATACCCTGGCCGATTTCATCGAACAGGGAGTTACAGTTCTTCTTTTTTGCCTCTTTACTCCATGGGCGGCAGGGAATCAATGGCCTGCATCTGCTCAGTTGTCAGTTCGAAGTCGAAGACATCCAGATTTTCCCGGATGCGGGCCGGACTGACAGATTTGGGAACCGGTACGAATCCTTTCTGGATCTCCCAGCGGAGGCAGATCTGTGCGGTGGATTTCCCGTATGCTGCTGCAATCTGGCGCAGAAGGTGATTATTCAGGACACGTCCTCTGCCCAGCGGACTCCAGGCCATGACCTGGATCCCATGCTGCCGGCAGAACGATGTCACAGTGTCCTGCTTCCACCCGGGATACACCATGATCTGGTTCACCATCGGCACGATTCCATATCGAACAGCGGCATCAGATCCTCCGGCTTGAAATTCGAGACGCCGATCGCCCGGGCTTTTCCGCTTTTGTAGAGATCGATCAGGGCCTGCCAGCTCGACCGGTCAAGTTCATGGTCGCCGGAAGGCCAGTGAATCAGGTACAGATCCAGGTATTCAAGCTGCAGTTCCCGCAGGGTTTTCTCAAAAGAGGCCATGGTCAGTTCATAACCCATAGAATCTTTCCAGACCTTGCTCACGACAAACAGATCTTCGCGGGATACACCGGACTGCATTGCATCCCGGATGCCTTGTCCCACCCCTGTTTCATTGCCGTAAAACGCCGCTCCATCGATCAGACGGTAGCCATCCTGCAAAGCCTGACCAACACAGGAACGTGCCTGGAGATTGTCCAGCAGATATGTGCCGAAGCCGATTTCCGGCATATTCACACCATTTGATAAAGTTCTCATTTCCTTTTCTGCCATGTCATTAATCTATCATTGCCGGATGGAAGATACAATTCTGCTGTCTGACCACAGGCCAAACCAGCCTGGGCGCCCCTGCAGCAGACTGGCTGTCCCGCTCAGACAGAGGAAGAGCCACAGCAGCCAGGCGGCCAGATCGAAGGGATATCCAAGCCGGGCGCCAAGGATGGGCAGCCACAGATACCCTGCCAGCTGATAGATGCCTCGCAGCATCCGTCCGGACAGGCCGTCTGCAGACTCCACCCGCAAAGAAACGGCGGCCATGCCTGGGGTCCGGCCTGCGAGCATGCCCAGCAGGACATAGCCGGTGATCATTTCCGGCCACCAGCCAAGGCTCCAGAAGTATAGAACCGCCATCACAAGCGCATCCACAAACAGCGCGGACAGCCTTCGCAGGGGTGATACATGCTGCCCGGAGCGGTAGCTGGCGGCATCCACCTGACTGCGGGCGGGGAGGATCCCCAGAATGGGGCCCGTGATCAGCCATCCGAGGCAGCCGCCCAGAGTATTGGAAATCAGGTCATCCACATCGTAGAGACGGTAGGGCCGGGGATAGAGACCGTAAAGTCCGCTCAGCTGGGTGAGCTCGAAAAACATCGACAGTCCCAGGGACCACAGGAAAGTTCTGGGAAGGGAGTAGCCGAACCAGTATCTTAGATACATTCCGAAAGGTACGACCATGAGAATGTTGAAGCCAAACTGCCAGAGGGCCGGATTGTGAAGGACACCATGGGCCGGCAGTTCCTTCAGGAAATCCCGGATGACACCACAGGGATCCAGGTTCATGGTCCTTCCGGTCATATGGGCGACAGCATCCCGGGAAGGCAGAGGCAGAATCACCAGGAAATACACAGTCATGAGATAGAGGATGAAGGAGTAGACCACCAGGATCCGAAAGGACCACACAGAGCCGTATTTGTGATAGTTGTAAAAAATGTAGGGTGTTGTAAACAGCAGAGCTGCCAGGGGAAACCACAGAAAGGAATCCCGGATCACCTCGATATATCCATTCATGGCAGCATTGTACGCTGCCGGAGAAAGATGCAATCTTACATCCGTGTCATCCTGCTGCTGACCCTTCCGCCTTTGCCGCGGTACCGCCGCAACCGGCAGCTCAGTCTTCCATGGGCAGGCAGCTTGAGACCAGACAGAAAAAACCCGCTGTCCAGGCAAAACAGCGGGCTGCAGGCAAATCACTGAATGGATCCGGTATGAGAATCCGGGGTTTCCTCCTTTCCCGGCTGGTCCTTTCGGTGTACTGTGCCGGTTCTGACATTTTCCGAATCTGCATCATGCCAGAATCCCTTTTCGTCACAGTTGGACAGCACAGTCAGAAAATTGTCGCGGGCCATCGGATAGCGGCGATAGACCTCTTCCAGGTCATCCTTGATGCTCTGCCGCTGGGTGAAACCGTCATTGGGACATACCCGGCGGACACTGGGGATTCCGTTGTCCTGACAGGCCTGGACGATTTCGCTTTCCCGCAGCAGGACCAGAGGCCGGATCAGGTCCATGTCCATCCGCGACATGTACTGCAGAGGCTGGAAGGTGGCGGCTTTGGATCCGTGGATCATGTTCAGGAAAAACGTTTCGATGGCGTCATCTGCATGATGACCGAAGGCGACTTTGTTGCACCCGAGTTTTTTGGCGGTTTCAAACAGGACGCCTTTTTTCAGCTTCGAACACAGGGAACACTGGATCTGTCCCTGTGTGCCGCGGTTTTTGTCCAGCTCCAGGATCGGGAAGATCCTGGTTTTTTCGATCTGCAGCGGCAGATCATGATCCCGGCAGTAGCCGGTCATGAGGTCATGGTCGAATTCTTCGAACCCGACATCCACGTGTATGCCCACGAGCTCGAAGTCTGTATGCGGAAACTTCTGGTACTGTCGCAGGGCAGTCAGCAGCAGCATGCTGTCTTTCCCTCCCGATACGGCCACAGCTATTTTGTCACCGGGGCGGATCAGGCCGAAGCGGTTGTCCGCCTGCCGGATCCCCCGGAGAATGGTCTGTATTTTCATTGCGGGTTCCTCCTGCATCCGAACCGATTTTGACAGGAAAGCCTGCAAAGGTAAAGCCACGGGCGAATGCTGCTTCCCCTGTGGGACAAAACCGGTAAAATGGGTACGGTGATAGCTATGAAAGAGACACAGACAGCATCCCTGGACGGGATCCTGGTGATTGACAAGCCTGCGGGGATGACAAGCCACGACGTGATCGCCACCCTGCGTCGAAAATACAGACAGAAGAAATTCGGGCATACCGGCACCCTGGATCCCGATGCATCGGGTGTCCTGGTGATCCTGGCCGGGAAAGCGGCCAAGTGCCTGCAGTTTCTGCCGGATACCGACAAGGAGTACATTGCCGAACTCGCACTTGGATCGGAAACAGATACGGATGATGCATCAGGAACGGTTGTCCGTACGGCTCCCGTGAACCGGGATTTCTCCCTCGATCAGGAGCTGAAGAAGTTCGAAGGCCCTCTGCACCAGCAGGTGCCCACGACATCGGCAAAGAAAATTGCCGGCAGAAAGCTCATGGACTACCAGCGGAAAGGACAGGAGGTGCCGGCAGTCTACACAGATGTGACAATCTATGACACAGAGGTTCTGGACGAGGATGATCTCCGGTTCCGGGTTTCCTGTTCCTCCGGGACATATATCCGGGCCCTCTGCCGTGATCTGGCCAGAGCAACAGGGAACTGCGGTCACATGAAGTCCCTTCGCCGGACCAGAGCCGGCGGATTTACACTGGAACAGGCAGAACCGCTGGACGCCGACTGTCATACCATCCATCCCATCGAACGGGTCCTCGAGACCATACCCGCAGCAGACAGTGCACAGGTGGATCTGTCGGATATCAGAAACGGCAGGCATATACGTCTGAACACACCAGATGACAGAGTGCTGGTTCTGGACAGTGATGGTCATGCGCTTGCTGTCTATGACCGGGATCACGGAGATGTGTTTGCCTGTGCAAGGGGGTTGTGGTGATGCAGATCTTCCGGTTTTCCTATACCAGTATTCCATGCCTTCCCCATTCGGTCCTGGCAGCAGGATTCTTTGACGGATTTCACCAGGGTCATCGTGCCCTGCTGACTGAGGCGAAGAAACAGGCGGAACGCCTGGGCCTTCCCTGGGGGGTGCTGACCTTCGATCCCGATCCCTGGGCAGTGTTCCGGCCCGGTGAACCGCTGGAGCATATCCAGAGCCTGGAGGATCGGGAACGAACCGCCGAAGCGCTGGGAGCAAACCTGTTCTGCATCCTGGACTTCACACGCGCGTTTGCCTCCCTGAGCCCGGATGGATTCCACCAGGTGCTGAAAGATATGCACGTGGACTATCTCGTGACAGGATTTGATTTTCGTTATGGCGCCCGCAATGCCGGCTCTGTGCAGTCCCTGACCAAAGCCGGGTTCGCACATTCTGTCGTGCAGGCGGTGACGGACCTGGACGGCAAGATTTCCAGCACCCGCATTGAAGAGGCAGTCCGTGGCGGGAATGTGGAAGCGGCAGCAGCCATGCTTGGCCAGGATTATTCGGTTCCCGGTCTGATTGTCCATGGCTTCGGACGTGGCGGGAAGCTTCTGGGCTTTCCCACCGCCAACCTGCAGCCCGATCCCGGCTATCTTCTGCCGGCCCGAGGTGTCTATGCCGGGTTTGTGCAGACGGACAGCGGGATCCATGAGGCGATGATCAGCGTCGGCGTCAACCCGACCTTCACCGGTACCGGACAGACAGTGGAAGCATTCCTGTTCGACTTCGACTCGGATCTCTATGGACAGCGGGTCCGGTTTTATTTCTCGAGGCGGCTGCGTCCCGAGAAACGGTTTGATGGACCGGAGGCCCTGAAATCGCAGCTTGTCAAAGACGAAGCACAGTCCCGACAGGTGCTGGACGGACATGACCCGGATCCCGATGGCGTGTATGCCACAGCCGAAAGCCGGCAGGGCAGTCTGCCGGGACCGGGGGCGTGACAAGGATATGGCTTGTGGTATAAAATGACTTCGTAGAAACAGGTGAAAGCATGGCAAAAGAATTCATACAGTTACCTTCCAGGGATTCCCTGGGCACGATCAACCTGAACCGCAGCGTGTTTTCCACCATCGCCACGAATGTGATCGATGAAACGGAAAACGTGCAGCTGTTCGAGGGATCCAAGCCGTTCAAGGGCGGCGTGCAGACCAGAATCGAAGACAACCAGCTGTGGCTGACTGTTCCCGTGAGGATCCAGTACAACACGAATGTCACTGATATCTGCGCCAGCCTGCAGAACCAGATCTTTGAAAGCATTTCGTACATGACGGACTACAAGCCCGAGTCCATCGAAATCGAAGTCGTAGGGTTCTTGTTTTAACAGGGGAAATCGCAGGATTTCCTCTTTTTAGATAATGGGAGAATGTAAGAAAATGGACACATCCAAACTGTCACGCAGTGAAATGCGCAAAATCGCCATGGAGGCTCTGTATCAGCACCTGCTGATGGACAGAGACATCCGCCAGGCAGTCTTTGACATCACACACTCGAACCAGATCGACGGCTATCTGTATGCCCTGACCATGGGAACCGTGGAACACGAACAGGAACTGACGCAAAAACTGCAGAGCATGCTCCGCAGTGACTGGTCAGTGGACCGTCTCTCGAAGCTGGACCTGGCGATCCTTCTCATGAGCATGCAGGAAATCCTGTATAACGAAACACCCAAACCGGTGGTCATCAACGAGGCAGTCACGCTGGCCCGCAAATATTCGGACGAGGATTCCTACAAGCTCATCAACGGCATTCTGGACCGGCTATGAGCGAACAGCTGGTCGTGCCGGTTTCGGCTCTGGTCACCCGGATCAAAACCTGCCTGCAGCAGAACCTTCGGCTGGATGGCGTCTGGATCCAGGGCGAGATTTCAAATCTGACCAGACACCGGAGCGGTCACTACTATTTTTCCATCAAGGACGCAGCCAGCGAACTGACGTGCGTCATGTTCCGCTCCTATGTGCAGAAGATGAATTTCCGGCTGGAAGAAGGCATGTCTGTGCTCGCAAGCGGAGATGTCAATGTCTATGAGCAGCGGGGCAGCCTGCAGTTTTATGTGCGGGCCCTGAAACCGGATGGTGTCGGGGAACTGTATCTGGAGCTGGAGCGCCGGAAGAAGAAGCTGGAAGCCGAGGGGATCTTTTCCCTGAACAAGCGTCCCAAACCCCGGGGGATCCAGAAGATCGGGATCATCACCGCAAAGGAAGGTGCTGCGCTGCAGGATGTGCGGCGCACGATTGCCAGCCGCTGGCCCATGGCCGAGCTGTTTCTGTTTCCGGCCACGGTGCAGGGAAAACAGGCGCCGGCGAGCATTCTGAAGGCGCTTGACCAGGCGGATGATGCCGGGCTGGACGCCATCCTGCTGGTGCGGGGCGGTGGCAGCTTCGAGGATCTGTTCTGTTTCAATGACGAAAACATCGCAAGACGGCTGGCACACATGAAGACATACACCGTTACGGGAGTCGGGCATGAAGTGGACACCACACTTGCGGATTTTGCGGCAGACCAGCGCACTGCCACCCCCACGGCTGCTGCCCAGTGGATCACCCCGGATCAGAAAGAGGTCTGGCAGTGGTTTGAGCAGAAGCGGGTACAGCTGATCCAGTCCATGAATGCCCGCATGGATCAGGCAGCGGCCAGACTGCTGCAGTACCAGTCCAATCCCTATCTGGCCGACCCGCTGTCCTGGGCGCAGAAGAAGGAACTGGAGCTGGCGGCCGTCAGCACCCGGCTGAAGTCCGCCCAGGCATCCTTTGCGGCGGCGCAGCAGAACCGGCTGGCTTCGCTTCGTCTGCAGCTGAACAGGCAAAGCCCGCAGGCCAGGATCCAGGTGGAACTGGTCCGGCTGGGGCAGCTGGATCAGATGCTCGGGCAGTCCATGCAGGAGTTTGCCCGCGGACAGCGGGACCGCCTTTGCAGAAATGCCTCCCTGCTGGATGCCTACAGTCCCCTGAAAGTCCTGTCCCGGGGCTATGCACTCGTGAGCGCAGAGGGACAACTGGTCCACAGCACGGCAGACATTCAGGCCGGGGCACTGGTGGATGTCCGGCTGCATGACGGAACACTGGAGGCTCAGGTGCTGAAAACGAATCAGGGTCGTTCTGTCACCGGCAAAAACGACAGGCACGATGTGCAGGAGGAACAATAAACAATGGAAACACAACAGTTGACCTTTCAGCAGGCCATGGTGCGGCTGGATGAAATCGTACGGCAGCTGAATTCGGGGAACCTGGAACTGGAAAAAGCCATGGAGCTCTTCGAAGAAGGGCTGAAGCTGACGCAGCAGTGCGAAGTGCAGCTGAAGGCATTTGAAAACAAAATGAACACGCTGATCGTGGAGACAGCCGGCAATGCGTGATTTCGAGACATGGCTGACTGCCAGCATGGACAAACCGGACTCCAGGACCAGGCAGGCCATGTCCTATGCACTGCTGGCACCCGGCAAGCGGATTCGTCCGGCCCTGCTGCTGGCAGCGCTGGAAGACTATGGCTGTGACCGTTCACTGGGCTATCCGGCAGCCGCAGCCCTGGAAATGATTCACACCTATTCGCTGATCCACGACGATCTTCCGGCCATGGATGACGATGATCTCCGGCGCGGCAGACCCAGCACCCATAAGGCATTCTCCGAAGCCACGGCGATCCTTGCCGGTGATGCCCTGCTGACGCAGGCATTTGAAACCATTGCCGACAGCGATCCGGCTGTGGTGCCGGACCTGGTAAAGGTCCTGGCCAGGAATGCCGGTCCGGAAGGCATGATCCTGGGACAGACCCTGGACCTGGATGCCGAGGGCAGCCAGGATATCACCTTCGCCCAGCTGGAAGACATAGACCGGTACAAAACCGGCTGCCTGATCGCCGCAGCCCTGGAAATGGCGGCAGTCCTGGCGGGACATCCGGAGGACCGGGAAACGATGCAGGAAATCGGCATGAAACTGGGCATCGAGTTCCAGATTCAGGACGACATTCTGGATCTGACCAGCACGGAAGAAGCCATGGGGAAGTCTCTGTCGGATCAGGAACGCGGCAAGGCCACATTTGTCAGCACCCTGGGACTCGGCTCAGCCCGGGATATGGTGAAGGACCTGGACAGGCGGATCCGGCTTCTGACCGGTTCCCTGCACATGGATCCCGACCGGCTCGTCAAAGTGTTTGACCAGCTGCTGAACCGGTCCCGCTGAGGACATCCGGATCCTGGAGGTAGGAATTCTGTCTGCAACCGCCACAAAACGGCTGCAAAGCAAACGATGCAAAGGAGGAACTATGCGGATACTGGATTTGAAAGACCCCGGCCAGCTGAAAACGCTGTCCATCCCGCAGCTGGAATCCCTGGCACAGGAGATCCGCAGTTTCCTGATCCAGTCCCTGTCCAAAACCGGCGGGCATCTCTCCAGCAATCTGGGAATCGTGGAACTGACACTGGCTCTGCACTATGTGTTTGAGTCTCCGAAAGACAGGCTGCTGTTTGATGTCGGACACCAGTCCTATGTCCACAAGATCCTCACAGGACGGGCCCCCCGGTTTGCAACGCTGCGTCAGCGGCACGGGCTGTCGGGATTCCAGAAGCGGGAAGAAAGTCCCCATGATCCCTGGGAAGCCGGACATTCCAGCACCTCTCTGTCGGCAGCCCTCGGACTGGCCGTTGCGAGGGATCTGCAGAAAGAATCCGGAGAAGTCATTTCGGTGATCGGAGACGGGGCCCTGACCGGCGGCATGGCCATGGAGGCACTGAACAACATTGGCATGCGGAAGGAGAAAGTCATCATTGTCTACAACGACAATGACATGTCCATCTCCCCCAATCATGCCGGCTTCAAAAATCACCTGACGACTTTGCGGTCTTCCAGGGCATACCGGTCTGTGAAGCGGGACGTCAAAGCGGGACTGGAGCCTTCTCCGGCGCTGCTCAATGGTCTGTCTTCCATCCGGGATGTCCTGCGGGACAGTCTGGTGGATGGCGGTCTGTTTCAGCAGTTCGGGCTGGATTACCTGGGGCCGGTGGACGGTCACAATCTGCCGGAACTGATCCGGACGCTGGAGACAGCCAGGGAACATCATGGATCGGTGGTTGTGCATGTCAGAACCCGGAAGGGAATGGGCTACGCACCCGCGCAGCAGGACAGAACCGGTCAGTGGCACGGGGTGCCCCCCTTCGATCCGGCAACCGGCCGCTTCCGCAGCAGCGGATGTGCCGGTGAGGAAAGCTGGTCCCTGATCATTGCGGATGCCGTCAGTCGCCTTGCTGCAAAGGATCCCCGCATTACGGTGCTCACGCCTGCCATGGCCAATGGATCGAAGCTCCTGCAGTTTGCCGCGAAATATCCGGACCGGTTCTTCGACTGCGGCATTGCCGAGGAACATACCGTGACGGCGGCCGGCGGCATGGCGGCCGGCGGACTGCGGCCCTTTGTCTCCATTTACTCCAGTTTTCTGCAGCGCGCCTATGACCAGGTGCTGCACGATGTCGCCAGACAGCACCTGCCTGTGGTCTTTGGCGTGGACCGTGCAGGACTGGTGGGGGAAGACGGAGACACGCATCAGGGCATTTATGACATCGCCTTTCTGCGGACGATTCCGGATGTGGTGATCTGCCAGCCGAAGGATGCACAGGAAGCCCAGGATCTGGTGTATTCTGCCTTCCTGCACAGTGATCCCTGTTTCATCCGCTATCCGCGGGGTACGACCGCCGCAAAGCGGAAGGATGTCCTGGAAGAAATTCAAACCGGGACCTGGACATGGTTTGATGAAGGGACCCCGGAACAAATCGTGATCACCTATGGTCCGGAAGTCGATCGGGTGCGGGAAAAGGCAAAGGTCAACGGAACCGGACTCCGTGTGGTGAATGCCCGGTTTTTCAAGCCGGTGGATGAAGCCATGATCCGGGAGCTGTTTGCCATGGGCCTGCCTGTCACGGTGTTTGAGACCGATGTATCCCAGGGGGGACTGTCTTCCGCGATCCGCGACTGCCTGGCAAAAAGCGGGGATCCCGTTCCGGCGTTTCATGTGATCGGTCTGCCGGATGCCTTCATTCCTCATGGCAGCGTCCGTGCGCTTCGCAAAGAGGAAGGCATATCTCTGGAGGATCTCTTTGACTGGATCGAACGAAAATCAGGCACTGACAACCGCCAGGCGGAGGGAACCCGGCGGGTCGATGCCGGTGTACGCCCGTCCAGCGGGGAACCCGGGCCTTCCTCCGGGAACGGGAGCCTGTCATGAGACTGGACAGGCTGCTGGCAGAAACCATGGGCTCCCGTGCGAAGGCACAGGATGCCATTCGTGCAGGCCGGATCCAGGTGGACGGCAAACCGGTGAGCAAGCCCAGTCTGGATGTATCCGATCCGGAACAGGTCACCATATTGCCGGCTGAAGCAGATTTCGTCTCCCGTGCAGGGGCCAAACTGAAAAAGGCGGTGGATGTGTGCAGCATTGATCTGCAGGGACAGACGGTGCTGGACATCGGGGCCAGCACTGGCGGATTCACCGATGTCTGCCTGCAGCATGGGGCTGCGAAAGTCTATGCCGTGGATGTGGGACACCTGCAGCTGGCGGACAAACTGGACCGGGATCCGCGGGTGGTGAAGATGGAAGGCGTCAATGCCCGGGATCTGCAGCCACAGGACCTTCCGGATGTTCCGGAGTTTCTGTGCATGGATGTATCCTTCATCTCTGCGAAAACGGTCCTGGAGCCGCTGCTGCAGCGGTTCGCTGTCAGACACCTGGCTGTCCTGGTGAAGCCGCAGTTTGAATGCGGCCCTGCAGCCCTGAACAAACACGGGGTGCTGCGGGATGACCGGCTGCGCTCGAGGATCATCCAGGACATGAAAACGTGGCTTCTGCAGTATTTTGTCCATGTCCGGATTGTGGATGACATCCTGCCGGGCCGCAGCGGAAACCGCGAAGCCATGCTGTATGCCTGGGAAAGGAGAATGCGATGATCGAGCAGATCACTGTACAGAACTATATTCTGTTCGACAAAGCCTCAGTGGAGTTTGAAGACGGGATGTCTGTCATTACCGGTGAAACCGGGGCTGGCAAATCGCTGCTGATCGATGCCATCGGCTATCTGTGTGGCGGCCGGATCCAGGGCAGCATCGTCCGCCAGGGACAGGACAAAGCCGTGCTGCGCATGGTCCTGACCTCCAGCCCCGCTGCAGATGCGCTGCTGTTAGAACATGGGTTTGAGCCTGAGGAAGTGCTGACCATCACCAGAACAGTCAATGCCGCAGGCAAGTCACAGGTCCGTCTGAACGGACAGATCACGACCCTTGGTTTCATCCGCCAGCTCACAGCACGCCTGATCGACATTCACTCCCAGCTGGATACCATTCAGCTGATGGATCCGGCTGTGCAGCTGGATCTGCTGGATCAGTATGCAGGCGTCGACAGACAGGGTGTCCAGGATGCATGGAAGGAGTTTGCATCGGCCAGACAGGCGCTGCAGCAGGCACAGAACGAAACATACTCCGATGAAGAGCTGGAGTTTGTGACCGCACAGCTCAATGAAATCGATTCCGCAAAAGCCGGGGAAGGGGAACTGGAACAGCTCCAGGAATCCATCAGGACCGCCAGCCGGTCACAGAAAACGGAAGAAGAAGTCCGGGAGATCCTGGGACTGCTGAAAAAAGACGGCGGCATCCTGGAGAGTGTCTATGAACTGGCGAGGGTCATGAAGAAAAACCCAGGGCTGGCCGGCCGCAGCGATGAGATCCAGTCCCTGTACTACCAGCTGGAATCTGTGGGAGAGGAAGCCCAGGAACAGCTCGACAGTGTGCGGGACCAGGCACGGGACCTGGATGCGATGCAGGACCGGGAGTATCAGCTGAAGCGCCTGTACCGGAAATACGGGGGCAGCCGGGAAGCCATGATGGAGAAACGCCAGGCACTGGAAACCAGGGTGGACCGGATCCTTCACCGCCAGGACCTGTTTGATAAACTGGAAAAACAGAAAAAAGCGGCTCTGGCAGCTTATGTGGAAAAAGCCCGGGCTTTGTCCAAAGCCAGGGAAGCCGTCATACCGGAACTGCAGGAACAGATCCTCTCCCATGCCAGAGACCTGATGCTGGAACATGCCCGGTTTGAGATCCGGCGGACGGACAAAACCCCCGGAGAGACGGGAATGGATGACATCACCTTTTATGCCAGCATGAACCCAGGCCAGCCGCTGACACCTGTCAGACAGTCGGCATCCGGCGGTGAACTGTCACGACTCATGCTGGCGCTGAAGACAGTGTTTCAGACCAGAGAAGGCATTGACACCATCATTTTTGACGAAATCGATACCGGTGTATCCGGCAAAGTGGCACTGGCCATGGGGTCCAAGATGCACAAAATCGCAGAAAATCGGCAGGTGCTGTGCATTACGCACCTGGCAAGCGTCGCTGTCTGGGCTGACCGGCATTTCACCGTATCCAAGGAATCAGACGGTCAGACCACACTGACCCGGATCAGCGAGCTGGATCATGAGGAAACACTCCGCGAACTGGCCATCATGGCCCATGGTCACGCCACCGAACAGGCCGTGGATGGAATGCGGGAACTTCAGAAGGAGGTTCTGGATGGCCAGAGTCCTGTTTCACATTGACCTGAATGCATTCTTCGCGAGTGCTGAAGAACTGCGTCATCCTGAATACAAAGAGCGGCCCATGGCAGTGGGCTCTTTGTCTTCCAGAGGCGTGCTGTCCACAGCCAATTACGCTGCCAGGGCCCTGGGCATCCATTCCGCCATGCCGGTGTTCCAGGCCAGGCAGCTGGATCCGGACCTGATCATTGTTCCGGGAGACCATGCCTATTACCGTCGGCTCTCCGGGGAGTTTTTCCGGATCCTCCGGCGGTTTTCTCCCATGCTCGAACCGGTTTCCATCGATGAGTGTTTTCTCGATGTGACCGACCCGATCCGCAGGTACAAGCGGCCTCTGGACCTGGCTGTGGCTATCCAGACAGCGGTCTATGAGGAACTGGGGCTGAAATGCTCCATCGGCGTGGCTCCCAACCGCTTTCTGGCGAAAATGGCCAGCGACATGCGCAAACCCATGGGCATCACTGTGCTGCGCAAATCCGAGGTCCCGGCCAAGCTCTGGCCCCTGGACATCAGCGATATGGTGGGAATCGGAAAGAAAACCGTGCCGCTGCTGAAAAAAGCCGGTGTGGACACCATCGGCGACCTGGCGGATCCGGAGAATGAAGAGGCTGTCCGCCGGATCCTTGGAAAAAATGCCCTGTCCATGATCCGCAAGGCCCGGGGCAATGGCCCGGACAAACTGGAGTTTTCCTCCACCCACAAGTCTGTCTCTGTTTCCCGGACGCTGACAGTGGATATTTACACCCTGGAAGAGTCTTTGAGCTTTGCGAGGGATCTGTGCAGGGAACTGGTCAGGCGCCTGCAGAAGGAGGGGCAGAAAGGCATGCTGATCAGTGTGGTGTTTCGGGATGTGGACTTCCGGAACAAAGTGCGGTCCCGGACACTGGAGGAATATACCGATCAGTTCGAGCCGGTCTTCGAGACAGTGCAGTCAATCATTGAGCAGAACTTCGAGCCGGAGGGATACCGGCATATGGGTGTCAGCATGGGATCCCTGCAGGATGCGGACAAGATCCTGATGCAGCCGACGATTTTTGAACCTGTACAGGATACCGCCCGGGATGTTGTGAATCTGCTGAACCGCAAGTTCGATCAGTCCGTATTCACCACAGCCGGGGATCTGCTGAAACAGCGGGAGGAAAAAGGCGCGCAGCCAGGATCGGCAGGAGTGGCTGAACGGGAACAGACAGTCTCTGTCGGTGACCGTCCGGACCATAGGGATCAGACCGGGCCTGTCGAGATGCAGGGTGGAACAGAGAATGACTGAGGCAGGACTGGAAAAGAAAACAGGGCCCGCAATGGAAGCAGAAAAGCCGCTCAGACAGGACTGGTTTCTGGATCCGGACCGGCGGATCTGGCAGCACCCGGATCATTTCCGGTTCAACACAGATACAGCGCTGCTGGCGAAATTCATGGTAATCCGGCCCGGAGAAACCGTGATCGATATCGGAACCAACAACGGAGTGCTGCTGGTGTATGCCGATGACAGCCATCCTGCCCTCATGACCGGCATTGAACTGCTGCATGAACCGGCTCAGGTGGCAAGACAAAACCTGTCTGTCTGCCACAGTCCCTGGGAGATCCTGGAGCAGCCGGTGCAGCAGGTCATGGACCGGAAAGCCGATGTGGTAATCTCCAACCCGCCGTATTTCTCTTTGCAGGCAACCGACCGGAAGACCCCGCTGACACTCCGGCAGCAGGGAAGAGCCGAGTTTCACCTGACCCTGGGAGAACTCTGCGAAGCGGCTTCCCGGTTTCTGAATGACGGAGGCCGGTTCTATCTTGTGCACCGGCCGGACAGACTGCAGGAGATCCTGACGGTGCTGGAAAAGCATCACCTGATTGTCAAACGCCTGCAGCTGGTGTATGACCGACGTGACAGTTTATGCAAGTCTCTGCTGGTGGAAGCCAGGAAAAATGGCCGGACCGGGGGACTGGCCATGGAACCGCCATTGTGGATCGGTGTGGCTGCGGGTGATGGAAACGAAGAAAGATCCGGTGATTCCGGCTGCAGACTTGGCGAACCGGACACATTGGCAGTATGATGAACTCTGACAGTCAGAAGGAGGAAGATGAACATGTCTTGTGAAGGTTGTCCGTCCAAAGGGAACTGCTCGAAAGACAGCACACTGTGCTCCGTGCAGACGAATCCCAAAAACCATATAAAACACGTGATTGCCGTTTTATCCGGCAAAGGCGGTGTGGGAAAATCCACTGTTACAGTCCTGCTGGCCCGTGCCCTGAAACAGATGGGACTGCAGGTCGGTGTCATGGATGCCGATATCACCGGTCCCAGTATTCCGCGGCTCTTTGGCATTGAATCGGAAAAGGCCTATGCTACGGGCGAGAACGAAATCATTCCTGTGAAGACACAGGAGGGAATCGAAGTAATGTCCCTGAACTACCTGCTGAAGAACGAAGATGACCCGGTCATCTGGCGGGGTCCGATCGTCGGCAACGTGGTCAAGCAGTTTTATACAGATGTGATCTGGGGCGACCTGGATGTGCTGCTGATCGACATGCCTCCCGGAACCGGAGATGTGGCGCTGACCATTCTGCAGCAGCTGCCGGTCCAGGGTGTGATCATGGTTTCCACACCTCAGCCCATGGTCTCCATGATTGTGTCCAAAGCTGTGCACATGTGTGAACAGATGCATGTTCCTGTTCTGGGTATCCTGGAAAACATGGCGTATCTGGACTGCCCGCACTGTGGCGAACGGATTGATTTCTACAACACAGATCAGCTGTCGGAATTCCTGGAGTCTTCCGGGCTGAAGCTGTACGGCACCCTGCCGATGATGGACCTGATCCGGGATGTGAGCGGATATGAAGGCTACGACCTCCGGAGCCGGGAACAGGTGGATGGCTTCATGAAAGATGTGGCTGCCCAGGTCATGGCAGATGTGACAGCTTCAGCACAACAGCAGGCATGACAGCCGGCCTGTCGCAGGAAAGCATACAGGAAAATACAGGGAAACAGGTATGGATCTCAGAGGTCCATGCCTGTTTTCACTATGACGTCTGTGTGGAATTCCCGGGTCAGTTCCAGTTAAGTCACTTCTGCAGAAAACGGCTGGAGGCAGAAAAAAACTGCCTGCAGCAGGAAAGCGCAGACAGTCAGAAACTGAATTTCTGTTATTTTTTCTCGTTGTGAATGTAGCTGTCCAGCAGCCTGGCCATTTCATCCGGAGACTGTTTGCATCCGTCCAGCACCCAGTGGGACATCAAAAACACAAATCCGCCGGTCTGATAGATAATCCGGTTATGCATTACCGTACTGTCCCCTTCGATTTTGTATACACGGGGCAGCAGTACTTTGGCGAAATTGTTGAAATGTTCCAGTGCCACCGCACAAAGCTGGGGGGTTTTCAGGATCTTGTAGGTAACGTCCTTCTGTTCGAGAATCTCCTCGAATATATCCCTGTACCATTCATAGCGGTTGTTGTAGTTGCCTTCGTCAAACTGCCGAAGCAGGCTGTCGGTTCTTGTGCGAAGGAACTGAATCACCACATCTTCTTTGTTTTCATACGTACGGTAATACGTCATGCGCGAGACGCCGGCTTTCTCAGCCAGTTCCGAAATAGTGATATCTTCGTATTTCTTCTGGTCCAGCAACAGCATCAGCGCCTCAAATATGCAGGTCCTCAGAAATTCGCTGGTCTTCCTTTGTCTTGTCATGTTTAAGTCACCTTTTTTCAATTTCAAGTATACCCCACTGGAACAAAAATCACCCTGATACTGCCCCGGACAACAATTGTATAGAAAAAGTAAATCAATTCAGAATCGGAGATTTCTCCTGTTCTGCCGGCTGTCCGGCGCCAACCGCAGGACGTGAAAAGCAGGGAATGCTCAGGCATCCCCTGCTGATATCTTTCCTGACCTGTCTGACAGGCTTTGTGTCGGTCGATGATCAGACGCTGATTTCCGCAGTCATGTTCAAGGCCTCTTTGTTTGCATCCAGAATTGGATCTACAAACTCGCGGAAGAACGCTTCTGTCTGTTCCGGGGCCCGTCCGACGAATCGGGAGGGTTCCATGGATTCCAGAATCTGTTCCCGGGTGAGACCGAACCTGGGATCACCGGCGATCCGGTCGACCAGATCGTTCGGCCTGCCGAATTCCTTGACCTGCCTGGCTGCTTCCATGGAATGCTCGCGGATGGCTTCATGCAGCTCCTGCCGGTCGCCACCGGCTTTCACAGCATCCATCATGATGTTTTCTGTCGCCATGAAGGGCAGTTCCCGAAGAAGATCGGCTTCAATGACTTTCGGATAGACCTTCAGTCCATCTGTGATGTTCAGGTAGAGATCCAGGATCCCGTCTGTCGCAAGAAAACCTTCTGCTACCGACATCCGCCGGTTGGCCGAGTCATCCAGAGTCCTTTCAAACCACTGGGTGCTGGCTGTCATGGCTGGATTCATGGCATCCGACATCACGAAATTGGCAAGGGCGGCCATCCGTTCGCTGCGCATCGGATTGCGCTTGTAGGCCATCGCACTTGAACCGATCTGGTTTTTTTCAAAGGGTTCCTCGATCTCCTTCATGTGCTGCAGCAGCCGGATGTCATTGCTGAACTTGTGTGCACTCTGGGCAATGCCCGACAGGGCGTGAAGGACCCGGGTATCATATTTGCGGGTGTATGTCTGACCGGAAACCGGGAAGACACTGTCATATCCCATTTTGGAGGCGATCAGAGCGTCGATCTGACTGGCTTTTGCTTCATCGCCGTCGAACAGCTCCATGAAGCTCGCCTGTGTCCCGGTCGTTCCCTTCTGTCCAAGAAGCTTTTTGTTGTCCAGAAGGTACTGAATCTCCTCATAGTCCATGAGCAGATCCTGCGTCCAGAGGGCTGCGCGCTTGCCGACAGTGGTGGGCTGTGCCGGCTGGAAATGCGTGAACGCCAGAGTCGGCATATCCTTGTACTTCAGGGCAAACTCCCGGAGCTGTGCCAGTATGGCGACGATTTTTTTCTGCAGCAGGGCCAGCGCTTCGTGCATCACAATCAGATCGGTGTTGTCTCCCACATAGCAGCTGGTGGCACCCAGGTGGATGATGCCTCTGGCGTCCGGGCATTGCTGCCCATAGGCATAGACATGGGACATGACATCATGACGGACCTTCGCTTCTCTGGCTTTTGCCACATCATAGTTGATGTCCTCTGCATGTTCCCTGAGCTGGGCAATCTGGACATCTGTGATGTCAAGGCCCAGTTCCTGCTCTGCTTCGGCCAGTGCGATCCACAGCCGGCGCCATGTCCGGAATTTTTTGTCATCCGAAAACAGCTCCTGCATTGGCCGGGATGCATACCGTGCAGAAAGAGGAGAAGACCAGATAGAATGATCTGCCATCAGTCTGCCTCCGTAAATCCCATGCGGGCAAATACTTCTTTGTATGCACCTTCCGGATCTCCCAGGTCACGGCGGAAACGGTCCTTGTCCAGGTGTTCGCCTGTCTCCATGTCCCAGTACCGGCAGGTATCCGGAGAAATTTCATCAGCGAGGACAATGGTCCCGTCTGCGGTTTTTCCAAACTCCAGCTTGAAATCGATCAGCTCGATTCCGATGCCCTTGAAGAATGATTTCAACAGATCATTAACCCGGAAAGCATAGTCGGTAATGACATCGATCTCTTCCTGTGTAGCGGCTCCGATGGCTTTGGCCATATAGCTGTTGATCAGAGGGTCGCCCAGGTCGTCATCCTTGTAGGAAAACTCCAGAGTGGAGCAGCGAAGATCGGAACCCTCGGGAATGCCAAGGCGTTTCGAAAAGCTTCCGGCTGCACGGTTGCGGATGATGACTTCCAGGGGAATGATGTCGACTTTCTTCACGACAGTTTTCCGGTCGTCGATCTCCTTTACAAAGTGTGTGGGAATGCCCTGTTCTTCCAGCTGTTTCATCAGGTAGTTGGTCATGCGGTTGTTGATGGCTCCTTTGCCGGCAATGGTCCCTTTTTTCAGGCCATTGAATGCAGTGGCGTCATCTTTGTAATCCACGATCACCAGATTCGGATCGTCGGTAGCATAGACCTTTTTGGCTTTGCCTTCATACATCTGTTCGAGCTGTTTCATGGTTCCTCCTTCAGATACCTTCCAGTGTCAGCCGGGCTGACTATGTTTTATTATACGAAGCAGCAAGGTATAATAAAAGGCAGTTTTGGAGGACGCTGAATGAAAAATCTCGCAATTGCAGCGGTTCGGATGTCCCGCTGGCTGCTGTCCTTTGCAGGACGCGGCGGGTCCCTTCCCGGCCAGATCGGACTCAGACTGGATCCCAGGATCCTGAGCAGACTGCAGATCGATGGCCCCGTGATTGTGGTGACAGGCACAAACGGCAAGACCAGTACAGCCAATCTGATCGCCGATCTTCTGGAGAAAGCCGGCTACCAGGTGGTCACCAACCGCAAGGGCGACAATCTGAGAGAAGGAATCACTACGGCTCTTGTTTCGCAGACAAGTCTCGGCGGCCGTGTAAAAGCCACAGCTGCCGTATTGGAAACGGATGAACTGAATGTCAGATACATACTGCCGTCTCTGCCTGTAACGGCGCTGGTCGTGACGAATTTCTTCCGCGATCAGCTGGACCGTGCGAGGGAAATGGAGCAGCTCATTGAATCTATAGAAGGGGTGCTGAAACCCTTCAGGGGGACGCTTATCCTCAACGCCAACGACCCGAACGTGCTTCGTCTGGCCACAAAAGCCCCGAAGGCCAGCGTCATGACATTCGGGGTGTCTGAAAACAGTGCCACCACCCGTACAACCAGTGAAGCGGCAGAAGGCAAATTCTGCCCGGTTTGCGGACAGCCGCTGGACTATGACTGGTATCAGTATTCTCATATCGGAAAGTTTCACTGTCCTGGCTGCGGGTTTTCCACACCTGCTGACATCAATGTCAATCTGGATCAGATCGATGTGGATGACAGAAGCTTCAGCTGGAACGGACAGCGGTTTCACAGTCCCTATGAGGGTCTGTACTCCATGTACAATGCCGCCGCTGTCCTGGCTGTGGGAAAACTTCTGAACATACCCGGCAAAGTGGCAGAATATGTCTTCCGGCATGCCCCGCAGCCGGCTGGCAGAAACGAAACATTTGAAATCAACGGGCAGAACGTGATCCTGAACCTGATCAAGAACCCGACGGGTGCCAATGAGGTGATGAAAGTCATCGAGAAAGACCGGAGCCCCAAACAGGTTGTCATCGTGCTCAATGACAGGGAACAGGACGGACGGGATGTGAGCTGGATCTACGATACCCACTTTGAGAAGTTCATGAATCCGGAGACAAGGGCCATCTGGTGCACAGGAACCCGTTCCGGAGATATGGGACTGCGGATGCTGTATGGCGGCTGGGACGGAGAACTGAACCTGTCTTCCAATTTGAAGGAAACGATTCAGAAAGCCGTTGCCAGCGGGGACACTGTGTATGTGGTGGCGACCTATACAGCCCTGGTACCGGCCAGAAACGCCATTCTGGAGGAGGTGCGATCATGAAAATCGCCTGGTTGTATCATGACTTTATGGACCTGTATGGGGACAAAGGAAACATCATGGTTCTGCAGAAACGCTGCCGGGACAGAGGCATCCCCTGTGAAGTGGACAAGATCGGCATCGGTCAGGAAGCCGACCTATCGACCTACGATCTGATCTTTCTGGGGGGCGGAGCGGACAAGGAACAGCTGCAGCTGATTCCCGACCTTCTGTCCCGCCGGGACAACATCCGCAAGGCACTGGACGAAGGCACCTTTGCCCTGCTGATCTGCGGAGGCTACCAGCTTTTTGGACAATATTATATTGCAGCTGACGGAACCAGAATCGAGGGACTGGGGTTCCACTCCTACTGTACGGAGACAGGAAAGGCCGGGTCCAGGTGCATCGGAAACATTGTCATAGATGCCGATCTGGATGACCGCAGAACCCGGATCATCGGCTTTGAAAACCACGGCGGTCAGACACTGAACGTGACCAGACCGCTGGGCAAGGTAGTCAGCGGCTGCGGAAACAGCTTCCATGCCGGATATGAAGGATATTATGACGGGCAGATGCTGGGTACATACCTGCATGGGCCTCTGCTCCCGAAAAATCCGGAAGTTGCTGATTTTGTCATCGCAAAGGCTATGCAGAAGCGGAACCCTTCTTTCCGGATGGAGGACCTCAAACCGCTGGATGACAGCGTTGCGGCCCTTGCCAGGAGTCAGGTCCTGCAAAAACTCGGACTGGAATCCTGAGTTTCTGCTCCCGGACGGATTCCTGTATTCAGAATCAAAAAAAAACCTCCCGGCTGGACAGTGTTTCACACATTCATTGCCACAGCGCGAGAGGTTTTTGTCTGTTTCCAGGAAGAAGGGTCAATCATCCGGATAAATGTGTTCGTTTGCCCATGGTCCCAGACGCCTGATCAGAAACGCTTTGTAGTCCTCGTACGTTACGCTTCCGTTCCGTACGAGCAGCTTCATGGGAACATCAAAGAGCCGTATGCCGGTATTCATGACAGCAAATCCGTTATTCTGATAAAACGAAAGCCGTCTGTGTTCAGGACTCCCTTCTGGCGCCTTGTCGGGATTTTCGATTTCCAGAACGACTCTCTGCCCAGGATACAGGGCCTCAAAGGCGGTCAGTGCCCGGGATCCGTGACCCTGGCTGTGAATGGCGGGATCCACGGCCAGATAGTCAATAAGGAGCAGCCCGTCGTCTTTCATGGTGATCAGCAGTCCGCTGAAGTCCGGGTCCATCATCATGAGGATATCCGCGTTTCCGGTTTCATGCATGGCCAGAATCATGTCAAAGGGTTTCCGTTCACTGTCCGGAAAGGAGACCATGTACAGATTCCGGACTCTGTTCAGGTCCTGTTCTGTTGTGGCTGGTATCAGTTTCATACATATCACTGTATCACTGCCTGTGGGAGGCCGCCACCGGCAGGCAGCCGGATTCACAGACTGACCAGCCAGGAAATAAACGGCAGCGTGATCATGGACAGCAAAGTGGACACAAAGATGAGTCTGGAGGCAAATGCCGGATCCCTGTCATATTTCTGTGCCAGCATGCCCGTTGTGCTTGCTGCGGGCATGGCAGAGAGAACCACGCATACCTGCCTGGCCAGCCGCGGAACCGGCACCTGGAGCAGAAGGAACCAGATGACCAGCGGCAGGGCAACCAGCCGGATACAGGAATATCCGAGTGTCACCGGTGAAAAGACATTCTGTTTGTCTGCATCTGCCATCATGCCGCCGATCATCATCATGGACAGAGCTGTATTGCAGCTTCCCACTGCATGAATGGCAGCATCCAGCGGCTCAGGCAGCAGGATCCCGTTCATGCGTAACAGAAGCACAGCCACACCGATTTCCAGGGCGATGATGCATGGATGGAGCAGGACTTTGCGGATGGCTGTTCTGCGGTCTGCCCTGGTATACAGCGCCAGTCCCGCACTCCACATCACGATACGCTGAGGAATCAGGAAGATCGAGGCACAGAGAAGGCCCAGGCTGCCATACAGCTGACCGGCAATGGGCATTCCCATGAACCCGGCGTTCGATACCAGTGTCCCGTAACGCAGACTGATCTGCTGGTTTTCCGGCTGGTGTCGCCAGAGCAGTTTCGCTGTCAGGGAATACAGGACCTGGATACCGATGGAACAGAAGAGCACGGAGGACATAGTCCTGAATTCCTCCCAGGTCAGGTCCAGCTCAAAGGACTGGATGATGGCGGCGGGAAGAACCAGTGACAGAACCAGTGAGGTCAGCTGAGTACGTGCGGATTTGCTCAGAAGATTTTTCCATGCGACAAACCAGCCAAGGGCGAGCAGCAGAAAGATTTCGAGCTGCAGAGACAGCATATAAATATCATTCCCTTTCTGTTAGAATTCACTGATGAATGGAGGTCTCAGTATGAAAAAAGTGATAACCGTCCTGACTGCCATGATCCTGGCTCTGTCGCTGGGGGCGTGCAGCAGCCGGGATCCGGCTGTGATGCTGAAGGACGATGTTTCATTCCGGCTGATGGATGCCTTGAAGGTCACCAATCAGACAACGAATACAGTGTATTATTATTATCTGGCTTCTGTCGACAACCAGTCGCAGGAAGCGTATTCCATGGACTCGCTTTCGTTCAAGGTCACGGATGAAGCAAATGATGACATTCATGCCATAGACAGAAAGCAGACGATCATTGCCAGATCGGTCCAGCCATCTCATTCCACGCTGGTTTATGGCTATACCGGGTATCCCAACAACGATCAGAAACACATGGGTCTGCTGTTTCCCAAAAACGAGGGATTCATCCCGTTTGATGCGGCAGATCTTCGACAGATTTCCGACAGGAATGTCAGGTATTCCGAACAAAATGCCTTCACATTGTATGAAGACCGGGACTTTGCATTCCGTGTGGATGGATCTGAGGCTTCCTACAGCTATGAAAACGGATCGTCATGGGTCAGGGGACTGATCATTACCTATGAAAACAAGACCGATGACCGGCTTGTGGTTCCATATATCACACCATTGTGCAGACTGACGGGAATCAGGCTTGCAGACTATTCCGATAAAGGAGATCTCAAGTCCATGAATGAGGACGAGCTGCGAAAGGTGGATTTCCGTACAGATGGAATGGCACCGCGTACGCAGACCTATGACGGGACTGCCTCGGGCTATGAGTGTCTGTACCTGGATCCGGAAATGAGTCTTCCATGCCGGATCGATTTTCAGTTCGAGGGAGTGATTCCTGACTTCGCGAATTACAATCCCAAGTCGCTGACCATTGACCTGAATTCTGCGGCTCTCGGATATTCACAGGAGCTGTACATTCCATATTGAGGCAGCGATGGTTTGTGTATCGGGCAACCTGAAACTCTGCAGAAGAATACCGGACAGGCATACAGTCTGCCGGTTTTTTTTGTGGATTGATATAGTGATGCTGGAATGAGTATGTACAGCAGGTCTTTGTCTGGAACCGCCAGAGGAAACAGACTTCAGGCTGCATCGTGCATACTGGAGGTGACCATGGCATCATTGAAATCAATGCAGGAACAGGACAGACTCCAGGGATATGAACAGCTCAAGAAGAAAACAGACGGGTATTATCAGTCCTCTGTCGGACTTGGAGACTACAAACCTTTTGCAGCTGCCAGAGGCAGCTTTGCTGAAAGAAACAAACGTGGAAACATGGTACGGCTGCGAAATACGGCTGGCCGAATCGACAGGAAGAAACTGCGCTTCATTGTGGAGGAAGCGGAGAAACACCAGGTCGATATGGTGCATTTCGCCACTTGCCAGACAGTACAGTTTCATCATCTGCAGCCCGATCAGGTGATCTCCCTTTTGGAGGACATCGTCGACAATGGGTATGAGACGTATGGTACCGGCGGAGACTATCCCCGCAACATTATGTGCAGTCCATTGTCCGGTGTGGATCCTGACGAGGTCATGAATGTGCTTCCATATGCAGAGGCAGCAGCACAGTATCTGGTGGAAACGGTGGATGACCCGGATATGCCGCGGAAACTGAAAACTGCTTTTTTGGGGGACCGTGAGAATATGACCCATGCCACGTACAGAGATCTGGGATTTGCCGCGACTGACGTAGGTACATTCGATATATATGCTGCAGGCGGTCTGGGGCCGAATCCGGCATTCGGCGTGCAGGTAGGGCAGGATGTCAAACCGGTGGAATGCCTGTACTATGTCCAGGCCATGATGAATACATTTCGCAAATATGGCAATACAGGAAATAAGCGGAGAGCCAGAACCCGGTACATGGTTGAAGATCTGGGCGGGGATGAAGCATTTCGGCAGGCATTCCTGCAGGAGCTTGCAGCGGTAAGAAATGCTTTGCAGCTGGAGCTCGGTCCTGAGATTGTGTCACCGGTCACGAAGGAAGGAGATGGGACCAGCCCGCAGACTCACTGGCGCATCCAGCCGCAGAAACAGCAGGGCCTCTACAGTGTTTTGTACCATCCCGTGGGAGGATGTCCGAAGCTGTCAGTGCTTCGCAGTCTTTCAACGGCTCTGGATTCCATGGACGGTGTGGAACTTCGCACTAGCCCGGATCAGTCTGTGTATATCATCAATCTGACTGGCTGTGAGGCAGATCTCATTGCCCGCATCACGGAAGCGGATACTGCCCGGTCACTGTTTGAAACGAGTACCGCCTGCGTGGGTGCCGGAACCTGCGTTGTGGGAGTCCGCGACAGTCAGAAGCTGCTCAAAGAAATGATCAGGGCTGTCAGAGAAGCCGGTATCAGTCAGGATGCGCTGCCAAAACTGCACATCTCTGGATGTCCTTCTTCCTGCTCGGCACAGCAGACAGCCGAGATTGGTTTGCGTGGAACAGTGAAAGTGGTAGCCAAAGGCGATATCCGTCCCGCATATTTTCTGTCTCTGCATGGGAAAAACGGGCGAAATGATTCCAGGATGGGCAGAGAAGCCGGAGTGATTCTGGAAGAGGATATGATTCCCTTTATACTGAGCCTTGGACGGGAAGTCAGCGATACAGGTCTCGCCTATCATGACTGGGCTGAAAACCATCCGGGGCGGCTGGATGAGATTGCCGCCCAGTATACAAAATAAGCACGCACTATCTTTCTTTGTGTCATACCGGGATCCTGATCGGATTCCGGTTTTTTCAGTTTGCCCGAAACCAGGGGTTCTCATTTGAGCACGGTTGTATGTGGCTGCCTGTACCAGACAGGTGTTTTGGAATGTGTGGATAGCCGTTAGTATTTGATATGGTCCGAAACGCCAGATGACTGGTACCTTGCGGGTTGAGCTCAACTGCACCTGCTCAAGCAGGAGACAGGAGCAATCAGAATAAAGATATTCGTTTATCAATCAATACTATAGAAACCATACCTATTTTCTATATGAATAGTAGCGAACGGATAAATCATAGATGGTTCCGGGATGCATTTTCATCGAATCATTGATACAGATGATCGCTCAAACAGATTTATGGATTAGTTTTCTGTGTCTATAGAGGGCGAAGGAATACTACAAAAATATGCTTTCTAAATGCAGTTAATTTATATCTATGTTCTATAGTTATATATAAGAACAAATCAAGTCTGGAGCAGTAAGTTGTAGATATGCATTGTATACATTTGGGTTCTCGGGTTGCAAGAATAAACGATGCTTTTATGTAATAGTAAAATTTAAATAGACATTAAAAAGCATGGAATGGGCAAATTCTGCCATTCCAGTTCTGTATTTACACTAATGTCGATCAGAAATCGCAGGGATCATGCATAAAAAATGCTTGTAAGAATGATAGAGTATTGTCAGTAAAGGGATAAAACCCGAACGGGAGGTGAAATTGTGGCAAGGCGAAAACGTGTCGAAACGGTCGGAGCAGCCAGGGCGGATGCTGCTTCCGATGCCAGATATGAGCAGCTGATGAAAGAAATCGAACAGAAATTCGGCCCCGGGACAGTCATACGTCTGGGGGAACTGACTGCAGAGTATCCACATCTTGAAACCGGTATTCTCTCTCTTGATGAAGCCACAGGCATTGGAGGACTTCCTGCAGGCAGGATCGTTGAGATCTTCGGACCCGAGGCTGCAGGAAAGACCATGCTGTCTTTGCAGTGTATTGCACAGACACAAAAGCATGGAGGCCGGTGCGCCTTCATTGATGTGGAACAGTCCATGAATGCATCCTTTGCCAGTCTTCTTGGAGTGGATCTGGCATCTTTGACGTTTTCACAGCCACAGTCCGGTGAACAGGCACTGGACATCATGATTTCGCTGATTGAATCCGGTCTGTTTTCTCTGATCGTAGTGGATTCCGTGGCAGCGCTTCTCCCTCAGGCAGAAATAGATGGCGACATGCAGGATCTCCAGGTCGGTGCTCAGGCACGGATGATGTCGAAGGTTCTCAGAAGATGCGGACCCATCCTGAACCAGATGGGCACCACTGTGATTTTCATCAATCAGCTGCGGGAGAAAATCGGCATCTCCTTTGGCAGTCCGGAAATCACCCCGGGTGGCAGAGCCCTGAAGTTTTATGCCTCCCTGCGCCTGGATGTCCGCAGACGTGAGCCTGTCAGAGAAGGAGCCGATATCATAGGCAGTGTCATTTCAGTCAGAGTGGCAAAGAACAAGGTTGCAGCTCCATTCCGGGAAGCGGAGTTTGAGTTGCTGTTCGATTCCGGCATCAGCATGGAAGACCAGATTCTGACCAAAGGTCTGGATCTGGGCCTGATACAGAAATCTGGTTCCTGGTATTCCATTGACGGGGAAAAAATCGGACAGGGGAAAGACGGAGCGAAAGCCTGGCTTCGACAGAATCAGGATGCTGCAACCAGTCTGGAACAGAAGATCAGAAGTTTGCTTGGGCTGAGCGACAGTCCTGCTGTGGATAGAGATCCTGATCCTGACAGGGCGGATGAGATGTCCGAACGCCTGTAACGGGCAGGAATCCGTATAATAGGTGGAGGAAGGAGACGGATCCCATGGACCTCTTTCACTACAATCTCCGATATCCGGCACCAGATCCCGAAGATGATCTGCCAGAACGCTACAGGGCGATCAGACAGATGGAGACAAATCCGCCAGCGACGGATATCCCGGCTTCCGCCCTGCAGCGAATACGGGCAAAGGCCGAAAGACTTATGGCAGCCCGGGAACGCAGGGAAACAGTCCTGATATTTCTCCGGGCGGGTGCAGCCGAACTGCTGCTGGGAGCCATGCTGGTAAGAGGCCTCCGTGCAGCCGGACTGCAGACCGAGTATCTGATATCCCGGGAGATCTCCAGCCCGCTCTCCATGACTGTCAAAAATGCCGCAGAAATCGAATTGACAGATGCGGATCTGGTCGTGTCAACCATGCCTTTTACATCAGACAATCATGCAGCCAGGGAGCTGGAAGCATACGGCATGGAAATTCTCTGTTTGAAGGAAGAAGCAGACAGTTCATTCGGGTACACAGCTCTCCCGGATGCCGTATCTGCGTACAGCCTTCTGTGCGAGCTGTTTGGATCTGCCGGTTTGAGAATCCCGGAAGATCTGCAGCCTTTTGCAGCCATGGCCATGCTGGCCAGACATGAAACCCGGACAAATGAATACGGGAAGCTTATCACTGAAGGTCTCGAGTGGAAGAATCATTCTGTTTTTCCCTGTTTTCGCTGTCTGTCTGCTGACCAGCTGTACCTGTTTCTGAATGAGTGCATACTTGCGGAACACCAGGAGGAAGCAATGCAGTTTCTGCTGACAGATGACAGCGATACTGTAGAGGGGCTGGTGTCTGGTTTTGACAGCTGTTCATATTTCCAGGAAATCCTCGATTCTGCCATAGAATACTGGTCCAGTGAGCAGTCTGTGGGAGATGTGCTCATTGCCCGCATCCCATCGGACTGCATGGGAAAGACACCCGAAGCTGTCGCCTGCCTGGCGGAAAAACTCAACCGGGTCATTATTCTTCGACCAGAACGATCAGCCGGACATCGGACATCCCGCACACAGCTGATGACAGTCGGGTTTCCTTCCCGCGATCTGCTGGAAGAATTTGAAGAAACAGTGGCTCAGTCCGGCAGCGCTATGCTGCTCGAATGTTCCGACCGGTCTGCAGCCGTGTTTTCATCTGCCGGAAAGACTGTTGATGCTGATCAGGAGCTGATCACTCTGCAGCTGAAACAGCTGGCCTCGGGACTGTCTGCCACCACACCGGCACCTTTGCATACAATCGACCTGGAAATCGGTCAGGACGAACTGATCCCCGAATCCTGGAATGAACTACAGTCGTTTGGTCCATTTGCATCGGATGCTCCCGAGCCTCTGTTTCTTTGCCGAAATCTGAAACTCCTGAAACTGGGCAGGGACCCGGAGAAGCCGGAGACTCTGAACGTTCTGTTTGGATTGAGTGAGTTTCCTGGAGAAACGATTGAAGGAGTGGGAAGGGATCTCGGTGACTTTTCGGAAATCCTGCCGACTGGCATTTCTGTGGATGCCGTCTGCCGGCTGAGAGTCCGTCAGATACAGGAAGAACCATTCCTGTTCCTGGATCTGGAACAGATCCTCCATGATCCGGTCTATACCCCTGGCAGCACGCTCGACGAAGATGAGCTATACCTTTCGGGTCTCGTGACCATTCCTGAAATCCTTGAGGAATACAGCATCGAGGAAGATCTTCTGATCCCGACAGCAGCAGAACTCAACAGGATCTACCGCTGTCTGCAGCAGATCCACAGCTCCGGGTCACAATGGATGTTCACGGATATCAGCCTTTTGACACCACTTGCTGCTTCCAGGACAGACATGGAGATTTCCCCCTTCAAAATGGCCAGGGCACTCGACATCCTGTCTGAAGCCGGGGCCATCGAGGTATGGCGTCCAGGAGCTGGCAGGATTCTCCTGCGAGTCACCTCCAACCCCCGCATCAGACCACTCAGTCAGACAACAGCCTACAGAACTATGATGAATCAGCTTCAAAACCACCCTGAATGACAGCAATGGAGGAAGTATGGAAGTTACGAGAAAGACAGACATGTCGGACAGCAAATCAGAGAAAGAACCGCAGCAAAAACAGGAAACCACCCGGGAATTCCCCCCGCGGTATGGGCGGCATGATATTCAGGAAGAGGGGCTGAATCTGGATGAGTACGTCCGGATCTACGAAGACCCATACAGAGGCCCTCAGAAATACCTGCCGTATCAGTTCCGCCTTGCCTGGCTCAGAAATACGTATCCACAGGGTATCATCCGGCAGCTGGAACCCGAACTGCTGGCTGAAGGCAGACAGCTGATTGGCGGTATGGAATTTTACCGCACACCGGATGACCCCATCGGTGAACGGGTGTATTGCCAGGTCAGCAGGGATGAGACGGGTCCAGAACTCGATACCCGGGATCTGTTCGAAGTCCTGCGCCAGAAGCTCATCAACGCGATCACCATCGGCCTCGGATTCAGTCTTCCTGTTCTTTCTGCCATGGAGCAGCAAGAAATTCTGAAGCAGGAGGCACAGGAATCCGGAGAACAGGCAGATCCCCGTCTGAAAATAGAAGCGCTCCAGGATGAACTGCTATCTTTGAGAAGCCAGCTGGACTTTGCTCAGGAAGTGAAATCACGGCAGGACCTGGAGCTCAGGGACCTGCAGCAGGCTCTGCGCAAGCTGGAATATCAGGCGGACAGTCATAAAACAGCAGCCACAAAGACATCTGCTGCCAGAGCTGACATGATACAGAACAAAATACAATACGATCCGGCTATGGTCGCCTATGTGAGGCAGGGGACAGACGGTACGCTCAGCTGGGTCAATCAGGAAGGCGGACGTATAAGTACGCCGGTGATTGACAGTGTCGAAGAGGCATGGAACACAGAGATCCCGCTGACAAAAGGAGAAATGGTGACGGTTTCCGAGCGACTTTCACGAGTGGCACAGTCTCCGGAGGGAAAAGCGCTGCTGGAAACCTGGCTGGACAAAAATCAGAAAATCAGCAGCCGAAAACAGTTTCCGGGGGTTTGCGCCATCCGATATCTGTATTACCATGGGCTGCTCAATGATCTGTGCAAAGCCCTGGGCCTCGAACCATGGCGGGGAGACACCGGCCAGACTGAACCGGAAACAGCTGAAAACTGACTGCGGTCTGACAGAAAGGGGATACAGAGATGCCATTGACAGGAAACCAGAAAGAAGCTGTCGAACTGGATGGATGTTCGATTCTGCTGAATGCCGGCGCAGGGTCCGGAAAGACCCATGTTCTGACCGAACGGGTCGTCAGGCTGCTGACATCCGGAGATATGCAGACGGATGAGGTGCTTGTACTGACTTTTACAAAGGCAGCAGCCCAGGAAATGAAAAACCGCATCGCTGCCAAAATGCAGGCGGAGCTTGAGAATGTCCGGCATAGTCTGGAACAGGATCCGGGACATCCTGCCCTGGAACAGCGTATTTCGTTCCTCAGCCGGCAGATTGCCATGCTTCCTTCAGCAGCGATACAGACCATCGATTCATTCTGCAACGATGTGGTCCGTCAGAACCACGCACTGGTGGGACTGCCTGGGAATGTCCTCATGGCACAGGAACTGGAGCAGACCAGAATGAAAAACGGGCTGCTTGACCTGATCCTGGCGGAGCATATCCGCAAACATGAATCAGGTGTCATGCAGATGCTGAAAGCCTTCGGAGGCATCCGCCAGGCAAAGCATGAGATCCGGAGTCTCTCAGATAGACTGTCTTCCTTTGATGACAAAGACCTGTGGCTGTCTGGGGCTCTGGACAGCTGGAAACCGGAGAATCTGGAAAAAACAGCCTGTCAGTCTGTTTCTGCTGTTTTATCATCGGCCTTGCTGAAGATGAAAGACAGTGCCATTCTGCTGGCGCAGAATGCAGATCAGAAGCCAAAAACAGCCGCATACATGCAGTCGGCTGCAGAAGCCTGCAGCCGACTGTCGGCCAGACTGGAATCAGACGGGCCCCAGGGACTGCAAAGTTCTGACTTTTCTTTTCTGCAGAAGAACAGTCCTGCTGTAGCGGAAACAGAACAGACTGTCCTGGCCAAACGCATGTTTGCCGATGCAAAAAGCCGGCTGAAGGAATTCACCGATATTTCGGCAGTGGTTCAGGAACAGATCCGACGAATGAAGGTCATGGAACCTGTCGTCCGCAGTACAGTGGAGCTTACTCTGGAATACGATAGACGGTATCAGGACCTGAAGAAGGAGAGGGGACTCATTGATTTCTCGGATATGGAGGCGTACGCCCTGCAGATTCTTTCCATTCCCATGATCAGGGATCAGTACAGGAATCAGTACCGGCAGGTATTTGTGGATGAGTATCAGGATACGAATCCGGTGCAGGAAAAAATCATCACCCTGGCTGCCAGAGACAACAATCTGTTCTGTGTTGGCGACATGAAACAGTCGATCTACCGTTTCCGGAGTGCAGACCCCCTGCTTTTCCGCAGACGAAGCAAGCTGTATCAGGAAGACAGCAGCAGGGGCAAAGTCATCAACCTGTTCCGCAACTTCCGGTCCACCACCAATGTTCTGAACTGCTGTGATGATGTGTTTTCAGTGCTGTCAACTCACTCCAGGGAACTGGATTATGGTGAGGCAGACCGGCTGCAGGTGGGCCGGACAGCCCAGGGACCGGTCCAGGATACGCTGCTGATCACGTTCAGCAAAGAGGATGCAGATCCCGACACTGAATCCAGCGAACTGGAAAGTGAAGCCATTGCCGGATATATTCAGGAGCGTATGAAACACGAAATCTATGATCCCCGGATCAATGAAGGGAAGGGTGGCATGCGTCCCTGCCGATGGTCGGATTTTGCTGTTATTGGAAGGAAACGGACAGAGTTTCTCTCCAGTCTGATGGATGTGCTGAACAGAAACGGGATTCCCTATTCCCTGGACAAATCCGGACCGCTGCTGAAAACCCTGGAAATACAGATGCTGGTGCAGATCCTGGGTCTGTCAGCAGGATATGAAGATGACTATGCCCTATTGAATGCCATGCATAATGGATTTTTCGGATTTACCGACCAGGATATCACCGATCTGGCCCGTCTTCCGGGGAACACCTTTATGGAAAAACTCAGCAGTCAGCAAACTGAAACCAGCCTTCTGGGCCTGAAATGCAGCCGGTTTATGCAGTTTATACAGGAACTGAAAACAAGGGATGACAGTCAGCCTCTTCAGGATGTCATCAGCTGGGCTGCAGATGAACTTGCTCTTCGTACATGGTGCACGGCCCTGGGAGAAGGCAGGCAGCGGCTGGCAAACGTCGATCTTCTCATACAGCTGGGATCGGATTTCCAGAGAGATGGACGAAACCGCCTTCATGCCTTTCTGTCTGCTCTGAAGCTGATGGAGAATGACAGTCAGACGCTGGAGTCTGCCCGAATCCAGCCGAGTTCGGACAGTGTTCTGCTTACGACAATCCACGGATCCAAGGGAATGCAGTATCCCATTGTCATCATCCCGTTTGCAGGGAAAACAGTTGGCACCGGGTCAGGGATGAAGGAACCAAAACTCACAGTGGAGCATGACATCAATCACCCGGATTCTTATTCTGTATCACTCCCGTATATTGATCCGGATCAGGCTGCAGAAGGCGAGCTGTTTCTCAACGAACTGGCCAAAAGCGCAAACAAAGAGAAATCTATTGAAGAGGAACGCCGGCTGTTGTATGTTGCCATGACACGTGCACAGGAAGAGCTTGTCATTACCGGCCAGAAACCAGGAAAGGGCAAATCTTCAGCCAGCCTGATGAACTGGGTCCTCCAGGCCCTGGACAGCCATCCCGATCACCTGGGCAAATGGAAAGAAGTTCCCGCAGACAACTATGCCCGATTGCTGGGTCCTGCAGCCCCAGAGACAGAAAAAAAGACAGAGCATCGTCTTCTGAAGGCAGATCCCGGTCTTTTTGAACCGGAAGAGGATGGGCCGGTGCAAAGAGATGTCTATCCGGTCCCGGTTTCAGTAGGAGCTTCCAGAGCTGTGGGACTGATGACCGGATGTGCCAAAGGCAATTGCGAGAACCCCTTTGCGGTGGTCCGCAGTGAAGAACAGCTGGACGAAGACACAGATCATCTCGAAGCGGCGCAACGTGGTATCCAGATCCATTCTTTTATGGAACAGGCAGATCTCAAACAAATCCTGCGGCCTGGGTATGTGGAAAACAAGGTGGAGGAAATGTTCGGGCCGGAACAGACTGTAATTGATGCGGACAAAATCCGGACTCTGTTCAGCCAGCCGGAAGCCCTTTATATAAAAGAGGCAGATGTTGTGATCAGAGAGAAGCCGGGCAGTCTCCAGCTTCCGTATTCGGAACTGGATCCGGAGTACAAAGGAGGTCTGTCAACAAAAATCCAGGCTGTGATCGATCTCGTGGTTCGCAGAGACGGAAAATGGTATCTGTTTGACTACAAATCAGATCAGATTGGAGTCACACCCGAGGCTCCTACTTTCCGTGAAAGGCTCGAGGAAAGAAAACAGCATCACAGGATCCAGATGGAGTTGTATCGACGGGTTCTGAAGGACAATTTTGACATTGAGATCGAAGGAAGCTGGCTGGCATTTACAGAACCGGGTGTGTTTGTGCCGGTGTACCAGAAATCGAAGCAGAGCGCCTGAACAGCCCGTGACCGAAAGCGCGGAGTCTTCAGCGGAGTCTGCAACGGACAAAAAAAAGGACAGAATACGCCGATATGAGACGTTGTTCTGTCCTTTCCTTGCTTATATGAGTGGCAGTCGGCAGAACCGAGACTGAGACAGAGCTGTCCTGGTCAGATCAGTCCCGGTATTTGAAGGCCTCGGCGATTTGTCAGGGTGTCTGACGCCTGTGACAGGCTGTACGGAACGGGCACCATGTACAGGGAGACTTTCCGTCATCTTTTTGGGGGTCTGCTTTCATGTCTCCCGCCTGTATGGCTGCAATTGTCTCCTGGCACTTTGTGACGGCCAGCGCAATCAGTTCCGACATTTCCTCTGAACTGACAAGAGATCGGGCACAGGCTGCTTTCGGAGCCCCTTTTGTGGTGGTGGAAAGGGGAATTGAGCCGGATACAAACAGACCGGGAGAATCCGGATCATACCCGGTATCGGAGGCTTCCAGGATTTTTGGGTCTGCCAGGGTATATCCGGTCATCTGTCTGGTGGACCGGCGCTTTTCATCCAGCAGAGAAGAGGCAGGGCTTTGATCTGCCTTGAGTTTCAGCACTTCTGTTTTCAGACGGTCATAATACATACCAGCCGGTTGCAGGTTTTTTTCCTGTGCCAGTGCATGCAGGTACAGCGGAGGCTGCAGCTTCAAACCCGATTCTATGGTATCCCGATTCAGTGCCTTGCGGTCACGACCGCTTTTGTAGTCAATGACTCGTCCATACCTGGTGCCGTCCGAAGCTGTCCAGACATCGGCCCTATCGGCAATCCCCGTCAGGTAGAATCGCCGGCCATCCGGCAAAGTCATCGGAAAACCATGCCGGTCTCCTATGGAATACTCCAGCCATTCGGGCTTGAATTCCGATGAATCGCCTTGTTTCATGACAAGATCGAGACTTTCGGCCGCAGCCTGCAGCAATGCTGTTTTTTCATATTCCATCAATCCGCCGCTTTCAAGGATTCGCCGGTTGTGTGTTGTGAGAAGCCGGGAAGCTGTTTCTTCCAGCAGGCTGCGAAGGGCTTCTGTATCCTGAGACCGCAGACCATTGCGAACGGCTATGGGCAGGCATTCGCTCAAAACAGCATGGAGGAAGCTTCCCCGGTCGGCACTGGTTTCCTCAAATGTCTTCGGGTCTTTCGCTTTGACACCACGCTGCATAAAGAAACGGAACGGACACTGATTGTAACTCTCCAGGCTCGTGACCGATAACCTGTCAGTATCGGCAAACAGGGAAGTGGCAGCTGTCTTGTCCACTGTGCCGAACTCCTGATGAATCCATGCATCCGCTTTTTCAAGCAGTCCCGCATACCGTTCACTGGATCCGTACTTCATCTGGAGAATTCCTGAAAACTGTTCATATTCCGGGGTTCCCTTGAGGGATTGAAGCCGGATACTGTCCTGGAGAAACTCATCTTCTGCCACATTGCGGTCAGAACGGTCATCCACTGTCAGGGACTGAATCAGTGGCTTGAACAGAGCTGCCGGTTCCAGTTCCTGGTCCTGATTTCGGATGTGCCAGGAAATCCAGACAGATTCACCGGTGTTTGCAATGGCTGTGCTGGCATCGCTGGCAGATTCATCTGCCCAGTCCCGGTTGTTTCTAAAGTCGATGCCCGCTGCAATGAGGATTCCGGTTTCCTGATCCGTCAGGAAAGCCGGATTGGGCAGTACTGGTATTTCGTCACTGCCGGCTCCCAGAAGGAAGAGATGCCGGCAGTGGATGGTTCTGGCTGAATGCAACGGCTCCATCTGGACAGAAAGCTGTCTCTGTCCCTGTGTGGTGACAATGACTTCGTCGGCAGTCTGATCCATGAGGGTTCTGAATTCATCCAGACTGGAAGCCTCGCTTCCAAAGGAGCGCTGCAGCTGGAGAATCATGCGGTTGAAGGCTTTCCACTGCTGTTCGAGTGAATTTGCCAGCGACACATCTTCTGTTTTGGCCTTTTCCCAGACTGCCTGCATTGAGGGCAGGAAAGTGCCATGCTGCGCGTGATCCAGAATGGCTGTACAGAAATCTCCGGTAGTCTGCGCATGGTCCAGTTGATATCGCAGTCCGCCTGTCAGCTGATTCAAATGCGCAAGGGCAGTGGTGACGTCTTTCAGTTCCTGATCTGTGTCTGATCTGTGTATATCTGTGCCGCTGTTGCGCTCTGCTTCCCACATTTCCTGCAGCCGCTTGAGTCCGCCTTCGATGTCCGGTCCCTGTGCCTGAATGAATCGCTGCAGCGTCTGCCGTTCTGATTCTGTCAGACCAAGCCCCTGATACTGCAGCAGTCTGCTTAAAAAAGCAGAATCGCTGGAATGCTCAAGCCAGCCAAGCAGGGAGGAGAAATATCCGAATATGGAACTTCGGGCCAATGTATCCCCCTGATAGTACACGGAATCCAGTCCGCCGGCAGCAAGCAGCCGGGAGAGTCTGTCATGCCAGTTCCCTATGGAGGCTCCTGTCACGAGGATGTCGGAAGGCGACACCCCTTTCGTCACCAGTTCTGAAATGGCTCCGGCAGCCAGAAGGAGCTCATCATCCATTGTCAGGCACTGCACCAGGCGAATGGATTCGTCGTCTGCAGGCATTGGATTTGCACTGTCTTCCAGCCAGCGACTGAGGGCATCCAGGGCTGAGGGCCGCGTGGTTTCCTGAGCGGGTATGTATTGAATATTCACGGGTCTGTCTGCAGCAATCCTTATTTCCCGTACCAGGTCGCGATAGAAATCTGCGGCTCTTCGGTAATGGGCGTTGGCCTGCTTTTCGCGTCCTGGCGTCATCTGGGGAAGCGCTGCATAGACGGTATCGGCTTTGAGCAGGATGGCAGCAAGCAGTTTCCGTGTCACATAGTCGTAATCATCCAGGACGCCAGTGAATACAGACCCTGTATTGAGATTCAGCCTGGTGAGGATCCTGGCCATATCCAGTGCAAAATCCTCCCGGCTGAGCCGTCCCTGCTTTCTGAGGACAGCCAGATAGGCCTCCAGTACAGTCAGGAGGTCATGAAACCGGGCTTTGGATGCAGAGGAAACGAATTTGCGCTTCAGGATCTCGCGCAGCTGTTCTGGACCGACTCCGGATTTCTGCAGTCGTCCAATCAGAGTTCCCAGGTCCCTTGCCGCGGTTTCCGGATGATCGCTGTAGGACAAAAACTGAAAATCCATATCAGGATCTGCCAGTATTTCTTCCAGGATCCTGATTCGGCTGTGTTCATCTGCCACATCTGTTTCTTCGATTCCCGCTTTCTGCGCGATCCAGCCGGGTATCTGCTGCCTGGTCAGCAGCCTGCAGGGCAGGTGACGGCTGGTGAGCATAGTCTGCATTTCGCTGTAGGCATGGCTGGAGATGATGAAGAGCTGATCGGTGGTGATGGACCGTGTCATGTGGTCCATCAGGGTTTCGGCAAAACCGGCGCTTGCAGGGCCGGTGACAAATGTGATGGATAGAGGCTTGGTCTGATTCATGGTATCCTCCGCGCTTCCGCTTACGGCAGAAGTTTTCACGTTCAGTATATCGCCAAAACCGGCATTATTCATGCTTGCTGTATCATTTACATACAGTCAGCCATTCCATTTTGGGCACAGCACGGTATACTGCTACAGACGGAAGATGCCGGTACCCTTGCGTGTATTCGGGTCGATGCAGAGAAAAGGAGAAACTCATGAAAATCACAGGTCTCAGGAAAAACAGCAGCAATGACCGCATCTCTGTGGAAGTGGATGGAACCTTTGCGGTGTCTGTCAGCCTGGAGGCATTGATGGAAGAGGGAGTCAACAGGGGTGCGGAGCTCACAAAAGAACAGCTGAAGCGCCTGCAGAACCGAAGTTCTGTGGAACATGCATCTGCAGAAGCAGCGAGACTGCTGAAGTACGGGCGGCGCACAGAAGCGGACCTCCTGGACAGGCTGCAGGAAAAGGGATATGACAGGCTGACATCGGACACTGTTGTGCAGAAGCTGAAGCAGCTTGGCCTGATTGATGACCGGGAATACTGTCACTCGTTCTTTTTGTCTCATCGGGACATGAATGGCTGGGGTCCGGACAAGATCCGGCATGCCCTGCGAAAAAAAGGTCTCCCGGAGCAACTGATCGAAGAAGCCGCCGGAGAATGCTATGACCGGGATACAGCGGTGGAGCAGGCTGTCAGGGCCGGTTACAAGAAGCTGAGGTCACTGCAACGGAAAACCGACAACAAACAGGAACTCCGTATAAAGCTGAACCGGTTCCTGTATTCCCGGGGATTTGATGCGGCCTGCTGCCAGACAGCTGTCAGCGAAATACTGCTGAACCAGGAGGATTGATGTGGTTTATTCACTGAAAGGAGATTGATATGGCAAATACAGCAGCTGCATATGTCTGCAGTGAATGTGGCTATAAATCACTGCGGCCGCTGAATAGATGTCCCTATTGCAAGGAATTCGGCACCCTGCATCCGGAGGAACCGGTCAGTCTGCCCTCTGCAACAGGCAGAGCACTGAAAAGAACCCACGACAAGGTGCAGTCTGTGCCCCTTGATCAGGTCCAGGCCACATCCAGGCAAAGATACAAAACCGGGATCCGGGAACTGGATACCGTTCTGGGTGGCGGACTGGTCAGCGACAGTGCTGTCCTGATCGGCGGGGATCCGGGTATTGGAAAATCAACGCTGCTCCTTCAGATCTGTGATGCAGTCGCGGCGCAGGCCAGAGTTTTGTATATATCGGCTGAAGAATCAGAGTCACAGATCCAGATGCGGGCTCAGAGGCTGGGAATTCGCCAGGACAGGATCTGGGTATGCTCAGAAAGCGACATAACCCGCATCGTTTCGGAGATTGACTTGCTGGATCCGGATGTCATCGTCATGGACTCGGTCCAGACGGTTTATTCTCCGGACATTTCATCGGCTCCAGGCAGCGTAAACCAGGTACGGGAAGCAAGTGCACTGCTGACATCCCTGGCAAAAAAACGACATTCAGCGATCCTGATCGTAGGTCATGTGACCAAGGACGGGAGCCTGGCGGGTCCAAGGGTCCTGGAACATCTGGTGGATACTGTGTTGTATTTTGAAGGAGAAAAGTATGATTCCCTGAGGATCCTCCGAGCACAGAAAAACCGGTTTGGATCCACCAATGAGGTCGGTGTTTTTGAAATGACAGAACAGGGATTCCGGGAGGTTGCAGATCCTTCCGGGGTGTTCCTGGATCATAGTCAGGATACAGCCGGATGCTGTGTCAGCTGTGTAACGGAAGGCAGCCGTGCGCTCCTGGCGGAAGTACAGGCGCTGGTAGCCGGTTCTGCTCTGGGTACCCCGCGGATTTCGTCGACAGGGCTGGACAGAGGCAGGCTTACACAGCTGATGGCTGTACTGGACCGAAAATGCGGATACAGAATCACAGGGTGTGATGTGTATACAAACGTAGTGGGCGGCATGAAACTGACTGATCCGTCCCTGGATCTGGCCACAACGGCTGCACTGGTTTCCAGTGCAGACAACAGACCGGTTTCCAGGACCACAGTGGTCTGCGGCGAAATTTCTCTGACAGGGGAAGTCAGGATGGTGCCACAGATCGAAAAGCGCCTCCAGGAGGCAAGGAAACTGGGATTCCGGGAATTTGTTCTGCCGGCAGGCAACTTCGAGTCCTTGCAGCAGCAGCCTGGGGGATTGAATCGCTGGGAGGGTATCCGCCTTATTCCGGTCCGGACTGTCACAGAAGCCCTGCAGCATTTGTTCGGGACATAGAATAGCCAGGAACAGAGATGAGATTTGAGCGTTGTCTCAGCACCTGCATTTCCTGTCGACTTGTGTATCCTTTGAAACAGATGTCCTGTCTGATAAGCATGAGAGATCACCGTAATTGCCTGAAAAGTGCCGTTAATACTATAACAAATAATTGGTTCTGAGAGTTTTTGAAGGATTAAACCCGCAGGAATGGGCAAAAACACAGAATCTCGTGTCTCAAAACGAGTAGGAACGGGAGTTTGTGAATTGTATGAGCATATCAGTACTTATAAACAAGCAGAATCAGTATGATGAAGATGCAAGAGATGAAAGGCGCAAGCCTCATTGGAAGCCACCTGTAAATGAATGAAAGGCAAAAGTGTTTCCTCAATATGTGGCTCAGGCACTGTCACGGTGTTCCTTGCTGGAAACAAAAGGTAATAATCCATGACAAAAGATGAAATGATTGCAAAACTGACTCCGGCTATCGGCGATACTGCTTACGGCAAAGCTGTTCTGGAAGTACTGGCTGACACATTCGATGATGCTGACAAGAAATATGGTCAGGATGCTCTGGATCGCATCGACGACCGTCTTGGCTTCCTGAAGGGCTGGGAGAAGAAGCACGCTGCTCTGGGCGAAGATGCCAAGGCTGCTGCTGAAGCTGACAAGATCGCCATCCTGGAAAAAGCTCAGGCTGCCCTGAAGTAAATCAGATGAAAAAGACCGCTCAGGCGGTCTTTTTTAGTGAGTGGTATTAAATTCTTGTTATCTTAAATATACAACGCGACAGGAGAGGGAAGTCCGTTTTCTCAAGCCGGCAGATAACAACGTGTCTGGTTTTGTGGTTGCTATCCTGCAATCCTGTGCGCACAGGCGCAGTTCTGAATTCTGTCCGTCCAAAACAGTTCCTCAGACCTTCACCATCTGATCTGCCGCGGATTCATCGGTGATTGTTCACAAAGGCATATAGCCATGCGAGTATAGGCAACCAGTGGAAGGGCGAATGCAATGGAACAGGAATCGAAAGAGCGACGGAGGACCTTCCGGAAGACCGCCTTGCAGGTGCTGAAGACCTCTCAATGATGAGACCTGTATACGCGTGTCAGAATGTATCGGGATATATCGACTGCACAACAGACTTATGGACTGCTGATGAAGGCGGCAGACTGTTTCCTGGAAATGCAGCAAACGAAACAGGATGATGCAGACTGACTGTCTGGAGAATATTGCCTCGGCTGGAGCTCTTTCGACTGGAAACCGGCTAAATAAACAACCCATCCAATGTCCGGAAATGCATGGATTCGGACATTGGATGGGAAAAGTGAACAGAATACACGTTTGGTGGAGGGTCAATCACCTGGAATCTGGTGTCAGCTCATCGAAAATTGCGCGGGCAACCAGATCTTCGGCAGCATTTTGTTCGCGGTCGATATCATGAACATAAATCATGGTGGTGTTGATGTTTGCGTGACGAAGAACCTGCTGTACCTGTTCCACAGAAGCGCCGTTTTTCAAAGCCAGTGTTGCACTGGTATGACGCAGACTGTGAGCCGTCAGTCTGGAACTGTTCAAATCCGCCTTGACCAGCGCGTCCTTGCAGATCCGGCTGATGCTCCTGGTTGTCAGGCGCTCCCCGGAATCCCGGTTGGAAACGGAAGCAAACAATGGATCCCGTGCCTGAAGGGGTCCCCGCATGCGGAGATACACCTTGAGACACTCCCAGGTTTCATCCGGGATCTTGACATACTGTCCCTTCTCGCTTTTTCCCTTGCCCTGCACATACAAAATACGGGAGTGTCCCTGTATCTGTATGTCTCCATAATCAGCACGACGTACCTCGATGGTTCTCAGACCCGTCGTCATGATCAGAATCAGCAGTGCGCGGTTTCGCGCCCTGGTGAGCCGCTGACGTTCTCTGGCTGCTTCACTTTCATCAGGCGCCGGTTCATCTGTCTGTGTTTCAATGACCTGCGCACACTGCTCTTCATTCAGGTACCCCTTCCGAAATCCCGGCTCCAGTTTCATGGCCCGGATCCCCCGGGTGATGTCTTTTCGGATCCCGGCAGTTTCCAGAAATCTATAAAATGACTTGACAGCCCGCAGGTAATTGTTTACAGTCGTCGGCTGTTTTTCTCTGGCCAGTTCATCCCGGTACCGGATGATGTCTTCCCTGACGGGTTCTTCGATCCCCTGCCCACGGATCCATTGAGCAAATGATTTCAGCCACTGTGTATATTTTCTGCGTGAGTTTTCGGATACATCATTGTAAACCAGCCACTGATGACAGAGCCCGGAAATGATCTGCGGCTCAAACAGCCCCTTGTGCGGCACCATCCGTGTGTTTTCGACTGGCAGACTGCGCAGATTCTCTGTGGCTGTTACCGGTTCATTCATGTGATCTGACATCCAGACGCGAGAGATTGGCAGCAATCAGTGTTGTCAGCCAGGCCTCAGATCCGTCAGCACGCCGATACTGATGCGAGTGGATATAGCCTGTGCAGGCCACAAAGTCACCTGGTCTGCACTGTCGCAAAAGATCCATGCATGTCTGGTCATACACCGTAACTTCCACCATCTCTGCATATTTTCCGGCATTCCCCTGTCTCTGTCGTTCTGTGGCCATCTGCCGGCTGCAGATGAGTACTGCAGTCAGGAACCGGTTGCCGTTCTTTGCGGTACGCTCAGCAGGCGGCTGATGCAGGATTCCAGCCACTGTGAATTCATCGATCATCGTATCTCGACCCCCCTCGAAGTGCAGGACACAGACTGTGTCCCTGACTGTTTAATCATACCATACTGCCTTCACGGGCCAGTTTCATCGTTCAGCCTCTACGCCATCTATAAATGCAAAAAGTGCTATTCTGTTCAGAGGGACATCGCGATTCTATAATAGTTACATGAATAAGATTCAATTCGCTTTATCACAAATTAAATCGATCAAACAGCGTGATCCATCGTTGAAAAGCACCCTGGAAATCCTGTTTTTCCCCGGTTTTCGGGCTATGAATACCTGGTTTTCGGCTCACAAGCTCTATCTCAAGGGACATTACGCACTGGCCCGGTTTTTGTCCCTTAGGGCACAGCAGAAAACCGGAATCGATATCCATCCCGGTGCCCAGATCGGGACAGATTTTTTCATTGACCATGGCAGTGGTGTGGTGATTGGAGAGACCTGTATCATTGGCGATCATGTGACCCTGTATCAGGGCGTCACACTTGGAGCGACCGGCAAGACAACCGGCAATCGTCATCCAATCCTTCAGAACAACACGGTCATTGGCGCAGGAGCCAAAATCATTGGCCGGATCACCATTGGACACGATGCACGGATCGGAGCCGGTTCAGTGATCATTCGGGATGTACCGCCATACACCACCATGGTGCCTGCTCCGGCCAGGCCTGTCAGATACAGGAATCATAAACTGCCGGTTCTGACGGTGGAAAGACTGAACAGCCGGATGGAGGAAGAGCTTCGCTATATCCGCAATACAGAAGAACGGCTGGAACGAAAAATGCGTTGTCTGGAAAGAAAAAGACGTTCCACCCCCTGCAGGGAGCCGGAACGTCTCAGGCATTGACAGAGTCTCTGTTTCCTTCAGCTTCCCGTGCAGCATCAATGATCAGCAGCAAGGGACTCAGTTCTTCAATGACCTGAACAGAATGCAGAAATGCCGAAATATCATCCGGTTTGTCCACATGACAGACAGCCTGTTCCACATGCAGATGAGGCTGTCTTTTTTTTCGCACCGAAGGGCTGGTCAGATCCTGTGGATGGTCCATCCACAAAGCGATGTTCAGCCAGTGGAGGAATGTGGAAATGTCATTATCACGTGTTTTCATTAGAACCTTTCACCAATCATATCAAAATGTTTCTATACAACTAGTATACTCTGGTCTTTGAAAAACTTGATAGGCTACGAAGCTCAGTAAAGCTAAGCTGCAACCAGTTGTTTCTGGACGTCTTTAAAGTAGTCGATCATACCCTGCCGGGTCTGGTGAGCACCGCTGATTAGAGTTCTTCCCAGTGATGCAAAGATACTCTTTTTCTTCCATTTCCGGCGACTCAGTTTCCACTCGAAGTCTGCTAATTCGTTCTCCAGAAACTGCAGTGCGATCCCGTGTGCAGTCCCCTGTACCTTGCTTCTGAAGTTGGAAATGATGTGATCCAGAGAGGACAGATGATCTGTATCCACTTCGAACTTTTGGGCATCCACCAGTTTGCCGGCTATATCCAGAGCCAGGTTGGCCGAACTCCGGTCACAATGCACTACACAGTCACTGGGGACTTCTTCTTCCAGAAACTTCTTCAGTTCTGCCTTATTCTCGCTGTGAACGATTCTGAATTTGACAGCATCTGTGGCTTCGAATACTTCCTCATCACCATCCATGTCGTCCCAGACATAGTGTTTGATCACAGCTGCAGCCACATTGACTTTACCTTCTGCTCCCCATCCACGCTTTCCATGCTTCTTTCCGCCATAGGAAAAGACATCCAGTTCGATCGCATCGCAATCAACGGCTATGTGAGTTTCGTTGTCCTGCTTCTGAGCCTGTTTGATCTTGCGAAGCATGAGTTTTGTGGTGTGGTAGCTGACACCTGTCAGATCACTGATGTATTTGGCAGAAGTTCCCGTCTTGGAGATAACATAGGCGAACATCACGAGGATCCAGGAAAACAGAGGAGCCTTGGTGCTTTCCAGCGCTGTCCCGGCAGTGACAGATTCCTGATGACCACAGTGAGCGCACTGATAGACAGTTCTGAGAGAGCCGTTTTTTCGTACAACAGTCGTGTAGTGGGTATGACCGCACTTTGAGCACACAAAACCATCCTTCCACTTCAGATCAAAGAAGAAGCGTTCTGCGTCATGGGGGTCTGAATACTGGGCATGGATATCAGCAAAAGTCAGGTCTTTGAACAGCGATTTCTTGAACATAGGGTGCCTCTCTTCCTGATTCAAGTATCGCATTATTACTGGCGCTATTTATGCGTGATAAGCTATTAACTGAGCTTGGTAGTCTATCAAGTTGAAAAAATTGAAAAATAAAGGCTCAATAATCAATGAAGAAAGTAAGCGACGTTAATTGCCCATATTAAAACAGGACTGATTCCCTGTACCATCATGGTATTGGGGACAGTCCTGTTTTCTATTTCTTATACAGATGTCCTGGAAGTGTCCTGGAGTATGGAAGCAGGTCTTCGAGTACTTCCTCTCTGATCCCTTCGTTCTTCAGCCTTGTCAGCACATATTCGATGTACTTCTCAGGCACCAGCCCATTCATGATTGCCGATTGGCTCAGACTGTACCATACTGCTGTTGCTTCCGCTCCTGCTTCCGTGTCCGCAAACAGGAACCCCTTCCGGCCTATCACGAACGGCTTCACCATCCGCTCCGCCAGGTTATTGTCGATCGGATAGTTCCCATCCTCCAGATAAAGGGCCAGCGAGTCTTTCCTTTTCAGGAAGTAGTTTGCTCCCTTTACTGCTTTCGAACCACTATCAAAACTCCGGGCGATCCGCTCCATTCCTGCGATCACCTGGTCAAAAAGCGGTTTAGACTCTTTCTGCCTCAGTTCGTATACTTCTTCCCGACTCAGTTTCTTCTTTTTCGCTCTGCTCTCCACCTCATAAAGCCTGTTGATGTTCCCAAGTGGCTCCAACAGGATCCCCAGTGCCGGATTCTCCCTGATATGTTTCAGTTTCATTTCTGTATCGTCTGGCAGATTCTTGAATGTCTGGTAGTCTGCACGGATCTTCACCGCATCATACAGATGCCGCCTCGCATGGGCCATACAACTCAGATGGATGGCTGCTGTGTAATTATCGTAGCCTTCGAATCCGTCTGACATCAGGGCCTTTTCGAATCCTTCTCCCAGGAATTCCCATACGAACTTCTGGGCCCTGCTCTTCTTGAACTGATATATGACCATCTGTCTGGCTTCATGCTCTGCGCTGACCCCGACGATCATGTAACAGTTCGTCCGATCCTGATCCCGACTCACTTCCAGGCATTTCAGTACGGTCTCATCCATATGGACCACATCACATTCCCTGAAATCCTGTATCATCCTGTCCACCAGAGCTTCTCCATAGATCTGGGAAGAACGGATCATCCAGCTGGCCATGATACTCCTGCTGAGGTTGAATCCTCTTCGCTGCCAGTCTTGTTCCTGTCTGTAAAGAGGCAGTCCCATGACTGTTTTCTGGGCTATGATGTGGGACACAAGAGAAGGCGAAGACATCGTATTCTCCAGAAGCGGTGCTTCTTTGCGGGCAGCCGGGATCATCACAGGCTTTCCATCCTCATCTTCACAACCTTTGGGGCAGACATAATTATGATCCACTTCCACTTCGACATAGAGGCGCTGCGGAACGTATTTGATGGTCCGGTGTACAGTCGGTTTCAGCTCCTTCATGGCTGTGCCACATACAGGGCACACCGGGTCCTTGCCTGCATCCGGATACACATCGATGATCTTTTCAGGAAGCGCCTTTGCTTTCTCCTTCATGGATCTGCGCTTTTTGGGGGACGCCGGTCTCTCTTTGCTCACAGTTTCCAGGACAGCTGATTCATCCAGGTCTTCGGGAGAAGACGTGGATGCGATCTCTTCCGCCTCGTTGAACAGGGATATGAAAAGCTGCTCGCTTTTGGAAGCGAAGCGGTCCATGGCCGCCTTCCTGTTGATCTGGTCTTTCAGGAACAGGTTGTCGGCCAGGAAGAGAGCGGCATCGACCAGGTCATCATGATCCAGAGATTCGAGGCTTTCTTTCATGGATTTGCGGGTGTAGTTTTCGAAGTCAAAAGAAGATAAGAAGTCCATGGCAAAAGTATAGGATAAAGAGGAAAAGGGGCAAACTGAAATGCCTTAAATAATTATTATGCTCACAGTTCCAGAAATGGTTCATTCGATATGACTGAAAACCGTCAGGGATCAGGAGATCTGTCTAGATATATTGAGGCATCACATGCCTGAAAGCCCGCTTCTGGTTTATGTCCAGTCCTTCCAAAAGCCAGTCCAGCTGCTGTGGGGAGATCTGCAGAAACGGATCCGGGGAACTCATCCGCCATTTGAAGGTTCCTTTGCTCAGCTGCTTGTGAAGGAGCCAGAACCCTGTACCGTCATAATGGAGGAGCTTGAGCTTGTTGTGTCGTTTGTTGGTGAAGACGAACATCGCATTCTGGAATGGATCAGTGTTCAGGATCGACTGGACATATGTACCCAGTCCATCTATGCCTTTGCGAAAGTCCACAGGTTCAGTGACCAGGTATAATCGGGAAATATCATCAAGTCCAGTCATGTAAAATCCCTCCGTGCCGGTATTGTCCCGCTACGGAGGGATTTGTCATAGATGGGTAATTAACGTCGCTTACTGAAGAAATAAAACATACCTGTTTGACAGTGTCTGATATTTGCCACTGCGTTCCAGCCGCTGCATGGAACAGAACACAGGGTATATTCGACACCGGACTGGAATATAAAAGCGGAAATCCCAGATGGGATTTCCACTTGCAATTGTCTGTTTTGAATCATGCCCGCTACAGTTCCTCTGCCCTGGCGAGGAGAAAATATCGTTCTCCGAGACAGTCAGATTCCCTTCCCAGAGCCTTTAATGCCTGTTTTTTCTGAACACGGTACCGTCTGGAATCCAGTTCACAGAGCTGGAGAGCCAGCTGGTATTCACCGTCTGACAGCGCACGTCCAATCCGCTGTGACAGCTTTTCATAGCCGATCAGCTGAATCAGCTCCTCGTGGAACGTTTCAGCCGGCAGCGGGGTCAGTTCTGCTGCCAATCCGGAGAACCATCCCATGTTTCTGGCCCATATGGCCCGGATCATCCATTCCACCCGCCCAAACCGTTCTTCCAGATACCAGGTCTGATACTGTTCGGGAAGACTGACGGAAGCGATGATTTCATCAAGGTCCAGACCATCGTTGATGCCGGTGAGTGTTTCGGTGAGGATGTACTCCAGTGCATCGGCAAACGTTGTAAGGACTGTCCGGACATTCTCCCGGCCTGTTACAGGAACAGTCATTGCGGGAAGAAGAATCTCCGGTTCCAGATCCCGCACTTTCCGCAGCGAGTCACACCAGATTTCCGTTTCCATATAATCAGAACCGGTCACGATGTTGAAATTCGGGAATGTTCCATAAAACAGTGAGCCGACCGCTGCAGCCTTTTTTTCCGGAAGCCACACGGTGATAGTTTCCGGGGTTTCACCAGGCGTGCGAAGCAGGGACAGACGTACACCGTCTATTTCCATGCTGCAGTTGTTTTCAATCCACATCGTGGGTTCAAGCCAGGAATCCCGGGTGCTGTCGAAGGATGTAATGACTTCCTGCCGGGTATTGCCATCCGGAATGATGAGCTTGTCAGCCAGACCATAACCGCGGGTGAAGATTTTCCGCATTTCCTTGACGTCATTCAGACAGGTACGGGCTATCCGGGGTCGCACCGTCTCTGTACAGCCAATCACCTGTTCCACTGTATCCGCAAAGACACCAGATCCGCCCTGCGTTTCCGGCAATATCGTGGTGTAGATAATGGTGCGTACAGGCTTGTCTGTGTATTCAGACAGAATCTCACGGACCTGCCGCGCGTACACAGAAGACCGGACCGCATCAATCAGAATTACGGAATGTTCACCGATCACTGCCGTGCAGCTGGAGCTGCCGAAATTTGCAAAATGAATGATATCGTTATCTATGACATAGACTTTTTTTGCCAGACACGATGCGGCATAGTCTTTCAGTTTCTGTTCTCCATTCAAGTCGTTCCCTCCCAAAACTTCATGAATCAATCCAGTACTTTCCCGTACATTATACCTAATGTAAAGCCATAATAATAGCGCTGTATTTTCACAGCGCTATTGTGTTCCATAGTATTCATCAAAAGACTGGCCGGTTTCTGTCAACTCCTGTGCAAGCTTCGGTCCCACATACCGAAGATGCACAGGCATGGCAGCGGTCTGAGAGAGAGCTTCATTGTCTGCCTTGTACCGGACGATGAATCCATGACGTATGGCAGCGTCCACGATCTGCGGGTACCGGCTGTCTGTCGCCGGATCCTCCACGCCCTCCAGGCCAAAATCCACGCTTAACCCGGTGTTGGAGTCGAAGAAACCGGGTCTGGCAAAGACCAGGTCAGCCCGTTCCTGTCCATATTCCTCCACAGCCTGCGAATACAGAGACTCAGTCTCGTCAGCCGAAATCCAGCCGCTTTGCAGATATACGGGAATCCCGGCTTCTGACAGATCCGACTGCAGCGCCTCCCATGCACGGGCTGCCGGTTCTCTAAGGCGGACTCCCTGCATATCGGTCAGGTCCGCCGGTATGTATCCATCCGGCAGCTGCCAGTGTTTGCTGACAAACACATCCACGGCATCAGGATCCGACACAGTCCCGGCTTCTTCATACAGCGGCTTGTCCAGACCCAGTCGGATATCGCGTTTGACCTCACTCTCCGAAAAATCCGGGTGTGCATTGGCATAGACCTGTTCCCGGGTATTGTAAGCCGGCTTTTCCTCAGTTTCTGCAGACCCGTTCTCCAGCGTATCGCCTGAAGTATCAGAAAGTGCTGTGTTCACTCCAGTCTGCTGTCCCGACAGACCGCGAAACGCCTGAAACGCACCTGCACCGATCCCGAGCACCATGAGTCCAATCACGATCCAGACAAACGTCTTTCTCATTGCCCGTTCCCGTCTTCCTTCGCCAGCTCTTCCGGGCTTTTCAGCCGGAATCCATGAATGAGGACCGGCGAAATATGGCAGTACCCGCCCGGGTGCACCTCGAGATAATCCTGGTGATATCCTTCCGCGGGATAATAGTTTTTCAGCGGGAGCACTTCCGTCGCCAAAGGATGGACATATCGCCGTTCTTCCGTCTTTACAGCCGTCTGGATCACCGGCAGATCCGCGGGATCGGAGTAATAGATCCCGGTCCGGTAATTCGTGCCGGTGTCATTTCCCTGCCGGTTGACGACAGTGGGATCAATGACAGCAAAATAAGCATCCAGAAGCTGTCGGAGGGTGAGGATATCCGAATCATAGACAACCTTTACTGCCTCCACTGCGTGCGTGCGCTGCGAGCATACCTGTTCATATGTGGGAGCAGGTACAAGGCTGTTGGCATATCCGGCCTCTGTCTCCAGGACTCCAGGCAGGCGCCTGAGGAACGCCTGCAGGCCCCAGAAGCATCCGCCAGCCAGAATGATCGAGGCAGTGCGCTGCCGGTTCACTTCTCCACTCTGCATTCATTGCACCTCTTTTTCAAAGTCGCCGAAGGCTTGAATTTCGGAAATTCGCTGGCTTCAATCACGATTCGTTCACCCGTGACAGGGTTGATTCCCATGCGTTCTTTTCGGTGAAACAGAACAAATTTTCCAAATCCTGCAATATCGGCTGTTCCATTGTCCGCCAGACAGTCTGTCAGTTCATTAAATACAAGAGTCACTGCATCCTGTGCATCCTTGCCCGAAAGTCCCAGGTCATGGATCATGGCCTGTACCAGAGACTCCCGGCTGACATATTTAGGCATCCGGGAATTCTTTCTTCAGCTGACGGACCATCAGGTCGCTGGCGCAGAGACTTGGTTCCTTGCCTTCATACAGAATCTGGTATATCTCCTCACAGATGGGCATATCGATGCCTTCCTCCTGAGCCACCCGGTGCACAATTTTGGCGGTTCTCACACCTTCCACCGTCTTGGTGTTGTTTTCCAGGAAGTTTTTCACATCATTTTCGCGGCCAATCTGGTACCCGGCCTGGAAATTGCGGGAATGCGGACTGGTACAGGTGACAATGAGGTCACCTACACCGGTCAATCCCATGAATGTCTGCTCTTTCCCGCCAAAATGGGTTCCGTAGCGGATCATCTCCTGCAGCCCACGTGTGATCAGGGCTGCCCTGGTGTTGTCCTGATATCCAAGTCCGGACAGTATGCCGCTGGCGATTGCCATGACATTCTTGATGGCCGCCCCCAGCTCGGATCCCACTTCGTCTGTACCGGTATAGATCCGGAGATATCCATTGGAAAACAGATTCTGGACCAGCTTCGCGTCTTCTTCGTTCTGAGAAACCGCATCAATGGTCGTGAGCTGTCGAATCACGACTTCTTCCGCATGACTGGGCCCGATGAGGCTGACCACGCTGGAGAGATGTTCCGGCCGGACGCTGTGCCGGATGACATCCGAAAGACGCTCGTTGGTTACAGGGTGAAATCCCTTGGCGACATTGACGAAGACTGCGGGTTTTTCCAGAATTGCATCCACTTCCCTGACAATGGGTTCAATGGCAATGGAAGGCACTGCCAGCACCACGACATCGGCATCCCTGACCGCATTGATGTCTGTCGTTGCCCTCAGCCCGGGATTGAGCTGGATGTCCCCGAAATACTTGGAGTTTTTGTGATTTTCGTTGATATCACGGATTTCTCTGTCATCCACTCCATACACAATGACATCCTGTCCGTTGTCCTGCAGGGTCTGAGCCAGGGCTGTTCCCCAGCTTCCGCTGCCTATGACTGCTGTTTTCATGATTGTCTCCTTCCCGTTTGGAACTATGACCGTTTTCGCGCGGTGATATGGATGGGTGTACCCGTGAAGCCGAACGCTTCCCGCAGCCTGTTTTCAATGTATCGGGTATAGCTGAAGTGAAGCAGCTCGGGATCATTGACAAACAACACGATCGTCGGAGGTTCCACCGATACCTGAGAGGAATAGTAGATCTTGAGCTGACGGCCGTTGTGCGGTTTGGGGGGATTCATCATCTGCGCATCCAGAATGACATCATTCAGGACATTGGTGGGTACGCGGAGTGTGCACATTTCATGCACCTGGTCGATCAGCGGGATCAGGTTCTGCACCTTCGCCCCTGTCAGGGCTGAAACGAAGGCAACCGGAGCATAATCCAGGTACTTGAATTCTTCGCGGATTTTTTTCGTGATCTGCTGCATCGTTTTCTCGTCTTTTTCCACAGCATCCCACTTGTTGTAGACGATGATGACACCCTTTCCGGCTTCATGGGCCAGGCCGGCCACATGTTTGTCCTGTGCCCGGATGCCTTTCTCTCCATCTATCAAAAACAGCACCACATTGGAACGTTCTATGGCCGATACAGCCCGCAGAATGGAATACTTCTCGATGTTCTCCCAGATTTTTCCCCGCTTCCGGATCCCGGCAGTATCAATGATCATATACTCGCGTCCTTCATAAAAAAACGGCGTATCGATTGCATCGCGGGTGGTGCCTTCCACATTGGAGACGATTGTCCTGTCTTCTTTCAGAATCGCGTTGACTAGGGAGCTCTTGCCGACATTCGGACGGCCGATCACACAGAAGGATGTGACACCTTCATAGGGTTTCAGGTCCCGGACCGGCATTTTTTCCATGACTCTGTCCAGAAGATCGCCAATGCCGATGCCGTGAGAGGCAGACAGAGTAATGGGATCATCGAGACCCAGCTGGTAAAAATCGTAGACTTCCATCTGCAGTTTTTCGTTGTCTGCCTTGTTTACAGCCAGTACGACCGGCTTTCCGGCTTTCCGGAGTTTGCGGGCAATCGCCAGGTCGTCTGCCGTCACGCCTTCTCTGGCGGATGCCAGAAAAATGATCACATCAGCCTCTTCAATGGCAATATCCACCTGCATGTTGATTTCGTCCCCGAAATCCTGGTCCTCCAGCTGAATTCCGCCGGTATCGATCAGCCGGAATGTCTGGGTCAGCCATTCCACGTCCCCATAGATCCGGTCTCTGGTGACGCCGGGTGTATCATCCACGATGCTCTTGCGTTCACCAAGCAGGCGGTTGAAGAGCGTGCTTTTCCCGACATTGGGACGGCCTACTATAGCTGCAACTCCACGTATCATTTCATTACCTCATTTCCGGGCGCCGTCGATCAGCGACTGAATGGCTGTTACCACCTGATCCAGAGTCAGATCGGAGGTATCGATCTCCACTGCATCCTCAGCCTTTTTCAGCGGCGCTGTGCTTCGATGGGAATCCTGCCAGTCGCGCTGCCGGATATCTTCCAGGATCCGGTCGTAGTCGGCGTCGATTCCCTTCTGTCTGTATTCATCATATCGTCTGCGGGCCCGGGCCTCCGGACGCGCGCTCAAAAAGATCTTGATTGCTGCATCCGGAAGCACCACCGTGCCGATATCCCGGCCATCCACAATGTATCCGCCGGCTGCGGTTGTCTGCTGCTGCAGTCCTGTCATCCGGGCGCGGACAGCAGGCAGCGCTGCGATGCGGGAAGTCAGGTTGGATATCCTGTTGGTCCTGATCTGTGTCGTGACTTCCCGGTCATTGAGAAACACGCGGCGGCCCTCAAAGCGGATTTTCATGGTGTCCAGAAGAGACTGCAGTTCACTTTCGTCCTCCGGATCAATACCGGCTTCCTCCATGGCCAGGGCCACACAGCGGTACATCGCACCGGTATCCAGGTGAATCATCTGGTTTGCGTCTGCCAGCAGATCCGCTGCCGAGCTTTTGCCAACTCCGCTGGTCCCGTCAATGGCGACATTGAATCCCTGCATTACAGGGCACCCAGACTGCGGACGAAGTACACCATGAAGCTGATCGCCACGATCAGGGCCACAATCAGAAGAAACAGTACGATGTTCAGCGTACGGCTGGAATTTTTCTGCTTTCTTGCCGGCAGCTCCTCGTCATAGTCTTCCACGCGGATGCGCATTTTTGCACTGGGCATATCTTCGGTATCCCCGGGTTTCCGGTTCCGGGAAGAAGAGGATTCCTTTTTTATGCCTGCAGCAGCTGCCGGCCGAACCTTTTTCTTCTTTTTCTTTTTGCGCGGAGTTTCGGCTTTTTCCTTTCGGACAGGATGTGTTTCCGGTTCCGGTTTCCGGGTGGTGAGCACATCCAGCTGGTCATTCTCTTCAAATTCATCTGCGCGGATGTCGCCAGCAGTCAATACGATCCGGCGGTTGGCCGTTTTCTCGAGAAGGGTCTCCCGGGCAGCAGGTTCCTCTTCTTTCGGTTCTTCCAGGTTCAGGGTGATTTCCCGGGTGGTCCTGGGCATTTTCATCGTGGAACCAAAGTCCTCCCTGGGTTCTTCCATGGGAAGGACATGGGCTTTCCTTCTCTCCTTGTCTGTTTCCGGCTGGTCGAGCTGCTTCAGGATATTGATCTGTGTATCATCGGTATATCGGTTGCCGTTATCGATATTATATTGCTTCACTTCGCCGAGAAGTTCGTCAATCACCGGACTGGTCGGCAGATCCGGCTCGGCCGGTTTCGGGGCGGTTTCCTCATGGGGAAAATATGCCTTGGCTGCATGCGGCAGCGAGTTGGAACTGGACTGGACTCTGGACAGTCTGGCAGCTTTGACGGGTGTCGCCTGAGCCTGCGTGGTTTCTTCGTCCAGATGGTCTCTCAGTTCCTGATATTTTTGCGTTCTTGAAAGTTTCGCCATGGTTCCTCCTAAATTCACCAGTACATTATACAATCAATTTCAGCGTCCTGACACAGATGGGCAGAAAAAGGCCCTGCAGGGCCCTCGTCAGAACGAACCATCAGGATCGTTCTGCTGCCAGGCCGCCGGCAGGGCATTTGACTCGGTTGTTATTTTGCGCGGCCGGAATACTTGCCGTCACTGGTGTTTACGACAATCATTTCGCCTTCTTCGATGAACAGAGGAACCTTCACTTCCAGACCGGTTTCCATTTTTGCGGTCTTGGAAGCGGAAGTTGCGGTATCACCCTTGACTGCCGGTTCGCATTCCACGATCTGCAGTGTGGCTTTGTCAGGCAGGGCAATGCCGATGATTTCCCCTTCGTAGCTGGAGATGTTCACGTTGTCGTTTGCCTTTACAAACTTGCGCTCCCATTCCAGTCTGGACATGGGGATTTCCACCTGTTCATAGGTTTCATTGTCCATGAAGACCATGGCATCATCTGTATCATACAGATACTGCATTTCCTTCTTTTCAATCATGGCCGGTTCGACTTTTTCGCCGCCGCCCCAGGAAAGCTCCACATTGGATCCCGTACGCAGGTTGCGGACCTTGGCCTTGACAACCATGGCACTGCGGGCTGTCTTGTTCTGAGAGATGTCCAGAACCACGTAAATGTCCCCGTCAACGTTGATGGTCTGACCGGGTTTTAAATCATTCGAACTGATCATAGATGATTTCACTCCTCGTTTTTTACCATTATAAATGTAAAGACCCCTTGGGGATTTGTCAAACTGTGTCCGGGCAAAAGAAAAAGCGCATTGCGCTTTTTCTCATATCGAAAGGAATCGATAACAGATAAATCCGCCTGACCGTGTAAGGAAGGATGTTGCCGGTCAGGGCGTCGGAACTGAGCCGTGTTCCGATTTATTTTACCCATTGACATAATAGCGCATTCAGACAGGTATGTAAACCCTTACAGTTTGTTAAACACAGACAGGCTCAAGACGGGTCCATGGCATTCCTGAATATCGTCTCCACAAAAAAACGCCCGGCAGGGCGCTTTGATTCTGTCAGCAGGTATGTTCAATCATGAAACAGATGAGAATCAGTCAGTCTGTCCGTTCAGCCAGGCATCCATGGCCGCAGCCGCTTTTTTCCCGGCTCCCATGGCAGATATCACAGTGGCAGCACCGGTCACGGCATCGCCACCTGCATACACACCTTCCCGGCTGGTCTGTTCGTGTTCGTCCACCACGAGACAGCCACGGCGGTTCACATCCAGTCCTTCCGTCGTGGAGCGGATCAGCGGATTGGGACTGGTGCCGATGGCCATGATCATGCAGTCGGCATCAATCACAAACTCGGATCCTGGAATGACTACCGGACGTCGACGGCCGGATGCATCCGGTTCCCCGAGTTCCATGCGGACGCATTTCACAGCCCGGATCCAGCCATCCTCGGTTCCCAGGACTTCCACCGGATTGCAGAGCAGGTCGAAAATGATGCCTTCTTCCATGGCATGTTCCACTTCTTCCTTCCGGGCAGGCAGTTCCTCAAGGCTCCGTCGATACACGATGTGGACCTCGGATCCCAGCCGTCTGGCGCAGCGGGCGGCATCCATCGCCACGTTGCCTCCGCCGACAACCACCGTTTTCTTCGGATGCTGCACAGTGGTGGGGCTGCCCTCGCGGTAGGCTTTCATCAGGTTGATCCGTGTGAGGAATTCATTGGCGGAATAGACCCCTTTAAGGTTTTCTCCCGGCAGACCCATGAAATTCGGCAGTCCGGCTCCGGAACCGACAAAGACAGCCTCGAATCCCTGCTCCATCAAGGCATCGATGGTATCCGACCGGCCGACGACAAAGTTGGTCACGATCTCGACACCCAGATCCTTCAGCGTTTCGATTTCCTTCTGGACGATCGCTTTCGGCAGCCTGAATTCCGGAATGCCATACATCAGCACACCGCCGGCCACATGCAGGGCTTCGAAGATCGTGACATCATATCCACGTCTGGCGAGGTCACCCGCCGCAGTGAGGCCGGCAGGACCGGCTCCGACGACAGCCACTTTCCGGCCGTTGGAGGCTGGTCTTTCTGCGTGCTCCACACTGTTTTCCCTGTGCCAGTCAGCCACGAAGCGTTCCAGTCGCCCAATGCCCACAGGCTGTGCCTTGATGCCGCGGACACAGTACTTTTCACATTGTGACTCCTGCGGACATACACGTCCACAGACAGCCGGCAGCGAGGATGTCAGGGCAATGATCTGATAGGCGTCTTCATATTCGCCTTCCTTCACCTTTTCGATGAATTCCGGAATGTTTACATTGACCGGACAGCCATTGACACAGGGTCTGTGTCGGCAGTGCAGACAGCGTTCGGCTTCTTCTCTGGCCATCGCCTCTGTGTAGCCCAGTGCCACTTCATCGAAGTTGGTGATCCGGATCCCGGGATCCTGCACCGGCATGGCTGTTTTATCGGGTTTCATGTTCGGCATTATCGCACCTCCTGGTTCAGAAGCCGGCAGGCTTCTTCCCGTTCACGCTGCTCGAAATCCAGATAGGCACGGTTCCGGCTGGCGGCTTCATCAAAATCCACCAGGGCCCCGTCAAAGTCCGGTCCATCCACGCAGGCAAACCTGATTTCATCTCCGACCTTCAGCCGGCAGCCGCCGCACATTCCGGTCCCGTCGATCATGATGGGATTCATGCTGACAACCACCGGGATTCCATATTTCTGTGCAGTCCTGGTCACGAACTTCATCATGACGATCGGACCAATGGCGATGACTTTGTCAAAATGGTGTCCAGCCTGAATCAGCGCTTCGAGCTTGTCGGTCACGAGCCCTTTCTCCCCGGCCGTTCCGTCGTCGCTCATCAGGTGGAACTCATCACTTGCAGCCCGGAACTCGTCTTCCAGGATCACCAGGTCTCTGTTTCTGAACCCGGTGATGGCCGTGACACGCTTTCCTTCATCATGGAAAGCACGGGCTGTCGGCAGCGCTATGGCACACCCCACACCGCCTCCGATGATGCATACAGAGTCCCCTTCGATTTCACTGGGTCTGCCGAGCGGGCCTGCAAAGTCCTGCAGTTGCTGTCCTTCATCCATGGCATTCAGCAGCATCGTGGTTTTTCCCACGACCTGGAAAATGATCGTCACTTCCCCGGTCTCGGGATCTGCACCGGCAATCGTCAGCGGGATGCGCTCCCCTGCCTCATCCACACGCAGAATGATGAACTGCCCCGCTTTGGCCCGTCTGGCCACGTGGGGGGCATCGATCACCATCCTGGTTACGGTGGGATTCAGTGCTTCCTTTTTCAGAATTTTATACATTTGGCTCACCTCACCGATAAATCATAACAAAAAACCGGCTTCTTTCGAAACCGGTATCAAAAATCAGTATTTAAAATCGATGATGTCAAAATTGACCATCGGGCAGTCAGTAGTCATGTTTGTGTCATACCCCCGGTCATCCAGGAATGCAAGGAATGCATGATCGGCAGCCGGATCGTTCACGGCATCCATGAACAGTGACATCGCTGTTACGGCCTTTTCCACGGCCTTGTCATACAGGTCCAGGAAGGAGTCCGTGAATGTGAGGGTGCCGTCACAGGGATGAGTCCACCGCCTGTGCTGCAGATTCATGACATCCCAGTTGTCCTCGATCTGCGCAGGCACGACCAGGCCGGAAATCAGGTTTTCCTTCCCCAGCCATTTCTCCATGGTTTTCAGCGTCTGTTTTTTTCCACCGCCTGCGTCATAAAACCTCTTCTGCATGCTGTGCCAGTCATCCAGGGAATCGGCTATCAGGTGCGGCTGAATGTCGTCCTGAAAAATCTGCGCGATCGCCGGAACATAGATACGGGCAATGGCCCGTTTTTCTTCCCGGCTGGCATCCGCAATGGAAGGAAAGTGAAACTCCCGGATAGTCTGATCGCGCTTGATCTTCAGCATGATCGCGTCGATCAGGCTCTCCATGGTGTGATGACGGGTGGAACTGTCCGCAGTTCCGTCTCCGGTCCGGGCATAAATGTATGGATGAGCTGTGGAGTCCAGAGCCCAGTGGCACAGGTGTCCGCAGACATAAGCTTCCATGTCGAGCCTGATTTCCGGACTTTTTTCCCGGCGGATGGATTCCAGCGCCGACAGGTAGAACTCATTGATGTGGCTGTGGTGGAAGCGGCCTCCATACTGCCGGATCCTGGCCGGTTTCCAGAAGGAAACAGGGTTGAGTCCCTGGAAAAACAGGAAGTCCGGACCGCTGGACCCGATTCCCACAAGATGTGCGCGGGATTCCAGCAAAGACTGTATATCGGCCGGCATCCGGCCGGCTGCTTCCTGGGCAAGCAGTGCATGGGTGATGAGATTGGGCATAATTTACTCCTTTGCCGCCTGGATCAGGCCATGAAGGACCAGATACTCGGCGTATGTATCCATCTGACAATAACGGTCCAGTTCTTCCCGGATCCGCTTTCTTGTCTGTTCATCAGCAGTTTCATAACAGCGGTAGGCCCTGACAGCCTGCAGGCCATCGTGTATCGCAAGCCGGTTGTAGACAGGATCGTCAGTGAACATCTGCACGATCTGTTTCAGGGAAAAGCGGCTTTTCATGCGGAGGTCGTAGTACAGGCCGGTTTCGAAGGGTTTCGCAAGGTCCTTCATGCGCTCCCAGATCTTTTGCAGTTTCAAGGCGTATGCGGGAAACTGCACCGCCAGCTGTTTGAGTCGGAGGCGCTCGGCTCCTTCCATATTATAGACAAAGATGGTGCCTTCGGCAGGAACCGATGCCAGCAGACGGTCCAGAAATTCTTTCCGGCAGTCTCCCCAGCCAAAATACGAAGTATGTTCCAGACCGGAATCTGTCTCTGTGTGCAGAGAAAACTGGAAGCAGAGGACATCGAAGGATTTCATTCCTTCATAGGGCGGAACCGCAAAGGTGTCCCATTCGAAATCCAGATAGGAGAACGGAGGCTTTGCGTCCGCGAGCCATTCACCAAGGTCCGGTCTGCTGATCCACGGACTGGACAGACTTGCCTGGTATTGCGCCCAGGCAACTGGATACTCCTGAAGCCCGGCGGGATCCAGCTGACTGATCGGTCCTTCCCGGATCTCGAACCGGTGCGGCACAGAACGCAGAAACAGGGTGTCATCCCCGGAACGCCTGTCTGTCTGGAAACAGTCATCATAATAGGTACACCGCTTGCCCAGAGCACAGCTCCGGCTGTTGACCGCCGGCGGGCAGGGTCCTTCAAACAGGGCACAGGCTTCATCCACGAGCTGGTCGAGATCCGGGTGCATGGTTTCCTGGAGACTGGCAATGGTCCGCGAGGGATGGTGTTTCCGGTTTTCCAGACAGTCGCTTTTTACAAACAAAGCAGAAAGATCCAGTTTCTGGCCACGTACATACTGCCGGCTGATTGAGACTGCTTCCTGTTCCCGGATGTCGATGCCGGCTTTTTGTGCGATGAGCCGGGCAATGTCCATGAGCCAGGCTTCGGTTTCCCGGGCTGTCATCATTGGCCAGATGGCTTTCCAGCCAGTATCCAGTTTCTGCAGCCACGGAATCGTCACCCGCAGTCCATGCCAGCTCATCCGTACGAATCTGGCAGACTCTCCCGGCTGAAGAGAGCCCAGAATCCGCATGGTGTCTTCCATTGTATCCCCGCGATGTCCCTGCGGTGTATCATCCAGGTCATAGGCACGGCTCCAGAGAGCAGAAAAGGGTTCCTTCATATGATAAAACGGAAGACTGTTGTCACCACGGCTGTGATAGTGCAGCCAGGCCAGTCGCGGACAACGTTTCATGCGAATCAGGTCCTGGCCATGAAGCATGATTTCCGGACGATTCATGATCCGTAGGCTTCCATCAAAGCCGAAATGCGGTCTTTGAATTCCTGCTGCTGATCTGCCGGGGATTCAAGAATGACCGTTGGGCCGAACTCAAGGAGCTGATTGAACAGCCCTTCTTTTTCATCCCTGTGAAAGGTATAGCGGATCCATTCTTCATCCTGGGAAACAGCCCTCAGATCATCCCCCCAGTCCGATTCCCTGAACAGGTGTTCTGCTTCCTTCCGCACCCGGACCTGATACTTCGTGTTGGGGGTCTTCACGAATCCGTATTCTGCCAGATTCTGTTCCAGAGATACATCCGTAAACGGGACGAATCGTTCCTCAGTCAGGGTCACGCTCTGCAGGCGGGTCGGCGAAAACCGGAAATAGCGCCAGTTTCTACCGGCGGTCTTTCCCTGCTCCACTTTGTCCGCGAACAGGTAGTAGGCTTCCTGACTGTAGAACACCTGGTAGGGTTCCACAAGATACTCCTGCATCCGTCCATCACGGCGTCGGTACAGAAGCTTCAGCCGCTTTTTCTCCCGGATTCCCCGCCGGCATACTTCCATGTGCAGCGTACTGGTCTGTCTCGGGTCCCGCCGCCTGCGGCTCAGATACAGGATGGCGTCATCCTCTTCCGGGCTTGGAACCACGCTGGAGAACAGCTTTTCCACTGCCTGGTCAAATTCTTTCATCGACGCAAACGAACTGTGGGTATGCACCAGATCGCGGGCCTCGAGAAAGGCGTCGGTCTGTTCCCGGTTAAGGCGGGCGGCGGGAATAATGGAAGCAGAGTCCAGCTGGAGCCCGCCGTTGCGTCCTTTGTGTTCCAGAATGTCATAGCCTGCCATGATAAGCTCTTTCTTGTATTCCCGGATATTGCGTTCATTGGTCTCAAGTTCCTGTGCAAGGTCCCGCTTTTTGACAACACCGCCACTGTACAGGATCTGAAGCATGCGGATGGTATTTGCAGTTTTATACATGACTGGTCTCCTTCGAATCACTGGCCGGATCCCGGCGGTTCGCAGCACTTCCTCTGCCTGCAGAGGACTGTGCAGTCAGGGCGTCCGCCTGTTTCCTGCGCTTTCGCACAGCCAGACGGGCAGAGGCATCTTCGCGGATGATCTGATAGACACACGACGTAATGGGTATGAAGACGATCATTCCCAGAATCCCGGCTGCATTGGCGCCGATGGTGATCGCGATCATGACAAAAAACGGCGGCAGCCCCACGGTTTTTCCCATCACATGGGGATAGATGAAATTGCCTTCCACCTGCTGAATGCAGAGGAACAGAATCATGAAATACAGCCCGTTGACCGGCGATTCCAGGGCCATGAACAGCGAAACCAGAATGGCGGCGGCAAGGGCTCCGAACATCGGAACCAGTGCCCCGATCCCGACAACCAGTCCGGCCAGCAGGGCATAGGGCAGACCGAATACAGCACTGAGTATCCCGACAAGTGTTCCCAGGATCAGGCACTCGAGACAGGATCCGCCGATATAGCCGGTAAAGGTGTTGTCGATGAGTTTCAGAATGTGCATGGACCGGTTGTAGAAACGTTCAGGCATGTACGCCTGCAGCAGGGAGCGTCCCTCGTGCACGACCCGCTGTTTGTTGAACAGCAGGATAATGGCAAACATCACCGACATCATGCAGTTGAAAGCCCAGGAGAAGGCAGAAGACAGCACGTTGTAGACAGAACTCATGAGACTTGTCTGGGCGTCTGCGTTCAGCCAGGATAGAAACTCTTCCAGGGCCCTTGTAATGCTGTCCACGGAGAAATCCAGCCGGGCCAGCCAGTCATGTACAGCAGGGACTCGTTCCGTGATGTGCAGCAGCCACATCCAGAAGGAATACAGGCTGCCGGGCAGGTCCGTCATGACAGACCGCAGACTGTCTGCGATTCGTGGAAAGAGCACGAACAGGAACACAAACAGCAGCAGAACCAGCGTCAGGATGGCCAGACAGTTGCAGAGGAACCTTGTGAACCGGTTTTCCCGCATATGAAACAGCCGCTGGCCCCACCCCATCAGAGAGGTTGCCAGTACATTCAGAACGTACCCGAGGAATCCGCCCACGATGAACGGGGTGCAGATACCCAGGATGTGTGCGAAAAAATCCAGAATCTGACGAAAATATATGATGACCATGGCCAGACCCAGTGCAAACAGAATGAGGCGCTGAATCAGCACTTCCCTGCTCCGGTACTGCTCATCAAGATGGAACATGCAGCCTCCTTTCCACCGCCGCTGCCCGGTTGTACGGCTGCTGACGGCTTCTTTGCCAGCGATTCTGGCGATTCTATAATGTCTTTATTGTACACCATTCATGCATCAACAGAGACAGGAGTTCTGTCTGATGCCCGGCAATCTGCCGCAGTGACCCGACTGGACCGCTCTGCTGCCCCAGGCCAGGGTTCCAGGCTTCTGCCTTGTCAGAAAGAAATCCCCTGCTCTGGTATCCGCTTTCATCCAGTTCTCATGAAAGCGCGTTTTCATTTCGCCTTCTGTCTTTTGACTTGACAGCCCGCGGCCTATAGAATTGGTCTGTCAGGAGGACAGCATGACGACAAAATATATATTTGTGACCGGAGGCGTTGTCTCCGGTCTTGGCAAGGGCATCAGCGCCGCCAGTCTGGGCAGGCTGCTGAAAAGCCGCGGCTATAAAGTGACCAGCCAGAAACTGGATCCCTACATCAACGTGGATCCGGGAACCATGTCACCCTATCAGCATGGGGAAGTGTTTGTGACAGATGACGGACTGGAAGCCGATCTGGATCTGGGTCATTATGAGCGCTTCATCGACGAGAACCTCCATACGTATTCGAACCTGACCACCGGGCGGGTGTACTGGAATGTCATCAACAAGGAACGGGACGGAAAATATCTGGGAGAAACCGTACAGGTGATCCCGCATGTGACGGATGAAATCAAGAATTTCGTCATACAGGCAGGGCGCCATGCGCAGGCAGATTTCGTCATCACGGAAATCGGCGGCACCACGGGTGACATCGAGAGTCTGCCGTTTCTGGAAAGCATCCGGCAGGTCCCCCTGGAAGTGGGGCGTGAAAACTGCGTATTCATGCATGTGACCTATATTCCCTATCTGTCTGGTTCCAATGAATACAAATCCAAGCCCACACAGCATTCCGTCAAGGACCTGCAGTCTCACGGAATCAATCCCGACATCATCATTGCCCGCTGCGATGAAGAGATCCCGCAGTCCGTGCTCAACAAGATTTCGCTGTTCTGCAACGTCAGCCCCCAGAGCGTGATTCAGAACCGGACGCTGGAATCCCTGTATGAAGTGCCGCTCATGCTGGAAGAACAGCATCTTGCCGATCTGGTCTGCTCGAAGCTGGGGCTCGAACCGCGGCAGCCGGATCTGGAAGAATGGCGGGAACTGGTGGACACCATTCATCACCCGCAGGATACAGTGCGGATCGCACTGGTGGGAAAATACGTGCAGCTGCACGATGCCTACCTCTCCGTGGCCGAGGCTTTGTCCCATGCCGGATTCGCCAATGAAGCCCGGGTGGAGATCGACTGGGTGGACAGCGAAGAGCTGGAGACTGCGGATCTGGATGAGGTATTCGGCAATGTGGACGGCATCATTCTTCCGGGCGGATTCGGCGGCCGCGGTATCGAAGGCATGATCCGGGTCGCCAACTACGCAAGACAGAAGCGGATTCCCTACCTCGGGATCTGCCTGGGCATGCAGATCGCGGCGATCAGCTTTGCCAGACATGTACTGGGGTATGAAGATGCCAACAGTTATGAATTCGATCCGGCCAGCCGGCATACAGTGATTGATTTCATGGAAGACCAGAAAAACGAGATCCGCAAGGGCGGAACGATGCGGCTGGGCGCCTATCCCTGTTCCGTCCGCCCCGGAACCAGGCTGCATGAATGCTATGGCCGTGAACTGGTGGACGAACGTCACCGGCACCGATATGAGTTCAACAACATCTACCGCTCGGAGTTCGAGAATGCGGGTATGCTGATCAGCGGCACAAGCCCGGACAAGACGCTGGTGGAGGCAGTGGAACTTACGGATCACCCCTTTTATGTCGGGGTGCAGTATCATCCCGAGTTTCTGTCCAGGCCAAACCGGGCCCATCCTCTGTTCAAGGGCCTTGTAAAGGCTTCCATCACACGAAAGCACGAAAATGCCGCAGTAAAATGACAAATCAATGGTCATAGTAACTGTGATACAACCTTTTCTCCCTTATAATGTACGTGCATTGAAAGCAATGCTTTACGTATTTGGAGGCAAATTATCATGAACAAGAAGTTTTTCTTAGGTGCTCTTGCGCTGGTCATGCTGGCTGGCTGCGGCAATGCCAACACTGGTGTGGATGAAGAAGGTGCAGCAGCATCCGATGCGCCGGCTACAGCCGATGCAAAGACCACATCCGCCGAGATCGAGCAGGATGGGGCTACAACCAAAGCGGAAGTGACCAAGGAAGGCGACAAAGTAACCGCCGTTTCCATTGATGTGATCGATGAAGAAGGTCTGTCCAAGAAGGATCTGGGCGACGATTATGGCATGAAGGCTGCCAGCACCATCGAAAAGGAATGGTACGAGCAGGTTGAATTCCTGGAAAACTACATCCTGGAAAACGGCGTTGACTCCATCAAGATGACGGACGATGGCAAGGCTGAAAACGAAGACCTGAAGTCCGGCTGCACGATTTCCATCAAGACCATGGTGGATGCAGTCAAGGAAGCTGAAGCGAAGTAGTCAGTGAAAATACCCGGATTTCCGGGTTTTTTTCTGTTTTTCCGCCGAATCAGGTCACAGGACTGAGCCGGGCAGGCACCTGAATTGTGATTTGGGTCTCCGGGTCTACAATGAAGATAAAGGAGGCACTGATTCCCATGAAAAAAACATTTGCCGCAGCAGCAGCTGCACTTCTTCTCCTTGCCGGCTGTTCTTCCACAGCGCAGGAGGATGTCGACAAAGTCGATGAAACTGTAGACCAGGGTGATGCCGCAGCTGAAACGAAGCTGGAAGGCGAAGCTGCCTATGGCGATACAGGACAGACTGCCAGGGCGACTGTCATCAAACAGGGCGACAAGATTGCCGATGTGATCATCGAGACCATTGACCAGGATGGAAATGCCATCACGCAGCTGGAAGACATGGCAGATCCCACTGCACAGGATACAGCCATTGGCACAGAGTACCAGGACCAGGTTGACTATCTGGAGAACTACATCAAGGAAAATGGTGTGGAGAACATCAAGACGGATGAAAACGGACGGGTGGCAGACGAAGAGATGCTGAAGAACGTGGACATCAACGTTCAGCCGATGCTGGAGGCCGTTCAGAACGCCCTGGCCAACGAGAAAAACGACTGATTGTCTTATTACAGACGATTGTCAGGACCCCATGGGGTCCTTTTTCAATCCTGTGACGGCAGGGACACTCATCCCTGCTGCCGAGAACTGATATCCTTGCAGCATCCAGGTGGCAAATGGAACTGAAAAAGCGCCTCCCGGCAGGAGACGCTGATCACGCTGTCCATTTGTCAGCGTCGAGGGATGCTGAAATACGGTGAACGGATGCTGATGTTCCAGTTCCAGGCCAGCTGAGCCGGATCGCGGACAGAATCTGTCTGCAAGGCCCGGAAGCCGGACTGAACAAGGGCCTGATTGAGCTGAGTGGCGGAAATGGCTATCCCCGTATCCCGGTCTATGGAATCCAGCAGCCCATAGGTGGTGACATGCCGGTTGGTCCATGGAACGGACCGCAGTCTGCTTCTGATCCATTGCAGCGCAGTCTGCTGCACAGGATCGGGAAGTTCGGCAAATGTGATTTCCCTGCGAATATCTGTCATGGAAATCTCCCTTCTTCCCTTAAATAATACTGTAACAGATGGGACAATTCATCTCCTTCACCCGACAATTCCAGCCCGTATGCCGTTCAGGACTGTGCATAGTACCTGGCTGTTTCCTTCAGCTCATTCATCGCTTCTTCGATGTGCTGTGTATTTCTGAGTTGATCCGACTGTTCAGCGCGCATGAGTTCGGTCACTACCCCATCGATTTTTGCCAGCATTTCCCTGGAACTCTGGACATACCCGTCCAGGATCTCCAGGCGCTGCGGAGTGACAGGCCCGTCTGCAAACATGGCCAGGGCTGTGCGTGCCTTTTTGAGATTGACATCCGTGATGTCCTCCGCTTTCCGGACGATGCCCAGATACCGGTCTTTCGTGATCTGGCTGTCGGCAAACAGCTGGTTCAGGTATTCTGTCATGCCCGCCAGACGCCTGTCTGCCTGATGTTCCAGCGACTCCAGTTCCCGGATCCGGCTGCGGTATTCGGCGATCCTGTCTTCCGGCAGCGGAGGCCGGACACCTGTGGATGACATTGACTGTGGTCTGCTCATGGTCTGCCGCGGTCTGGCCCGTTCCGGCCGGCTCGTGGATTCCGGTTTCAGCTGCAGACCGTACCACAGGCAGTACAGTCCGAAAATCAGCCCCAGGAGTCCGAGGGGCATGGTGAGAAAACCAAAGACTATGAGTATGGCACTCAGCAGCAGGAGCCGCTGACGCCAGGGATTCTGTTTCATGATTGTGTGCACCTCTTTGTCTGTTCTGATTCTATTATAGGCGGGATGAAAGGAGGGTATCTGAAATTTCCGTAAAACCAGTCCAGCCGCTTTACAGTCTCTGGTATCATGAGTCCATGAACCGAAACGAAAAACCGAGAAAAGTGTTTATGGCCGGGCTGATTCTGTCCATGGTGCTGGCCATGATCCTGGTGACAGGATTTCACCGCGATGACGATGACGGACCACAGAGTTACAGCCGTGACTTCCTGGAAGAATCGGCCACTTCGCTGCTGTCCATTGAGGCCACTGATATGGTCTGGGACCACACCACGCTCATCTGCACCACGCGGATCGCTACCAAAGACCCCCTGATCAGCGTGCAGGGCTCCATGCTCCGGTATGTCTGGGAAGAAGACGGCATGACCATGGAAGACTGGCAGCCGGTTCCCGCAGTTCCGTATGGGACCCGAAGCTGGTCCATATCCACGCTGCTGCCGGACATGACCCCGGAGGCAGCCGTGACCCTGCAGATCGGACTCGATACAGAATACCAGTGGGAACAGCCACTGGAAGAATACACCTGGCTGTCCGACGATCATACTGTCGCCCGGGAAGAACTGCTGTCACTGTGGCAGAAGAAAGTGTACAGCCAGGAAACCGTCCGCATTGACACATATGACCAGGATCGGGTCACCTATACAGTCACTCCCGACAGCCGAAGCGGCGCGTATCTCTACGGAGAAGTCCTGATCCAGCTGATGGATGGAGACCATTGTGTATTTGCCGCCACCGATAGATATGACAGCGGCGAGCAGGAACTCCCGCAGCTGACAGAGACCTGGCGTATACCATGCCAGCTGCCTCACTGGTCCACAGTCACGGTCACCAGACTGCTGTAGACCGCCAGGCTGCAGGAACGAATGATGCAAAACGCCGGAAAACAGACCGTGCATCCAGGGATGGCGGACCGTTTTCCGGCGTTCTTTGTATTGTCTGAGTCTGTACAGAGACCGGACTGTCACTGCAGCTTCAGGATCTTCATGCTGCCGGGCGCCAGTTCCAGTGTCTGGTCGATGCAAATGTTTTCTCCTGTCAGCAGATCTGCGGCATCTGCCTGACGGCCGACTTGCAGTGTCACGGGGGCCTCATCGATGTTGACTGCATACCAGATCGTGTCTCCTTCGTGACTTCGCTGATAGACACAGGCTGTGTTGGTCAGAGCGATCTGCGTGTAGTCGCCATAGGACAGAGCCGGTTCTGCTTTGCGGATCTCAATGAGCCTGGCAATCCGGTCCGTCAGATCATTCCATTCCAGGGTCTCTATTTCGGGCCGGATGGCTGTGTCGTTTTCGTTCTTGACGCCTTCCACGCCACTCTCGCTTCCATAATAAATGGCAGGAATGCCAGGCATGGTGAACAGCATACCGTAGACCAGCGGGAGCTGCTCTTTTTTCTCCAGCACACTTGCGATGCGGTTTACATCGTGGTTGTCCACGAATGCCAGCAGATGCTTTCCGGTATACAGACACCAGGGATCCTTGCCGAACTGGCGGTTGAAGGAATAGAGGATTTCAAAGAAGTTTCTGGAATTGAAGCTCGAGTGGATGCCCTTGTAGCACTCATAATTGGTGCAGGAGTCAAGCATCGCCTCATTGACCCAGGTGTTGTAGTCTCCATGCAGCGTTTCTCCCAGCAGGAAAAAGGGCTCTCCTTCAAAGGAGCGGACATGATCATGGAGCTGACGCAGGAAATCCTGGTCCAGGCAATAGGCAACGTCCAGCCGCAGCCCTGAGATCCCGAATGTCTTTTTCCACCAGTCCACTGTGTCGAAAATATAGCGTACGACCTCCGGATTCTTCAGGTTCAGACTCACCAGCTCGTCATAGCCTTCCCAGTTTTTGTACCAGAACCCGTCATTAAAGGAGGAATTGCCGCCGAAATCGATGTGAAACCAGTGTTTGTATGGACTGGCTTCCCGGTTCTTCAGGACATCCTGGAAGGCAAAAAACTCCCGGCCCACATGGTTGAAGACTGCATCAAAGATCACCCGGATGCCGGCTTCTTTCAGTGCCTCTGTCACTTCCTGGAGGTCTTCGGTAGTTCCCAGCCGTTCATCCACTTTCCGCATATCTGTTGTGTTGTACCCATGGGTCACAGACTGGAACAGCGGATTGAACAGAACGGTATTGGCCCCGAGTTTCTGAAGATGCGGGATATACTCCTTTGCCTTCAGGATGCGGTGTGCCTGTACGTGATCGTTTTCAAAGGGAGCCCCGAAGGCACCCAGCGGATAAATCTGATAAATTACGGACTCGTCATACCACATTGTCATTCCCCCTGTCTGGCAATGTCTGCCAGTGTGATTTCCACAGCCCTGAGCAGATCGGCAGGCTTCATTTTCAGCTGCAGCCCGATCTGTCCTCCGGACACATAGACCTCTTCCCGACCGGCCAGAGATGAATCGGCAAAGGTCCGAAATTTCTTCTTCATGCCGATGGGAGAACAGCCTCCCCTGACATAGCCCGTGACACTGGTGAGCTCTTTGAGCGGCAGCATCTCCAGATGCTTCACCCCGGCTGCCCGGGCGCATCTTTTCAGGTCGAGCTCTTCAGCAACCGGCACCAGAAACACGAAATGACTGTTCCCGGACTGTGTGACCAGTGTCTTGAACACTGATGCCGGATCTTCTCCGAGCCCCGCTGCCACAGACATCCCGTCGACGGGATCGTTTGATCCGTGGACATACTCCACCGCTTCATAAGGGATTTTTGCTCTGTCCAGCATCCGCATGGCATTGGTTCTCACTTTGGATTTGTGCATGGTCTCTCCTTCTGCCTTTCCGACTTCCCTTCCCGATACGTCTTCATCCCATGTGCGGCCTGCACTCTCAGGCTCTGGCCTGCATCTTGTCCAGCAGGATCCGGGCCACCAGCACCTTGGTGGTGGAATGGTCCATGGCGGTTTTTTCAATGTAACGGTGCGCCTTTTCCTCGGTCCATTGGTAGTTTTCCATGAGCAGCAGCTTGCACCGGGAAACCACCTGCAGTTCCTTGTACTTGTCTCTGGTTCTGGCCAGCTGCCGCTCCACCTGCCTGATCTTGAGCCTGGCTTTTTCCACCACAGCCACGGCCTGCCAGGCCGCCTGCCGGTTCACCGGCATACTCAGGACAAACACGGAAGTCTCCCGGACAGTATAAGCCGCCTGGTCAAACTTGTCTGCCGGCACGAACAGCAGCACATCAATATCAAAGGAAGCAGCGATTTCCATGGCGGACCGGATCCCGTATTCATCCGCCAGAGGTGTAAAGATCACCACCATGGAAAAACGCCTTGTGGGCAGCAGCTGTCTGGCGGCTGAGGCCGAAGGAACAATGATGCAGGGTTCATACTTCGCCGACGGGAACAGTTCCCGCAGCAGCCCTTCGTGATCCTGCTGACCGTCCGCTGCCAGAATCAGCGGCTTCATGCATGCTCCCTTGCGGCATATCCTTCCAGCACAGACTGCGGGACGAAGCGCGCCACAAACTCGCTTTCCCTGGCCAGGCGGATGCTTTCTTCCATGCTCGCCGGAAGACTGGCAATGCAGCGGTCCTGGAGCCCCGAGAGATCCATGTCGCAGGGTTCCGGCAGCGGCAGTGTACGGCGGATACCATCCAGTCCGGCCTGGATCAGCAGCATGAACACCAGGTAGGGATTGGTCTTGCAGTCAGGATTGCGCAGTTCCAGCCGGTTGACGTGATCGCTCGGGACCCGCACCAGCAGGCTGCGGTTGACATTGCTCCAGCTGATGCACGCCGGGGCTTTTCTGCGTCCCAGACGGAGGTAGGATTCGGGTGTCGGGTTGGTGAACAGGGCGATCTCCCGGATATGTGCCAGGATCCCCGCCATGAAATGGCGGAAAGCCTCTTCTTCATCAATGGGATTCAGAAAATCAGCCGATTCCACCTGCATATTCACATGCAGCCCGTTTCCCGGTTCATCCGGCAGCGGACGCGGCGTGAAATCCGCCCGCAGTCCATTGGTGCTGGCGACAGTACGGACAACCCATTTGAACAGGCTCGCCTCATCGGCTGCCCGGCAGGGCGCAGAAGCGTGGAAATCGACTTCGTTCTGCCCTGGTCCGCACTGATGATAACTGGCCTGGGGCTGCATGCCCATTTCCTCGAGGGTGAAGCAGATCTCCCGCCGGATGTTTTCTCCGTGATCCAGCGGAGAGACATCCAGGTAGCCGCCTGTATCCAGCGGTATACTGGTGGGATTGCCTTTTTCGTCGTTCCGGAACAGGTAAAACTCGAATTCTGTCGACATGCGCAGGCTGATCCCCAGTGCACAGGCATCCTGCACGGCTTCCTTCAGCCGCATGCGCAGGTCCTTTTCAAAGGGCGTTCCGTCGGGATACACAAGGGAGCAGATCATGAGCACCACCGATCCGTCCACACTGCGCCATGGCAGGATGGTAAAGGTGGATGGATCCGGTTTCAGATACAGGTCTCCATGGATCTCGTTTTCAAATCCCGGAACCGCACAGGCATCCACCGCGATTCCTTTCCCAAAGGCACGCTCGAGCTGGTCGGGCAGAATGGATATGTTTTTCTGACGCCCGAATATATCGAAGAACGTAAGCCGGATGAACCGGACGTCTTCCTGTGATACGAAGGTCATGACATCTTCCACAGAATACATAGACAAATCTCTCTTTCCGTTTATTTCTGACTTGTCTATCGTACCACAGGCATCGGCAGCCGGTTTGCAGGTTGTTTAAAGAACCCGGAGGGGTACCTGGCAGCCGATGTAAATATTGTCATATATCATATCGGACAATGAAAATGAATCGGGAAAATCTCTGAAATATTTTACATTTTCGGTTGACAGTGTTTTCACTGCCGGTATAATCAAAGTTGTGAAAGCGGCAAAGGCGTCGTTTCTCCCCTCAAGGGAGGAGTGTCCCATTGCCGTTTTTTTTACAGACAAGAAGGAGAAACATTATGGATCAGGTAACCGAAATCTTCGGCCAGAACGTCTTTGACGAAGAGACCATGCGTGAACGTCTTCCGAAGGATACGTTCCGTGAACTCCAGAAAACCACCCAGGAAGGCAAGCCTCTGAACATCAAGATTGCCAACGCAGTGGCTCATGCCATGAAAAGCTGGGCTCTGGAAAAAGGCGCCACTCACTATACACACTGGTTCCAGCCCATGACCGGAGTCACAGCAGAGAAACACGACGGCTTCATCAACCCGGACGGCAATGGAAAAATCGTCATGTCTTTTTCCGGAAAGGAACTGATCAAGGGCGAACCTGATGCATCGAGTTTCCCCTCCGGCGGTCTGCGGGCCACATTTGAAGCCAGGGGCTATACAGCGTGGGATCCCACCAGCCCGGCATTCATCAAAAACGGTGTGCTGTGCATCCCGACGGCTTTCTGCTCGTATTCCGGCCATGCACTGGACAAGAAAACGCCGCTGCTGCGCTCCATGGAAGCCATCAACAAACAGGCCATGCGGGTCCTGAAGCTGTTTGGCAATGAGGATGTCAAGACCGTCAACACGACCGTCGGACCGGAACAGGAATACTTCCTGATTGACAAGGAGTACTACAGCCAGCGCAAGGACCTGCAGTATACCGGCCGCACGCTGTTCGGTGCGCCGACTCCCAAAGGCCAGGAGATGGAAGACCACTATTTCGGCACGATCAAAAGCCGCGTGCAGGCGTTCATGAACGACCTGAACCAGGAGCTCTGGAAGCTGGGCATCCTGGCAAAGACCGAGCACAACGAAGTGGCGCCGGCACAGTTCGAACTGGCACCGGTATTCACCACCACGAACATGGCCGTGGACCACAACCAGCTGACCATGGAAATCATCCAGCGGGTCGCAAAGAAGCACGGTCTGGTGGCCCTGCTCCACGAAAAGCCCTTTGAAGGCATCAACGGCTCCGGCAAGCACAACAACTGGTCCCTGTCGACAGATACCGGCGTGAACCTCCTGGAACCCGGCGACACCCCGTATGAAAATGCACAGTTCCTTCTGTTCCTGGCTGCAGTCATCAAAGCCGTGGATGAGCACCAGGATCTGCTCAGGCTGTCTGTGGCCACGGCAGGCAACGATCACCGCCTGGGAGCCAACGAGGCACCTCCTGCCATCATCTCCATCTTCCTTGGTGAGGAACTGGCGGAAGTCATTGATGCCCTTGAGTCGGAATCTCCCTATGGCGGACACGACAAGGAACTGATGAAGATCGGCGCCAGCGTGCTGCCGAAATTCCCCAAAGATTCCACAGACCGCAACCGGACCAGTCCCTTTGCCTTCACCGGCAACAAGTTCGAATTCCGCATGCCGGGTTCCAACCTCTCGGTTTCCAGCCCCAACATCATGCTGAATGCAGCGGTGGCGGATGTGCTGGAAGAATTCGCGGATGCTCTGGAAGGTGCAGATGATCTCTACGATGCAGTGCATGACCTGGTCAAGGACACGATCCATGAGCACAAACGGATCATCTTCAACGGCAATGGCTATGATGATGCCTGGATCGAAGAGGCTGAATCCCGCGGGCTGCTGAACCTGAAGACCACACCGGACGCCCTGCCCTATTCCATTCTTGACAAAAATGTGGAACTGCTGGAGCGCCAGCACGTCCTGAGCCGTGACGAGACCCTGTCCCGTTACGAGATCATGATGGATGAATACGTCAAGACCCTGAACATCGAAGCACAGACCATGTCCGATATGGCGAAAAAGGAAATCCTGCCGGCAGTGTCCGCGTTCACAGGCGGGCTCTCCGAAACCATCCTGGCCAAGACCAGCGTTTCGGATCAGATCCCCGTGACCTACGAAGCGGCGACACTGGAAACAGCCAGCGTGCTTCTGGCAGAAGCCTACCAGGCACTGGAAGCCCTGGATGCTGCCATTGCCGAGATGCATGCCATGGAGGGATTTGAAGAGAAAGCCTTCTATGTACGGGATGCGCTGATTCCGGCCATGGATGCCCTGCGTGCACCCTGCGACAAGCTGGAAACCATTGTATCGGATACCGTCTGGCCGTTCCCGACATACGGAAAACTGCTGTTCGGCATCATCTGATGAACACAAGTCAACCGACAGTCCCCCGGCTGTCGGCTGATTTTTCAAGGAGGAATCAAACATGTGTACAGTAATCGGAACCCAAAGTTCTCTATTCACCCGACAGGACCTGGAACAGGCTCTGCAAGCCACTATTTCCCGCGGACCCGATGACATGCGGATCATCGCCAATGACGCCGGGATCCTGGGATTTCAGCGCCTGGCCATCATGGGCCTCACTCCCGAGGGAATGCAGCCCTTTGAACTGAATGGCGCCATGGCGGTGTGCAATGGAGAGATTTACGGTTTCCGCTCCTTGAAGAATCAGCTGGAAGAAAAGGGATACACCTTCGCGTCGGACTCCGACTGCGAGATCCTGCTGCCGATGTTTGAAGAATACGGCACAGACATGTTTGTCATGCTGGATGCGGAATATGCGTGCATCCTGCTCACTGCCGATGGCAGGATCGTCGCCGCCAGGGATCCCTTCGGCATCCGACCGCTGTACTATGGTCTTGCTGCGGATGGCCGGCCGTTGTTTGCAAGCGAACCCAAAAACCTGACAGGGCTGGTTCAGGAGATCCTCCCCTTCCCGCCCGGTCATTATTATGTGGATGGAGAATTCCACTGCTACCGGGATCTGTCAGACGTGCAGGATCATCTTGCGGATGATGTCACAGCCGCTGCAGAAGGCATCCGGAAACGCCTGGTGGAAGGTGTCCGGAAGCGGCTGGACTCCGACGCTCCTCTGGGGTATCTGCTCTCCGGCGGTCTGGATTCCAGCCTGGTATGTGCCATTGGTCAGAAACTGTCCGACAAACCGATCCGGACGTTTGCGATAGGCATGGATACCGATGCGATCGATCTCAAGTATGCCCGGCAGGCAGCCGACTGGATCGGGACCGACCACACAGAAATCATCATGACGAAACAGGATGTGCTGGATGCGCTGGAGCCTGTGATCAGAACGCTTGCGACCTATGACATCACCACGATCCGGGCATCCATCGGCATGTACCTGATCTGCAGGGCGATCCGGGAAACCACAGATATCCGCGTCCTGCTGACCGGGGAAATCAGCGACGAGCTCTTCGGCTACAAATATACAGATTATGCCCCGGATGCACAGGCATTCCAGGATGAAGCTGCCAAACGTGTGCATGAACTGCACATGTATGATGTACTTCGGGCGGACCGCTGTATCTCTGTCCATTCCATGGAAGCCAGGGTTCCCTTCGGCGATCTGGACTTTGCAGATTATGTGATGCACCTGGATCCGGCCATCAAGATGAACACATACAACAAGGGTAAGTATCTGCTGCGGCGGGCATTCATGGACACAGACTACCTGCCGGAAGACCTGCTGATGCGGGAAAAGGCAGCATTCTCCGATGCGGTGGGCCACTCCATGGCAGATGACCTCAAGGCTCTGGCGGAAGAAACCTATACAGATGAAGAATTCGAAGCCAGACGAAAACAATACACCCATGCACAGCCGTTCACGAAGGAATCTCTGCTGTACCGTGAGCTGTTTGAGAAATACTACCCCGGGCAGTCCAGGATGGTGAAGGATTTCTGGATGCCCAACCGGGAATGGGACGGCTGCCAGGTCAGTGACCCCAGTGCCAGGTACCTGGCAAACTACGGAGCCAGCGGTGAATAGAAGACCGCAAGTTCCGGGCTGCACACAGACTGCAGCAGGAAAGCAATATATGGAAACGGGAGAGGGACAGGCATGAATCATGAAAACAGACTGAATTTCAGCAATATGGAAAAAGACGCCTGCGGCATCGGAGCCGTTGTGCGCATTGACGGAACCCCGACACATGAAGTGGTGGACCAGGCACTGCATATCGTGGAGAAACTGGAGCACCGGGCAGGCAAGGATGCCACGGGGCAGGTCGGAGACGGTGTGGGAATCCTCGTCCAGATCAGTCATCCGTTTTTTGAAAAAGTGTGCGCGCAGGCGGGCATTTCCATTGGCCGGGAACAGGACTATGGCATCGGTCAGTTCTTCTTCCCCGAGGATGAGCTGGCACGGAACCAGGCGATGAAGCTGTTCGAGACCATCTGCACGAAAGAAGGCTGCCGGTTCCTGGGATGGCGCCAGGTGCCGATGCACCCGGAGATCCTGGGTGAACCGGCCCGTGCCTGCATGCCGGCGATCTGGCAGGGATTTGTCCGGAAACCGGCGGATGTGGCAGCGGGACAGGATTTTGACAGAAAGCTGTATGTGATCCGCCGGGAATTCGAAAAAAGCTGCCCTGGCACGTACGTGGTGTCTCTGTCCAGCCGCACGATCGTCTACAAGGGCATGTTCCTGGTTGATCAGCTGCGCCGGTTCTACCCCGACCTGCAGGATGAAGACTATAAATCGGCGATTGCGCTGGTGCACAGCCGGTTCTCGACCAACACCACGCCCTCCTGGCAGCGGGCACATCCCAACCGGATCATCTGCCACAATGGCGAGATCAACACCATCCGCGGCAATGCCAACCGCATGCTTGCGCGGGAGGAAAGCATGAATTCCGCGCTCATGGAGGAAGAATACTCCAAGATCCTGCCGGTGATCTCCATCGACGGATCCGATTCGGCCATGCTGGACAACACGCTGGAATTCCTGATGATGAACGGCATGGATCTGGCCAAGGCCGTCATGATCACCATCCCCGAACCGTGGAAACACGTCCAGATGGAGGAATCCCGCAAGGATTTCTATCACTATTACGCCACGATGATGGAACCCTGGGACGGACCGGCTGCGATCCTGTTCTCCGATGGAGACATTGCCGGGGCTGTGCTGGACCGCAATGGCCTGCGCCCCGCCCGATACTACATCACAGACGACGGAACGTTCATTCTCTCTTCAGAGGTTGGTGTCCTTGACCTGGATCCGGCGCACATTGTGGAAAAATCGAGGCTGGAACCCGGCAAGATGCTGGTGATCGACACAAAGCAGCAGCGGATCGTGCCGGATGAGGAACTCAAGGCCGACTATGCCGGCCGGAATCCCTACGGTGAATGGCTGAACCTGAATCTGGTTCACCTGCAGGATCTTCCTGCCCCGGACCGGAAACCGCGCATGCACACACAGGAGCAGCGTGACAAGCTGTACAAGGTGTTCGGCTACACGCAGGAAGACATGCAGGACCAGATCCTTCCCATGGCCCGTACCGGGTCGGAACCCACCGCCTCCATGGGGACAGATGTGCCGCTGGCGGTCCTGTCCAGGCTTCATCCATCTCTGTTCCGGTACTTCAAGCAGCTCTTTGCCCAGGTGACGAATCCGCCAATCGATTCCCTTCGGGAGAGCATCGTGACCGATACCACTGTCTACATCGGTTCGGACGGCAACCTTCTGCAGGAAACCGGGGAAAACTGCACGGTCCTGGAAGTCGGCAATCCGATTCTGGATGGCCGGGATATGGACAAGATCCGCAGCCTGGACAAACCGGGATTTCATGTGGAGACCATTTCCCTGCTGTTTTATCGGGGCATGCCGCTGAAGGACGCCATTGACCAGCTGTATCTCCAGTGCGACCGTGCCTACCGCAACGGAGCCAATGTCCTGATTCTCTCGGACCGCGGCATTGATGAATCCCGCATGGCGATTCCTTCCCTGCTTGCTGTGTCGGCCCTGGAACAGCACCTGGTGCGGACAAAGAAAAAGACGGATGTGTCCATCATCGTGGAATCCGGAGAACCCAGGACCGTGCATGAATTTGCCTGCCTGCTTGGATACGGTGCCACAGCCGTCTATCCCTATCTGGCGCATGAATGCATCGAGGAACTGATCGATCTGGATATCCTGGACAAGGAACCGTCCAAAGCCATTGCGGACTACAATGAGGCGATTCTGCATGGAATCGTGAAAACGGCTGCCAAGATGGGCATCAGCACCCTGCAGTCCTATCAGGGAGCACAGATATTTGAAGCGGCGGGCATCCGGCAGGATGTGATCGATCAGTATTTCACCAACACAGTAAGCCGTGTCGGCGGGATCGGTCTGGAGGAAATGGAGGCCGATCTGACGTATCATCACGATCATGCCTTTGATCCCCTGGGGCTCGGGCTGGACACATCCCTGGATTCTGTCGGCATTCACAAGCTCAGGAGCGGAGACGGCAAGGAGGATCATCTCTATGATCCCAAGACCATCGTGCTGTTGCAGGAGGCCACACAGAAAGGTGACTATGAAACCTTCAAGGCGTATACCGAGCGGGTGAACGATCCTGCCAGGCCGCACAACCTGCGAGCCCGTCTGGATTTCGTGTATGACAGAGAGCCTGTGGCTTTGGAGGAAGTGGAGCCGGCATCCGAGATCGTGAAGCGGTTCAAGACCGGTGCCATGTCCTATGGTTCGATTTCCCGCGAAGCCCACGAGTGCATGGCCATTGCGATGAACCGTCTGGGCGGTAAATCCAACTCCGGTGAAGGCGGTGAAATGCCGGAACGGTATGGTACGGAGCGTAATTCCGCCATCAAGCAGGTGGCATCCGGCCGCTTTGGCGTGACGAGTGAATACCTGGTGTCGGCACAGGAGATCCAGATCAAAATGGCGCAGGGTGCCAAGCCCGGCGAAGGCGGTCACCTTCCGGGCAAAAAAGTGTATCCCTGGATCGCCAAAACCCGGTATTCCACACCAGGTGTGACCCTCATCTCTCCCCCGCCCCATCACGACATTTACTCCATCGAGGATCTGGCCCAGCTGATTTACGACCTGAAAAACGCCAACCGGGAGGCCAGGATCTCCGTAAAACTGGTATCGGAAAACGGTGTCGGGACCATTGCCAGCGGCGTGGCGAAAGCCGGCGCCAGAGTCATTCTGATCTCCGGGCATGACGGCGGGACAGGTGCAGCACCCCAGAGTTCCATTCACAATGCCGGTCTGCCCTGGGAACTGGGTCTGGCGGAGACCCATCATACGCTGTCGGCCAATGGCCTTAGGTCCCGTGTGATCCTGGAAACAGACGGGAAGCTGATGAGCGGACGGGACATTGCAATAGCCGCCCTGCTCGGGGCAGAGGAATTCGGGTTCGCCACGGCTCCCCTGGTAACCATGGGCTGCCGGATGATGCGTGTGTGCAACCTCGACACCTGTCCCTTCGGCATTGCGACACAGAATCAGGAACTGCGGAAGCGGTTCCGGGGCAAGCCCGAGTATGTGATGAACTTCATGCTGTTCATGGCAGAAAATCTCCGGGAAGTCATGGCGGAACTCGGGTTCCGGACTGTGGAGGACATGGTCGGCCACAGTGAATGCCTGAAAGTCAGGGATAGCGATAACAGTGGACTGGAGCTGAACGGGATCATCGGCCAGCCGTGTCATGAGCATGCTGTACCCTCTGAGGCCTTCGACTTCGAGCTTGAGAAGACCGTGGATGTGGATGTGCTGCTGCCAAAGTTCCGTCCATATATGAAGAAGAAGCCCGCTGTACACAGGGAGATGATTCAGGTGACCAGCACGGACCGGACAGTGGGCACGATCCTCGGATCGGAGATCACGCGCCGCTACCGTGACACCCTGGCGGATGATACCTATGTGGTGGAGTGTTTCGGGGGTGCAGGTCAGTCATTCGGTGCCTTCATTCCAAAGGGGCTGACACTCCGGCTGACCGGAGATGCCAACGATTATTTCGGCAAGGGCCTCTCGGGGGGCAGACTGATCGTGAAGCCTGAGGATAACTGCGGGTTTGTGCCGGAGGACAATGTCATCATCAGCAATGTGGCCCTGTATGGAGCAACGTCCGGCCAGGCCTTCATTCGCGGAAAAGCCGGTGAGCGCTTCTGTGTCCGGAACTCCGGTGCCGAAGCAGTCGTGGAAGGCTGCGGCGATCACGGTCTGGAGTACATGACAGGCGGTACAGCCGTTATTCTGGGAAAGACCGGAAAAAACTTTGCAGCCGGCATGTCAGGGGGCACTGCTTTCGTGCTGGACCGTTCCCATACCCTGTACCGGCGCCTGAATCAGGAGCTGGTGTCCATGGAGGATGTGGAATCCAAAACCGACCGGGAACTTCTCCAGCGGCTTCTGATGCAGCATGTCGCGGCAACAGGCAGTGAACTGGCAGCGGAACTCCTGGGGGATTTTGAGGGGAACCTGAAAAACTTCAAGAAAATCATCCCTAATGACTATCGGAGGATCAAAGCGGTGATGAAGGAATACGAGGACAAGGGCTATTCTGCAGAGGAAGCCGAGCTGATGGCCTTCGATGCCATTCATGCCGGCAGCGGAAAGGAGAAACACTGATGGGCAAACCAAACGGATTTCTCGAATACAAACGGGAAGACAATCCCTGGCGTCCCTGCCAGGACCGGATTCTGGATTTTCAGGAATTCAAGATGGCGCTCCGGGAATCGGAGCGGCGGGAGCAGGCGGCGCGGTGCATGAACTGTGGTGTTCCTTTCTGTCAGTCAGCGATCGAACTGAAGGGCCGGGTCACAGGATGCCCACTGCACAATCTGATTCCGGAATGGAACGATGAAATCTGCAACCGCCACGACAGACATGCTCTGAGCCGGCTGCTGAAGACCAATCCGTTTCCGGAATTCACCGGTCGTGTCTGCCCCGCTCTGTGTGAGAAAGCCTGTATCAATGGAATTGACGGACAGCCGGTGACGGTCCATGACAATGAACTGTTCATCATTGAAACAGCCTGGGAAAACGGCTGGATGCAGCCGTCCACCCCGGCTGTGCGTTCCGGCAAGTCGGTGGCAGTGGTCGGGGCCGGACCAGCCGGTCTGGCTGCGGCCGAGATCCTCAATCAGCGTGGTCATTCAGTGACAGTGTTCGAGCAGAAAGACCGGGCTGGAGGTCTGTTGATGTACGGCATTCCGAACATGAAGCTGGACAAGTCAGTGGTCGAACGGCGGATCCGCAAGATGGAAGCCGAAGGTGTCAGATTTGTATTCAATGCCATGGCCGGCAGGGACATGACACGTGAGGATCTCAAACAGGACTTCGATGCCATTCTGCTGGCGTGCGGTTCCCGACAGGCGCGGGATCTGCAGATACCTGGCCGCGATCTTGCGGGCATCCACTTCGCTGTGGAGTACCTGGAGCGTGCAACGAGACAGGTGCTGGATGGCACTCCCTGGATCGATGCCTGGAACAAAGATGTGGTAATAGTAGGTGGCGGCGATACCGGAAACGACTGTGTGGGCACGGCTGTCCGCCAGGGAGCCCGTTCCGTAACGGCCATTGAAATGATGCCGAAGCTTCCCGACCAGCGGCAGCCTGGCAATCCCTGGCCTGAATGGCCCAATGTATCCAAAACGGATTATGGCCAGCAGGAAGCCATCGCTCAGTATGGACGGGATCCGCGGCTGTTTGAAACCACAGTGACGGAAGCCATCGGAGAGGATGGCCAGATCGAAGCGGTCCGTATTGCCAAAGTCACATTCACTGACGGCAGGATGCAAATCGTGGAAGGATCCGAGCAGGTGATACCCTGTGATCTTCTGCTCATTGCCGCAGGGTTCACCGGCATCGAAGGTAATCTGAAGGACACCTTTGCACTCGAGACCACCAGCCGGAATGTCATCGCAACGGATGGATATCAGACAGCGGATCCGCAGATCTTTGCCGCCGGTGACTGCAGACGCGGTCAGTCACTGGTTGTATGGGCCATCAGCGAAGGGACCAGGGCTGCGCGGCAGATTGACGAGTATCTGATGGGCTATACCAATATCGAGTGACTGGTTCAGCCTGAACCGCGATACAGCGCTCAGCCATCCACAGGCGAAAAAAGGCCGGAGATATGACTGTCAGCTGCATGAGACTTTCATGCAGTGGCGAGTTATATCTCCGGCTTTTCTTTGTTTTCCGGTGCTGTATACAGACTGCTTGTCTCAGGACTACTGAATGTCTGCTTCAGTCCGCAATGCAGGATCCGCGAACGCAAATACACGGAAGAGAGAATGAGTGCAAGTGGAGTCCGGCTGAAAAAGATGCCTGGTAAGCAGCAGGATCCACAGAATGCAGGTTCTCTGTCAGAACAGACCTCTGATGAATATTTCCAGTCCGATGCAGATCAGCAGTACCCCGCCGGCCAGTCCGGACGTCCGGGCAAGCCTGACTCCAAACCGCTTGCCGATCCATAGGCCGGCCAGACAGATGATCCAGGTGACGACTCCAATCACCAGGCAGAATGGAAGGGCTTCTGACCAGGAATAGGCGGATATGGTAAATCCGACAGAAAGAGCGTCAATGCTGGTGGCGATACCCTGGATTGCCAGGGCTGAAATGGTCACGGCTGGTTTCTGGCGACTGCCTGATTCCCGGATCATGTCTATCCCGATCCAGACCAGCAGGATCAGGGAAATCCACGGAATGAATGGCTGGAAGCCCTGAAACAGTCTGGCTATGGCATGTACGCACAACCATCCCGCAAGAGGCATGATAAACTGGAAGAATCCAAACAGCCCGGAGATGAATATCATTCGCGCTCCGGGCATATGGGGTTCGTTCAGACCATCTGCGAGTGAAACAGAAAAGGCATCCATCGCAAGTCCGGCCCCGAGGATCAAAGCAGTGACAAGCAGAGAACTCATAAGTCCCCTTTCTCTTTGAGAAACCGGATGAATGCTTCTGCAGCGCGATTCAGCGGCAGATCGGGTTTCCATACGATATCCGAGAAACTCGCCAGCGCCGGCTGCAGCGCACGGAGTTCCAGTGACTCCGGGAGTTCAGTGCTCATGGAGACCGGAACCCCGATGAATACCCCAAGTCCTGCCTTGACCATCTGGATTCCATTGAACGAGAGGTTGGTTGTCAGTACTTTCTGAGAATCCTCATAGGTTCCCTGCATCCAGGAGATGATGTTTTTCTCCACCTCCGGCCGGGACGGAAGAATCAGAGGAACCTGCCGAAGGTCTTCCGGACGGATACAGATGCGGGCAGCCAGCGGATGACTGGCAGGCATGACAGCTGCATAGTTTTCAGTATCCAGAAACCGGATCATTTCATAGTTCTGGCCTGGGAGTGGTTCGATCATGAGGCCGAGATCCAGGAGTCCCTGGTCCAGCTGCGCACGAATCTGATCGGCTGTGGCGGTGATGAGCTCAAAGGAAACCTGCGGATGCAGGTCACGAAATTCCTTCATGTATGTACCCAGCCGCAGGACGCTCTGGAGTTCCCCGGCACCGATTGCGACCGTTCCCTTGATGTCATCACATCCGCAGATGAGTTCCTGCCTTGCCTTGTCCGAAAGTTCAATGATCTCACGGGCCCGGCGGCGGAACAGAAGTCCCTGTGGGGTCAGGGTGATGTGCCGTGTTCCGCGTTCAAACAGCTGAACCCCCAGCTCGGTTTCCAGGTCATGCAGCTGTCTGGAGAGTGTGGGCTGCGTGATGTGGAGCTGTCTGGCGGCTCTGGAGATGTTCTCTTCGCTTGCCACAGCGAGGAAATAACGCAGTATTCTAAGTTCCATAGTGGTATTAAAGCATAGAAAAGATTGTTTGCAAGGTAAAAAGCATGAAAAAGCCGGATCCCTCCGGCTTTTTCTGGTTATTTCTTTTCGTTCTTGATGGTGGCCTGAGCCGCTGCCAGTCGTGCGATAGGTACACGATAGGGAGAGCAGGATACATAGTTGAGTCCGAGTCCATCGACGAATTCAATGGAAGCCGGATCTCCGCCATGTTCACCGCAGATGCCGAGTTTGATATCCGGACGGGTCTTGCGACCCCGTTCTGCTGCGATGGCAACCAGCTCGCCTACTCCGGTCTGATCCAGTCTGGCAAACGGATCGTTTTCGTAAATCTTGGCGCTGTAGTATTCAGGCAGGAATTTGCCTGCATCATCGCGGGAGAACCCAAAAGTCAGCTGTGTCAGGTCATTGGTGCCGAAGGAGAAGAATTCTGCCTCTTCTGCCAGTTCTCCGGCTTTCAGGGCTGCACGCGGAACTTCAATCATGGTTCCAACGTGGTAATCCATATCCACGCCTTCTTCTGCCAGGATCTTGTCTGCTGTATCTGTCACCATTTTCTTGACATATTTCAGTTCTTTCAAATCGCCGATCAGCGGAAGCATGATTTCAGGAACGACATTCCAGTCAGGGTGTTTCCTGTTGATGTTGATGGCCGCCCGGATCACGGCTTCTGTCTGCATTCTGGCAATGCCCGGGTTGGAAACATCCAGGCGGGATCCGCGGTGGCCCATCATCGGGTTGACTTCATGCAGGGAATCCACAACGGCCTGAAGCTCTTCTGCATCCATGTTCATTTCTGCAGCAAGTTCGGCGATTTCTTCAGGTGTGTGGGGCACGAATTCGTGCAGAGGGGGATCGAGATAACGAATGGTCACAGGACGGCCTTCCATGGCTTCATAAATGCCTTCAAAGTCTTCCTGCTGCAGCGGTTCCAGTTTCGCCAGTGCGGCTTCCATCTGATCGTCGTTTTTGGCTACGATCATTTCGCGGATGGCTTTGATCTTGTCGCCGTCGAAGAACATGTGTTCTGTACGTACGAGGCCAATGCCTTCGGCACCGAATTCAACGGCCTGGGCCGCATCACGCGGTGTATCGGCATTGGTGCGGATTTTCAGGCGGCGGCGTGCATCTGCCCACTCCATGAACCGTTCGAAGTCTCCTGTGATTTCAGCCGGTACGGTGCTGATTTTTTCTCCATAGACGTTTCCGGTGGATCCATCCAGGGAAATCCAGTCTTCCCTGCCGTAGGTCTTTCCGCCAACGGTGAATGTTCCCGCCTCTTCATCAATGGTGATGTCGCCGGCTCCGGAAACACAGCAGGCACCCATGCCACGTGCAACGACCGCTGCGTGACTTGTCATGCCGCCGCGGACTGTCAGGATGCCCTGTGCAGCAGCCATGCCCTGGATGTCTTCCGGGGATGTTTCCAGACGTACGAGAATGACCTGCCTGCCTTTCGCAGCTTCTTCAATGGCTTCCTCGGCCGAGAACACGACTGTACCGGCTGCTGCCCCGGGAGATGCCGGAAGAGCGGTCGTGATGGGGGTGGCTGCTTTCAGTTCAGCAGTATCGAACATCGGGTGCAGGAGTGCATCCAGCTGCTGGGGCTCCACCATCATAATGGCTTCATCTGTATTGATCAGGCCTTCATCGACCATATCGCAGGCAACTTTCAGGGCTGCCTGTGCCGTCCGCTTGCCGTTTCTTGTCTGCAGCATGAAGAGCTTTCCGTTTTCGATGGTGAACTCCATGTCCTGCATGTTCTTGTAATGGTTTTCCAGTCTGGAGCAGATATCCACGAACTGTTCATAGGCGGTGGGAGATACTTCTTTCAGCTGGTCGATTTTCTGTGGAGTTCGAACACCGGCAACAACGTCTTCACCCTGTGCGTTCATAAGGAACTCGCCATAGAGCTTGTTTTCGCCGGTGGCCGGGTTCCGGGTGAATGCCACACCTGTGCCGCAGTCTTCTCCCATATTGCCGAAAACCATCATCTGTACATTGACAGCTGTACCCCAGTCGGATGGAATGTCATTCTGGCGACGGTAGTAGATCGCCCGTTCGTTGTTCCAGGAACGGAACACAGCTTCGATGGCTTCCATCATCTGGGTTCTGGGGTCTGTCGGGAAATCTTCTCCCAGTTCTGCACGATAGAATTCCTTGAACCGGGCAACCAGTTCCTTCATGTCTTCTGCATCCAGTTCCAGGTCATCCTTTTTGCCCTTTTCGGCTTTTACTTCGTCAATGATTTCTTCAAAGCGCTTTTTGGAAAGGCCTTTGACAACATCGGCAAACATCTGGATAAACCGGCGGTAGCTGTCATAGGCAAAGCGTTCATTGCCGGTTTTTTCGGCGATGGTGGCAGCCACTACATCATTGATGCCCAGATTCAAAATGGTATCCATCATGCCCGGCATGGAAGCGCGGGCTCCGGATCGTACAGAAACAAGCAGCGGGTTTTCCCTGTCGCCGAATTTCTTTCCGGTTTCTTTTTCCAGCATGCCCAGGTATTCTTCAATCTGAGCCCGGATCTCATCGCTGATCTGTTCCCCGTCTTCGTAGTATTTGTTGCAGGCTTCTGTTGTAATGGTGAAGCCATTGGGCACCGGCATGCCCAGACTGCTCATTTCAGCAAGGTTTGCACCCTTTCCTCCAAGCAGCTCACGCATATCGGCGTTGCCTTCGTTGAACAGATATACATATTTCTTGTCCATCAAGTTTCCTCCCTGAACTCTGTTCGCAACCATGTAATCGGTTACATACTTGAGATTATAGCACATGGCAAGTCATATGCCTACCCCGGTTCCGTGTAGACAGATTTGTCACAACGCTGTCACCCGCCTGTGCCTGGCAGAATGCACAGCAAGCCGGCAAGAGTACAATGAAGGCGTAAAGAAAAACAGCGGAGCTGTTACTCCGCTGTTTCCTTAAAATGAATGGAATCGAAGAGAGGGCTGGCTGTCGCCTTCTCTGGACTGAATGTCCGTGATGGATCCCGGGTATGCAGTTTCTTCTGCAGATTTCCGCATGGCCACAGGCGTCATAGTGGTGATCTCGTCATCGTCATAGCCAACAACAAGACTGTTTTCACTCAGAAGAATGGGTCGTTTCAGAATAGACGGATTCTTCTGAATCAAAGTAACCAGTTCCTTCGTCGAATAATCATCAATCCCTTTCTTTAAAGAATGAAAAGCTTTCGACCGAACAGAAATGATATCTTCGGTGCCGTTCTCACATCTCGATAACAAATACTTGATTTCACTTTCTTTTAAAACACTTGAAAAAATATTCTTCTCGACAAATTCAATGTGGTTATCTTTGAGCCACTGTTTCGCCTTACGGCAGCTCGCGCACCCAGGAGACGTGTAGATGATGACCATATACGTACCTCCTGTCACCCAAATTATATCAAAACAAATGGAAATGGAAACAGAAACTTTGAATATGTTGAAATTTCAACCTCATTTATAACGAAACGTTAAAAGTCAAATGATGTGCCCGAAAAAAACCTCCTCCATACTGTGTTAGAATAGTTCGGACGGAGGTTTTTTCATGAAACGAATGCTCAGCGGGATCAAACCCACCGGACGGCTGCACTTGGGCAACTACATCGGTGCGATCTCCCAGTTTGCAAAATACCAGGATGAATATGAACTTTTTATATTCATTGCCAATGAACACGCCATTACCATTCCCATTGAGGCAAAGGACCTGAGAAAGAACACCAGGGATCTCATCGCTTTATACCTTGCCTGCGGGCTGGATCCTGAGAAGGTAACGCTGTTTCTCCAAAGTGATGTGGAAGCCCATGCCAAACTTGGCTGGATCATGACATGTATGGCTTATATGGGAGAAATGCAGCGGATGACACAGTACAAGGACAAGACAGCCAAGGGAGAGAAAGGGGTGACTGCCGGCCTTTTCACCTACCCTGCGCTGATGGCGGCTGACATACTTCTCTATGATCCGGACTTTGTACCTGTCGGGCAGGATCAGAAGCAGCATGTCGAACTGACGAGAAATCTGGCGGAACGGTTCAATCACAGGTACAGCGATACATTCAAAATCCCCGAACCGCTGTCACAGACAGTCGGCCAGAAAGTCTATTCTCTGACAGATCCCACAAAAAAAATGTCAAAATCCGAATCCAATCCCAGGGGTACCATCGATCTGCTGGACGATCCTGCACAGGCCCGCAACAAAATCAGGAGTGCTGTAACGGATTCCCTGGGCGTTGTCCGATATGATCCGCAGAATCAGCCTGGTGTCTCCAATCTGCTGACGATTCAGTCTGTTCTCTCCGGAGAGCCTGTGGAAGACATTGTGGCGAGGTATGAAGGAAAAGGCTATGGGGAGCTGAAGAAAGAAGTCGGAGAAACGGTGTTCACGTTTCTCACTGACCTGCAGGCAAGGTACCGGAAGATTCTCGATGAGAAAATCGTCGACAAAGTACTGGAAGAAGGCGCAGCCAGAGCCAGAAAAATTGCGGACAAAAAAATCAGCAAAGTATACCGAAAAGTCGGATTCACGATTTGACAGCCGAATCCCGTCACCACACAAACCGCAGGCAGCAGGGACTGTCCGCGGTTTTTTTCGTGTGCCCGGCATGGCATACATCCAGGTGGTGAAAGTCCACCATGGGAGCGTATCATCGCAACCGCTAACCATTAGCTCAAGGCAAGGGGCTCACTGGTAACAGGAGTTCTGAAAGAAGCCCGGCGGCAAAGTTCCGGCCTGAGGAACACGAATCGCATATAAGGCCATAGACGGAGACGAGCGTGCCAGACAGCGCAAATCATAATAGTTGCGGATGACTGTCTGTGGTAGATGCGGCAGGTGTATGGAATGAAAGATGTATGACCTTACCCGGGGAGGTCCTGTCAGCGAAAGGAACCATCAAGCCACGATGACACGCCTTCCGCAGTAACAACGAATGGCAGGAAGTCAGCCGAGGCCATAGTAACGAGGAAGTCCCTGTAATGGGGATGGAGTGAAGGGCCGAACGTACAATTTACTGCAAATATCAGGAATGCTTCCTGCACGAAAAACCGAGAAAGGACAAACCCAGAGAGCCCCTGAAGATGAGTAAGGAAGGGCAGTGCGGGAACACGTGAAAGAAAGGGGCAGTCATGGACCAAATAAGACTGATACAGCCGGAAGACCTGAGCACACAGGAAATCTTCTCCATGGAGAACCTGACCAATGCGTGCAGACAGGTACGGCGAAACAATGGAGCTGCAGGGGTAGATGGAGTCAAAGCCAGAGAACTTCCTGCCTGCCCCGGAGAGTATTGGGAGCGACTGCGGGAACAGATACTGGACCGCAGTTATAAACCACTGCCAGCCAAAAGGACCGATATCCCGAAACCGGATGGGAGCATGCGGGGACTGAATGTCCCGGCTGCCAGAGATAGAGTCATACAGGCCTGTCTGGCAAACTATCTGGATTATAGGAAGGACTTCGAGATGAGCAACAGCTCATACGGGTTCAGGAAGAACAGGAGATGTGAAGAGGCGATACTGAAAGGCCTTGAGTTCATGAACGACGGGTATGACTGGATCGTCGACATCGACCTGAGGAAATTCTTCGACACGGTGGACCAGGACAGACTGATACGACTGATAGACAACCTGTTTCACAACAGAGATATAACTGCCCTGACGAGGAAATTCGTCAGGGCAGGAGTCATGATAGACGGCAAACTGACCAGGACGGAAAGGGGTATCCCACAGGGAGGACCGCTTTCACCGATACTGGCCAACATCTATCTGGACCAGGCCGACAAGGAACTGGAAAGCAGAGGGCTGAGATTCACGAGATACGCAGACGATATGCTCATCTATGTGAAGTCGGAAGCCGCCGCCAACAGGGTGATGAAGTCATTCAGCAATTATCTGGAAAAGAAGCTGAAGCTGGAAGTGAATGCTTCAAAATCGAAAGTGGCCAGACCGGATGAAGTGAAATATCTGGGGTTTGGTTTTACAAAGAACAAAAGGGAATGGAAGGCGATACCGCATGAGAAATCCATCCATGAGTTCGAACAGAAGATGATGAAGCTGACGAAGCGGAACTGGAGCGTATCCCTTGAAGAAAGAATGGAAAAAATCAACCAAGTCATCAGGGGATGGAGCAATTATTTCAGATGCGCATGGATGTATAAAAAGAACATGCGGAAACTGGACAGCAAGCTCCGGAGAAGAATCAGGGCCATTATCTGGAAGCAGTGGAAAAGCATCAGGAAAAAAGAAGAGAGCCTCATCAAACTGGGATGTCCCAGAGACAAGGCTCACTCATATGCGTGTGCACGACAAGGATGTGTCCGTTGTGCAGTCACGTTCCTGAACAAGTATATCAGAAATATACACCTGAAGAAGAAAGGCCTCCTGACCATAGAGGAATACTTCGATACGGTGGCAGAAAGGTTCATGAAATCATTTGTACGAACCGCCCAGTGCCGAACGGCACGCTGGGTGGTGTGAGAGGGTCTGATGACCCCTACTCGATCCAGAGTCCTGCTGCAGACAGACAGGAGTGTGCAATCGCCCTGGACGATGTCCCCGTGTGTGTCTGGCAGGGGTTTGCGGTATGTCCGACTGTTGCAGGAAACGCAGGTGATATCCGGATCATGGAAAAAGACCGGGTTTCCGCAGCGTTCCGGCCGCAGGAAACCCGGTCTGTTTTCCACAGGATCACAGGATACAGAAAACCAGCAGAAACACCGCACCAAATCCCAGGCGCCAGAACCCGAACACCAGCAGTGTATGGTTTTGAAACCAGCGTTTCAGTCCTTTGACCAGCAAAGGCGCCAGAACAAATCCGATGCACCCAGCCAGAATCACTGTTGCAGCTGAAACCGGCGTCAGGGACGGAATTACGGTTATGTGGCTGATCCCGCTGACTGCCTGCGGCCACAAAGAGGCCATGCAGGCCATGCTGTAAGCCTCAGACGTCTCTTCGCCTGTGATCAGCGCCGCCAGCATAGCCATCGACAGAACCCCGGCTCCCGGGATCACGCCAAGGCAGGAAATGGTCAGGATGAGTATCAGGCGCAGGACGCCATGTACATTCAACGGATTCAGCTTCATGCCTGACTGAATCAGAAAGAGCAGTCCGGTGGCCATGGTGATGATCCCGCTTACAAAGGGCGGGACCTCCTGTGCTGGAACGACGATACCGGCAATCAGGGCCAGAATCCCGGCCACTAGCCACCATGCCCCTGGAGCGAAGAGTTTTTTTCGTGTCAGCACCAGAATGCCGACGGTCATGCCCAGCTGCATGCACCCTGTCAGGGGCAGATACCATGGAGATCTTATCATTGCTGCAATCAGTTCCACGTGGACTCTTGATCCCACCGGCATCCAGAACGTCAGGACGCTCAGGATCACTGCAGCGGCCAGTCTGAACATCACTGGAGACGGCTGCGGATGAGGTCCTTGAACACCCTTCCCCGCTCTTCATAGTTGGCGAACTGGTCAAAGCTGGAACAGGCGGGCGACAGAAGAATGGTGTCTCCCGGTTCAGCCAGACCAAGTGCAAGGTCCACGGCTTCTTCCATCGTATCCACAGAGGTCTGATGTGTGAACACATCACCAAAGCGGTCCCGGGTTTCTCCGAATGAATAGCACTGTTTCACTACAGAGTCATAGCGTTTCAGGCCATCGAAGGAAATGTGCTTGTCTTTGCCGCCGGCCAGCAGTATGACACGTTCCGGGAATGCAGAAAGAGCGGCACAGGCTGCATGGGTGTTGGTGGCTTTTGTGTCATTGTAGATTCGAACCCCATTGTGTTCAGCCACAAACTCGATCCGGTGCTCCACACCGGGAAATGTCCGGATCACTTCCTGGATGTCGTCAGGTGTTACTCCGAGCCGAAAGGCCATTGCAGCGGCCATCATGGCATTTCCAAGATTGAAATCACCCGCCAGCTTCAGGTCTTTTTCATCGAACAGTTCCTGCCCCAGCAGCCACACCTTGCCATCATGCCGGCAGAGATCGCATTCGCGTGTGAGAGAAAAGTCGATGATGCGACAGGGAATGTCCGTGGCATATTTCATGATTTCGGGATCATCGGTATTCCGGATGAACCAGTCCTCTTCCCTGCAGTTTTCATAGATCTTCATCTTGGACTCATAATAGCTTTCCAGAGAATCCATGTAATCAAGATGATCGGGTGCCAGATTGGTCACTGTACATACTTCCGGTCTGAAAGTTTCCGTACCCATGAGCTGGAAATTGGACAGCTCCAGGGCAATATCGGCAGGTTCTCCTTCCGCTTCCAGGACCACTTCAGACAGCGGAATCCCGATGTTGCCTGCAAAACGGGCAGAGTCACTTTTCCGCTTCAGCATCTCATAGAGCAGGGTCGTGACAGTCGTTTTCCCGTCTGTTCCCGTAATGGCTCCGTAGCGCAGCGAAGGGGCCGCACGGAATGCGGTCTCTATTTCTGTATAGACCGGGATCCCGGCATCCACGAAACGCTTAACGACCGGGACACGATATGGGATTCCGGGGTTTTTGACCACAAATGCATACTCCTTTTCGAAGAGCCATTCAGGATGCCCATTGTCCACGATCTTGATACCCTCCAGCCCGCTGCGGTCTGTCACCGGACCCGAATCTGTCAGAATCACTTCATATCCCTGCTGCTTCAGCAGGCGGGCGGCGGCTGTTCCACTGCGTGCAGCGCCGATCACAAGTACTGTTTCCATTGTCATTTCCTCCTACAGAAAATACAGCAGCAGTCCAGCGAGGGCAAAGAGAATGCCGGCAAGCCAGAACCGGGTGACGACTGCAGTCTCGCTCATGCCGCCTTTTTCAAAGTGGTGATGCAGGGGGGCCATGCGGAAAATTCGCCTGCCGGTACGCTTGTAATGTGTGACCTGTATGATGACGGACAGAACCTCGGCAACGAAGACAAAACCGATGACAACCAGCAGGATCTCCTGCTTGAGGACCATGGCTGTGGCTGCGATGAAACCCCCGAGTGCCAGCGATCCGGTATCACCCATGAAGATCCGGGCAGGATGCAGGTTGAATTTCAGGTACCCCAGAAGAGAGGCAGCCACCATGACAATCAGCACCATCACCGGATACTGATGCTGCAGGCAGGCAAATACTGTAAAGGGAACCAGGGCGATGATCATAAGGCCCGCACACAGCCCGTCTATTCCGTCTGTCAGGTTGACGGCATTCGTTTCAGCCGTAAACATCAGCACCACCAGCAGAAAGTAGGCCCAGCCAAGATCGATGTACCGGTTGATCAGGGGGATCCAGATCTCCGTACTGGAGCCGGACCGATAGATCAGGAAAAATATGACTGCCAGAACTGCCTGAAGGGTGAATTTTGCGGCCGGGCTCAGGCCTGCATTGTCTTTTTTGACCACAATGATATAGTCATCCAGGAACCCGATCAGGCCATAGCCGACGTAGGCGAGAAGGACAATCAGGATGTTCTGGTTGAGCGCCATGTCAGGCAGGAAAAAAGATCCCAGAATATACACCAGCACGGGGACCAGAATGAACGCAATGCCCCCCATGGTGGGGGTACCGTTTTTCTTTTTATGAGACTCCAGTCCTTCTTCCCGTTCTGTCTGGCCGAACTTGATTCGGTGCAGATACCGGATGAGTCCTGGCATGATCACCAGCATGAGGATCAGACAGACTGCAGCACCGGCCAGGGCTGTGGTCCATGCAGAATAAACCATGATATCACTCCATTTCGCGCCTATTAATTATACCATGATTCTGTGCACAATCAGCTTGATATCCGGTTGCCAGAGTGATAAGATAAGTGAGCGATTGCGTAAAGACTCAGGCAAGGGAGGGACAGCAGATGTCGAGAAAATGCCAAGTATCAGGCAAGGGTCCTTTATCCGGAAACAAACGGTCTCACTCTATGCGTGCGAGCCGCCGGAAATGGAACGTGAACCTTCAGAAGGCTACCATCATGGTTGACGGAAAGCCGCAGCAGGTTCGCATCAGCGCACGCGCTCTGAGAACTCTGAAGAAACAGAACGCTGCCTGATTGCCATACGAAGGGACCACGGGTCCTTTTTTTGTTGTATACATGAGCCTCCAATCCCTTTGCCTCCAGTATAATCAGTCAGGCACCGCCTGCAGAGAACATGAGTGACCGATTACGGTCCGTCATTTCCTGCAGACGGTGCTTTCTTTTTTATGGCTTTACCTGGTTGACCCAGTTTCCCTGCAGCCACTGGCTGAGGTTGTCAAACACGATTTTTGCCCGCTGGTCCATGGATTCTTCTGTGTAAAAACCGATATGAGGCGTTACGATCAGGTTCGGTGCCTGAAGCAGAGGATCTTCGGGATCCAGAGGCGGTTCCTGGTCAAAGACATCGATTGCAGCTCCGGCAATCGTGCCGTCATTCAGTGCCCGGCAGAGAGCCTGTGCATCCACCACCGGCCCCCTGGCTGTATTGATCAGATATGATCCGGGTTTCATCGCAGCCAGTTCCCTGTCCGCAATCATATGTTTCGTGCTGCTGGTCAGAGGCGTGTGAACAGAAACGATGTCTGCTTCCCGAAGAAGCTCATCCAGGCTGTCAGTTTCGCGGTCGAAGGCCGGATCTGCTGTCGGGTGTCTGCGGAATCCGATGGACCTGGTCCCAAATGCCCGGACCAGGTCCGCAGTACGGGCTGCAATGCGGCCTGCACCGACGAACCCCACCGTTTTGCCTTTCAGCAGTCTGGCAGGCCATCCTGCCCTTGTACCACCCTGCCGGCACGTTCTGTCAGTCTGCGGGATGCTGCGCAGCAGGTCGATCATGAAGCCCAGGCACAGTTCCGCCACGGCATCTTCGGCATACCCGGAGGCGTTCGAAACCTGTATCCCGTGTGCTGCAGCCTGGGCCACAGGTACGTGATCTGTCCCGGTGAAAGCGACATCAATGTATTTCAGACGGTCAGCTCCCTCCAGCGCTTCCCACGGCAATGGCATGTTTGCAAGAATGACAACATCCGCCTCACGGACTTCTTCTCTCAGTTTCTGCAGATCGGTCGTTTTCTCATAGACAGCAAATGTATGTCCCTGTTCCTCGAGCTGATTGGTGAATGCGGACAGGGCATCGGGGGAAATCCCCAGTGATTCCAGTAAAGCGATATGCATAAGTATCTCCTTGATTCATGGACAACAGCCGGCGCAGGCCGATGTCCTGTGTTGATCCATCTGCCTTGCGCAATGTATCTCTCGGCTCTGGATAGCGTACCTGCCAGTCAACAGGGTCGGTCCGGCTTCCCGAATGCATCTGATGACATTGCGGATCCGTCAGCCAGCGTATGGATCGTCCGGGTCACAACGGGAGAATTCGGCCTGAGGTATTCTGTCTGGAGAAAGTCCAGGTATGTTCCAGGGGAAATGATGCCGCGGATGTTGAGGACATCTGCTCCAAGCGCGCCAAGCACCACATCCGTGAACGCGGCGCAGTTGTCTCCCAGCGCCCAGTACGTGCGGAATTTTCCCCCCTTGAATTTATACATCTTCGCGCCCGAACGGTAGTGCAGTCTGCTGGGATAATCCGCCTCAAACTGACTGAACCGGTCATACCCGTCTGACCGCTCGATTTTGGTATACCACCTGTAGGAATTGTTGCGCATTTTCGCGAGTTCGGCCTCCACCGCCTGTTCCTGTTCTGCGTCAAGCAGGATCCCGAATTCGAAGATCGTGTTTTTTTCCACCTGAAGCATATTCGGTATATAGTCCTCGGCCGCCAGGTTGAAGAATACGCCGTCACCAATGGTGCCATTCAGCCGGAAGGAGTCCGAATCATAATTTCCATAAGAATAGACCACACCTTTGTAGGCGAAGGAAATGTGTCCGATCTTCTGAAATCCCTTCGGTCCAACATGAACCATGACCTGCAGCTGTGGTTTGCGGCTGGTTTTCTGTTCATGCAGGATGACGGGTTCTCCTTTTTTCATGGTTTCGTTGATATGTTGCAGAAACCAGTCCGGGAGTATGGCGCTGATTGCCGGAGGCAGCATGATCCGTCTGCCGCGTTTCCAGTGATAGTTCTTCCCTCCGCCCGGGAGTGCATTCATGAAGAAACGGATTCCCATGACGACAAAATATATCCCGAACAGCTGCATGAGGATGGTGGTGTCAAGATCCGGGGAAAACAGGAGAACAAAACCGAGAGCACCGTAGACAGCAGTCAGAAACAGCAGACCCGCGATCCGGCTCAGATAGCTGTCTTCCACATCAAGAACCAGCTGGATGCCGGTGACAACGGCACTGCAGAGGAGATAGGTGCCGAACATTACCCGGATAAACCATTCAGGGAGTTCCTGCCATCGGGAGAGAATGACCACAAATGCCAGAGACAGCAGGCCAAACAGGAGATCCGACAGATTTTTTTTGAGGATATACTGCACAAGCTGGTAGATGGTATTGAAAAAGCCGATAAACAGCGCCAGGTTCAGGATCAGATCATAGATATTTTCCGGAAGCAGAACCAGAACGCTTCCCAGGACTGACAGGACAAGTCCGGCTGTCAGGTCGAACGAACGCCCGGAGCTCATGGCAGGTTTGACTGCACCAGCAGCAGTCTGCCGGAATGGACATGAATGATACCCTTTTCCTCATTCTCTGCCACTTCGTTGGACAGTGTGTAAATATCAGCTTCGTCCACCATGCGATGGTCCAGGGGATATTGCATGGATTCCAGCGAGATGCAGGAGAGCTCCAGAGCAAACAGCGAAATGTGCTGAAATTCCCTGGTCACTACGTGGATGCCGGGGGGCAGCAGCCGGATCTGCTGCTCTTTATCCGTCAGAATCAGCCCTGGATGATGATGTGTGAGCAGACGGATGTTCGCCAGGGTATGGTCGATTCGTCCGGATAAGGATCCCGTCAGGATCACCGGATCGTATCCCAGGTGGATGGCTTCCTGTACAGCAAGCTGGGAATCTGATTCGTTTTTTTCGGCAGGAAACCTGAGCAGCCTGCAGCCCTCGGGGACATCGCACGGATCGAGCGGGGTTTTCGGCGAATCAAAATCTCCACATGCGAAGACAGGATTGATGCCTTGTTCAGTCAAAGTGAGAAGTCCGGCATCCACGGCTGCGTAGTCAGCCCCGTGTACATCGGGAATCACTGTGGTTGCCGGAGTGACCAGAATCAGTGGCCTGGTCATTGCAGCATTTCGGCGGTTTTCTGGTCCAGGTCGCCGGAGAACAGCCAGGAACCGGCTACCAGTGTATCGGCCCCCGATTCCACTGCTTTTTTCCAGGTCGTGCCATTGATCCCGCCATCGATTTCAATCCTGTACGTCACATCATTTTCTGCCCGTTGACTTGCAAGCCAGCGGACTTTTTCCAGCTGGCCTTCCATGAAGGACTGGCCGCCGAATCCCGGCTCGACGCTCATCACAAGCACCAGATCGGCATGGGGAAGACAGGAGGCAAAGAGCTCAATCGGCGTACCTGGTTTGACGGAAAAGCCAGCCTGCAGTCCCTGACTTCGGATGGTGTCGAGAAGTTCCGATACAGCAGACGGATCGTTGTCCAGAGCCTCTGTGTGGAACGTAATCAGGTCTGCACCGGCTTTGCGGAACGGTTCGACCCAGCAGGCCGGATCGGATGTCATCAGATGCACATCCAGGATGCCGGAGAAACCCTTGCGGATGCCTTTCAGTATATCGGGGCCGAAGGTCAGGTTCGGAACAAAGTGTCCGTCCATGACATCGAAATGCAGCCACTGGGCCGGACTGTTTTCCAGCATCTGCAGCGCCGCACCTGTATCAGAGTAGTCCATGGAAAGCACAGAGGGTGCCACCACACGTTCGGTCATACCAGTTTACCTCCTGTTGTGTTCTTCCTGCCTGAGGAATTTGTAGTCGTCATACAGACCCTGCGGAATTCTGCCGGCATCAACTGCCTGCTTGATGGCGCAGTCCGGTTCATTGATATGCCGGCAGTCTGCAAACCGACACTGTCCGGTCCAGGGTGAAAAGGCGGTCAGTTTCCGGTCCAGGCCTGAAAGGTCCATCCTGGAAAAGTCGAGGCTTGAAAAGCCGGGAGTATCCGCAACCAGTCCTTTGGCGACTTCATGCAGCTCGCAGTGACGTGTTGTATGCTTTCCCCGCCCAAGCGCTTTGGAAATCTCCTGTGTGCGGAGATGGAAGGATGGATCCAGCCGGTTGAGTAGACTGCTTTTGCCGGCTCCCGACTGACCGCACAGCACGGAGATCCGGCCCTTCAGCAACGCTGCCAGCTGCTCATCTCCGGATTCCGGACATGATTCCAGTACGGTATAGCCGCACGCAGCATACAGATCCAGCAGTCCGCGTATCTGCTCCAGTTCCCCCGGATCGACCAGATCGGTTTTTGTCAGCAGGATGACCGGTCTGATGTTTGACAGCTCTGTCAGGAAAAGCAGCCGGTCGAGCAGACGCTGCGAAAAATCCGGATCCTTGCAGGACGTGACCACCAGTGCCTGATCCACATTGGCAACCCGGGGCCTCAGCAGTTCGTTCTGCCGGGGATGGATCTTCTCAATCCGCCAGGAGTCCTGGATCCGGCTGACCGTGACATGGTCGCCCACCACCGGTTTCCGGTCTCTGCGCAGCTTTCCTGCGGGTACTGCCGTCACCGGTCCATCCGGAGTCTGGACGGTGTACTGACTGGAAATGATTTTTGTGACTGTCCCTTCTCTTTCCATGGGCTCCTTTCCTGCTGCTTCCTTTCGCTTCATGTCAGTAGTACAGCGTAACGACACTGTCTGTGCCTTCCTGTGTATAGAGAGATCCCACAGGAGGATCCACCCGGACCACGTTTGTACCCTGTCCTGAAACCTGGCGGGTGATGACTGCGGCTCCTTCCCTGTTGAGCAGTCTTTTGGCTTCATCCACATCCATCCCGATCAGTTCCTGCGGAATGACAATCGAGGGATATTCGCTGATGACCAGTGACATGCGGTTATCTGCCTCTGGATCCACCCGGCTTCCGGGAACCAGTCCATTCTGTTCAAGCACAATGCCGGGATTGGTATCGGGTTCCCCCCGAGAGGTGATATCCAGCGTCACGTTCACATTGTGGGCCGCCAGATCGGCTTTGACGTCTTCCAGCGTACGGCCCGTGTAGTCCGGTATCAGAAAACTTGGTCCCTTGGACAGGGTCAGCACGATACTGGAATCCTGCGCAACGACACGTCCTGCATTGACCGACTGTGCGATGACCCGCCCCTGGTCCAGCGAGTCATCCACTTTGTATTCAAATTCTGCCTTTTCAGAATCGAATCCGGCCGCATCCAGCGACTGCAGCGCTTCTTCCTGTGTCTGGCCAACAAGTCCTGGCATTGTTTCATACCCCAGAAAACCGGGGATCCGCAGCAGTCCTGTCACGGATCCTGCGAACAGAACAAGCAGGAGGAGCACAACACCGGCCAGGACTCCCATCGCGATGCCCTTGACTCTGGAGAGCGCCTTCTTTTTCCGTCCCGCAGGTTTGGGGCGCGGTTCGTTCTGGCCCTTCAGATCCAGCGTGATCGTTTTCAGGTGCAGAGGAGGTTCCTGCGCCCGATCCGGGAGAAGACAGGTATTCAGGTCCTGCACCATGTCACGGGCCGAAGGATATCGCTCGGCAGGATCCTTGGCGGCAGCCCGGACCACGATGTTTTCCACGGACTGCGGGATTGCCGGATTGAACGAGCGGACAGAAGGCAGAGCCGACCGCAGATGCTGAACAGCGATTTCGGTCGGAGATGTGCCCTTGTAGGGTACATCCCCTGTAAGAAGCTCATAAAACACAATGCCAAGGGAGTAGATGTCGATGGCCGGATCCGGTTCCTTCCCCTGTGCCTGTTCCGGAGCCAGATAATGGGCACTGCCCATGACTGCATTGTTCCAGGTCAGCTGAACGGAATCGTTGGCGACCGCAATTCCGAAATCCGTGATTTTCACAGTTCCATCATCTTTGATCAGTACATTCTGCGGTTTGATGTCCCGATGAATGATCTGATGTTCATGAGCATGACTGACCGCGCTGGTCAGCTGTTTCATGATCGCCACAGCCTCGGGCACATCAAGCGCCCCACGCTGCATGACCAGCTGTTTGAGTGTCCGCCCCCGCACAAATTCCATCACGATATAGTGAAGTCCTTCGGCTTCCCCCACATCATAAATGTCAATGATATTGGGATGCGACAGTTTGCTTGCTGCATAGGCCTCCCGCTGGAAGCGGACCAGAGTCATGGGATCTTCCGAAAGCTTTGAGCGGAGGACCTTGACTGCCACCACCCGGTTGAGGATGGTGTCGAAGGCTTTGTACACATCCGCCATGCCGCCCTGACCGATCAGGGCAATGATGGAGTAACGGTTGGCAACCTCCCGCAGCATTACGACCGTTCCCTTCCCCCGCTGCCGGAATCCAGTTCATGGGCAAACTGAGGCTCCTGTTCCAGCAGGATCACAGTAACATTGTCAAGACCGCCGGCTGCATTTGCACGGTCGATCAGCATTCCCGATTTCTGCTCCGGCGTGAAAATCGGATCCTGGATCACTTTTTCAATCTCATCCTGTGAAACGTAGCCGTGCAGCCCGTCACTGCAGACAAGCAGCTGCTTCCAGGTGGATTCGATTTTGTCCACATCGATGCGGAACACACGCCAGACACCCAGAGCGTTGGTCAGTGTGTTCCGCTGGCTGTGGGTCCGGGCTTCTTCCGGGGTGATCCGGTTTTCCCGCACGAGCTGTGCAATCACACTGTGGTCTTCTGTCATCTGTGTCAGGCCGTCGTCATAGAAGGCATACAGCCTCGAGTCGCCCACATTGAAAATATAGGTGCCGATTTCACAGATCAGGACTCCGACAGCTGTAGTACCCATTCCCCTGACTTTTTTGCTTTTCATCGACCGGCTGTAGATCTGATCATTGGCCTTGTGCAGCACCTGACGCAGCCAGCTGTCCACTTCATAGTCATGCGCAAATTCCGGACATTTCCGGAAGGAGTCCGACATGGTTTTCACGGCAATGCGGCTGGCTTCTTCGCCGGCTGCGCTGCCTCCGATCCCGTCACATACCACGGCCAGGATATCTTCGTGACGGTTGGTCATGATCAGGTAGCTGTCTTCGTTGACGGGGCGTACCTTTCCGGGGTCTGTACGGCCTGAAATGATCATTGACCTGTTCCTTTCCTGACTTCCTTGATCCGCAGCTGCCCGCAGGCTGCATCGATGTCGCCGCCATGTTCTTTCCGGATCGTGCAGCGCACTCCTTCTTTCATGAGAAGGTCGTAGAATTTCATGGCTTCTTCCCGGTTCACGCTCCGGAATCCATGTTCATCCACGGAATTGTAGGGAATCAGATTCACGTAGGCTGTCATGCCCCGAAGGAACGCTGCCAGCTGCTTCGCATGTTCGGGCCTGTCATTGACTCCCTTGAGCAGAATGTATTCGAAGGTGAGTTTCCGGTTGTTTTCCCGGCAGTAGTATTCCAGGGCTTTTTTCAGTTCCTCCAGCGGATAGGCCCGATTGACGGGCATGAGCTTTGAGCGCAGCTCGTCATTGGGGGCATGCAGGGAGATTGCCAGATTGTACTGCGGATGCATGTCTGCAAATTCGTAGATCTTCGGAACAATGCCGCAGGTGGAAATCGTGATGTGACGGGCACCTATGGCCAGTCCCCTGTCGTGATTCACGGTCCGGATGAACCGCATGACATTTTCAAAGTTGTCGAATGGTTCACCGGTGCCCATGACGACCACATGGGATACCCGTTCGTCATTGCCAAGGTACTCCTGGACCGCCATGACCTGTGCCACCATTTCGCCGCTGGTCAGATCACGCTTTTTCTTTGTCAGGCCTGAAGCACAGAAGGCACAGCCCATGTTGCAGCCTACCTGGCTGCTCACACACACAGAATTGCCGTAATCGAAACGCATCAGCACACTCTCAAGAAGCGCCCCGTCAGCGGTACGGAACAGGAATTTCACCGTACCGTCCTTTGATTCCTGTTTGCGGACCAGCTCCAGCGGTGACAGTTCAAATTCCTGCTTCAGTGTCTCCCTGGTCTCTTTTGAAAGATTGGTCATGTCATCAAATGCATGGACCCGCTCCCGGTACAGCCATTGAAAGATCTGCTGTCCGCGGAACTTTTTCCACCCGTGATCCAGGGCGGCCTGTTCCATCTGTTCATAATCAAGATCATAAATGCTTTTCATGGTGTACCTCCCGCACCCGGACCGGTCTGGTCCGGTCTCACTGTCAACTTGTTTATTATACCCCATCCGGGCAGGGTCTGTAATCGGCACCTGTCCCGATACTGGATATGCCGGCAGGACAGAAAGGATGTTGACTTATCTGCCTGAAATGCAACAACATATTGATGACAAGTAAAGCGTTTCCGGATACTCTTTCTGACAGTACCCCACTGACCGGCCTGGACCGGACTGCTCAGCGGCTGTTGCCTGCCCTCCATCCGGTTTCCGGTATTCCCCGTCACATGGAAAACAGGTCTGCTGTGTGCAGAACCTGCTTCGTGTCATGGTTTCGTGATGTCAGTGAAACAGATCTTTATACAGTTGCACACTGTCTCTGGCTGTTTTGAGCATTGTCATGAATTCCCTGTCGCTGATACAGGGAATCAGTTCTTTGTAAAACGTTTCGATCCGCCGTTTCTCCTCCCTGGAATTCATGTTGAATGCCGCGAAAAAGATGATATCCGCCATCTCCTCTCCGTCCCACAGCGTCGGTTTTTCCAGGGTCATCAGAACAACAAGAGACTCATTGACATACTCCGGATCTCCGTGGGGAAAGGCGATGGAACTGCCGATGGATGTCGAAGTCAGCTGCTCCCGACGCAAAGCCGACTGGTACAGTCCCGAGGAGCAGTATCCTTTTTCCTCCAGCCAGGCTGTCATGAACCGCAGAAGCGTTTCTTTGTCTTCAAAGGCCTGGTGCAGAAAAATCAGGTCAGGAGAGAAAAGAGAAGAACACTCTGCAGAAAATGAGCGGAAGCCGAAAACCGGTTCTTCTGTCTTCTGGAAATCTTCTGTTTCAGCTCCAGTATTCCGTCCTCACTGAGCAGATTGTCAACCACCACCTCCCGGGGATCGGCACAGGAACTGCGGGTGATGATCAGGTCCGCCGATGATCGTTCCAAAGGACTGCAGCAGACCTCCCATACAGATAACGGGAATGAAGTATGAAATACAGGTCAGGATCAGCTGAACCAGCAGCGCCTTGAGTTTTTCCTTCATGACATGACCCCCTGAGACAGTTTGTGCTCAACGGTGGCGATCAGACGCTCCGGCTGTTTGATTGCGACAGCGGAGCTTACACGGACTATGGGTTTCCCTTTGAACCGTTCCTGTCTGGCGACTGCGATATCCGCTTCGAGAATGATGGCATCCGCAGCCCGGATCACATCCTGTGACAGTTCATCTTCGATGCCGATGTTTCCTGGGTTTTCACGCTGATGCTGTGACCGCGGTTCTGTGCGGCTTCAATGAGTTTCTCTTTGGCAATATAGGTATGAGCCACGCCTATGGTGCAGGCGGTAATAGCAGCAATATTCAGGTAATAGCAGCAATATTCATGAGTATCTCCTGTTCTTTCAGAAGTTGACTGAGAAACGGGAATTCGTTTCCTTGATGAGACGGGATCACTGTCAGAGAAGCCCGTACAGTTCTTCTTTTGTCTTAATGCAGTTCAGTGCATCTCTGGTCTCTTTGCGGATCAGGTGCATGGCCAGTTCCGACAGCATCCGGATATGGACCTTGTCACCGTTTTCCGGAATGGCAAGCAGAAAGACATGCCGGACGGGTTTTCCGTCCATGGATTCCCATTCAATGGGAACGGCGAGCCGGACATAGGCAATCGCAGCCTTGCTGACAGTTGCATCGATCCCTTGGGGAATTGCGATCCCTTCCTCGAGTCCGGTTTCCGACAGTGTTTCCCTGTACTCCACGGCTTTCCGGAATCTGTCGGGATCTTCCACGATGCCAGCCCTGTTCAGATCCTGGGACAGGGTCCGAAGTACGGCTTCCTTGGAATCCAGCAGCAGGTCGAACGAAATACACGACTCATTCAGCAGCTCTCTCAGGTTCATTTCTTCACCTCCCTGTTTTTTTTGTGGTAAGCGCTTTCCTTTACAATCACAGTATAGTAAGAAGACCGGTTCACGGATTTCGTGAGGGGGCATAATAAACTGCCCCCAAAACGGAACAGATGCAAAGGGCAGATATTTCCGCACAGACAGTCTGTCCCCGCTCTTGAGGGCAGAATTCAATCTGCCTTTTGAAGTTCATGGCAGGTTTTCTGCGTGCAAAAACCTGCCATGGATGCAAAAAAAACGCCAGCCGGCATTTGACTGCCATCCTGGCGCTGAGCACTGTTGCTGAATGTTCGATTCTGATATTTACTCTTCCGGCTGTACGATCTGTTTCATTCCGTCGTCCGCGGCTTTGCTCTGCTCTCTCCGGCTGAGCCTGGCCATATAGAATCCGTTTCGGGTTTCGTCGGGGAACACAGTCTGTTCTTCCTCCAGCTGCCAGTCCGGATGGCTGTCCAGAAACTTTTCCACCTGTTTCTCGTTTTCCTTCCGGTCCAGCGTGCAGGTGGAATAGACAAGTTTGCCGTCCGGTTTCAGATGAGCGGCAGCTTCTTCCAGGATTTCTGCCTGCAAAGGCAGCAGCGAGTCCAGCGTTTCCGGTTTCAGCTTCAGCTTGATGTCCGGCTTCCGGGCCAGGACACCATACCCGGTACAGGGAACATCACACAGGATCCTGTCATACAGACCGGCATCAGACAGATCCCGTGCATCCCGTACACTCGCATGGACATTTTTCAGGTGAAGTCTGCGGGCATCAGTCTTGATCAGCTCCACCCGGTGTTCATGAACATCCGAGGCATCCACTGCCCCGCTGTCAAGACGTTCGGCAATGGCCATGGATTTTGTACCGGGGGCAGCACAGACATCCAGCACGGATTCGCCATCCTGCACATCCAGAAACTTCACGATCTCAAAGGAACCGGGATCCTGCACGCTCATCCGGCCCTGACGGTAAAAGGGATGTCTGGCAGCGCTGCTGCCAGTGAAACGGCCCATATCTGCATCCATTTGTTCGATTTCGGGGTCTGCAAAGAATTCCTCTTCCCCGATGCGCCTGGGATTGCGGCGGACATAAACCGGCAGCACAGCATTGGATGTTTTTGCCATCTGCTCTGCCTTTTCCAGACCATAATGGTTTTCCCACAGCCGGATCAGCCACAGAGGAATGGAATAGCGGACTGACAGCCTTTCCAGCGTATCCGATGGCAGCTTGACCTTGTCACGCAGCACACTGCGCAATACGCCATTGACATAGCCGGATGCTTTTCGAAACCGCTTGTGTGCCAGCTTGACTGCCGCATCCACAGCAGCATAATCCGGTATTTTTTTCAGGAAGATGATCTGGTAAATCGTCATGGCGAGCAGGATCCTGATTTTCGGATCCGGTGTCCGGTCAGTATGCTTCGATATGACATAGTCACACAGACCCCAGTTCTGGATGGTGCCATAAAAGATCCTCGTGGCCAGCGGCCGCTGATTCTCCGGGAGTTCATCCAGATGATCTTTCAGATACAGATTCGAGTACGTGCCTTTCAGGATCACGGCACAGAGAGCGTCATAAATCCAGGCTCTCATGTCAGGGAGTTTGTTCTCCATCAATTCTTCACTTCTTTCCTGTCCCCGGTCAGCTGTCTGCCGGAGCCATTGTCCTGTCCCCGGTCTCCGTCAGGATTGAACCCCGGTCGGTGTCTATTCTTCCAGACGGAGCGGATGCATCGTCACTTCCAGCTTGACCGGTCCATGTCCCAGCGCATGCACGATGTCCCATACGGTATGCAGCAGCCGGTCATCATCCCGGTCCTTGATCACCAGACGGACTCTGTGTTTCTGCTGGCGCATGGAAATGGTGACCGGTCCCAGGATCCGCTGGTCCCTGCAATGACTGACAGCCTGCCGGGCACGTTCCATGACTGTCTCCGGTTTCGAATGGGAGAACACCAGCATGGCCATATAGATGTAGGGAGGATAGTCTCCCAGATGCCGATACTGCATTTCCCGGCGAAAAAACGACTGATATCCATGGGACCGGACTGACTGTAGGACATAATGAGACGGATCGAAGGTCTGGATCATGACCTCCCCCGGTTTTTCCCCGCGCCCTGACCGGCCGGAAGCCTGTTCCAGCATCTCATAGGCTGATTCGGCTGCCCTGTAATCCGAGCGGATGAGGGCATTGTCCGCCTGCAGGATACCAACGAGCGTCACATTGGGAAAGTCCAGCCCTTTGGCCACCATCTGGGTTCCGACAAGGATATCCGCCCCATGCGAAAATCTGTCCAGCAATGCCTTGTGGGCACCTTTTTTCCGGGTGCTGTCCGCATCCATCCGAAGAATGCGGGCGTCCGGAAAGAGTGTCTGCAGAGTGTCTTCCAGTTTTTCCGTTCCCATTCCGACAGGGGCAGTATGCGTGGAACCGCATGCCGGACAAACCGGATCATACCGGAAACTGCGGTCACAGCTGTGACAGACCAGCCGGTTTTCCTTTTTATGATACGACAGTGCAATCCCGCAATCCGGGCAGATGCGCACATCATGACAGTCTGCACAGCGAACCACCGGCAGATATCCCCGCCGGTTCAGAAGCAGGATCACCTGCTCCTTTCTCTCCAGCCGGCTTTGAATGGCATCCAGCAGCGTTTGCGAGAAACCGTCTCTGACAGTTTCCTTCGACATATCCAGCAGTCGGATCTCCGGCATCTGGAAATTGACCCGTTCCGGAAGCTGCACCAGTTCATATACGTGTTTCAGAGTGCGCGCATAGGATTCCAGACTCGGAGTCGCGCTGGCCATCACAACCTTGCAGCCATGATGCGCCGCCCGGTGCAGAACCACATCCCGGGTATGATACCGGGGCATGGAGTCCTGCATATAGGAGGCATCGTGTTCCTCATCCATGAGGATCAGCCCCAGGTTGTCAAAGGGCATGAAGCAGGCAGATCTCGTCCCGACGACGATTCTGGCTTTTCCCTCTTTCACATGCTGATACTGAGCGTATTTTTCCTGAGGAGACAGATAGGAATGATACACCGCGATCTGGTCCTGAAACCTGGCCATGACCCGCTGCGTCATCATGGGAGTCAGGCCGATTTCCGGTACCAGGAACAGAACCTGTTTTCCCTGCTCCAGAGCTTCCTGTGCGAGACGCAGAAAAACCTCCGTTTTCCCCGATCCCGTCACTCCATGGAGAAGAAAGACAGAGGCTTTGGACTGTCGAATCTGCTCCAGGGCCTGCATCTGGCCCGGCCGGAGTTCCGGCGGGACATCCTTTGCAGGCAGCGTGATCAGATCCCGGTCCTTTGGTCTGTCAACGCTTTTCAGGAATCCTTTTTCCAGAAGAGAGCGGGTCATGGAAGCCGAAATCCGTCTGGCCTGTGCTGCGGGAACAGGTAGCTGCAGTCCCGACAGAAAGGACTCCTGTTTTCCGGTGAGCTTTGCACCATCGGCTGGAATGCCCTGTTCAAGCCATTGTTCCATAACCACTTTGCTGTGCCCGGTTTTCGGACGCATGGCCGGAGGCAGCATGGTTTTCAGGACCGAGATCACCGAAGCGCAGCAGCGGTCGGACAGCCACCCGGACAGCTCGAAGAGTTCATCATTCAGCAGCGGTGCCTTGTCCAGTACCTGGCTGACTGGAAGAATCTTACGGCTGGTCTCCGGTTCTTTGGCCAGTGCGGCCACAATCGCAGTGAGTTCCCGGGGACCGAAAGGCACCACCACCCGGCAGCCGGGCTGAACCGGCTCGTCGCAGGAATACGTGAAGAGCTGATTCAGACTCAGAGCAGAATGCTCGACATAGACTTTGACATAGTTCATTGACAGAGCCAGGTTTTCAGGTTGGCCTCCGGGTCCAGATGGTATGTCAGTCCCGTCGCTGCAGTCGCCAGTGCTGTTACACCGGGACCATGGCCGCTTGTAAAGGAATCGGAGTGAACAATCACGCCAATCGTCACGGCCCCTTTCCGGTAATGCGGGCCATAGGAAGCTTCATGATCCTGAATGGCGACCAGGTCTCCAAAACGCAGCCGGTCCAGTCCCAGCCGCTTCACTTCCTCGCGATCCTGCGTCATGATGTCATAATCTCCTTCCATCAGCGTCTGTTCGCCGATGCCGGCCCCCATCATATAGGCGGGTATGACCGCAGCCACCGGAAAGGACAGACCCTCGGGTGTTTCGCGGACAGGCAGTTTCTCCAGAAGACCCGGATCCAGGTTCATCACAAACACATCCGGGTGATCCAGCAGCTTCAGCCCCTGCCCCCTGGCCCGGATCAGGAACGTTTCACTGCCTTCCATCCCCTCCAGCACATCCTTCGGAAGCCAGACCATGGTATGTTCCACACCACCATGGGTTCCTGTCACATACCCGACAGCCCCTTTCATGGGGCCAGAGATGATTTTTGCCGGATTTCCCACACAGGCAAGGGTTTCTAGTGCATGGTTCCTGCCATCCTCCGGATTGCGCAAAGAAACGCCAGGTTCCACGTGATCCCCCGCCACCTGCATGCAGTTGTCACCTATGGCATGGGAATAGGTGATGCCGCCGGTTCCCACACAGCGTCTTCCCTTACCGTCATATCCTGTATAGAAGCCCCGCATCCGCGGATGATCGACGGATCCATTGACCGCAATTTCCACCAGTTCCTGTTCATTTGTGTTCAGCTTCATATTGTTCTCCTGCATAGGCAAAGGCAAAGACAGCCGCTGCACTGGGGGTGTCCAGGGCGGCTTTCATATCTGAAAGATACGGGATATAAAGATTCTGACCGGCTGCATCCGTCACTGTACGGGACAGCCCGCGCAATGCACCGCCAATGCAGAGACAGAAAGAGGCTGGCCAGTGAAACCCGAAAACCGGACGCGCATCCTTGCGCTCCGCACAAAGAATTGGGATCCCCGCCGACTGCATCCACCCGGTCAGATCCTCCGGCCGCTGCACGCAGGCAACGGAGAGCCTGGCAAAGGTTCCCGCACTTGCCCTCATGACAACAGGCTGCACTGCATCCCAGTTTCTGGCGGGAAGCACCAGCAGTGTACATCCCGCGGCATACAAAGTCCGGCATACGCTGCCAAGATTGTGCGGATCCTCCACACCTTCCACATAGCAGACAAACCCGGCGTGTGTGCCGGTTTTCTTCAGTTCAGGTATCTGCACCGGTTCTGTTTCCAGAAGCATCCCTCCGTGACTTTTCGAACCGCTGCGCTCATCAAGCGTTTTCCGGCTGCAGGGCATAACCGGGATCCCGGCTTCCCTGGCTTTCCGGATGATCCAGGAAAAATCCCTGGTTCTCTTTTTCTCATCTGTATAGAGGATTCGCGTCCGCCCGGGATGTGTTTCAATCATCGCCTTGCAGGAGAGCGTTCCTTCAAGCAGTATCGTTTCCATGCCACTCATTATACCATCCCTCCTGCAGCAGGCTGATGACTCTGCGTTTCCCCGGGCGACATCCAGCTCCCAGTGTTTCACCACAGACCACAGGCCGTAAATGCTCGCCGTCTCGCCGTATGGAATCCCTGGGTGCGCTCACACCTGTTTCTCATGTTTTTCTGAATCTTGGATTGTACACAGGACTATGCACAGAGCATATGGTATCTTCATGGAAGGAGGAACCTATGAAAGTTGAAATCAACCGGGATATGCGCCGGAAGATCATTATTTATTCCTGTTCCCTTGGATTTGCCATCATCCTGTTCACGTTGATCAACCATCTGGACAGTGTCATGGATGTCATAAGCCGGATCCTGTCTGTCCTGGGTCCATTTCTGTTCGGCATTGCCATTGCCTTTTTGATGAACAAACCCATGGAGTGGTTTGACCGTCAGTTCCGGAACCGGACAAGCCTGAAACCTGGAAAATGCCGGCTCCTTGCGGTCCTGACAGTCTTTGTGCTGATGATCCTGTTCATCACCCTGAGTTTTTCCGTGGTGGTTCCCAGTCTTTTGGACTCCATTCGACAGTTTGTCAACAGCCTGACAGACTATTCCAGCACCCTGGGACGGTATATCAACTATCTTTCTGATGCGATCGGGCTCAGTCCCAGTCAGTCGGAAACCCTGATCACCCAGCTGGATCTGTTTCCATCCATATCGAAGGCAGTCCAGCAGTACCTGCCGAGAATCGCAGACATGGGCATGGATGTTGTGAAGTTCCTGATGAACTTCCTGATTGCCATGGCTGCAGCCGCCTATATCCTCCTCGACAAGGAAAAACTGCTGATGGGACTGCAGAAGCTGAACTATTCCCTGTTTTCCACAGATGCGGCGAATTATCTCACATTGTATTCCAGGGACGTCCAGCATGTATTTGAACAGTACATCGTGGGGAACCTGATTGATTCTCTGATTGTGGGTCTCATCACCTATGTCGGCTGTCTGCTGATGGGCTTTCCCTACGCCCCGATGTTTGCATTCATTGTGGGAGTCACCAATGTGATTCCTGTTTTTGGCCCGTTTCTGGGTGCCATTCCCGTTATCATCATCCTGCTGCTGATCAAGACCTGGTATGCAGTCATGTTTGCCATATTCATCCTGATCCTGCAGCAGATTGACGGCAACGTCCTCAAGCCCATCATCCTGGGGGACAAACTCGGGATCTCCGGCTTCTGGATCCTGTTTTCCGTTTCCGTAGGAGGATCTCTGTTCGGGATTCTGGGAATGTTCCTTGGCGTACCGGTATTCGCACTCATCTATGCCGGTATACGTGATCTTGCAGAAATGCGTCTGAAAGAAAAAAACATTCATCTGGAAGAAAAAGCGGGCACATGACCCGTTTTTTTTGACTTGTTTCGACTACCATGGGTACAGTCAGAGCATCTGCCTGTCTGCTGGCAGATCATGGAAATGGAGGAATACAGTTGGAGTTTATCCTGGAAATACTGGAGCATTCCCTGGAAGATACCTGGGCAATGCTTCCGCTGCTGTTTGCAGCTTATCTCGTCATCGAATGGTTTGAACGGCGACCCGGTGATGACAGCCCGATGTTCTATGCCCTGCAGAAATATGGCCCGCTCGTCGGCGCGTTGATCGGTCTGATTCCCCAGTGCGGGTTCTCGATTCTCGCCGGAATGCTCTTCATGCAGGGAAACATCACACTGGGAACCATGATCGCGGTTTTTGTGGCCACGAGCGACGAAGCGATACCCATACTCCTGTCACACCCTGACCTCTATGGATCGCTGGTGCTGATTCTGATCCTGAAGTTCATTGTGGCGGTTCTGGCAGGTTACCTGACTGACCGTCTGTTTCCCCAGAGTATACAGAGGTTTGAGGACTTGCCCGAAGAGGAGCAGGAAGAAGAATTGGAAAAGGACACTGCCACAGCCGGGGCCTGTCCCTGCTGTTACCCCGATATACCGATCTGGAAAAGTGCCCTGCTCCGGACGCTGAAAATCTACGCCTGGGTATTTGCTGTTACAGTTCTCTTCACAGCCCTGGTCCACTGGGTGGGAGAAGAAACACTGGCGGGATTCCTGCTGACCGGCAGCTGGTTTCAGCCGCTGCTGGCAGCCCTGTTCGGATTCATCCCCAACTGCGCGGCAACAGTCGTTCTCACCGAGCTGTTTGAATTCGGGACCCTGAGCTTCGGAAGCCTGTTCGCCGGTCTGGTCTCCAATGCCGGACTCGGACCTCTCGTGCTGATTCAGTATCATGCGCCGTGGAAAACAGTGCTGCGCGTTTTTCTCATCCTGCTGATCACAGGCACGGTTTCCGGCATGCTGCTGCAGCTGCTGTGATTCCCGATTCTGTCCGGCTGCGGCCTTGCGCTGCGGCCGGTCTTTTTCTGGTGTGCCCGGCATGGCATACATCTAGGTGGTGAAAGTCCACTATGGGAGCGTATCATCGCAACCGCTAACCATTAGCCCAAGGCAAGGGGCTCTCTGGTAACAGGAGTTCTGAAAGAAGCCCGGCGGCAAAGTTCCGGCCTGAGGAACACGAATCGCATATAAGGCCATAGACGGAGACGAGCGTGCCAGACAGTGCAAATCATAATAGTTGCGGATGACTGTCTGTGGTAGATGCGGCAGGTGTATGGAATGAAAGATGTATGACCTTACCCGGGGAGGTCCTGTCAGCGAAAGGAACCATCAAGCCACGATGACACGCCTTCCGCAGTAACAACGAATGGCAGGAAGTCAGCCGAGGCCATAGTAACGAGGAAGTCCCTGTAATGGGGATGGAGTGAAGGGCCGAACGTACAATTTACTGCAAATATCAGGAATGCTTCCTGCACGAAAAACCGAGAAAGGACAAACCCAGAGAGCCCCTGAAGATGAGTAAGGAAGGGCAGTGCGGGAACACGTGAAAGAAAGGGGCAGTCATGGACCAAATAAGACTGATACAGCCGGAAGACCTGAGCACACAGGAAATCTTCTCCATGGAGAACCTGACCAATGCGTGCAGACAGGTACGGCGAAACAATGGAGCTGCAGGGGTAGATGGAGTCAAAGCCAGAGAACTTCCTGCCTGCCCCGGAGAGTATTGGGAGCGACTGCGGGAACAGATACTGGACCGCAGTTATAAACCACTGCCAGCCAAAAGGACCGATACCCCGAAACCGGATGGGAGCATGCAGGGGCTCAATGTCCCGGCTGCCAGAGATAGAGTCATACAGGCCTGTCTGGCAAACTATCTGGATTATAGGAAGGACTTCGAGATGAGCAACAGCTCATACGGGTTCAGGAAGAACAGGAGATGTGAACAGGCGATACTGAAAGGCCTTGAGTTCATGAACGACGGGTATGACTGGATCGTCGACATCGACCTGAGGAAATTCTTCGACACGGTGGACCAGGACAGACTGATACGACTGATAGACAACCTGTTTCACAACAGAGATATAACTGCCCTGACGAGGAAATTCGTCAGGGCAGGAGTCATGATAGACGGCAAACTGACCAGGACGGAAAGGGGTATCCCACAGGGAGGACCGCTTTCACCGGTACTGGCCAACATCTATCTGGACCAGGCCGACAAGGAACTGGAAAGCAGAGGGCTGAGATTCACGAGATACGCAGACGATATGCTCATCTATGTGAAGTCGGAAGCCGCCGCCAACAGGGTGATGAAGTCATTCAGCAATCATCTGGAAAAGAAGCTGAAGCTGGAAGTGAATGCTTCAAAATCGAAAGTGGCCAGACCGGATGAAGTGAAATATCTGGGGTTTGGTTTTACAAAGAACAAAAGGGAATGGAAGGCGATACCGCATGAGAAATCCATCCATGAGTTCGAACAGAAGATGATGAAGCTGACGAAGCGGAACTGGAGCGTATCCCTTGAAGAAAGAATGGAAAAAATCAACCAAGTCATCAGGGGATGGAGCAATTATTTCAGATGCGCATGGATGTATAAAAAGAACATGCGGAAACTGGACAGCAAGCTCCGGAGAAGAATCAGGGCCATTATCTGGAAGCAGTGGAAAAGCATCAGGAAAAAAGAAGAGAGCCTCATCAAACTGGGATGTCCCAGAGACAAGGCTCACTCATATGCGTGTGCACGACAAGGATGTGTCCGTTGTGCAGTCACGTTCCTGAACAAGTATATCAGAAATATACACCTGAAGAAGAAAGGCCTCCTGACCATAGAGGAATACTTCGATACGGTGGCAGAAAGGTTCATGAAATCATTTGTACGAACCGCCCAGTGCCGAACGGCACGCTGGGTGGTGTGAGAGGGTCTGATGACACCTACTCGATTACCTGGGCCGACCGGATGTCCGGCATATGACAGCTTCGGACAAGTAAGAAATAACAGACAGTCATGAACCTTCAGGAGCGTCCAGGACAACAGAAAAGCAGCCTGCCTGGCTGCCTGCTGGATCATTCGATGGGCTGCTGGTAAAAAGAGCCATAAAAACTGTTGGTCGAAAGCGTGTTGACGATCACCGTGGGATCCACACGCCGGACATTGGCGATCACATCCGGGAGCTCATAAGACGAAATCACGGCCTGACAGATATAATACCGCCTGCCGGAATAGGCCCCGGTTGCGTCAATGATGGACATGCCATGATGACAGACGGTAAAGAAAGCATCTGCAACCTGATCCGGATCCGTAGTCGTGAACTGCACCGTGACCTGTGAGTACCGCTGATACAGCGAAGATATGGATTTTGTTGACAGGAACTGAAACAGGATCGAATACCCCGCTGCCATCCAGCCAAAAGAGAAGCCATACAGAACATACATGACACAGTTGGCATAAAAGACGTATTCAAAAATGCTTTTGTGCAGCTTTGTGCTGACATACTGTGCAATAAAGTCAGTTCCACCGGTGCTGCCTCCCGCCCGGAGCGCAAGGGCTATGGTGAACCCCCAGCCGATCCCGCCAAAGAGGATATTCAGCACTTTGTCTTCCACCAGAGGCGTGAACGTGAAGATCTCCAGAAACAGGGATACGAGGGTAAACTGAATCGCCGTCAGCATGACAAACCGCTTGGAAATCCGTTTGTAGGCCCAGATGGCTGCCGGCACATTGAGCACCAGAATGCCGACGGATGTGGAAAAGGGGATCCCGATTCTGGCCAGCACCTTCTGCATGAACAGGGCGATTCCTGTAAAGCCTCCGGAAATCAGGTTGCAGGGATCCATGAACACCTGCATCACGAAGGTCTGGCCAAGGGCACTGAGGACAATCATGGTCAGGGACAGCATCAGATGAATGTGTTTGTTCTGTTTGTCCAGTTCCCTGAGGCTGGGCATCTGTTTGAGAGGATTGGTCGGTTTCATGTGATTCACCTTTCATGAGATATCATAGCCGATTTTGCAACAGAACCCGCAGCGAATCAACCGCCAGTGCTAAAATCGTGATATGAGCACAAATCGAAAACAGAGAGTCTGGCATACAGCCGGAACCATCCTGCTGTGCCTGGGGCTGGCTGCATGTCAGATTGCAGGGCCGGGTGTTCCTGCCACAGATGACACCTCTGCCCGCATACAGGCAAATGACCGGACAAGTTCATTTACGTTTACTGGAGTGGGTGACAACCTGCTGCACGACACGCTGTTTGTCTACCACGAACAGGATAACGGAAACCGGGACTATTCGGGAATGTACTCGGAGGTTACACCGTATTTTCAGAACTCGGACATTGCATATATCAATTTCGAGACACCCTGTGCCGGGGATGCATTCGGTCTGTCAGGATATCCTTCCTTCAATGGACCACTGGAGATGATCGACACCCTGGCGGGGATGGGACTGAACTGGTTTTCCACGAGTTCCAATCACTCCATGGATGCCGGTGCAGACGGACTCCTGGCAGAAATGGCATACATCAACGAGAAGTATCCCGGCATTTTCTACACCGGCACCTATCCGGATGCAGGCAGCCAGACCATGCCAGCTGTCATGGATGTCAACGGCATCAAAGTCGGTCTGGCAAGCTTCACCTATGGACTCAACGGATATACCCTGCCTGAGGACAAGCCATGGCTGGTGAATGTGTTTGTCAAAAATGAAGAAACCGGTGAAGTGGATTATGCACTGATGGACAAAATACTGGATCCCCTGACTGCCGCCAGCGATGTGCAAATCGTATCCATGCACTGGGGTGTCGAATACCAGAACCAGCCATCCGACATGCAGAAACAGGTGGCGGCGTATCTGCACAAAAAAGGCGTAGAGGCCGTCATCGGCTCCCATCCCCATGTGATTCAGCCGGCCGAGCTTCTGGAAAGCGAAGACCAGCAGACACTTGTCTATTATTCTCTGGGCAACTTCATTTCCGGCCAGGACCAGAACTGCACAATGGTGGGAGGCATGGCGCAGTTCACAATCGACTACGATTTTGACACAAAAAGAGCCACGATTGTCGATCCGTCCTTTACGCCGACTGTCACCTGGATTTCTCCGGATCTGCGACGATACAACACCCAGCTGTTCCGGGATTATACAGATGAGGAAGCTGCCACGCAGTATGTGACGGTGGTTCAGGGCCAGGACTGCAGCAGAGCCTATGTACGGGACTACGTAACACAAGTGATGGGAAAACCCGAGAACATACAAATCGTTCTTGACTGACAGGTTCCGGTTCCCTCATCCAGGAATCAGAGCGTATACTGGACATTCTTCAGGATGTACGGATACGGGAACCCTTTCAAACTCTTCGAAAACAAAAAAAGCTTGCGTCATTCGACCATTCACGGTATTATAAACAGGCGCAAGCGACATGGTTCCGTAGCCAAGGGGCTAAGGCAATAGACTGCAACTCTGTGACCGCCAGTTCGAATCTGGCCGGAACCTCCATTTGGGGATATGGCGAAATCGGCAGACGCAACGGACTTAAAATCCGTTGAGAGCAATCTCGTGTGGGTTCAAGTCCCACTGTCCCCACCAACGGACATAAAAACAGGGACCCTGCGGTCCTCTTTTTTTTACCCGGCAGTTTTCTATGCCTGCAGATGCCGGAAAAGGAGCTGATATATATGGTTGATTTGATACTCTTCGATCTGGATGGAACATTGACAGATCCGGAAGAAGGCATAACTAATTCCGTAGTCTATGCCCTGCAGACCTACGGGATCCAGGAGTCCCCTTCCCGCTGCCGCAGATTCATCGGCCCTCCTCTGGGCCCTGAACTGCAGGCTGTCTACGGTGTAGATCCGGTGGAATCCGTCCTTCGATTCCGGGAATACTTCGAGCAAAAAGGCATTTACGAGAACAAGCTGTACCCCGATACAGTCAGCGTGCTGAAGGCACTCAAGGAAGCCGGGAAAACGCTGGTGGTTGCCACATCCAAGCCGCAGGTGTATGCAGAAAGGATCCTGGATCATTTTGATCTCCGACAGTACATTGACGGTGTATTCGGAGCCACACTGGATGAATCAAAAGTCCTGAAATCGGAAATCATTGCGGATGCCCTGGCAGCATTCGATCAAAGACCCGTCGTCATGGTCGGGGACAGGCTGCACGATATCCATGGAGCGGCTGAAAACGGAATACCATCTGTTGGACTGCTGTCAGGCTTCGGTTCCCGTCAGGAACTGGAATCAGCTGGAGCAGACTATATCAGATCAAGTCTCACGGACGCGCTTGACCTGCTGCTGACTGTCCCGGAACCGCAGCGGGCGCCAGAAGACGGGTTAAACCGCAGTCGGAAATAGTGAAAGACCAGTCAACAGAGTCAGGAAACATCATGGAGCCGGAACTGCATCAGTGCATTTCCGGCTCCTTTTGTTGTGGCGGTGCGGTCAATCAGTTCCTGTCGCAAACCGGCTTGTGCGGATGTGTCCGCTGCAGCTTCCAATACGATTGTCTGTTCTCATGCTGCTGCCTTAGCCATTCATCGGTCTCTGTTGCTTCCCGCCTGCATCTGTACTATATACCAGGATTTGACGAAAATAAAAAACTGGCAAGAACAGCCAGTTTTCCGGAATAATCAGTTGTTGCTGGAACGGCTTCCAAGCAGCCGAAGGATGTACAGGAAGATATTGATGAAATCCAGGTACAGCTCCAGTGCCATGAAAATCGACAGCTTTCCCTCCATCATGGTACCTTCGGCCTGTTCCAGCATCACAGGCAGACGCTGGATATCCCAGGCTGTCAGTCCGGTGAAAATCAGCAGACCGACAATGCTCATCAGCCGCACCATCATGGGAACGTGAAACAGGATCAGCAGAAGCTGGGTGATCACCAGCGCAATGAGGCCGCCGATGCAGATCGTCCCGATCCGTGTCAGATCCATCTTCGTGGTATAGCCAATGGCAACCAGACACAGGAAATACACCGCGCTGACCACGAAAGCCAAGGCAATGGTTCCCAGGTCATAGACATAGGCCAGACTTGTCAGGGAGACCCCCATGGTCGCTGCATAAATCACGTACAGGACCTTCATGGTGGACTCCTTCATGCGGTAGATCCCGGCAGTGATGGAAATTGTGAGCACGATCTGTGCAAGCGCAAGGATCAGGCTGAGCATGGGCACGTTGTAGAGCATGTTCAGGAACGTTCCACTGGAGTAAAGCACAGCGGAGACCGCTCCCGTGATCACCAGACCGCCGGCCATCCAGCCGAAGCTGTTCAGCACGGCCTTGCGGATGCGGTCAGGTGAATATACAGAATAGAGATTCATGAGTCAAATTTCTTTCTAAGTCCGTTTGTTATTCTTCTGTGATGAAGGACAGCAGCTGGGCAGCTGCATCATTGATTCCATCACGGTTTTCCTTGTCGAACCCAAGGTGCGTATAGATTTCCCCCAGGTACGTTCCGTTTTCCTTGAGGGCTGTGAACACTTCATCGATGATCGGTTCACAGAGTTCCTGCTTCTGCATGGGGCCAAACGGATTCGCAAAATAGGTGGTGGAGATCCCGACCTCCTGCGTGGTTCCCAGCGCCATGCGCTTGCCCATTTTGCAGGTTTCCTTGGCTTCTTCCACAGACAGCTCGTTCATGCCCAGCTTGTCTGTGTAGTTGTTCGCATAGCAGAACAGATCGATCGGATGATTGTGCACAACGACCCGATAGGGAGCGGCCGGGGACACCATCCGGGCATTTTTGTTTTCCGGACCCATGAAAATGGAACGGTCCATATCCCGGTAGGCTGTACCCGGATCCAGGTCATCCAGGCGGACAAAAGCGCCGATTTCAGTGCCCTGTCCATAGGGAACGCCGTTTTCCAGGTGGATGGTCCCCATATCATCGAACACGACCTCGATATCTTTGATCTTGTCCTTCCCCGCGGCTTTGAGCGCCTCGATGGACTCGGATTTTCCGGCACCGGAGTCACCCATGAGCATGATGCCTTTCTTGCGGCCGTCCTTCAGGGTGATGTTGACAAACGCTCCGTGGATCGGCAGCCAGCCTTTTTCCATCATTGCCAGGTTGTGCAGAGTCAGGGACATTTTCTTCAGATAGCCAAAGTATTCGATTCTCGGGTGGTCCGAAATGCAGCCAACCCAGATGTTGTTGTCTGTGTCGTGATAAAACTCCGTGGCGTTCTTTCCGTCTTCGTTGCCGAAAATCACCACGAGATCCGGCTTGCCGGTGGTCTCTTCTTTGGTTGCAATTTCAAACAGATTGGCCAGGGACAGAGCACTGGCGGTGTACTTGGCATTGAAATAGACATAGCACAGCAGACTGCCCACCTTCATGGGGAAGCAGAACCACTCTTCCGGGTCCATGTTCAGGTAAGTCATGGGGTTGACATCTGTTTCCGTGAACATGCCTGTCCGCTTGCTGGATTTCGGGTGAAGGATCATCGGAGTCCGCAGCATGACGGTATCGATCACCGGAATCTTTGCCAGCGCTTCGTAGCCTTCAGCAAACGGCTCTTCCTGATGATGCACAGAGAAGCAGGCATTGGTGCCGGCCTGCACCTGACGGTATACCAGATTCGGCCGTCCCTTGAGCTTTTCCTCAAACAGACGGTAGGTTCTCAGAATCAGGTCATTGAGGTGGGAATCCTTGTAAACCAGGGTGTTGATTCCGAAATCCGGCGCGTTGTCGGATGTCATGTATCCGAATCTCTGGAGGCTCCGCCATTCGTGATACGCTTTCTCGATGATATCCAGCATGAGTTCGATGTTTTCCAGATAGGGACTTTCAATTTCGTCCAGCTGGAAGACAGCCAGTTCACGCAGGAAATGAACAACTTTTTTTGCACTTTCCGCGACAGAGTATTTTCCCTGCTGCCGCAGGTAATCGTACATCTCCGGGCTGCTTTCCTTCTGCTGTCCGATAAAGTAGGTCACAAACTTCAGGAACGCCGGAGATGCCAGCAGGGTCTCCCTGTTTTTGGGGTAGGACTGGGAATAGTTCAGAAGAACCTGCCGGTTGCCGATGTGGATGTTTTTGTTCATGGGAATGCTCCTTCCTTGGATTGTCTAAGCCAGCCTCCGGCTCAAAGAGACTGGAGTTGTCTGAAACAAACTATACTCTAGCATATGAACAGGTGTATTTCAACGAAATACATATCAGCCAATCAGGCTCAATATGCGTTCTTTGACCATATCCACGGGGATTTCTTCCCTGACACCGCTTTCACGCTCGGTCCATTCGACCATGCCGCTGTCGATGCCTCTGCCGACTGTGACACGGTATGGAATGCCTATGAGTTCCATGTCCTTGAATTTGACACCCGCACGCTCCGGACGGTCATCCAGGACCACCTGCACACCGGCAGCTTTCAGGTCTTCATACAGCTTCAGCGCAGCCTTTGCCTGAGTCTCGTTTTTCATGGAAACAGGCACTATGGCAATCTGGAAAGGGGCAATTTCCAGGGGCCAGATAAGACCCGCTTCATCATGATGCTGGTCGGCGACTGCCGCCATGCAGCGTTCCAGCCCGATACCGTAGCTGCCCATCCAGACAGGCTGCAGCTGGTTGTTCTCGTCCAGATACTTCAGATCCATGCTTTCCGCATACTTGGTTCCGAGCTTGAACAGGTTTCCCACTTCGATGCCGTGCTCGAATGCCAGCGGTTCTCCACAGTTCGGGCAGATGTCCCCTTCTCTGACCTGTGAAATATCCGCAACTTTCCAGGGTTCGAAGTCAGTAACATTCACATTCAGGAAATGGTGATCCGTCTCGTTGGCGCCGACGATGAAGTTTTTCTTTTTCAGCACCTGACGGTCCAGGATCACGGGAATATCCAGTCCGACAGGCCCGGCAAACCCGACAGCCGCCTTCGTAGCTTCCTGCACCTGTTCTGGTGTCGCCAGAGTGAGTTCCAGTGCCCCCAGCAGCTTGCCTGCCTTGGTTTCATTCAGTTCGCGGTCCCCGGGCAGACAGAAGGCATAAAGCTTGCCGTCGGCATCATAGATCAGCGTTTTGACAAAATCAGACGGCTCCCGTTCCAGGAATGCCGAAATTTCCTCGATGGTACCGGCATTGGGCGTATGGCGCTTTTCCATCTCCAGGGGGTCGGATGCATCCATTGCAGCTGTGTCCGGCACCTCGGTGATTTCCAGGTTAGAACTGAAGCCGCAGGACGGACAGTGGACCACCGTGTCCTCGCCAATGGAAGACAGCGCCTGGTATTCTTCGGACAGCAGTCCGCCCATGACACCTGTGTCAGCCTTGACGATGCGGTAATCCAGACCCAGGCGGTCAAAAATGCGGCAGTAGGCGTCATACATTTTCGCATAGCCGGCATCCAGTCCCTCCTGGTTGATGTCAAAGGTATAGGCGTCCTTCATGATGAATTCACGGACCCGGATCAGGCCGAACCGCGGTCTGGGTTCGTCCCGGTATTTGTGCTGGATCTGGTACAGGTTGTAGGGAAAGTCCTTGTAGCTGCGCCCATCCATGGCTGCAGCCACCGTGAACAGTTCTTCATGGGTCGGTCCCAGGGAGTAGGATTTGCCATACCGGTCTTTCAGGGTGAACATGTTGTCCCCGAAGGCTTCCCGGCGGCCGGACTTGATATAGACTTCTTCCGGGATAATGGCCGGCATCAGAAGTTCCTGGGCACCTTTGGCATCCATTTCCTCGCGGACGATTTCCTCGATGTTTTTCAGGACCTTCTTGCCCATGGGCATGATCATGTAAATGCCGTTGGAGACCTTTTTGATCATTCCAGCCCGGACCAGCAGATTGCTGGAGATGCTGTCTTCATCACGGGCATTCTCCCGCAGCGTATAAAAAAAGCTTTCACTCAGTTTCATGGCAGATTTCTCACTTTCGTATCCAAAATTATATCGCAGGTTCCCTTGCTGTGTCATCCGGTCATTTTCAGACAGACTGGCCCTGACCGTCTGTCTCTCCGACTGCCCTGACTGACCTGACTGCTCCCTGCCTGCAAGCCTGTGTGCCATTCGGTCACATCCGGAGCGCAGCAGGCTTGCATCACGCCGGTCACTGTGACTGACCTTTACGACCTCAAGAGAAAAAACAGGCATCAGACTGCCTGTTTCTTCATGGTCTTCCGGATCATGGCTCCTGTCTGCACCGGACCATCCCAGCGGGCTTTCACCACCTGCATGGGCCGGTTCAGGATCAGCGGCTTCTGTCCGTCTTCATCCATCACTTCCTCGAGTCGAATGATCTGCGGCAGGATATCCGGGCCAAAAATCTCCAGTTCCTGTGCCGGGTCTAGGCGGTTCCGGATCTGGATCTGGATCCAGCCGTTTTCATCCCGTTCACTCAGTACGAGGGCTGTGAATTCCTGCGTCACCAGTTCTGCGTGTTCCCGGTACAGCTGCATTTCAGCGCCCGGAAGGCCTTCCAGGAAACCCGGACCTGTCGGCCGGTTTTCCGCTTTGTCCAGTTCTTTCTCCAGCTGGTGGAAGAATGATTCTGTGAGTTCCTGTCCTGATTCCACTGCATCGATCAGCCGCCGGTATGTGCTGACCACTGTGGCCAGGTAATAGGCGGATTTCATGCGGCCTTCGATTTTCAGGGAAGCCACACCTGCCTCGATCATGGCCGGGATCTGCCGGATTCCCCTCAGATCCTTGCTGGACATCGAGAACGGCTTGTTAGGGTCGCTCAGCTGCACATCCGAGCCATCAAACGGAAATACATGATATTTCCAGCGGCAGGACTGCGCACAACCGCCGCGGTTTGCATCCCGGTTCGTCAGGTGGTTGCTCAAAACACAGCGGCCGGAATAGGACACACACATGCCACCGTGAATGAAGGCTTCCGTCTCAGTCTGTGCCCGCTGGCAGATCTGGCGGATTTCCTCCATGGTGCATTCCCGTCCAAGAACCACCCGGTCCATTCCCTGCCTGGCCCAGAAATTGACTGTGGAAGAGTTGACTGACGAATGCTGCGTGGAGACATGCCGTTCAAAGCGGCAGCCCAGTTCCTTCGCCCGCAAAAGGATCCATGGACTGGCAGCGATAATTGCATCCACTCCGGCATCATCCAGATTGCGCAGCCATTCATCCAGACCTGCCAGGTCTTCTTCATGGGGGATCATGTTGACTGTCACATGCACCTTTGCATTGCGGCTGTGGGCATACGTCACCAGTTCCCGAATGTCCTCCAGCGTGAAATTGGAGGCTCTGGAGCGCAGGGAGAAAGCCTGTCCGCCAATGTATACTGCATCGGCTCCGTAGTCAATGGCGGTTTTGGCTTTTTCCAGATTACCGGCCGGGGCAAGAAGTTCAATCACTGTGTTTCCTCCTTGGTCTTGACACTCTGCTGTCTCCAGGTTCGGTCACTGCCTGGAAGCTGCATGCCAGCCACGCCGCCATCGATCACCGCCTGATAGGCAGTCAGGGCAGCGTTACGGTCGGAAGGCTCCAGAAACCGGGTATCGATGCGCAGACGGTCGATCCCGGCATGCAGCAGAGCCGGCAGCTGCCCGAGGGACTGGACTGGTTCGGGAGAAAACAGAACGGTGCCGCTTTCCTGCTCCAGGACCGGAATCCGGTTCGGCCGTGTCGTTTCCTGCAGACTGAACTGCCCTTCCCCGATCACCGAGCTGCCAATGGTCCGCCCATAGGCTGTCAGCAGTTTCCGGCGGGAGGAGAGTACAGGATAATAGCCATGGATCTGCACTTCCAGTCCATCTGTCCTTCCGGCAATCGCAAGGACTTCTTCCAGAGACAGTTCATGGGCCAGGGAGACCACATCCGCTCCCATCGATTTCACGGCCTGAACATCGGCACTGCTGCAGATCAGGGTGTCCGGCTGGAAGATCATCAGGCCGTCATACCCTGTCTTCCGAGCAGCCATGAGGACAGCCTCATCTCCATAGTAGAGCCCGTCGGCATCATGCAGAGAGAGAAGCAACTGTTCCAGCGCATCCAGATCTTCTTCCATCACAAAACCGGGGAGAAGTGCGTAGAGCTTTCGTCCTTCCTCGATGGTCCGTAAACGAAGCTTGCGCCAGTCCTCCACGGTGAATGCCTGTGGAAATCCTGCGGCGAAGGGCTCCACTGGTACAGCCAGACTGCCATGAACCGGTATGGGATCTCCGGGATTCAGTGTGACAATCAGCTCCGGTTTCCTTTCTGACTTCCCGAAAGCATTTGACGGAACACCCTGGCTGTCCATGCTTCTGCTTTTTTCCATCAGTCTGTTTTCTTCTCGAACCATGCCGCTGCAATGCCTCCCGGACCAGTGTGTGTACCAATGGCACATCCCACATTGATCTCCTGCACTGCATGTCCCTGCAGAAGGTCCTGGTTTTCTACCAGATATGCCTGCAGCAGCGCATCGTCAGTACCGGTATATCCAAGGGCCAGCGGCTTGTCGAAATCGATTCCGGAAGCTGAAATGGCTTCCGTCAGGTACGCTCTCCCCTTTTTGACACCACGCGCTTTGCCCTTGACCACAGCTTCCCCGTTTTCCACGGCAATGACCGGCTTGATCTTCAGAAGAGCGCCTGCCATAGCCGCCACACTGGACACCCGCCCTCCCTTCTGCAGATACTCCAGGGTATCCAGCAGCGCCAGCAGGCGAATCTGTTTCTTTTCCTGCTCCAGAAGTTTATACGCTTCTTCCAGCGACAGTCCCGCATCCCGGAGTTCCATGGCTCTCTGCACGAGAATCATCTCGCCGATGGTGACAGTCTCGCTGTCCAGAACCTTCACTCCATGGTCAATCATGGAGGCGGCCAGACAGGCACTCTGGTACGTGCCCGAGAGCTTTGAGGAAAGACAGATCACCAGGACATCCTTGCCGGACTCCTGCACCGCCTGGATGGCCTCTTCATAGACACCGGGAGCGATCTGACTGGTTTTGGGCAGCGTGCTGCTATCTTCCAGACGCCGATAGAAGTCGTGACGGCTCAGGGTGACGCCGTCGAGGTATTCCTTGTCATCGATGGTGATGTTCAAAGGCAGGACGGTCAGTCCCGCTGCACTTTCCAGGTCGCACCCGGAATCCACGACAATATCAAACATTGTATTCTCCTTCCAGCTGACGCAGCAGGGCTGTCAGCTCACTTTCATCATGCGCGATGTAATCTGCTGCAGGCCCGGATCCCTGATGCCTGCGATCGAAATGAATCGTATGCCAGCCCAGCGCTTTGGCTCCCTCCATATCGTTGTGGTAGTTGTCTCCTATATACCAGAAATCTGAAGGATCCGCGGTCACAGCCTGGAATGCGCGGGGGTCCGGTTTCGCAAACCCGATCTGTCCGCTGGTAAAGGTATGACTCTCCGGGAAGAACCGGTCTGTCTTCAGGGCGCTGAATTTCCTTCTCTGATGGACATCCGGGCCATTGGAGAGAATCCAGAGACCGGACCGCGTATCGGCAAGCCATTCCTCCAGCTCCGGCGCCATGCGGATTTCCGTCTGAGCCCGCCGATAGGCCGCCTGAAAGGCCTCGGCCTGTGCCAGTGTGACTGGCTGACCCCACCATTCACAGGCTTTCCGTATCCTCAGCACACCGGACTGATCCACTGTCAGTGTTCCATCCTGCACCTGGTCGAAAATCTCCTCCGAAAATGCGCGGGTCTGTGTATAAAAGGCTTCCGGATCTGCCTGCAGCCCCGGCAGGACCTCTGCTCTTGCCTGGTCAAAGGGACTGCGCATATCGTAGAGCGTATCATCACAGTCAAAGCAGAAGTTCATGACTGGTCCCCCTTCCCGGCTGGCGAACGTGGCTGATCCGCAGGGGGTGTCAGCGGTTCAGGCAGGTCATCCCGGCCGGGGCCCTCTGTCAGGAGTTCCTGGCGGGAAGCAGCGGCCGGATTCACGAAATCCTCCTTTGTACCAAACAGTACATAGATGTTCCTGGAGGACAGCTGCAGCTCCATCAGCTCCTGCATCAGCTGCGGATCGGCCGGGGTCTCTTCGTGAATGACAGCCAGAAGAAGCGGTTCATCCGGCTCGCACTTTGTGAGCGAAGCAAGCGTCTGCCTGGCTTCAGGCAGGTTTCCTGGAAATATTGTTCTCGTTTTCACGCTCCCGATTATACCACGCCCGCTTCTCTGTGCTCTTTGTATTTCAGCGGGTGCAGAATACCGGCTCTGATACAATGAACTCATGAAAAGAATACAGATCATTGAATTCAGTGCGGCGGTCCTGTTTCTGGTATGTGGAACCGGCCTTCTGATCTGGCCGCGGCTGTCTGGACAGCTGCTGTACTGGATCATGACTGCCCTGCTTGCAGTCACATTCATTGTCCTGATCATCCGCAGATTCACCTCAGGCAGCCGCATCAACTATATTCTGGCTGCTGCTGCAGCGGCGCTCCTGGTTCTGGTTGCTTCCATGCCAGGGGTGCTGGCCAGTGTTGCCTTTGGCATCTACATGCTGTTCTGTGCAGTGTCCTACTTTCTCCAGGCCTATGCCGATGGACTCTCCAACTGGAAGAATCCCTCCAATCTTCTCTTCGGATTCGGCTATCTGGTCCTGGCACTGATTCTGTTTCTCGCCAGACACGATGACAGCCGGCTGCTGCAGATTGTGATCGGATGGTATCTTGTCTTCCAGGGGCTCGAACTGCTGGTGATCCACGTCACTGCCAGACATCACAGACCGCTGGGGGTCAGCGTCATGAACCATATGACGTCCCTGCCCGTTGCCTTTGTCACATTTTTGCCATTCATGGTGCTCGAACTCATGGAAAAACATGTCAAAACAGATGGCAGCATCTCCTACAACCGTCAAAAAAGCGAAGAGGCACCGGACCTGATCGTCTACATCCACACCGGCAAGGAAGGCGTGCACGCTGTGGGACACATGACATTCTGCTTTGAAGGTCGCATGTACTCCTACGGCAACTATGCCAAGCGGGAGGAGAAACTGGCGGGTACCCTGGGCAAGGCTGTGTTTTTCACCGTGGCTCCCGAGGTCTATATCAATAACTCCTGCATTTATGAAGGCAGCACACTCTATGGATTCGGGCTGAAGCTGACGGGTGAACAGGCAGAAAATCTGCACCAAACCCTCGAGGAACTGACTGCCGGCATGGCTCTCTGGAAATGCCCGCTCCAGCAGGACTCTGATGGATGGCAGAAACCCGAAGAATACATGAAAGACTACGCCAGCCGGCTGTTCTGGAGAACCGGGTGCAAATTCCGGCAGTTCACGCATGGTCCCTGGCAGACGTACTGGGTCATGGGCACAAACTGTTCCCTGTTTGCAGAAACGGTCCTGACAGCCGCAGGCTGTGACATACCCCGAAAAAAAGGAATCGTTTCCCCCGGCGAGTATTTCCAGTATTTCCAGGAGTTGTTTGCCGATCCGGACAGTCAGGTGATCAGCCGGACCTGGCATACGGCCGATGTGCCTGAGACGCTGTTCAGGACCTGGGCCTGATCTGCAAGGCGGCAGACTGCGGAAATGAAAAAGACTTCGGATTCTGAAGCACACCCGATGGGCCGGAATCCGAAGTCTTTTGCTGTTGCAATGAATGATGAAGATCACTGTCACCTGAACGCCTGGGCGGTCACTTCAGCGTCTCGTAGTCTGCAGGATCCACCGGGTCTTCCCATATGGTCCCTGTCTCGGTCCCCGGCAGTTCCATGGCCAGATGAGAGAACCACGAATCTGGTGCGGCCCCATGCCAGTGTTTCGCATTCGCCGGAATCACAATGGAATCACCAGGATTCATTTCTATGGGATCCTTGCCCCATTCCTGGTAATAGCCGCGCCCGCCGACACAGAACAGCAGCTGTCCCCCGCCTTCTGCTGCCTGATGGATGTGCCAGTGATTCCTGCAGCCGGGTTCAAAGGTGACATTCGACAGTCCGCCACCCAGCGGGGCCAGCCAGCTCTGTCCGTCAAAATACTGTGCATAGGCATCGTTGGGCTTTCCGATGGGAAACTGGATCGTTTCCTGGTAGTCGGCTTTGGGATCGTTTTCGGTCCAGATGTCTTTCGCGAGCCGGAATGCAGCCCAGGCTTTGGGCCATCCGGCATAAAAGGCTGCATGCGTAATGAGTTCTGCGATTTCAGTTCCTGTGACACCGTTGTTTTTCGCGTTCTGCAGATGATGGGCAAAAGAAGTGTCTGTCAGTCCCTGGGCCATCAAAGCCGTTACGGTGATCATGGAACGTTGTTTCAGGGACAGTTTGTCTGTTCGGTTCCAGACCTCCCCAAAAAGAATGTCATCATTCAAATGTGCGAATTCCGGTGCAAATTCTCCAAGCTGCTGCCGCCCGGCTGTCTGTCTGACTGTCATGCTGTTCCTCCTTGACGTATCTGATCATGTCTATTGTAGGAAATTGACAGCAGCTAAGAAAATACCGGTTTTGCACCTGTCTCTATGCCTGACAGGCATGAAATAATCCGGTCGGAAAGCGGAATACAAAAAGCACGCCATAATGGCGTGCAGCAAATCAGTTCTGTACAGTCACCTGCAGATCACGCAGGACAGGGTAGTCGGTCAGCTTGTCTGAATCCAGATCTTCCTTCATCAGATCGACCGCGCAAAGAGACGGATTGGAATACGTGGTGTAGTAGAACCGTCCGGTCTTCGTATTGGCACCGCAGGTATACTGCGTGATCTCATATTCATCAGGCTTTACCTGGTCTGCGCCTCGTGTCTGGGATACCGAGCCGAGAATATGGAAGAACTGCGAGACATTTGCTTCCTCTGTATCCTCACAGACGGAATTCAGTGCGCTGAAAGCGACACGGACGAATCGGGAGATCGAATCCAGACCGCCGGGGATGCCTGCACTGCCCATTCCGGCACCGAACTTGATGAAGCCCGGGAAATTCTTCGAGAACCGTGTCGTTTTGAAATCCCGGATTTTGTTGGAGCAGTTGCAGTAGAACGAGAGGTTGTTGACGTGGAACGGGAAATCCGGCTCATTGGTCAGTACATGATAAGGGTTGTCATGAACCTGAAGTCCTTTTTCGGTGCTTTCTACGACAATTGAGCTCTCTGCGTCTGCGATCAGCCAGTGCAGCGGGCTTGGAGCGTACTTTGCACTGAACCCTTCATTGGTGATGTTGATGTTTTCGAGCTCCTGGCGGGCCTGGGCGGTGGTTTCACACCGGCTCAGAATATAGGGGATGAATTCAAAAGAAGCAATGTTTGTCTTCCCTTCCTGCACCGGAAAATATCTGCAGCTGGTCCAGAAGGCAAGGCCGGCACATCCCAACCCTTTTTCATTGATGCCCTCGAAATACAGAGGATAGTCATCCTGAATCATGCCCATTCCGATCATGGCATGATGCGCCGGGATGGAATCGGTATGACGCAGCTTGAATTCATAGTTTCGGGGTGTGATGACAACACTGACGGGATAGTCGATTTCAAGATCGAGATTGCGGCCGAAAAAATGGTTCGACCCATTGGTAAATGAAAGACCTGTACACATAAAAAATCCTTTCTGCAGAGCATGTCTGCGGCAGAGTCCTGCCTGTTCATTCTCCTTCTGATTATATTAGCCGGCCTGCAGAAACTCCGTTCTGAAGCCCGTGAGGCCGGTGACCCTGCAGGCGGAAAATCGAGTAGGTGTCATTAGACCCTCTCACACCACCCAGCATGCCGTTCGGCACTGGGCGGTTCGTACAAATAACCTTTCTGCCACCGTATCGAAGTATTCCTCTATGGTCAGGAGGCCTTTCTTCTTCAGGTGTTCATTTTAATGAACCTGTTCAGGAACGTCGATGCGCACCTGGCATATCCCTGTCGTGCGTATGCATATGAGTGAGCCTTGTCTCTGGGACATCCCAGTTGGATGAGGCTCTCTTCTTTCTTCCTGATGCTTTTCCACTGCTTCCAGATGATGGTTCTGGTTCTTCTCCGGTGTTTTCTGTCCAGCTTTTGCACTGTGGTCCCATGTCAAGAAAACGGACACTGACTTTAGAGAGTCGGCAGATACTGCCAATTCTACGAAAGATTTCCTCCGCTTCCTCCCTTGACAGTGGGGCCCACTATCCCCTGGACCCCTTTTTTTTCCTTCAACCAAAGAGTCAATAGCTGACAGTTTTGGCTGAAGGCTCATTAGTCTACCAGGGGATAGCCCACTGTAAAGGGCGCTTCAGAATTCTTTCTCAATTAGTGCTGGTCCTTGGGTACATTACTTCATATTCTGTTGGGGGCATATATCCACAATGACTGTGTATCCGTTTCGGGTTGTACCACCCGTCAATATATTCGCTCACCAGTCTGTATGCGTGTCTGAAGTTCTGGATAACGAACCTGTTCAGCCACTCCCTCTTGATCAGGGAGTGGAACGATTCAATACAGGCGTTGTCGTATGGAACACCTTTTGCTGAATAACTCCGTACCATTCCTCTGGTCAGTTTCCTGTACAGATCACAGGTATAGTGGACTCCACGATCTGTATGGATCATTATCGGCTCATTGGCCGGTCGCTGTTTCCTGGCTTCTTTGATTGATTCCAGAATCGGTCCTGTATCCAATGTTTTGGTAAGCTTCCAGGAAATGATCTTTCTCGAATAGAGATCCATGATGCAAGCCAGGTAGACGAATCCATCCTGTCGTGTATGGATGTAGGTTATATCTGTACACCATACGCAGTTTGGGTGGTCTGGAGAGAAGTTTCTATCCAACAGGTTCTTCAGTTTTCCGCTGAAATCACTGTGTATCGTTGTTTGTGTATGTGGTTTTACCCACTGTGCCCGGATCCCCATTTGACGCATATAGACTCCAACGGTCCTTTCTGTGATGGTTGACCCCAAAAAAAAACAGGAGAGTCTGTTCAGACTCTCCTGCTGGTGTTCCCGTCAGGAACGATTACATCTTGTTGTCGCGGATTGCTTCCAGACGGGCGTGACGACGTTTTGCGTCAGCTTCCGCCTTTGCAAAGATCTCCTCTGCGAATTCAGGGCCTTTCAGCTTCACGAGCTGCGCATAGCGGGCTTCCTTCAGCATGAAATCCTTCATCTTGGAGTAGTCAGCCGGCTTCTTCGTGTCAATCGTCAGAGGCTGTTCCTTGCGCGGATCATAGCGGTACAGGTCTACATAACCGCATTCCACTGCATCACGCTGAACCTGCTGGTGGTTGCCCAGGCCGCCCTTGATGCCGTGCTCGGCACAGGGAGAGTAGGCAATGATCAGGGACGGTCCATCGTAGGATTCTGCTTCCTGGAACGCCTTCAGTGTCTGCATCTTGTCGGCACCCATGCAGACAGAAGCCACGTAGACGTGTCCATATGCCATGGCAATCTGACCCAGGTCCTTCTTCGCAGTGCTCTTGCCGCCTGCAGCAAACTTGGCTACAGACGCACGGGGAGTGGACTTGGAAGACTGACCGCCGGTGTTGGAGTACACTTCGGTATCCAGAACCAGGACGTTTACATTGACGTCGTTGGCCAGAACGTGATCCAGACCGCCGTAACCAATGTCATAAGCCCAGCCATCACCGCCGATGATCCAGTTGCTCTTGGCAACCAGGTCACCCTGCAGCAGAGTCTTGACGTCTTCGTTTACATCTGCAAATGCCACGAGTTCCTTGATTTTCGGGGCAAGTTCGCGCTGTTTGTCCTTGTCGTTGCCTGCATCCAGGTACTGCTGGAACAGGTCTCTCAGTTCCGGAACGACCTTGTCCAGGTTTTCTTCCATCGCTTTGTAGATCTTGGCCTGGCTGTAGTTGTTGGCCAGTGCCATGCCATAGCCGAATTCTGCGTTGTCTTCAAACAGAGAGTTGGCCCATGCCACACCGTTGCCGTTCTTGTCCTTGACAAACGGGCTGGAGGGGTTGGCACCACAGTAGATGGAGGAGCAGCCGGTTGCGTTGGCAATCTGCATATCCTGACCGAACAGCTGGGAAGCCAGACGGTAGTACGGAGTTTCACCGCATCCAGGGCAGGATCCAGGTACCTCGAAGTACGGCATCAGCATCTGGGAACCCTTGATGGTGCCCTTCGGGAACAGGTCGTTCTTGTATTCGGTTTGCTTGAACAGGTAGTCTGCCAGAGGATCGAGGTACAGCTGAGAGTTGACATCGACCATCTTCAGAGCCTTTTCGCCCTTCTTGCCCGGGCATTCGTTGGCACACAGACCGCAGCCCACGCAGTTGGAGGGAGATACCTGAACACGCCAGCGCAGGTCTGTATCCTTTTTGCCCATCAGAGGCAGTGTTGCAAAGCCTTCGAATTCCTTCGGAGCATTTGCGATTTCTTCCGGTGTCAGGGCAAAGGTACGGATCGTGGCGTGCGGGCATACAAAGGAGCAGAATCCGCACTGAATGCAGTTGTCGGGGTTCCATTCGGGAACCAGCGTTGCAATGGTGCGTTTTTCCTTGAATGCGATGTTGTTCTGCATCGTGCCGTCCAGGACGCCGTTCTTCGTGAAGGAGGATACGGGCATGTCATAGCCTTCCAGACCATTGATCCGGGCAGCGTATTCATCCCAATACGGATCGCCTGTGGCTTCACGCAGAGAGGAAACGGGCAGATCTTTCCATTCGGGCTTCACTTCCACTTCCACCAGGCCGTCCTTGCCGGCGTCAATGGCTTTGTAGTTGAGTTCAACGACTGCATCACCCTTTTTGCCATAGGACTTCTTGGCAGCAGCCTTCATCAGTTCGACTGCCTTGTCCAGCGGCATGATCTGCGGGTTCAGTGCGAAGAACGCAGACTGCAGGATGGTGTTGGTCCGGCGTCCCATGCCGATGTTCTGGGCGATTTCCGTAGCGTCGATGATATAGAACTTGGCGTCCTTGTCAGCCAGTTCCTTTTTCAGACGGTTAGGCATGTGCTTCACGATTTCGTCCTTGTCGAACGTCGTGTTCAGCAGGAATGTTCCGCCTTTTTTCAGGTTGCGGGCCAGATCGTACTTGAACATGTAGCTGTCCAGAGATACGGAAATGAAGTCCGCGTTGTTGATGTAGTAGGTGGAGTGGATCGGGCTGTTGCCGAAACGCAGATGGGAACGGGTTACGCCGCCGGCTTTCTTGGAGTCATAGGCATAATATCCCTGTGCATACATGTCGGTGTTGTCGCCAATGATCTTGATGGAGGACTTGTTGGCGGAAACGGTACCGTCGGATCCCAGACCCCAGAACAGACATTCAGTGGCATCGCTGTCAATGATGTAGTCCTTGTCCACGGGCAGCGATGTGAAGGTGACATCATCTTCAATGCCGACTGTGAAACCGTTCTTCGGTTCTTCCTTCTTCAGTTCATCGAAGACAGCCTTGATCTGGTTGGGGGCTGTATCGTGGGAGCCCAGGCCATATCGACCGCCGACAATCTGAATGTCCTTGTCCTTCAGGGATGCCAGAACATCCAGGTACAGAGGCTCGCCGGAGGCGCCGCCTTCTTTTGTGCGGTCCAGAACAGCGATCTTCTTTGTGGTGGCGGGCAGTGCCTGCAGCAGGTACTTGGTGGAGAACGGACGGAACAGGTGAACTTTCACCAGACCGATTTTCTCTCCCTTTGCCACAAGGTCATTGACCACTTCTTCCGCTGTTTCATTCACGGAACCCATGGCCACGATCACACGTTCGGCATCAGGAGCACCCACATAGTTGAAGGGGTGATATTCACGGCCGGTGATCTCGGAGATCTTGTCCATGTATTTGGCCACGACATCCGGGATGTTTGCATAGTGTGTGTTTCTTGCTTCCACACCCTGGAAGAAAATGTCGTCGTTTTCGTTTGCGCCGCGGGTCACAGGGTTGGTGTGAGGCTGCATGGCGTTTTTGCGGAACTCATCCAGTGCTTCGTAGTTGATCAGTTCCTTGTATTTGTCAGTGTCGAACACTTCGATCTTGTCCACTTCGTGGGATGTGCGGAAGCCATCGTGGAAGTGCAGGAACGGTGTGTGGGACTCAATGGCTACCAGGTGCGCGATGCCGGCCAGGTCCATGACTTCCTGAACGGAGCCGGAGCTCAGCATCGGGATGCCCGTCTGGCGGACTGCATATACGTCTTCGTGGTCGCCGAAGATGTTCAGAGAACGGCTGGCAAGGGACCGGGCTGCCACATGCAGCACGACGGGAAGGTTTTCACCGACCCACTTGTAGATGTTGGGAATCATCAGCAGCAGACCCTGAGAAGCGGTGAAGGTTACCGGCAGGACACCTGCCTGGGCAGCACCGTGCACGGCACCGGAGGCTCCGGCTTCGGACTGCAGTTCTGCAATTTTCAGCACTTCATCGAAGGCGTTCTTACGTCCCTGTGTCGCCCAGACATCCATCACCTCGGCCATCGGGCTGGACGGCGTGATCGGATAGATGCAGCTCATTTCCGAAAGAGCATAGGCGTTATGAGCGGCAGCAGTGTTGCCGTCCATGGACTGGAATGTTTTCGCCATGTGTATATAATCCTCCTTCTTGTTTACATACAATATCCATTATAAGGAAAACCCCTTCGCTTTGAAAGGGGTTTTCTGAGACGGATATACGGACAACTGTCAAAATATGACACTTTATGAGCCGGTGCCACCATGGTCAGCCAAACCACCCTGGCTGCAGCCCCAGGGCCCGTGCCCGATCCTGCACCCATTCTTTTAAACCAGGATCCGGGGCAGGTACTGCATGCAGGGAATACGGAAGTCCCAGCGCTGCATACTTCCCTTCTCCCAGGGAATGATAGAGCAGCACATCCACAGCCTCCGGCGGATTTGCCAGACCAGCAGCAGTCTGAAGACGGAGTTCCAGATCAGTTCGGGCATCGTTGCAGCCCGGTACCACCACCAGGCGGAGTCTCCATGGGATACGGGATGCCCCCAGAATGCTCAGGTTCTCGAGAATCTGTGCGTTGTCGCGTCCTGTCAGGGCTTTGTGAAGCATCGGGTCTGCGGCTTTCAGGTCAAACAGCACAAGATCGACACCTGAGAGCAATGCAGAAAAAGAGCGGGCATCGCAGCAGCCGGATGTATCCAGACAGACATGGATCCCTTCTTTGTGAAGCAGCCGGGCACAGGCAAGAACAAACTCTGCCTGACTGGCTGCTTCCCCGCCGGAAAATGTGACACCGCCATCACTTTCTTCATAAAAGATGCGGTCCCGCAGAAGCCGTTCAGTCAGGGTATCCGGCGACATCCATTCCCCTACCCGCTGCTGTCCGTTTCCGAAGACCATGGTGACGGGCTCCGGTTTCAGGAATTCCGGATTGGAACACCATCGGCAGCGCAGGGGACAGCCCATGAGAAACACCGTTGTCCGGATTCCCGGTCCGTCCTCCGTGGAATAGCCCTGAATGTTTCCCACCAGTCCGCACCGCACAGATCTGCCGGACGTTTTCATTGCAGGCAGTTCTCTGTTCGGTCAATGATGGCCAGCTGTGTTTCCGGCATCAGCGAGACAAACTGGGCACAGTATCCGGCGACACGGACGATCAGGTTCCGGTACCGGTCCGGTTCCTCCATGGCCTGCCGCAAAGTGGCAGAGTCCACGACATTGAACTGGTTATGATAGATGCCCAGGCGCCTGCTGGCTTTCAGGAATCCCGTGAAGCGCAGCAGGTTCTCTTCTGTCTTCAGGGAATCCGGTGAAAACCGCATGTTCAAAAGCTGTCCGGCAGCGACTCTGTCATTGGGAAGTTTCGCCACAGACCGTATCACTGCAGTCGGTCCGTTGATGTCTGTCCCCTGTGTCGGGGAACAGCCTTCATTGAGCGGACTGTGCGCCGTCCGCCCATCCGGTGTTGCACCCGTGTCTTTGCCGTTGGGGACATAGCTTGTGATGTTGGAGGTGCTCATGGCATAAGCCGACACAGCCGGTCCCCGGTCTTTGCGAATCGTGGCATAGTCCGGCAGAAGCGCCAGGTAGGACTCGAACACATCTTTCACCACTGCATCCACAGCATCATCATCATTGCCGAATTTCGGCACCTCCATACAGAGCGCGCGGATGCGTGCACTTTCCGGAGACTGCCAGTTATCGTCCATGGCCTCCCGGACCTGTGCAAGTGTCAGCTCCCGGTCATCAAACACCAGTTTTTTCAAGGCGTACAGGGAGTTGCCGACGACAGCCGGTCCGATGTTGCTCTGGCTCACGACATCATAGCGGCAGCCTCCTTCCTTGGCTGTCTTTCCCTTCTCCAGGCAGTCACGGATGAAGACGGATGCAAAGGGAGAGGCATCATAGCGCTCCAGGGACCTGTCGCAGACCGCATCGCACTCCACTGCCAGATCGGTGTAGAACTTCAGCAGTGTGTTCCAGCTGCTCCAGAGCTCTTCATAGCTGCCGAACTCATCGGGAACAGGACACAGGCAGGTTCCGCTGGCCGGATCACACCCACCGTGCAGCAGCAGTTCCAGGATTTTTCCCCAGTTCACATAGGTCATACCTGTGGCTCTGTGTCCGTATTTTCCCGGGACCCCGGTCTCCACGCACCCGATGGCGCAATAGTCCAGGGCATCTTCCCATGGAATGCCGAGATCATGGATTGCTTTCGCAGCCACGTCATCATTGAACATGGAAGGCATTCCGCAGCCGGTTGCAATGAGCCTGGCTGCAAGCCGCAGAAGGTCATCCGGTGTGTCCTTCGAATACCGCATGGAGAAGTTGGGTTCGGCCATGGCTGTCAGATTCATGGCCTCCAGACAGAGATACGACAGAGGATTTGTGCCATCCTCTCCATCTGGGCGCCGACCGCCGATCATCAGGTTTGAATACAGCGGATAGCCCTGAGAATACCGTGTATGACCATAGGGACGCACTTTGTTGCAGGAAGAGTTCATCAGGAACATATGCGTGATGCGTTCCAGGGCTTTCTCCTTCGTGATCCGCCCCATCTCAAGGTCTGTCTGGAGATACGGCCACAGATACTGGTCAAACCGGCCATAACAGAAACTGTGGCCATTGGATTCGATCATCTGCAGCACATGGACAAGATATACAGTCTGCAGGGCTTCCTCGAAGTTTTGTGCCGGCTGTTCCAGAAGCGACTGTGCCATGACCTGCATGGAGCGCAGTTCGGCAGCCCGTTTCGGGTCGTCCACCTCTTCGGCCAGGGAGCCTGCCAGCACCCCGAACCGCTTGATCCAGTCAAGGGCTGCTTCCAGTGTGATGGCGGCCGCTTCGTAAAATGCCTGTGTATGACCAGTTTCTGCCGCAGCCATCCGTTCCCTGCATTCCCGTGCCAGATCCCGGAAACCGCGATTGAGAATCATTTCGTGGTCCGGAACGATGTGGCCGTCTCCGGACATGGAAATTCCCCCACGGTGCAGAACTTTCTGCTGTTCGGCCTGGACAATCCGTTCAGGTGTGGCCCTTCGCACCTGATCTTCATGGGTGTGACCGTGCCAGTATGACTGGATGGAACGCAGCCGGGCCTTGTCTTCTTCACTCACCTGAAACACATCGCCATCCCGGAGGGAAAAGGTCTCCAGTTCATCGATCACCCAGTCAATGGAATACTCCGGAAAAACCGGAGCGGCGAAATTCCGGCTGGCCTGGCACCCGAATATCAGAGAATCTTTGTCAATCCAGATGGTCATTTCCTTCAGTGTCCGGGCAAAAGCCTTCGCTTTTCGCAGCAGCCAGTCTTCCCCTTCTGTTTCCTGAAAAGAGCGGGTATAGCACATGGCCCGTTCTGTACAGAGACTGGCCTGACGGTTCTGCATCCTGGTCCGCAGTCGGCGGATCCTCTCCAGGTCGATGTCATCGTTTCGGGGAATGAATTCCAGAAACTCCATGTTCTGTCTCCTTTCTGACTCTGTCAGATGACTGACTGTTGAAGGGGTGGTCCGACAGGAACTCTTCAGCGTCAGGAAAAGCCGCAGCGGATCTGCGGCTCTTTTCAATGAAATACAGCAGCCGGATACCTGGCCCGGATTCAGTCACCGATTCCCAGGACCACAGGCACACTTTTATACCCCACACCCATGCGGTCGATTCCCATATCGATCAGCTTCAGGAAGTGGTCTCTGGTGCGGATGCAGCCCGACCCCTTGACTTTCATGTCCGGACCGGCTTCCTCCATCATGATGGCGATCACCTCCGGCGTTGCGCCGTGGCTTTCGTGCCCGGTCAGAAAACCTGTACTGGTTTTTACGAAATCCGCACCGGATTCTTTGACGATCCTGGTCCCTTTCCTGACCTGTTCTTCCGTCAGGGCATCGGTTTCCAGGATGACTTTCAGCGTCTTTCCTGCATCATGGGCAGCCTGTGCACACTGCTTCAGATCCTCCAGGACTTCTTCATACCGCCCGCTGCGAATCTGCCCATAGTTAGCCACGATGTCGATGTCCATGACCTCCGGGCTTCGGGCCGCATCCTGGATCTGGCGGATCCTGGATTCTGTGCTGGATGTCCCGAACGGGAAATCTGCCACAGGAGCGAGCTTTGTCGCAGTCCCCCTGACAAATGGTTCACACAGCTCGATATATTTCGGGTTGATGCAGATGGTGGCGCATTTCTTTTTTACACCGTCTTTTGTCAGTTCGATGATTTCTTCTTCCGTGAACTCTGGCTTCAGGACCGAATAGTCGATGTAGGAAGCCAGCTCTTCCTGTGTCATTTGTTCCGCTTTCTTCTCCGGATGTTTCATTTCCATGTACCTTCTTTCTGGCTCCATCATAACAATAACTGTATGTTTTTGAGCGTTTATTTTCGAAATTGGGCGAAAACAGACTCCATGTTTTTGTTCAGAAAGAGAACGGGTGTTTTTACTTCGGTTCAAAAGAAAAATGGCGTGCGGCAGGATGGCCCGGAGGCCGGCTGGCTGCCATCCCATGAAGAATCAACCCCTGCGCTGCTCTGTGCTGCGGACAGGATCCGGATTTAAAAAAAACCGGGAAACCCGGTTTTTCATGCATTATTCTCCAATGTGAAATTTCCTCTGCACATCCGACAGGACGGCCTTTGCAAAGTCCCGGCCACCGATGCCAAAGCTGATGGCAAAGGCAACAGCCACAGCGGCGATCACCAGGATGAATGTGGAATCCACCAGTGTCCGGGCAATGCCCAGCTGGTTGAGGACCATGAATGCAGCCACTGCATAAATGACATACCGGACAATGAGTCCCATAGATCCGTGGCCGTTCTTCTTCAGGGCATTTCCTGCCACGGCTGCGAGGAAGAAGGCGATGAAGAGAATGATGACCGCCGTCAGCAAAGACGGCATGTACGCAATCACAGCCGTACCGATTCTGGTGAGCACGCCCAGGTGCAATGTCGAGAAGCTCTCCACCACAAAGAAGATGATCATGACAGCTTCCACTGTCTTGCCGATGATGGCAGACAGCACATAGGGGGAATCATCTCTGGTGCCCGCCAGGGCAGCAAGCTTCGCATCCAGGCCGGAAGCAGCAATGATCCGGGTGATGATGTTGCCGCAAAACTTCGCCAGTACCCAGCCGATGGCAATGATGACAAGGGCAGCGAGCAGGCTCGGGATATAGGAGAAGATGATGCTCAGCATGGCAATTGCCGGATCGGAGATGGCCTTGATGTCCAGGACATACAGGGCTGAAATGATGACTGGAATCAGAATCAGCACATATACAATGTATGCGATTGTGTTGGAAAGCCGGCCTTCATCCCGGACTTCGATGCCGGCGATTTTTTGAAGACGGTTGACTTCCAGCTTGTTGAGGACCGGAATCAGCAGCTCACGAACGAGGCGGGCAACATAGAAACCGATCCAGAGGATGATGACGCAGAACAGAATGTTGGGAACATAGCCCCAGACCGTGTTCAGAAGTGTCAGAACCGGAGCGGATACCTGTGTCATGCCCAGGATCTCGAAGATACCGGGCACAAACAGCAGGAACACGACCAGCTGCACCAGCTTGCCGATCAGATCTATCGTTTTCGGTCCCTGGTTTTCCGCACCCTCGCCGGTTCCTTTCAGCGTTGCAAGTTTTGTCCTCGAGAGCAGCTTTACAATCAGCGATTTCGCAATCGCAGCCACAATGAAGGCCAGCACCAGCAGCAGAACCGCCTTGATGGCAGTCCCCAGACCGGTGTTGAAGAAATCAGTAAACCATCTGAAGTCTCTCATGATGTTTCCTTTCATGCACCTGTGCGGTGTTGTACCGTTTGGCAGTTTCAACATACCACAATCGTCACAAATTCCTGTGACATTTGACCGCTCCATCCTCGGATGAAACACGATAATTTGATTTCAGATTGAAAGGAAAATTACTTGAGTAAACATGTCATCTTTCGTCTGGATATGGCAGAATCCGTCATGACAGTGGCATTCCCGGCTTCAGGGGTACGGCGGCATTGACAGTCAGAAAAAAGGCTGTCCATACAGGACAGCCTGATGCATGCTGACGGGTATTATTCTTTGCCCAGCAGCCGGAACATGTTTTTCTTGTAGACTTCCACACCCGGCTGGTTGAACGGGTTGGAACCGTTGAGAAGTGTGGTCATGGCAATGGCCTTGAAGAAGAACATGCACATGTTGCCGAAATCGTAGGAAGTCATGGAGGGCATGGTGATAATGATGTTGGGAACACCACCGGTTTCCTCGTGTGCCATCAGAGTGCCTTTGGCAGCCATTTTGTTGGCCCAGTCGACGGATTTGCCAGCAAGATAATTCATCTTGTCGGCGTTTTTGTCATCGCCCGGGAACGTGATGTCGATCATGGGCTGCTCGACATACAGGTTTGTCTCGAACAGGACTTTCTTGCCGTCCTGGACAAACTGACCCAGTGAGTGCAGATCCGTGGAGTAGTTTACGGAATCCGGCAGAATGCCGAGTCCGTCCTTGCCTTCGGATTCGCCGAACAGCTGCTTCCACCATTCGGATACCATGGCCATCTGCGGTTCATAGTTTACAAAGAGTTCCACATCATATCCCTGGTGCTGCAGAATGCGGCGGGCAACGGCGTAGCGATAAGCGGGGTTTTTGTCGAGATCGGCATCGCCATATTCGCCCATGCCATCGTGCAGACCCTGCATCAGCGCATCAATATCAATCCCGGCAGCCGCAATAGGCAGCAGGCCCACGGGGGTGATGACGGAGAAACGTCCGCCGATATCATCGGGAATGACGAATGTCTCATAGCCTTCTTCATCAGCCATGGGTTTCAGGGCACCGCGAGCCTTGTCTGTGGTGGCATAAATGCGGCCTGCGGCCTGGTCCCCGTATTTGTCTTCCATGAACTGTTTGAGGATCCGGAAAGCCAGAGCGGTTTCGGTGGTTGTACCGGATTTGGAAATGACATTCACGGACACTTCCCTGTCCTTCAGGTACTCCATGACCTGTGCGATATATGTGCTGGAGAATGTGTTTCCCATGTAAATGACTTCGATCTGCTTTGCAGGATACAGACCGTTGATCATTTCAATGGCTGCACGTGCACCAAGGTAGGAACCGCCGATTCCGCAGACAACCAGCACGTCAGATTCGTTCCGGATTTTTTCTGCGGCTTTTTTGATCCTGGCAAATTCTTCCTTGTCATAGTCGTTGGCCCAGGTCATCCAGCCTGTAAAATCACTGCCTTTGCAGGTCTTGTTTCTCAATGCCTCGTCCAGTTTCGCAACCTCTTCGCGGTAATCATGAAAATCTTCCTTCAGGAAAGCATGGCTGAGATCTAATGTAAGCATGTCAGTTTTCTCCCTTCTGCCATCTTTAAAATTATATGCCATATTCTCTTCTCCGTCTATTTCATGCACAGAGTGGAAAACCCGGCAGATCCTGAACCTGCAGGAACCCAGCCGACTGTCATGCACCATGGCTGACCGGACAGATTCCAGCTGGTGTGTGATAAGCTGAAGATGAGAGGTGATTTCATGATCCCGAATTCCCTGTTTCCCCTGGTCTGTGCCCTGCTCGCCAATGTCACGGCACAAGTGGCAAAACTGTTCATTTATTATTACCGGACCGGCGAATGGAACCTGCAGTGGGTCCTCATGAGCGGCGGTTTTCCCAGTTCCCACTCCTCCACAGTCACGGCACTGTCCATGACCGTCGGAATGGAAGACGGGTTTTCCTCCACATTGTTTGCAGTGACAGCTGTGTTTTCTGCTATCGTTATGTACGATGCCTGTCATGTCCGGTATTACAGCGGCAAGAACATCGAACTCACCCAGCAGCTGATCAAGGATCTTCGGGACATGACCGGTCTCACGTTCAGCGATCCGATCTACCAGGAAAAACTGAAAACCATACTGGGACACAAAGTCGTGGAAGTCATAGGCGGGTTCGTGCTGGGGCTGCTGATTCCCCTGCTCCTGTCCCCGCTGTTTCTGATCTGACAGACCATGCCGGTCTTCTGTCCGGGGACAGCTGAATACAGAAATCAATGGAGGTAATGCTATGGAATACAAAGAAAAGCCGGAATCGGCTTCTGAAAAAAAAGAACTGGGACAGGATCCCGAGGCGGTGAAAGCCGCGCAGGATCTGGAGGCCGCAGCGGGTCTGAAACCGTCGGAGTCAGAACCCCATGAACTGACAGAGCCGACTGCCCAGGTCCTGGAGGAACAGGTGGAAGAAGTCCTGGAAAAAATCAGGCCGTATATTCAGCATGATGGCGGTGACATCGAACTGCTCGGAGTGGATGAAAACAACATTGTATATGTGAGTTTCATCGGTGCCTGTGCGGGCTGTGCCATGGCCGGAGAGGATTTCTCCGGAGGTGTCAAGCTCCTGCTCCTGGATGAAGTCCCGGCAATCCGCGATGTTGTGCTGATCGGGTAAAACCTGGTCTGTGGGTTGTGAAACGCGTGCATCACGCGTTTTTTTTCTTTGGCAAGTGCGTGCCGGTTCTTTTGTGCAGGATCAAAAAAACATCCGGTTTCCCTCCGGATGCTGTGAACTTTCGTATGTACTTGAATTAAATCGGAAAGCTTCCGGCTTTCGGCAGTCTGTTACGCAAATGCACGAAATCAGGCTGCGGGGTAAGTGGAGTCATGAACCGGACACTGTCCGGCTGTCACAGTCCGGTTTTCTGCTCAGGGATGCAGTCCCATACCTTTCATATACCATTTCCTTTCTTCTGTCTTCGGTTCCATTATAACGGAAAAAAGTGACAAAACCGGAAAAAACGGAATGTGAAATGATGTGATGATCCGTTCTTTGCGCCCGCTGACAGCGTGAGCCTAAACCATGTGCGGCAGGTACTCTAGAAGCTGCCGCTCCCAGCTGGGCCAGTCATGCGGAGTATCATAGCCCCAGAAACAGGTTTCCACCTGGATTCCTTTGCGCCAGAACAGGTCGGCGAGTTTTCTTGTATCCTCCAGACACTCGTTTTCCCAGGCTCCCTGTCCGATCACGATTCGGGCATCGGCTGCATTGTACAGCGAAATGCGTTCATCCTGCGGATCCAGTTCCTCCAGATATGCGAGCGGGTTGTTGATATGAAACTCTTTTGTATAACAGCTGTCATAGACATAGCGGCTCATATCATACAGACCAGACAAAGCCAGCAGCCGACTGAACCGCCAGGGATGGCGGAAAAACAGATTGACCGCATGATAGGCGCCCATGCTCGCCCCCATCACCATGAGCGGTTCTGCCTCGGACTTCCCTGTTTTCCACAATGCCGATGGAATGAGTTCGTCGAGCACATAGCGGTTCCAGGCCTCCAGCCGGTGCATGCGGCCTTCTGTGGGCCCGAAGCTGCTCCACGTTTCTGCATCCACAGAATCCACCGTCAGAAACTGAATCCGTCCTTCGTCGATCAGTCCGGAAACCAGATCGAACATCCGTCTGTCCTCCCATTCAAAGAACCTGCCATCCTGACAGGGTATCACCAGGCACAAAGGCCCTGCATGTCCATACAGCTTGAATTCCATCTCGCGGCCAAGAATGCTGCTGTATTCTTTGTAATATCTCACCTGCATAATCAATCTCCTATCCGCTGATTATATCCACGTTTGTAGTTTCCCGCAAGAATGCATATAATAGGACCGGATTTATTCAAGAAAGCGAGCAAGCAATGGCAGAATACGAAAAGATACTGAACATCGCCGTCATCGCCCATGTAGATGCTGGCAAAAGCACCCTCGTGGATGCGTTCCTGAGGCAGAGCGATGTGTTCCGGTCCAACGAAGAAGTGGTGGACTGTGTCATGGATTCCAACGACCTGGAGCGTGAGCGCGGCATCACGATTTACTCGAAGAACTGTTCCGTGATTCATGATGGTGTGAAGATCAACATCGTGGATACTCCGGGCCACGCGGATTTTTCCAGTGAAGTGGAACGGATCATCCGGACTGTGGATACAGTGATCCTGCTGGTGGACGCCAGTGAAGGTCCCATGCCGCAGACCAGGTTCGTGCTGAGCAAGGCACTGGAAATCGGGCTGAAACCGATTCTCCTCATCAATAAAATCGACAAAAAGGACCAGCGGGCTGAGGAAGTCGTGGATGAGGTCTACGACCTGTTCCTGGATCTGAATGCCACGGATGACCAGCTGGATTTCCCCATCCTGTATGGTGTGGCCAAGGAAGGCCGGGTACAGTATGATCTGGAGACTCCTTCAGACAATATTGAACCGCTGTTCAAGACGATCCTGAAGCACTGTGATGTATATCCGGACCTCAATGATGAACCGGTCCGGATGCAGGTGTCGGCGCTGGCCTATGACGAATACATCGGACGTCTGGGAATCGGGCGGATCTACCAGGGAACGCTGAACGCCGGCGGCAAGTACATTCGGACAAATGCCGATGGAACGATGAAAAATGAAACTCTGTCCAGTCTGTTTGTCTACAAGGGACTGTCCAGGACACCGGTGCAGGAAGCTCATGCCGGTGATATTGTGGTGATCGCAGGAATGCCGGAGATTTCCATCGGCGACACGATCTGCCCGGTGGATGACCCGGAACCCATGGAATCCATTCCCATTGAAGAACCGACACTGTCCATGAATTTTCATGTCAATACTTCCCCCTTTGCCGGTCAAAGCGGCAAATACGTGACATCCAGAAACATCCGGGAACGTCTTGCCCGAGAGCTGGAGGTCAATGTGGGCCTGCGGGTGGAGGAAACCGATTCGCCGGATACATTCAAGGTATCCGGGCGCGGTGAACTGCATATTTCGATCCTGATCGAAAACATGCGGCGGGAAGGCTACGAGCTGGCAGTGTCCAAGCCTGAGGTCATTCTGCACTTGGATGAAGAAGGCCGCAAGGTGGAGCCGATGGAGGAAGTGGTCTGCATCGCCCCGTCTGAATATCAGGGGACGATCATCAACAAGCTGAATCTGCGGAAAGGAATCATGCAGGACATGGAAGAAGAAAACGGCTATGTCCGCATCACCTATACAGCCCCTACCCGTGGACTGCTGGGGTTCCGGACGGAATTCATCAATGACACACATGGCGAAGGTACCCTTGTGAGACGTCTGTGCGGTTATGAACCATATAAGGGTGATATCGCACAGCGTATGCAGGGGGCCATGATTTCCACGGAAACCGGAGCTGCCATGACTTATGCCCTGTGGAATCTTCAGGAACGCGGATCCCTTTTCATCGGTCCGCAGACCGAGGTCTACACCGGCATGATCATTGGGGAGTCCGCCAAGAACATCGACCTGGATGTGAATCCCCTGAAAAATAAAAAGCTGACAGCCATCCGGTCCAGCGGCCGCGATGAAGCGATGCTGCTGACACCTCCCCGTGTCTTCTCCCTGGAAGAGGCCCTGGAGTGGATCAACGATGATGAACTGGTGGAAGTGACACCAGATGCCATCCGGATCCGGAAAAAGGGACTGACACCACAGGACCGCAGACAGCTCTATCGGGAGAAAATGGCAGCCAGGGAACAGGCGTAGTCACGGTCGTGTGACTCTGGTTGGCGCAGTACTCCGTTTGCCTGCCATGAGCAGGTACATCGGTCAAAGAGGCATCTTCGGATGCCTTTTTTCGTGGAAATCACGAATCTTTTCTCACGGTCTGCACATGGCAGTCACTGCGCCGGCCCTGTTTCTGAAAAAAGGGTTGCCGTTACTGTGACTCCGGCTGAAAACATGATGCAGTTCTGCAGCGGCCGTCCGGCTGATGCCGGGTACAGGGATCATTATTTTACAGGCATATATTATGCATATTTGCGTGATATCCTGGATGGGTGAAAGGGGGAGAGTATGCTGAAACAACTCAAATACAGACTACTTCGGTCCTTTTTCGCAGCAAATCATTCTTTGATCCCCGGGACATTATTGCTGTGTTTCATGAACACAGACTCATGCTGGCCGTATGGCTGAAAGACTTCTGGTGTGTGCCCCTGACCTCCCGGAAGAAAGACGGATATATCCAAGTTCTTCATGAGGATCAGCCGGTTTCTGTTCTTGGAGACCGGTATATCCCGGACTCTCCCCTGTTCGCAGACTGCAGCAGCCTGTTTCGGGTAAAGAAACGGAATCTGTCTGGATTTGTAAAAGGAATGTCGGACCGGTTTGCAGCACGGATCATGCTGCATACAGCCATCCTGTGTCTGGAAGGTCCGGACTGACTGAAGCTGCAGCCTGGATCACTTGTGGAAAGCGATGGATCGCTGTATCTGATCATGGGTGATGAAAACGGCCGACAGATGGTACCGTGCTCTGTATCCGAACATAAGGTGCAGGGCGGATTTTCGTGGTACAAAACAGATGGGACCAGACAGGACAGCGTCATTGTGCCGGAAGGAGGAACTCCTGTCGCCGTGCCTGAACTTTCTTATCCTGTGGCAGGATATCTTCTCCCGGATGACCTTCCGGCAGCAAGAAACACTGTGAGAGCCGCTGCAGAGAACCGGACCAGGTTCAGTCAGCTGATTCCGCCGGAAACGCTGCAGCATCGTAAAATGGCGGATTCTGCCATACCCGGGGATGTTTTCTATTCCTGGATGCCCCTTGGTGACAGGGCTCTCCTGGAGGCAGGTGAAGGTCACTGGAAACGTCCATATCCGATTTTCCGTCAGATGGAAAATGGAACACTGCTGGCTTTTCCAGGGTCCCACAGACCGAAAAGCGGTTCCTGTTTTGCAGCCCTGCCCGAGCAGTATCCCTGGTACAGCCTGGATCACATACGGCGGCCGACTGTGCACATCACGTATTTTGATATTTCTTCTCCCATGTATCTGGAGCCCAGGCCTCTCATTGAACGGTGCTTTTCACTTCGGACAGAACATCTGCAGATCGTGTACAGAAAAGCCATGAACAGAACATGGTGTGAAAAGACGGGGCTTTCAGACTGGGTCAGGGACCGGCTTGTCATAGAGACAGATGATATCGTCCGGTATCAGGAGGAACTGTTCTGGGTCTGAAAACGGGAAAAGACAACAGCCACATTGCATCCCACCACAATGCCGGAAGGCCACAGACAGCCAGCGCTCTTCTACCAGGGAAAGAATGTGATCCCGGACACAGACGCTTCGTGTTTTGATGCCTGTATCGGTGAACTTGACTGGATGCAGACACTCACCCCGGCGGAAGCACTGAACTGGTCAGAGTACCTGAAGCTTGAGCGGGAGAAGAAAAGAAAAGAGGACAGGAAGTCTGGCGGAAATGCGAAGAAAGCCCGCTGGAAACTGGAACTGGCTCCAGGAACCATCGTTTCATCAAAGGGTGAAGCACTGCTGTATCTGGGATCGCGGAACAGTCGCTGGCACTGCATCCGAGAACCGGAACAGGGATGGCGGGGAAAGAGCATTCAGCTGGATCCGGTTCCGGTGGAAAGCGAGCCTCAGCTTGTGTCATTCGACCTGATTGAATCCATTGCAGATGATATGAGGAGATCCGGAAAACCTGAATGGCAGAGCCTGGGGGACATTATCATAGAAAATCTGCGCCTCGAACAGGGAGAAGAGGAACAGTGCTGGATTTGATATGATCCGGCTCCGGATTCGACCGGGCCCTTCTCTGAAACAGGGCTGTTCTGCGATTCAGTGAGTATCCGGCAATCACCACCTGCCCTGCGCAAGATTTCAGCCACGAAGAAAAAAGGATGTCACATACGACATCCTTTTTGCCTTGATTCCCATATCACATAAATACAGTCGGATTTTTGCTGGACAGATTCCAGCACGTCCAGGACTTCCCTGCTCAGTCTACTGCGGTCACCGGCTTCAAATACCACCGGCTGGCTCAACTGCAGCAGCTGATGTTCAAGTTCCTGTGCAGAATGACACGGGGGGATCTGGAAGAGTTCTGACAAGGCTGTCCAGGGATCCGGTTTCAGTCCGTCCGGCTCACTCCGTATCCGCTTCATCTGCCTGCGCGTCATTCCATTCAACGGTTTTTTTCAGAATACGCTCCAGTGCCTCGGCATCCTCCGGTCCAAGATATTCAAGCAATGCTGCTGTCCTGTCGTTCAGGTCATCCATTTTCTTTTCGATTTTCTTCAAAAGAGTGGGATGGATCTGAACAAAGTTCGCCCGCCGGTCTTCCGTGGACCGTACGCGCTGTGCGATTTCCTGCATTTCATAGGAGTTGATCAGCTGGCTCGTTGCTGCCGGGGAAACTTCCATGAACTGCGTCAGATCGGACATGCGAACCGAATGTTCGGGGTTGGCTGTCCAGATATACTCCAGAACCTGGAAGTCTTTCTGCCGCAGAGGAGGCAGATCTTTCAGCTCGTTCTTCAGTTCCTTCCTGAACAGATCCAAAAGATCACCCAGTAAAGTCAAGACATTTTTTGAATCCATAACACACCTGCTTTCAATAAAATGTTAATTAACACGGAATGATATGTCAATTGATTTTCGCCAGAAAAGCGCATACATATCAACATTTTTGAATGTTTGAGTGTGTTTTTTTACTTTTTTGGCTGAATCTTGTCTAATTTCCTAAACTGTTCCTTTGCTAAGGTGAATTCCGTTCTGTAATTCTCCAGTTTCTGTGTCTCTGCGGCGACCTTCGCAGCGGGTGCCTTGGATGTAAATCCGGGATTTGACAACATTTTTTCGCCGCGCATGATTTCCTTTTCCAAGCGTTCCATTTCCCTTTGGAGCCTGGCTTTTTCCTCACTGACATTCACAAGCTCGGAAAGACCGGCGGACAGAACAAAGGTTCCAAGTGTCCTGGTTGCACATTCCCCCTCCGGTTCACGATCTGACAGTCTTGCATGACAGAGTCCATCCAGTGCTCCTGCAGCCCTTGACGAGAGAGTTACAGGATGACCTGTTTCGTCCTGTACAAAAATGACGATCGGCGCCGAGGGTTTCATGCGGTATTCAGCTTTCAGCTCACGGACTGACTGCACGATTTGAAGGACCAGATCCATTTCCCGTTCAAGCTCTGGATCGGACTGGAATTTGAAAGAAGCAGGCCATTCTGCGGTGTTGATGGATCCTGCTGTTCCCGGCAGGGCTTCCCAGATGGTGTCGGTGACAAATGGCATATACGGGCTCAGAAGGAGAATGGATTTTTTCAGGACCTCCAGCAAGACTGCACTCGTATTGCGGGATTTATCCGTTTTGGATAATTCAATGTACCAGGAACAGAAGTCATTCCAGACGAAGTTCTGCAGTACGTTGCCGGCAATCGCAAATTCGTACTTGTCCATGTTTTTTTCCACTTCCGCCAGTGTGCGGTTGAATCGGTCCATGATCCACTGATCAGAGGCAGACAGGCTCTCCGGGTCGATGCTGTAGACTTCCCCCGGCTCCAGCTGCATCAGTACATAACGGGAGGCATTCCAGACCTTGTTGATGAAGTTCCAGGCAGCATCCACCTTTGTCTCGTCGTAACGCAGATCCATTCCGGGTGCACTGTTGGTGGTGAGGAAGAACCGAAGGGCATCGGCTCCTTTCTCCGCTATGACATCCATGGGGTCTACACCGTTGCCCAGGGATTTGGACATTTTCCTGCCCTGCCTGTCACGGATCAGGCCATGGATCAGGACATCCCTGAACGGACGGTTGTCAGTGCAGTATCTGGCCTGGAATGCCATTCTCGCAACCCAGAAGAAAATGATGTCATATCCGGTGACCAGTGTGTTCGTTGGATAGTACCGTTCCAGGTCTGCCGTATCCTCCGGCCATCCGAAGGTGGAAAACGGCCAGAGAGCGCTGGAAAACCAAGTATCAAGCACATCTTCATCCTGTTTCCAGTCACTGCCTTCCGGGGCTTTGGTTCCCACATACAGCTCTCCGGTTGTTTCGCTGGTCCAGGCAGGGATGCGGTGGCCCCACCAGAGCTGACGGGAGATGCACCAGTCTTCAATGTTTTCCAGCCACTGCGTAAATGTGTGTTCAAACCGTTCGGGAACAAAACTGATTTTCTGGTCGGGAATCTGCTGGTTCTTCAGGACTTCTTCTGCCAGGGGTTTCATCTTCACAAACCACTGTTTCGAAAGATACGGTTCAACAATGACGCCCGTGCGCTCGGAGTGACCAACCTGATGCAGATGCTCCTCAATGTGGTCCACAACGCCGGCCTTTTCAAAATCCTCAACCAGGGCTTTCCGGCATTCAAACCGGTCCATCCCGGTATATTTCCCGCACATCTCATTCATGGTTCCATCATCATTCATGCAAATGGGCATGGGAAGATCATACTTTTTCGCCAGGGCAAAGTCGTTGGGGTCATGCGCAGGGGTGCATTTCATGACCGCTGTCCCGAACTCCATGTCAATGTAGTCATCTGCCATGATCGGCAGCGCTTCTCCATTTGCCGGATTGATGGCGTGCAGACCCACTATGTCTTTGTAGCGTTTGTCGTCGGGATGCACAAAGATGGCCTGGTCAGCGAACATGGTCTCCGGACGGGTCGTGGCAATGACCAGTTCCTGTCCGGTCTCCTGCACCTTGTACCGGAAGTAATACATGTGTCCCATGATTTCTTTGTGCTCCACTTCGATGTTGGACAATGCTGTTCTGGCTTCCGGATCCCAGTTGATGATGCGCTCTCCCTGGTAGATCAGTCCATCGTTGTACAGATCCACAAACACTTTATTGACGGCCTCGGACAGACCATAATCCATCGTAAATCGCTCTCTGCTGTAATCGAGGGACAGTCCCAGTTTGGCCCATTGTTTGCGGATCGTGGCAGCGTATTCCTCTTTCCAGGCCCAGGCGCGGTCCAGAAACTTCTCCCTGCCGATGTCATACCGGGAAATGCCTTCTTCCTTCAGACGGGCATCCACTTTTGCCTGTGTCGCAATGCCCGCATGGTCCATCCCCGGCACCCAGCAGACATCGTATCCCTGCAGGCGCTTGTAGCGGCACAGAATATCCTGAAGCGTGGTATCCCAGGCATGGCCCAGATGCAGTTTGCCTGTGACATTGGGTGGCGGGATCACCAGTGAATACGGCTTTTTGTTCGTGTCACCGGCGGTGAAATAGCCTTCCTCTTTCCAGTTGTCATAGCGGTCAGCTTCTGTGATGATGCTAGCGTATTTTGGCGCCAGCCGATGTTCAAGTCCCATGTCGTTTCCTCCTTGTCGAATAAAAAAGCGTCCCGAAAAGGACGCATGATCACGTGGTACCACCCTTGTTTACAGAACTGTCTGTAAAGTCCTGCCTCTGGCCATAACGCGGCAAACGGATCAGGCTACTGCCGAAACTGTCCGGCTTGTTCACCCGACCGGCTCCCGGACTACCTTCCCGCCCCTGACCTGTCCCGTTTCCACCAGTACGGAACTCTCTGCAAGGTATGATGACGGTACTCCTTCCGTTCACAGCCGTTGAAAGATATGGCAATGATAGCAGAAAGATGTTTCAAAAGCAATGCGGTACCCGGACAATACCGGCGGGAGCTGCAAGGGGCTGTAGAGGCGCTGGAGTGAATCGAAGGTATGGACAGTGATCCGGGTGAATTCCGATTTGGGACAGCAGACCGGTTCCAGTCTTGCTGTCCGGTACCGGCTGCAGTTTCTTTGCAGGAGGCACAGATCGACAGAATCTGATATTCTTTGTGCATGAAGAAAAAGAAAAAACCAGGACTCTTTCCCTTCTCTGCGGAATTCAGGAAACAGGGGTCCATTACGTACAACAGCCAGCCGGTGGATTTGTGGATTTCCAGAAAAACCGGAGAACTTGGGTTCTCCATCCGGGACAAGGCTGTACAGGATCCGGATCTGTATACAGATATTTTGTCATACCTGCAGTCTGCTAACCACGATTCCTGAACAGACCACAATAGTCCGAAATGACAGCCGGTCATATCCGTGGCGTTCTGTCCTCCGGGAGTATATGATGACAATGCGAGCCGGGGAACTGGCCGCTGGTTCAGTCCCTTTCCATAAAAGGACACCCGGCTGGACTACAGGTCCGGCCAAGACCCAGCCAGTTCCATTTGGAGCTGGCCTTTTTTCAAGGAGGTATCAACAATGTTTGTTTCACAGGAAGCCGGTTCAGTATTTCATCTCAAAGATCAGATCCAGTATGAAAAAGATAAGGCTGTCAAGCAGGTGTATATAGACCAGAACGGTGTCCGGATGCTGCTGGTTGCCATCGATCATTCCCTGCTTCCCGATCATCCCGCTCCTGCAGATGCTCTGGTCATGATTCTGGAAGGATCTGGCGAAATCACCTACAAGAACGCAGTCACAAAGGTAAAGGAACACGATTTCTTCAAATTCGACAAAGGTGTCATTCACTCCGTCAAAGCTGACAAGCTGAAATTCGCACTTCTGTTTGCGTAAGGGGCTGCCAGATTTCTTCAAAGTATATACGGTGTCTGTCTATATGGCAGGCACCTTTTTATTTTGCTCTATATATCGTTGACCGATGTATCGTTTGAGGATATACTCAAGATAAAGATATATCGCCAGATGATATATCGGAGGATGAGTATGTATGAAAATGACCTGCCATTGACTGAATCCATGTTCTATATCCTGCTGGCCCTCCATGAACCCAGACATGGATATGCCATTACGCAGGCGGTGGAACAAATGACCTGCAGCCGGGTCAAACTGGGAGCCGGCACCTTGTATGGGGCCTTGAAAACGATGCAGAAAAAAGGATGGATCGAGCCTTGTGGTGAAGCGCCAGGTTCCAGGGGAAAAAAGGAATACCGGCTCACACGGGAAGGGTCTGAAGTATTCGAGGCCGAGACTGAACGGATGAAAGAAGCACTGAAAAATGCGGAAAGGGTACTGTAATGAAGAAATTCAAACTGTGTTTTGACAAAAACAGAGAAATGGACTGGCTGAATGAAATGGCCCGACAGGGATGGAATCTGACAAAGTTCGGGTATGGACTGTATACCTTCGAACCATGCACTCCAGGCGAATATGTCTATAACTGCGACCTGAAGGACAGGGCATTCAGCATTTCATCGGACTACCTGTCCATTCTCGAATCCCAGAACATCCAGGTGATTCCCAGCGGCGGGTTCTGGTTTCTGGTCCGCCGAAAGGCCAGTGACGGCCCTCTGCAGCTGTACACTGACACCGAAAGCCGCCTGGAACAGTACAGAAAGATCCGCCGCATGTTCAGGGCCACTGCCATTGCTGAGCTCATGATTCTTATGTTTCTGACCTGGGATATCGCTGTCATGGTTCCCGACAATGAGCCTTTGATCTGGACCGTGATGTTTCTCTGTGCGCTCCTGGTTGGAGCTGCAGCCCTGACCCTCATGAATGCTGTGTATCAGACAAGTCGGGAAATCGCGAAAATACAGGGCAAAAACGAAGAATCACACAAATGCGGGCAGTGGCTTGTTGCTGGAGGTATGCTGTGCATGGGCCTGTCTATCCTGCTGAGAGACTGTGTTCCTGAGACAGTCAGCGAAATGGTTGCGGGTTTTGCCCTTGGGCTGGAACTGGTTGGGGCACTCAATCTGGTTTTCAGAAAATTTTCCTGATCCCCGATTACCTGACTGCACCGAAGTTCTGATCATTCCTGTATGCCTCCCTGCGTGTGGAGGCTTTTGTTCTTCTCCCTGATTTTTCTGTCCTGTCATCGAATTCGTGAAAATCGTTCTCTTCCCTTCCTGCTGCGCTGCCGGAAAAGTTGAAAAAGCCGTCCCGAAGGACGGCTTGATCTGCTTCAATGAATTGAATCAATGTTTTACGCTTTTACTTCCGACTGTACATAGTCCAGGACTTCTGCTGCGGAATCCATGTTCAGGCACTTTTCTGCAAGTTTCTGCATATCTGCATAAGACAGACCGGTGACAACTTTACGCGCCTTCAGAATCTGTGTGGCAGACATGGAGAACTCATCGAGACCCAGACCCAGCAGGATGGGCACTGCATAGGGTTCGCCGGCCATAGCACCGCACATGCCGACCCATTTGCCGTTTTTGTGAGCGCCTTTGATCGTCATATTGACCAGACGCAGGATAGACGGGTTGTAGGGCTGGTACAGGTAGGATACGTTTTCGCTCATCCGGTCAGCAGCCATGGAGTACTGGATCAGGTCGTTGGTGCCAATGGAGAAGAAGTCGGCATACTTGGAGAACTCGTCTGCGAGTACAGCGGCGGCAGGAATCTCCACCATCATGCCCACCTGGATGTCATCGGCAACTGCCACACCTTCAGCCAGCAGCTCAGCCTTCACATCTTCAAAAATCCCCTTGGCCTGACGGAATTCGTCAATGGTGGCAATCATCGGGAACATGATGCACAGCTTGCCGTATACGGAAGCCCGGCACAGGGCGCGCAGCTGTGTGCGGAAAATATCCTGTTCCTTCAGGCACAGCCGGATGGCACGATAGCCCAGGAACGGGTTCATTTCTTCGGGGAAGGTATAGTAGGACAGTTTCTTGTCACCGCCGATGTCCAGGGTACGGACAACTACCTTGCGTCCGCCCATTCCTTCCAGCACGGCTTTGTAGGCTTCAAACTGCTCTTCTTCTGTCGGGAAGTGATCGTTGTCCATATACAGGAATTCTGTACGGAACAAACCAACACCCTCACCGCCGTTTTTCAGGACGCCTTCCACGTCCTTGAAGCCGCCGATGTTGCCGGCGAGTTCGACTTCATGACCGTCTGTGGTAATGGATTTTGCGTTGACCATCATCTTCAGTGCTTCTTTTTCTTCCGCGAAAGCAGCAGATTTCTGATTCAGCATTTCAACGGTCACATCGTCCGGGTTCACATAGACAAATCCGTCAATGGCATCCAGGCCGATCACGTCTCCGGTCTTTACGTTTTCCATGATGCCCTTCGTTCCCACGACTGCCGGGATCTCCAGCGAGTTGGCCATGATGGCAGAGTGGCTGGTCTTGCCGCCAATGGCTGTGGCGAAGCCCTTCACAAACTCATTGAGCTGTGCTGTGTCCGAAGGTGTCAGGTCATGCGCCACAATGATGGCCGGTTCGTCAATGGCTGTCAGATCGGGGATCTGCAGTCCCAGCAGGTTGCACTTCAGGCGGAAGGTAACATCCTTGATATCCGCCGCACGTTCACGGAAATAGTCGTTGTCCATGGCTTCGAACATCGCCACCATCTGGTTGGCAACGGTATCCGCCGCATATTCGGCATTGACCTTGTCATTTTCAATCATAGCCTTGATCTGAGAAGCGAATTCGGGGTCTTCCGCCATCATCAGATGTGCATCAAATACAGCAAGTTCTTCATCGGACAGACGCTTGGCTGCGCGTTCCTTGACACCCTGGATGTCTTTGACGGTTTTTGCCAGTGCATCGTCGAATTTCTGCAGTTCGGCTGCGGGTTCGCCTTCTCTTTTTTCAATCACAACTTCAGGCTGTTCGAGCTTGTACGCCTTTGCAACATTCACGCCTGCACTTGCAGCGATTCCTTTGAGCATATATTCTCCTCCTGTTCGCAAAAACGGATAATGTACCGCTTTCAATCCCCTAAATTTTATCACTGATTCTTCCCCTGCTCAATGTGCATTGGGATACAATCCCTCTGCGACGGCGGCTTTTGACTGCAAGCGCTTCCCTGTCACTGGCGGGTCCCGCCTGGCTGCATACTCCCTGAAACGCAGAAAAAAGCTGCGTTGTCCACAGGACATTGCAGCTTTTGCAGGAAACAGAACAGTCAGGCTCTGACAGCTTTGACAGACGGCACGCGAATGGCTTTGACAAGAGCTGCCATCACCAGACCTGCCACCACCGTCTCGGGCAGGCTGTTGGTGAGCACTGTCATGCCGAACAGTCCCATCAGCAGGTCTCTGGCAGAGCCGAGAACGGCTGCGTAAGGCTCCCCGAAGAATACCCAGATCCCGCCAAGTACCAGGACAGTGTGCACCATCGTGGCTGTCATGGCAGCAAGCCCGGCGCCCAACGACTGGTTCATGCCTTTTTTCTGGAGGAGACTGTACAGAGCTCCGGGAATGTACCCTGTCAGGATACGCGGAACCAGCGCGATCAGAAGACTCGACCAGTTACCGCTGATGCCGCCGATCGTCACAAACGGGGAAAAGACAAAGCTCGTGATGCCGGGTGCCATCGTTGCCTTGATCATGGAACAGAGGCCGAACACCAGTCCCAGGGCCATGCCTTCCTTCACGCCAAGCAGAATGGATGCTGCAATGACAGGGACGTGCATGAGTGTGATGGCAAGGGGTCCGATCTGCAGAAACCCGAAGGGAGTGCAGAACAGCATGATTTCGATGGCAAGAAACAGTGCAAACAGAGTCATTCGTTTTGTGTTTTGATTTTTCATGATTCCTCCTACTCTCGCTCCTGTGCGGATGCGATGTATCAAAATAAAAAACGCCGATACAGTGTATCTCCTGGCTGTCATGCGATCAGCCGGAACTGCATCCGCGATATTATAAACCCGGACTTTACTGGCAGCAAAGCAGTTTTTTGTGATCCTGACATCGGATGGCATCCTGTGAGCTCCCGAGCCGCTTCCACCCCCCTCCGTGGTCCAGAAAGACAGGCAGTCTTCCGGGGCTGAAGCAGGTCCCCCAACCTGATGTTACCCGGCATGTTTCAGCCAGCAGATTTCTTCCGGACAAATCACCATCCCCAGTTTCTGCTGCAGTGACACAGCAGCCAGATTGGATTCAGGTATATGTGCATAGGGAATGATTCCATTGTCCATCAGGTGACCGATCAGTGCCGCTTCCAGGGCCAGGCCATGGCCCTGCCGCCTGTTGCATTCAGGAATGAACAGGAGATTCATCCGTCCGGCCTGACTGATTCCGCAGTATCCAATGCACTGTCTGCTGTCAAAGCCGGCATACAGCCTGTTCTCCGCCATTGCGTTCAGCAGTTCTTGTTCTGAAAACAGCGGACAGTGTTCCTTCAGAAACTGGACATCCGCAAGTTCTGCCTGCTCAAGATGAACAGCCGGAATTCCGGGGTGATCCCCTGTCCAGACAGCCTGAAGAAATCCCCGTTTGATTTCCCAGTCTGTCATGTCCTCGAATGCAGAACAGCAGGCATCCCTGAGAACCAGGACGTTCATGCCCGGTTGCCGGTGCCGCTCGAGCCACACGGCAGCCTGACCGGTATCCTCTGTATCCAGGATCCAGATCCCGGTTTTTCTGTCAGACAGCAGAATCCCTGTATCATCTTCTTCCAGGATGCATGACTGCGGACAGGTCATTGCTGCATAGAGGGGGGTCTGTATACTGTAGGGCGAAAATTTCATAGGCGTGAACACTTCGTTTCGACGACGTCTTTCCGCAACGTCCTCGGGCCGGATACACGAAACATGATGGTATAGTCTCTGGGTGTTTTTTTCATGACCTGGCCCTGTCCGATGGCCGGATGCATCAGCCAGTCTCCCACACTGAACACTGTTTTTTTCGGATTTGGTCCAACATGAAAATCCTTTTTTGGTGTCAGCTTCACTTCGTCAAGATCAGAGACCAGAAACAGGCGGGAAAACTCCTCAAATGTCATGTTTTTCTTCAGCCGTGACTGGGTGAGAAGGGATTTCGTAATGGCACAGGCGCGTGCCTGACAGTTTCCGTCGCTGCCGGCGAATTCAATGTCCGAGAAAGCGTCTGCATCCAGAAGAACTCTCTGGAGGTTGTTTTCCAGGACAGCCATGGCATAGATCCAAGTATAAAACAGAAAATCCGGAGAAGCCGGATACAGCTCCCCTTCCAGGGAATAGGCCTCCAGTTTTCCGGTAGTCCGCGGATCCTGTTTGGCAGACAGGGGATCGGTCCCCAGCAGGTCGTAATAGGGACCTCCCTGCTCCAGGACCTTGCTGGCCTGCACAATGTTTTCCACAGGGAATTCTTTATTCAGACTGTATAAGGTCCTGGTCAGATTGAACGGAGACAGACGCCGGCCTGTATCCTCGGGACTTTTTGTGGAAACCTCCAGCAGTCTGGCATCGGGATGGTCCAGGGACCAGGCATCCTGCAGGGCCTTGACATTTTTCATTTTCTGTAACGCAGACTGACCGGGATGGAACTCGAATTCCACCGGTACCTTCCGGTAATAGGGTTTGTGCTCACTTGGTATAAAAACAGTTCTGGTTGTCATGCCTGTATTGTACCTGTCATCGTCCGGACTCTCCTGCAGAGATGCCTGAGTCGTCTGGATGCCTGAGACAAACCTGTATCCGTCCGCGTGGTCTGCATTGACCGGGAACAGAAAAAGGACACCACCGTCTCCAGACAGGAAACAGCGATGTCCTCAATCCACTGCCTTCAATCAGGCAGTTTCGATAATACGTTTTGCCAGACTCTCGGGAACAGGATCATACCGGTCCATGGACAGTGTATAGCGTCCAAGTCCCTGTGTCATGCTCCGCAGATCCACCGAGTATTTTGCAAGTTCCGCCATGGGGACCTGTGCCTCGATGACCTGAAGGTCATCTTCCGGGGTCATGGACAGGATGGCGCCGCGTCGCTTGTTGAGATCACCCAGGATCGTGCCCGTATATTCATCCGGGACCGTCACGGTCACATTCATAATCGGCTCCAGCAGAATGGGGGCACATTTTGCCATGGCATCCTTGTAGGCAAGTCTTGCAGCCATCTTGAACGCCATTTCCGAGGAATCGACGTCATGATACTTGCCGTCCAGCAGCGTGGTTTTCACGTTGACCATCTTGTATTTCGCCAGCGGACCTTCCTGTACGCATTCCCGCAGACCGGTTTCAACCGCCGGGAAATACTGTCTGGGAACAGCCCCGCCGAATACCTTTTCGGCAAATTCCATCTCTTCTTTGTCTTCATTTGGTGCAAATTCCACAAAGACATGACCGAACTGACCATGGCCACCGGACTGCTTCTTGTGTCTTCCCTCGCCCACTGCAGATTTCGTGATGGTCTCCCGGTAGGTGATTTTCGGGTTCTGCAGCGTGACTCCGGTTTTGAACTTGGTCTGGAGTTTGTTCACGATCACTTCCAGGTGCTGGTCGCCGATACCGTAAATCACAGTCTCTCTGGTTTCCGGATTCACCACAACCCGGAACGTCGGATCCTCTTCCTGGATCCGGTTGAGACTGCCGGACAGTTTGTCTTCGTCGTTTTTGGTCTTCGCGTTGACTGCCTGCCCGTACAGCGGTTCCTCAAACACAATGGGATCCGCCATGAGCAGCTTGCCCTTGGCGCAGAGTGTGTCGTTGGTATGGGTTTCCTGGAGCTTGGTGATGGCACCGATGTCACCGGTAAACAGCTTGCCGGCCGCCGTCTGGTGTTTGCCCTTGATGGTGAAAATGGTGCCGATTTTCTCCGGCTTGCCGTTGTTTGCGTTGACCATCGTGGTATCGGAATTCAGCGTTCCAGACAGAACCTTCACATAGGAAATACGGCCGACAAAGGGATCCACGATCGTCTTGAAGACCTGCGCCGTCGGCACCTCCTCCTCGGTGGTCAGAAGATCGACCTTCACACCATTGGGTGTGGTGGCTGTGAAAATGCCCTTTTCGGAATACGTCGGGAAATAGGTGGAAATCAGATCCATCAGCCGCCCGATGCCGCGGGATTCAATGGCAGCACCCGAGAAAACCGGTATGATTTCGCCGGACCGGACACCGATGCGCACCCCTTTGGTAAGCTCTGCATCCGTGAACGGTTCTCCGGAGAAGAACTTTTCCATCAGTTCGTCATCGCCCATCGCCACCGCTTCCGCGATCTGGTCCTTGTACATGGAGATTTCCTCTTCCATCTCCGCCGGGACCGGCTGTGCAACAGAATCGCTGGCCTTCGGCCCATGGTGGTACCAGGCCTTGTTCCGCAGAATGTTCACAGTTCCCACATAGACACCGTTCTCGATGATCGGAACCTCGAAGGGAATGACGGATTTGCCGAAGGCTTCATGCAGCCTGGTGTAGGCATCTTCGAAGCTGGTGTGTTCTTCGTCCAGCTTGTTGATGAAGAAAATAGCCGGTTTCTTTGCATCCTGCGCTTCCTTGAAGGCGATCCGGGTGCCGGGCTGGAGGGGATCTTTGGCGTCCACCACAATAAGTACCGAATCACCGACGGCCATGCCCGCCTGTTTTTCACCGGTGAAATCCAGGTAGCCCGGGGTGTCGATGAAGTTGATTTTGCAGTCATCCCATTCGATGGGAACAATGGAAGTGTATACGGACAGACCTCGGCGGATCTCCTCTGCATCAAAGTCAATCAGGCTGGACCCATCGCTGGTGCGGCCGAAGCGGTCAGTGGCATCTGTATAGTAGAGCATGGCTTCCAGGACCGATGTTTTCCCGGAACCGGAATGGCCGGCAACGGTTACGTTGCGGACCTCGCTGCTTTTGTAGTCTCTCATTCCTTTTCTCCTGTCTTTGTATTATCTGAGGATGGGT